>NZ_JAANCN010000001.1 GCF_011326735.1 Phycicoccus endophyticus
GCCGGCCGTGGTGTCCTCCCGGCCGTCGTCCTCGCCGCCGTTCGCGTCGTCCGCCGCGCTCGGCTGCTCGGCGGAGGCCTCCGGCGGGGTCTGCGCACCGCCGTCGGTGGGGGTGTCGGCCGAGGCGGCGCCGTCCGGGTCCGGCGGCGCGGGCGGCCCGGGCCCGTCGTCCTGCGGGCCCTCGCCGCCGGGGTCGGGCGGCTCGGGGTCGTCCTCGAGGTCCTCGAGCAGCCGGTCGAGCAGGCCCTCGTCGAGTCCGGGCGCGTCGAACGGGTTGCGCCGGCGGCGGTGGGGGAGGGAGAGGCGGGCGGCCGCCCGCACGTCGGCCCGGGTCACCCGGGTGCGGCCGTGCCAGGCGGCGTGCGCCTTCGCCGCCCGGGCGGTGACGATGTCGGCCCGCATCCCGTCGACGTCGAAGCCGGCGCAGACCCGGGCGATGGCCGCGAGCGCGGCATCGGTGAGCTCGACGTCGCCGACGGCCTCGCGGGCGGCGGCGACCCGCCGCGCGAGGTCGGCCTGGGCCGGCGCGTAGCGCGCCGCGAAGGCTCGCGGGTCCGCGTCGAAGGCGAGCCGGCGGCGGACGACCTCGGCCCGCTCGTGCGGCTCACGGCTCGCGGCGACCTCGACGGTCAGGCCGAACCGGTCGAGCAGCTGGGGGCGCAGCTCACCCTCCTCGGGGTTCATCGTCCCGACGAGGACGAGGTCGGCCGCGTGGCTCACCGAGACCCCGTCGCGCTCGACACTCGTGCGGCCCATCGCCGCGGCGTCGAGCAGCAGGTCGACGAGGTGGTCGTGCAGGAGGTTGACCTCGTCGACGTACAGCAGCCCCCGGTGGGCGGCCGCGAGCAGACCGGGCTGGAAGGTCGCGCGGCCCTCGCCGAGCGCGCGGCCGAGGTCGAGGGAGCCGACGACCCGGTCCTCGGTGGCACCGACGGGCAGCTCGACGAGCCGGGCCGGACGCTGCTCGACGGGGGCGTCGGCCGCGTGCGGGCCGTCGGGGCAGCCGGGGTCCGGCGCGTGCGGGTCGCAGGCGAACCGGCATCCGGCGACGACCCGCTGGGCGGGCAGCAGGTCCACGAGCGCGCGGACGATCGTCGACTTGGCCGTCCCCTTCTCCCCACGCACGAGGACGCCGCCGACCGACGGGGAGACGGTGGTCAGGACGAGGGCTAGGGCCAGGTCGTCGGAACCGACGACGGCGGAGAACGGGTAGCGGACCACGGGGTGACGGACTCCTCCTGCGGCGAGTGACCACGCTCGCCCGAGCGACGGACGCCGCCGGTGTCGCGCGGCGGCGGGCCGACGCGACGTCCTGGCTCTCCCCGGGGGGATGACAGTGGCGGGACCGCTCCGGACTCTCACCGGATTCCTCGCGTCGGCCGGGGACATCATGGCACGGGCGCCGACCGCGCGCCGGGGGCCGGCCGCCGCGGCCTACGCTGAGCGCCGTGATCGACGTCGTCGGGGTCCCCGCGGACGGGCCGGAGGCCCTGCCGCCCGCGATCCGCGCCCTCGTGCGGGACGCCCGCGTCCTCCTCGGCTCGCCCCGCCTGCTCGGGCTGCTCGGGCCGCAGGACCCGGCCGACCGCCGGCCGTGGCCGGCGCCGCTCGCCACGGGGCTGCCCCGGCTGCTCGCCGACGTCGCCGGTGAGGGCGTCGTCGCGCTCGCCAGCGGCGACCCGATGGTCTCGGGCATCGGCACCACCCTCGTGCGCCACCTCGGGGCCGAGGCGGTGCGCATCCACCCGGCCGTCTCGTCGGTCGCGCTCGCGCGCGCGGCGATGCGCTGGTCGGCCGAGGAGGCGCGCGTCGTCGGCCTCGTGTCGGCACCGCCCGCCGCGCTCGTGCCCCACCTGGCGCCCGGTGCCCGGCTGCTCGTGCTGTCGGCGGACGAGACCACCCCTCTCGCGCTCGCGCGCCTGCTCGTGCAGCACGGGTGTGGGCGGGCCGAGCTCACCGTCCTCGGCGACCTCGGTGCGCCCTCCCAGAGCCGGCACGAGGTGACCGCGGAGGCCCTCGTGGCCTCCCCGCGGCCGCTGCCGCGGCTCCACGTGCTCGCGGTCCGGCTGCCGGACGACGTCGGCCTGCCCGGTACCGCCCCCGGCCTGCCCGACGACGCCTTCGCGCACGACGGCCAGCTGACCAAGGCCGAGCTGCGCGCGCTCGCCGTCTGCGCCCTGCGTCCACTGCCCGGACAGCTGCTGTGGGACCTCGGTGCCGGGGCCGGCTCGGTGGCCGTGGAGTGGTGCCGGTCCGCGGACCGCGCGCGGGCGCTCGCCGTGGAGCGCGACCCCCGGCGAGCAGAACGCATCCGGGAGAACGCGGCCCGGCACGGGGTCCCCGTCCAGGTGGTCGTCGGCGACGTGCAGGGTGCGGTGGCCGGGCTGCCGGAGCCGGGCGCGGTGTTCGTCGGGGGCGGGGCGAGCGAGCCGCTGCTCGAGGCGGCCTGGGCGGCGCTGCGCCCCGGCGGCCGACTCGTCGTGCACGCCGTGACCCTCGGCACCGAGGCGCTGGCCGTGGCCGCCCACGCACGCCACGGTGGTGCGCTGCGCCGGTTCACCGTCGAGCGCGCCGAGCCGCTCGGCCGGCACCTGTCGTGGACCCCGGCCCGGCCCGTCACCCAGTGGTCCGCGACGAAGGAGAGCCCGTGACCGTCCACTTCGTCGGTGCCGGGCCCGGAGCCGCCGACCTGCTCACCCTGCGCGCGGTCCGGCTGCTGCAGGAGAGCCCGGTGTGCCTGTACGCCGGCACCTACCTCGACGCCGAGGTCCTCGCCCACTGCCCGCCGGGGGCCGAGCTCGTCGACACCCAGCGACTCGACCTCGACACGATCACCGCGCATCTCGTCGACGCCCACGCGAGGGGCCTCGACGTCGCCCGGCTGTGCTCGGGCGACCCGTCGCTGTACTCCGCGGTCGCCGAGCAGGGCCGCCGGCTCGACGCGGCCGGTGTGCCCTGGGACGTCACGCCGGGGGTGCCGGCGTACGCGGCGGCGGCGGCGCTCGTCGGGCGCGAGCTCACCGTGCCGGAGGTGGCCCAGACCGTCGTCCTCACCCGGGCCCAGCGGGACTCGACGGCGATGCCCGCCGGGGAGGACCTCGACGCGTACGCCGCCACGGGCGCGACGCTCGTGCTCCACCTCGCCATCCGGCACACCCGAGTCCTCGCCGAGCGGCTCGCCGCGCACTACGGCGCCGACTGCCCGGTCGTCGTCGGTGCCGCCGTGAGCACCCCTCGCGAGGTCGTCATCCGGACGACCCTGGCCGAGGTCGCCGACCGGGTCGAGCAGGCCGGCCTGCGGCAGGCGTCGGTCATCCTCGTCGGGCGCGCCCTCGCCGCGGAGGGGTTCGCCGAGAGCCACCTCTACGGCACGCGGGAGCGGCGCGCCGGGGTGCCGCGCCCGGGCGCCGACCCGACGGGGATCGGGTAGCCTCGCGCCACCAGCGTCTGCGTCGAGGAACCCGGTGAGAGTCCGGGGCGGTCGCGCCACTGTGAGCGGGTCTTCCGCGAGCCAGGAACTCGGGGCGCTGGTCTCGTCATCCGGGACGCGTCATCCCGGGGAAGGGGTGCATCCACATGCACATCGCCGAAGGGTTCCTCCCACCACTGCACGCGGCCGCCTGGACGGTCATCGCCGCACCGTTCGTCGTCCACGGCGCCCGCGAGGTGGGCCGCGTGGCCCGCGAACGGCCCGAGGCGCGGCTGCTGCTCGGCGCCGCCGGGGCGTTCACGTTCGTCCTGTCCGCGCTCAAGCTGCCGTCGGTCACCGGCTCCTCGTCGCACCCGACGGGCACGGGCGTCGGCGCCATCGTCTTCCGGCCACCGGTCATGGCCCTGCTCGGGTCCGTCGTGCTGCTCTTCCAGGCGCTGCTGCTCGCGCACGGCGGCATCACGACCCTCGGGGCCAACGTCTTCTCGATGGCGGTCGTCGGCCCCTGGGCCGGGTACGGCTGCTACCGGTTGCTCCGGCGGGCCCCGCTCGCCGTCGCGGTCTTCGTCGGGGTCGCGGTCGCCGACCTCGCGACGTACGTGACGACCGCGGCCCAGCTCGCGCTCGCCTTCCCCGACCCGGTCTCCGGCCTGCTCGGAGCCTTCGCCCGGTTCTTCGGGATCTTCGCGGTCACCCAGGTGCCGCTCGCGGTCGTCGAGGGCATCCTCGGCGTCGTGCTCGTCCGGGCCCTGCACTCCTGGGCCGGGCCCGAGCTCGAGGGCCTCGGCCGGGTCGGCGCCCGCGAGGAGGGGGTGAGCGTCGATGCGTGAGCGGCGCACCACCATCCTCTTGCTCGCCGTGGCCGTGCTCGTCGTCGTCGGCTGCCTGCTCGTCGCGGGCAACGGCGACTACGGCGGTACCGACGGGGCCGCCACCGACGCGATCACCGCGAGCGACCCGTCCTACCGGCCGTGGTTCTCCCACCTGTGGGCGCCGAACAGCTCCGAGGTGGAGTCCGGGCTGTTCGCCCTCCAGGCCGCCCTCGGGGCGGGGTTCGTCGGCTTCGTCCTCGGCACCCTGCGCGAGCGGTGGCGCGCCCGCACCGCCCGGGCGGAGGCCGGTCGCTGAGATGGCGCGGCTCGCCGTCGACGACGCCGCGTGGGCCAGCCGATGGCGCTCGCGCAGCACCGAGGAGAAGGCACTGCTCGCCCTCGGGCTGCTCCTGATCGCGGTGACGACCGGCTCGGCGCCGGTCGTCACCGCGGTGGCGCTGCTCGCCGTCGGCTGTGCGCTCGCCGGCGCCCGGGTGCCGTGGCGCACGTACCTGCGGGTGCTCCTCGCCCCGGCCGCCTTCGTCCTCCTCGGGGCCGCGAGCGTCGCGGTGACCGTCGGCGACGGCTCGACCGGCGCCGTGTGGTCCGCCGGCCCGGTCGCGGTGACCGACGAGACGCTGGGGCGCGCGCTGCACGTGCTCGGGCGCTCGCTCGCGGCGACCTCGGCGATGGCGCTGCTCGCGACGACGACCCCGGTGGTCGACCTCGTCGCGGGGCTGCGTCGCCTGCGGGTGCCGGACGCGGTCGTCGACGTCGCCGAGCTGACCTACCGGATGCTCTTCCTCCTGCTCGACACGGCGGCGACGGTGCGCGAGGCGCAGGCGGCCCGGCTCGGCTACTCCGGGGGGCCCGCCGCCCGGCGCTCCCTCGGGATGCTCGGGTCGGTCGTCCTCGTCCGCGCGGCGGGGCGGGCGAGACGGCTGGAGGCCGGGCTCGCCGGTCGTGGCTCGAGCGGGACGCTGCGCACCCTCGCCCCGGCGCGGCCGGTGTCGTGGACGTTCGTCACGCTCTCGGTGACCGTGCTGGCCGCGCTCGCCGCCTGGTCGGTGACCGGGTGACCCACCGGCTGACCCGGCACGAGCCCCCGGCGGTGCCCGCGGTGCTCGCGGCCGCCGGGGTGCACGCGGGCTACCCCGGCGGGCCGGACGTCCTCGACTGCGTGTCGCTCGAGGTCGCGCGGGGGAGGCGGGTCGCGCTGCTCGGGGCCAACGGGTCGGGTAAGACGACGCTGCTGCGCTGCCTCTCGGGGGCCCACCGTCCCGGCGCCGGCGAGGTCCTCGTCGACGGGCGCCCGCTGCGTCACCGGTCGGGCGCGCTGGGGGAGCACCGCCAGCGCGTCCAGCTCGTCCTGCAGGACCCGGACGACCAGCTGTTCTCCGCGGACGTGCGTCGCGACGTGTCCTTCGGCCCGGTCAACCTCGGGCTGCCCGACGCGCAGGTGCGTACCCGGGTCGAGGAGGCCCTCACCGCGCTCGGCGTCGCCCACCTCGCCGACCGGGCGGTGCACCAGCTCTCCTACGGGCAGCGCAAGCGGGTCGCCGTCGCCGGGGCGGTCGCGATGCGT
This sequence comes from Phycicoccus endophyticus, assembly GCF_011326735.1. Classification (GTDB taxonomy): domain Bacteria; phylum Actinomycetota; class Actinomycetes; order Actinomycetales; family Dermatophilaceae; genus Phycicoccus; species Phycicoccus endophyticus. The sequence continues at coordinate 5,828 of NZ_JAANCN010000001.1, forward strand.
CCGGAGGTCCTCCTCCTCGACGAGCCGACCGCCGGGCTCGACCCGCGCGGCGTGGGCGAGCTGCTGGCGGCCCTGGAGCGTCTCGAGGGGCTCGGCACGACGGTCGTCATGGCGACCCACGACGTCGACCTGGCGTGGTCGTGGGCGGACGAGGTGGCCGTCGTCGTCGACCGGGTCGTGCGCCAGGACGTCCTCGTCAAGGTGCTCACCGACACCGACCTGCTCCGGTCGGCCGGGCTCACCCCTCCGTGGCCGGTACGGCTGCTGCGAGCCCTGGGACGGGAGGTCGACGTCCTCGACCCACCCCGTACCGCCGCCGACGTGGCGGCCCTGCTCGCCTGAGCCGCCGCGGCCCCGGCCCCGGCACACCACACCCGACCGTCCTCCATTTGACCAATAGGTCACGTGAGGCACAGCCGACCGTCCCTGTCGTGACCAATAGGTCACCTCAGGCACAGTCGAGCGTTCCTGTCGTGACCAATAGGTCACCTCAGGCACAGTCGAGCGTTCCTGTCGTGACCTATTGGTCAAATGGAGGACGGGGAGGTGGAGGGGAGCGGGCGGACGGAGCGGGGGGTCCAGACCCGGCCGGCCGGGGTGACCCGGGTGCGGGAGGCGCCGATGACGACGAGGCAGCGCATGTCGACCGTCTCCGGGTCGAGCGCGCCGACGGTGGTGACCCGCAGCTGCTCGCCCGCCCGCCCGACGTCCCGGGCGACGACGAGGACCCGGTCGGGCCCCACCACCTCGCGCACGGCCTCGAGCGCGGCGGCGAGCTGGCCCGGGCGCGAGCGCGAGCGCGGGTTGTACAGGGCCACGACGAGGTCGGCCCGCACGGCCGCGGTGAGCCGCTCGAGCAGCACCTCCCACGGCTTGAGCCGGTCCGAGAGCGAGATGAGCGCGTGGTCCGCCCCGAGCAGCGCGCCGGCGAGCGCCGCGGCGGCGTGCGCGGCGGTGACGCCGGGGACGACGTGGACCGGCACCGACCCGTAGCGCGGGTCCTCGGCGGCCTCGAAGACCGCGGCGGCCATCCCGAAGACCCCGGCGTCGCCGCCGGAGACGACGGCGACCTGCTCCCCGGCCAGTGCGAGCTCGAGAGCCTCACGGGCGCGCTCGACCTCGACGGTGTTGCCGCTGGCGTGCCGGGTCAGGCCCGCGCGCTGGGGAACCCGCGCGACGTAGGGCGCGTAGCCGACCACGTGTGCCACCGCGGCGAGCACCTCGCCGGCCTCCGGAGTCACCCACCGCTGCGGCCCCGGGCCGAGCCCGACGACGTGGACCGTTCCGGTGGCGGAGACCTGGACGGAGGACGCGCAGCCTGCCGAGGGGGAGCCGTCCGGCGCCGTCGAGAGCGGGCCGTCGGCCGCCGCCCGCCCCGCGGCGTCGGCCCGCAGGTCGGCACCCGGGACGACGACGAGGGACATGTACGGGACGGTGCCCGGGTCGACCTCGGCGGCGGGCAGCACCCGCTGCCCCGGCGCGCTGGCCCGCTCGACGTACACCGCCTCCTCGAGCCGGCCGGCCTGGCGCAGCGCCTCGCGCACCGCGGCGAAGGTGCGGCCGAGCTTCATGACGACGGCCGCGTCGGTGTCGGCCAGGCGCCGGGCGAGCTCGGGCACGGGGAGCGTGCCGGGGAGCACGGTGAGGGTGTCCTCGTGCCGGCTCAGGCCCGTCCCGGCGGCCGCGCTGGCCGCCGAGACCGACGTCACCCCGGGCACGACCTCGGTCGGGAACTCCTCGCGCAGGACGTCGTGGACGTACATGAACGAGCCGTAGAAGAGCGGGTCGCCCTCGGCGAGCACGACGACCGAGCGGCCGGCGGCCAGGTGGCCCCGCAGCCGGTGTGCGCACTCGAGGTAGAACTCGGCGAGCGCGCCGTAGTAGCCCCCGTCGTGGTCCGTGGTGCCCGTCGTCACCGGGTAGACGAGCTCCTCCTCGAGCACGTCGTCGCGCAGCTGCCCGGAGGCGATGGCCCGGGCCGTCGAGTCCCGGTGTGCCGCACGGTGGTAGGCGACGACGTCGGCGGAGGAGACGAGAGCGGCGGCCCGCAGCGTCATGAGGTCGGGGTCACCCGGCCCGACCCCGACCCCGTAGAGATGTCCCGGGAGTGCACCGCCGCTCATGCGAGCTCGTCCGGGTCGGCGAGCGCGTTGACCGCGGCGGCGGCCATCGCCGAGCCGCCGCGGCGGCCGTGGACGACCAGCCACGGCACCTGGCCCCCGCCGGGCAGCTCGTGGTGGGCCAGCGCGACCTTCGACTCCGCCGAGCCGACGAAGCCGACGGGCATCCCCACGACCGCCGCCGGGCGCGCGGCACCGTCGAGGAGCATCTCGAGCAGGTGGAACAGGGCCGTCGGGGCGTTCCCGACCGCGACGACGGCCCCGTCGAGCCACGGCTCCCACAGCGAGACCGCCGCGGCGGCGCGGGTCGTCCCCCAGCGGCGCGCGAGGTCGGGCACCGGGGCCTCGCGCAGGGTGCACACGACCTCGTTCTCGGCGGGCAGCCGCCGGCGGGTGATGCCGGCCGCGAGCATGTGCGAGTCGGTGAGCACCGGAGCCCCGTCGTGCAGGGCCGAGCGGGCCGCCCACACGACCTCCGGGTGGGCCGCGAGGTCGGCGACGACGCCGACGTCCCCGGCGGCGTGCGCGACCCGGGTGGCCACGCCGTGCAGGTCGACCGGGAGGGTGGACAGCTCGGCCTCGGACCGGATGGTCGCGAACGAGTGGCGGTAGATCGCCTGGCCGTCGGTCTCGTACTCGTACCGGCGGGTGGGGCGCTCCAGGAGGCTCATGCGCCCTGCGCCCCGAGCCCCGCGAGGACGGCGTCGGCCCCGGCCGGCGCGACGGCGACGAGGTCGCCGGACCGGGCGCCGCACCGTCGGGCGCAGCCGACGACGTGGACCGGGGCGTGGGTGCCACCGGTGCCGGCGTCGAGCCGGCGGACCACCTCGCGCGCGACCGGCAGCGTCTCGGTCTCGCCCTTGGCGCAGTAGGGCGCGCCGACGCAGGCACTGACCCGCGAGGCCGCCGACGGGGCGTCCGGCACGAGCCCGGCCTGTGCGAGGCGTCCGGCCACGGCCGCACCGTCCGGGACGAGGACCGAGCGCCACGGCGTGACGACGACGAAGCGCGCGACGTCCGCGAGGGCGGCGGCGTGCTGCGCGGTGAGGAGCCCGAGCGGCACCCCGGCGACGAGGTCGGCCCCGACGGGACCGGGCGGCAGCGGCGGGGCGAGCGACGGCGAGCACGGGAAGAGCCCGTCCAGGACGGGCGAGTCCGCGGGCAGGTCGCGGACGTTCCACACCCCCTCGGGGGCCGCGGCGAGGAAGGCGTGGGCGACCTCGAGCATCGCCTCGACGGCGTCCTGCGGCGCGACCGGCCGGCCACGGCCGCCGGCGAGCAGGAGGCCCCCCTGCGGGGAGAGCTGCTGGTAGGCGACGTCGTAGGGCTCGGACAGCGGGGAGCCGTGGGCGTCGGCCACGGCGAAGAGGAAGCGCCCGGGGAGGCCGGCGAGCGCCCGGTCGGCACACAGCGCCCGGTCGAGGGCGTGGACGAGCGGCTGCAGGCCGGGGCTGAGCGGCGAGGCGAGGATGTTGCGCACGCGCTCGTGGCTCGCCGAGGGCAGCAGGCCGGTGCCCTCGACGGCGGCGACGAAGGGCTCGGGCAGCGGGTCCGGCAGGCCCCGCAGCTGGAGGTTGCCGCGGCTGGTCAGTTGCACCAGGGGCGCGCCGGTGTCACCGGCCAGCGCGACGAGCCGGCCGAGCACGTCGGTGCGGACGACGCCGCCGGGCACGCGCAGGCGCACGAGCGCACCGTCCTCGGCGACGTGGGGGCGCAGCAGGCCCGGGCAGCGGTCGGCCGCGGGCCGGGCGGGGGTGGTGGACATCGCCGCCAGCGTACGCGCGCCCGCCGGGTAGGCTGCGCGGGTCCGACGTCGGCGGAACCCGGTGCGAGTCCGGGACGGTCCCGCCACTGTGAGCCCCCGGACGGGGGTGAGTCAGGAACGCCGCCGCGGATGCCCGTGGCCGCGCCCCGGGCCCACGCCGACAAGGGGGCGAGGACACCCCCGGAGGAGTCCGCCGTGCCGCGCATCGCGTTGCTCTCGACGTCCGACACCGACCTGCTCTCGGCCCGCGCCAGCGGGGCCGACTTCGTCGTCGCCAACCCCACCCGCCCCGGGCACGCCGACCTCGCCGCGCTGCTGGAGTCGGCCGACGTCGTCGTCGCCCGCATCCTCGGGACGCCCGAGGACCTGTGCTCCGGCTTCGCCCGGATCCGGCAGGCCGGGGTCCCCGTGGTCGTCGTCGGCGGCGAGCAGGCGCCCAACGCCCAGCTGATGGCCGAGTCCACGGCGCCCCAGGGGGTGGTCCGCGAGGCCCACGAGTACCTGCGCCACGGCGGTGCCGGCAACCTCGCTCAGCTGCACGCGTTCCTCAGCGACACCCTCCTGCTCACCGGTGAGGGCTTCGAGGCACCGGTCGAGCTGCCCGGCTGGGGCGTCCTGGAGCGTCCCGCCCCGGAACCGTCGGCCACGCCCCGTCCGCGGGTGGGCATCCTCTTCTACCGCGCGCAGTACGCCGCCGGGAACACCGCCTACGTCCACGCCCTCGCCGACGCCGTCGACGCGGCCGGCGGCGTCGGCGAGCCGGTGTTCGCGACCTCCCTGCGCGACGCGCCGGCTGGCCTGCTCGAGCAGCTCGCCACCTACGACGCGGTCGTCACCACCGTGCTCGCCGCCGGTGGGTCCCGCCCGGCCAGCGCGTCCGCCGGGGGTGAGGACGAGGCCTGGGACGTCGCCCGGCTGGCCGCCCTCGACGTGCCGCTGCTCCAGGGGCTGTGCCTCACGTGGAGCCGGGCGCAGTGGGCTGCGGCGGCCGACGGCATGTCCCCGCTCGACGTCGCCACCCAGGTCGCGATCCCGGAGTTCGACGGGCGCGTGGTCACGGTCCCGTTCTCCTTCAAGGAGACCGACGAGGAGGGACTCGCCCGGTACGTCGCCGACCCCGAGCGGTGCGCCCGCGTGGCCGGCATCGCCCTCGGCCACGCCCGGCTGCGGCACGTGCCCCCGGCGAAGCGCAAGGTGGCCGTCGTGCTGTCGGCCTACCCGACGAAGCACTCCCGCATCGGCAACGCCGTCGGCCTCGACACCCCGGTGTCGACCGTGCGCCTGCTGCGGATGATGCGCGCGGCCGGCTACGACCTCGGTGAGCCCGGGGCGGTGCCGGGGCTGGACCCGCTGCCTCCGGTCGAGGGTGAGGCGCCGGACACGACGGCGGGCAACGCGCTCGTCCACGCCCTGATCGCCGCCGGCGGCCAGGACCCGGAGTGGCTCACCGAGACCCAGCTGACCGAGCACCACGTCCGCATCCCGGCCGCCCGCTACCGGGAGTGGTTCGAGCGCTTCCCCCAGGACCTGCGCGACGCCGTCACGCAGGCCTGGGGCGAGGCCCCCGGCGAGGTCTTCGTCGACCACAGCGGGGCGGAGCCGGCGATCGTCACCGCGGCGCTGCGGGCCGGCAACGTCGTCGTCCTCGTCCAGCCGCCGCGGGGGTTCGGCGAGAACCCCATCGCGATCTACCACGACCCTGACCTTGCGCCGAGCCACCACTACCTCGCGACGTACCGGTGGCTGGAGGAGGAGTTCGGGGCCCACGCCGTGGTCCACATGGGCAAGCACGGCAACCTGGAGTGGCTGCCCGGGAAGAACCTCGCGATGTCGGCCTCGTGCGGCACCGACGCCGCCCTCGGCAGCCTCCCGCTGGTCTACCCCTTCCTCGTCAACGACCCCGGCGAGGGGACCCAGGCCAAGCGCCGGGCGCACGCCACCGTCGTCGACCACCTCGTCCCGCCGATGGCCCGTGCCGAGTCCTACGGGGACATCGCGCGCCTCGAGCAGCTGCTCGACGAGTACGGCAACGTCTCGGTCATGGACCCGGCCAAGGCGCCGGCGCTGCGCGGTGAGATCTGGACCCTCATCCAGGCCGCGCAGCTGCACCACGACCTCGGCATCGAGGAGCGCCCGGACGAGGAGACCTTCGACGACTTCGTCATGCACGTCGACGGTTGGCTGTGCGAGGTCAAGGACGTCCAGATCCGCGACGGCCTGCACGTCCTCGGGCAGCCGCCGGAGGGGCAGGCGCTGGTCGACCTCGTCCTGGCCGTCCTGCGCGCCACGCAGGTGTTCGGCGGTCGCCGCGGCGCGGTCCCGGGCCTGCGGACGGCGCTCGGGCTGGCCGAGGGTGCCTCGAGCACGGCACGCACCGACGAGGTCGAGGCCCGCGCCCGGGAGCTCGTCGAGGCGCTCGCCGGGGCCGGCTGGGACGCCGGGTCCGTCCCGGCGCTCGTCGCCGGCTCGCTCGGCGAGCCGGACCCCGGCGTCGAGGCGTCGCTGACCTTCGCCTGCGAGGAGGTCGTACCCCGCCTGCGCCGGACCACCGACGAGCTGGCGATGGTCCTGCACGCGCTCGAGGGTGGGTACGTCCCCGCCGGGCCCTCCGGGTCGCCGTTGCGCGGTCTCGTCAACGTCCTGCCGACCGGCCGCAACTTCTACTCGGTCGACCCCAAGGCCATCCCCTCGCGGCTCGCCTACGAGACCGGGACGGCGATGGCCGACTCCCTCCTCGCGCGCTACCGGGAGGACCACGGCGGCGTGCCGCAGTCGGTCGGCCTCTCGGCCTGGGGCACCTCGGCGATGCGCACCTCGGGTGACGACCTTGGCGAGGTGCTCGCGCTCCTCGGCGTCACCCCGGTCTGGGACGAGCAGTCGCGCCGGGTCGTCGGGCTCGAGGCCATCGCGCTCGAGGAGCTCGGCCGGCCGCGGGTGGACGTCACGGTGCGGATCTCGGGGTTCTTCCGGGACGCCTTCCCGCACGTCGTCGACCTGCTCGACGACGCCGTCGCGCTCGTCGTCGGCCTGGAGGAGCCGCTGGAGCTGAACCACCCCCGTGCGCACGCCCTGGCCGACGAGGCCGAGCACGGCGACGCGCGCCGCGCGCGCACCCGCATCTTCGGCTCCAAGCCCGGCTCGTACGGCGCGGGCGTCCTCGAGGTGCTCGAGCAGGGCAGCTGGCGCGACGACGCGGACCTCGCGGAGGTCTACACCGCCTGGGGCGGGTTCGCCTACGGCCGCGACCTCGACGGCGCACCGGCGCGCGAGGACATGGAGCGCAGCTACCGGCGCATCCAGGTCGCGGCGAAGAACGTCGACAACCGCGAGTCGGACATCCTCGACTCCGACGACTACTTCCAGTACCACGGCGGCATGGTCGCGACGGTGCGGGCGCTCACCGGCACGGCCCCGACGGCCTACGTCGGCGACTCGACGACGCCCGACCTCGTGCGCACCCGCACGCTGCACGAGGAGACCAGCAGGGTGTTCCGGGCCCGCGTGGTCAACCCGCGGTGGGTCGCGGCGATGCGCAGGCACGGGTACAAGGGCGCCTTCGAGCTGGCCGCCACGGTGGACTACCTCTTCGGCTTCGACGCCACGACCGGGGTCGTCGAGGACTGGATGTACGACCGGGTCGCACGCGAGTACGTCACCGACGAGGAGACCCAGGCCTTCCTGCGGCACGCCAACCCGTGGGCGCTGCGCGGCATCGTCGAGAAGCTCTCCGAGGCCGCCGACCGGGGCCTGTGGCAGGAGCCCGACCCCGGGCTGCTCGCCGAGATGCACCGGGTGTACCTCGAGGTCGAGGGTGACATCGAAGCCGGTCAGGAGGCCTGAGGTGGCCCGTGTGCCCACGGCGCCGGGGTCGCCCACGCCGGAGCCGGCCGGCCCGGCCTACCGCCGGCCCGTCCCGCTCGTCGGGGACGACTCGAGCGCGGCCGCCCGGGCCGCGGCCCCGGACGGCTGGGCGATGGGCGAGGACGTCGTCGCCGCGCTCGGGCGGGTCGTCGCGGGCCGGCGGGACATCCGCCGCTTCCGTCCCGACCCGGTGCCCGAGCCGCTGCTCACGGCGGTGCTCGAGGCGGGGCACCGCGCCCCGAGCGTCGGGCACTCCCAGCCCTGGCGCTTCGTCGTCGTCCGGGACGCCGGCACGCGCGACCGGGCGGCGGCCCTGGCCGACGCGGCCCGCCTGCGCCAGGCGGAGGGGCTCACCGAGGACCGCGCCGCCCGGCTGCTCGACCTCAAGCTCGAGGGGCTGCGCGAGGCGCCGGTCGGCGTCGTCGTGGCGTGTGACCGCCGCACCCCGGCCGCCGGGGTGCTCGGGCGCGCGACGTTCCCCGACACCGACCTGTGGTCGTGCGCGACGGCGGTGCAGAACATGTGGCTCACGGCCCGGGCGCTCGGGCTCGGGATGGGGTGGGTGACGCTCTTCGAGCCGGCCGACCTCGCCGGGCTGCTCGGCCTGCCCGACGGCGTCGAGACGCTCGGCTGGCTGTGCCTGGGCTGGCCGGACGAGCGGCCGCCGGAGCCGGGCCTGCAGCGTGCGGCCTGGTCGACGCGGGCACCGCTGGCGGACGTCGTGCTCGAGGAGCGGTGGCCGGCGGAGGGGGAGGGGCCGACGGCTCCGGTCTCGCACCTGCGGGGCCCGTCGTCCGCGCGGCTGGTCGGGGCGACGGACGCGGCGGACGCCCAGCTCGCCGCCCCCGAGGCGCTCGGGGTGCTCGACCGGGTCGTGGCCCGGGTGCGGGCGCTCGGTGCGGGCGAGGTGCGGGGCGGGGTGCTCGTGCTGGCCGCCGCCGACCACCCGGTGGCCGGGCTCGGCGTCAGCGCGTTCCCCTCGTCGGTGACCCGTGACGTGGCGCTCGCCGCGGTGGCCGGTGAGTCGGCGGGGGCGCTCGCGGCCCGTGGCGCCGGGCTCGGCGTGGTCGTCGTGGACGCGGGGGTGGCCGGTGGCCCGGTCCCGGGCGCGCTCGACGCCCGACCGGCCGCGGCCCGGGGCGACCTGGTCTCCGGCGACGCGCTCGCGGCAGCCGACGTGGACCGGCTCCTCGAGGCGGGGGTCGCGGTCGGCCGGGATGCCGCGGCGTCGGGCCTCGTCGTCCTCGGCGAGGTCGGCATCGGGAACACCACCGTGGCCGCGGCGCTGGCCGCCGCGCTGCTCGGGCTGGGCCCGCACGACGCCGTCGGGCTCGGGGTGGGGGCGGACGCCGGGACCCTGGAGCGCAAGCGCGCCGTCGTGGCCCGTGCGCTGGAGCGGGTCGGCGACGTCTCCTCGCGCTCGGCGCGTCAGCTGCTCGGGGCGCTCGGTGGGGGCGAGGTCGCCCTGCTCACCGGGGTCGTGCTCGGTGCCGCGCGCGCCGGGGCGCCGGTCGTCCTGGACGGGCTCGCCGCGAGCGTGCCGGCCCTGCTGGCGGTCCGGGAGGAGCCGGCGGTGCAGGCCCACCTCGTCGCCGGCCAGCGCAGCCGGGAGGTCGCGCACGCCGCCGTCCTGCGCGAGCTCGGCCTCGAGCCGGTGCTCGCGCTGCGGCTGCGTGCCGGCGAGGGGGTCGGCGGGTCGCTCGCGGCCTCGCTCGTCCTGCAGGCCCTGCGCGTGCGGCAGGCCCTGGCGGTCACCCGCGAGTCCCGCTGACCGCCCGCGCGTCGTCCTCGGGCAGGCTGAGGGCGTAGGTGTCCATGACCCAGCCGTGCCGGGCACGCAGGTCGAGGCGCAGCGCCACCAGCTCCTCGGCGAGGTCGGCCAGGCGCCCGGCCCTCAGCTCCTGCTGGGGCAGACCGAGGTAGGCGCCCCAGTGGACCACGAGGTCCGGTGCCCGCTCGAGCAGCTCCACGCAGCGCAGCCGGGCGTCGAGCATGACGACGACCGTGCCGAGGTCGGGGCGCCACTCCTGGAGGAGCCGCCGGCCGGTGGTGACGTGCACCGGGCCACCGATGCCGTTGAGGACGATGCCGTGCTCGGCCGCGAGCACCTGGAGCGCCGAGATGCCGGGCACGACGTGCACCGTCACCGGGGTCAGCCGTCCGACGGCCCGCACGATGCGGAGGGTGGAGTCGTAGAAGGCCGGGTCGCCCCAGACGAGGAAGCCGACGACGGCGTCCTCGGGCAGGGCGTCGACCACCGCGGCGTACCGCCGGGCGCGCTCGGCGTGCCAGGCGTCGACGCCGGCCCGGTAGGCGGCCGCGTCCCGGCGGGCGTCCGGCCCACGCTCGGGGTCGGGAACGGTGACGACCCGGTAGGTCCCGGGCTCGAGCAGCGCCTCGCACAGCCCCCGGCGCACCGCGACGAGCTCGTCCTTGGCCTCGCCCTTGTCGGCGACGAGGAACACGTCGCACGAGGCCATCGCCGCGGCCGCCTGGGCGGTCACGTGCGCGGGGCTGCCCGGGCCGATGCCGATGACCTGGACGGTGCGGCTCATCGGGCCGCCCCGGGGGCCTGCCGCGCGAGCTCGAGGAGCGCCCCGAGGTCGAGGTGCTCCTCGACGGCGTCCGCGAGGCGCTCGACCATGGCCTCCCGGCGGGCCGCGAACCCCGGCGCCGCGGTGTCGGCCACCCACCGTGAGCCGCTGGCGGCCGCGACCTCGGCGAGCCAGGCGCGCCGGAAGGCGTCGCCCTCGAGGGTGCCGTGCCAGATCGTGCCCCAGACCGCGCCGGCCCGCGTCCCCCCGGGGAAGGCGCCGTCGTCGTCGACGACGCCGTGGTGGATCTCGTACCCCTCGACCGGCAGCCCGTGCCAGGTCGTCGCCGGGCGGGCGAGCACCTTGCGCGGGGAGAACGCGACGTCGGCGGCGAGCAGGCCGAGCCCCTCGACCAGCCCGTCCCGGCTCTCCACCGGGTCGTCGATGGTGCGGCAGAGCATCTGGTAGCCGCCACACACCCCGAGGACCGGCCGCCCGGTCCGTGCGCGCTCGCGCACGACGTCGGCGATCCCGGTGCGCCACAGCCACTGCAGGTCCGAGACGGTCGCGCGGCTCCCCGGCAGGACGACGAGGTCGGCCTCGCGGCAGCGGTCGGGGTCGGTCGTGACCCGCACGTCGACCCCGGGCTCGCAGGCCAGGGCGTCGACGTCGGTGGCGTTCGACGTGCGGGGCAGCCGGACGACGGCGACCTCCAGCCGCTCCGGCGCGGCGTCCGACGGCGGTCGCCAGCGACCCACCGAGAGGGCGTCCTCGCTGTCGATCCACACCTCCTCGAGCCACGGCAGCACACCGACGCACGGCATCCCGGTGCGCTCGGTGACCGTCGCGAGCCCGGGCTCGAGCACCGTGGGGTCGCCCCGGAACTTGTTGACGGCGTAGGCGCGCAGGTGGGCGCGGTCGGCGTCGTCGACGAGGGCCCACGTGCCGTAGAGGGCCGCGAGCACGCCGCCGCGGTCGATGTCGCCGACGAGCACGGCGGGCAGCCCGGCGCGCCGGGCGAGCCCGAGGTTGACGTAGTCGCCCGCGCGCAGGTTGACCTCGGCCGGCGACCCCGCGCCCTCGGCCACGACGAGGTCGACCGAGGCCGCCAGCTCCTCGTAGGCCTCGAACGCCGCCTGCGCCAGGTGGCGCCGCCCGGTGGCGTACTCGCCGGCGCGCAGCCGGCCCGCCGGAGCGCCGCGCACGACGACGAACGCCTCGCGGTCGCTGCCCGGCTTGAGCAGCACGGGGTTGTGCACCGAGGACGCCTCCACCCCGGCGGCCTGACACTGCAGGTACTGGGCCCGCCCGATCTCCGAGCCGTCACGGCAGACCATCGAGTGGTTGGACATGTTCTGCGCCTTGAACGGGGCCACCGCCAGCCCCTGGCGCCGCCACGCCCGGACCAGACCGGTCACGACGAGCGACTTGCCGGCGTCCGAGCTCGTCCCCGCCACCAAGAGCCCAGCCACGGGAGGGAGTCTAGGCGTGCGGCTAGCGTGGGCGGCGTGCCGGCCGACCGCGTCCACCTCGTCCGCCACGGCGAGTCGACGTGGAACCTCCAGCGGCGCCTCCAGGGGCAGACCGCCCACCCGCCGCTCACCGGCCGGGGCCGCGAGCAGGCGGCCCGCGCCGCGGCCACCCTGCGTCGCCTCGTCGCCGGACCGGTACGCCTGCTCTCCAGCGACCTGATCCGGGCCCGGCAGACCGCCGACATCCTCGCCGGGACCCTCGGGGTGGAGGTGCACGAGCGCGCGGAGCTGCGCGAGCAGGCGCTCGGGGCGCTCGAAGGGCGTCTCACCCGCGAGCTGCGGGCGCAGCCGGTGCCCGCGGGCCTGGACGTCACCGAGGTGCGCTGGGGTGGGGGCGAGAGCATCGCCGACGTCCACGCCCGGGTGGGGCTCCTGCTCGCCGAGGTCGCGCTCTGGCCGGTACCCGACATCGTGCTCGTCACCCACGGCGACACCCTGCGCGTCGCGCTCGCCGTGCTCGAGGGCCGGGGCCACCGCGAGGTCGCCTGGGAGGTCGTGGGCAACGGGGAGGTGGTCACCCGGTCCCTCGGCAACCCGTTCGGCACACCGGCACCCGGCCGCTAGACTCGGCGGCACAGGCGTTCGAGCCGTCATCAGCGGCGAGCCTCCGGAAGAACGGGACGGCCCGCCGTCCTCACTAGACCCGGACGTCGGGGTCACGTCACGACCTGGTGCAAGAGCGGTCGCCCCCGGGCGGCAAGCGAGGTGGTACCGCGGTGGTGCCCGGCCGGTGGGCCGGTGCCGTCGTCCTCGGCCCGAGGAGCCGACGACCCGCAGGAGCAGCCCGAGATGACCTACCCGAAGGTGTCCACGACCGGTGACCACACCGGCGAGGCGTTCGGCGTCCCCGCGAGCCCGCGTCTGCCGCAGGTGGAGGAGGCCGTCCTCGCGCACTGGGCGGCCGACGGCACCTTCCGCGCCTCGGTCGACCAGCGCGACCCGGGCGAGCGGGGGGAGAACGAGTTCGTCTTCTACGACGGCCCGCCGTTCGCCAACGGCCTGCCGCACTACGGGCACCTGCTCACCGGCTACGTCAAGGACGTCGTCCCGCGCTACCAGACGATGCGCGGCCGGCGGGTCGAGCGCCGCTTCGGCTGGGACACCCACGGCCTGCCCGCCGAGCTGGAGGCGATGCGGCTGAACGGGATCAAGACGACCGACGAGATCCTCGAGCTCGGCATCGAGAAGTTCAACGCGGCCTGCCGCGACTCGGTCATGACGTACACCGGCGAGTGGCGCGACTACGTCACCCGGCAGGCGCGCTGGGTCGACTTCGACCACGACTACCGCACGATGAACCCCGACTACATGGAGTCGGTCATCTGGGCGTTCAAGTCCCTCTACGACAAGGGATGGGTCTACCAGGGCTTCCGCGTCCTGCCCTACTGCTGGAACGACGAGACGCCGCTGTCGAACCACGAGCTGCGGATGGACGACGACGTCTACCAGAGCCGGCAGGACCCGGCGGTCACCGTCGGCCTCCTGCTCGAGGACACCGGCACCGACCCGGTGCTCGACGGCGCGCACCTGCTCGTGTGGACGACCACGCCGTGGACGCTGCCGAGCAACCTCGCGGCCATGGTCGGCTCGCAGGTCGAGTACGTCGTCGTCGAGGCACCGGTCCCGGGCACGGACGCCCGCGCGCGCTACGTCCTCGCCGAGGCCCGGCTGGCGGCCTACGCGCGTGAGCTGGCCGACGACGAGGGCGAGTTCGCCGTCCTCGGGCGCTACCGCGGCGCCGACCTCGTCGGGCGCACCTACGTCCCGCCGTTCTCCTACTACGCCGGGCACGAGAACGCCTTCCGCGTCGTGGCCGCCGACGACGCGGTGACGACGACCGACGGCTCCGGGGTCGTGCACACCGCCGGCGCGTTCGGCGAGGTCGACAAGGAGGTCACCGACCGGGAGGGCATCGAGGCGGTCATGCCGGTCGGCCGGGACGGCCGGTTCACCGCACCCGTCACCGACTACGAGGGCGTCCACGTCTTCGACGCCAACGCCCTCGTCATCGACCACCTGCGGGCCGCGACCCGCGGCGAGGGGCCCACCGGGTCGGTCTCGCCGGGCACGGTGCTCCTGCGGCGCGAGACCTACGAGCACAGCTACCCGCACTGCTGGCGCTGCCGCGAGCCCCTCATCTACAAGGGCGTCGAGTCGTGGTTCGTCGAGGTCACGGCGTTCAAGGACCGCATGGTCGAGCTGAACCAGCAGATCACCTGGGTGCCCGAGCACGTCAAGGACGGCCAGTTCGGCAAGTGGCTGGAGAACGCGCGCGACTGGTCGATCACCCGTAACCGGTTCTGGGGCAGCCCGGTGCCGGTGTGGACGTCGGACGACCCGCGCTACCCCCGGGTCGACGTCTACGGCTCGTTCGCCGAGATCGAGCGCGACTTCGGCGACCTGCCGCGCGACCGGGACGGCAACCCGGACCTGCACCGGCCGTTCGTCGACGAGCTGACCCGGCCCAACCCCGACGACCCCACCGGGCGCTCGACGATGCGGCGGGTCAGCGACGTGCTCGACGTGTGGTTCGACTCCGGCTCGATGAGCTACGCGCAGGTGCACTACCCCTTCGAGAACGCCGACTGGTTCGCCGGCACCGAGGACGAGGACGCGCACTTCCCGGCCGACTTCATCGTCGAGTACATCGGCCAGACGCGCGGCTGGTTCTACACGCTGCACATCCTCGCGACCGCGCTGTTCGACCGGCCTGCCTTCCGCTCGTGCGTCAGCCACGGGATCGTCCTCGGCAACGACGGCCAGAAGATGAGCAAGTCGCTGCGCAACTACCCGGACGTGCGCGAGGTGTTCGAGCGCGACGGCGCCGACGCCATGCGCTGGTTCCTCATGGCCAGCCCCATCCTGCGCGGGGGCAACCTCGTCGTCACCGAGGAGGGCATCCGCGAGGGGGTCCGCCAGGTGATCCTCCCGCTGTGGAACGTCTGGTACTTCTTCTCGCTGTACGCCAACGCCGCCCGGGGCGGTGCGGGCTACGACGCCCGGTGGTCCACGTCCTCGGAGGACCCGCTCGACCGGTACCTGCTCGCCAAGCTGCACGACCTCGTCGGCACGGTCACCGGGCAGATGGATGCCTACGACGTGCCGGGTGCGTGCGACTCGGTGCGCTCGTTCGTCGACGTCCTCACCAACTGGTACATCCGGCGCTCGCGAGAGCGCTTCTGGGACACCGGGTCCGGCTCATCGGATGCGGCCGGTCCGGCGTTCGACACGCTGTACACGGCGCTCGAGGTGCTGACCCGGCTCGCGGCGCCGCTGCTGCCGCTGGTCACCGAGGAGGTCTGGCGCGGGCTCACCGGCGGTCGGTCCGTGCACCTCGCCGACTGGCCGGACGCCACCGACCTGCCCGCCGACGACGCCCTCGTCGCCGCGATGGACCAGGTGCGGGCGGTGTGCTCGACCGGCTCCTCGCTGCGCAAGGCCGAGGGGCTGCGGGTGCGGCTGCCGCTGCGCGAGCTGACCGTCGTCACCGCCGACCCGGCGGGCGTCGAGCCGTTCACCGGCATCGTGCGCGACGAGCTGAACGTCAAGGCGGTCAACTTGGTCTCTACTACTGAGGCGGAAGAGACAGGTCTTGTGCGGCAGCGCCTCGTCGTAAATGCGCGGGCAGCTGGCCCTCGGCTTGGGCGGGATGTCCAGAAGGCAATCACCTCGAGCAAGGCTGGTGATTGGTCCGTCGATGCGGATGGTGAGGTTGTCGCAGGTGGGATTCGTCTCAAGACTGGTGAGTTCGACCTCGTGGTGGAAGTGGAAGAGCAAGCCTTCTCATTCCGCATAGCTCCCGTCGACGATGTTCCGGGAATCAAGTCCAGCCGCACGGCGTCGCTGCCAGGCGGCGGGTTCGTCGTCCTCGACACCACGGTGACCCCCGAGCTGGCCCGCGAGGGCCTCGCTCGCGACCTCGTGCGCGCCGTGCAGCAGGCCCGCAAGGACGCCGGCCTGGACGTCTCGGACCGGATCCTCCTCGAGGTCTCCGGTGACGGCGAGGTCGAGGCCGCGCTCGAGGCCCACGGCGGCCTCGTCGCGGGGGAGACCCTCGCCGAGGAGGTCGCGCCACTCGTCACGCCCGACGGCGAGCGCGTCGCCGTCGTCACCGTCGGCGAGGGCCACAAGGCACACGTGCGGGTGACCCGGCGCTGACCCGCCGGCTCAGCCCCGGGGAGCCCGTCGGCGCAGCCAGCCGAGCGTGCCCGGCGGCATGCCCTTGAGCTTGGGTACGTCGCCGAGCGGCGCGACGAACAGGGCGGTGTCCGGCGGGAGGGACCACTTCAGCTCGTGGTAGACCCGCGAGAGGGCCTCCTCGCTCGCGAGGAGGCTGAGGTCGTCCGAGAGCACGCGCAGCTCCTCCCACGGGCCGACGAGGTCCGCGGGGACCGGGGCGCCGGTCCACGCCACGTACACCGCCATCGGCGTCTCCTGTCTCGGGGGAGGACGAGCCTAGTGGCTCGTGAGCCCGGTGCCCGTGGACAATGGTGTGGTGAGCCCTGCACCCGACGCCGCCCAGCGCGAGGCCGCGCACAACCTCGAGGTGCGCCGGCGGCTGCGCGAGGCCGAGGAGGCCGTCCTCGGCCGTGCCCCCGAGCACGACCTGCAGCCGTCGCTGGAGCGGATCAGCGCCGTCATGGAGCTGCTCGGCGACCCCCAGCGCGGTTTCCCCGTCATCCACGTCACGGGCACGAACGGCAAGACGAGCACGGCGCGCATCATCGAGGCGGTGCTCGCCGAGGCCGGGCTCAAGGTCGGCCGGTTCACCAGCCCCCACCTGCACTCCATGCTCGAGCGGATCGCCGTCGGGGGCCGTCCGGTGGACCCCGAGCGCTTCCTCGCCGCGTACGAGGACGTCCTGCCGTTCGTCGACGCCGTCGACGCCCGGTCGCAGGCCGCCGGCGGTCCGCGGATGACCTACTTCGAGGTGCTCGTCGCCGTCGCCTACGCGGCCTTCGCCGACCTTCCCGTCGACGTCGCGGTCGTCGAGGTGGGGATGGGCGGCTCGTGGGACGCGACGAACGTCGTCGAGGCGCCCGTGTCGGTCCTCACCCCCATCGACGTCGACCACCGCAGCTTCCTCGGTGACACCCCGGAGGAGATCGCCCGGGAGAAGGCGGGGATCATCAAGACCGACGGGATCGCGGTGCTCGCGCTGCAGCCGGACCGGGACGCCGCCGAGGTGCTGCTCGAGCGGGCGGCCGAGGTGGGTGCGCGGGCGGTCACCGAGAGCGTCGACTTCGGGGTCCTCGCCCGTGAGGTCGCCGTCGGCGGCCAGCAGCTCTCGCTGCGCGGGCTGGCCGCGGACTACCCCGACCTCTTCCTGCCGCTGCACGGGGCCCACCAGGCACAGAACGCGGCCGTCGCGGTCGCGGCCGTCGAGGCGTTCCTCGGCGGGGGCGAGCAGGCCCTGGACCTCGGGCTGCTCCGGGCGGGCCTGGCCCGCGTCGAGTCCCCGGGCCGGCTCGAGGTGGTCCGCCGCAGCCCGACCGTGCTCGTCGACGCGGCGCACAACCCCGCGGGTGCCCGGGCGCTGCGGGCCGCCCTGGAGGACTCCTTCGCGTTCGTCAAGCTCGTCGGGGTGCTCGCGGTCATGAAGGACAAGGACGCGGCCGAGATGCTCGAGGCCCTCGAGCCGGTCGTCGACGAGGTCGTCGTCACCCGCAACAGCTCGCCGCGCTCGATGCGCCCGGCCGAGCTCGGGGAGATCGCCGCCGACATCCTCGGAGAGCACCGGGTCACCGTCGTCGACGACCTGCCGGACGCGCTCGACCGGGCCGCCGGGCTCGCCGACGAGGGCGGGGTCGGCGGTGGGGTGCTCGCCACCGGGTCGGTGGTCACCGCCGCCGAGGTGCGCATGCTGCTCGGCACGACCGACGTCTGAGCCCGCTCACAGCCAGCCGGCGTCGCGCGCGATCCGCACCGCGTCGGCGCGGTTGCGAGCCGTCGTCTTGCCGATGACCGAGCTGAGGTGGTTGCGCACCGTGCCCTCGGTCAGGTGCAGGGTGCGGGCGAGCTGGGCGACGGTTGCGCCGCTCGAGGCGGCGCGCAGCACCTCGGTCTCGCGCGGCGTGAGTGGCGAGTCCCCGAGCGCGACGGAGTCGGCGGCCAGGGCCGGGTCGACGACCCGCAGGCCCGCGTGCACCCGGCGGACGGCGTCGGCGAGCGCGTGCGCCGGGGTGTCCTTGACGACGAACCCGGAGGCGCCGGCCTGGATCGCCCGCCGCAGGTAGCCGGGCCGTCCGAAGGTCGTCACGACGAGGACCCGCACCTCGGGGTGGCGCTCGTGCAGCCGCACGGTGGCCTCGATACCGCCCCCACCGGGCATCTCGACGTCCATGAGGACGACGTCGGGAGCGCTCTGCGCGACGACCCGCAGCACCTCGTCCCCGCTCTCCGCCTGCCCGACGACGCACAGGTCGGGCTCGAGGTCGAGCAGGGCGGCGAGCGCCCCGCGCACGAGCGCCTGGTCGTCGGCGAGGGCGACCCGGATGGGGGTCATGCCCCGCCCCCGGCGGCCGGTGTGGAGACGACGAGCTCGAACCCGCTCGGCTCGAGGCGGCGGGCGCGCACGGTGGCGCCGGCCGTCCGGGCCCGTTCGGCCAGGCCGCGCAGGCCGTGGCCGGCGGCCCGTCCGGCGGCGGAGGCCACGGCACCGTCGTCGCTGAGGCGCAGGCCGCGCTCGTCGATCGTCACGGTGCAGCGCCGGGCCCCGCTGTGCCGGATGACGTTGGTCACCCCTTCGCGCACGGTCCACGCGTAGAGCTCGTCGAGGACCGGGTCGATGCCCTCGACGCGCCACGGCAGCTCGGCCTCGATGCCCGCCGAGCCCAGTGCCGCCCGGGCCCGCGCGAGCTCGGCGGCGAGCGAGATGTCCCGGAAGCCCTCCACGGCCGCCCGGACGTCCCCGAGCGCCTCTCGGGCGAGCGTCTCGACCGCCTCGACCTCGGCACGTGCCCGGGCGGGGTCGAGGTCGACGAGCCGGGCGGCCAGCTCGGACTTGACCCGGATGACGGTGAGCGAGTGGCCCAGCACGTCGTGCAGGTCGCGCGCCATCCGGTTGCGCTCCTCCTCGACCGCCAGCCGCGCGTTCTCGCGGCGGGCCTCCTCGAGGTCGCGGGAGCGGCGCAGGGCGAGCATCACCCCCGACACCGCGACGACCGCCAGCGCGAGCGCGATGCTCAGGCTGTCGTCGCGCTCCCACGACGGTGCCCGGTGGGCGAGCACCTCGTAGAGGACGATGAGCCCGACCGCGAGCACGTAGGGCACCCAGCGGCGGAAGGTCCACAGCCCGGCGATGGCGAGGAAGACCCAGGTGGCCGTCGCGTCCTGGCCGAGGGTCAGCGTCGCGAGCGCGACGAGGCCGGCGAGCAGCCCGTAGCGGGCCCGGGCGGCCCACGGGAGCGGGGCCGGGGCCGGCCCCTCGAGGCCGGCGAGGTGCAACGGGCGGGAGCGCACGAAGTGCCAGGCGTAGACCGCGGCGAAGGCGAGGACCGCCGCGAGGCCGAGCGCGCCGGGCACGGTGTCCCGCGCCCGCCAGCCGGCGAGCACGGGCTGGGCGAGGTAGGCCAGCCAGAGCAGGCCGAGCGCGCGGTAGACGGCGACGAGGTCGCGGGGAGCGGGCGGCAGGAGGTCCTCGGCCTCCCGCCTGCTGACCCACGGCCACCCCGTCACGGCCCATAGCGTGGCAGACGGGCCGCCCCGGGTGGGGCCCCGGGACGCACGTCCTGCCCGGCGGGGCACCTAGGCTGGCGCCATGTTCCTGCTCAAGCTGCTCCTGCTCGCCGCGGTGGTGGTGGCCGTCTGGTACGTCGTGCGCGCCGTGCGCTCGACGTCCGCGTCCGGTGAGGTGAGCTTCGCCCCGGTCGAGACCCTGCCCGCCGAGGCCCGCCAGGTCATCGACGCGGCGCTGGCGCGGGGCGAGACGCTGGCCGCCGCGCGCCACTACCGGGCGGCGACCGGTGCCGGCCTCGCCCAGTCGAGGGCGGCCGTGGAGACCTACCGGTGGAAGCAGGGCGGTCCGGCCGCATGAGCGGGCTGCCGCTCTACGGGCGTCAGGGCCGGCTGACCTTCCGGCTGCTCGCGGTGGCCCTCGGCGGCCAGGCCGTCGTGCTGTTCTTCTTCGCGCTCGTCGCCCGCGCGCTCGCCGTGGCCGACTCCCGGCCCGCCGACGGCGACCGGCTGCTGTGGGTCGGGGTCGGGCTCGCGGTCCTCGCGCTCCTCGGCGCCGGCCTCATGCGGCGCCCGGTCGGGATCACCGTGGGCTGGCTGGTCCAGGCGCTGACCTGGGCGAGCGCGCTGCTCGTCACGGCGATGGTCGGCGTCGCCGTCGTCTTCACGGCCGTGTGGGTGCTGCTCCTCGTCCAGGGGCTGCGCGCCGACGCCCTCGTGGCCCGGCACGAGGCCCAGGCGGCCGGCAGCACCACACCCGGGGCGGACTAGGCTGGCGGCGTGACCAGCGAACGCTCACTCGTCCTCGTCAAGCCCGACGGCTTCGCCCGCGGCCTCACCGGTGAGGTGCTGCGCCGGATCGAGGCCAAGGGGTACCGGCTCGTGGCGCTGTCGGTACTCACGGCATCCCCCGAGATGCTCCACCGGCACTACGCCGAGCACGAGGGCAAGCCGTTCTTCGAGGCGCTCGTGGAGTTCATGTCCTCGGGCCCGCTGACGGCGGCGGTCATCGAGGGCGAGCGGTGCATCGAGGGATTCCGCTCCCTGGCCGGGGCGACCGACCCCACCCTCGCGCCCCCCGGCTCCATCCGCGGTGACCTCGGCCGCGACTGGGGCGAGGGCGTGCAGAAGAACATCGTCCACGGGTCGGACTCCCCGGAGTCGGCGGCCCGCGAGATCGGCATCTGGTTCCCGCAGCTCTGAGCGGGCTCGCGCGCCCCTGCGGCGCGGCACCGACGACACCGGTGGCCGGCGACCTAGCCTGCTGGCCATGAGCGGATGGTCGCGCGGCTGGGTCCGGGGGAGGGACCTGGCGATCGACCTCGGCACCGCGAACACCGTCGTCTACGAGCGTGGGCGGGGCGTCGTCCTCGACGAGCCCTCGGTGGTCGCCGTCGCGGCCGGCACGAGCCGCCTGCTCGCCGCCGGGCGCCGCGCCAAGGACATGCTCGGGCGCACCCCGGAGACGGTCACCGCCCTGCGGCCGCTGCGGGACGGGGTGATCTCCGACGCCGACGTCACCGAGTCGATGATCCGCTGGTTCGTCGACCGGGTGGCCCCCTCGCGCCTCGTGCGCCCTCGCGTGGTCGTCTGCGTCCCGAGCGACATCACGAGCGTCGAGCGGCGGGCGCTCGAGGACGCGACCCTGCGCTCGGGGGCCCGTCGGGTGTACGTCGTCGAGGAGACGATGGCCGCCGCGATCGGGGCCGGGCTGCCCGTCGAGGGCACCCAGGCCTCGATGGTCGTCGACGTCGGCGGTGGCACGACCGACGTCGGCGTCATCAGCCTCGGCGGCATCGTCACCTCCCGGACGGTGCGCATCGGCGGCGACGAGATCGACGAGGCGATCGTCGCCCACGTCAAGGCCGAGTACTCCCTCCTGCTCGGGGAGTCCAGCGCCGAGGCCCTGAAGATCGCCGCCGGGTCCGCCTTCCCGCTGCGCGAGGAGGTCCTCGAGCGGGTCCGGGGGCGTGACCTCGTCACCGGGCTGCCCAAGACGGTGGCCATCTCCTCGGCCGAGGTGCGCCGGGCGATCGAGACCCCGGTGGCCCAGATCGTCGAGCTCGTCCGCTCGGTGCTCGACGTCTGCCCGCCCGAGCTCGCCGGCGACGTCGTCGAGCGCGGCATCGCGCTGACCGGCGGCGGGGCACTGCTGCGAGGTCTGGACGAGCGGCTCACCCACGAGCTCGGCGTGCCCGTCCGGGCGGCCGAGGACCCCCTGCACGCCGTCGCCCGGGGGGCCGGGCGCTGCGTCGAGGAGTTCGGCACCCTCGAGCGCGTCCTCGTCGAC
Organism: Phycicoccus endophyticus; assembly: GCF_011326735.1. Classification (GTDB taxonomy): domain Bacteria; phylum Actinomycetota; class Actinomycetes; order Actinomycetales; family Dermatophilaceae; genus Phycicoccus; species Phycicoccus endophyticus. The sequence goes on from NZ_JAANCN010000001.1 coordinate 27,604, forward strand.
ACCCGGCGGCCGTGAGGCGCGCGCCCACGCTCCGGAGGGTGGCCCTGGCCGCCGTGGCCCTCTCGGTGCTCGTCCTCCTCCTCGACGTCTCGGGTGCGGTCGACCTCGACCCCGCCCGACGGTTCGCGGCCGCCGGCCTCGGGCCGCTGGAGCGGGCCGTGGGCCCCCGGGAGGACGAGGTCTCCCGCCTGCGCGCCGAGACCACGCGGCTGAGCGCCCGGCTGGCCGACGCCGAGCGCGAGCTCGCCGACACCGCTCAGGCCCGGGCGCTGCTCGCGGACCCGGCGGTCGACGGGATGCCGCTGGTCCTCGCGCGGGTCGTCGCCGTGGGCGACCCCGGCCCGGCCGGCCCCGAGCGGGTGACGATCGACGTCGGGACCCGTGACGGCGTCGAGGCCGACCGCACCGTGCTCTGTGCCGACGGGCTCGTCGGCCGCGTCGAGCGGGCCGGGCCGTGGACGAGCGACGTGCTCCTCCTCGGGGCCGCCGAGGTCACCGTCGGCGTGCGCGTCGGCACCGCCGGCACCCTCGGCGAGGCGTCGGGGACGGCTCAGCCGGGGGCCCCGGTGGCCGACCCGGGCACGTTGTCGCTGGCCCTGCTGGACACCGCGCCGCTGCGCCGCGGGGCGACGGTCCGCACCCTCGGCAGCCCCGGAGGGCGCCCCTTCGCCCCCGGCGTCCGCGTCGGTGTCGTCACCCGCGTGCGCTCCGGCGCCGGCCGGCTCGCCGCCACCGGCGTCGTCACCCCGGCGGTCGACCCCGGCACGCTCGACGTCGTCGGGGTCGTCGTCGGCGCCAGCCGCAGCCGGCCGCGCCCGGCCGCGACGGGGGGCCGATGACAGGCCCCGCCGCTCTCCTGCTGCGGGCGCTCGCGCTGCTCGCGGCGGTCGTCCTCGCCGTGACGCTCGCCGCGCGGCACGTGGCCCCCGTGCCCGACCTCCTCCTCGTCCTCGTCGTCGCCTGGGCGCTGTGGCGGGGCCCGGTGGCCGGGCTGCTCGCCGGGCTCGCCGGTGGCTGGGTCCTCGACGTGGTCCCCCCGGGCGGGGGGCTCCTCGGCGCACACGCCCTCGTCTACGCCGCGGCCGGGGCGCTCGCCGGTCGGTGGCGGGTCGAGGGCCCGGTGGCCGCGCCCCGGGTCGCGGCCGTCGCGCTGGCGGCGGCCGTCGTCGTCGAGGGCCTGGCGGTGGTGCGGGCGCTGGCGGTCTCGGCGCCGGTCTCTCTCCTCGACGTCGCCGTCCGGTGCCTGCTCACGGCGAGTGCCGCGGCACTGGCCGTCCCGCTCGTCGTCGGTGCCGAGCGTGCGGCGCTGCGCAGGCGGTTCGGATGACGGACGTGGGCCGACACCGGGGCCGCCTGGCCGCCGCGTTCGTCGTCGTCGTGCTCGCCTTCGCCGGGCTCGCGACCCGGCTGGGCCAGGTGCAGCTCGCCGGTGCCGACGGCGTCTCGGCGCAGGCGTCCTCGCTCGACACCCGCACCGTCGTCGAGCCCGCCCTGCGCGGGCGGATCCTCGACCGCACCGGGCGGGTGCTCGCCGAGAACCGGGCGAGCACGGTGGTGACCCTCGAGCGGCGGGTCATCGCCGAGGACCGCCCGTCCGCCGAGGCCGAGGTCCGGGCGGTGGCCAGGGTGCTCGGGCTGCCCGCTGCCCGCCTGCTCGGGCGGACCTGGCTGTGCGGGGAGGAGGGGGCGCCGGCGGCACCGACCTGCTGGTCCGGCTCGCCCCAGGTCCCGGTGCCGCTCGCGACCGGCGTCGACCCGCAGCGTGCGCTCGCGCTCGTCGAGCGGCCCGACCGGTTCCCCGGCGTGGCCGTCGACTCCGTCCCCGTGCGCGTCTACCCGCGCCCGGAGGGGGTGAGCGCCGCCCACGTCCTCGGCTACCTCGGGCAGGCCACCGCACAGGAGGTCGCCGACGACCCCGACATCGGTGCCGGCGACCTCGTCGGGCGCTCGGGGCTGGAGCAGGAGTACGACGACGTCCTGCGCGGCACCCCGGGCCGGACGGTCGTCGCGGTCGACGCCCGGGGGCTCGTCACGGGGGTCGTCTCGCGGACCGAGCCGGTTCCCGGGCGCGACCTGGTCACCTCGCTCGACGTGGACGCCCAGGCCGCCGCCGAGCGCGCCCTGGCCGACGCCATCGCCACCGACCGGGCCCGCGGCGGGGGCGGCCGGGCGGACTCCGGTGCCGTGGTGGCCCTCGACGCCACGAGCGGTGCCGTCGTCGCCCTCGCCAGCGCCCCGACGTACGACCCGAACGTGTGGACCGGCGGGATCTCCGCGGCCGACTACGCCGACCTGACCGACGAGGACGCGGGGACCCCCCTGCTCTCGCGCGCCACCGCCGTCGCCCTGCCCCCGGGCAGCACGGTCAAGCCCTCCTCCGTCGTCGCCGCGGTGCGCGCCGGCAACCCGCTCTCCGGGCTGTACGACTGCCCGGCGCAGTACCGCATCGGCGACCGGGTCTTCCGCAACCACGAGAGCTACGACCGGGGCCTGATGAGCCTGGAGCGCGCCGTGGAGACCTCGTGCGACACCGTCTTCTACGACGTCGCCTACCGGGCCTGGCAGGACCAGGGCGGGGTCTCGGCAGGCGTGGACGCCGCGGACCCGTTCGCCCGGGCGGCCCGGGGGTTCGGCCTCGGGACCCGGACCGGGGTCGACCTGCCCGGGGAGAGCGCCGGTCGGGTCCCGGACCGTGCCTGGCGGCGGCAGACCTGGGAGGCGAGCAAGGAGGAGCTGTGCCGGCGTGCCCGGGAGGGGTACCCCGAGGTGGCCGACGCCGCCCGCCGCCGCTACCTGCGGGCGGTCGCCCGGGAGAACTGCGCGTCGGGGTGGCAGCTGCGCGGGGGAGACGCCGCGAACCTCGCCATCGGGCAGGGCGACACCCTCGCGACGCCGTTGCAGCTGGCGGTCATGTACGCGGCGCTCGGCAACGGCGGCACCCGGCCGACCCCCCGGGTGGCGGCGGCCACGGTCGACACCTCCACCGGGGAGCGCACGGCCGTGCCGGCCGGCCCGCGGGTCTCTGCACCCCTGGACCGGCGCCTCGGGCGCTACCTGCGCCGGGCGCTGCGGGGGGTCGTGACGGACGGGACCGCGGCCCGGGTCTTCGCCGACGAGCCCGCGGACTGGCCGGTGGCGGGCAAGACCGGCACGGCGGAGCAGGTCGGGGAGCGGGACACCTCGTGGTTCGCGGCCTACGCACCGGCGGACCACCCACAGTGGGTGGTCACGGCCGTCGTGCACCGCGGCGGCTACGGCGACGCCTCGGCGGCCCCGGCCGTCCAGCGGGTGCTGCTCGCCCTGCGCGGCCTGGGGTGAGCGGCGCGTCGACCGGCGGATAGGCTGAGCGCCATGGCTGACTTCGACGTCGTGGTGCTCGGTGCTGGACCCGGTGGGTACGTCGCGGCGATCCGCGCCGCGCAGCTGGGCAAGACGGTCGCGGTCGTCGAGAAGAAGTACTGGGGCGGCGTCTGCCTCAACGTCGGGTGCATCCCCTCCAAGGCGCTCATCAGGAACGCCGAGCTGGCCCACACCCTGCAGCACGACAAGGAGCTGTACGGCATCGAGGGCGAGGCGACGATGAAGTACGGCGTCACCCACGCGCGCTCGCGCAAGGTCTCCGCCGGCATCGTCCGGGGCGTCCACTTCCTCATGAAGAAGAACAAGATCGAGGAGATCGACGGCTGGGGCACGCTGACCAGTGCCACCTCGATGGACGTGGCGCTGAACGACGGCGAGACCCGCAGCCTCACCTTCGACCACCTGGTCATCGCCACCGGTGCGGTCACCCGGATGTTGCCCGGGGTCGAGGTCAGCGAGAACGTCGTCACCTACGAGGAGCAGATCCTCGACGAGAACCTGCCCGGCTCCATCGTCATCGCCGGCTCGGGCGCCATCGGCGTCGAGTTCGCCTACGTCATGAAGAACTTCGGCGTCCAGGTGACGATCGTCGAGTTCCTCGACCGGATGGTCCCGACCGAGGACGAGGAGGTCTCCAAGGAGCTGCTCAAGCACTACAAGAAGCTCGGCGTCGACGTCCGCCTCGGGACCAAGGTGGAGTCGGTGGAGGACACCGGCAGCGGTGTCAAGGTCACCGTCTCCAAGGACGGCAGCGAGGAGGTGCTCGAGGCCGACAAGCTGCTCTCGGCGATCGGCTTCGCCCCCCGGACGCAGGGCTTCGGCCTGGAGTCCACCGGCGTGCAGCTCACCGAGCGCGGTGCGGTCGCCATCGACGAGTACTGCCGCACGAACGTCGAGAACGTCTACGCCATCGGCGACTGCACGGCCAAGCTCATGCTCGCCCACGTCGCCGAGGCGCAGGGTGTCGTCGCGGCCGAGCACCTCGCCGGGGCCGAGACGATGCCCGTCGAGTACGACTTCGTCCCCCGCGCCACCTACTGCCACCCGCAGATCGGCTCCTTCGGGTACTCCGAGGCCCAGGCCAAGGAGAAGGGCTACGACGTCAAGACGGCCAAGTTCCCGTTCAGTGCCAACGGCAAGGCGATGGGGCTCGGCGACGGCGTCGGCTTCGTCAAGGTCGTCGCCGACGCCGAGCACAACGAGATCCTCGGCGCCCACATGATCGGCCCGGACGTCACCGAGCTGCTGCCCGTGCTCACGCTGGCCCAGAAGTGGGACCTCACGGCCGACGAGGTGGCCCGCAACGTGTTCGCCCACCCGACGCTCTCCGAGGCGGTCAAGGAGACCGTCGAGGGCATCGCCGGCCACATGATCAACCTCTGAGCGCGATGGCGACCCAGCACGGCGACGTCGTCGACCTCGCGGAGAAGCTCGCTCTCTTCTCCGAGCACTGGGCGCCCAAGACCGTCGCCGAGGTCGGGGACGACGAGGTCAAGGTCGTCAAGGTCAAGGGCGAGTTCGTCTGGCACACGCACGAGGACGTCGACGAGCTCTTCCTCGTCCTCGCCGGTGTGCTGACCATCCAGCTTCGCGACGGTGACGTCGTCCTGCACCCCGGGCAGCTGTTCGTCGTCCCGCGGGGCGTCGAGCACTGCCCCCGGGCCGAGGAGGAGGTGCACGCGGTGATCATCGAGCCGCGCGGCGTCGTCAACACTGGCGACGCGGGCGGCCCGCTCACCGCCACGGTCGAGCGGATCTGAAGCCGCGGCGGGTCTGGCCGGCACGCCGGTCTCCTCGCTACGCTCTCGCCAGCCCTTCGCTGGAGAGGACGAGCGATGCCCCGCAACGGTGACCGCCGGCTAGACCCCGAGACGGGTCGACCCGAGATCTTCTACGACCCACCGGGGGAGTGGGAGGTCCTGGACGTCGCGACGTCGCCGGGAGACCGACCGGTCGACGCCGACCGGCCTGACGAGCGCGGGCCGGACCCCTTGCTGTGAGTGACGGTCCCGACCCGTCGTGGACGCTCTCGGCCACGGTCCGGCCGGCCCGGCCCTCCGCGGGCCCGACATCGCCCGAGGACCCGACACTCCCCGCCCCCCGGGAGTGGGCGGCGGGCGCAGAGGCGGTGCGCACGACCGTCCGGTGGATGGTGAGCGCACTCGCCGCCGTCGGTGCCCTGCTCTTCGCGAAGGGCTTCGTGGCCACCCCCCGGATCGACTGGCAGGAGCACCCGTGGCAGCTGAGCCTGGCGTTCGCCGCGGGTGTCGCCGGGCTGCTCGGCGTGGGGTGGCTCATCACGCTGGCGATGGGTGTGCTCCGACCCCAGATGTACGAGCTGACCCGGCTGCCGGCCGCCTTCGTGGCCGAGGTCGAAGGGGCCGGGGCAGGTGCGGTCCTGCCGGACGACTGCCCCACGGTGGCGCGCCTGCAGACGCGGCTGAACGCGGTGCGTCGCGCCCTCTACACCGTGGGCGAGGAGGTCAGCTCGGCCGAGGCGGCGCTTCAGCAGGGGGACCCACCGGCAGGGACCGCAGCCCGGCTGGAGGATCTCCAGCGGGAGCGCAGAGTGCTGCTGCACAACCTCGCGGTCTACCGGGCGGCCCGCGCCGACCTGCTCGACCGTGCCGAGTACTTCACCCTCTCCCGAGGCCTGTCCCGCTCGGCGACCCTCCGCATGGTCGGCGCGGGGGTCGTGGCGGCCACCGGTGGCATCGGCTTCCTGCTCGCCCTCTCGAGCTCCGGCACCGGTACCGCACCGGCGGTGCCGGCGGTCGGTGAGCTGGTCCGGGTGGACTCGGCGGCGGGTACCCGGCTGTGGACCCTGCTCGGCCTCGAGGCGTGCCAGGCCGAGTCCGGCACTCCTCGTGTCCCGGTCGTCGTCGGCGGGGGCGACGGCTCGTCCCGGTCGCCGTACACCGTGACCACGCTCCCGACGGCGACCTGCCATGCCCAGACCTTCACCGTCACCGACTCCTCGGCCCTGGTCTCGGTGCCCGTGAGGACGACGCCCGAGACCGCTCCCGGCGACCTCGGCGGGACGCCTCGGGTGAGCGCTCGCACCTCGTAGCCGGGGGGCGGGCGCCCTCCGTGCGCCGCCGGTCTGCGAGGAGAATGGCGCCATGACGCCCGAGGAGTTCCGCACCGCCGGCCACGCGCTGATCGACTGGATCGCCGACCACCGCGCGCGTGTCCCCGATCTGCCGGTCGCGGCGCAGGTGCGGCCCGGCGAGGTGCGCGCCGCCCTTCCGGCGCACCCGCCGACGGCTCCGGAGGCGTTCGACGAGGTGCTGGCCGACCTCGAGGCGGTCGTCGTGCCCGGGGTGACCCAGACCCAGCACCCGGGCTTCTACGGCTGGTTCCCGAGCAACGCCGGTCTCGCCTCGGTCCTCGGCGACCTCGCCTCCGGTGGCCTGGGCGCGCTCGGCATCACCTGGCAGTCGGCGCCGGCGCTCACCGAGCTCGAGCAGGTCCTCACCGACTGGCTGCGCGAGCTGTGCGGGCTCTCGCCGCACTGGCGTGGCGCCATCCAGGACACCGCCTCGACCGGCTGCCTCGTCGCGCTGCTCGCCGCCCGGGAGCGCGCCGGCGACGGCTGCGAGCACCGTGGCGGTCTCCAGGCTCTTCAGGCGCCGCTGGTCGTCTACACCTCGCCCGAGGCGCACAGCTCGGTGGCCAAGGGTGCGCTGCTCGCGGGCTTCGGTGCCGACAACCTCCGGCAGGTCGCCGTCGACCCCGCGACGTACGCCATGGACACCCAGGACCTGCGCCACGCGATGGCCGAGGACGCGGCCGCGGGCCGGGTCCCGGCGGCAGTGGTCGCCACGGTGGGCACGACGGCGACGACGGCGATGGACCCGGTGCGGGCGGTGGTCGAGGTGGCCCGCGAGCACGGCGCGTGGGTCCACGTGGACGCCGCCATGGCGGGCTCGGCGATGCTCCTGCCCGAGATGCGCCACCTCTTCGACGGCGTCGACTCCGCCGACTCCCTGGCGTGGAACCCGCACAAGTGGATGGGGACCGTCCTGGACACCTCGCTGCTCTACGTCCGCGACGTCGACCACCTCGTGTCGGTGATGTCGACGACGCCGAGCTACCTGCAGGCCGCGACCGACGAGCAGGTCGTCCAGTACAAGGACTGGGGGATCCCGCTCGGTAGGCGCTTCCGCGCGCTCAAGCTGTGGTTCCAGCTGCGGCTCGACGGCGTCGAGTCCGTCCGGCACCGCCTGCGGCGCGACCTCGCCAACGCGCGCTGGCTGGCGGCACAGGTCGAGGCCGAGCCGGGGTGGCGGGTCCTGGCGCCGGTCACGCTGCAGACCGTGTGCATCCGGCACGAGCCGGAGGGCCTGACGGGCGACGCCCTCGACGCGCACACGCTGGCCTGGGTCGACGCTGTCAACGCCACGGGCCGGGCCTTCCTCGGCGCGAGCCGGCTCGAGGGCCGCTGGATGGTGCGGGTGAGCATCGGCGCCGAGGCCACCGAGCGCGGGCATGTCGAGCAGCTGTGGCAGCTCCTGCGGGAGACGGCGAGCGGGTCATCCGGCTCCGAGCGCCCCGGGCAGGGGCTCGGAGTGGACCACGGTGAGGCCGGAGACCGCGCGGGTGAGGACGACGTAGAGACGCCGTAGTCCGGTCCGCTCGTCGGGTTCCGCGGCGGCGATGGCGGACGGTTCGACGACGACGACCCGGTCGAACTCCAGGCCCTTGGCGATGCTCGCCGGGACCAGCTCCACCTGCCGGTCCTCGTCGTCCCCGTGGTCCGCGTCGAGCCGCCCGTGGGCGATGCCCGCCCGCTCGAGCGCCCGGGCGATCGCGTCGGTGAAGGCATCCGGGACGATGACCCCGACCGACCCCGGCTCGCCGGTTGCCGCGCCGACCGCCTCCACGACGGCGGCCGAGCGCCTCGCGGGGTCGGCGGCCACGATGTCGAGCCGGCCCGGGTTGTCGCGGACCGAGCGGGGGGCGCCCAGCCCCGGGGCGATCACCGGCAACAGGCGGGCCGCGAAGTCGATGACGAGACCGGGCACCCTGAAGCCGCGGTCGAGGACGACGAGCTCGTGCTCGGGACGCCCGAGGTGACCCATGGCCTCCCTCCACGAGGTGGCCGCCCAGGGGGTCGTGCCCTGGGCGAGGTCCCCGAGCACGGTGATGCTGCCGGTGCTCGCCCGGCGCCCGACCGCGCGCAGCTGCATGGGGGAGAGGTCCTGTGCCTCGTCGAGGACCACGTGCCCGAGGCTCGGGGTGCGCTCGAGCAGGTCGGCGAGCTCGTCGAGCAGTGCCATGTCCGCGCGGCTCCACCGGGCCGCCCGCGCGCTGCGGGGCGGGGCCGACCACCGCAGGGTGTGCTGCTCGGCCTCGGTGAGGAGGCCGTCGGCCGCGGCCGCCAGGGCGTCGGCGTCCGAGAGCAGCCGGGCGAGCAGGGTGGCCGGGTCCAGAGCGGGCCACAGCGCCGCGGCGTAGGCCCGGACCGGCGCCGAGCGGGCGATCGCCTCCTGGGCCCGGTCGCCCGGGAAGTCACCGGAGCGCTCCAGGCGCAGCATCACGAGGTGGGCGAGCCGCCGGGGGAGGAGCTCGCGGGCCGCGGAGTACCGCAGCCCGCGTCGGACGAGGGCGTCCATCTCGTCCTGCACCTCGGATGCGGGCACCTGCCAGCGCCGCGCCCCACGGGGGAGGACGAGTGGTTCCCGAGGACGGCCGAGGTCCTGCCACACGGCGCGGCGCAGCACCTCGGCCATCCGCTCGTCCCCCTTGAGGAGGGCGACCTGCGGGGAGTCCTCGGCGCGGACGGTGTCGTGGGCGAGCAGCGCGTCGACGGTCGCGTGCCGGACACGCACCTCGCCGAGCGAGGGCAGGACGGCGCCCACATGCTCGAGGAAGGCCCGGTTGGGTCCGACGACGAGCACGCCCGAGCGTTCCAGCCGGCCGCGGAAGGAGTAGAGCAGCCAGGCGGCGCGGTGCAGACCGACGGCGGTCTTCCCGGTCCCCGGCGCGCCCTGGACGCAAAGGCTCCTCCCCAGGTCGGAGCGGACGACCTCGTCCTGCTCGGGCTGGATCGTCGAGACGATGTCCCGCATCGGCCCCGAGCGGGGGCGTTCGACCTCGGCCGCGAGCAGGGCGGAGCGAGCGCTGCGCTCTCCGCTCGTCAGGTGCTCGTCCTCGTAGGCCGTCAGCCGGCCCTGGTCGACCCCGAAGCGGCGGCGCAGCTCGACCCCCATCGGGTCGGTCGCGGAGGCCCGGTAGAACGCCGTCGAGACCGGAGCGCGCCAGTCGACGACGACCGGGTCACCCCGGACGTCACTGACGTGCCGCCGGCCGATGTGGAAGGTCTCCGACCCGTGCGCGCTGCGCTGGTCCATCCGGCCGAAGAACAGCGTCGTGCTGGGGTCCTCCTGCAGCGAGGCCACGCGACGGGCGAGGACGCCGCTGAGCACGGCGGCGTTGAGCGGGTCGCTCGCGGTGCTGGCGTCGAGGGAGGCGGCGCTCGCCTGCATGCGGCGCAGCTGGTCACGGGCGTACTCGAGGTGGGCCCGCTCGGCGGCGAGCACGGTGTCGGGGGATGAGGTGGTCAGGTCGGCGGCGGGCGTGGGCACGGCGGGTCCGCCTCCTGGGTGGGGTGTTGGTCGCATGCTGGCGAACCGAGGAGAGTAGCACCCCGCGCGGCACGCCCCGACGGCTCGAGGTGGTCGCGCCGACCGGCTAGCGACCTCGGGCCGTCGGGTCCTGGTGCGGGTAGAGGGTGTCCGCCACCTGCCGTCGCTCCTCGCTCGCCCGGAGCGCCCGCTGCGGAAAGGTCGGATCCACCGTGGCCGACGGCCAGGGTGCCCCCGCCTCGGCGAGAGCCCACCCGGTGCCGAGCCGAAGCAGTGACTCGTGCTTGACCCGGTAGTACTCGAGACCGGTGTTGACGGCGATGCCGCGAGCTCCGACAGCGGCGGCGACCAGGTGGATGTGGAAGCGGCTCGTCACCCACACCTGGTCGGGACCGACCGGCAGGCCCTCGGTCCAGACCTCACCGAAGGGGTAGAACCGCACGGACGGCCAGCGCTCGCGCACGGCGTCCAGCAGCCAGGAGTCCTCCGGGGGGATGGCCTCGACCACGCCGATCTCCTGCCCTTCCAGGCCCTCCGCGCGCATGACATCCAGCGAGGCATCGAGGGCCTGGGTCATTCGCGCACGGTCGTGGAGGTCGCCCTGGAGGAGGACCATCCCCCGAGGCGCGGGTCGACGGTCGAGGACGACCGCACCCTGCCCGAGGGCAAGGAACGCGTCGTCCGGGCGCACGGGTATCCCGAAGCGCTGGGCCGAGAGGGGGTCGCGGGCATCCGCGTACGCGAAGTCGGCCAGTGCGGCACGCACCAGCTCGGTGTCCGCGTCGCCCATCGGGACCAGCCCCACCCCTGTCATGACGACGGGGACGTCGTGCTCGCGCGCCATCTGGGAGGCCAGCGAGGTCAGCAGGAGGTTCGCCGGCCAGGCTGCCACCAGGTGACCCCCGCCGAGCAGGTGCACCGACCGCGCCCTGGCGGCGAGCTGGAGGCCCAGGTCCTCCCGGGGGGTCCCCAGGTGGCTGACCCGGTGTCGCACGGCGGCGTGGGCGGCCCCGCGGTCCTCACTGTCGTGGCTCAGGGCCACGCGCCACATCGTGTCGGTGACGTGCAGGCGTGGGTGGGCGCCTGCGAGGAGCACGGCCGCCCGACCGGGCTCGGGGCAGTCGAGCCAGACGTCGGCATGCGGCCGCCGGGCCGCGAGGTAGGCCAGCCAGCCCCGTGCGATGAGCTCGTCGCCGTAGTTGGGGTGCCCGGCCGTCGAGACCAGGTACACGATGTCGGGTGCTGCCACGTTGCCCTCCAGGCCGAGAGCACCGGCTGCCCCGGTGCCTGCACATCATGCCCAACATCGGCGCGGAGGGGCGCATCCTCAGACGGAGCGAGGCACCTTCCCGGTCCAGGTGAACAGGCGGCACATCATCCGGTGGCCCCGGTCGCCCTCGGGGTGGAACATCAGCGGACAGCCGCCGTCGATCACCGTCATCCCGTGGGCCCGCCCCCAGGCGGCGGCCTCCGGGGAGACCGAGCCGCCGCCGATCGAGCGGTGCATCCACACGGTGCGCACCCCGCAGTCCGCGGCTTCCTCCATCGTCTGCTGGGCGCGCTCGGGTGCGGTCGCGATGACGACGGCCTCGACGCCGCCGGGCACCGACTGGAGGTTGGGGTAGGCCGGGTCGCCCTCGACCTGCTCGACCGTGGGGTTGACCGCGAAGACCTCGTAGCCGTGGTCGCGCAGGAAGGTGTAGACGGCGTTGCTCCCGTGGCCCTTGGGCGCGTGGGACACGCCGGTGACGGCGACCCGGTGGTGGGCGAGGAAGTCCTGGGCTGCGTCCTTGGTCGTGGTCATGGGGGCATCCCTTCGGTTGCGCCTTCGATGCTCCCACCGGCGCGCGGGACGCGCTGTTCCGCGCGCCACACCCGGCGTGCCGGCTCGACGACTGCGCGGCTGGGCCGCGCCGGGTGTCGGCTGGGGTCGGACGGGGTAGTGCGACGGTGTCCCCGACGAGGTGAGGAGAGGCCGATGAGCACCGGGACGGACCGGGGTCGCGCCCCGGCCGACGAGGTCCGGGCCCTGCTCGAGGAGCACGGTCGTACCCTCGCGCGGGAGGCCGGCATCACCCTGCGCGACAAGCCCGCCCCCCTGTTCCAGCTGCTCGTGCTCACGCTGCTCGCGTCGACCCGTATCTCGGCCGGGGTCGCGGTCGCCACCGCGCGCGAGCTGTGGGCCGCGGGCTGGCGCACCCCGACACGGCTGCTCGGCTCGACCTGGCAGGAGCGCGTCGACGCGCTGGGCCGGGGCGGGTACCGGCGCTACGACGAGTCGACGGCCACCCGGCTCGAGGAGCTGTGCCACCGCCTCGAGCAGGACCACGGCGGTGACCTGCGACGGCTGCGTCCCCCCGACGGCGGTGACCTGACGACCCTGAGGGAGGGGCTGACCGCGTTCACCGGGATCGGGCCCACGGGCGCCGACATCTTCTGCCGCGAGGTCCAGGCGGTGTGGCCGCAGGTCGGTCCGTTCTTCGACGAGCGCGCGCTCGCCGGCGCGCGGACCCGTGGGCTGCCCACCGACCCGCGCCGGCTGGCCGAGCTGGCGCCGCGGGGCCGGGTCGCCGAGCTCGCCGCCGCCCTGGTGCGGGTGGGGTGACGGCCAGCGCGTGTCAGAGGGGTGGGGTGTCCGGACGCCGGGGTGGCCGTGGGGGCCCGTGGCGGTCGGCGGCCAGCAGGAGCCGGTCGACCGGCCGCCCCACGGCCCGGCTGAGCTCGACACGGCAGCCCCGGGGGCGAGGTGTGCGCCCGCCCAGGCGCTGGTCGAGGTGGAGCTCCAGCGCGGAGTGTGGTCCGTCCGGGAGGACCAGGCTCGGCTCGCCGCGCGGGTCGTCGGCGTCGGTCCCGGTGTCGGGCAGCACGAGGGCACGGTGGTCGACCGGATGTCGCAGAAGCGGGCGGCGACGTGGCAGCCGGGGAACCTGCAGCGTCCGTCGCGGGCCTTGACGGGCCGGCCGTACCGGTCGGCGCGCCGAGGGGTCGCGGCGACGGCCCGGTCGAGCCAGCCACGGGCGACGAGCACCGGACCGCCCGGCACGGCGCCGTGGAGGACGACGAGGTCGCCGGGCTCCCCGGCGGGTGCGGGGCCGGCGGGGAGCCCCGGGTCCGGAGTCTGCGCGGGGCTGAGCACGTGGACGCGCAGGTCGACGGTGGCGTGGCCCGTCACGAGGTCGGTGAGTGCCTTGGCGCGAGCCCGGTCCACCCGCTCGAGCAGGCCGTCGGCGACGTACTGCTGGGCGAGGGCGTCGATCGCCGGCCAGGGCACGGCGGGCCCGCGCGCGCAACCGGGTGCCGTCCTCCCGCTCGAACCACCCCTGGAGAGCCTCGACGGCGGTGGCCGCCACCGCGGCGGGGACCTCCTCCAGCTCGTCGGCGACGACCCCGGCCCGGTAGCCGTCGAGCCGCCCCGCGGCCATCGCCGCGTGGAGCCCGCCGAGACCGGTGTGCGAGGCGGTTCCTTCGGGGCCGTCGGCGGCGCGGCGGGCGGCCTCCCGCACCCGACGCTCCGCATGGACGGCCGTGACGTTGAGGACCCCGGACACGATCGGCGGGGCGTCGAGCGAGACGTGGCCGAGCGCCCGGTGGGTCTGGACCACCTCGCCGGTCTCGAGGACCTCGGGCTCGATGGCGGCGAGCCGGACGATCGCCTCGTCCTGCGCGGCCGTGACGACACCGGCCAGCGCCTGCAGCTCACCGAGGGCGGCCGACCACTCCTGGACCGACCCCGTGCAGGTGGCTGGGCGGAGGGCCCGCTCGACCAGCCCACGCGCGAGGCGTGCGGCCTGGGCGACCTCGCCGGGACCCGGCCTCGTGGCGGTTGTGGTGAGCACCAATTTCTCTCGGAGGCAGGTCGATTGGCCCCCGGGTGACCGAGTGCTGCTGCCGGTGAGTCGCCGGTGCAGGCTGTCGGGCCGGCGCTCCCGGGAGGGGGGAGACGATCAACCGCCGGACGGCTCGCGGACCTCCTCGCGGTCGATGTCCCCGTCGACGAGGTCCTCGGCCGCCCGGACGAGCAGGGGGTGCAGGTCGGTGTCGCCGCGCCGGATGCGTGCCAGCAGCTCGTGGCGCATCCGGGGCTCCCAGAACTTCTTGATGTGCGTCGCGAGCTCCTCGGCCGCCTTCTCCCGCGGGAGGGACTCGAAGTTGCGGACGAGGTCGTGCCCGAGCCGGACGACGGGCGGCTCCCCGGTGCTCACCGGCGCTGTCTCGCCATCGCCCCGGCGGGCACCGGTGTCGCGGACGCCTCGGGAGCCTCACCGGCGCGCGCGCGCGAGGCCTGCGTCGCGACGGTCACCTGCACCGCCGTCACCTTGTACTCGGGGCAGTTGGTCGCCCAGTCCGAGTTCTCCGTGGTCACGACGTTCGCCCCCGTCACCGGGTGGTGGAACGTCGTGTAGACGACACCGGCCGGCATCCGCTCGGACACCAGCGCGGTGAGCCGGGTGGCCCCGACCCGCGAGGAGAGCTCGACGACGTCTCCGGTGCGGATGCCCCGCAGCTCGGCGTCGGACGGGTGGATCTCCAGCACGTCCTCGGGGTGCCACGTCGAGTTCGGCGTGCGTCGGGTCTGGGCACCGACGTTGTACTGGGACAGGATCCGGCCGGTCGTCAGGACCAGCGGGAAGCGTCGGGTGGCCCGCTCGGTCGTCGGGACGTACACCGTCGGGGTCAGCTGCCCGAGGCCGCGGACGAACTTGCCGACGTGCATCGTGGGGGTTCCGTGCGGCGCCGCCTCGGTCACCGGCCACTGCATCGAGCCCTCGGCGTCGAGCCGGGCGAACGAGACGCCCGCGAACGTCGGGGTCGTGGCCGCGATCTCGTCCATGATCTCCGCCGGGGAGGCGTAGGACATCGGGTAGCCCATCGCCGTCGCGACCTCGCACACGACCTGCCACTCGTCCTTCCCGACCCGGCTCGGCATGACCGGGCGGACCCGGTTGATGCGCCGCTCGGCGTTGGTGAACGTGCCGTCCTTCTCGAGGAAGGAGGTGCCCGGGAGGAACACGTGGGCGAACCGCGCGGTCTCGTTGAGGAAGAGGTCCTGGACGACGACCATCTCCATCGAGCGCAGCGCGGCCTCGACGTGCTGGGTGTTCGGGTCGGACTGGGCGATGTCCTCGCCCTGGACGTAGAGGCCACGGAACGTGCCGCCGATCGCGGCGTCGAACATGTTGGGGATGCGCAGCCCGGGCTCGGGCTGGATGCTCACTCCCCACCTGGACTCGAAGACCTGGCGGACCTCGGGCCGGGAGACGTGCCGGTAGCCGGGCAGCTCGTGGGGGAAGGAGCCCATGTCGCACGAGCCCTGGACGTTGTTCTGCCCGCGTAGCGGGTTGACCCCGACGCCCTCGCGCCCGAGGTTGCCCGTGAGCATCGCGAGGTTGGCCATCCCCATGACCATCGTCGAGCCCTGGCTGTGCTCGGTGACCCCGAGCCCGTAGTAGATGGCCGAGTTCGGGCCGGCGGCGTACAGCCGGGCCGCCGCCCGCAGCTCCCCGGCGGGGATGCCGGTCTCGTCCTCGGTGGCCTCGGGGGAGTGCTCGGGTCGCGCGATGAACTCCAGGTACCCGTCGGCGCCCTCGGTGCGGGTGCGGACGAACTCCTCGTCGAGCAGGCCCTCGCTGACGATGACGTGGGCCATCGCGTTGACGAACGCGACGTTCGTCCCCGGCCGCACGGGCAGGTGGTGGGTGGCCTCCACGTGCGGGCTGCGGACGAGGTCGGTGCGGCGGGGGTCGGCGACGATGATCCGCGCACCGGCCCGCAGCCGCTTCTTCATCCGCGAGCCGAAGACCGGGTGGGCGTCGGTCGGGTTGGCACCGATGAGGAGGATGACGTCGGCCTGCTCGACCGAGCGGAAGTCCTGGGTGCCCGCGGAGGTCCCGAAGGCGTGGTTGAGCCCGTAGCCGGTGGGGGAGTGGCAGACGCGGGCGCAGGTGTCGACGTTGTTGTTGCCGAAGGCCGCGCGCACCATCTTCTGGACGACGTAGACCTCCTCGTTGGTGCACCGCGAGGACGAGATGCCCCCGACCGCCCCGACGCCGTGCTCGGCCTGGATGCGCCGGAAGCCCTCGGCGACGGTGGCGATCGCCTCCTCCCACGACACGACGCGCCACTCCTCGTCGGTCGAGGCCCGCACCATCGGCTCGAGGCGGCGGTCCTCGTGGCCGGCGTACCCGTACGCGAAGCGGCCCTTGACGCAGGAGTGGCCCTCGTTCGCGCCGCCGTCCTTCCACGGGGTCATCCGCACGACCCGGGTGTCCGCGCCCGATCCCTGCACCTCGGCCTTGAACGAGCAGCCCACCCCGCAGTACGCGCAGGTGGTGACGACCGACCGGGTCGGCATCCCGAGCTGGACGACGGACCGCTCGGTGAGCGCGTCGGTCGGGCAGGCCTGCACGCAGGCGCCACACGAGACGCACTCGGAGTGCAGGAAGTCGGTACCGCCGGCGCTGACCCGCGAGTCGAAGCCGCGCCCCTCGACGGTGAGGGCGAAGGTGCCCTGGGTCTCGCTGCAGGCCCGCACGCAGCGCGAACACACGATGCAGGCCGCGGGGTCGTAGTCGAAGTACGGGTTGCTCTCGTCGGTGCGCTCGTGGAGGTGGTTCGCGCCGTCGAGGCCGTAGCGGACCTGCGCCACGCCGGTCTCCCGGGCCCACTTCTGCATCTCGCAGCTGCCGCGGGCACAGCCGTCGCAGTCCGTCGGGTGGTCCGAGAGGTAGAGCTCCATGACGTTGCGGCGCAGGTCCTGCACCTGCTCGGTGCGGGTGCTCACGACCATGCCGTCGCTGCACGGGGTGGTGCAGGACGCCGGGGTGCCCTTGGCACCCTCGACCTCGACGAGGCAGAGCCGGCAGGAGCCGAACGCCGTGAGCGAGTCGGTGGCGCACAGCTTCGGGATCTCGATGCCGGCCTCGGCCGCGGCGCGCAGCACCGACGTCCCGGCCGGGACCTCGACCTCGCGCCCGTCGACCGTCACGCGTGCCGTGTCGGCCGCGGCCACGCGCGGCGTGCCGTAGTCCGTCTCCGCCGGCGCGATCGGTCCGCTCTTCTCGCTCGTCGTCATGGCCGGGCTCCTCCGTCGGTGCTCGTGGCGGACTCGGGCATCTCCCCGGCGACGGCGTCCGCCGTGCCGGCGTCGACGCCGAAGTCCTCGGGGAAGTGCTCCAGGGCGCTGCGGACGGGCATCGGCGTCAGGCCGCCCATCGCGCACAGCGAGCCCTTGGTCATCGTCGCGCAGAGGTCCTCGAGGAGGACGAGGTTGGCCTCGCGCTGCACGCCGCCGCGGATCCGGTCGATGACCTCGACCCCGCGGGTGGAGCCGATCCGGCAGGGCGTGCACTTGCCGCAGGACTCCTTGGCGCAGAACTCCATCGCGAACCGGGCCATCGCCCCCGCGTCCATCGAGTCGTCGAACACGACGATGCCGCCGTGCCCGACCATGGCGCCGGCCTCGGCGAAGGCCTCGTAGTCCATCGGCAGCCCGAACCTCGCGGGTGGCAGGTACGCACCGAGCGGCCCACCGACCTGGACGGCCTTGACCGGCCGGCCCGAGGCCGTGCCGCCGCCGAACCCCTCGACGAGCTCGCCGAGCGTGATGCCGAAGTCGGTCTCGACGACCCCGCCCCGGGCGACGTTGCCGGCGAGCTGGAAGACCTGCGTGCCCCGGGAGCGTCCCGTGCCGAGCGCGGCGTAGGCCGCCCCGCCGTCGGCGAGCACCATCGGGACGGCGGAGAGTGTGAGGACGTTGTTGACGACCGTCGGGCGCCCGAAGAGCCCGTGCAGCGCGGGGATCGGTGGCTTGGCGCGCACCTCGCCCCGGCGGCCCTGCAGGGACTCCAGCATCGAGGTCTCCTCGCCGCAGATGTAGGCCCCGGCCCCCACCCGCACGTCGAGGTCGAACCGACGGCCGCTGCCGAGGACGGACTCGCCGAGCACGCCGTGGGCGTAGGCGATGTCGATGGCGCGGCGCAGCGTGCGGATCGCGTGCGGGTACTCGCTGCGCAGGTAGACGAAGCCCTCGCTCGCCCCGGTGGCGACGGCGGCGATCGTCATCCCCTCGATGAGCGTGAAGGGGTCGCCCTCGATGAGCATCCGGTCGGCGAAGGTGCCGGAGTCGCCCTCGTCGGCGTTGCAGCAGACGAACTTGACGTCGGCCTCGGCCGTGCGGACGGTCTCCCACTTGATGCCGGCGGGGAACCCGGCGCCACCGCGGCCGCGCAGCCCGGAGTCGGTGACCTCGCGCACGACGTCCTCGCCGCTCAGGGTGAGGGCCCGCTCGAGCCCGGCCAGCCCGCCCCGCTCGCGGTACGCCGCGAGGTCCGTGGGCTCGATGACACCGACCCGGGCGAAGGAGACCCGGTGCTGGCGGGCGAGCCACGGGTAGTCGTCGACGACGCCGACGCAGCGCTCGCCGTCGTCGAGGTCACCGGCGAGCAGCCCGGCCACCTCGGCCGGCGCGACGTTCGCGTACCCGACCCGGCCGCGCTCGGTCTCGACCTCGACGAGCGGCTCGAGCCAGAGCATCCCGCGCGACCCGTTGCGCCGGACCGTGGCGCCGGCCGCGGTGAGGGCCTCGGCCACGGCGTCGGCACCGACCGAGACCGCCGCGGCGTCGCAGGGCACCCAGACGACGGCGCTCACCGGTCCCACCCCGCCGTGAGTGCCTCGAGGCGCTCGGGGGTCAGCCGGGCGTGCAGGGCGCCGTCGAGCGTCCCGGCCGGGCCGAGCGCGCAGTTGCCGAGGCAGAAGACCTCGCCGAGCTCGACGTCGCTCGAGCCCGCCCACCGGTCGGTGGCCGCCGCGTACGTGGCCTCGCCGCCACGGGCCTGGCAGGCCTCGGCGCGGCACAGGGTGACCCGGTGCGCGGTCGGGGGAGTGCGGCGGAAGTCGTGGTAGAAGCTCACGACGCCGAGCACGTCGGCGCGGCTGAGGTTGAGGACGTCGGCGATGACCGGCACGTCGTCGTCGTGGACGTAGCCGTGCCGCTCGAGCACGGCGTGCAGGACCGGCAGCAGGGGCCCGCGCAGGCCGGCGAGCTCCTCGGCGATGCCGCGCACGGACGCGGCACGGACGGCGTCGGCGGGGGCCGCGGTCGGCGCCGGGCCGGGTCCTCGCTGGGGCACGATGTCCACCTCTCTGTGGCATGGCTGACCTTGGTGTCGAAGACTACGACGCCGAGGCGCCGTGCGGGGGGTCGAACGCCCGGGGGGCGGCCGGCCGATTAGGCGGTCGGTACCCCCGCTGGTAGCCTTGAGCACTGCCGTGAGATCGGCCGCGGACCCAGAGAGCCCCGGTGAACCAGCCCGGGCGCGCCGCGCAGCACACCAGGAACAGGAGAGTCGTCGCCCCATGCCTCTGAGCACCGAGGTCAAGCAGCAGATCATCACCGAGTACGGCACGTCCGAGGGCGACACCGGCTCGCCCGAGGTGCAGGTCGCGCTGCTCACCCAGCGCATCAAGGACCTCACCGAGCACAGCCGCCAGCACGGGCACGACCACCACTCCCGCCGTGGCCTGCTCCTGCTCGTCGGCCGTCGCCGCCGGCTCCTGCGCTACCTGGAGAGCATCGACGTCGAGCGCTACCGCTCGCTCATCAAGCGGCTCGGTCTGCGCCGTTGAGACTTCCGAGAGGGCGGTCCCCGCATCCGCGTGGGGGCCGCCCTCTCGTGTGAGCGGCCCCCGGCCGCTCGTGGAGAACCACAACTGAACATCGTCAGCACGTCCGGCGCCGCACCGCGGCGCCACCCGAAGGAACACCCGCGCACAACGACGATGCGCGCGGTGCGACACCCGAAGAAAAGGAGGGCCCATGGAGGGTCCCGAGATCACCGCCACCGAAGCCGTCATCGACAACGGCAGCTTCGGTACCCGTACCGTCCGGTTCGAGACCGGGCGCCTGGCCAAGCAGGCCGGAGGCGCAGTCGCCGCCTACCTGGACGAGGACACGATGCTCCTGTCCACCACCACCGCCGGGAAGTCCCCGCGCGAGGGTTTCGACTTCTTCCCCCTGACCGTCGACGTCGAGGAGCGGATGTACGCCGCGGGCAAGATCCCCGGCAGCTTCTTCCGTCGTGAGGGCCGCCCGTCGACCGACGCGATCCTCACCTGCCGGCTCATCGACCGCCCGCTGCGCCCCACGTTCACCAAGGGTCTGCGCAACGAGGTGCAGGTCGTCATCACGGTCCTGTCCCTCAACCCCGACCACCAGTACGACGTCCTCGCCATCAACGGCGCGAGCGCGTCGACGCAGATCTCGGGCCTGCCCTTCTCCGGCCCGATCGGCGGCGTGCGCGTCAGCCTCATCGACGGCCAGTGGGTCGCGTTCCCGAACTTCAGCGACATCGAGCGCTCGACGTTCGACATGGTCGTCGCGGGCCGGATCGCCGGCGACGACGTCGCGATCATGATGGTCGAGGCCGAGTCCACCGAGTCCACCTGGGACCTCGTGACCGTCGGCGGCAAGCAGGCGCCGACCGAGGAGGTCGTCGCCGAGGGGCTCGAGGCCAGCAAGAAGTTCATCAAGGTCCTCTGTGAGGCCCAGAGCGAGCTGGCCGAGAAGGCCGCCAAGCCGGTCGAGCAGTTCCCGATCTTCCTCGACTACGAGGACGACGCCTACGCGGCGGTCGAGGAGGCCACCTCGGCCGACCTCGCCTCGGCGCTGCAGATCGCCGGCAAGACCGAGCGCGAGAGCCGCATCGACGAGATCAAGGAGTCGATGAAGGCCTCCCTCGCCGAGCGCTTCGAGGGCCGCGAGAAGGAGTTGTCCGCCGCCTACCGCAGCGTGCAGAAGAAGCTCGTGCGCGAGCGCATCCTGCGCGACAAGGTCCGCATCGACGGCCGTGGCCTCGCCGACATCCGCGCCCTGAGCGCCGAGGTCGAGGTCCTGCCCCGCGCCCACGGCTCGGCGATCTTCGAGCGCGGCGAGACCCAGATCATGGGCGTGACGACGCTGAACATGCTCCGGATGGAGCAGCAGCTGGACACCCTCTCGCCGGTGACCCGCAAGCGCTACATGCACAACTACAACTTCCCGCCGTACTCGACCGGTGAGACCGGCCGGGTGGGCTCCCCGAAGCGCCGCGAGATCGGCCACGGCGCGCTCGCCGAGCGGGCCCTGATGCCGGTGCTGCCCACCCGCGAGGAGTTCCCCTACGCGATCCGGCAGGTCTCCGAGGCGCTCGGCTCCAACGGGTCGACGTCGATGGGGTCCGTGTGTGCCTCGACCCTCTCGCTGCTCAACGCCGGGGTGCCGCTGCGCGCACCGGTCGCCGGCATCGCGATGGGTCTGGTCTCGGCGGAGGTCGACGGGCAGACGCAGTACGCGGCGCTCACCGACATCCTCGGTGCCGAGGACGCCTTCGGCGACATGGACTTCAAGGTCGCCGGGACGCGGGAGTTCGTCACCGCCATCCAGCTCGACACCAAGCTCGACGGCATCCCCGCCGACGTGCTCGCCGGTGCGCTGACCCAGGCCCGTGACGCCCGCCTGCACATCCTCGACGTCATGCACGAGGCGATCGACGCCCCGGACGAGATGTCCCCGTACGCCCCGCGCGTCATCTCGGTGAAGGTCCCGGTCGACAAGATCGGCGAGGTCATCGGCCCCAAGGGCAAGATGATCAACCAGATCCAGGAGGACACCGGCGCCGACATCTCCATCGAGGACGACGGCACGGTCTACATCGGCGCCACCGACGGCCCGTCGGCCGAGGCGGCCCGTGCGGCGGTCAACGCCATCGCCAACCCGCAGATGCCGGAGGTGGGCGAGCGCTTCCTCGGGACCGTCGTGAAGACGACGACGTTCGGGGCGTTCATCTCCCTCCTGCCCGGCAAGGACGGCCTGCTGCACATCTCCGAGGTGCGCAAGCTCGTCGGTGGCAAGCGGATCGACGCCGTCGAGGACGTCCTCTCGGTCGGCCAGAAGATCCAGGTCGAGCTCAAGGAGATCGACCCGCGCGGCAAGCTCAGCCTCGCCGCCGTGCTCGCCGACGACGAGGGTGGCGCGGACGCCGAGCCGGCGTCGAACGCCCCCGTGGACGAGGCCGTGGACGAGGCCGCCGACGACGCCGAGCCCGCCGAGGGCGAGGGCGGCGAGCGGTCCGAGCGGCCCCGCCGCACCCGTCGCCGCCGCGGCGGCCGCGGTCGTGGTGAGCGCTCGGACGAGGGCGCCAGCGCCGACGTCTGACCCGACCGACGCCCAGGGGCCCCGGCACACCGACGGTGTGCCGGGGCCCTGGCGTCGGTGCCCCCGGCACGTCGGTGTCGGTGTCCGCTTGCTGCCACCGCGGTGTCCGGGAGTGGATTACCGTGGGCGCACGACGGCCGGGGGGTGGTCGTGGATGCAGGAGGAGGGGTGGCCCGTGGAGGAACCGACGGACGACACGGCGGTCGGCGAGGGCACGGCCGCGCCACCGGACCGACCAGAGCCGGTGCCCCCCGCTGCGGCGCCCGAGGTCGACGGGAGGGACCACGGGCGCGACGGCGGCGTGGCGCTGCCCGAGGGCGGTGCTGCCTGGGCCTGAGCCGCCGCAGCGGCCCGGACGCACCGGAGCCCGCACCGGCTGGGGTGCGGGCTCCGGGGGAGTGGCTCAGGCGGCGGCGCGGGCGCGCAGCTGGTGGGGCGCGCTCCAGCGCATCTCCATGCGCGTGCGGCCCGTGGTGTCGGTCACCGGGACCCAGCGCACGGCCAGGCCGGTACGGGTCGTCGTGGGTGCGACCTTCTTCATCTCAGGCCCCCTTTCCGTGTCGTTCATCTGCTGTTCACCTTCAGGGTACCTCAGTCCTCGCCTGAAGATGAACTTCCGGTGAACGAACGGCGCGGTCCGGGGCCCTGCCCGCCACGGGCACCGGCGGCCGCCGAGGCGCGGCCCCGGCGCTGGCTACAGTGGCGGTCATGAGTGGGACGAAGGTGGCCGTCGTCGGGGCCGGTGGGCGGATGGGCCGGGCCGCCTGCGCCGCGGTCGAGGCCGCCGACGACCTCGAGCTCGTCGGCCGGTTCGGTCGCACCGACGAGCTCGGCGACCTCGCCGGCGCCGACGTGGCCGTCGAGCTCACGGTCCCGGACGCGTCACCGGCCACGGTCGCGCACTGCGTCGGCCGGGGCGTGCACGTCGTCGTGGGGACGAGCGGGTGGGACGAGGAGCGTCTGGGGCGCCTGCGCGACCAGCTCGAGGAGGCGCCGGGAGTCGGGGTTCTCGTGGCCCCGAACTTCGCCGTCGGCGCGGTCCTGATGATGGAGCTCGCCCGCCGCGCGGCGCCGTTCTTCGAGTCGGTGGAGATCCTCGAGATGCACCACCCGGACAAGGTCGACGCTCCCTCGGGCACCGCGGCGCGCACGGCCGAGCTCGTCGCCGAGGCCCGCTCACACGCCGGTGTGCCTCCTGCCCCGGACGCCACCGCCCGCGACCCCGACGGGGCGCGCGGCGCCCGGCTGCACGGCGTCCCGGTCCACTCGGTACGGCTGCGCGGTCTCGTGGCCCACCAGGAGGTGCTGCTCGGCAACCCCGGCGAGGTGCTCACGCTGCGTCACGACTCGCTGGAGCGCAGCTCGTTCATGACGGGCGTGCTCACCGGGGTGCGCCGGGTGGCCGAGCACCCGGGGCTGACGGTCGGGCTCGAGCACTACCTCGGCCTCGACGCCTAGGCCGGGGATGGGCCCCGTCCTCGTCCTGTGCGCCCACGGCACCCGGGACCCGCACGGCCGCGCGACCGTTGCCGACGCCGTGGCCGCGGTGGCGGCGGCGGCGCCGGAGACCGAGGTCCGTGAGGCCTACGTCGACGTCCACGGACCGCGGGTCGAGGACGTCGTCGCCGCCCTGCCCACCGCCGCGAGCGGGCCGGCGGGCGTCGTCGTGCCCCTGCTGCTCGCCGCGGGCTACCACGTGCGTGTCGACCTCGCCGCGGCGGTCGCGGGGCGCCCGGACGTGCTCCTCGCGCCGGCCCTCGGCCCGGACGAGCGCCTCGTGGGGGTCCTCGCGGACCGGCTGGCCCGGCGGCTGCGACCCGGGGACGCGGTCGTCCTGGCCCCTGCAGGCTCGAGCGACCCCCGGGCCCAGGCCGACTCGGAGCAGACCGCCCGGATGCTCGGTGCCCGGCTCGGCACGGCGGTCGGCGTCGGCTACGCGGCCGGTCCGTCGCCGAGCGCCGCGCGGGCCGTCGCCGATGCCCGTGCCGCCGGTGCCCGCCGCGTCCTGCTCGCCTCCTACCTGCTGGCGCCCGGCTTCTTCCAGGGCCGCCTGGAGCAGGCCGGCGCCGACGTCGTCACCGGGCCGCTCCTGCCCGAGCCGCGGGTGGTCCAGCTCGTGCTCGACCGGTACCGGGCCACCGGGTCAGCCCCAGCCGAGGGCGCGTAGCCCGGCCGCGACGAGCGCGGCCGCCGCGACGACGACCAGGAAGTCGGCGCGCAGCGCGAGCAGGACCACCGCAACGCCGAGCGCGGCAGCCCGGGCGTCGAGCACGAGCTCCCCACCGCCGGCGACGAGCGTCTGGACCACGACGAGGGCGGCGAGCAGGGCCACCGGGAGCAGGGCGACGACCCGTGAGCTCCGCTCGTCCTGCACCCAGCGGGCCGGGAGGAGGTATCCGGCGAGCTTGAGGGCGTAGGCGGCGGCGCACGCGAGGAGCACCGTGGTCCAGGTCGTCACGGCAGCGGGTCCGCCCCGGGCAGCTCGCCGGTGCGCGAGGTCGGTGGCCCCTCGTGGCGGCCGCCGCGGCGCAGCCCCACCACCAGGGCCGCGAGCGCGGCGAGGACGACGGGCGCGCCGGCGGGGAGGGCGGGGCTGGCCAGGAGCGCGACGAACCCCGCGAGAACGGCCGTCGCGGCCGCGTCTGCGCTGCGCAGCCGCGGCCACAGAAGGGCCGCGAACGCCGCAGCGGCCGCCGCGTCCAGCCCGTACCGCCGCGGGTCGCCGAGGGCGTTGCCGACGACCGCGCCGAGCAGGGTCATCAGGTTCCAGCCGACGAAGACCGCGAGTCCGGTGCTCCAGAAGCCGAGCCGCTGCGCCGCCGGCTCGGGCTGCCCGACGCCGACCGCCGTCGACTCGTCGATCGTCAGCTGGGCCGCCGCCAGCCGCCGCAGGCCACGGACCTCGAGGATGCGGGAGGTCTGCAGCCCGTAGAGGCCGTTGCGCACCCCGAGCAGGGTCGAGGTCGCGACCGCCGCGGCGCCACTGCCACCGGCACCGAGGACCCCGACGAGCGCGAGCTGGGACCCGCCGCTGAACAGCAGCAGCGAGAGTGCCTGGGTCTGCCACACGTCCAGGCCCGAGGCGACCGACAGCGCACCGAAGGAGACGCCGTAGGCGCCGGTCGCCGCACCGACCGAGAGCGCCTGGCGGCGGACGGTGCGCCGGCGCTGCGCGGACAGCGGTGCGGCGCCCTCGGCGCTCATCCCTCGTCCGGCTCGCCGACCCGGACGAGGAGACGGACCTCCCGCAGGGTGGCCCCGTCCGGGGAGACCACCCGGTCGCGGTAGGCGCCGTCCGGTCCGAACCCCGAGGCGGTGAGGAAGCCTCGGGTGTGCTCGTCGTCGGCGGGCAGCCAGGCCGTGACCGCCTCGGCGCCGGCCTCACGCAGGACGTCGACCGAGGCGTTGAGCAGCCGGGAGCCGTGCCCCTGGCGGCGCGCGTCGGGGTGGACCGCCAGCAGGGTGACCTCGGCCCAGGCCGGGTCGGCGTCGGGGTCCTGGGAGGGGCCCACGGCCAGGGCGCCGACGACCTGGGCGCCGGCGAGGGCCACGAGCAGCCGGTGCACCCCGGGCGGCGGGTGGGCGAGGCTCTCGCGCCAGGCCCGCGCGAACGCGTCGGGCTCGAAGAGGGCGAGGACGTCCTCGGGCAGGCGCCTGGCGTAGGCGTCGCGGAAGACCGCCGCCTGGACCCGGCCGACCGCCGGCGCGTCGTTCGGGCCCGCACCGCGCACGCTGGCGTCGGCCACCGGCCCGGTGCCGGGATGCCCGTGCCCGTGCCCGTGCCCGTGCTCGGGGGCGGGCATCAGTGGCCCCGGAACCGGGGCTCGCGGCGCTCGGCGAAGGCCGCTCGGCCCTCGGTGAGGTCCTCACTGGCCCAGGCCCGCGCGAACGCCGCCTCGTAGCGCGCCACGGCCGGGGCGTCGTCGTGGGGGGTGTCGAGCCCGAGCTTGGACCCCGCCTGGCTCAGGGGCGCCAGGCCGGTGCAGCGCTGCGCCAGGGTGCGGGCCTCCTCGAGGCCGCCGCGCACCTGGGTGAAGCCGAGGCGCCAGGCGTCCTCGGCGTCGAGGACGGCGGCGGTGAGCACGAGGTGGCGGGCCGCGCCCTCGCCCCAGACCCGGGCCAGCCGGTCGAGGGTCCAGTGGTCGACCATGAGCCCGAGGCGCGCCACCGGGACGGCGAAGCGCGCGGAGTCCGCGACGACCCGGACGTCGCAGGCGAGCGCCAGCTGCATGCCCAGGCCCATGCACGAGCCCTCGACGGCCGCGACCGTGACGAGGGGGAGACCGGCCAGGTGCTCGAGGACCTCGGCGAGCCGCCGGGTGAACGAGACGTCCTCGAGCTCGGTGAGGTCGGCTCCGGCGCAGAAGTGGCCCTCGGCGCCGGTGACCACGAGCGCGCGCGCCCCGGCGTCCACGGCCGAGACGACGGCGGCGTGCAGCTCCTCGAGGGTGGCCAGGTCGAGGGCGTTGCGGCGGTGGGTGCGGTCGATGGTGAGGACGGCGACGTGGTCGGTGAGCGCGGCGTGGACGGACACGCCGACGACCCTACCGATGACCGGCCAGGGGCTCAGCGGCGCTCGTAGGTGACCCAGGCGAAGTGCTCGCGCGGCTCACGCGCGCTCTCCCGCCAGGTGCTCGGGTCGACCGGGGGGAAGTGCACGTCGCCGGCGGGCTCGAGGTCGACCTCGGTGAGCAGCAGCCGGTGGGCGTAGGGCATCGCCGCCGCGTACACCTCACCGCCACCGGCGACGAAGACCTCGTCGGCGGGCCCGGCGAGCGAGAGCGCCTCGGCGAGGGAGTGGGTGGTCTCGACCTCGGCGTGCGACCAGTGCGGCTGGCGGGTGATGACGATGGTGCGCCGCCCGGGCAGGGCCCGGCCGATGGAGTCGAAGGTGCGGCGCCCCATGACGAGCGGGTGGCCCATCGTCGTGCGCTTGAAGAAGGCGAAGTCCTCGGGCAGGTGCCACGGCAGCGAGCTGCCCGAGCCGATGACCCCGTTACGGGCGACGGCGGCGATGAGGGAGACGCGGGTCATACCGCGATCGGGGCCTTGATCGAGGGGTGGGCCTCGTAGCCGACGAGCTCGAAGTCCTCCAGCTCGTAGGCGTCGATGCTCTCGCGCGGGGTGATCCGCATCGTCGGCAGGGGGCCCGGCTCGCGGCTGCGCTGGAGCGCCGCCTGCTCGAGGTGGTTGAGGTAGAGGTGGGCGTCGCCGAGGGTGTGGACGAGCTCGCCGGGGCGCAGGTCGGTCTGCTGGGCGACCATCATCGTGAGCAGCGCGTAGCTCGCGATGTTGAAGGGGACCCCGAGGAAGACGTCGGCGCTGCGCTGGTAGAGCTGGCAGTCCAGGTGGGCCGGGCCGCCGTCGTCGGCGGGGCGGACGTAGAACTGGAACATCGTGTGGCACGGCGGCAGGGCCATCGCCTCGACCTCGGCCACGTTCCAGGCCGAGACGAGGTGCCGGCGCGAGTCGGGGTTGGTCCGCAGGGACTCCAGGACGGCGGCGATCTGGTCGACCGTGCGGCCGTCCGGCGTCGGCCAGGAGCGCCACTGGTGCCCGTAGACCGGCCCGAGGTCGCCGTGCTCGTCGGCCCACTCGTCCCAGATGGTGATGCCGCGCTCCTGCAGCCAGCGCACGTTGGTGTCGCCGCGCAGGAACCACAGCAGCTCCCCGATGATCGAGCGCAGGTGCAGCCGCTTGGTGGTGAGGACGGGGAAGCCGGCGGTGAGGTCGAAGCGCATCTGGTACCCGAAGACGCTGCGTGTCCCGGTGCCGGTGCGGTCGGACTTGCGCACACCGTGGCTGGCGACGTGGTCGAGCAGGTCGAGGTACTGGCGCACGCCGCGAGACTACTCGGCACCGCCGACTCACCGGTCGCCCGACGGGTGGGCCGGCCCGCGCGGGCGAGCACTACGCTGGAGGGCATGCCTCCCTCACCCTTCGGCCGGGTCCTCACCGCGATGGTCACGCCGATGGTGCCGGGCGGGGCGGTCGACGAGGGTGGTCTCGAGGCCCTCGTCGAGCACCTGCTCGCGACCGGCCACGACGGGCTCGTCGTCAACGGCACGACGGGGGAGGCCTCGACGCTCACCGACGAGGAGAGCATCGCGACGGTCGCCCGGGTCTCCCGGGCCGCGGCCGGGCGAGCCCGGGTGGTGGCGGGTGTCGGGTCCAACGACACCGCGCACGCCGTCCACATGGCCACCGAGGCGGCCCGGGCCGGGGCCGAGGGTCTGTTGCTCGTCTCGCCGTACTACAACAAGCCCACCCAGCCCGGCCTCGTCGCCCACTGTCGTGCGGTGGCCGACGCCACCGACCTGCCGGTCATGCTCTACGACATCCCCGGGCGCACCGGCATCGCGTTCGCCCACGAGACGCTGCTCGCCCTCGCCGAGCATCCCCGCGTGCTCGCCGTCAAGGACGCCAAGGGCGACCTGTGGGCGGCGACCCGCGCGATGGCCGCGACCGACCTGCTGTGGTTCAGCGGTGAGGACGCGCTCAACCTGCCGCTGCTCGCCCTGGGGGCCACCGGCGTGGTCTCGGTCGTCGGCCACGTCGCCGGTGCGCACTACCGGGCGATGGTCGAGGCCGTCGACCGCGGCGACCTGGTGAGCGCGCGGCGGCTGCACGCCGGCCTCGTGCCCGTCGTCGAGGCGCTCATGACCACCTCGCAGGGCGCGATCATGGCCAAGGCCGCGCTCGTCGAGCTCGGCGTCCTCGAGCACGCCACCGTCCGCCTGCCCCTGGTCGAGTCGCCGCCCGAGCACCTCGCGCTGCTCCGCACGGCCCTGGCCACCCTCCCCACCCCGAAGGACTCATGAGCCACCCCCACCCCGACCTGGACACCCCCGCCCCGCTCGCCCCCGGAGGCGTCCGGGTGACCCCCCTCGGCGGCCTCGGCGAGATCGGCCGCAACATGACGGTCGTCGAGCACGAGGGGCAGCTGCTCGTCATCGACTGCGGCGTCCTCTTCCCCGACGACCACCACCCGGGGATCGACCTCATCCTGCCGGACTTCTCCTCGATCGAGGACCGCCTCGAGCAGGTGCAGGCCATCGTCCTCACCCACGGCCACGAGGACCACATCGGGGCGGTGCCCTACCTGCTGCGCCTCAAGCCGGACATCCCGCTCGTCGGCTCGCAGCTGACCCTGGCGCTCGTCGAGGCCAAGCTCAAGGAGCACCGGATCACCCCGTTCACCCTCGGGGTGGCCGAAGGGGCCCGGGAGCGGCTCGGGGTGTTCGACTGCGAGTTCGTCGCCGTGAACCACTCCATCCCCGACGCGCTCGCGGTGTGCGTGCGCACCTCCGGGGGGACCCTGCTGCACACCGGTGACTTCAAGATGGACCAGCTCCCGCTCGACGGGCGCCTGACCGACCTGCGCGCCTTCGCCCGGCTCGGGGAGGAGGGTGTCGACCTGTTCCTCACCGACAGCACCAACGCCGAGGTCCCCGGCTTCACCACCCCCGAGCGGGAGATCGCGCCGGCCATCGACAAGGTCTTCCGGCACGCCGAGCGGCGGATCATCGTCGCCTGCTTCTCCTCGCACGTCCACCGGGTCCAGCAGGTGCTCGACGCCGCGTCCAAGGCCGGCCGCAAGGTGGCACTCATCGGCCGTTCGATGGTGCGCAACATGGGCATCGCCGCCGAGCTGGGCTACCTGCACGTGCCCGACGGCGTGCTCGTCGACGTCAAGGCGCTCGACGACCTGCCCGACCGCAAGGTCGTCCTCGTGTGCACGGGGAGCCAGGGCGAGCCGATGGCCGCCCTCTCGCGGATGGCCAACCGCGACCACCGGATCGAGGTGGGGGAGGGCGACACCGTCCTGCTCGCCTCCTCGCTCATCCCCGGCAACGAGAACGCCGTCTACCGCGTGATCAACGGCCTGATGCGGCTCGGCGCGACCGTCGTCCACAAGGGCAACGCGAAGGTGCACGTCTCCGGGCACGCCAGCGCCGGCGAGCTGCTCTACTGCTACAACATCGTCAAGCCGCGCAACGTGCTGCCGGTGCACGGGGAGTGGCGCCACCTCAAGGCCAACGCCGAGCTCGCGGTCCAGACCGGGGTGCACCCCCGGGGGGTCGTCGTCGTCGAGGACGGCGTCGCCGTCGACCTCGTGGGCGGGCGGGTCCGGGTGGCCGGTGCGGTCGAGTGCGGCTACGTGTACGTCGACGGGTCCTCGGTCGGCGAGGCGGACGAGACCCTGCTCAAGGACCGTCGGATCCTGCGCGACGAGGGGTTCATCTCGGTGGTGGTCGTCGTCGACTCCAGCAGCGGGAAGCTCGTCGCCGGGCCGGAGATCATCGCGCGCGGGTTCACCCCCGACGACATCGTCTTCGACGAGGTCCGGCCCCGCATCGAGGAGGCGCTGGCCCAGGCGACCGCCCAGGGGGTCACCGACTCCTACCAGCTCCAGCAGGTCGTCCGCCGGACCCTCGGCACCTGGGTGGGGCGCAGGATCCGCCGGCGGCCGATGATCATCCCGACGGTCATCGAGGCCTGAGCCCGCCCGAGCGACGGGCGGCCGGCAGGTTCTCGGATCTTTTTTCGCCGATGAGCACGTGCCAACAGTAAAGAGTTAGTAAAGTGGGAGTCAGCGCAGGGTCAAGCCACTCTCCGGGCAGGGCTCTTCGCCCGCCCCGGAGGTCCCCCATCCGCCCAGCGCGTCCCCCGCTTCGGCGGGGGGCTCCCAGGGTGGGAGACACAGGTGCCGGCCTCGACCCTTCCACGGGGCCGGCAGGTGCGGCGTCCCACTCGAAGACAGGGGTCGAGCGGGACGCCGCACTCCTGTCTGGCGTGGCGGTGCTCCGCGTGTGACGCGTGAGTCCTGTGTGACTCTCGCGTAGCCTGCGGGCATGGCGACACGCACGTCCACGACCTCGCGCGCCCGCGGCGGCACCCGACGCCCCGCGAGCCGCTCGGGGTCGGCGGCGCCCCGGGCCCGGCGGCGCACCCCACCCAAGGGGGGGCTCCCGCTGCCGCTGCGGGCCGCCCAGAGCACGTGGATGGGCCTGGCCCACGCGACCGGCGCCGTGGCGCGCAAGGTCGGCGACACCGGCCGCGACCTCGAGCCCGAGCACCGTCGTGACGGGGTGGGGCTGCTGCTCGTCGCCCTCGCCGTCGTCGTCGCCTCGCGGGAGTGGTGGGGGATGCCCGGCGCGGTGGGGACCATCGTCCACGCCGTGGTCGCCGGCACCCTCGGCAAGGTCGGGTACGCCGCCCCGCTCGTGCTCCTCGCGTTCGGGCTGCGCATCCTGCGCGCTCCCGCCGACGACGCGGCCACCTCGCGGATGGCGGTGGGCACGGTCGCGCTGACCTTCGCCACCTGTGGCCTCGTGCACGTCTCGGCCGGCATCCCGACCCCGCCCGAGGGGGCGGACGGCATGCGGGCCGCGGGGGGCATCATCGGCTTCCTCGCCTCCAGCCCGCTCGAGGCCGCGGTCTCGGTGTACGGCACCGTGCCCCTCCTGCTGCTCCTCGGACTCTTCGGGGTCCTCGTCCTCACCGCGACCCCGCTGCACCAGGTACCGCAGCGGCTGCGCGAGGTCGCCGACCGGCTCACCGGTGCCCAGCCGGCCACCGCCGAGGACCCGGAACCGGAGCCGGAACCGCGGCGCCGGCGCCCCCGCCGGACGCCCGAGACCGACGAGGTCGCCGAGCGCGAGGCCTTCGAGCAGGCCGTCGCCGTCGACCCCCGGACCGGCAAGCGGCTGCGGCCGGGCCAGAAGCGGCCCGCCGCGCCCGACGCCGCGGCTGCCGGGGGAGACCCGGCCGGGTCCGCCGGGCTCGCCCCCTCCGCGGCGGCCGCCAAGACCTCCCTGGAGGCCCCGCCCACCTCGCAGCTTCCCCAGCGCGTCGAGCAGCTCTCGCTCGCCGGCGACGTCACCTACGCCCTGCCCGACTCCGGGATCCTCTCGGCCGGCAGCCCGCACAAGACGCGCAGCGCGGCCAACGACCGGGTCGTCGAGGCGCTCACCCAGGTGCTCGAGCAGTTCGACATCGACGCCCAGGTGACCGGGTTCACCCGCGGGCCGACGGTCACCCGCTACGAGGTCGAGCTCGGCCCCGGGATCAAGGTCGAGCGGGTGACCGCCCTCTCGCGCAACATCGCCTACGCGGTCGCGAGCGCCGACGTGCGCATCCTCTCGCCGATCCCCGGCAAGTCCGCGATCGGCATCGAGATCCCCAACACCGACCGCGAGAAGGTGAGCCTCGGGGACGTGCTGCGCAGCCAGGTGGCCCGCGGGACCGAGCACCCCATGGTCATGGGCGTCGGCAAGGACGTCGAGGGCGGGTACGTCATCGCCAACCTCGCCAAGATGCCGCACATGCTCGTCGCCGGGGCCACCGGCGCGGGCAAGTCCAGCTTCGTCAACTCGCTCATCGTCTCGGTCCTCATGCGGGCCACCCCGGACGAGGTTCGCCTCGTCCTCGTCGACCCCAAGCGGGTGGAGCTGACCGCCTACGAAGGCATCCCGCACCTGATCACCCCGATCATCACGAGCCCGAAGAAGGCCGCGGAGGCCCTCCAGTGGGTCGTGCGGGAGATGGACACCCGCTACGACGACCTCGCGCAGTTCGGCTTCAAGCACATCGACGACTTCAACAAGGCGGTGCGGGCCGGCAAGGTCTCGCCCGTGCCGGGCTCGGAGCGGGTCATCGCGCCCTACCCGTACCTGCTCGTCATCGTCGACGAGCTCGCCGACCTGATGATGGTCGCCCCCCGCGACGTCGAGGAGTCGATCGTCCGGATCACCCAGCTCGCCCGGGCGGCGGGCATCCACCTCGTCCTGGCGACCCAGCGACCCTCGGTCGACGTGGTCACCGGCCTGATCAAGGCCAACGTGCCCTCCCGGATGGCGTTTGCCACCTCCTCGCTCGCCGACAGCCGGGTCGTGCTCGACCAGCCCGGCGCCGAGAAGCTCATCGGCCAGGGCGACGCGCTCTTCCTGCCGATGGGCGCGAGCAAGCCGATGCGCGTCCAGGGCGCGTGGGTGACCGAGTCCGAGATCCACGGCGTCGTCGGGCACGTCAAGGGCCAGCTCGCGCCGGCCTACCGCGAGGACGTCACCGTCGCCGCGCCGAAGAAGCAGGTCGACGACGACATCGGCGACGACCTCGACCTGCTGCTCCAGGCGACCGAGCTCGTCGTGACGACCCAGTTCGGGTCCACCTCGATGCTCCAGCGCAAGCTGCGGGTCGGCTTCGCCAAGGCCGGCCGGCTCATGGACCTGCTCGAGTCGCGTGGCGTCGTCGGCCCGAGCGAGGGCTCCAAGGCGCGCGACGTGCTCGTCAAGGCCGAGGACCTGCCGACCACCCTGGCGCTGCTGCGCGGCGAGGACGTCCCCGAGGCCGAGGAGCCGTTCGACGGCGAGGCGATGGACGGCGACGCCCACACCCTCGCCCGGGCGGCCGCGCCCGGGGGTGCGACCCCGCCTGCCGGTCCGAGCGGCGAGGACACCGCGGAGGTGCCCGTCGTGCGCTACGGGGTCGACGCCGTCGCCGAGGACCTCGACCGCTACCCGGTCGCCGTCGACCACGGCGACGGCGAGGACGGCTCCGAGGACGCCTGGGACCTCACCGGCCGGCGCTGACCGGCATCCCCGCCGGGCGCCGCCCGGGGACTACGGTGTCGGCCATGGCGGTGATGTGGGACGAGCTCCAGGAGCCGGCCTCGACGTGGGGCCGGTGGCGGGCGACGCTGCGCAAGCAGCCCTCGGCCTTCCTCCTGATGGCCCAGGTGCTCGTCATCCTCCTGCTGCCCTTCCTCCAGGACAGCGGCCCCCAGAGCACGGGCCTGGGCCGGGCGCTCATCTCCCTGCTCAGCCTCGCTGCGGTCACCGCGGCGGTGTTCACCGTGCGCAGCACGCCGGCCCTGACCTGGCTGTCGGTGATCTTCGCGCTCCCCGCTGCCGTCTTCGAGGTGTGGAGCATCCTCAGCCCGGAGTCGCTCGTGCTCGTGCTGGCCCACACGGCCCTCGCGGTCTTCTACGTCTACACGGCCTACGCGCTCATCTCGTACATGTTCGAGGACGCCTGGGTCACCAAGGACGAGCTGTTCGCCGTCGGCGCCTGCTTCACGGTCCTCGTCTTCGCCTTCGCCTACGTCTTCTTGGCCATCCAGGAGGTCTGGCCGCACTCGTTCACCTCGGTCGACGGGCCCGGGCAGCGCAGCCTGCTCGAGCTGCTCTACTTCTCCGGCGCCAACCTCACGAGCGTCGGGCTCTCGGACGTCGGGCCGGTGCGCCCGCAGGCCCGGGCCGTGGTGACGATCGAGCAGCTCGGCGGCGTGCTCTACGTCGCGATGGTCATCTCCCGGCTCGTCGCCCTCACGGTGATGCGCGCCCGGCAGTGACCCGGCCCGCCGGTCAGGCCGGGACCCCGTCGAGGTCCTCGATCCGGGCCAGCGACGGGCCCCGGGTGGCGGCGAGGGCCCCGGCGCGCTCCTCGGCCTCGCCGAGGACCCGCAGGGCGTTGCCGCTGGTCAGTGCGGCGAGGTCGGCGTCGCTCCAGCCGCGCTCGGCGAGCGCGGCGAGCAGCCGGGGGTACCCGCGCACGTCCTCGAGCCCCACCGGCTGGACGTCGACGCCGTCGTAGTCGCCGCCGAGCCCGACGTGCTCGACCCCGGCGGCCTCCCGGACGTGCTCGCAGTGCGCCACGACGTCCGCGACCGTGGCCTGCGGTGCGGGGTGGGTGCGTCGGCGGGCAGCCGCGAACGCCGTGTACGCCACGTGGTCGGCGGGAGAGACGCCGGCGGCGAGCGCCGCGTCGGCCGCCTCGAGGTCCCACTCGCGCACCGCGGGGCTGACGAACTTCGGCACGAACGTCACGAGGCAGACCCCGCCGTTGGCCGTGAGCCGCTCGAGGACGTCGTCGGGCACGTTGCGGGGGTGGTCGCAGACGGCCCGGGCCGAGGAGTGCGAGAAGAGCACCGGGGACTCGGCGACGTCGAGGGCGTCGTGCATCGTCGTGGCCGCGACGTGGGAGAGGTCGACGAGCATCCCGAGCCGGTTCATCTCCCGCACGACCTCCCGCCCGAACGTGGTCAGGCCGCCGTGGCAGGGCTCGTCGGTCGCGGAGTCGGCCCACGGCACGTTGTCGTTGTGCGTCAGGGTGAGGTAGCGCACGCCGAGCGCGAAGAGCATCCGCAGCGTCCCGAGCGAGGAGTCGATGCTGTGCCCGCCCTCGGCCCCCATGAGCGAGGCCACCCGTCCGCGGGCCACGGCGGCCTCCACCTCGCGGCGGGAGGTGGCCAGGGCCAGGTCGCGCGGGTAGCGGCGGACCATCGAGTGGACCGCGTCGACCTGCTCGAGGGTGGCCGCCAGCGCGGCGTCGCCCTGGAGGGTCGCCGGCACGAAGACCGACCAGAACTGCGCGCCCACGCCGCCCTCGCGCAGGCGGGGCAGGTCGGTGTGGGTCGGGAGACCTCCGGCGGCCAGGTCCAGCCGGCCCCAGTCGTAGCCGACGCGCTCGCGCGCCTCCCACGGCAGGTCGTTGTGGCCGTCGAGGACCGGGTGGTCGCGCAGCAGCGCGCGGATCCGCTCGCTCGTGTGCTCGGGCATGCGCGCGACCCTACCGGGGGCCGCGGGGTCAGCCGCGGCGCGCAACTAGAGTGACGGCATGACCACCCGTGCGACCCGCGGCAGCGTGGCGCTCGTCACCCTCGGCTGCACCCGCAACGAGGTCGACTCCGAGGAGCTCGCCGGGCGGCTGGCCGCCGACGGGTGGCGCCTCGTCGAGGACGCCGCCGACGCCGACGTCGCGGTGGTCAACACGTGCGGCTTCGTCGAGCAGGCCAAGAAGGACTCCATCGACACCCTCCTCGAGGCCGCCGACCTCAAGGAGAGCGGACGCACCCGGGCCGTCGTCGCCGTCGGCTGTCTCGCCGAGCGCTACGGGCGCACCCTCGCCGAGGAGCTCCCGGACGCCGACGCGGTCCTCGGCTTCGACTCCTACGCGCAGATGTCCACGCATCTGCAGTCGGTGCTCGCCGGCGGGCGGCCGCCGGCCCACGTCCCTGGCGACCGCCGCCGGCTGCTGCCGCTGGCGCCGCTCGCCCGGCCGGCGGCCTCCGGCGCGGTCGCGCTGCCGGGCCACGGCGGGCCGGTGGTGCGCGCCCGGCTGGGCTCGGCTCCCTGGGCTCCCTTGAAGATCGCGAGCGGCTGCGACCGGCGCTGCGCCTTCTGCGCCATCCCCTCCTTCCGGGGCTCGTTCGTCTCCCGCCGTCCCTCCGAGGTCCTCGACGAGGCCCGCTGGCTCGCCGGCGAGGGGGTGCGCGAGCTGCTCCTCGTCAGCGAGAACTCGACGTCCTACGGCAAGGACCTCGGCGACCTCGCACTGCTCGAGGCGCTGCTGCCCGAGCTCGCGGCGGTCGAGGGGGTCGAGCGGGTCCGGGTGTCCTACCTCCAGCCGGCCGAGGTCCGCCCCGGGCTGCTCGAGACGATGGCCGCGACACCCGGCGTGTGCGCCTGGTACGACCTGTCCTTCCAGCACGCCTCCACGCCGGTGCTGCGGCGGATGCGGCGCTTCGGGGGGACCGAGGCCTTCCTCGGGCTGCTCGAGGGGGTGCGCGAGCGGCAGCCGGCCGCGGGGGCCCGCAGCAACGTCATCGTCGGTTTCCCCGGCGAGACCGAGGCCGACGTCGAAGAGCTCGAGCGGTTCCTTCTCGCCGCCCGGCTCGACGTCGTCGGTGTCTTCGGGTACTCCGACGAGGACGGCACCGAGGCCGAAGGGCTCCCGGGCCACCTCCGCCCGGAGGTCGTTGCCGAGCGGGTCGAGCGGGTGACGGGGCTCGTCGAGGAGCTCACGGCGCAGCGGGCGCTCGAGCGGGTCGGCGAGCCGGTCACCGTCCTCGTCGAGGAGCACGACGAGGACGAGGACGGCCTCGTGCTCGGGAGGGCCGAGCACCAGGGGCCGGAGGTCGACGGCGTCTGCCTTCTGCGCGTCCCCGCCGGGCGGCCCCGCCCGCAGGTCGGCACGTTCCTCCAGGGTGCCGTCGTCGGGGCCGAGGGGGTCGACCTGCTCGTGGAGGCCCGATGAGCGAGCACCCGCCGCGCCCCCCGCGGCCCGTGCGGCCCGGGCCGCTCGCCGACGGGCGGATGAGCGACCCGTACCGCGTCGGCATCGACCCGGCGAGCCCCGCCGTCCCCGAGACCGGCCCGAGCGTCTGGAACATCGCCAACGTTCTCACGCTCGTGCGGCTGGCGCTCGTGCCCGTCTTCGGCTGGCTGCTCCTGGCGCACGGCGGCCAGCAGCCCGGCTACCGCTGGGCCGCGTTCGCGGTGTTCGCCCTCGCGATGGTCACCGACCGGGTCGACGGCGACCTCGCTCGCAGCCGAGGCCTCGTGACGAACGTCGGGAAGGTCCTCGACCCGATCGCCGACAAGGCCCTGGTGACGATGGCGCTCGTCGGGCTCTCGAGCGTCGGTGAGGTGATGTGGTGGGTCACCGGGCTCGTCCTCCTGCGGGAGTGGGGGGTCACCGCGCTGCGGTTCTGGGTGATCCGGCACGGGGTCATGGCCGCCAACCGCGGTGGGAAGCTCAAGACCCTCCTGCAGACGATCGGCATCGGCCTCTTCCTGTGGCCGCGCTGGACGATGCCGGCGCCGGGCCTGTGGGACGCGCTGGCCTGGGTGCTGCTCGGTGCGGCCGTCGTGCTCACCGTCGTCACCGGCCTGGACTACCTCGTGCAGGCCCTCCGGCTGCGCCGCACGAGCGAGCGGGCCGAGCGCAAGCGGGCCGAGCGCGCCGCGCGGCGGGCCGGTGAGGCGGGGCCGGCGTCGTGAGCGGCGAGGCCGCACGGCTCGTCGCGGACCTGGCCGAGGCCGGGCTGAGCGTCGGCACGGCCGAGTCGCTGACCGGTGGGCTGGTCTGTGCCGCGCTCGTGGACGTCCCGGGGGCCTCTGCGGTCGTGCGCGGCGGGGTCGTCGCCTACGCCACCGACCTGAAGGCCTCGGTGCTCGGGGTCGACGAGGAGCTGCTGCGGCGCGCCGGGGCGGTCGACCCGCAGGTGGCCGCCCAGCTGGCCCGTGGGGCGTGCCGGGTGCTCGGCAGCGACCTCGGGGTGTCGACCACCGGGGTCGCCGGCCCGGAGCCGGCCGACGGTGCGCCGGTCGGCACGGTCTTCCTCGCCGTCGCGGGGCCCGGTGGAACAGCCGTGGAGGAGCACGCGTTGACCGGTGACCGAGCCGCCGTGCGCGCGGCCACCGTGTGGCTCGCCCTCGACCTGCTCTCCCGCGCCGTCCAGGACCTGCGGGACGCTGCGGGTGGTGCGCGGTACGGTGGTGGCACGACCGACGGGCCGAGGTCCACCGAGGAGACACCGTGATCCTGCTTCGCCACGAGCTGGGCGAGGTCCTGCGCGAGGTGCGCACGGGCCAGGGCCGCACGCTGCGCGACGTCGCCGCGACCGCCGCGGTCTCCCTCGGCTACCTCAGCGAGATCGAGCGCGGGACCAAGGAGGCCTCCTCCGAGCTGCTCGCCTCGGTCTGCGACGGCCTGGGGGTCAGCCTCTCCGAGCTGCTCGGCCTGGTCCAGCAGCGGGTCGAGCACGTCGAGACCCTCCGCGCGCCGGTCACCCTCCCCGTCGGGCCCGCCGCCGGCGAGGTCTCGGCCTCCGCCGCCTGAGCGCGCGCGACCCTCACGGGGTGCGGCGCCGGTAGGCCCCCCGGGGCCCGGGGGTGCTCCCCAGGGGGCGCTGTACCCGCCCGTCGTCGCCCGGCGCGAGGCCGCCCTGGCACGTGGGGCACGAGAACACGGTGCGCTCGTGCGGGGCCCGCCCCGCCAGGGCGACCCGGACCGTGTCCCCGCACCGGCGGCACGGACGGCCCGAGCGGGCGTGGACGTAGCCGTCCTCACCGGCGCGGGCGACCCCGGTGCTCGTTTGCCAGCCGGAGCGCTCGGCCGCGGCCATGAGCCGGTGCAGGCGCGTGAGCAGCCGGTGCACGGTGTCCGGGTCGGTCCCTGCCGCGGGAGCCCACGGGTGCAGCCCGTGGAGGAAGAGCAGCTCGCTGGCCCAGAACGTCCCGACACCGGCGAGGACCCGCTGGTCGAGCAGGGCCTCGGCGAGCGTCCCGGGGTGCCGGTGCAGGTTCGCGGCGGCCCGCGCCGGGTCCCAGTCGGGCCCGAGCACGTCCGGCCCGAGGTGCCCGACGAGGTCGCCTTCGCGCGCCGTCGGGAGGACGTCGAGCATCCCGAGCCGGAGCCCGAGGGCCGACCAGTCCTCGGTGAGCACGGCGGCCCGCAGGTCGTGGCGGCGCAGTGCCCGCTCGGTGCGTGCGCCGGGGTGCTCCACCCGCCACTGGCCCTCCATCCGCAGGTGGGTGTGCAGCGTCGTGCCCGTCGCGAAGCGGTGGAGGATGTGCTTGCCGCGAGCGACCACCTCGAGGGTCACCACCCCCCGCAGGTCCACGTCGGGCACGCTCGGCCAGCGCAGCTCGGCCCGGGTGACGAGCCGCCCGGCGAGCGCCCGGTGCAGCCGGTCCGCGGTGCGGTGGACGGTGTCACCCTCCGGCACAGGCCCTCACCGCCGCATCCGCAGGCCACGCGGGGTGAGGTGGAAGCCGGCCGCCTCGAGCGCGGCCGCCACCGGGTGGTCCGAGCCGAGCAGCCGGTCACCGTCGGCCCGCTCGACGGTGACCCGCCCGAGATGCCCCTGGCGCACCGCCGCGCCGAGAGCCGTCGCGGCCACCGTGAGCACCTCGACGTCGTCGCTGTAGGTGAGCAGCGTGCGGCCGCCCCGCTCGACGTAGAGGGCCAGCAGGCCACCGACGAGCACGACGACCGCACCGGCCTTGCGCCCCGCCTGGTGGCGCCGACGGCGGCCCTCGGGTGCGTCCTCGGGCGCGGTGTCGAGGACGCGCTCGGGCCACGGGAGGGCGGCGCCGTAGGGGTTGGCCGGGTCGCTCGCGGCGAGCACGACGGCGTCGGCACCGCCCCGGTGGTGGCCGCCGGCCCGGAGCCGGTCGATGGCGCCCGACGTGCCGAACTGCGAGGCGCCCAGCCCCTCGACGAAGTAGCCGCGGCGCACCCGGCCGCTCTCCTCCGCCCGGCCGTAGACCCGGTACACCCCGGCGAACCCCCCGGGGACGTCCTCGGCGGCGACGGCCCCGCGCGTCACCACGCCGTACCGGTCGAGCAGCAGCTCGGCCGTGGCGAGCGCGCGCAGGGTGGGCTCCTGGTCGACCGGCGACAGCAGGGACCACCGCCCGGTGGTGCGTGGCGGCCCGGAGCGCAGGGGCAGCGCGGGGCGGGTGGGGGCGGACCCGAGGGCGCCCAGGGGTCCACGCCGCCCCCCGTAGCGGGTACGCCGCGGCCCGCTCGCCGCGCGGCGGTGCGCCGTCCGCCCGCCGGCGAGCAGCGCGCGGACGGGGGCGAAGGTGTCGCCGGTGACCCGGCCGGACCACACGAGTCCCCACAGCGAGGTGGCCAGCGCCTCGTCGTCGCTGGACCCCAGGCGGTCGGCCAGACCACGGAAGAAGTGCCCGCCGCCCCCGGCGAGCGCGTCGAGCAGCGCCCGGCCGTCCTCGTCGGGGACCTGGTCGGGGTCCGGTCCGGGGAGGGTGAGCTGGGCCGAGTCGGCGACGTGCAGCGAGACCCAGCCGTCGTCACCGGGCAGGGACCCGTGACCGGCCCAGAGCACCTCACCGCTGGCGAGGAGCTCGTCCAGCAGCGCGGGGGAGTAGTCGGCCACCCGGGCGGGCAGCACGAGGGACTCGACCGCGCTCGCGGGCAGCACCGCACCGCTGAGCTGCTCGACCACGCGCAGGACTCCGTCGCGACCCCGCAGCCGGCCGCCGACCCCCTGCCACTCGGCGAGGAAACGGCCGAACGCCTCGGGCGGCACCGGCTCGACCTCGGCCCGCAGCGCCGCGAGCGAACGGCGGCGGAGGGTGCGCAGCACCTCGGCGTCGCAGAGCTCGGTGCCTCCGCCGCCGGTCGGCAGCAGCTCGCCCTCGACCACCCGGCCGCTCGCGACGAGGCGGGCGAGGGCGGGGGCCACGACGGCCACGCCGAGGCCGTAGGCCTGCGCGACCTGGGCGGGACGGAACGGCGCGTGGGTGCGCGCGTAGCGCGCGACGAGGTCGCCGAGCGGGTCCGCGACCGGCTCGAGGAAGGTCTGCGCCACCCCCGGCGGGAGGGAGGCACCGAGGGCGTCGCGCAGCC
The DNA here is from genome assembly GCF_011326735.1 of Phycicoccus endophyticus. Classification (GTDB taxonomy): domain Bacteria; phylum Actinomycetota; class Actinomycetes; order Actinomycetales; family Dermatophilaceae; genus Phycicoccus; species Phycicoccus endophyticus. The sequence goes on from NZ_JAANCN010000001.1 coordinate 68,911, forward strand.
GGGAGGCGTCCTCGACCGCGGCCCACCGTTCCTCGCCGGCGACCCGGACGGGGATGACCTGCCGGACGGCCTCGAGCCCGCCCAGCCACGCCTCGACGTCGTCGCCGGTCACCCCCTCGCGGCAGCGCTGCAGCACGGCGTCGACGCTCAGCGGGCCGAGGGCGCGCAGCAGGTCGAGCACGTCGTCGCCGTCGCGTGCGGCACGCTCGGGGGTCAGGCGCTGGAGCTCGGCCTCGGTGCGGGCGACCTGCTCGGCGTCGAGGAGGTCGCGCAGCGCGAGCCCCTCGGAGCCGCCGAGGAGCTCTGCGAGCAGGCCCGGGTCGAGGGCGAGGGCGGCGGCCCGGCGCTCGGCGAGGGGGGTGTCTCCCTCGTAGAGGAACTGGGCGACGTAGCCGAACAGGAGCGAGGCGGCGAACGGGGACGGCGTGGCCGACTCGACCTCGACCACGGTGACCCGCCGGGCGGCGACGTCGCGCATCAGCTCGGTCAGGCCCGGCACGTCGAAGACGTCCTGGACGCACTCGCGCACGGCCTCCAGGACGATGGGGAAGGTGGGGAAGCGGCTGGCGACCTCGAGCAGCTGCGAGGCCCGCTGGCGCTGCTGCCACAGCGGCTGGCGACGGTCGGGGCGCCGGCGGGGCAGCAGCAGCGCCCGGGCGGCACATTCGCGGAAGCGGGAGGCGAACAGCGCCGAGCCACCGATCTCGTCGGTGACGATGCCCCGCACCTGCTCGGGGTCGAGGGTCACCAGCTCGAGCAGCTCGCGGCCCACGCCCCGCCGGTCGAGGCCCTCGACGTCGTCCCACTCCAGGTCCGGCAGCCGCAGGACGATGCCGTCGTCGCCGTGCATCGCCTGGACGTCGACGCCGAACCGGTCGCGCATCCGGGCCGAGAGCGCGAGCGCCCACGGGGCGTGGACCTGGGCGCCGAAGGGGGAGTGGACCGCGATGCGCCAGTCGCCGAGCTCGTCGCGGAAGCGCTCGACGACCACGGTGCGGTCGTCGGGCAGGTGCCCCGTGGCCTCCCGCTGCTCGCGCAGGTAGGTGAGCAGGTTCTCGGCCGCCCAGGCGTCCAGCCCCGCCGCCATCACGCGCTCGTGGGCCGCGTCGTCCGACAGCGCGCCCACCTCCCGGACGAACTCCCCGACGGCCCGGCCGAGCTCGGCGGGACGCCCGAGGGAGTCGCCCTTCCAGAACGGCAGCCGACCCGGCAGCCCGGGTGCCGGGGTGACGAGCACCCGGTCGTGGGTGATGTCCTCGATCCGCCAGGTGCTCGTGCCGAGGGTGAACAGGTCACCGACCCGGGACTCATAGACCATCTCCTCGTCGAGCTCGCCGACCCGCCGGCCCGGACCCTCACCGGTTGCGAGGAAGACCCCGTACAGCCCGCGGTCGGGGATGGTCCCGCCGGAGGTCACCGCGAGCCGCTGGGCGCCGCGTCGGCCGACCAGGGTGTCGGAGAGCCGGTCCCAGGTGAGCCGGGCACGCAGCTCGGCGAAGTCCTCGCTCGGGTAGCGGCCGGCGAGCATGTCGAGGACGGACTCGAGCACCGGGCGGGTCAGCGTGGCGTAGGGGGCGCTGCGACGGGCGAGCGCGAGCAGGTCCTCGACGCCCCACTCCTCGAGCGCGCACATGGCGACGACCTGCTGGGCGAGGACGTCGAGCGGGTTCTGCGGGACCCGCAGCGCCTCGATCGACCCGGTGAGCATGCGCTCGACGACCACCGCGGTCTGCACGAGGTCGCCGCGGAACTTGGGGAAGAGCACCCCTCGGGAGACGGCCCCGACCTGGTGACCGGCCCGGCCGACCCGCTGCAGGCCGGAGGCCACCGACGGCGGGGACTCGACCTGCACGACGAGGTCGACCGCCCCCATGTCGATGCCGAGCTCGAGGCTGCTCGTCGCGACGACCGCCGGCAGCCGGCCGGACTTCAGCTCCTCCTCGATCTGGCCCCGGTGCTCCTTGCTCACCGAGCCGTGGTGGGCCCGGGCGATCACCGGCGCCGCCCCCGCGCTGCGCCCGGACTGGGCCATCACCTGGGCCGGCGCGGCGGCGAGGGTGGCCGGACGTGGGTCGGCACCCGGGGCGCCGACGGCGGCGTCGCCGTCGGCCGCCTCGAGCCGCTCCTGCCAGATCTCGTTGAGCCGGGAGGTCAGCCGCTCGGCGAGCCGGCGGCTGTTGGCGAACACCAGGGTGGAGGTGTGCTCGGCGACGAGGTCGACGATCCGCTCCTCGACGTGCGGCCAGATGCTCGCCCGCCGCTCGGGCCCGGCCGCGGCACCCGCGAGGTCGCCCGTCGGCTGCCCGAGCTCGGACATGTCGGGGACGGGCACGACGACCCGCAGGTCCCACTCCTTGGCCGCCGGCGGCTGGACGACCTCGACGGGCCGGCCGCCGGCGAGGAAGCGGCCCACCTCCTCGACGGGGCGCACCGTCGCGGAGAGCCCGATCCGCTGCGCCGGGGCCGGCAGCAGGGCGTCGAGCCGCTCGAGGGAGAGGGCGAGGTGGGCGCCCCGCTTCGTGCCGGCGAGGGCGTGCACCTCGTCGAGCACGACCGTCTCGACCCCGGTGAGGGCCTCCCGGGCGGCGGAGGTGAGCAGGAGGAAGAGCGACTCCGGGGTCGTGATGAGGATGTCGCTCGGGGTGCGGGCGAACGCCCGGCGCTCGTCCGCGGGGGTGTCGCCGGACCGTACGGCGACCGTGGTCTCCGGTTCGGGCAGGCCGAGGCGGGCCGCGGCGTGCCGGATGCCGACGAGCGGGCTGCGCAGGTTGCGCTCGACGTCGACGGCGAGCGCCTTCATCGGCGAGACGTAGAGGACGCGGCAGCGCCGGAGCCGTTCGGCCGGCACCGGCCGCGAGGCCAGCCGGTCGAGGGCCCACAGGAAGGCCGCGAGCGTCTTGCCCGACCCGGTGGGAGCCACGACGAGGGCGTGGTGGCCGCCGGAGATCGCCTCCCAGGCGCCGGCCTGGGCCGGGGTGGGTGCGCTGAAGCTGCCCCGGAACCAGGCGGCGGTGGCGGGGGAGAACCGGTCGAGGACGTCACCATCCATGCTGGTGACACCCTCTCACCCGGCACCGACACCGGGCCGCGTGCGTGGCTAGGCTCGAGCGGTGGCCGGTCCGCGGCCCCAGCGACGGAAAGGACGCCCATGGAGCAGCGACCCCTCGGACGCACCGGCCGCGAGGTCTCGGCCGTCGGCCTCGGCACCTGGCAGCTCGGCGCCGACTGGGGCGAGGTCAGCGAGGACGACGCGCGCACCGTGCTGCGGGCCGCCGTGGACGGCGGGGTCACCCTCCTGGACACCGCGGACGTCTACGGCGACGGCCGCAGCGAGTCGCTCATCGGTGCCTTCCTCGCCGAGAACCCCGGGCACGGGGTGGCCGTGGCGACGAAGATGGGCCGGCGGGTCGAGCAGGACCCCGCCAGCTACACCCTCGAGCACTTCCGCGACTGGACGGCACGCAGCCGGCGCAACCTCGGCGTGGAGAGTCTCGACCTGGTCCAGCTGCACTGCCCGCCGAGCGCCACCATCGAGGACGAGGCGACCTACGACGCGCTCGACACCCTGGTCGCCGAGGGCGCCGTGCGGGCCTACGGGGTGTCGGTCGAGACGTGTGCCCAGGCACTGGCCGCGATCGCCCGCCCCCACGTGACGAACGTCCAGATCATCCTCAACGCCTTCCGTCTCAAGCCGCTCGAGGAGGTCCTGCCCGCCGCGCGCGAGGCCGGCGTGGCGGTCTTCGCGCGGGTCCCGCTCGCGTCCGGGCTGCTGTCGGGCAGGTACACCCGGGAGACGTCGTTCGCGGCGGAGGACCACCGCAGCTACAACCGCCGGGGCGAGGCCTTCGACCGTGGCGAGACCTTCTCCGGGGTCGACTTCGACACCGGCCTCGAGGCGGCGGCCCGGCTGGCCGAGACGCTGCCGCACGGGGTGTCGCTGGCGGCCGCGAGCCTCGCGTGGGCGGCCTCGCGGCCCGGGGTCACCTCGGTCATCCCCGGAGCCCGCAGCGCGGCGCAGGCGCGGGCCAACGTCGAGGCCGCCTCACTGCTCGAGGGCGGTCTCGACCTCGAGGCGTTCGACGCCGGCGTGCGCGAGGTGTACGACGACCTGCTGCGCGCCGAGGTCCACCCGCACTGGTGAGACCACCGGGGCCGGGCCGGGCCGGACGCACCGCCTACCATCGCGGCATGCGTCACTCGCGCTTCTGGGAGCTCATGGACGAGGAGTTCGGCGACGCCTACGCCCGCTCCCTCGCCCGCACCCAGCACCTCACCGCGCTCGAGGGGCGGACCGCGCAGGACGCCCTCGAGGCCGGGCTGCCCCCACGCACCGTGTGGCTGGCGCTGTGTGCGCAGATGGACGTCCCGGAGGAGCGCCGGCACGGCCGCGACCTCCCGCCGCGCCGCTGAGCACCCGCGCTCACCCGACCTCGAGGCGCAGCCGCACCTCCGTTCCGGCGCGCCGGCCCTGCGGCCCGGTCAGCGCGAACCGCACGACACACGGGCCGGGGTGCAACGGCGCCGTGACGGTCACGGGCACCGAGGTCGTGGCGCCGGGCGCCGTGGCCGGGACGGGCACCTCGGGGATCGTCTGGCAGTCCTCGGCGTGCTGCGGCGGGCCGAGCCGGCGCAGCACGTAGGAGCGCCACGTGAGCGTGCCGGTGTTGCGCAGCCGCACGGTCGCGGTGTGGGTGCCGCCCGGGCTCAGGGCACCGCTCGAGGGGCCGGCCTGCACGGCCGCCCCGCCCGGAGCGGGCCGGGCGCCGGCCGAGGGCAGGTGCGCCGCAGCCTCCGCACCGCCGAGGACGGCCAGAGTGGCCACGGCCGCGCCGAGCACCGCGAGCACGCGGCGACCGCTGCCGCCGGCGGTCGGCCGCCGACGGGGCCCGGCCGCCCCGGGACGGCTGCACGCGAGCACCTCTCGGCGGGCGGCCTCCCACCGGCCGCGGTACCCCGCGGGGTCGGCCCCGCACGCCCGGACGTACTCGACGGTCGTCTCCCAGCTCGGCAGCCGCCGACCCTGGGAGGCCTCGTGCAGGGTCGTGTGCGAGATCGCCCCCGAGCGCCCCGCCAGGACGCGGAACGAGGGGCGCCCGGCGTCCTCGCGCAGGTCCGCGAGCACCCCCGCGAACCCCTCGACCGCCCGTGCCCTCGTGCTCACACTGCCGCCCATGGCGCATCCCCTCCCGGCCGGCCCGTTCCCCCCGGGCCGTGCACCGCTGCGAGCGTACCGCGGGTGGCGGGGGTGCGCGCGGGGAGCGGGCCGGGCACCGACGGCCCGAGGCGCCGAGGCGCGCGAGCGCCCCCGGTGGCCGGCACGGGTGGGTGACCCGGTCGTCGCGACGACCGGGTCACCCACGACGCTGCGGTCGGTCAGTGGTTGGTCTTGAACCAGGGCTGGGCCCAGCCGAGGTAGGGCTTGCCCCACTTATTCTTGATCTCGGCGATGGTCGTCTTCGTGTACGAGCCGTTGCCGTGGATGTCGTTGGAGATGAACGTGCCCCCGCCGATCGAGATCATCACGTGGCCGGAGCCGCCGCCGAAGAACGCGAGGCCGCCCGCCGGCACGTTCGTGGAGCCGGCGTGCTTGTACGTGGCGGGGATCTGCGTCCAGTGGACGTAGGCGGTGCTCGAGCCGCTGTGCGCCCAGCCGTAGGCGAGACCGACGAGGTGGTCGCAGAGGTTGTAGTAGCCGGCCTGGTTCCCCGAGTGGATGTGGTTCTTGGCCCAGGTGACCGCCTGGGCGCAGGTGTGCGGGTCGCCGGTGCCGGCGGTGGAGCACGACGCGCTGCCGAGCCCGATCTTGTGCGAGGCGTTGTTGTTCTTCAGGCTCGCGTTGAGGTTCTTCTTCGCTCCGGGCGCGAAGTCCTGGTAGTGGTTGCTGCCGTCGTAGCCGCTGTTGTAGTAGACGCGGACCTTCTTGCCCGTGCGGTTCCACACCGAGGCGGCGTTGTTCTTGATGCACTGGCCCTTGCCGGCGCCCGCGCCCTTGAACTCGTAGCAGCCGGGCTGGGTGGTGCCGTAGTCGCCGACGGAGCCGGCGAAGTCGGAGACGGAGCCGGCGTTGCCGCTGTTGTAGTAGTAGCAGAACTCGCCGGAGTTGCAGGAGCCGTCGCGGGCGGCGGCCTGGGCCGGCGCGGCGGTCGCGAGCAGGGGTGCGGCGACCGCCGCCGCGGTGGCAGCCCCCGCGAGCAGTCTCTTCGTGGTCCTCATCGTGTTTCCCTCCTGTGTCGTCCTGCGACCGATGTCCCCCCGTGGGTCTGCGCAGGTACCGTCAGCGTGCGCCCGGGTGCGGGCGAGCGCCAGGCCCGGGGCGTCCGAGAGGTGTCAGCGACCTGTCAGCACGGGGCTGACCTGGGCGGACACCGGCGGCGTGGCCGCGGGCCGGACGGTCGCGGGACGCCGGGGCGGACGGGCGAAACCCGGGTGACCGCTGTCGGCACCCTCGGCTAGCGTCGTCCCTCGTGACCGACGAGGTGCTGCTCGAGGCCCGGGGGCTGACGAAGTCCTTCGGGGAGTTCGTGGCGGTCGACGGCATCGACGTGCTCGTGCGGCGCGGCGAGGCCTTCGGCTTCCTCGGCCCGAACGGCGCCGGGAAGTCCTCGACGATGCGGATGGTCGGCTGCGTCTCGCCGGTCACCGGCGGGCGGCTGCGCATCCTCGGGCTCGACCCGGCCGTCGACGGTGCCGCCATCCGCGCCCGGCTCGGGGTGTGCCCGCAGCAGGACATGCTCGACGAGGACCTCTCCGTCGAGGAGAACCTGTGGGTCTACGGTCGCTTCTTCGGCCTCTCCCGGCGCGAGGTGCGCGCCCGCACCGACGAGCTGCTCGAGTTCGCCCAGCTCACCGACCGGCGGCACGATCGGGTCGAGCCGCTCTCGGGCGGGATGAAGCGCCGGCTGACCATCGCCCGGGCGCTCGTCAACAACCCCGAGGTGCTCCTGCTCGACGAGCCGACGACCGGGCTGGACCCCCAGGCGCGCCACGTCCTGTGGGACCGGCTCTACCGGCTCAAGCGCGAGGGCGTCACCTTGATCATCACCACGCACTACATGGACGAGGCCGAGCAGCTGTGCGACCGGCTCGTCGTCATGGACCACGGCCGGATCGTCGCCGAGGGCAGCCCGCGCGAGCTCATCGAGGCCTACTCCACGCGCGAGGTCGTCGAGCTGAGGTTCGAGGACGAGCAGCAGGAGCGCCACCTGGGGAGCGTCGAGGCTCTCGCCGAGCGCGTCGAGGCACTGCCGGACCGGCTGCTCGTCTACACCGCGGACGGTGACGACACCCTCGCCGCCCTGCACGGGCGCGGCGTGCGGCCGCTCTCGGCGCTCGTGCGGCGCTCGACGCTCGAGGACGTCTTCCTCCACCTCACCGGCCGCAGTCTCGTCGACTGATGCGCGCCGATGCGACGCAGACCGCCCCGCCGAGCGGGCGGCTGCAGCCGGGGCCCCGCCCGGCGATGCGCCTCGGGGAGCGGGTGCGGGCCGCGACGGGTCACCACCTGCGCGTGTACCGGCGCACCTGGCGGGGCTCGGTCATCAGCCGCTTCCTCTCGCCGCTGTTCTTCCTCGCCGCGATGGGCCTCGGGCTCGGGGCCCTCGTCGACGCCGGCTCCGGCGGGGTCGGGCAGCAGTCCTACCTGCAGTTCGTCGTCCCGGGCATCGTCGCCTACCAGGCGGCGCTGCTCGGTTTCGGCGACGCCACCTACCCGGTGCTCGGCTACATCAAGTGGAACCGGATGTACGCCGCGACCCTCGCCACGCCCCTCGGGGTCACCGACATCCTCCTCGGGCACCTGTCGGTCCTCGCGGCCAACCTCGCCGTCGCCACCGCCATCTTCGTCGGCGTCTCGGCCCTGTTCGGTGCCTTCGCCTCGTGGTGGGTGCTGCTCGCGGTGCCCGTCGGCCTGCTCACCGGTCTCGCGTTCGCCGTGCCCACGTTCGCCATCAGCGCCACGATCGAGACCGACAACGTCTTCGGCATCCTCTACCGGTTCGTCCTCACCCCCGTGCTGCTGTTCTCGGGCACCTTCTTCCCGCTCGAGCAGCTCCCGGGGTGGCTGCGGCCGATGGCCTGGCTCACCCCGCTCGGGCACGGGGTCGTCCTCACCCGGGACGCGGCGCTCGGCCGCTGGCCGGGGCCGGTCGCCCTCGTGCACCTGCTCGTCATCGTCGTCGTCATCGCCGTCGGGTGGGTCCTCGCCCACCGGCAGCTGACCCGCAGGCTGCTCTCGTGACCGCCCCCGCCTCGCACGGCACTCGCTGGCGCGCCGTGCCGTTCCCCCCGGGGCTGGGGATGGCGCGCTTCGTCCTCGCGCGCAACGCGGCGGCCTTCCGGCGCTCGTGGGTGCTGCTGCTCAGCGGCTTCGTCGAGCCGGTGTTCTACCTGTTCTCCCTCGGGGTCGGGCTGGGCGCGCTCATCGGCGGCGTGCGGACCGACGGCGGCGCGCTCGTCTCGTACGCCGCGTTCGTCGCGCCGGCGCTGCTCGCGGCCTCGGCGATGAACGGGGCCATCTTCGACGCCACGTTCAACGTGTTCTTCAAGCTGAAGTACCAGCGCCTCTACGACGCCATGCTCGCGACGCCCGTCGGTCCCCGGGACATCGCCGTGGGGGAGATCGCCTGGTCGCTCGTGCGGGGTGGGCTGTACTCGGCGATGTTCCTGCTCGTCGCCCTCGTCGCCGGGCTCGTGCGCTCCTGGTGGGCGCTGCTCGCGGTGCCGGCGGCCCTGCTCGTGGGGCTGGCGTTCGGGGCGGTGGCGATGTTCACGACGACGTTCATGCGCTCGTGGCAGGACTTCGACTACGTCACCCTGGCGATCCAGCCGATGTTCCTCTTCTCGGCCACCTTCTTCCCGCTCTCGACCTACCCCGAGGCCCTCCAGTGGGTCGTGCGCGCGACACCGCTCTACCACGGCGTCGTCCTCGAGCGCGCACTCCTCCTCGGCGAGGTCGGCTGGGGGCTGCTCTGGCACGTCGGCTACCTCCTCGTGCTCGGCGTCGTCGGCGTCGTCGGCACCTCGCGCCGGATCGCGACGCTGCTGCTCACCTGAGGCCGGGACACGCCGGCGTGTCGGCGCACACCTCCCGACCTCGAACACGTGTTCGTCTACGCTCGTCCCCAGGTGGTGGCACCGGGGCATCCGTCCACAGGTCCCACGGCGACCGGTGACCGCTGTCGGTGCCTCCACCTAGCGTCTGACCCGACCTCGCGACGAGACCGACGGCGGGGGCCGGTCGCCGGTAGGCGCGCCCGAGACGAACACGAAGGACTGGTGTGACATGGCTGGACCCAACGGCGCTCGCGGTGCCGTCCTGAACCCTCCCGCGGCGCGGGACGCCGGAGCCGGCGACGAGAAGGGCAAGGCCATCGCCTCGGTGATGGCCCAGATCGAGAAGGCCCACGGCAAGGGTGCGGTCATGCGCCTCGGCGACGACGTCCGCCCGCCGATCGCGGTCATCCCCACCGGGTCGATCGCCCTCGACGTCGCGCTCGGCATCGGCGGCCTGCCGCGGGGCCGGGTCGTCGAGATCTACGGCCCGGAGTCCTCGGGCAAGACGACCGTCGCGCTGCACGCGGTCGCCAACGCCCAGAAGGCCGGCGGCATCGCGGCGTTCATCGACGCCGAGCACGCCCTCGACCCCGAGTACGCCAAGAAGCTCGGCGTCGACATCGACGCGCTGCTGGTCTCCCAGCCCGACACGGGGGAGCAGGCGCTCGAGATCGCCGACATGCTCATCCGCTCCGGCGCGCTCGACATCATCGTCATCGACTCCGTCGCGGCGCTCGTGCCGCGGGCCGAGATCGAGGGCGAGATGGGCGACAGCCACGTCGGCCTCCAGGCGCGGCTGATGTCGCAGGCGCTGCGGAAGATCACCGGTGCCCTCAACAGCACCGGCACGACGGCGATCTTCATCAACCAGCTGCGCGAGAAGATCGGCGTGATGTTCGGCTCGCCGGAGACGACCACCGGTGGCAAGGCGCTGAAGTTCTACGCCTCCGTGCGCCTGGACGTGCGGCGGATCGAGACCCTCAAGGACGGCAGCGACCCGGTCGGCAACCGCACGCGGTGCAAGGTGGTCAAGAACAAGGTCTCCCCGCCGTTCAAGCAGGCCGAGTTCGACATCCTCTACGGCCAGGGCATCTCCCGCGAAGGTGGGCTGATCGACATGGGGGTCGACCACGGCTTCGTCCGCAAGGCCGGCGCCTGGTACACCTACGACGGCGACCAGCTCGGCCAGGGCAAGGAGAACGCCCGGGCCTTCCTCAAGGACAACCCCGAGCTCGCCGACGAGCTCGAGCGCAAGATCAAGGACAAGCTGGGCATCGGCGTCCGCCCCGAGCCGGAGGCCGTCCCGGACGTCCCGGTCGACTTCTGAGGTGGCACCCGGTCACCCGGCCCCCGACCCCGAGTCCGACCCGCGGACCCGGGGTCGGGAGCCCGACCCGCACGACTGGGCCCGCGAGATCGTCCTGCGTCAGCTGACCGCCGCTCCCCGTAGCCGCTCCCAGCTCGAGGGTGTCCTGCGCCGCAAGGGCTGCCCCGAGGACGTCGCCCGCGAGGTCCTCGACCGGATGGAGCAGGTCGGTCTCGTCGACGACGAGGCCTACGCCGGGATGCTCGTGCGCTCCCAGCAGGCCGGGCGCGGCCTGGCCCGTCGAGGGCTGCGCCACGAGCTGCGCCGGCGCGGCGTCGACGACGAGACCGCCGCGGCGGCCGTGGCACAGGTCGACCCCGCCGAGGAGGAGGAGCGGGCCCGGGCCCTCGTCACCGCCCGGCTGCGCTCGATGCACGGGCTCGAGCCGCACGTGCAGACCCGCCGGCTGGCCGGCATGCTCGCCCGCAAGGGCTACGACGCCGAGACGGCGATGCGGGTCGTGCGCCAGGCGGTCCGCGAGGCCCCCGAGCACCGACGCGACTGACGGCCCCGGGAAACACGCCGGAGACACGGCGGTGATGACACGGTTACCGATGCCCCCTAGGTTCGGGGGCGTGAGCGAGCCGACGAGTCCCGAGGCGCCGGGGGGCCTGTTCGACGGCTACCAGCTCGGTGGCGGCGCCTGGGACGAGATGCTCGCCGGGAACAACGAGCCGCGCACGCCGTACAAGGCCGTCTTCCACACCCTGCGCTCGACGACCGGGGGCACCCTCAAGGAGCGGGCCGACATCCTCGCCCGCTCCTACCTCGACCAGGGCGTCACCTTCGACTACGCCGGGGAGGAGCGCCCCTTCCCGCTGGACGCGGTCCCGCGGGTGATCTCCGCGCACGAGTGGCAGGTCATCGAGTCCGGGGTCGCGCAGCGGGTGACCGCGCTGGAGACCTTCCTCGACGACATCTACTCGCGCGAGGGGGAGATCCCGCGGGCGGTCCACGAGGGGGTCGTGCCCTGGCACCTCATCGCGAGCTCGCACCACTACCACCGGGCGGTCATGGGCATCCGGCCGGCCAACGGGGTGCGGGTGCACGTCGCGGGGGTCGACCTCATCCGGGACGAGGAGGGGACCTTCCGCGTCCTCGAGGACAACGTCCGGGTGCCCTCGGGGGTCAGCTACGTCATCGCCAACCGGCGGGCCATGGCCAACGTCTTCCCCGAGGCCTTCGCGACGATGCGGATCCGTCCGGTCAACGACTACCCGCGGATGCTGCTGTCCGCGCTGCGTGCCGCGGCGCCGGACGGCGCGAGCGACCCCACGGTCGTCGTCCTCACCCCCGGCGTGTTCAACTCCGCCTACTTCGAGCACGCCCTGCTCGCCCGGATGATGGGTGTCGAGCTCGTCGAGGGCCGCGACCTGGTCTGCGTCGGCGGCCAGGTCCGGATGCGCACGACGACCGGCGACCGCCCGGTCGACGTCATCTACCGGCGCGTCGACGACGAGTTCATCGACCCCGTGCACTTCCGGGGCGACTCCGTCCTCGGGGTCGCGGGCCTCGTCTCCGCGATGCGGTCCGGGCGGGTCACCGTCGCCAACGCCGTGGGCAACGGCGTCGCGGACGACAAGCTCATCTACAGCTACCTGCCCGACCTCATCCGCTTCTACCTCGACGAGGACCCGATCCTGCCCAACGTCGAGACCTACCGGTGTGCCGACGGCGGGCCGGCGATGACCCACGTCCTGGACCACCTCGAGGAGATGGTCGTCAAGCCGGTCGACGGCTCCGGGGGCAAGGGCCTGGTCGTCGGCCCCGCCGCCGACGGCCCGACGCTGGACCGTCTGCGCCGGGCCCTCGAGGAGGACCCTCGCGGCTGGATCGCCCAGCCGGTCGTGCAGCTGTCCACGGTGCCGACGCTCATCGACGGCGCGCTGGCCCCGCGGCACGTCGACCTGCGACCCTTCGCGGTCAACGACGGCGAGCGGGTGCGGGTGCTGCCCGGTGGCCTGACCCGGGTCGCGCTGCCCGAGGGGGAGCTCGTCGTCAACTCCAGCCAGGGCGGCGGCAGCAAGGACACCTGGGTGCTCTCGGACCGGCGGGCGAGCATCCCGGCCGCCTCCTCCGCATCCGGCGACAACCGCGAGGTCGTCGTCATGAGCGCCCCCACGGCCTCGCTCGAGGACAGCATGCGCGCCCAGCAACAGCAGCAGCAGCAGGCCCGGCGCCGGCGCGCCGTCGCGGATGCCACCGAGGGCGGTGAGGGCGCGTGCTGAGCCGGATCGCCGAGTCGCTGTTCTGGATCGGGCGCTACACCGAGCGGGCCGACGGCACCGCCCGGATCGTCGACGTCCTGCGGCTGCAGCTGCTCGAGGACCCCGCGGCCGACGAGGGCGCGGTCGCGCACACCGTGCTCTCGGTGATCATGGGCCTGCCGCACGAGGGGCCGGTGACCTACGACGACGTCGGGGCCTCGCTCGTGTTCGACCGCGCCAACCCCAGCTCGGTCACCGGTGCGTGGTTCGCGGCTCGGGAGAACGCCCGGCGGGCCCGCGAGACGCTCTCGACCGAGCTGTGGGAGGGCATCAACACGACGTGGCACCGGTGGAACGGCTTCGGCCGGGGCATGGTCACCGAGCGCCACCTGTCGTGGGTGCGTGAACGGGCCGCCCTGGTCTCCGGCATCGCCGACTCCACGATGTCCCACGACGAGGCGTGGGACTTCCTCGTCCTCGGCCGCAGCATCGAGCGGGCGGACATGACCGCGCGGCTCGTCGCCACCGGCGGCTTTCCCCGCGGTGGTGCTCCGTGGTCGGTCGTGCTCTCCAGCTGTGGTGCGCAGCAGGCCTTCATGCGCAGCCAGCGCGGGCTGCTCTCCGACGAGCGGGCGGCCGCCTTCCTCGTCCTCGACCGCGAGTTCCCCCGCTCGGTCTTCTTCTCCCTCCTCGAGGCCGAGCGCCGCCTCGAGGCGCTCTCCCCGCCGCAGACCGAGCGGATCGGGGTCTCGGACGAGGCACGCCGCCAGCTCGGGCGGGTCCGGACCTCCCTGGAGTACCGGTCCACGGCGGAGGTCATCGCCGACCTGCCGGCGCAGATGCGCCGGGTCCAGTCGGCGGTCACCGCGGCCTCGTCGGCGATCGCCTCGCGCTACTTCCAGTCCGGCCCGCTGCCGACGTGGACCAAGGACGTGGGCTGAGGTGCGCCGCTACCGCATCGTCCACACGACCACGCTCGCCTACGACGGGCCGGTCCGGGCCGCGCACAACGAGCTGCGGATGACCCCCCTGAACGAGCCGGGCCAGACGACCCTGGAGAACCGCATCCGGATCCGGCCGATGACGTGGAGCCACGTCTACCGGGACCACTGGGGCACCCACGTCATGGCGATGGAGAGCCTCGCCGAGCACTCCGCCCTCGACATCGAGGCGACCTCGACCGTCGAGCGCACCGCGCTGGACCCGCCGGCACCGACCTGCGACTGGGAGACCGTCCACGACCCCTCGGTCCAGGACCGGCTCTACGAGTGGCTCATGCTCTCCGGGCGCACCCGGCCCGGGCAGGGGCTCGGCGAGCTCGTCGAGGACGCTCGCTCGCTGCCCTCGCCGCGGGCCGCCGCTGAGGAGGTGTGCCGCCGCGTACGGGCCGGGATGGAGTACCGCCCGGGCGTCACCGGGGTCCACAGCCACGGCGAGGAGGCCTGGGCCGAGGGTGCCGGCGTGTGCCAGGACTTCGCCCACGTCACGGTGGGGACCCTGCGCAGCCTCGGGATCCCGGCCCGGTACGTCTCGGGCTACCTCGTGCCCCGCAAGGGGCTCGAGGTGGGCATGAGCGCGACCGGCGAGAGCCACGCCTGGGTCGAGTTCTGGGACGACGCCTGGGTGCCCGCCGACCCGACGAACGGCACCGAGGTGGGCCTGGAGCACGTCGTCGTCGCCCGGGGCCGTGACTACGACGACGTGCCGCCCTTCAAGGGCATCTACTCCGGGCAGGCCACGGCCACCCTGACGGTCGACGTGAGCATCACCCGCCTCGCCTGACCGTGGCGCCGGGGAGGGCCGTCCCCGACGTACCCTGGGTGCGCCATGACTGCTGCGAGGACCTACGACGTGCGCACCCACGGGTGCCAGATGAACGTGCACGACTCCGAGCGCCTTGCCGGGCTGCTCGAGACCGCCGGGTACGTCGACCTGCAGAGCGTGCCCGAGGCCGACCGGGCCGAGGTCGCCGACGTCGTCGTCTTCAACACCTGCGCCGTGCGCGAGAACGCCGACAACAAGCTCTACGGCAACCTCGGCCAGCTGCGCCCGGCCAAGGAGCGCAACCCGGGGCTGCAGATCGCCGTCGGCGGCTGCATGGCCCAGAAGGACCGCGAGACGATCGTGCGCCGGGCCCCGTGGGTCGACGTCGTGTTCGGGACGCACAACATCGGCAGCCTCCCGGTCCTGCTCGATCGGGCGCGGCACAACAAGCGCGCCGAGGTCGAGATCCTCGAGTCGCTCGAGACCTTCCCCTCGACCCTGCCGACCCGCCGTGACTCCGCCTTCTCGGCATGGGTCTCGATCTCCGTCGGCTGCAACAACACGTGCACGTTCTGCATCGTGCCGAGCCTGCGCGGCCGGGAGCAGGACCGCCGCCCCGGGGAGGTCCTGGCCGAGGTGGAGGCCCTCGTGGCCCAGGGCGTGGTCGAGGTGACCCTGCTCGGCCAGAACGTCAACACCTACGGCGTCCAGTTCGGCGACCGGCTCGCCTTCGGCAAGCTGCTGCGGGCGTGCGGGCAGGTCGAGGGCCTGGAGCGGGTGCGGTTCACCAGCCCGCACCCGGCCGCGTTCACCGACGACGTCATCGCGGCGATGGCCGAGACCCCCAACGTCATGCCCAGCCTGCACATGCCGCTGCAGTCCGGCTCGGACCGGGTGCTCAAGGCGATGCGGCGCAGCTACCGCAGCGCGCGCTTCCTCGGCATCCTCGAGCGCGTGCGGGCCGCGATGCCCGAGGCCGCGATCACCACCGACCTCATCGTCGGGTTCCCCGGCGAGACCGAGGAGGACTTCGCGCAGACCCTGCGGGTCGTCCGGGAGGGCCGCTTCTCCAGCGCCTTCACCTTCCAGTACTCGGTGCGCCCCGGCACGCCGGCCGCCTCCATGGCCGACCAGGTCCCCAAGGAGGTCGTCCAGGAGCGCTTCGAGCGCCTCGTCGCCCTCCAGGAGGAGCTGTCCTGGGCCGGCAACCGGGCCCTGGAGGGCCACGAGGTGGAGGTGCTCGTCGCACCCGGCGAGGGTCGCAAGGACGGCGAGACCTCCCGGGTCTCCGGACGAGCCCGCGACAACCGGCTGGTGCACGTCGGCGTGCCGGCCGGGGGTGAGCGTCCGCGCCCCGGCGACGTCGTCACCGCCGCGGTCACCTACGGGGCGCCGCACCACCTCGTCGCGGACAGCGGCCTGGACGGGGGCACCTACCGGGTGCGCCGGACCCCCGGTGGCGAGGCCTGGGCCGCCCTGCAGGACGCCGCGGTCCCGGGGCGGCCGGCGGTCTCCCTCGGGATGCCGGGTGTGGGGGCACCCCCGC
The DNA here is from genome assembly GCF_011326735.1 of Phycicoccus endophyticus. Lineage (GTDB taxonomy): Bacteria > Actinomycetota > Actinomycetes > Actinomycetales > Dermatophilaceae > Phycicoccus > Phycicoccus endophyticus. The sequence goes on from NZ_JAANCN010000001.1 coordinate 84,845, forward strand.
TCGCGGTGGCCCCGGCCTGCTCGGCCTGACCCCACCGACGCGACGAGGCCCCCGCCCGCCCGGGCGGGGGCCTCGCGGCCTCGGTGGGCTCAGCGCTCGCCGATCGCCTCGTCGGCCTTGGCCTGGGCCTGGTCGACCTGCTCGGCGTACCTGCCCCCGGTCGCCGAGTCGACGGCGTCGCCGCCGCGCTCGATGGCCTGGTCGCTCAGCGACTCGACCGTGTCCGGGTGCTGCTCGGCCAGCTCGCTGAGCTTGTCCTTGGCGCGCTCGAGAAATCCCATGGGCGACCTCCTCGTGTCCGGGAACGGGGCATGCCCCCCTGAGGGGGCAGCTCCAGTGCACGCCCGATCGGCGCCCGGCGCCACCCCGGTGCCGGGACTCGGGCGCACGGGCGGGCTCTGGAAGAATCACGGGCATGACCGTCCGTCCTGTCGTCATCACCGGGGAGCCCGTCCTCCATCGTCGTGCCCAGCCCGTCGAGGTCATCGACGACGGCATCCGCGAGCTCGTCGCGGACATGTTCGAGACGATGGACCGCGCCCGGGGGGTGGGCCTGGCGGCACCGCAGGTCGGGGTGGGTCTGCGGATCTTCACCTGGCAGCTGGGGAACGAGGACGGCATCCCCGCCCGGGGGGTCGTCATCAACCCCTACCTCGTCCCCGCCAAGCCGGCACCGGGCGAGCCGGACCCGCACGAGGAGTCCGAGGGCTGCCTGTCGGTGCCCGGCGAGGCCTACCCGCTGCGTCGTGGCGAGTCCGCCGTGCTCACCGGGCAGGGCCTGGACGGCGAGGACCTGCACTACGAGGGCACGGGCTGGTTCGCCCGGATGCTCCAGCACGAGTACGACCACCTCAACGGCTTCCTCTACGTCGACCGGCTCTCCCCGAAGTGGGCGCGCCGGGCCAAGAAGGCCGTCAAGGCCAACGGCTGGGGGGTGCCCGGCCTGAGCTGGATGCCCGGCGAGGACCGCGACCCGTTCGGGCACGACGACACGGACGAGGACGCCGTCGGCGGCGACGTGTCGGTCGGCGACGAGGTCCGCTGACCCGCGTGGCGCTCGTCGTCGCCGTCGTCGGCGCCACCGCGACGGGCAAGTCGCAGCTCGGGCTGGCGCTCGCGCGGCGGTTCGGCGCCGAGGTCGTCTCGGCGGACGCCTCCCAGCTGTACCGGGGGATGGACATCGGGACCGCCAAGCTGAGCGTCGCCGAGCGGGCCGGCGTCCCCCACCACCAGCTCGACGTGCTCGAGGTGACCCAGGAGGCGAGCGTGGCGGCCTACCAGCGCCACGCCCGTGACGACGTCGACGGCATCCTCCGCCGTGGCGCCCTGCCACTGCTCGTCGGCGGCTCCGGGCTGTACGTGCGGGCCGTGCTCGACCGGCTGGAGATCCCGCCGACCGACCCGGTCGTGCGTCGGCGGATCGAGGAGCGGGCGGAACGCGAGGGGGGCGCCGCCCTGCACGCCGAGCTCGCCCGGCGCGACCCGGTGGCCGCGGCGGCCCTGGCGCCCGCCAACACCCGTCGGGTCGTCCGCGCGCTCGAGGTGCTCGAGCTGACCGGTGCGCCGTTCAGCGCGACGATGCCGCGGCGGGAGTTCCTCCGCCCGACGCTCGTGCTCGGCCTGCGCGCCCAGCGGACCGCTCTCGACGCCCGGGTCGAGCGGCGTGCCCGGGCGATGTTCGACGCCGGGCTGCTCGAGGAGACCCGGGCGCTGCTCGAGCGGGGGCTGCGCGCGGGCCGCACGGCGAGCCGGGCGCTCGGCTACGCCCAGGCGCTCGCGGTCCTCGACGGGTCCATGGACCGCGAGGAGGCCGTGGCCGAGACGGCGGGGCGCACCCGCAGGCTCGTGCGTCGCCAGGAGTCCTGGTTCGGCGCCGACCCGCGCGTCGTGTGGCTCGACGCGCTCGCCCCCGACCTCGCCCGGGTGGCCGGCGCCCACGTCGAGCGGGCGCTCGAGGACGCCGACGGGCGGGGATGGGACGATGGGTGCCATGGCTGACCGGCTGGCGGTGACCAAGGGGCACGGGACGGAGAACGACTTCGTCCTCGTGCCCGACCTCGACGGTGCCCTCGGGCTGTCGCCCGCCCGCGCGGCCTGGCTCGCCGACCGGCGGGCCGGCCTCGGGGGCGACGGCGTCATCCGGGTGGTCCCCACCGAGCGCGCCGAGGAGAGCGCGGTGCGCGACCAGGCAGGGGTCGCCCGCTGGTTCATGGACTACCGCAACGCCGACGGGTCCGCGGCGGAGATGTGCGGCAACGGCACCCGGGTCTTCGCCGAGTACCTGCGCCGCGAGGGCCTGGAGAGCGCCGACGAGTTCGTCATCGCCACCCGCGCCGGGGCCAAGCAGGTCCGCCGGGAGGGCGGCCAGTGGACGGTCGCCCTCGGTCCCTGGCGGCTGGTCGACCCGGTGACCGCCGACCGCGACGGCTCCGACGCCCGGGTGCACATCGGCGACGGCGAGCCCTTCTCCGCGCTCTCGGTCGACCTCGGCAACCCGCACACGGTCGTCGCGCTGCCCGAGGGCGTCGACCTGGCCGGGCTCGACCTCGGCCGCGCACCGCTCGTGCGGCCCGCGCCCGCCGAGGGCACCAACGTCGAGCTCGTCCGGCCCATCGGGCCGGGGCACGTCGCGATGCGCGTCCACGAGCGGGGCGTGGGCGAGACCCGCTCCTGCGGCACCGGTGCCTGTGCGGCCGCCGTGGCTACGAGCTTCTGGGCCGGGTCGCTCGACACCGGTGCGACGTGGCGGGTCGACGTGGCGGGGGGCCGGCTCACCGTGCACCTCCTGCCCGGGCACGGCGTCGAGCTCGCCGGGCCGGCGGTGCTCGTCGCCGACGGCAGCGTCCCGCTGGCGCTGCTGCCGGACTGATCAGCCGGGGCGGCGTACCTGCAGCACCCGGAACCCCTTGCTCGAGGCCGTCCGCGCGCACGGCATCCCGAGCTCGCCGTCGACCCACCGCTGGAGGCTGTCCGCGCCGAGGTTCTTCTGGACCACGAGGTGGGCCACCCCGTCGGGAGCCAGCCGCGGGAGCCACGTCCGCAGGAGGTCGTGCAGGACCGCCTTGCCGACGCGGATCGGCGGGTTGGACCAGATGACGTCGAAGCGCGCGTCCGCCGGCAGCTGCTCGGCAGTCACCGCGTGGACGCGGCCCAGCCCGAGCGCGGCCGCGTTGCGCCGGCACAGGTCGAGGGCCCGGGCGTTGACGTCGAGCGCCCACACCGTCGCGGCGGGCGAGCGCAGGCCCAGGCTGAGCGCGAGCGGGCCCCAGCCGCAGCCCAGGTCGAGGAAGACGCCCTCGGGCGGGGGAGGCGGTGCCTCCTCGAGCAGGACGGCCGTGCCGCGGTCCACGGCGCCGGGGGAGAACACCCCACCGGCGACCTCGACCTCGACGTCTCGCCCTGCGAGGCGGACGGTGAGCCGTCGACGCTGTGCGTCGCTCGCCGGCTCGGCGGTGAAGTAGTGCTCGCCCATCGCGACCGAAGGCTAGCGCCCGCCCGGCCGGTCGGGCGAGACCGGGGAAGAAACGCCTCGCTCGCCGGCGTTGCCTCGTGGGACAGTAGGGAGAACATGACTGCACGAGACATCCTCACCGGCCGGGCCGCCGCCCTGGCCTCCACCGGCTCCGAGCGCGCGGACGACGCGGCGGTCGTCCTCGACGACCAGTGGGCCGGCCACGACGGCGACCAGTACGACCGCGAGGAGCGAGCGGCCCTACGGCGCGTCTCCGGACTCTCGACCGAGCTCGAGGACGTCACCGAGGTCGAGTACCGGCGGCTGCGCCTCGAGCGTGTCGTCCTCGCTGCCGTGTGGTCGCACGGCACGCTGACCGACGCGGAGAACTCGCTGCGCGAGCTCGCCGCGCTCGCCGAGACCGCCGGCTCCCAGGTGCTCGCCGGGGTGGTGCAGCGCCGGCCGCATCCCGACCCGTCCACCTACCTCGGCAAGGGCAAGGCGGCCGAGCTGCGCGACCTCGTCATCGCCGAGGGGGCCGACACCGTGGTCGCCGACACCGAGCTCGCCCCCAGCCAGCGTCGGGCCCTCGAGGACGTCGTCAAGGTCAAGGTCATCGACCGCACCGCCCTCATCCTCGACATCTTCGCCCAGCACGCCAAGAGCCGGGAGGGCAAGGCGCAGGTCGAGCTCGCCCAGCTGCAGTACCTGCTGCCGCGGCTGCGTGGCTGGGGCGAGTCGATGTCCCGGCAGGCGGGGGGACAGGCCGCGGGCGGCCAGGGGATGGGCTCGCGCGGGCCCGGTGAGACCAAGATCGAGCTCGACCGGCGGCGGATCAACTCGCGCATCGCCCGGCTGCGGCGCGAGATCGCCGCGATGAAGACCGTCCGGGAGACCAAGCGCGGCGGGCGTCGGGCCCACCGGGTCCCGAGCGTGGCCATCGCGGGGTACACCAACGCCGGCAAGTCCAGCCTGCTCAACCGGCTCACCGGTGCGGGCGTGCTCGTCGAGGACCAGCTCTTCGCGACCCTCGACCCGACCGTCCGCCGCGCCGAGACCCCGGACGGGCGGCTCTACACCCTGAGCGACACCGTCGGCTTCGTGCGCCAGCTACCGCACGAGCTCGTCGAGGCGTTCCGCTCCACCCTGGAGGAGGTGGCCGACGCCGACCTCCTGCTCCACGTGGTCGACGGCAGCCACCCCGACCCCGAGGGGCAGATCTCCGCGGTGCGGTCCGTGCTCGCCGAGGTCGGTGCGGACGACGTCAAGGAGGTCGTCGTCGTCAACAAGGTCGACCTCGCCGACCCCGAGGTCCTCGACCGCCTCCGTCGGCACGAGACGCACTCCATCGCGGTCTCGGCGCGCACCGGCGCCGGGGTCGACGCGCTGCGGGCGCTCGTCGCCCAGGAGCTGCCCCAGCCCGACGTGGACGTCGAGGTGCTCGTTCCCTACGACCGGGGTGACCTGGTCAGCCGCGTCCACGAGACGGGCGAGGTGCTCGCGAGCGAGCACCTGGCCGAGGGCACCCGGCTGAGCGCCCGGGTCGACGCCGAGCTCGCCCACGACCTCGCCGCGTACGCCCGCTGACCATCCGCCGCAGCGGGGCTGAACCCCGGCGGTGGGCGAGGCCTGTCGGTGCCAGCGGGCAGGCTCGCGCACGTGAAGGTCTACCTCGCCGCGCCGATGCCCGCCGTGCAGCTCGTGCGGGACGCGCGCGACGTTCTGCTCACGGCCGGTCACGAGCTCACCCTCGACTGGACCCGCGAGATGCCGCCGACCGAGGGCGTGGACCTGGATCCGGCCGTCTCGGCGGCGATGGCGTCGGCCATGCTCGAGGCCGTGTGGACCGCTGACGCGCTGGTCGCGCTCGCCACCGGGTATGAAGGACGGGGCATGTTCGTCGAGCTCGGCGCGGCACTGAGCCGGGCGGCCCACGAGAGCGCGTACACCGTCGCCGTGGTGGGCGACATCATCCGGGGGAGCGTCTTCTACAGCCATCCCGCGGTGACGCGCTTCCGCAGTGTCGAGCAGTGCGCCGCGGCGTTGCGCACCGCCGGCGGCGATACTGTTGCGAACCCTGTGCAATAGGCTGGTCGAGTGCACGCCCCGACGACCCTGAGGACCACCCGCCTGACGCTGCGCCCGCCGACCCCTGCGGACGAGTCGCTGTGGGTCCGGCTGCACCGCGACCCGGGCCTCTACGGGCACTCGCCGCACTCGATGGCGGCGACCGACGACGCCGCGGCAGCCGCCTTCGCCGCCGTGCTCGACCACTGGCGCGAGCACGGTGTCGGGTACCACGTCGTCGAGGAGGCAGGCTCGGGCGAGGCGTTCGGGTTCGGCGGGCTGCGCACCCGGCCGGCCACCGGTGTCCTCAACCTCTACTACCGCCTGGCCGCCTCGCACCACGGGCGGGGGCTGGCGCGCGAGGCGGCCCGGGCCTGGGTCGCCGACGCGCTCGAGTGGCGCCCGGACCTGCCCGTCGAGGCGGTGGTCCGGCCGGTCAACGTCGCGTCGGTGCACACCGCGCAGGCGGCCGGCCTCGAGCGCGCGGGCACCACCCGCCACCCCGACGACCTCCCCGACGCCGAGCCGTCCCTCGTGCTGCGTGCACCGCGGATGCACCTGTGCCGCAGTGGTTTCGACGACGCCACTCGAGAGGAGGTGCTCGACCTCTGGTGTGCCGTCAACGACGCGGGCGGGGCGGTCGGCTTCCTGCCCGGGGCGCCGCGGGAGCGGGTGGCCGAGGCGCTCGGCGCCCACGAGGAGGCGATGGCCACCGGCTCCGCCGTCGCGGTGCTGCTCCGGGCCGCCGACGGCTCCCTCGCCGCGCTCGGTTGGTGGGCCGCCGGGCCGAACCCCCTGCTCGGGCACCGGCGGACGGCCTACCGGGTCATGACGGACCCCGCTCGGCGCGGTCGCAACCTCGGCCGCCTGCTGATGTCCGCGATGCACCGGGTGGCGCGTGCCGAGGGCGTCGAGCTCGTCGAGCTGGGCGTGCGGGGTGGGACCGGGACGGAGGAGTTCTACGGGCGGCTGGGCTACCGGGAGGTCGGCCGTCTGGCCGGCGGCATCCGGGTCGCCCCCGACGACGAGCGCGACGACATCTGGATGGCGCGGTGGCTCGAGGAGGCCGCCCCCGAGGTCAGCTGAGCCCGACGATCCGGCCGTCGTCGTCGACGTCGATCCGGGTGCTGGCGGGCACCTTGGGCAGCCCGGGCATCGTCATGATCTCGCCGGTGACGAGGACGACGAAGCCGGCCCCCGCCGAGAGCCGCACCTCCCGCACGGTCACCGTGTGGCCCTCGGGGGCGCCGCGCAGGCTCGGGTCGGTCGAGAACGAGCTCTGCGTCTTGGCGATGCACACGGGCAGGTGGCCGTAGCCCTCGGCCTCGATGGCCGCCAGCCGGCGGGCCGCCCTCGGCTCGAACGTCACGGCCGCCGCGCCGTAGACCCGGGTGGCGACCGCCTCCGCCTTGCGGGCGAGCGGAGCGTCGTCGGGGTAGACGAGCTGCATGTCCGCCTCCGCGGCCTCGATGACCTCGAGCACCCCGCGGGCCAGCGCCTCTGCGCCGCGTCCACCCTCGGCGAAGTGCGTCGCCTCGTAGCAGCGCACCCCCTCGGCCTCGACCAGCCGGCCGACCTCGGCCACCTCGGCGTCGGTGTCGCTCGGGAACCGGTTGAGCGCGACGACCGCCGGCAGCCCGTAGACCTCGCGGACGTTGGCCAGGTGGCGACGCAGGTTGGCCATCCCCGCCGCGAGCGCCTCGAGGGACTCCGTCGCCAGGTCGGCGACCTCGACGCCACCGTGGTACTTCAGGGCCCGGACGGTCGCGACCACGACGACCGCCGCGGGGCGCAGCCCGGAGGCGCGGCAGGTGATGTCGACGAACTTCTCCGCGCCGAGGTCGGCGCCGAACCCGGCCTCGGTGACGACGTAGTCCGCGAGCCGCAGCGCGGTGCGGGTGGCCACGACCGAGTTGCAGCCGTGGGCGATGTTGGCGAACGGGCCGCCGTGGACCAGCGCGGGGGTGTGCTCGAGGGTCTGGACGAGGTTGGGCGCCAGGGCGTCCTTGAGGATCGCCGTCATCGCACCGTGCACCTGCAGGTCGCGCGCCCGCACCGGCTCCCGGCCGCGGGTGTACCCGACGACGATGGCGCCGAGCCGCTCGCGCAGGTCGGCGACCGAGGTGGCGAGACAGAGGATGGCCATGACCTCGGAGGCGACGACGATGTCGAACCCGTCCTCGCGGGGGACGCCGTTGGTCGGGCCGCCGAGGCCGACGACGACCTCTCGCAGGGCGCGGTCGTTGAGGTCGACGACGCGCTTCCAGGTGATCGTGCGCGGGTCGACGTCGAGCTCGTTGCCGTGGTGCAGGTGGTTGTCCAGGACCGCGGAGAGCAGGTTGTGCGCTGCCGCGACGGCCGCGAAGTCGCCGGTGAAGTTGAGGTTGATGTCGGCCATCGGCACGACCTGCGCGTACCCGCCCCCGGCGGCGCCACCCTTGATGCCGAAGACCGGGCCCATCGACGGCTCGCGCAGCGCGACGACCGTCCGCTCGCCGAGGCGGGAGAGCGCGTCGGCCAGGCCAACCGAGGTCGTCGTCTTGCCCTCACCGGCCGGGGTGGGCGAGATGGCCGTGACGAGGACGAGCGCTCCTTCGGGCCGCCCCTCGAGCGAGCGGACGTGCTCGAGCGCGATCTTGGCCTTGGTGTGCCCGTAGGGCAGGAGGTGCTCGGCGGCGATCCCCAGCCGGTCCCGGGCGAGGTCGACGACGGGGAGGAGGTCGGCTGCCTCGGCGATCTCGATGTCCGCGGGGACGGGCCCGGTGTGCGCGTCGGTGGTCACACGGGCCATCGTGGCACCCCGCTCCGGCGGCCGACAACCGGCCCGATGCGCTGCGCGCAACGAGGTGCGCACTGAGCAACGCGCACCCGTCGCGGTGGCACCCCTCGTCCACAACCCCCCTCCGGCGGCGCGGCGCCGCCGGGCCCGGGCCTAGGCTGCTCGGGTGCCCTCTCTCGACGACCTCCTGCGGGCCGCCGTCGCCGGGGTCGGGGGCAGCGAGCGCACCGGCCAGGTGGAGATGGCCCACGCCGTCGCCGACGCCGTCGAGCGGGGCGAGCACCTGCTCGTCCAGGCCGGCACCGGGACGGGGAAGTCCCTGGCCTACCTCGTGCCCGCCGTGCAGCACGCGGTCGACTCCGGGCACACCGCCGTCGTCGCGACGGCGACGTTGGCCCTCCAGGCGCAGGTGGTCGACCGCGACATGCCGCGGCTCGCGCGGGCTCTCGAGCCGCTGCTCGGCCGGCGTCCCACGTACGCCCTGGTCAAGGGGCGGCGCAACTACGTCTGCCGGCACAAGCTCGAGGGCGGCTTCCCGGACGACGACGCCGACACCCTGCTCGAGCTCGGGGAGGTCGACCGGGCCGCGTCCCGGCTGGGGCAGGAGGTCGTGCGGCTGCGGGCGTGGGCGGAACAGACCGAGTCCGGCGACCGCGACGAGCTCGTGCCGGGGGTCTCCGAGCGGGCCTGGCGCCAGGTCTCGGTGAGCGCCCAGGAGTGCCTGGGCTCGCGCTGCCCGATGGCCGCCGAGTGCTTCGTCGAGCGCTCGCGGGCGGCGGCCCGCGAGGTCGACGTCGTCGTGACCAACCACTCCTTCATGGCCATCGACGCCTTCGAGGGCCGGGCGCTGCTGCCCGAGCACGACGTCCTCGTCGTCGACGAGGGGCACGAGCTCGTCGACCGCGTCACCTCGACCGTCACCGACGAGCTGACCGCTGCCGCCGTCCGGGCGGCCGGCCGGCGGGCCGGGCGCCAGGCCGAGGCAGCCGAGGCGCTCGAGGACGCCGCCGCGCTGCTCGAGGCCACCCTGGAGCCGATGGCCGAGGGTCGCCTCACCGGGGTCCCCGACGCGCTCGCGCTGGCGCTCGGGCGGGTCCGCGACGTCGCCCGGCAGGCCCAGAGCGAGCTGAAGCCGGCGGCGGGGGAGGAGCCGGACGGTGCCCGCAAGGTCGCGCAGGCGGCCGTCGAGGAGCTCTTCGACACCGCGGCGCGGATGCTCGAGGAGCGCGAGCTCGACGTCGTCTGGCTCGCCAAGGACCCTCGTCGCGGTCCGGTGCTACGGGTCGCGCCGATGAGCGTCGCGATGCTCGTGCGCGAGCGGGTCTTCGACGAGCGCACCGTCCTGCTCACCTCCGCGACGCTGGAGCTGGGCGGCAGCTTCGAGGCCGTCGCCGGGACCCTCGGGCTGCGCGGCGAGGGCGCCCCGCGGTGGCGCGGCCTCGACGTCGGCAGCCCCTTCGACTACCCGCGTCAGGGCATCGCCTACGTCGCGAGACACCTCCCGGCCCCCGGGCGGGACGGGACGGCGCCGCAGACCCTCGACGAGCTGGAGGCCCTGGTCCGGGCCGCCGGGGGGCGCACCCTCGGCCTGTTCTCCTCGATGCGGGCCGCCCGCGAGGCCACGGAGGAGCTGCGCTCGCGGCTCGAGGACACCGACATCGTCCTGGCGTGCCAGGGGGAGGACCAGATCGCCACCCTCGTGCGGGAGTTCGCCCGGGACGCCCGCACCTGCCTGTTCGGGACCCTGTCGCTGTGGCAGGGCGTCGACGTGCCCGGCTCCTCGTGCCAGCTCGTCGTCATCGACCGCATCCCCTTCCCCCGCCCCGACGACCCGCTGGCCTCGGCACGTTCGCAGGCGATCGCCCGGATGGGCGGCAACGGGTTCATGGCGGTCTCGGCGACGCACGCGGCCCTCCGGCTGGCCCAGGGCGCCGGGCGGCTCATCCGCCGGGCCGACGACCGCGGCGTCGTCGCCTTCCTCGACTCGCGGATGATGACCGCCCGCTACGCCGGGTTCCTCCAGCGCTCGCTGCCGCCGTTCTGGCCGACGGCCGACCGCGACCTCGTCCTCGGGGCGCTGCGCCGGCTCGACGAGACCGCACCCCCGCCGCTGCCGGTCGCGGAGCCGACCCTGCGGGGGCTGACCGGCGCCGTCGCCGGCACGTCGATGGCCGCGGCGGCGCCGCCCGTGCCGCCGGACGCGGCGCGCACGGCCGTCACCCGCGGGCACGCCTGGGGCGCGGCGGAGGACGAGGAGCTGCGCGACGGGGTGGCCCTCGGGCTGACGAGCGAGGAGCTGGCCGAGTCGATGGAGCTCCCGCTCGACGTCGTGCGGGCGCGCCTCGACGGGCTGGGGCTGCAGGCGGGGACCGGCCCGACGCTGACCTTCGAGTGACGTCCGAGCGCGGCTCAGGCCGCGGCGCGCTCGAGCGAGCGCAGCCAGGCCTGGGTGTCCCGCGGGTCCGTGAACCGCAGCACCGGTGGCCCGTCGGGGGCCGCGCACAGCTGCTCGACCTGGGCGCGCTTGCGGTCGAAGGAGCGGACGTGCCAGGCGATGATCGAGTCGCTCGAGAGGGTCCCTCGCCAGGACTCGTGGTTGCCGCCGCAGACCTCCTCGTGCTCGCGCAGCCGTCGCACGGTCCGGTTGAGCAGCCGGGCCAGGCTCACCCGGCGGGGGTAGTCGAGGGCGATGACGAGGTCGGCGTGCGCCAGCACGAGCTCGCGGGTCGCGCTCCACATCGCGTCCATGACCCAGGCCGGCCCGGCGAGGTGCTCGCGGACCGCCTCCACCTGCCCGGCCGGGCCGAGCTGCACCCAGCCGGGGCGCCACATGAGGTCGTCCACGGCGACGTACGGCATCCCGCCCACGGCGGCGAGGCGGACCGCGAGGGAGGACTTGCCCGAGCCCGTGACGCCGATGACGACGACCCGACGGTGGCGTGCGAGGTCGAAGTCGCCGTCGGGGGTCACCGGGTGATCGTAGGCCAGCGGGCGGCCCTCTGTGGGCGCTGCACCCGGTCGGCGGGGGATGGCAGAGTGAGCGCCATGACCGAGGTGGTGGGAGCGGGCAGCGCACGGGTGCCCCCGTACGTCCTCGTCACCGGCCCCGAGGAGATCCTCGCCGAGCGCGCCGTCGCCCAGACGCTCGACGAGCTGCGGGTCACCAGCCCCCAGCTCGAGGTCGTGCGCGTGTACGCCGGGGGCTACGAGCCCGGGGCGTTGGCCCTCCACGCCAGCCCCTCCCTCTTCGGCGGGGCCACGTGCGTCGTCGTTCACGACCTCGACGAGGCGGGGGAGGAGCTGCAGGGTGACCTGCTGCGCCTGCTCGGTCAGGAGCCTGCGCCCGACCTCACCCTCGTGGTCCAGCACCGCAGCGGGCAGCGGGGGCGCAAGGTCCTCGACGCGCTGCGGGGGGCCGGCGCCCGGGTCCTCGAGGCGCCCGCGGTCCGCACCGACCGCGACAAGTCCGACTTCGCCGCGCACGAGTTCCGGCGGGCCCGGCGCAAGGCGACGGGCGAGGCGGTACGCGCCCTCGTCGAGGCGGTCGGCAAGGACGTGCGCGAGCTCGCCGCCGCCTGCCAGCAGCTGATCGAGGACACGACCGGCGTCATCGACGAGCAGGTCGTCCTCACCTACCACGGGGGCAAGGTCGAGGCGACCGGCTTCCGGGTCGCCGACGCCGCCCTGGCCGGCGACCCCGGCGAGGCCCTGCGCCTGCTGCGGCACGCCATCGCCGTCGGGGTCGACCCGGTGCCGATCGTCGCCGTCCTCGCCCAGCAGGTCCGCCAGCTCGTCGGCGTCGGGTCCGCGGGCCGGGGCCGCTCGGGCGACATCGCCCGTGAGGTCGGGATGGCACCGTGGCAGGTGGACCGGGCGCGACGCACCCTCGCGGGCTGGACCGCCGAGGGGCTGGCGACCTGCCTCCAGGCGGCGGCCGCCGCCGACGCCGAGGTCAAGGGGGGCGGGCGCGACCCGGTCTACGCCGTCGAGCGGCTCGTCCTGACGATCACCGGCCAGCACACCCGCCACCAGGGGGGCTGAGCCGGCCTCGCCCGTTTTGGCCACCGCGGGCCGCCCCTGGTATTTTGGGCGACTGCGTGCGCGTGTGGTCGCGCGCGCACGAGCATCACCAGCGCGAGTCAACCACGGGTGCCCCACGCCCGGTCCCGACCCGCGACTGCCGCCCTCTACGGCAACCGAAACCCGACCGAAGGCAAAGAACCAGTGGCGAACATCAAGTCCCAGCTCAAGCGGATCAAGACCAACCAGCGCGCGACCGAGCGCAACCGGGCGGTCAAGTCCGAGTTCAAGACGGCCATCCGTCGCTTCCGCGAGGCCGCGGACGCCGGGCAGGCCGACGCGGCGCGCGAGGCGCTCAAGGTCGCCTCGACGACCCTCGACAAGGCCGTGAGCAAGGGCGTCATCCACCAGAACCAGGCCGCGAACAAGAAGTCCGCGATGGCCAAGCGGGCCGCTCAGCTCTGAGCCCGGGCCCCCGACGCCGACGGGCCCGTCACCCCCAGGGGTGACGGGCCCGTCGGCTTCCTGGCTCAGGAGGCCGCGCGGACGGCGGCGGCGACCTCCTCGAAGCGCTCCCGGGCCAGGACCGCGCCCTCGCGGCGGACCGCCTCGGGGTCGACCCGGATGACCCGGTTGACGCGCACCTCGCTCGCTCGCCCCCGCGAGTCCCACGCACCCGAGCCGATGTCGACCCACAGCCGCCCGGCGCGCCGCTCCTGCTCCTCGTCGCGGTCGTGGTCCTGGCTGGTCAGCTGCAGGGCGAGCAGCCACGGGCCGTCCCGGCCGACGAGCAGGACCGGGCGGTCCTTGCCCTGGGCGTGGTCCTCCTCGTAGGGCACCCACGTCCACACGATCTCGCCGGGGTCCGGCTCGCCGTCCGGGTGCGGGGCGTAGACCGGCTCGAGCGCTCCCTCGTAGTCGCCGGGGTAGCCCCCCGCCGAGGGCGTGCCGGCCTCCGGCCGGCGCCGGGTGCCGGGGCGCGTACGGGTCGCCGCGCGGACCGCCTCACGCACGGCCGAGGTGACGATGGGGCGGAGGATGCGCTGCCACTGCATGGCCCGACCCTACTGAGCGGACCGAGCGGCCACCGCCGTCCCGCGCGTTCGGGGGCGGCGGCGCGACGTGGGAGACTGGGGGCCAGCGCCCCGCCCCGCCGACCCCGAGGAAACCAGCCGCCCGTGTCCCCCCGCGCCCGCACCGTGCTGCCGCCGCACGCGACACCGCCGGAGGCGATCCGCAACTTCTGCATCATCGCCCACATCGACCACGGCAAGTCGACCCTCGCCGACCGCATGCTCCAGATCACCGGGGTCGTCGAGGAGCGCGCGATGCGCGCCCAGTACCTCGACCGGATGGACATCGAGCGCGAGCGGGGGATCACGATCAAGTCCCAGGCGGTCCGGATGCCCTGGGAGGTCGAGGGCCACCCCTACGTGCTCAACATGATCGACACCCCGGGGCACGTCGACTTCACCTACGAGGTCTCCCGCAGCCTCGCCGCGTGCGAGGGTGCCGTCCTGCTCGTCGACGCGGCCCAGGGCATCGAGGCCCAGACGCTGGCCAACCTCTACCTCGCGCTCGAGAACGACCTGACGGTCATCCCCGTGCTGAACAAGATCGACCTGCCGGCCGCGCAGCCGGAGAAGTACGCCGAGGAGCTGGCCGGGCTGATCGGCTGCGACCCCGCGGACTGCTTCCAGGTCTCCGGGAAGACGGGCGCGGGCGTCGAGCCGCTCCTGGACGCCATCGTCGGCCAGGTCCCCCCGCCGGTCGGCGACCCGGCCGCCCCCGCCCGGGCGATGATCTTCGACTCGGTCTACGACACCTACCGCGGCGTCGTCACCTACGTCCGGGTCGTCGACGGCGACCTCAACCCGCGCGAGCGGATCGCGATGATGTCGACCAAGGCCACCCACGAGCTGCTCGAGATCGGCGTGATCAGCCCGGAGCCGACGCCGGCCGACGGCCTCGGCGTCGGCGAGGTCGGCTACCTCATCACGGGTGTCAAGGACGTGCGCCAGAGCCGGGTCGGCGACACCGTGACCAACGCGCGCACACCGGCCGACAGCCCGCTCGGCGGCTACCGCGACCCCAAGCCGATGGTGTTCTCCGGCCTGTACCCGATCGACGGGAGCGACTACCCCGACCTGCGCGACGCGCTCGACAAGCTCAAGCTCAACGACGCCGCGCTCGTCTACGAGCCGGAGACCTCGGCCGCCCTCGGCTTCGGCTTCCGGTGCGGCTTCCTCGGGCTGCTCCACCTGGAGATCGTCCGCGAGCGGCTCGAGCGCGAGTTCGACCTGGACCTGATCTCGACCCAGCCCAACGTCGTCTACGACGTGACGATGGAGGACGGCACCGAGGTCGTCGTCACCAACCCCAGCGAGTTCCCCGGGGGGAAGGTGGCCGACGTCCGCGAGCCCGTCGTGCGCGCGACGATCCTCGCGCCCAGCGAGTTCATCGGGGCGATCATGGAGCTGTGCCAGGGCAAGCGCGGCACGCTGCTCGGGATGGACTACCTCTCCGAGGACCGCGTCGAGATGCGCTACACCCTGCCGCTCGCCGAGATCGTCTTCGACTTCTTCGACGCCCTGAAGTCCCGCACCCGCGGCTACGCCAGCCTCGACTACGAGCCGGCCGGGGACCAGAGCGCCGACCTGGTCAAGGTCGACATCCTCCTCCAGGGCGAGCAGGTCGACGCCTTCTCGGCGATCGTCCACAAGGACCGCGCCTACGGGTACGGCGTGATGATGGCCGGCAAGCTCAAGGAGCTCATCCCGCGCCAGCAGTTCGAGGTGCCGATCCAGGCCGCCGTCGGCGCCCGGGTCATCGCCCGCGAGAACATCCGCGCCATCCGCAAGGACGTCCTCGCCAAGTGCTACGGCGGCGACATCTCCCGCAAGCGCAAGCTGCTCGAGAAGCAGAAGGAGGGCAAGAAGCGGATGAAGATGGTCGGCCGGGTCGAGGTGCCGCAGGAGGCCTTCATCGCCGCGCTGACCTCCGACGGAGCCGGCGGGTCGGCGACCCGCTCGTGAGCCTCGCGCCCGCCGACCCCCACGCGTCGGGCGCCGGCCTGCGACACCCGAGCCCGCGGGTGCTCGTCCCGGTCTCGGCGCTGCTGTGGGGCACCCAGTTCGCCTTCCTCAACCCGGCGATCGGCATCATCCTCGTCGCGCTCTACGGTGCGGACGCGCGCGAGGTCGGCATCGCCCTGGCCGCCTACAACGTCAGCGGCTTCGTCTCCACGCTCGTCGTGCCCAGCCGGGCGGACCGCTCCGGGGACTACCTGCGGCCCCTGCTGTGGTGCGGGGTGTTCACCATCGCCCTGACGACGGCGCTCGCGCTCGCGACGACGCTGCCGCTCGCGGTGCTGGCCCTCGTCGCGCTCGGCGGGCCCGCGGGGATCGCCATCGGCCTGATCTTCGCCTACCAGCGCTACACCGGCGCGAGCGTCGAGCAGATCATGCGCACCCGGGCCGTGTTCTCCTTCGCCTGGGTCGGCGGGCCGCCGCTCGCGGCCTTCCTCATGGGGTTCTTCGGCAACCGCTCGGTGCTGTGGGCGGTGGCGGGCCTCGGGCTGCTCGGCCTGGGCCTGACCCGGGTGATGATGCGTGCGCACGCCCGCTCCGCGTACGCCGACGCGCCGCCACCGACGGGGGAGAGCATGGGGCGGGCGGTCCGCCGCCCGGAGGTCCTCGTCCTCCTCGGGGCGTTCGTCGCGTTCGGTGCCGCCCTGAGCGCGGCGGTCTCGGCGGTCCCCCTGTTCGTCACCCAGGAGCTCGGCCTCGACATCGAGTGGGGCGGTATCGCGCTCGGCACGTGCGCGGCGCTGGAGATCCCGGTCCTCATGGTCCTCGGCCGGGTCACCGCCCGCTTCGGCCCACGCCGCGTCGTCGTCGCGGGGTCGAGCCTCGGCCTCGCCTACTACCTGCTCATGACCGTGACCTCCGGGCCGGTCCTCCTCGTCGCCGGGCAGGCCCTCAACGCGGTCTTCATCGCGACGATGTCCGGGGTGGGACTCACCCTCTTCCAGGACGTCGTCGGCCGACCGGGCCTCGCGTCGTCGTTGTTCATGAACACGACACGGGTCGGGGCGGTCGTCTCCGGGCCGGCGATCGCCCTCGGGGGCAGCGGGGGCCTCGGCTACGGCGGTGTCTTCGCCGTGTGCGCGCTCCTGCTCGTCCTCGGGTCGGGGACCCTCGTCGTCAGCGGCGTGGGGCGGCGGCGGCGCGCCCGCGCCCGGTAGGCGGGCTCAGGCCGGGAGGGTCGACTCCTCGACGGTCGGGCCGAGCACAGGTCCCTCGCGCCACTCGTGCGGGCGCTCGAGCAGCGACAGCACGGCCAGCACGTCCCGGGGCCAGACGTCGTCGACCGTGGTCGCCAGGTCCGTCCGCCGCCACCACCTCGTGTCGATGATGCACAGCCGCTCCTCCTCGGTGTGGCCCGCCGGGTCCACCTCGAAGGCGGGCATCCGCAGGCCGAAGTACACCTCGGTCTGGTCGACGACCTTGTCGCTGTACCCGTGGACGACGACCCGCTCGAGCAGCGGGCCGGCGAGCCGGTCGGGGTGCACCCGCTGCCCGGTCTCCTCCACCAGCTCGCGCACCGCCGCCTGCCGGTCGGACTCGCCGGGGTCGACGCCACCGCCGGGGGTGTCCCAGAAGTGCGCGCTCGGGTCGAGCCCGTGGTCGGAGTCGTGGAAGAGCAGCACCCGGTCCTCGTCGTCGACGACGAGGACGCGCACCGCGCGCCGGGTGAGCCGGGGCCGGTCCTCGGGTGCCGGGCGGACGAAGCCGGGCTGGCCGGGCAGGGGAGTCTCGGGGCTCACCCCGCCACGGTAGCCGTCGCCCCGAGCGGCTCAGGCCCGGGTGAGCCGAGCACGCAGGTGGGCGACGTCGTCCTCGCTCCAGCCGTTCGCGCGCAGCCAGCCGGGCGCCCCACCCCAGCCGTCGTCGACGGCCGCGAGGATGGTCGTCATCGTCTCGGCCCGCGGGGTCTGGTCCGAGACCGTCTGGCCCCTCAGGGCCGGGCCCTGGGAGTGGGTGCGGGACACCCGCTCGATGATCCGCTCGATCCGTTCGGCGGACAGCACGTAGTCGGCGACGATCTCCTCGCGCGGGACCCCGGCGACGTCGAGCGCCATCGCGACGACGGTGCCGGTGCGGTCCTTGCCCGCCGCGCAGTGGACCACCGCCGCCCCGGAGGCGTCGGCGACGGCCCACAGCGCGGCCGACACCGAGTCGGGACGCTGCGCGAGGTAGCCGAGGTAGTGCGTCGACCAGAACTCGGCGTCCCGGGTCCCCTGCTCGCGGGGCGGCAGCGCCAGGGCGCGCGCCGCGACCTCGTCGGCCGACTCCGGCGGACGCGGAGGCAGCAGCGAGTGGTGGTGGTGGGTGAGGCTCTCGAGGCGGCGCAGCGGCCCCGGACCCTCGAGGTGCAGCTCGGTCTCGGTCCGCAGGTCGACGACGTCGGTGACCCCGACCTCGTCGACGAGCCGTGCGATGTCGGCGTCGGTGAGGTCCTGGAGGTTGTCGGAGCGGATGAGCCGGCGCGCGACGGTCGTGCCGCCGTCCCGGGTCGGCAGGCCGCCGAGGTCGCGCATGTTGACGAGTCCCTCGAGGTCGATCCAGCGCTGCGCCACGGCGTCCATCGTAGGGAGTGTCGGTGACCTCGGGTGGACGGGGGAGTGGCGAGGTGTCGTCGCCCCGGGGCGCGATGATGGGGCCGTGCCACGACTACCCGACGGCGAGCCCGCGCCCCCGACGGGCGAGCTGCCCGCGGCGGCGCTCGCCGGTCT
Organism: Phycicoccus endophyticus; assembly: GCF_011326735.1. Lineage (GTDB taxonomy): Bacteria > Actinomycetota > Actinomycetes > Actinomycetales > Dermatophilaceae > Phycicoccus > Phycicoccus endophyticus. Next base: position 102,959 of record NZ_JAANCN010000001.1, read on the forward strand.
GCCGGAGACCTCGTTCGGGGTCTACCTGCACGTGCCGTTCTGCGCCGTGCGCTGCGGGTACTGCGACTTCAACACCTACACCCTGCCCGAGCTCGGCCCCGGTGCCTCGGTCGACGACTTCGCCGACACCGCCCTGCGCGAGCTCGACCTCGCCACCCGCGTGCTCGGCGACGCCGCGCCGCCCGTCGCCACGGTCTTCGTCGGCGGGGGCACCCCGACCCTCCTGCCCCCGGGCGACCTCGTGCGGCTGCTGGACGGCGTGCGGACGCGCTTCGGGCTCGCCGAGGGCGCGGAGGTGACCACCGAGGCCAACCCGGACTCGGTGACGCCCGAGGGGCTCGCGACCCTGGCCGCCGGTGGTTTCACCCGGGTCAGCCTCGGGATGCAGAGCGCCGTCCCGCACGTCCTGCGCACGCTCGAGCGTACGCACGACCCGGCCCGGGTCGGCCTGGCCGTGGCCGCCGCCCGGGCCGCCGGGCTCGCCGTGAGCCTCGACCTCATCTACGGCACGCCGGGGGAGTCGCTCCAGGACTGGCGCACCAGCCTGGAGGCCGCGCTCGCCCACCGTCCCGACCACGTCTCGGCGTACGCCCTCGTCGTCGAGGAGGGGACGAGGATGGCGGCGCAGGTGCGCCGTGGCGAGCTCCCCGTGCCCGACGGGGACGACGAGGCCGACAAGTACGAGCTCGCCGACGCCGTGCTCAGCGCCGCCGGCTACGGCTGGTACGAGGTGAGCAACTGGGCCCGCACTCCGGCCGACCGCTGCCGGCACAACGAGGGCTACTGGCGCGGGGACGCCTGGTGGGGCGTCGGGCCCGGGGCACACGGGCACGTGGGCGGGGTGCGCTGGTGGAACGTCAAGCACCCCCGGGCCTACGCCGCCCGCCTCGGGACGGGCGAGTCCCCCGCGGCCGCCCGTGAGGTCCTCACCGCCGAGCAGCGCCGCGACGAGACGGTGCTGCTCGGCGTGCGGCTGCGCGAGGGGCTCGCGCTGGAGCGCCTCGACCCCGCCGGCCGGGAGGCCGTGGCAGGGCTCGTCGCCGAGGGGCTGCTCGAGGGTGACGCGGCGGTCCGGGACCGCCGCGCCACCCTCACGCTGCGTGGCCGGCTGCTTGCCGACACCGTCGTGCGGCGGCTGCTCGGGGTGTGACCCGCGCCGGGCGGGCGCTCAGCGGACGAACTTCGGGGTGAGCGGCGGGTCCCACCACTCGCCGTTGCTCGCCTTGACCATGCCGAGGATGTGCACGACGACGGCGAAGACGCAGGCGGCGGGGTAGGTGACGAAGCCGACGAGGACCAGCATGAGCGGGAACGAGACGAGCAGCACGATGCCCACGATGATCTGGACGTTGAGCGCGTTCGCGGTGTGCGCGCGCACGAAGGGCCCGCGGTCCTTGACGACGAGGTAGATGACCAGCGCGGCGACGAAGCCCAGCGTGCCGGCGCTGAGGACGGTCGCGGCGAGCGCGATCCCGTGGGAGGCCATGCCCCACGTCTTCTCCTCCTGGGGGGACATCGGCGCGGCCACCGGGTAGCCCGGCGGCGGAGCGGGGGCCGGGTCGGGGGTGCCGGGGCCCGTGCTCGGGCCGGCCTGGGGGGCGTCGTCGCGAGGGGTGTGCTCGCTCATGGTTCCTCCTTGGTCGTTGTCCCTATCGAACACCCGACGCGGCCACGGCGCACGGGGTTCCCGGGACGGCTCCGGGTCGGGCTCGGGGTCCGCTCAGGGGCGACCCCTAGCGCGGCCGGCCCCGCTCCCGCCACACTGGGCCCATGGAGCTCGTCGACCGGGTGCGTGCGGCGCTCCCCCGGGCGCAGGAGCGGCGGATGTTCGGGGGCACCGGCTTCCTCGTCGACGGCGCCCTCGCGTGCTCGGTCAGCCCGCGGGGGCTCCTCGTGCGGACCGGGCGGGAGCTGTTCGCCGGCCTCGTCCGCCGCCCGGGGGTCGCCCCGATGGTCATGGGCGGGCGCACGAGCCGCGGCTGGGTCCACGTCGCGCCCGACGCCCTCGGCGACGACGCCTCGCTGCGGGAGTGGGTCGAGGTCGCGGTGAGCGCGGCCCGCGCCGCGGGCTAGGGGGCCGGCGGCGCGGTGACGAAGTCGATGAGCTCCTCGACCCGCCCGAGGAGCTCGGGCTCGAGGTCGGTCCACGAGCCGACCGAGCCGAGGATGCGCTTCCAGGCCCGCGCGATGTCGGCCTGGGTGTCGTGCGGCCAGCCGAGGTGGGCACAGATGCCGTGCTTCCACGAGGTCCCGCGGGGGATGACCGGCCAGGCCCGCAGGCCAAGACGGGCCGGCTTGACCGACTGCCAGACGTCGACGTAGGGGTGGCCGAGCACGAGGACGTGCTCGGCCCACGGCCGCAGGGCCCGGACCTCCTCGACGACCCGCGACTCCTTGCTGCCCGGGACGAGGTGGTCGACGAGGACCCCCATCCGCCGCCCGGGGCCGGGGTCGAAGGCGCGGACGGCGCCGGCGAGGTCGTCGACGCCCTCGAGCAGCTCGACGACGACGCCCTCGAGACGCAGGTCCTCCCCCCAGACCTTCTCGACGAGCTCGGCGTCGTGGCGGCCCTCGACGAAGATGCGCGACGCGGCCGCGACCCTGGCCCGCTGCCCCTGGACGGCCCGCGAGCCGCTCGCCGTGCGGTCGGCGGCCGCGCGCGCGTCCGCGAGCCGGCGGTCCTGCGCCGCCCGTGGCGGCACCAGGGTGACGGGAGCGCCGTCGAGGAGGAAGCCGGGGCCGAGCCGGAAGCCCCGGACCCGCCCGGCCCGGTCCTCGAGGTGGACCACGTGGACGCCGCCGGCCTTCTCGACCCGCACCACGGCGCCGCACCAACCGGTCTCGACGTCCTCGACGACGGTCCCCGGCTCGGCCGGCAGCTCGCGCGAGCGGCCCCGCGGTGGGCGGCGCCAGTCGCCCGAGAGCACGTCGCCGCCGTACCTGTCCGCCACGGCGGCGACGCTAGCCGCTCCCCGCCGGCGCGGTGGGGAGCGCCGCGCGCCGGGCCGTGCCGACTTTCGCGTCACGGGGACGGACGACGTAGGATTGGCACTCGGACGGCGAGAGTGCCAGCCCGGTGCCGCCGTGAGACCGCCCGAGCACCCGGACCGGAGGTGGAGCATGAGCGAGGACCGTCGTCTGCGCGTCCTGCGCGCCATCGTCCAGGACTACGTCGAGACCTCCGAGCCGGTCGGCTCCAAGGCCCTCCTCGAGCGCCACCGGCTCGGCGTCTCCGCGGCGACGGTGCGCAACGACATGGCCGCCCTCGAGGAGGACGGGCTGATCGCCGCACCCCACACGAGCGCGGGCCGGGTGCCCACCGACGCCGGCTACCGGCTGTTCGTCGACCGGCTCTCGCAGCTGAAGCCGATGACGAGCGCCGAGCAGCGAGCCATCGCGCACTTCCTCGAGGGGGCCGTCGACCTCGACGACGTCGTCGACCGTACGGTCCGGCTGCTCGCGTCGCTGACCCGTCAGGTGGCCGTCGTCCAGTACCCCTCGCTCTCGCGCTCCTCGGTGCGGCACGTCGAGCTCGTCCCGATCGGCGGCCCGCGCCTGCTCGTCGTCCTCATCACGACGACCGGCCGGGTCGAGCAGCGGGTCGTCGACGTCGGTACCGACCTGCTCTCGGCCGACGGGGAGGACACCCTCGCGACGCTGCGCGCCGAGCTGAACGGAGCGGCCGCGGGCCGCACGCTCGCCGACGCCTCCTCCGAGCTCGCGGCGCTGCCCGAGCGCGTCGACCCGGGGCTGCGCGAGGTCGTCCGCGCCGTCGTCGCCGCCCTCGAGGACTGCCTCGTCGAGGAGCGCGAGGAGCGGCTCGTCCTCGCCGGCACCGCCAACCTCGCCCGGGCGGGGTCGGACTTCGTCTCGAGCCTCGGACCGGTGCTCGAGGCGCTCGAGGAGCACGTCGTGCTGCTCAAGCTGCTCGGCACCGTCGCCGAGCAGGGCGGCACCCTCGCGGTGCGCATCGGCCACGAGAACCCCTACGCCGGGCTGCAGTCGACGTCCATGGTGAGCACCGGCTACGGCGCCGGCACCGACCTCGTCGCCGGGCTCGGCGTCGTCGGGCCCACCCGCATGGACTACCCGTCGGCGATGGCCTCGGTCCGGGCCGTCGCCACGTACGTCTCCCGGATCCTCGCCGACTGACGCGAGCGACCCGCCACCCACCGACCACGGAGGACTCCCCACCCGTGAACGACTACTACGCCGACCTCGGGGTCGCCCGCGAGGCGAGCCCCGAGGAGATCAAGCGGGCCTACCGCCGCGCGGCACGCACGCTGCACCCCGACGTCAACCCCGGTCCGGAGGCCGAGGAGCAGTTCAAGAAGGTCTCCCAGGCCTACGACGTCCTCTCCGACCCCGACAAGCGCCGGCAGTACGACATGGGCGCCGACCCGTACTCCGGCGGGGCGGCGAGCTTCGGCCAGGGCTTCTCGTTCAGCGACATCATGGACGCGTTCTTCGGCGGCACCGCCGCGGGCGCGGGCGCCGGGCCGCGCTCGCGCACGGCGCGCGGCCAGGACGCCCTCGTCCGGCTCGACATCGACCTCGGCGACGCCGTGTTCGGGGCCGAGAAGGAGCTGACGGTCGAGACGGCCGTCGCGTGCGGCACCTGCCACGGCGACGGACGCCAGCCCGGCACCTCGACCCGCACCTGCGACGTGTGCGAGGGGCGCGGCGAGATCCGCCAGGTGCAGCGCAGCTTCCTCGGCCAGGTGATGACCACCCGGCCGTGCATGACCTGCCACGGCTTCGGGCAGATCATCACCGACCCCTGCTACGAGTGCAGCGGCGACGGCCGGGTGCGTACCCGACGCACGCTCACCCTCAAGGTGCCCGCCGGGGTCGACACCGGCACCCGCATCCAGCTGGCGGGGGAGGGCGAGGTCGGGCCGGGAGCCGGCCCCGCCGGTGACCTCTACGTCGAGGTCTCGGTGCGCCGGCACCCGGTCTTCCAGCGCCGCGGCGACGACCTGCACGCCACGATCGAGCTGCCCATGACCGCCGCCGCCCTCGGTGCCACCCTCGCGATGGACACCTTCGACGGCAGCCAGGACCTCGACATCCGCCGGGGCACGCAGTCGGGTGACACGTTGACCCTGCGCGGGCTCGGGGTCACCCACCTGCGCGGCGGCGGCCGGGGCGACGTCGTCGTCCACGCCATCGTCCAGACCCCGACCAAGCTCGACCACGAGCAGGAGGAGCTGCTGCGCAAGCTCGCCGCCGCGCGCGGCGAGGAGCGGCCGCAGGGCCGGGTCGCGAACCCGGCCGAGGGCGGCCTCTTCGGCAAGCTGCGCGACGCCTTCAAGGCCCGCTGAACGGCCAGCGCATGACCCTGCCCGTCCACCTCGTGCCGGCCGGCGCCCTCGACGGCCGTGCGGTCGGTGACGTGGTCCGGCTCGACGGTGCCGAGGGCCGCCACGCGGTCGCGGTGCGCCGCACCCGCGCCGGGGAGCGGCTGGTCCTCGCCGACGGCCACAGCCGCTGCGTCGAGGGCGAGGTGGTCCAGGTCGGCCGCGACGTGCTCGACCTGCGCGTCGACGCCGTCCGCGAGGACCCGCAGCCCAGCCCGCGGTTCGTCCTCGTCCAGGCCCTCGCGAAGGGCGACCGCGACGACCAGGCGGTCGAGGCCGCGACCGAGTGCGGGGTCGACGAGGTCGTGCCCTGGCAGGCGGCGCGCAGCATCGTGCGCTGGCACGGGGAGCGCGGGGAGAAGGCCCGGCGCAAGTGGGACGCCGTGCTCGTGGCCGCGACGAAGCAGTCGCGGCGCACCCGGCGCCCGGTCCTCGCCGCGACGGCGTCGACCGGCGACATCGCCGCGCGGGTGCGCACGGCCACCCTCGCGCTCGTCCTCCACGAGGACGCCACGGCACCGCTCGCGGGGGTGGCGCTGCCGGACGCGGGCGACGTCGTGGTCGTCGTCGGGCCCGAGGGCGGCATCGCGCCGGACGAGCTCGCGGCGCTCGAGGAGGCCGGGGCCCGCACCGTGCGGCTCGGGCCCACCGTGCTGCGCTCGTCGAGCGCCGGCCCGGCCGCGCTCGCGGTGCTCAGCGCGGCGCAGCGCTGGCGCTGAGGCGCCGCCGGGACCCCGGCCGGGGTGCAGGCCCTAGGGTTGGGGGATGAGCGAGCCGAGCGAGGACTGCGTCTTCTGCACCATCGCGGCCGGGGGCATCCCCGCCGACGTCCTCGCCAGCAGCGAGCACTCGGTCGCCTTCCGCGACCTCGACCCGCAGGCGCCCACCCACGTCCTCGTCATCCCCCGCCGGCACGTGGCGAACCTCGGCGAGCTCGCCGACCACCCCGCGGAGCTGGCGGACGCCGTCGTGCTCGCGCGGCTCGTCGCCACCCAGGAGGGGCTCGAGGACGGCTACCGGCTCGTCGCCAACACCGGCGCCCGTGCCCAGCAGAGCGTCTTCCACGCCCACCTGCACGTCCTCGGTGGGCGCGACCTGACCTGGCCGCCCGGCTGACCCGTGCGCCGCGGGGGTGAACGACGTCGGTGCGGGCCCGTAGACTCGACCCACGATGACTGACGCCCCCATCGACGAGCCGATCGTCCCCGCCGGCAGCGCGCCGACCCATCCCCACGTGCCCCAGCACACGGTCGCGATCCCGGCCGACGTCCCGATGGTCACCCTGCTCGGCCCGCGCGACGAGCTGCTGCGCACGATGGAGCGCCAGTTCCCCCTCGTGGAGATCCACGTCCGGGGCAACGAGTTCCGCATCGGCGGTCCGAGCGCCGAGGTGGCGCTCGTCGAGCGTCTCCTCGACGAGCTGCTCGACGTCATCGACGGTGGCCAGCCGCTGAACCGCGACGCGGTCGAGCGCTCCATCCAGATGCTGCGCGCCCAGACCGCCGAGCGCCCCGCCGACGTCCTGACGATGAACATCGTCTCCAACCGGGGCCGGACGATCCGGCCGAAGACGCTGGGGCAGAAGCGCTACGTCGAGGCGATCGAGGACCACACCATCGTCTTCGGCATCGGCCCCGCGGGTACCGGCAAGACCTACCTCGCGATGGCCAAGGCGGTCGCGGCGCTCCAGGCCAAGCAGGTCAACCGGATCATCCTCACCCGCCCGGCGGTCGAGGCGGGGGAACGGCTCGGATTCCTCCCCGGCACCCTCAACGACAAGATCGACCCCTACCTGCGGCCGCTCTACGACGCCCTCCACGACATGGTCGACCCCGACTCCATCCCCCGGCTCATGGCTGCGGGGACGATCGAGGTCGCCCCGCTGGCCTACATGCGCGGACGCTCGCTCAACGACGCGTTCATCATCCTCGACGAGGCCCAGAACACCTCGCCGGAGCAGATGAAGATGTTCCTCACCCGGCTGGGCTTCGGCTCCAAGATGGTCGTCACCGGCGACGTCACCCAGGTCGACCTGCCCGGCGGCACGAGCAGCGGGCTGCGGGTCGTGCGAGACATCCTCGGCGACCTCGAGGACGTCCACTTCGCCGAGCTGTCCGCCGTCGACGTCGTCCGCCACCGGCTGGTCAGCGAGATCGTCGACGCCTACGGCCGCTGGGACGCCGCCCAGCAGGCGGGGCCGCCCCGCGGCGTGGAGCGGGCGCGTCGCGGTGCCGAGCGCGGCGGGGCGCGGTCGTGAGCATCGAGGTCCTCAACGAGACCGAGACCGCCGTCGACGAGCTCGAGCTCGTCGCGTGCGCGCGCTACGTGCTCGATCGGATGCGCGTCCACCCGCAGGCCGAGCTGTGCCTCCGTCTCGTCGACGAGCCGGCGATGGAGACCCTCCACGTGCAGTGGATGGACCTGCCCGGCCCGACCGACGTCATGAGCTTCCCCATGGACGAGCTGCGCCCCGGCCGTGACGGCGTCCCCCCGGACGAGGGGGTGCTCGGCGACATCGTGCTGTGCCCGAGTGTCGCCGCCCGGCAGGCCCGCACCGCCGGGCATGCGCTCGAGGAGGAGCTGCTGCTGCTCACCACCCACGGCATCCTCCACCTGCTCGGCTTCGACCACGCCGAGCCCGCCGAGGAGGCCGAGATGTTCGAGCTGCAGCGCCAGCTGCTGCTCACCTTCCTCGCCACCCGCGGCCGTCCGGGCGCCTGAGTCGGAGGACCCGATGACCCGGCTCGTCGTCGCGGCGGTGGTCGCGACCCTCGTCGCCTTCCTCATCTCGATGGCCGAGTCCGCCCTCCAGCGGATGTCCCGCGTGCGCGCCGAGGAGCTCGCCGAGGAGGGCCGTCCCGGCGCGAGCGCGCTGCTGCGGGTGATGGGCGAGACCGCCGCCTACCTGTCGGTCCTGTCCTTCGTACGGGTCATCGCCGAGTCCACGGCGGCCGTCATGGTCACCCTCGGGGCCGTCGACCTCGTCGAGGGCACCTGGCAGCCCTTCCTCGTGGCCATCGGTGTCATGGCGCTGATCAGCTTCGCGATCGTGGGCGTCTCGCCGGGCACCCTCGGGCGTCAGCACAGCACCCGGGTGGCCCTCCTCGCGGCGCCCGTCGTCATCTGGCTGCGCCGCGTCCTCGGGCCGTTCGCGCGCCTGCTCGTGGCCCTGACCAACGCGGTGACGCCCGGCAAGGGGTTCCGCGACGGGCCGTTCGAGAGCGAGTCCGAGCTGCGCGACCTCGTCGACGTCGCCCGGGAGAACCGGCTCATCGAGGCCGGCGAGCGCGAGATGATCCACTCCGTCTTCGAGCTCGGCGACACCTACACCCGCGAGGTCATGGTCCCGCGCACCGACATGGTCGCCATCGACGCCGACCGGGTCTGCCGCCAGGCGATGAAGCTGTTCATCCGCTCCGGCTTCTCCCGCATCCCCGTCGTCGGCGAGAGCGTCGACGACGTCGTCGGCATCCTCTACCTCAAGGACGTCGTGCGCCGGGTCAACGCCGACCCCGCCGCGGAGGCGCTGCCGGTCACCGCGCTCGCCCGCCCGGTGCGCTTCGTGCCCGAGAGCAAGCCGGTCGACGACCTCCTGCGGGAGATGCAGCTCGAGCAGACCCACCTGGCCGTCGTCGTCGACGAGTACGGGGGCACGGCGGGGATCGTCACCATCGAGGACATCCTCGAGGAGATCGTCGGCGAGATCACCGACGAGTACGACCGCGAGGGCCCCGAGACCGAGCAGCTGCCCGACGGGCGTACCCGTGTCCCGGCGACGATGCACGTCGACGACCTCGCCGAGCTGTTCGACGTCGACCTCGACGAGGACGAGGTCGACACCGTCGGCGGGCTCATCGGCAAGACGACCGGGATGGTGCCCATCGTCGGCTCCTCGTGCGAGGTGGCCGGCCTGCGGCTGACCGCCGAGCGGATGTCCGGGCGCCGCCACCGGGTCGCCACCGTCGTCGTCGAGCGGGTGGCGCCGCCGACGCCCGCCGACCCCGAGCTCGAGGAGACCCTGGGATGAGCGCTCCGCCCACCGCCGGCTACGTCGCCGGCTTCGCCTGCCTCGTGGGCCGGCCGAACGCCGGGAAGTCCACCCTGACCAACGCCCTCGTCGGCCGCAAGGTCGCCATCACCTCGAGCAAGCCGCAGACGACCCGGCACACGATCCGCGGCATCGTGACCACCGAGAGCAGCCAGCTCGTGCTCGTCGACACCCCCGGGCTGCACCGGCCCCGCACGCTGCTCGGTGAGCGGCTCAACGACCTCGTGCGCGAGACCCTGCTCGAGGTCGACGTCGTCGGCTTCTGCCTCCCGGCCGACCAACGGGTCGGGCCGGGGGACCAGTTCATCGCCGCCGAGCTGGCCGAGCTGCGGCGCAGCCGCCGGCGGCCGGTGGTCGCGATCGCCACGAAGTCCGACACCGTCGAGCGCGGCCGGCTCGCCGAGCACCTCATCGCCGTCGACCGGCTCGGGGACTGGGACGACATCGTGCCGTGCTCGGCCACCCGCGGCGAGCAGGTCGACGACGTCGCCCGGATCCTCGCCGGCCACCTGCCGCCCTCGCCGGGGCCGCTCTACCCGGACGGTGAGCTCACCGACGAGCCGGAGGCCGTCCTCGTCGCCGAGCTGGTCCGCGAGGCCGCGCTCGAGGGGGTGCGCGACGAGCTGCCGCACAGCCTGGCCGTGGTCGTCGAGGAGATGGTCCCCCGGGAGGGGCGGCCGGCGCAGGACCCGCTGCTCGACGTGCGCGTGCACGTCTTCGTCGAGCGCGACAGCCAGAAGGCCATCGTCATCGGCCGCGGCGGCTCTCGGCTGCGTGAGGTCGGCTCCACGGCCCGGCGCGGCATCGAGGCCCTGCTCGGCCAGCGGGTCCATCTCGACCTGCACGTCAAGGTGGCCAAGGACTGGCAGCGCGACCCCAAGCAGCTGCAGCGCCTCGGCTTCTGAGGCGGCCGCGCCCCGCCCGTCAGTAGCTGCCGCCGCCGATGAGCGCGATGGCGTGGCCGCGGCCTCGGGCCCCGAGCCGGCGGGTGACCTCGGCGACGTCGGCGGACACGGTGCGCTCGGAGACCCCGAGGGTCCGGGCGATCTCGCGGTCGGTCGCGCCGTCGGTGAGCAGGAAGGCCACCTCGACCATCCGCCGGCTGAACCGGGGCTGCTCCCCGGGGCCGTGGACCGGGGTGGCCCCCGCCCACACCCGCTCGTAGCAGGTGACCGCGGCGGCGGCGACGTGCGGGACGGTGCTGACGAAGACCTGGCCCTCGAGGCTGTGCCCCCGGGGGGCGCCGACGAACACCGTGCGGCCGTCGACGACGAGCAGCGGGGCGACGACGGGCGCGACCCGCAGCCGTGGGTGGTGGCTGGCGAGCAGGGGGAGGCGCTCGAGGCTCGCCGGCGAGGTCACGTACCGGCCGTCGACACCGCGACGCGCCGCGACGGCCGCGAGCCCGCGCCCGGCCCGCACCTCGCTCCACGTCGGCGTGTGGGTCAGGTGCCAGACACTGGCCTGCACCGAGCCCGTGAGAGCGCCGAGGCCCGCGCTGAGGGACTCCTTGACCGTGCCCAGCGCCCGGAAGCGGTCGTCCCCGGCGACGACGAGCCCGTGGGCCCACCGGAAGAAGTCCCGCGGGTCGGCGAAGCGTTCGGCGGTCACCTCCCGACCCCGACGAGCAGCGCGATGGCGTGGCCGCGACCGCGGGCCTGGAGCCAGTCGATGACGGTGCGGACCTCGGCCGAGACGGTGCGCCGGCTGATCCCGAGCTCCGCGGCGATCTCCCGGTCGCCGGCGCCGTCGGCGAGGCGGAGCGCCACCTCGTAGGTGCGACGCTCCAGCACCGGGCGGTCGGTGGCCTCCTGCCACGGTCGAGCGGCCCGCCAGCACTCCTCGAACACCGCGGTGGCCGCCGCGAGGATGACGGGGTCCTGGCTGGCCCACACCGAGCCGGACACCCTCGTGCCCTCGGGGCCGGAGAGGAAGACGTGGGAGCCGTCGGTGAGCAGCATCGGGCCCGGGACGGGGCCGACGCGCATCGCGGGGACCGCCGTCGTGACGAGTGGGCAGGAGTCCACGCACAGGGGCGCGTAGAGGTCGCGGTGGGTCACCGCGTCGTGCTCGAGCCCGGCCGCCACCGCCGCCCCGCGGCGCAGGGCCCGCAGGCTCATCCGGTTCTGCATGTTCCACACCGAGTGCCGGACCTGTTCGGCGCGCCGTCGGAAGTGGTCGTCCGCGAGCCGGTGGGGGCCGAGGGGCGTCAGCCGCGGGTCGCCCCGGAGCATCAAGGTGGCGACGTCGTCGAAGAAGGCGCCCGGCGACGTGCGGACGTCCTCGGCGCCCATCCCCACCGCACCTCCCTCGGCGACCCGTTGCGAGTTCTCGCAAACCCGCTGGCACCCCCGGTGGTGCCGCTCCCACAGTAATGGGGCGACGACCGCCACCCGTGGTGGGTCGTCGCACCACGATGGGCCTCCGGGGCGGAGAGCAGGCGTGGTCGGGAGCACCATCCAGGGGTGGGGGTGCCCCGGCCACGCCACCGCGGGACCGCATCGTGGGCCCGGCGGCCGGCGGTGGACCGGCTCCCTAGACTGCTCCCATGCGAGTCGGAGTGTTCGGAGCCACCGGTCAGGTGGGCAGCGTCATGCGTACCCTCCTGCACGAGCGGAGCCTCCCGGTCGAGGAGGTGCGCTACTTCGCCTCCGCGCGCTCGGCGGGCTCGACGCTGCCGTGGGACGGCCGCGCCGTCACCGTCGAGGACACCGCCACGGCGGACTTCTCCGGCCTGGACCTGGCCCTCTTCTCCGCCGGAGGCGCCACCTCGACGCAGTGGGCGCCCCGGGTGGCCGAGGCCGGAGCCGTCGTCGTCGACAACTCCAGCGCCTGGCGCCGCGACCCGCAGGTCCCACTCGTCGTCGCGGAGGTCAACCCCGAGGACCTCGAGGACATCCCCCGGGGGATCGTCGCCAACCCCAACTGCACGACGATGGCCGCGATGCCGGTCCTGAAGCCGCTGCACGACCTCGCCGGGCTGCGGCGCCTCCAGGTGGCCAGCTACCAGGCGGTCTCGGGTTCCGGCGGCAAGGGGCTCACCGAGCTGGACGACCAGCTGCGCTCCGGCTACGCCGCCGGGGACCCGCGAGCCCTCGCACTGGACGGCGCGGCGCTCGAGCTGGCGGCGCCACAGGTGTACGCCGCGCCGGTGGCCTTCAACGTCGTGCCGCTGGCCGGATCGCTTGTCGACGACGGCACGCTCGAGACCGACGAGGAGCAGAAGCTGCGGCACGAGTCGCGCAAGATCCTCCACCTGCCGGACCTGCCGGTCGCCGGGACCTGCGTGCGGGTGCCGGTCTTCACCGGGCACAGCCTCGCCATCCACGCCGAGTTCGAGCAGGACATCTCGCCCGACGAGGCGGTCGCCGCGCTCGTGCAGGCACCCGGTGTCGTCGTGACGAACGTGCCGAACCCGCTGCAGGCGGCCGGTCGCGACGAGGTGTTCGTCGGTCGCGTGCGGCCCGACCAGTCCGCGCCCGAGGGCAAGGGGCTGGCCCTCTTCGTCGTCGGCGACAACCTGCGCAAGGGCGCCGCCCTCAACGCGGTCCAGGTCGCCGAGGAGATCGCCAGGCGCCGCTGAGCCCGAGGGTGGCGTGGTCGCTACGGCGGCCTACGCCGGGGCCGCTGCGTGGTCGTGACCGTGGCCGCGCACGAGGTGCACCCACGTCGCCGAGACGCGCATCCCGACCTTGCGGTACAGGTCCAGCGCGCCGGTGCGGCTGTCGGTCGACAGCTCGCTGCGCACCGCCCCGTGCTCGCGGGCGTTGCGGAAGCCGTCGGCGAGCAGCGCCTGGGCCAGCCCGCGCCCGCGGTGCGCCCGGGCGACCGCCACCTGGTCGACGAACCCGGCTCCCCGCTCGTCGACCACGGTGAAGCACGCCCCCACGACGACGCCGCCGGTCTCGACGACCCGCAGGTTCCACGGCGCGAAGCCGGGCCGCAGCACGACCCCGGGCGCCCACTCCTCGAACGGCTCGCGCTCCCGGTCGGCCCACTCGCCGAAGGCCGTCTCGATGACGTCGTGCGCGGCCCGGTGGTCGGCCTCGCCGCGGGCGGTGCGCATCCGGTAGCCCGGCGGGAGCGGCCGGTCGGCCACCTCCACCCCCGGGGGCAGCTCGAGCACCCAGGACGTGTGGCCCGGCCGGTAGCCCCGCGCCTCGAGCAGCCGCTGGGCCGAGGACCCTGCGGGCACCGTCTGGCCGACCGAGGGCGCGCCGGCCGCGTGCGAGCGCTCCTCGGCCCACCCCGCGAGCCACGTGCCGACGCCGGCGCCGCGGTGGCCCGGGTGCACCGCCGCCTCGGCGCGCCACCCGCCGCGCGAGACCTCGGCGGCACCGACGAGCCGTCCGTCCCGCAGGACACCGACGGTGTCCGTCGCGAGGTCCATGCTCGGGCGGGACCAGTCGGCCTCGATGTCCGCGCGTTCCATCGCGACGAGACCGCTGTCCTCCAGCTGCGCGAGCGAGTAGACCTCGAACGCGGGGTCGAGGTCCTCGTGGGTCAGCGGCCGGGCGGCGCAGCCCGCCGGGAGGCGCCCGGCGAGGGCGTGGACGAGAGCGCTCACGCCGCCAGCATGGCCGACGGCCGCCCGGCGCCGCACCCGCATTCCGGCCGGGCGCCCGTCCCGCCCCGTGGACGGGTGTCGACGGATCGCACGGTGCGTGGCATGCTGCACCCGTGCGAACCTCGCGCCTCCTGCTTCGCTGCCGCGACGGGGCCTGACACGGCCGCCCCTCGTCGCGGAGTCCCTGCTGCACCCGGTCGGACACCAGCAGACGAGGAGAGAGCGAAGCAGATGATCCACCCCCAGCAGCCCTCGGGCATGCCGACGGCGAAGTACGTCCCCTTCCAGGAGCAGATCCGGGTCGAGCTCCCGGACCGCACCTGGCCCGACCGCGTCATGACCGCGGCCCCGCGATGGTGCGCGGTGGACCTGCGCGACGGGAACCAGGCCCTCATCGACCCGATGGACTCCGAGCGCAAGATGCGGATGTTCAAGTTCCTGGTGAAGATGGGCTACAAGGAGATCGAGGTCGGCTTCCCGAGCGCCAGCCAGACCGACTTCGACTTCGTGCGCGAGCTCGTCGAGGGTGGGCACATCCCCGACGACGTGACCATCCAGGTGCTCACCCAGAGCCGCGACCACCTCGTCGAGCGGACCTTCGACGCCATCCGGGGGGCCAAGCAGGCGATCGTGCACTTCTACAACTCGACCTCGGTCCTGCAGCGCCGGGTCGTGTTCGGGATGAGCGAGGACGGCATCGTCGACATCGCCCTCCAGGCCGCCCGGCTGTGCCGCAAGCTCGAGGAGACCGTCCCGGAGACGACCGTCTACTACGAGTACTCCCCGGAGTCCTACACCGGCACCGAGCTGGAGTTCGCGGTACGGATCTGCAACGAGGTCATCGACGTCATCGACCCGACCCCGGACCACAAGATGATCGTCAACCTCCCGGCGACCGTCGAGATGGCCACGCCCAACGTCTACGCCGACTCCATCGAGTGGATGGTGCGCCACCTGCAGCGGCGCGACTCGCTCGTGGTCAGCCTCCACCCGCACAACGACCGCGGCGAGGGCGTCGCGGCCGCCGAGCTGGGCTACCTCGCCGGTGCCGACCGGATCGAGGGCTGCCTGTTCGGCAACGGCGAGCGCACGGGGAACGTGTGCCTCGTGACCCTGGGGATGAACCTCTTCAGCCAGGGCATCGACCCCCAGGTCGACTTCTCCGACATGGCCGAGATCCGGCGCACCGTCGAGTACTGCAACCAGCTGCCCGTCCACGAGCGGCACCCGTGGGGCGGCGACCTCGTCTACACGGCCTTCTCCGGCTCCCACCAGGACGCCATCAAGAAGGGGCTGGACGACATGGAGCGCCGCGCCACGAGCGCGGGGACGGGTATCGACGACCTCGACTGGGGGGTGCCGTACCTGCCGATCGACCCACACGACATCGGGCGCTCCTACGAGGCCGTCGTCCGGGTCAACAGCCAGTCGGGCAAGGGCGGGGTCTCCTACCTGCTCAAGGCCGAGCACGGCCTGGACCTGCCCCGCCGGCTGCAGGTCGAGTTCAGCCACGTCGTCCAGGCGCGCACCGACAGCGAGGGAGGCGAGCTGACCGGCGACCAGATCTGGGCGATGTTCGCCGACGAGTACCTGCACAACGAGGACCCCGCCGCCCGGTGGGGCCGCCTCGCGCCGGTCCGCTCGACGATCACCGGGTCCGACGACGGCGCGGACGTCATCGACTCGGTCGTGCTCGTCGAGGGCGTCGAGACCGAGATCCACGGCCGCGGCAACGGCCCGATCGACGCCTTCACCGCGGCGCTCGCGACCCTCGGCGTCGACGTGCGGGTGCTCGACTACCACGAGCACGCGCTCTCCGCCGGTGGTGACGCCCGGGCCGCCGCCTACGTCGAGTGCGCGGTGGGCGACCGAGTCCTGTGGGGGGTCGGGCTGCACGAGTCGATCGTCAAGGCCTCGCTGCGCGCCATCCTCTCCGCCGTCAACCGCGCCGAGCGCGGGACGCTGGTGGGCTGAGCGCGGGTGCCCGGACAGGCGCTCGCGTGCGGCCTGGCGACGGTCGACGTCGTCCAGGTCGTCGAGGCCGTCCCCGAGCCCGACGAGAAGGTCCTCGCCCGCGCGAGCACCGTCGCGGCCGGCGGGCCGGCGTGCGTCGCGGCGATGGCGTGTGCCGCGCTCGGTGTCCCGACCCGCTTCGTCGGCGCCGTCGGCAGCGGCCCGCTCTCGGCCGTCGTCCTGGCGGACCTCGCGGCCCACGGCGTCGCCGTCACCGACGTCGCCCCGCCCGGCCTGCGCCCCCCGGTGGCGAGCGTCCTGGTCACCGAGGCGACGGGTGAGCGGGCGGTCGTCTCACAGGGCGCTGCGGGTGTCACCGGCTACGACCCGGTGTCGGACGCCCGAGCCGGGCTGCTCCTGGACGGGGTCGGCGCGGTCCTCGTCGACGGCCACCACCTGCCGATCGCCCTCGAGGTCGCCCGGGCCGCCACCGCGCGGCACATCCCCGTCCTGCTCGACGGGGGGTCCTGGAAGCCCGGGCTGGAGGAGCTGCTGGCGCTGGTCGACGTCGCCGTGACCTCGGCGGCCTTCGCGCTGCCGGGCGGGGGCGGGCTCGAGGGGCTGCTCGCGGCGGGGCCGGGCTGGGTGGCGGCCTCCGACGGGGCCGGGCCGGTGCGCTGGTGCGCGGCCGACGGCGGCCGGGGGCAGGTCGAGGTGCCCTCCGTCGAGGTCGTCGACACCCTCGGCGCGGGCGACGTCCTGCACGGTGCCCTGCTCGCGCAGGTCGCCCGGGACGGCACGGGCGACCTGCCGGGTGCGCTGGCCGCAGCGGTGAGCGTCGCGAGCGGGTCGGTGACCCACCCGGGTCCGCTCGGCTGGGCCGAGGCCAGGTAACGCCGCGGTCAGCGCACGCCGCGCACCCGGAACTGGATGCTGATCCGCGGCCCGGCCGGGCGAGCGGTCTTGGGCACACAGTGGTCCCACGTGCGCTGGC
The DNA here is from genome assembly GCF_011326735.1 of Phycicoccus endophyticus. GTDB lineage: Bacteria > Actinomycetota > Actinomycetes > Actinomycetales > Dermatophilaceae > Phycicoccus > Phycicoccus endophyticus. The sequence goes on from NZ_JAANCN010000001.1 coordinate 119,881, forward strand.
AGGACCCGCCCATGACGAGCAGGTCGCCGTGCCCGGCCGGGAAGCGCAGCGACCGCCCGCCCTCGCGCGGGCGCAGGAGGAGGTCGCGCGGGGCGCCGACCGAGAGGATCGCGACCATCGTGTCCTGGTCGCGGCTGCGCCCGATCCGGTCGCCGTGCCAGGCCACGGAGTCGGCGCCGTCCCGGTAGAGGCACAGCCCGGCGGTGACGAACGGCTCGCCGAGCTCCACGGCGTAGTGGTCGCCGAGCACCTGACGGCACTGCTCGAGGGCCTCGTGGGGAAGGGGCTCGCCCTCGCCGTAGAACGACAGCAGCCGCGGGACGTCGACGACGGAGTCGTACATCTGCCGACGCTCGGCGTGCCAGGGGACCTCGCGGCGCAGGGCGGCGAAGAGGTCGTCGGCGCCGCCGACCCAGCCGGGACGCTGGTCGACCCAGGCGCCCCGGGTGAGCTCGGTACGCGAGACGGCGCCGCCGAGCGGCCGGACCTCGATCCCGTCGGCGAGGTCGAGCAGCGAGCCCTGGAGCGCGGCCATGCACCGAGGGTACGAGAGATTCGAACACCTGTCCAGAACCTTGCCGCACGGGGCCCGGTGTGGGGTGTCGGGCCCCGGAGAACCTAGGCTGTCGCCGCCCCCACCGGAAGGAGAGCCGTGAGCGTCCAGGCACCCTCCGCGGTCGTCATGATCCGCCCGCGGCACTTCACCCCGAACCCCGAGACCGCCCTCGACAACGCCTTCCAGACCGTCGTGCGGCCCGAACGCGCCGGCGAGGTGGCGGCCGCGGCCTACGACGAGGTCACCCGGGTCGCCGAGCGGCTGGCCCAGGAGGGCGTCACCGTCCACCTCTTCGACGACGACGACCCGACGCGGGCCGACAGCGTCTTCCCGAACAACTGGTTCTCGACGCATGCCGGCGGGCGGATCGCGGTGTACCCGATGTACGCCCCGAGCCGCCGCACCGAGCGCCGGGCCGACGTCGTCGAGCTGCTCAAGAGCCAGTACCGGGTCCAGGACGTCGTCGACTACTCCGGGCTCGAGTACGACGGCCAGTACCTCGAGGGCACCGGGGCGATGGTGCTCGACCACGTCGTCCGGGTCGCCTACACGGCCCGCTCGAACCGGGCCGACCCGATCGTCCTCGAGCGCTTCTGCACCCAGTTCGGCTACGAGCCGATGGTCTTCGACGCGACCGAGGACGACGGGACGGCGGTCTACCACACGAACGTGCTCATGTGCATCGGCACCTCGTTCGCCCTCGTCGGGCTCGAGATGATCCGTGACGAGCGGCGTCGGGCACAGGTCGCCGAGTCCCTCGCCGAACCCGGACGGGAGGTGCTGGCGCTGACGAGCGCGCAGGTGCGCGACTTCGCCGGCAACGCCATCGAGCTGCGCACCCCGAGCGGGCGGGTCCTGGCCCTCTCGACCCGGGCGGCGGCGAGCCTGACCCCCGAGCAGCGGGCCGTCATCGAGCAGACCTGCCGCATCGTGCCTCTCGAGGTCCCGACGATCGAGCACGCCGGCGGGTCGCTGCGCTGCATGGTCGCCGGAGTCCACCTGACCCGCCGGCCCGTGCTCGCGCCCGTGGTGGCCGAGGAGGCCGTGCTCGGGGGGTGACCGACCGGCGTGGGGGAGAGCACCGCCTCGTGGCCACGACGTCACCCGGCGGGGCGGCGCGCCGATGTCACCGCCAGCACCGACAATGGACCGGTGCCCCTCTACCGCGACGAGGCCATCGTCCTGCGCACCCACAAGCTGGGTGAGGCCGACCGCATCGTCACGCTGCTCTCCCGGCGCCTCGGCAAGCTGCGCGTCGTCGGCAAGGGCGTCCGGCGCACGAGGTCCCGCTTCGGGGCACGCCTCGAGCCGGGGATGCACATCGACGTGCAGTGCTACGAGGGGCGCAGCCTCGACACGGTGACCCAGGTCGAGACCCTCGACCCGTGGGGCGAGCTCGTCGCCCGCGACTACCGGGCCTGGACGGCGACCACCGCCGTGCTCGAGACGTGCGAGCGGCTGACCGAGGAGCACGAGCCGGCTCTCCAGCAGTACCTCCTGCTCGCCGGTGCGCTGCGCAGCCTCGCCCATCGCGAGCACGAGCCCGGCCTCGTCCTCGACGCCTACCTCGTGCGGGCGCTCGCGGTCGGCGGCTATGCCCCGAGCTTCCACGACTGCGCCAAGTGCGGCGCCGCCGGCCCCCATCGAGCCTTCCACGTCGCCGCCGGGGGCGCGGTCTGCCCCGCCTGCCGGCCGCCGGGGTCCGCGGCGCCGGCCCCCGAGGCACTCCGGCTGCTCGCGGCGCTGCTCGCCGGCGACTGGGCCCTGGCCGACGCCTCCGAGGACCGTCACCGGCGTGAGGGCAGCGGCCTCGCGGCCGCCTTCCTCCAGTGGCATCTCGAACGGGGCATCCGCAGCCTCCGTATGGTGGAGCGGTGAGCGCGCCGACCCGCTACGAGCCGCCCTTCCCCCATCCGAGCGGGGCCCGTGCTCCCGTGGTCCCCCCGGCGCGGCTGCCGCGTCACGTCGCGGTCGTCATGGACGGCAACGGCCGCTGGGCCAACCAGCGGGGGCTTCCTCGCACCGCGGGGCACGAGGCGGGCGAGGCCGCCCTGCTCGACGTCGTCGCGGGCGCCATCGAGGTCGGGGTCACCCACCTGTCGGCGTACGCCTTCAGCACCGAGAACTGGAAGCGCAGCCCGGAGGAGGTGCGCTTCCTCATGGGCTTCAACCGCCAGGTCATCCGCCGCCGCCGCGACCAGCTGCACGCCTGGGGGGTCCGGATGCGGTGGGTGGGCCGCCGCCCGCGGCTGTGGCGCTCGGTGATCAGCGAGCTCGAGACCGCCCAGCGCCTGACGAGCGAGAACACCGGGCTCACCCTGTACTTCTGCGTCAACTACGGCGGGCGTGCCGAGATCGGGGACGCCGCTCGCCGGGTCGCCGAGGATGTCGCCCGCGGCCGGCTGCGGGCCTCCTCGGTCGACGAGCGCACGCTGGCGCGCTACCTCCAGGAGCCGGACATGCCCGACGTCGACCTGTTCGTGCGCTCCTCCGGTGAGCAGCGCACGAGCAACTTTCTGCTGTGGCAGAGCGCGTACGCCGAGATGGTCTTCCAGGACCGGCTGTGGCCCGACTACGACCGCCGCGACCTGTGGGCGGCGGTCGAGTCCTACGCCGACCGGGAACGTCGCTACGGCGGTGCCGTCGACTCGCCGGGGTCGGCCGCCGGCCGGGCGGGCCGGTGACCGGCACCCCGCTCGTCGCGGTCTTCCCCGAGGTCGTGGGCATCGCCGCCGAGCTCCTGCGCCGCCGCGAGGTGGCGCAGCGCTGGACGGCCGAGAGTGCGTGCCCGGGCATGACGGTCGGCGGCCTGGCACACCACCTCGCCGGGCAGGCCGGGCATGCGGTCGCGCTGCTGTCGGCCCCGGCGCATCCCGTCGAGCTGGTCGGCGTCCTCGACCACTACCGCCGGGCGGCGTGGGTCCAGGAGGGGCTAGAGGGTGGTGCGAACGTCGAGATCCGCGCGGCGGCCGATTCCCAGGCCGCCGGCGGGCCGCAGGCGCTCCATGCCCGGCTGGCCGCCGACCTCGCGGCGCTGCCGATGGTCATCGAGCCGGTCCTGCGGGGACGGCGCGTGCCCGACGCGGTGCACATCCCGTGGCAGGGATGGGCCCTGACGGCCGGGGACTTCCTGCTGACCCGCACCATGGAGGTGCTCGTCCACAGCGACGACCTGGCGGCCAGTGTCGGCGTGCCGGCGCCGACCTACCCGCACGAGGCGGCCGAGCCGGTCCTGGCCCTGCTCGCGGCGCTCGCGGCCCGCCGCCACGGCCAGACGGCGCTGCTGCGGGCGCTCGCGCGACCCCAGCGGGCGAGCGGCGAGGTCAGCGCCTTCTAGCGCAGTCGCCGCACAGGCCCTCGACCTCGACGGTGTGGCGCACCTGGACGAACCCGTGCTCGGCGGCCACGGCCTCGGCCCAGCGTTCCACGCTGTCGCCGGTGACCTCCACCGCCAGCCCGCAGCCGCGGCAGACCACGTGGTGGTGGTGGTCCTCGGTCGCGCACGCGCGGTAGACCGCCTCGCCGTCCTCGGTCCGGATGACGTCGACCTCGCCGTCGGCGGCCATCGCCTGGAGGTTGCGGTAGACGGTGGCCAGCCCGACACCGGCCCCGCCCTCGGCGAGCCGGGCGTGGATCTCCTGGGCCGAGCGGAACTCCGGGCTGTGCGAGAGCGCCTCGGCGATGGCCGTCCGCTGCCGGGTGGGGCGGCGCGTCGTGGGGAGCTGCCCGGTCATCGCTGGACGACCTCCTCGTGCCGTCCGTGCTCGTCGTAGTGGCCCTCGTGGGCGGCGTGCCGGTGCCCGTCGTGGAGGTAGTCGACGTGGTCGTCGTGCTCGACCGCCTCGTGGCCACACCGCGGGCCGTGCTCGTGGTCGTGGCGCTCGGCACGGCGGTGCGCGGCGCGGCGGGCGCGGGCGGCGAGGCCGGCGAGGCCCGTGACCGCGAGGAAGAGCGCGATCGCCATGAGCACGATCGTGCCGCCGGAGGGCGTCTCGGCCCAGTACGACACGAGCACCCCGCCGACGCTGGAGAGGACGCCGAGGAGGACCGCCCAGCGCACGCTCGAGCCGAAGCTGCGCGCCAGGACCTGCGCGGTCGCGTTGGGGATGATCATCAGGGCGCTGATGAGCAGGAGGCCGACCACGCGCATGGAGACCACGACGGTGACGGCCGTGAGGACGGCCAGGACGAGGTTGTAGGCCATCACCGGCATGCCGGCGGCCCGGGCGTACTCCTCGTCGTTGGCGACGGCGAAGAAGCGCGGGCGCAGCAGCAGCGTCACGGCGAGGACGACGACGGTGAGCGCCGCGAGCACCACGAGGTCACCGGCGTTGGTCGTGAGGATGGCGCCGAAGAGGTAGGCGGTGAGGTTGGCCGGGCTGCTCGCGGTGCTGCGGGCGATGAGCACGACGCCCAGGGCGATGCCCCCGTAGAACATCACCGCGAGCGCGACGTCGCCGCTCGTGCGGCCCGAGGCGCGGATCAGCTCGATGGCCACCCCGGCGAACACCGCCGCGACGAGGGCCGTGAGCACCGGCGCCTGGCCGGTGAGGATGCCGACGGCGACGCCGGCGAGCGCGACGTGGCCCATCCCGTCGCCGATGAGCGACATCCGGCGCTGGACGAGGAAGGTGCCGACCAGGGGAGCGGCCACCCCGGCGAGCAGCGCCGCGACGAGCGCCTGACGCATGAAGGTCAGCTCGAGCATCTCGGTCACGAGCGGGCCTCCGGGCGGTCGAAGGGTCCGCCGACCGGTGCGGGGGGCCGGGGCCGGTCGGTGTGGTCGTACGTCGAGCCGGGCGCGTGCGCGGCGACGTGGGCCGCGTAGGCGGCCGTGGGTCCGTCGAAGTCGACGTGACCGCTGTCCATGCACACGATGCGCGTCACGACGTCGCGCAGGGCGGCCAGCTCGTGGGTGACGACGAGCATCGAGGTGCCGCGTGCGGCGAGCCCTCGCAGGGTCTCGGCGAGGGCGACCTGGCTCGCCCGGTCCACGCCCGCCGTCGGCTCGTCCATGACGAGCAGCTCGGGCTGGCCGGCGAGGGCACGGGCGATGAGGACGCGCCGCTGCTGGCCGCCGGAGAGCGAGGCGACCTCCTCGCCGGCCCGGTCGGCCAGCCCGACCGCCCGGATCGAGGCCGCGACGATCTCGCGGTCCTCCCGGCTCGCCGGGCGCCACCACGGCCGGTGCGGGAGACGCCCGACGGCGACGATCTCGGTGACGGTCGCCCGCACCGACGTCGAGAGCGAGTGCCGCTGGGGCACGTACCCGATGCGGGTGTGCTCGCGGAAGTGCTCGCGCGGGGTCCCGAGCAGCAGCACCTGGCCCCCCTGGTGCTCGGTGAGCCCGAGCAGCCCCTTGACGAGCGTCGACTTCCCCGAGCCGTTGGGCCCGAGCAGGGCGACGACCTCGCCGGGACGGATAGTCAGGTCGACACCGGAGACGACCGAGCGGTCGCCGTACCCGAAGGACGCCGACCGCAGGTCGATGAGCGAGGGGGCCGCGCTCAGTGGCACTGCTGCCCCTGCTCGAGGGTCGTCAGGTTGCTGCGCATCACCTCAAGGTAGTTGCTGCCCTGGGTCTCGTCGGTGATTCCCTCGATCGGGTCGAGCACCGCGACGCTCGCGCCCGTCTCGCGGGCGAGCGTCTCGGCGAGGTCGGGGGAGACGAGGGTCTCGCTGTAGACGGTGGTCACGCCGTGCTCCTCGATGTGGGCGGCGAGCTCGCGCAGCGTGGCGGCGTCCGGCTCGACGTCGGGGCTCAGCCCGGCGATGCCCTCCTGGGAGAGCCCGTACCGCTCGGCGAGGTAGCCGAAGGCGGCGTGCCCGGTGACCAGGTCCGTGCTCGCGCAGTCGGCCAGGCCGGTGCGGTACTCCTCGTCGAGGGTCTTCAGGTCGGCCACGGTGGCCTCGGCGTTGGCGCGGTAGTCCTGCGCGTTGTCCGGGTCCTCGGTGGCGAACCGCTCACCGATGGCCGTGACGACCTGCTCGAAGCGCACCGGGTCGAGCCAGAAGTGCGGGTCCTGGCCCTCCTTGTGCTCCTCCTCGGCGCCCTCCTCGCCGTGGTCGTGCCCCTCCGCCGGGGCCGCGAGGTCGAGGTCGGCCTCCGGGCTGACGTCGAAGCCGGCCTCCTGCGCCTCGCTGGAGACCGCGTCGTCGACCGCGGGCTGGAAGCCGGCGAGGTAGACGACGACGTCGGCGGAGGCCATCTCGGTCACGTCCTTGGGGGTGAGCTCGAGGTCGTGCGGCTCGGCACCCGGCTTGGTCAGCGAGGTGACCTCGACGTGGTCGCCTCCCACCTGCTCGGAGGCCCACTGCAGCGGGTAGAACGCCGCGGCGACGGCCAGGCCGCCGTCCCGCTCGGCGGACGCGTCGTCACCGGAGGTGCTGCCGCAGCCGGCGAGGGCGAGGAGGGAGACGGTCGCGAGGGCGGGGAGGGCTCGTTTCATGACAACCATTCTCAACAGTAATGAGAACCGTTGTCAAATTCATGAGCAGGCCGGCGGGGGCGGTCAGCCGCGGGGGACGGCCTGGGTGACGAGGACGGCGACCATGAGGGCGACGACGGCCAGGCGCATGAGCCGCTCGGCCCCGGACAGCCGCGGCCAGGCGAGAGCGAGGATCCACGCGAGGACGAGGACGACGACGCCGATGAGCAGCCATCCCGGTGCCGGCAGGAGGACGCCCGCGACGACGAGCGCGAGGACGAGGAGGAAGGGCAGCGCGCGGGGCAGGCCGTCCAGCCACCGCACGGCGGGCAGGCTGGCGCGCTCGAAGGACTGACGCAGGCTCGACACGGCGGCCAGCCTACGGGCCGGCGGACAACCGGTTCGGAGGGGTGGCGCCCGGCTGTATAGCCTTGCGCGCATGGCAGCCCCCACCTCCGTCGTCGACACCGTCGTCTCCCTCGCCAAGCGGCGCGGGTTCGTCTTCCCGTGCGGCGAGATCTACGGCGGGACGCGCTCGGCGTGGGACTACGGACCGCTCGGGGTCGAGCTCAAGGAGAACATCAAGCGCCAGTGGTGGAGGTCGATGGTCACCGCGCGCGAGGACGTCGTCGGGCTCGACTCCTCGATCATCCTGCCGCGTCAGACCTGGGTGGCCTCGGGCCACGTCGGGGAGTTCACCGACCCGCTCACCGAGTGCCAGTCCTGCCACCGCCGCTTCCGGGTCGACCACATGCAGGAGGCCGTCGCGGACCGGGAGGCGCGCAAGGGCACCGAGGTCGACCCGGACACCATCCCCCTCGGCGAGATCGCCTGCCCGCACTGCGGCACCCGTGGCCAGTGGACCGAGCCGCGGGAGTTCAACATGATGCTCAAGACCTACCTCGGGGTCATCGAGGACGAGTCGGGCCTGCACTACCTGCGCCCCGAGACCGCCCAGGGCATCTTCATCAACTTCCTCAACGTCATGCAGGCCTCGCGCAGGAAGCCGCCGTTCGGCATCGCCCAGACCGGCAAGAGCTTCCGCAACGAGATCACCCCGGGCAACTTCATCTTCCGGACCCGTGAGTTCGAGCAGATGGAGATGGAGTTCTTCGTCAAGCCCGGCGAGGACGAGGAGTGGCACCAGTACTGGATCGAGGAGCGGACCCGCTGGTACACCGACCTCGGGATCGACCCGGCGAACCTGCGCCACTACGAGCACCCGCAGGAGAAGCTCTCGCACTACAGCAAGCGCACCGTCGACATCGAGTACCGGTTCGGCTTCGCGGGGAGCGAGTGGGGCGAGCTCGAGGGCATCGCCAACCGCACCGACTTCGACCTGACGACGCACAGCACGCACTCGGGCACCGACCTGGTCTACTTCGACCAGGCATCGGGGGAGCGGTACACCCCGTACGTCATCGAGCCCGCGGCCGGTCTCTCGCGCAGCCTGATGACCTTCCTCGTCGACGCCTACACCGAGGACGAGGCGCCGAACACCAAGGGCGGCGTCGACAAGCGCACGGTGCTGCGCCTCGACCCGCGGCTGGCCCCGGTCAAGGCCGCGGTGCTCCCGCTCTCGCGCAACGCCGACCTCTCACCGAAGGCCAAGGACCTCGCGACCAGCCTGCGCCGGCACTGGAACGTCGACTTCGACGACGCCGGGGCGATCGGGCGGCGCTACCGCCGCCAGGACGAGATCGGCACGCCGCTGTGCATTACCGTCGACTTCGACACCCTCGAGGACCAGGCGGTGACCGTGCGCGAGCGCGACGCGATGACCCAGGAGCGGGTCGCGCTCGACCAGGTCGAGAGCTACCTCGCCGCCCGCCTCGTCGGCTGCTGAGCGCCCCGCGGGGGCGCGGGACTTGCCCGCCGGGGGCTCGTGGCCTTCGATGAGGGGGTGGATGAGGCCCTGCTGCGTGACGTCGTCCTCGTCGTGGTCTTCGTGCTCGTCGGCGGCGTCTTCGCCGGCACCGAGATCGCGCTGGTGTCGCTGCGGGCCAGCCAGCTCGACCAGCTCGAACGGCGCGGTCCCAGAGGCGCACGGGTCGCGGCCGTGGCCCGCGACCCCAACCGGTTCCTCGCCGCGGTGCAGATCGGGGTCACCCTCGCCGGCTTCCTCTCGGCCGCCTTCGGGGCCTCGACGATCGCGCCGCACCTCGTCCCGGTCCTCGTGCGCTGGGGCCTGGCACAGGGGGCCGCCGAGGCCGTCTCGCTCGTCGTCCTGACCCTGCTCGTCGCCTACCTCTCGCTCGTCCTCGGTGAGCTGGCGCCCAAGCGGGTCGCCCTGCAGCGGGCGTCCGGGGTGGCCCTCGCCGTCGCCCCCGTCCTCGACCGGTTCGCCGTCCTCATGCGGCCGGTCATCTGGCTGCTGTCGGTCTCCACCGACGCGGTGGTCCGCCTGCTCGGCGCCGACCCGCGGGCGACGGGGGAGGAGATGTCGGGGGAGGAGCTGCGCCAGCTCCTGCTCACCCACGAGGCCATCCCGCTCGAGCGTCGCACGGTGCTCGGCGAGGTGTTCACCGCCTCCGAGCGCTCGCTCGCCGAGGTGATGACCCCCCGGCACGACGTCGTCTTCCTCTCCGCCCGGCTCGAGGCACCCGCCGCGCTCGCGCAGGTGGCCGACCGTCCCTTCTCCCGCTACCCGGTGACCGGGGAGGACTTCGACGACGTGCGGGGTGTCGTGCACGTGCGTGACCTCTACGAGGCGTGCGTGCGGCTGCCGGGGAAGCAGGCCGGTGCCGACGGCGCCGAGGCCCGGGTCGGGCCGCGTCCCGGCCGCACCCCACGGGTGGGCGACGTCATGCGCCCCGTCCTCGCCCTGCCCTCGACGAACGCGCTGCTGCCCTCGCTCTCGACCCTCCGGCGAGAGGGGGCCCAGCTCGCCCTCGTCGTCGACGAGTACGGCGGCACGGACGGCATCGTGACCCTCGAGGACCTGCTCGAAGAGCTCGTCGGCGAGATCCGCGACGAGCGCGACGACGTCGGGGGCCGTGCGGTCCTGGCAGACGCGGGAGGCGGGGCGGTCGTCGACGCCGGCCTCAACCTCGAGGACCTGCAGGAGGCCACGGGTCTCGCGCTCCCGGACACCGGCGCCTACGAGACGGTCGGTGGCTACGTCCTGGCCCGCCTCGGACGGGTGGCCGAGGTCGGTGACGTCGTCCCGGCCCCCGGGGCGAGCCTCGAGGTGCTCGAGGTCGACGGGCGGCACATCGAACGGGTCCGGGTGCGGCGGCGCTAGTCGTCCGGGCCGTCCCGGCCCCACACCTCCTCGGCGTCCTCGACCCGCCCGGCCCGGTCGAGGGCCCGAGCCAGCGCCCCGGCGACCGCCACCCGCTCCTCGGCCATGCCGGCGGCCCGTAGCTGCTCGAGGGAGTCGCGCAGGAGCGGCTCGGCCTGCTCGAGCCGGTCGGCCTCGGCGAGCACGACCCCGCGTTCGGCGCGCAGGACGAGCTCGAACTCCCCGCCGACGAGCGCCTCGGCGCGGGTGAGGCGCTCGAGGGCCTCGTCGGTACGTCCGGCGTCGGCGAGCACGTGGGCCCCCTCACGCAGGATGTCGGGCTCGAGCTCCTCGGCGTCGAAGGCGTCGTCGTCGGCCTCGCCGGACGGGCGCGCCGCGGCGAGCCGCTCGACGTCGGCGAGGACGGCGTCGAGAGCGGCCAGCCCCCCGTCGACGTCGCCGGCCGCGGCCCGCACCGCTGCCCGCGAGCGCAGCGCCTCGAGGAGCACGGGCACGGTCGAGCTGCGCCGGGCGAGCGCCACGGCGGCGTCGAGCTCGGTGGCTGCGGTGGCGAGGTCCTCACCGTCCCAGGCCGCCGTCCCGGCCCGGTACCGGGCGTGGCTCGCCTCCTCGAGGCGGTCGGTCTGCTCGAACGCCTCGGCGGCCGAGGTGAAGGCCTCCCGGGCCTGCGGCCACGCCCCCAGGGCGAGCGCGGCGTTGCCGAGGGCCCAGGTGGTGGGGCCGAGCAGCTCCGGCACGTGCTCACGCACGACGGGCGCGGCAGCGGCCAGCAGCTCGGCCGCCTCGGGCGCGCGCCCCTGCTCCAGCCAGGACAGGCCCAGGTGGCGCTGCGCGACCGCGAGGGCCACCGGGTCGCGCAGCCGCACGGCCAGGGCCAGCGCGTCGGCCGCCCGCGGCTCGAGGGCGCCCCACTCCGCACGCTCGACGAGCAGGTCGCACCAGGCGAAGAGCACCGCCATCCGCGACCCGTCGGGCACGTCGCGGACAGCGGCGGCGCGCGCGTAGAGAGCACCGGCGGCCCGGTGGTCGCCGCGGGCCCGGGCCACCCGGGCCCGCAGGTCGAGCACCTGGACCCCGAGCACCGGGTGCTCGCCCGCCAGCCGCTCGGCCTCGTCGAGGAGGCGGTGGCCGGCCTCGCCCTCGCGGGCGAACGTCGGGGGCGCCGCGTCGAGCAGGCACAGCGCCTGGCGGACCGGCTGCCCGAGCCGTTCGTGCTCCTGCGCCGCCCGCAGCAGCTGCTCGGCGGCGTCGGCAGGCCGGGTGGAGAGGGCGTACCAGCGGCGGCTCAGGGCGGCGGTCTCGGCCCAGCCGTGGGCCACCAGGTCCTCGACGGCGGCGAGCGCGCGCTCGCGGGCCCGGTCGACCTCGGGCGCACCCTCGCCGAACCGCGCGGACGCCTCGCGCACGTCGAGCACCGCGAGCTCGCACCGCCCGTGGGCCACCCCCTCCTCGTCCTCGCCGCGCTCGGCGGCGCTCACCGCCTCCTCGAGCCGCAGCCGCTCACGCACCGGGTCACGCAGCAGGTGGACCGAGCTGCGGTCGAGCAGCGCCGCGGCCGCCCAGTGCCCGGGGGCCGAGAGCAGCGACAGGGCCGCCTCACGGGTCTCGAGCCACCCGCGCAGCAGCCGCTCGAGCGCCGGGTCGACCTCGAGGCGCCAGTCCCGTGCCCGGGCGGCGAGCTCGGCCACCTCCGCGGCGGAGGCCGGGGGCCGCAGCATCGAGTCGCCGGCGGGCGGGAGCGGCAGGCGGGTCGGCGGGAGGGTCGGCTCGGAGGCCACACCGGTGTCGTCGTGTGCGGCCACGAGGGCGCGGGCCGCCTCCTGCGGGTCGCCGTTGGCGTGCTCGCCCGCGAGCGAGCGGGCCGTCGCCTCCAGGTGGGTGAGCGCCGTCGCGGCGTCCTCGTGGCCGACCCGCTCCGGCAGCATCCCGAGCCGCCGTGCGTGTCGGAGAACCCAGGCTGCCGTGGCGGCGAACCACATCCGGTCCTCGGGGTCCTCGAGCGTGGCCACCCGGTCAACGCGTGGCAGGAGCAGGTCGAGCGCGCGGTCGGTGTTCCCGATCCGGACGAGCGTGCGCAGACAGGCGGCCGTGCCCTGGGCGCCGCGGGGGGAGTGCAGGAGGACGGGAGCGGCGCCGCGGACGGCCTCGACGGCCGCGTCGAGGTCGCCGGCACGTGCCCGTGCCTCGCCACCTCGGGCCAGCTCGGCCGCCTCGGCCACCGCGGTCGCGTCCGCCTCGACCTGGGGACCGGGCCCTGCTGCCTCGCTCATGACCCCGATGGAACCAGACGGCGGCGGCCGTTGCGCGCCGGGGGCCGCTCGTGGTCGAGGTCGGCGCGCCCCGGCCCGCTCAGCCCGGGTCCGCGCCGGTGGCCACGGGCCGGGCCGGGTCCGCGACCCACTCGCTCCAGGACCCGACGTAGGGCACGGCGGCGATCCGGACGGTGTCCAGGGCGAGCGCCATCTGCGCGGCCGTGACCCCCGAGCCGCAGCTCGTCCCCACGGCCGTGTCGCGGTGGACGCCGGCGGCCGCGGCCCGCTCCCGGATGCGCTCCGGGGGCAGGAAGGTGCCGTCGGCAGCGAGCATCTCGGCCATCGGCAGGTTGAGCGAGCCGGGCACGTGGCCGCCGACCGGGTCGAGGGGCTCGTGCTCGCCGCGGTAGCGGTCACCGGCACGCACGTCGAGCAGCACGCCGTGCCGGGCCATGTCCGCCGCCCCCGCGGCATCGAGCACCGGGAGAGACCCGGGCCGTACCGAGATCTCGCCCCGCGGCGGCGAGGGGACCTCGCGCGTCACCGGCCCGCCGGCTCGCTGCCACGCGGCGAGACCCCCGTCGAGCACCCGCACCGCGGCGTGCCCCGCCCAGCGCAGGACCCACCAGGCGCGGGCGGCCGACAGCGAGGTGCGCTGGTCGTAGACGACGACCTCGTCCCCGGAGCAGACCCCGCAGGCCCGCAGCGCGTCCTCGAGCACCTGCGGGTCGGGCAGCGGGTGTCGTCCGCCCGGCCCCGGCGGGCCGGAGAGGGCGGTGTCGAGATCGAGGAACGGTGCGTCGGGCAGGTGCCCCGCGGCGTACAGCTCGGCGCCCGGGGTGCCGGTGAGGGACCACTGGACGTCGAGGACGCGGACCTCGTCGCGGGCGAGGGCCGTCGCGAGGTCGTCTGCGGTGATGAGCGCGCGCACCCCGCCATCCAACCACCGCCGTGGGGGAGGGAGGATGGCGGCGTGCCCCGACGCGTGCGGCTCGTCCTCCTCCACGGCTCGCAGGTCAACCGCGCCGTGTGGACCCGCTACGCGGGGCTGCTCGGTCCACACGTCGAGCTCGTGGCTCCCGACCTGCCGGCGCACGGCGCGCGCCGGGGGGAGCCGTTCACCTGGGAGGGGGCCCTCCAGGCGGTGACGACGGCCGTCGGCGAGCCCGACGGGACCCCGGTCGTCCTCGCCGGGCACAGCCTCGGGGGCTACCTCGCCCTCGCCTGGGCCGGGCGCCATCCCCACCGGCTCGCCGGGCTCGCCCTGCTCGGGGCGTCCGCCGTGCCCACCGGCCCCGGGGCCCTCCTGTACCGCGTGCTGGCCCGCGTGGAGCACCGGCTGGGCGCGGACCGGATGGCCCGCGGGGTCGACCGCGAGCTCGCGGCGCTGCTGCCGTCCGCGGTCGCTGCCGCCGTCAAGGACGCGGGCTACGGGTTCGACGGCATCCCGGACGCGTGGTCGGCCGTCATGCGCGAGTGCCGCCCCGAGCTGCTCACCGAGGTCACGGCGCCGGTGCTCCTCGTCAACGGCCAGCTCGACCAGCTGCGCATCGACGCCCGTCGCTTCCGGCGGGCCGCCCGCTCGGCCCCGTGGGTGCGGGTCGTCACCGTCCCCCGGGGGCTGCACGTGTTCCCGCTGACCCACCCGGCCGAGACGGTGGCGGCGCTGTGGGAGCTGCTCGCCTGGGCCCGCAGATTCGCGCCCGCGGCCCCGCCCGCGTGATGATGGTCCGCGCCATGACCCTCGCCGCCCCCTCGAACACCCCGGTGCTGCCTGCGCTGCGCCTCGGGCGCCACGTCGTGCAGTCACCGGTCGTCCTCGCGCCGATGGCGGGCATCACCAACCGCGCCTTCCGCCGGCTGTGCCGCGAGTACGGCACCGCCGGTCTCGAGGCGGGTGGTGCGTCCGGGGCAAGCAGCCTCTACGTCGCGGAGATGGTGACCTCCCGGGCGCTCCTCGAGCGCTCGCCCGAGACGCTGCGGCTCATCTCGCACGACCCGGGGGAACACCCGCGGTCGGTGCAGCTGTACTCCGTCGACCCGGTCACCGCGGGGCTGGCCGCCCGGATGCTCGTCTCCGAGGACCTCGCCGACCACATCGACCTCAACTTCGGCTGCCCGGTGCCGAAGGTGACGCGCAAGGGCGGGGGCGCCGCGCTGCCGTGGAAGACCGAGCTCTTCCGCGGGATCGTCGCGGCCGTCGTGCGGGAGGCCTCGGCGTCCGAGGTCCCGGTCACCGTGAAGATGCGCGTCGGCATCGACGACGAGCACCACACCTACCTCGAGGCGGGGCGGGTCGCCGAGGCCGAGGGGGCCGCCGCGGTCGCCCTCCACGGCCGCACCGCGGCGCAGGCGTACTCGGGGCAGGCGGACTGGGAGGCGGTCGCGCGGCTCAAGGAGGCGGTGACGAGCATCCCGGTGCTCGGCAACGGCGACATCTGGTCGGCCGAGGACGCCCTCGCGATGGTCCGGCGCACCGGCTGCGACGGGGTCGTCGTCGGGCGCGGCTGCCTCGGGCGGCCGTGGCTGTTCACCGACCTCGCGGCGGCGTTCGCCGGCTCCCCGGTGCGGGTGCGCCCGGGGCTGCGTGAGGTGACGGCGGTGCTGCGCCGGCACGCCGAGTACCTCGTCGACTTCTACGACGGCGACGAGCTGCGTGGCGCACGGGACATCCGCAAGCACATCGCGTGGTACCTCAAGGGCTTCCCGGCGGGGTCGAGCGTGCGCAGCGCGCTCGCGCTCGTCGACTCGCTCGAGGCGCTGGACCGGCTCATCGCGGGGATGGACCTCGACGCCCCCTGGCCGGGCGCGCCCGCCGAGGGGCCGCGCGGCCGGGCCGGCTCACCCCGGGTCGTCGCCCTGCCGGAGAACTGGCTGCGCAGCCGTGAGCTCGACGAGGCGCAGGCCGCCGCCGTCGCCCAGGCCGAGCTGTCCGTCTCCGGCGGCTGACGCGCGCGGCGGGCGGCCCTGGCCCCGCCGCAGCACCGCTGTCGGTGGGTCGCGGCACGATGCCCCCATGAGCACGTCGACGGGAACGCCGGGTGGCACCCCGCAGAAGCCCGCCGTCTTCTTCGCCGACGCAGCCGAGTTCGGGCGCTGGATCGACTCGCGCGCCGAGCGGGTCGACCAGGACGCCCGCCGCGGCCGCCTTCTGGGACGCCGCCACCCCCAGCTACCGCAAGATCGTCGTCCACTGGGTCCACGACGCCAAGCAGGAGGCCACCCGGGCCAAGCGGCTGCACGAGCTCGTCGTCGACTCCGCGGCCGGCCGGCTGGTGAAGTTCCAGCGCTACGGCAACCCGCCCGCCTGGCTCGCCCGCGCGGCCGCGGCGGCCGCCGCGGCCCGCGGGTCGTAGGCTCCACGGCGTGACGTACGCGGCGGCCGACCGGGAGCGCTGGGTCGCCGAGGACCCCGCCCTCAAGCGGTCCGACCGCGACGAGTTCGCCCGTGACCGGGCCCGGGTGCTGCACTCGGCGGCGCTGCGCCGGCTCTCGGCCAAGACCCAGGTCGTCGCGCCGTCCTCGGACGACTTCGTCCGCAACCGGCTCACCCACACCCTCGAGGTCGCCCAGATCGGGCGCGAGCTCGGGGCCGCGCTCGGCTGCAACGCCGACGTCGTCGACACCGCATGCCTCGCCCACGACCTCGGCCACCCGCCCTTCGGGCACAACGGGGAGGCGGCCCTGGACGCCGTCGCCGCCGGCATCGGCGGCTTCGAGGGCAACGCGCAGACCCTGCGCCTGCTCACCCGGCTCGAGGCCAAGCGCACCCACCCCGACGGGCGCCCGGCGGGGCTCAACCTCACCCGCGCCAGCCTCGACGCGGCGACGAAGTACCCGTGGCACCGTGGCGGCTCGCCGACCCCGAGCACGAAGTTCGGCGTCTACGAGGACGACCTGGAGGTCTTCGCCTGGCTGCGCGCCGGAGCGCCTGCGGGTCGGCGCGCCTTCGAGGCCGAGGTCATGGACTGGGCCGACGACGTCGCCTACTGCGTCCACGACGTCGAGGACGCCGTGGCCTCCGGGTGGCTGGACCCCCGCCGGCTGCGTGACCCCGTCGACGTCGACGCCGTCCTCGAGGTCGCCGGGCGGGTCTACGAGCCGGGGCTGGGCACCGACGAGCTCGGGGCGGCGCTGGAGCGCGTCCTCGCCTCCGGTGCGGTGCCCCGCGAGCACGACGGGTCCCGGCGGGCCCTCGCGGCGCTCAAGGACATGACCTCCCGCCTCATCGGCCGCTTCGCCGTCGCCGTCGAGACGGCCACCCGCGAGGCCTACGGGGACGCCGCGCTCGGCCGCCACGAGGCCGCGCTCGTCGTCCCCGGGTCGGCCCGCGCGGAGACGGTCGTGCTCAAGGCGGTCGCCGCCCACTTCGTCATGCTCGCCGCCGAGCGGGTGGCGGTCTACGAGGAGCAGCGGGAGGTGGTCGCGGGGCTCGTCGCCGCCTACACCGACGACCCCTCGCGGCTCGACCCCGACGTGCGGGCCGACCACGCCGCCGCTCGTGACGACGCCGCCGCGCTGCGGGTCGTCGTCGACCAGGTCGCCTCGCTCACCGACGTCCGGGCCCACGCCCTGCACCGGCGCTGGTCCCTCCGGCCCGCGCGCTGACGGCCGCACGACCTAGACTCTCGCCACGACGGAGGGAGGTCGGGTGCCGGGTCTGATCAGGTCCGAGGACATCGCCACGGTCAAGGAGCGCTCCTCGATCGAGGACGTCGTCCGCGACCACGTGACGCTGCGCCCGGCCGGCGTCGGCTCGCTCAAGGGCCTGTGCCCGTTCCACGACGAGAAGACCCCGAGCTTCACCATCCGCCCGGCCGTCGGTAGCTACCACTGCTTCGGCTGCGGCGAGGGCGGCGACGTCATCAGCTTCGTCCAGAAGGTCGAGCACCTCACCTTCACCGAGGCCGTCGAGCGGCTCGCCGCCAAGGCGGGCATGGAGCTGCGCTACGAGGAGGGCGGCGGCCCGCGCGAGGGCGGGGTGTCCCTGGGCCGGCGCTCCCGGCTCGTCGAGGCCCACCGGGTCGCCGAGGAGTACTACACGGCGACCCTCCTGGACCGCACCCGCGGGGACGCCCGGGTGGGCCGGGACTTCCTGCGCGAGCGGGGCTTCGACTCCGCGGCGGTCGAGCGCTTCGGGGTGGGTTTCGCCCCGGCCGACGGCGACGCGCTGACCCGGCACCTGCTCGAGCGTGGGTTCACCGACGACGAGCTGACCACCGGTGGCCTCACCGGCCGCGGCAGCCGGGGCCTCTACGACCGCTTCCGGGGGCGGCTGGTGTGGCCCATCCGCGACACGACCGGCGACACCGTCGGGTTCGGCGCCCGCCGGCTCTTCGAGCAGGACCGGATCGCCGCGAAGTACCTCAACACCTCCGAGACGCCGATCTACAAGAAGGCCCACGTGCTCTACGGCCTCGACCTGGCCAAGAAGGCGATCGCCGGCGACCGACGCGCGGTCGTCGTCGAGGGCTACACCGACGTCATGGCGGCCCACCTCTCCGGCGTCGAGGGGGCCGTGGCCACCTGCGGGACGGCGTTCGGTGTCGAGCACATCAAGATCCTCAGGCGGATCATGCGCGACGAGGCCGACCTCGCACCGGCCCGGGTCGTCTTCACCTTCGACGGCGACGCCGCCGGGCAGAAGGCCGCGATGAAGGCGTTCGGCGAGGACCAGCGCTGGGCCGCGCAGTCCTTCGTCGCCGTCGCTCCCGACGGTATGGACCCCTGCGAGCTGCGGCTGGCCAGGGGCGACGCGGCCGTCGCCGCGCTCGTCGACGACGCCGTCCCGATGTTCGAGTTCGCCGTGCGCACGACCATCGCGCGCTTCGACCTGGAGACCGCCGAGGGGCGCGTGCAGGCGATGAAGGCCGTCGCGCCGATCATCGGCTCCATCCGCGACCAGAGCCTGCGCCCGGAGTACACCCGCACGGTCTCGGGGTGGCTCGGCCTCGAGGTCGAGCAGCTCGCGGAGGCCGTGCGGCGGGCGCCGAAGCTCGCACCCCCCGGCGAGCACGAGCGTCGGGCGACCGGCACCGACGAGGTGCCCGAGCCGGACCCGGGGGAGGCCGGGACCGCGGTGCCGCGCCCGGACCTGCGCGACCCCGTCGTCGCCGCCGAGCGCCAGCTGCTCCAGGCGCTCATCCAGCACCCGGGGCGGTTCCCGGACTCCACGCTCGACACCCTGGAGCCCGACGTGCTCACCGCGCCGGCGCACCGGGCGGTGCTCGACGGCATCCGGATCGCCGCGACCGGCGGCCACCGGGCCGGGTCGACCGCGGCGTGGGTGGCGGCCGTGGGGGAGGCGGCACCGGTCGCGGTCAAGCCGCTCGTCGCCGAGCTGTCGGTCGCGCCGCTGCCCGTGCGCTACGACCCCTCGACCGGCCTGCCCCCGCAGCGTTACCTCGACAGCCTCGTCGTCGGCGTGCGCGACGCGCACCTCGGGCGGCGGATCGCCGACGCCATGGCCTCGCTGCGCCGCGTCGAGAACGACCCGGGGTCGGCCCGGGAGGCCGTACACGAGCACCGCACGACCCTGCAGGCGCTCGAGATCGAACGCGTGCGGCTGCGGCAGGCGGCGACGACATGAGGCTGCTCTGGACCGGGCTGCGTCGCCCCGCGGTGCCGGGCCCGGTCGTGGCGGCCATCGGCCCGAGCGCCGGTGAGCGGCTGCTGGCCTGGGGGGCGGCCGCCGACGGGCGCGTCGTCGTCGCCGGGCGGCACGCGCTGCACGCGGTGGCTCCCGGGCCGGACGACGGGCTGGCCCTGGTGCTCTCGCGACCATGGCACCTCGTCGACGCGGGCACCATGAGTGCCGAGGGGCGTCTCGAGGTCACCTGGGTCGACGGCGAGGCGCCGCTGCGGGTCACCCTCGAGACCGCCGGCTCCCTCCCGGAGACGTTGCGCGAGCGGGTCCAGGCCTCCGTCGTGCTCACCGAGGCGCTCGACCTCGGGGTGCGCCGCACGGCACGGGTCGTCGTGCGGCGCGACCTCGCCTCGGGCGCCCTGCTCAGCCAGGCCGTGCTCGGCCCGGGGGTGCGCTCGAGCGACCCGGGCGTCGCCGAGCAGGTGCGCGCCGGCCTCCGGCGGGTCCGCGAGGAGGTCGGGCTCGAGTGACCCCTCGGGCCCGATTTCTGCCCAGCCCCGCGGGGTTGGTATCGTGGCTGCGCCGCTGCGGCGATCCCGCGGCGGCCCTTCCCCTGTAGCTCAACTGGCAGAGCATTCGGCTGTTAACCGGAGGGTTGTTGGTTCGAGTCCAACCGGGGGAGCGGATCGAAGGGCCCCTGAGCTGCGCACGCGGCTCAGGGGCCCTTCGCTCGTGCCCGCGACGCCCGTACCGCCCGGCCGGGGCTGTTCACTCGACGGGCTCGGCCGGTGTCTGCACGGGGTTCCCTGCGACGCTCGAGCTCGCGACCGCGCCGGTCCCGCCAGCGGCGCTCGGCATGGTGGTGGTCGTCGCCCCGACGACGGCGCGGCGGCGGCGCTTCATCCGGCCCTCGACGTAGCCCGCCACCTTGGTCAACGAGTAGTTGATGACGATGTAGATCACCGCGACGACGAGGTAGGCGGGGACAGTGTTGGCGTAGGCCGAGCCGAGGGTCTTCCCGCCCTGGGTGAGCAGCTCGGGATAGAGCACCACGGTGCCGAGCGCGGTGTCCTTGAGGACGACGACGAGCTGGCCGATGAGGGCCGGCAGCATGGCCCGCAGCGCCTGCGGCAGCTGGACGATCCGCAGTGTCTGGCCAGGGCTGAGCCCGATCGAGAGCCCCGCCTCCGACTGTCCCTTGGGCAGGGAGTGGACCCCGGAGCGGACGAGCTCGGCGATGACCGACCCGTTGTAGAGCGTGAGGCCGACGACGACCGCGGCGAGGGGGGCGTAGTCGCTGGGCAGCCAGCTGGCCGTCGCGAAGAAGCCGAAGAAGAAGAAGACCATCATGAGCAGGACGGGCACGGCGCGGAAGAACTCCACGACGGCCCCGCTGGCCCACCGCACCCAGGCCAGGTGCGAGAGGCGGCCCATCCCGAAGGCGAGGCCGTACACGCCTGCGAGGACCATCGAGACCAACGCCGCCTTGATGGTCGCCCACAGGCCCGGGAGGATGTAGGCCGTCCAGACGTCCGCCTCGGTGACGTAGGGGCTCCACAGGTACCCCTCGAGCTGGTTTGCCTCCTTCATCCTCCCGTAGACGACCCACGCGGTGAGCGCGACGAGGACGAGCCCGACGCCGGTGAGGATGTTGTGGCGCAGGCGGGCCCGCGGCCCTGGTGCGTCGAACAGGACGCTCTCGGTGCTCATCGCTGCACCGCCAGCCGGCGCGAGTAGTGGGTGATCGCGATCCCCAGCGGCAGGGTGAGGATGACGAAGCCCAGCGCGAAGAGGAGGAACGTCGGCAGGCTTGCTCCCTCGTTCTCGGTGACCTCGGCGAGCGTGCCGGCCGACTCGGCCGTCCCGAGGATGACCGCGGCCACCGTCGTGTTCTTGATGAGCGCGATGAGCGTCGAGCCCAGGGGCGCGATGGCGCCACGGAACGCCTGGGGCAGGAGGACCTCGCGCATCGACTGCCCGAAGGTCAGCCCGATCGAGCGGGCTGCCTCGGCCTGCCCGGCCGGGATGGTGTTGACGCCGCTGCGGACCGCCTCGCAGACGAAGGCCGCGTGGTAGACCGACAGCATGACCACGGCCCACCAGTAGGCGTTGCGGGAGGCGCTCTCCGAGAACGGCAGGTGGAGGATGTAGGTGAGGCCGAGGATGCTGAAGACCATGAGCAGCGTCAGCGGGGTGTTGCGCACGATGTTGACGTACAGCGAGCCGAGCAGCCGTAGCACGCCGACGGGCGAGACCCGGAAGACGGCGACGACCGTCCCGAGGACGAGCGCGCCGACCGCCGAGAGCGCAGAGAGCTGGATGGTCACCCAGAAGGCGCCGATCACGTCGTAGTTGCGGAGGATGTCGACCATCACCTCACCTCTCGGTCGGGGCCGGGTCCGGTCGCGGTGACACCGCCCACCCGGGGGTGGGCGGCGTCACCGGCGACGGGTCGAAGGGTCAGGAGCAGGCGTCCGGGGTGGGCGGGTTGCCCGCCGGCGGCTCGTAGCCCGCAGGCCCGAGGTTGTCGTCGACGATGGTCTGCCAGTCGCCGTCGTCGATCATCTTGGTGATCGCGTCGGTCACCTGCTGGCACAGCTCGGTGTCGCCCTTCTTCAGACCGATGCCGTAGCGCTCCTCGGAGAACGGCGCGCCGACGACCTTGAGCTTGCCCTCGTACTGGTCCTGCGCGGCGTAGCCGGCGAGGATGGTGTCGTCCGTGGTCAGCGCGTCGATGGCGCCGGAGACGAGAGCGGCGACGCACTCGGAGTAGGTGCCGAACTCCTGGAGGTTGACCCCGGGCACCTCCTCGCTGACGTTCTGGGCCGACGTCGATCCGGTGACCGAGCACAGCTTCTTGCCCTCGAGGCTGTCCGGCCCGGTGATCGAGTCGTCGTCGGAGCGCACGAGGAGGTCCTGGCCGGCGACGAAGTACGGCCCGGCGAAGGAGACGCTCTCCTTGCGCTCGTCGGTGATCGAGTACGTCGCGACGACGAGGTCGACCTGGCCGGTGGAGATCAGCGTCTCGCGCTGGGAGCTCGGCGCCTGCACCCACTCGATGTCGCTCTCGTCGTGGCCGAGCTCGCCGGCGACGTAGGTCGCGACGTCGACGTCCATGCCGGTGTAGTCGTTGCCCTGCTTCAGGCCCAGGCCCGGCTGGTCGAACTTGATGCCGATCTTGATGCCGTCGCCGCCACTCCCGCCGTCGCCACTGTCGTCGGAGCCGCAGGCGCTCGCGGTGAGCGCGAGGGCCGCCGCGGTGGCGACGAGCCCGATCCGGGTGCTCTTCATCGGTGTTCCTCCTGGTGTTTCGTCGACTCGTGGTCGTCGGCTGGCCCGGTCGGCCCTCCGGGGGTCAGTGGGTGAGGATCTTCCCGAGGAAGTCCTTGGCGCGCTCGCTACGGGGGTTGGTGAAGAACTCCTCGGGGGTGGCCTCCTCGACGACCTGCCCGTCGGAGAGGAAGACCACCCGGTTGGCCGCCTTGCGGGCGAACCCCATCTCGTGGGTGACGACGATCATCGTCATGCCCGAGCGGGCGAGCTCGACCATGACGTCGAGCACCTCGGTGATCATCTCGGGGTCGAGCGCCGAGGTCGGCTCGTCGAAGAGCATGACCTTGGGGTCCATCGCGAGCGAGCGGGCGATCGCGACACGCTGCTGCTGCCCGCCGGAGAGCTGGGCGGGGTACTTGTGCGCCTGGTGCCCGACGCCGACCCGCTCCAGCAGCTCCATGGCGCGCCGGTCGGCCTCGGCCTTGCGCATCCCGCGCACCTTGGTCGGGCCGAGGGTGACGTTCTCGAGGATCGTCTTGTGGGCGAAGAGGTTGAAGGACTGGAAGACCATGCCGACGTCCGCGCGCAGCGCCGCGAGCTCCTTGCCCTCCTCGGGCAGCTCCTTGCCGTCGATCGTGATCGAGCCGGACTCGAAGGTCTCGAGGCGGTTGATGGTGCGGCACAGGGTCGACTTGCCCGACCCGGACGGGCCGATGAGGATGACCACCTCGCCCCGGCCGACGGTGAGGTTGACGTCCTTGAGCACGTGGAGGTCGCCGAAGTGCTTGTTGACGTCGCGCAGGACGACGAGGGGCTCGCTCATGGTGGGAGAACCTAGCGGCGCGGTGCGCGCTGGGGGCAGTACCGGGGGAGGCATCGGCAGGGATCGTGACCGTTCCGAGACCTCACCCCGGGGGCCGGGTCGGCCCCGGACGGTGCCCCTGGTCATCTGCGGATCGGGTGGCTCGAGAGGCATGACCGTTCGCGAACCGTAGGGGTCAGGCGGCGACGGGTGCGGAAATGAGATGAACGGGGCCTCGCGTGGCCGATGCCCCTCGGGCATGATGAACGTCATGCCCGCCCTCGCGTCCGCTGTCCGCGCCTCGCTGGCCGACGCGGTCCCGGACGTCTTCTGGACCGACCGCCCCGAGCTGCTCCCGCCGGCCCGGCCGGCGCTGACCGGGCACGGGCACCGCGCGGACCTCGTCGTCGTCGGCGGCGGGTTCACCGGGCTGTGGGCCGCGGTGCAGGCCAAGGAGCGCGACCCGGCGCGCGAGGTCCTCCTCCTCGAGCGGGGTCGCCTCGCGGTGGCGGCCTCCGGGCGCAACGGGGGCTTCGTCTCGCCCTCGCTCACCCATGGGCTCGCCCAGGGCGTCGCCTGCTGGCCGGAGGAGGTGGCCACCCTCGAGCGGCTCGGGGCCGAGAACATGGCCGGGCTCGCCCAGGCGGTCGAGCGCTACGGCATCGACTGCGACCTGCACGTCCCCGGCGAGCTGACCCTCGCCCTCGACGAGCACCAGGTCTGCGCGGTGCGCGAGGCGTACTCCCTCCACCGCGACCACGGGGTGGAGGCCCGGCTGCTGTCGGCGCAGGAGGCGCGGGCCCGGGTGGACTCGCCGCGCTACCTCGCCGGGATGCTCGACCCGACCGTCGGCCTGGTCGACCCGGCGCGTCTCGTGTGGGGGCTCGCCGAGGCCGCGGAGCGGCTCGGGGTGCGTGTGCACGAGGACACGGCGGTGACGGCGTTCGACGAGGACGGCGACGGCGTGCGAGTGGCCACCGAGTGGGGCAGCGTGCGCGGCCGCCGGGTCGTCGTCGGCACCGGTGCCTTCCGCGGGCCGCTGCGCCGGCTCGGCTGGTACACGCTGCCGGTGTACGACCACGTCCTGATGTCCGAGCCGCTGACGGCCGCGCAGCTGGCCGCCGTCGGCTGGGAGGGGCGCGAGGGGCTGACGGATGCGGGCAACCAGTTCCACTACTACCGGCGCACCCTCGATGACCGGGTCCTCTTCGGCGGGTACGACGCCAACTACCACTTCCCGGGACGGATCGACCCGCGGCTGGAGCAGTCCTCGTCGCACGAGCTGCTCGCCGCGCACTTCCAGGCGATCTTCCCGCAGCTCGAGGGGGTCCGCTTCACCCACCGCTGGGCCGGCGTCATCGACACCACCTCGCGCTTCACCCCGGTCTTCGGCACGGCGCTCGGCGGCCGGGTCGCCTACGCGGTCGGCTACACCGGGCTCGGGGTGGCCTCGACGCGGTTCGGCGCCCGCGTGGCCCTCGACCTCGCCGACGGCCAGGACAGCGAGGCCACCCGGCTCGCGATGGTCCGCCGCAAGCCGCTGCCCTTCCCGCCCGAGCCGCTGCGCTCGCTCGGCGTCCGCGCGACCCGGGCCAGCCTCGCCGCCGAGGACCGCACCGGACGGCGCAACCTGTGGCTGCGGGCCATGGACGCGGTCGGCATCGGCTTCGACAGCTGAGCCCTCGCCGGAGCCGGGTGCCGTCGCGCTCGCTCACCCCCGGCCGCGGAGCTCCTCGACGGTCTCCTGGAGGTGGGCGATCTGCGCGGCGAGCTGCTGGACGTCGTGCTCGCTCGCGGTGCGGGCGGTGTCCTCGATCTCCTGGACGCGGTCGATGAGCCAGCTGGCGAAGGTCGCCGTGATGACGCCGATGAGGGCGATGCCGGCGAGCATCAGGGCGGCCGCGACGAGGCGCCCTTCGGTCGTCACGGGGTAGAGGTCGCCGTACCCCACGGTCGTGGCGGTCGTGGCGGTCCACCACAGCGCGTCCCCGAACCGGGTGATCGTCGCGTCCGGGTGGCCGCGCTCGGCGTCGAGGATGGCCAGGCTCGCCACGAAGAGCACCATCACCGCGGCACCCCCGACGTAGACCGAGACCTTCCCCCGCAGCGAGCCGCCCGCCTTGCGGTTGAGGACGCCGAGGAGCGTCACGAGCCGCAGGAGCCGCAGTGGGCGCAGCAGTGGCAGGACGACGACGGCCAGGTCGAGCAGGTTGGCCCGCACGAAGGCGAGCCGGTGGTGGGCGAGCCGGAGGCGGACGAGGTAGTCGACGGCGAACATCGTCCACGCCACCCAGGAGAGCACCTCGGTGACCGTGACCCAGGTGGAGGACAGCTGCGGGTCGAGGATCGGCCAGGCGTAGGCGAGGAGGAAGACGAGCGCGGCGATCGTCAACGGCCACTCGCCGGCCCGTTCCCACTGCTCCCGCCGGGCGTCGTCACTCATGGCGGCCATGCTGTCACGGCAGCGGGGCCGCTCGGTGGGGTGCTCGGGGCCGTGGCCGCGGCGGCCGCCGCGGTAGTGCCGGACCGTGGGGCACACCGCCCGCACGGGCACGCTGCGGGCTTCTCCCGTACTCCCGGGGGACTACCGGCTGCCTCCTCCGGGCGGATGGCCGCCGTCCGCGTGCCGTCCACAGTGGCGAGGTAGCTCACCAACCCAAGGGACCCTCGGTGCCGACAGCAGCCCTCGCCCTCTCCCGGTCGCACCCGGGCGGACGAGCGCAGTCGGCCACCGCGCCGCTCGTCCTCGTCGGCGCCGAGGCCCACGACGAAGGAGGACAGCCAGCCATGAAAGCAACCAGAGAGAGCGGGCAGCGCAGGGTGCTGGGACGTCGCGGTTTTGTCACCGGCGCGGCAGCACTCGGCGCCGGGCTCTCGGCGACCGTCCTCGCGTCATGCTCGGGCGACCAGGGGGACTCCGACATCTCGCGTCGTGACCAGGACCTGAGGTTCATCGGCACCGAGGAGACCTTCTCGACTCCCGAGCTGTTGGCGCTGAACTCGATCAACGAGGACCACGTCGCGTTCCTCGAGGAGATGGGTCTGTCGGACCTCGGTGAGCGCCGCGTCGGTGACATGGACCAGGGGGGACTCGACGTCCAGATCCTGTCCGCGCACACGCCGTCCGTGCAGAACGTCCCGGGCCGAGAGGGCATCGACTTCGCCCGTCGTCTCAACCGGCAGCTCGTCGACGGGCCGATGGCACGTTACCCGGGCCGCTTCCAGGCGTTCGCGACGTTGCCCCTGCGCAGCCCGGAGGCGGCCGCGGACGAGCTGGAGCGAACGGTCCGGGAGGACGGCTTCCTGGGCGCACTCACCAACGGGCACATCGCCACGAAGTACCTCGACCACCCCACGTTCGAGCCCGTCCTCGCGCGGGCCGAGGCACTCGGAGTGCCCATCTACCTCCACCCCGGCTACCCGGCCGACGACATCTTCCAGATCTACTACAGCACGACCCGCTCGGAGTACACCCAGGAGTACCAGGACTACATCTTCAGCGGGTCCGGCTACGGCTGGCACCAGGAGGTGCTGGTCCAGTGCATCCGGATGATCGCGTACGGGGTCTTCGACAGGTTCCCCAACCTGCAGATCATCATCGGACACATGGGCGAGGGTCTTCCCTTCTACTACGAGCGGATCGCCGGGGACATGGGCGCGCCGACCGAGAACTCGCTCGAGCGGCCTTTCGAGCAGTACTTCCAGGACAACTTCTGGTTCACCACGAGTGCCTTCTTCCAGGACGAGCTGCTCCACCTCCTGCTGAAGTACGTCAGCGTGGATCGCGTGATGTTCGGGACCGACTATCCCTTCGCGGGCATCAAGGAAGGAACCGACTGGTTCCGGGCGGTCGACCTCCCGCGGGAGGACAAGGAGAAGATCGCCTTCCGCAACGCCGAGGAGCTGTTCGGCATCACGGTCTGACGCATCGGCGTCCGGCGCTGCGGTACTCCCAGGCGAGTAGCAGCGACCTCCCGGGGGTGGACGCGCACGTCGACGGGACGAGAAACCCTGACGAGTACCACTCGACCTTCCGGAGGCCCCTCGTGTCCACCCATCTGACGTCCGCGCTGACCCCGGCGCCCCAGGAGGTATCGCGGTGCTCGTGATCGCCGTCGCCCTCGCTGCCGCCGGGGCGTGCTGTTTCGCCGGCACCGTGCTCCTCCAGCACCGCACCGTCCGGCAGGCGGTCCCCGGCCGCGAGGTCCACGCGCTGGGCCCGGCCGCCGTCCGGACGATCCTGCGCACACCGCTCTGGTACGCCGGGATCGGGCTGGCCGGGCTGGGCGCCGTCCTGCACGCCCTCGCGCTGACCATGGCGCCTCTGGCCGTGGTGCAGCCGATCGGGGTGCTCACTCTCGTGCTGACGGTGCTGTGGGCGGGAACCAGGCCCACACCCGCCGTACTCCTCGCACTGCTGACGAGCGTGGCCGGGGTGGCGTCCTTCGTCGCCGTGGCGGCCTCGACCGTCGGCGCTGACCTCCCCGCCCCCGACCTCGGGTCGGCGCAGTGGGCCCTGCTCGGCGCGGGCGCGCTGGCCGTCGTGGCCCGGTGCACCCGGGGGAGGGCCCGCTGCCTGTTCCTCGCGCTCGCGACCGCCGTGCTGTTCGGGTTCACCTCGGCGCTCGTGCGGGCAGCGGTCACGGCGCAGCTGTCCGGTGTGCTGACGGCTGTCGCTCTCGTGGAGTCGGTGACGGCGGTCCTTGCCGGCATGTGGCTGCTGCACCAGGCCTACGCGAACGGGCCCGCCCCGGTCGTGGCGGGCGCGACCACGCTGGTCGACCCGCTGACCGCAGTGCTCATCGGCATCTTCGCCTACGGCGAGATGACCTCCGGCCGGCTCCTCGACCTGGCGGTGCCAGGAGGAGTGGCCATCGCCGGGCTCGTGCTCCTGTCCCGTCACGTACCGTCCACCACGTCGGTGGCGCGGGCTCCCGCCAGGGGCCCCGAGGGCCCACTGCGCATCGTGGTGGCCGCCGACACCTACCCCCCGGACGTCAACGGAGCGGCGAACTTCGCCGACCGGCTGGCATCCGGGCTGTCCGGTCGCGGGCACGACGTGCACGTCATCTGCCCGTCGACCAGCGATGAGTCCTCCAGCGAACGCGTCGGCGGGGTGACAGTCCACCGCATCGGCTCGAGGCGGACGCCCTTCCACCCGACGTTCCGCATCTGCCTCCCCTGGCGTACGGCACGCGCCGTTCCGGCGTTGCTCGAGGAGATCGACCCCGATGTGGTCCACACCCAGGCTCACTTCCTCATCGGCCGGAGCGCGGTCCGCGCCGGGACGGCAGCCGGCATCCCGGTGGTGGCCACCAACCACTTCATGCCGGAGAACCTGCTCGGCTACGCGCCGCTGCCGCCACTCGCCGGTCGCCTCCTCACCCGGTGGGCGTGGCAGGACCTGGCACGGGTCTTCGGCCGGGCGACGGTCTGCACCACCCCGACGCGGCGTGCCGCCGAGCTGCTCGAGCGCAACGGCCTGAACCGCCCCGTGATGGCGATCTCGTGTGGGATCGACCGTGCGCACTATGCCGGCGGAGGCGAGGTCGACGGCCCACCGATCGTCCTGTTCGTGGGCAGGCTGAGCGCCGAGAAGAACGTCAACGAGCTCCTCGAGGCGGCCGCCGTGCTGCCACCGCACGCGCGGGTCGAGATCGTCGGCGACGGCTCCGAACGACCCCGGCTCGAGGCCCTGGCGGAGGACCTGGGCATCACCGAGCGGGTGCGGTTCCTCGGCCTCGTCCCGGACGAGGAGCTGGTTCGTGCCTACCGACGTTGCACCGTGTTCTGCATGCCGGGGACTGCCGAGCTGCAGAGCCTCGTGACCATGGAGGCGATGGCGGCCGGCAAGCCGGTCGTGGCCGCCGACGCGATGGCACTTCCACATCTGGTGCGTCCCGGACGCAACGGCTGGCTCTATCCCCCCGGCGACGTCCGCGAGCTGGCCGACCGGATCGCCCAGGTCCTCGCCGACGAACCCACGAGGAGGGCGATGGGCCAGGAGAGCCTCCGGCTGATCTCGGCCCACGACCTGGGGGCGACGCTTGGAGAGTTCGAAAGGGTCTACGCCGATGTCACGCATGTCACCGCGCCGCCGCGTCCCCGTGTCGAAGGCCGGCTGCCGCACCCGACGTCCTGACGGTGCAGGTCTCGCCACGCACCCACCGTCACCGTCGATGATGATGGACCCGTCATGCCGATCCGTCCGCGCATCTCGCGCGTCGAGCTCGCCGCAGTCGCCACTGCCGCGGCGGTGACGATCGGTGCGTTGCTCGTCGACCCGGAGGTGCAGAACGGGCGGCAGCTCCCGGGCGTCGCGGCGGCGGTCGTCGCCGCAGCCGTTCTCATCGTCCTCGGTCGCTTCGACAGGGCGACCGTCGTGGCGATCGGTCTGCTCGACAGTGCCACTCTCGCCTGGACCTCGGGCCCGATCGCGCTGCGACCGTTGCTCGCCGTGGCTCTGTTCCGTCTCGTGTACCGGAACGACACCCGCTCGGCGATCTGGTTCGCGTCGCTCGTGGCGACCGTTGTCTCCGGTGTCGGGGCGCAGGTCGACACCGACCCGTTCTGGTCGGAGTGGGCCGTCGACGAGGCAGTTCTGCTGTTTCCGATCGCCGCCGCCGACGCTCGTCGCTCGAACCTGCGGCGTCGGGCGGAGGCGGTGGAACGCCAGGTCGCCGAGCGGCTCCAGGCCGAACGGCTGAGCATCGCCTACGACCTGCACGACGTCGTCGCCCACTCGCTGTCGGCGATCACCGTCCAGTCCGGCGTGGCCGCGCACGTCTTCGAGCGCGACCCGTCCGCGGCCTACTCCGCGCTCGTCGAGATCAACGACGCGGGACGGCGGTCACTCGACGAGCTCAGGTCCCTTCTCGGGCTGCTCCGGTCCGACGAAGCCGGTCCGCTGCGCCCGTTGTCGCCGGCCACCACGCTCGGCGAGGTGGCCACCGCCGCGGCCGGGGACACGATGGAGGTCGAGGTGGTCGAGAGCGGGCACTACCCGCCGGGCGAAGCGGAGAGCACCGTCGTCACGGTGCACCGGATCGTCCACGAGTGCCTGGTCAACGTCAGCCGCCACGCCGGCGACGTCCCGGCCACCGTCCGGGTGCGCCACACCGATGCCGGGGTGCACGTCACCGTGTCGAACGGCGTCGCGGACCCGGCACACGTCGCGGCGCGGGGCACCGGGCTCGGGCTGCGTGCGATCCGCGAGCGAGCCGAGCTCCTCGGTGGCACCGTCGATGCAGGACCTACCGACGACGGTGGGTTCGAGGTGCGCGCCTTCGTGCCCTACCAGCTGGCCGAGAGGAACCGGGGATGAGCACCGGACGCGACGCCCCAGGCCCCCCGAGCCGCGACACCCGCGTGCTGCTCGTCGACGACCAAGAGCTCGTGCGTCGTGGGTTCGCGGCACTGCTCGCCAACGAGCCCGGCATCGAGGTCGTCGGGGAGGCGGTCGACGGCGCCCAGGCGGTCTCCGAGACGCGACGGACACGCCCGGACGTCGTTCTCATGGACATCCGGATGCCTCGGATGGACGGTTTGGCCGCAACGCGAGCGATCTGCGGTGACCCGCGACTCGCCGGCTCCAAGGTGCTCGTCCTGACGACGTTCGCGCTCGACGAGTACGTCTACGACGCGCTGAGGGCGGGGGCCTCCGGGTTCCTGCTCAAGGACACGCCGCCGCGGCTGCTGATCGAGGCGATCGCCGCCGCCACCGACGGCGACGTCCTCATCTCACCGGCGATGACCACACGGCTGGTCGCCGAGCTCGTCCGCCGTCCCGTCCTCCGCCCCGGGCGCCCGGGCCCGCTGGACGTCCTGAGCGAGCGGGAGCGGGAGGTGCTGGCCGAGGTCGCCCGCGGCAAGACCAACTCCGAGATCGGAGCGTCGCTGTACATGTCGCCTCTGACGGCGAAGACGCACGTCAGCCGCATCCGTACCAAGCTGCACGCCCGCGACCGTGCGCAGCTGGTCATCATCGGGTACGAGACCGGTCTCGTCAGCCCCGGCGAGTAGGCATGGCGTCCTCGGCCCTCGGCCGCCGCAGGAGGTCGAGCTGCCTCGCGTCCCTGTCGACCACCCCGGCCACGAGCATCGGCGGCGGGGACGTGACCTGCGGAAACGTCTGGTGGGGCGTGTCGGGCTTGAACCGACGACCGACGGATTATGAGTCCGCTGCTCTGACCGACTGAGCTAACGCCCCGGCGCCGTGGCGGGCGGCCACGGGCCCGGCGAGCCTATCGCCGAGCCACAGCCGCGCCCGACCCTGGCGACAGGTGTCGCACAGTGCCGCCGGCGAACGTGGAGGTCAGCAGTCCCCACGACGAAGGAGCACCCATGGACCGCCAGACCAAGACTCTCGCCATCGGAGGCGTCGGCATCGCCGCGGCGGTTGCGCTCGGCCTGACCGGCGCGACCCTGGCCGGGGCGAGCGACAGCACGACGACGACGACGTCCGCGAGCGCCTCGGCGACGCCGGGCACCGGGTCGACCCAGAGCGACGGCACCGACGGCACCGGCACCCTGCCCGGTGGGGGCGAGGCCGGGGGAGGAGCGCAGGGCGGAATGCCCGGCGGGGACATGATGGACGAGGGTGGCACGCTGAGCGCCGAGGCCGCGAGCAAGGCGGTCACCGCGGCCGAGGGAGCCGTCGACGGCGGGACCGTCACCTCCGTGCGGGCACTGTCCGACGGCACCTACCAGGTGACCGTGACGAGCGACGACGGACGGGTCGAGGTGCTCGTCTCCGCCGACTTCGAGGTCACCGGCACCGAGGAGGACGCGGGCGGCCCCGGCGGGATGCCCGGCGGCGACGGCGGCCAGACCCAGGACGGCACCGGCTCGAGCGACCCGAGCGACGCCAACGGCACGAGCAGCACCGACGGCACCACGACCTCGACCGTCTGAGTCCGCGGCCGAGCGGCGCACCCGCACCTGTGATCGACGTGGTCACTGGTGCGGGTGCGTCGTGTGGTGCACAATGTGACGGACAACGGCACGTACGCGTGCCCGCACACGCACCGGCAGCACGACCGGCCTCACCACGAGCGACGGCGTTGGGGAAGACGTCCACCGCACGTGAAGGAGACCAGGATGTCTGTCGCGATGCCGCGCACGCCCACGCGCGGAGTGGTCTACGTCCACTCCGCCCCCAAGGCGCTGTGCCCGCACGTGGTCTGGGCGGTCGAGGGAGTCCTCGGCGCCCCCGTCGCCGTGCACTGGACCGACCAGCCGGCCGCGCCGGGGATGGTGCGCACCGAGCTCAGCTGGGCCGGGGAGTCCGGTACCGGCGCCCGCCTGGCCTCCGCGCTGCGCGGCTGGGACCACCTGCGCTACGAGGTCACCGAGGAGCCCAGCCCGGGCTGTGACGGCTCACGCTGGTCGCACACCCCCCGCCTCGGCATCCACCACACGTGGACCTCGGCCAACGGCGACGCCGTCGTCAACGAGGACCGCCTGCGCGAGGTCGTCGTGCTCGCCCAGGGCAGCCCGGAGGCAATGGAGGAGATGATCGAGGAGCTGCTCGGCCTGGAGTGGGACGCCGAGCTCGAGCCCTTCCGCTACGCCGGGGAGGGCGCGCCCGTCCGCTGGCTGCACAAGGTCGGCTGAGGCGTCGCCGCGGCGACGCCACGCCCCGGCGACGGCCGCTCAGACGCTCGTGATGACCAGGGCCACGTTGTGCCCGCCGAAGCCGAAGGAGTTGTTCAGCGCCGCGACGTCGCCCTCGGGCAGGGAGCGGTGCTCGCCGCGGATGACGTCGAGGTCGATCTTCGGGTCGAGGTCCTCGAGGTTCGTCGTCGCCGGTGCCACCCGGTGGTGCACCGAGAGGACCGTGAACAGCCCCTCGAGCGCGCCGGCGGCCCCGAGCAGGTGACCCGTCATCGACTTCGTCGCGCTGACCGGCATCCCGTCGGCGGCGGCGCCGAACGCGCGTCGCACGGCGTTGGCCTCCGCGACGTCCCCGACGGGGGTCGAGGTGGCGTGCGCGTTGATGTGGACGATGTCCCGGTCGCTCAGCCCCGCCCGCTCGACGGCCTCACGCATCGCCCGGCTCGCACCGGCGCCCTCCGGCTCGGGGGCGGTGATGTGGTGGGCGTCGGCCGACATCCCGATCGAGGCGAACTCGGCGTAGATGCGGGCGCCGCGGGCCTTGGCGTGCTCGTACTCCTCGAGCACCATGACCGCCGCGCCCTCGGCCATGACGAACCCGTCGCGCCCGGTGTCGTAGGGCCGCGACGCCCCGGCGGGGTCGTCGTTGCGCGTCGAGAGGGCCTGCATCTGGGAGAAGCCGGCGAACGGCAGCGGGTGGATGGCCGCCTCGGTGCCCCCGGCGACGACGACGTCGGCCCGGCCCTGACGGATCATCTCGTACCCGGTGCCCATCGACTCCGCGCCCGACGCGCACGCGGAGACGGTGCTGTGGGCACCGGCCCGGGCGCCGAGCTGGAGGGAGACGTTGCCGGCGGCCGTGTTCGGCATGAGCATCGGCACGGCGAGGGGGAAGACCCGGCGGGGCCCCTTCTCGCGCAGGATGTCCCACTGGTCGAGCAGGGTCCACACCCCGCCGATCCCGGTGCCGACGGCCACGCCGAGCCGCTCCGGCTCGACCTCGGGGGCACCGGCGTCCTCCATCGCGGCGCGCGCCGCGATGACCGCGTACTGGGCGCTGGGGTCCATCCGGCGGATCTCGACCTTGGTCAGCACCTCGGAGGGATGCTGGGCGATGGTGCACGCGAAGTGCACGGGCAGCTCGTAGCGCTCGAGCCACTCCGCGGGCAGGGGCTTGGCCCCCGACCGGCCGGCGAGGATGCCCTCCCAGGTCTCGGCGATGGTTCCGCCGAGCGGGGTGGTGGCACCGAGTCCGGTGACGACGACGCGACGCTCGCTCATTGCTGCTCCTTGGGTGAGGGGGCGAAAGCCCGACCTCGTCTGCCGTCCGCCGGTCCGGCGGACGCGCGCGGCGGGTCGCCGCGGTGGCAGACGAGGTCGGGGAGGGGGAGTGGGTCAGCCCTGGTTGCTCTGGATGTACCCCACGGCGTCACCGACCGTCGCGAGGTTCTTGACCTCGTCGTCGGGGATGCGCACGCCGAACTTCTCCTCCGCGTTGACGACGATGGTCATCATCGAGAGGGAGTCGATGTCGAGGTCGTCGGTGAAGGACTTGTCCATCTGGACCTCGGCCGGGTCCAGCCCGGTCTCCTCGTTGACGATCTCCGCGAGGCCGCTGAGGATCTCCTGCTGGTCTGCCATGTGCTGCTCTCCTTCACTCGTGGATCGGTGGTTGCTCGGCCCGGGTGACCCGTGGGCCCACGGGGGACTGGTCAGGGGATGACGACGACCTGGGCGGCGTAGGACAGCCCCGCCCCGAAGCCGATCTGCAGGGCGAGCCCGCCGCTCGGCACCTCACCGTGGCGCACCATCCGCTCCATCGCCAGCGGGATGGACGCCGAGGAGGTGTTGCCCGTGTAGGCGATGTCGCGGGCGATCGGGATGTCCGCCGGCATGTGCAGCTGCTTGGCCATGGCGTCGATGATCCGCACGTTGGCCTGGTGCGGGATGAACGCGTCGAGCTGGTCGGCGGTGATGCCGGCGGCGTCGAGCGCCTTCTGGGCCACCGGGGCCATGCCCCACACCGCCCACCGGAAGACGGTCTGGCCCGCCATCCCGATCGTCGGCCAGCCGAGGTCCTTCTCGTGGACCTCGATCCAGCTGTCCTTCTGGGCGATGACGTCCCACTGCGCACCGTCCGAGCCCCACACCGTGGGGCCGATGCCCGGGGTCGCGGACCGTGAGACGACGGCCGCGCCGGCGCCGTCGGCGAAGATGAACGCGGTGCCGCGGTCGTCCTTGTCGGTGAAGTCCGAGAGCCGCTCGACGCCGACGACGAGGACGTTGCTCGCGTCGCCCCCGCGGACCATGTCCGAGGCCAGGGCGATGCCGTGGCAGTAGCCCGCACACGCCGCGGAGATGTCGAAGGCCGCACCCTTGGTGCCGAGCCGCTCGGCGACCATCGGCGCCGCGGCCGGCGTCTGGTAGGGCCAGCTGACGGTCGCGACGATGACGACGTCGAGCTCGGCGGCCTCGACCCCGGCCATCTGGAGGGCCTGGCGCGCGGCGAGCTCGGACATGTCGACGACCGACTCGCCCTCGCCGGCCCAGCGGCGCTCGATGATGCCCGAGCGCTCGCGGATCCACTCGTCGGAGGAGTTGATCCGCTCGACGAGCTCGGCGTTCGGCACGACGCGGCGCGGCCGGTAGCCACCGACCCCGGAGATCCGGGCGTGGGTGACCTCCGGCGTGCGCAGGCGGTCGGCGAAACCCTTGGATGTGGCGGTCATGCGGAGTGCTCCTCGATGAGGGTGCGTGCGGCGTCGAGCTGGTCGGGGGTGCTCAGGGCGAGCAGCTCGACACCCTTGAGTCCGCGCTTGGCGAGCCCGACGAGCGTACCTGCCGGAGGCAGCTCGAGGACGGCCGTGACCCCGAGCTCGGCGAGCCGCTCCATGCACAGGTCCCAGCGCACCGGGTGGGAGACCTGCGCGACGAGCCGGTCGAGCACCTCGCGCCCGCCGGCGACGACCCGGCCGTCGCGGTTGGACACCAGGGGCACCACGGGGTCGGCGGGGGAGAGGTCGCCCGCGGCCCGGGCCAAGGCGTCGACGGCCGGGGCCATGTAGCGGGTGTGGAAGGCGCCGGCCACCTTCAGGGGCACGACACGCGTGCGCGCCGGCGGCTCGGCGGCCAGGGCGGCGAGGGCCTCGAGGTCCCCGGCCGCGACCACCTGGCCCGCGCCGTTGACGTTGGCGGGGGTCAGCCCGCGGGTCTCGATGGCCGCGAGCACGGCCTGCGGGTCACCGCCGAGGACGGCGCTCATCCCGGTGGGCTCGGTGGCGCTCGCCTGGGCCATCGCCCGTCCGCGGAGCGCGACGAGGGCCATGGCGTCCGGCTCGGGCAGGACGCCGGCGGCCGCCGCCGCGGTGAACTCACCGACGGAGTGCCCGGCCAGTGCCCCGGCACGGTCCGCGCCGCCGAGCGCACGCAGGGCGAGCAGCCCGGCGCCGACGAGCAGCGGCTGGGCGACCGCGGTGTCCTTGATCGTCTCCTCGTCCGAGACCGTGCCGTGCGCCTCGAGGTCGACGCCGGCGGCCTCGGAGAGGGCGGCGAGGTGCTCGTGCGCTCCGGGCAGCTCGAGCCACGGGGAGAGGAAGCCGGGGGCCTGGGCGCCCTGGCCGGGACAGACGATGGCGATCACGCTCCCCAGCGTGCTGCCTCGGCGGCGGTCGTGGCGCATCGAGGGGGGACGAATGTCGGCGTCCGGCTTTGTGGGGTTCCTACAACCCCGGTCAGCCCCGCAGGGGCGCGCGCGGTGCCGGCCCGAGCCGGTGGAAGGCCAGTGCCAGGCGGACCGTCTGGGCGTCGTGCGGGTCGGTCAGGTCGTAGCCGGTGCTGCGGGCGATGCCCGCGAGCCGGTAGCGGATGGTGTTGGGGTGGACGATGAGCGCTCGGGCGGTGCCCTCGACCCCGAGACCGCCGTCGAGCCAGGCGGCGGCGGTCTCGAGCAGCGACCCGCCGCTGGCCTCCTGCAGCGGTCGCACGATGCGCGCCTCGAGGGCGTTGCGCGCCGGGAGGTCGCCGACGAGGGCGCGCTCGGCGACGAGGTCGTCGGCCCGCACCGGACGAGGTGCCCCCGGCCAGGCGGCGGCGGCGGTGTGTCCGGAGATCGCCGCCCGGGCCGCGCGCCCCGCGGCGAACAGGTGGGGGACGGGTGGCCCGACGACGAGCGGACCCTCGCCGAGGTGCGGCTCGAGGGTGCCGGCGAGGGCCATCGCGTCCTCGACGTCACCGCCGAGGCACACGATCCGCGGCCCGTGGATGGCGACGAGCAGGGGCGTGCGCTGGCGCCGGGCGGTGCGGTGCAGGGCGTCGAGCACCGGCCCGGTGGGCCCGGCGGGGGTGGAGCCGACGACGACGGCGACGGCGCTCACGGCGCCCCAGCCGAGGGCGGCCGCCCGCGAGTGCATCGCGTCGTCGGCCTCGCCGCGGATGACGGCGTCGACGACGAGCGACTCGAGCCGGGCGTCCCAGGCGCCGCGGGCCTCGGCCGCCTCGGCGTAGACCTCGGCCGCCGCGAACGCCACCTCGCGGCTGTAGCGCAGGACGGCGTCGCGGGCGTGCGCGCCCTCGCCGGGGGCGGCGAGCCCGGAGATGTCGCGCTCGACGACGGTGATGACCGTGCGGATGAGGTCGAGGGTCTGGGCCAGGCTGATCGAACGGGTCAGCTCCCGCGGAGCGGTGCCGAAGACGTCCGCGGTGACGGCGGGTCGCTCCTGCTCCCCGCCGAGCCACTGCACGAAGCTCGTGATGCCGGCCTGCGCGACGAGACCGACCCAGGAGCGGTCCTCGGCCGACAGGGCGCGGAACCAGCCGTGGTCGGCCTCCATCTGGCGCACCGCGGCCGCCCCGAGGTCACCCGCGGCCCGGGTGACCCGCTCGCGGGTGGCGGCGGTGGGGTCGGCGGCGGGCGGTGGCATGGGCGCAGTCTATTTGTGCGCCCCGGACAACGAGCCGACCCCGGTCCGCGGCGGCCGGCCGACCGGGCTCAGTCGGTGCCCAGCTCCATCGCGGCCCGGTCCAGTGCGTCCTCCTCGTCACCCTCGACCCCCGGGTTGTCGGTGATCCGGTCGTAGCCGCCGGAGGGCAGTGCCCCGAAGAGGGTGCCGTTCTCGACGAGCAGCTGCCCCTGGTCGACCGGCTGGCCGGCGTAGAGCTCGAGCTTGGCCCGGCTGTCGGCGATGTCGAGGTTGCGCATCGTCAGCTGTCCGATGCGGTCCTGCGGGCCGAAGGCGGCATGCTCGACCCGCTCCATGGACAGCCGGTCGGGGTGGTAGCTGAAGTTCTTCCCGCGGGTGTCGAGGATCGTGTAGTCCTCGCCACGCCGCAGCCGCAGGGTGACCTCGCCGGTGACGACGGAGGCGATCCAGCGCTGGATGGACTCGCGCAGCATGAGGCTCTGCGGGTCGAGCCACCGGCCCTCGTAGAGCAGCCGGCCGAGGCGGCGGCCCTCCTGGTGGTAGCTCGCGATGGTGTCCTCGTTGTGGACCGCGTTGAGCAGCCGCTCGTAGGCGATGTGGAGCAGCGCCATCCCGGGGGCCTCGTAGACCCCACGCGACTTGGCCTCGATGATCCGGTTCTCGATCTGGTCCGACATCCCCAGGCCGTGCCGGCCGCCGACGGCGTTGGCCTCGCGCACCAGCGCCACCGGGTCGAGCTCGCGGCCGTTGACCGCCACCGGGCGGCCCTCGACGAAGGAGACCGTGACGTCCTCGGGCTCGATGGCGACCTCGGGGTCCCAGAAGCGCACGCCCATGATGGGCTCGACGACCTCGAGGGACTCCTCGAGGTGCTCGAGGGTCTTGGCCTCGTGGGTGGCGCCCCAGATGTTGGCGTCGGTGGAGTAGGCCTTCTCCTGGCTGTCGCGGTAGGGCAGGTCGCGTTCGGTGAGCCAGGCGCTCATCTCGTGGCGGCCCCCGAGCTCGGTGACGAAGTCGGCGTCCAGCCATGGCTTGTACACCCGCAGGTCGGGGTTGGCGAGCAGCCCGTAGCGGTAGAAGCGCTCGATGTCGTTGCCCTTGAAGGTCGAGCCGTCTCCCCAGATCTGCACGTCGTCGGCCTGCATGGCGCGCACGAGCAGGGTCCCGGTGACCGCGCGGCCGAGCGGGGTGGTGTTGAAGTACGTCCGGCCACCGCTGCGGATGTGGAACGCGCCGCACGCGATCGCCGAGAGGCCCTCCTCGACGAGCGCCGCGCGGCAGTCCACGAGCCGGGCCACCTCGGCGCCGTACTGGAAGGCCCGCCCGGGCACGGTCTCGATCTCGGGCTCGTCGTACTGCCCGAGGTCGGCGGTGTACGTGCAGGGCACCGCGCCCTTCTCGCGCATCCAGGCGACCGCGACGGAGGTGTCGAGGCCTCCGGAGAAGGCGATGCCGACGCGCTCGCCGACGGGGAGGGAGGTGAGGACCTTGGACATGGTGCAAGACTATACGTGACCCTGCATATTCCCCAACCGCCGGGGGCCGAACCTGTCGGGACGCCGCCGCACGCACGCGGCCGTGACCGGCGCCTGACTCGGGGCTGACCCCCTGTCCTCCTCGGCGTGGTCGTGTCGTCGGCCAACCGTCACGCCCGGGTCGGCCGGCGTTCCCGGGACCCTCCCTAGCGTCACGGACATGTCGACCACCATCCACCGCACCCGCGCGGTCCTCGCCCTCCTCGCCCTCGCCGGCCTCGTGCTGCTCCCCTCCGCCCCCGCCGCCGAGCGCCCGGCGTCGACGGCCGCGGCGTCGGCCCACCACCCGGGCCCGCGGACCTCGGTCACCGTCTACGCGCACCGCGGTGCCTCGGGGTACCGCCCCGAGCACACCCGGGGTGCCTACGAGCTCGCGGCGGCGCTGGGCGCCGACTACCTCGAGCCCGACCTCGTCATGACCAGGGACGGCGTGCTCGTCGACCGCCACGAGCCCGAGATCAGCGGGACCACCGACGTCGCGGCGCACCCCGAGTTCGCCGGGCGCCGGACGACCAAGATGCTCGACGGCCGCCCCGTCACCGGCTGGTTCGTCGAGGACTTCACCCTCGCCGAGCTGCGGACCCTCAGGGCCGTCGAGCGCCTCCCCGAGCTGCGGCAGCACAACACCCTCTACGACGGGCTCTGGCAGGTGCCCACGTTCGAGGAGACGCTGCGGTGGCGGGCCGAGCTCTCCCGACGCGAGGGCCGCACCATCGGCATCATCCCGGAGATCAAGCACTCGACCTACCTGCACGCCCAGGGGCTGGACCCCGAGCGGGCGCTCGTCCGGCTCGTCACGCGCTACGGGCTCAACCACCGCGGAGCACCGCTGTGGGTCCAGAGCTTCGAGTGGACCAGCCTGCAGCGGCTGCGCACCCGGCTCGGCTACCGGGCCGACCTCGTCTTCCTCGCCAGCGGCTCCGGCGGCCCCTACGACCTCGCCGCCGCGGGCCACCCGCGCAGCTACGCCGAGCTGCTCGAGCCGGCCTCGCTGCGGCGGCTCGCCCGGGTCGTCGACGGCGTCGCCCCCACCAAGGAGCTCGTCATCCCGCGCACCGCCACCGGCGCACTCGGCAGCCCCACGACGCTCGTCCGGGACGCCCACCGGGCCGGCCTGGAGGTGACGATCTGGACGATGCGTGCCGAGAACGAGTTCCTCCCGAGCGACCTGCGCGTCGGCCTCGACCCCGCTGCGTACGGCAGGGCGTTCGCCGAGGACCTCGCCTACCTGCGTGCCGGCGTCGACGGGATGTTCTGCGACCAGCCGGACATCTGCGTCCAGGCACGCGAGATGGCCCGCCGGGCTGCCGCCTGAGCGGCGGTCACCCGCGTGGGTCAGCCCTCGCCGAGGACCTCGTCGATCCGGCGCACCTTGGAGGTGAGCATCCCGGTGTGCCCGGGCCGGATGTCGGCCTTGACGACGAGCGAGACACGCGGGTGGTGGGCGGTCATCGCCTCGGTGCACTGCTTGAGCACCCCGAAGACCTCGTCCCACTCGCCCTCGATGTTCGTGAACATCGCGTTCGTCTCGTGCGGCAGGCCGGACGAGCGCACGATGCGCACCGCCTCGGCGACCGCGGCCGCGTAGGAGCCGCTCTCGTCCGGGCTGCCGGGCGCGATGCTGAACGCGACGATCACGAGCTCACTCCGACCCGCCCTCGGTGCTGCCGGACTCACCCGCGGTGACGTCCTGGAGCCGGTAGCGCTCGGCGGCCTGCTCCGGCACCGACGCGTCGACCTCCCCGCGGTCGGCGAGCACCTGCAGGGCGCGCACCGCCATCGAGGGGCCGTCGATGTGGAAGAAGCGCCGGGCTGCGGGGCGGGTGTCGGAGAAGCCGAACCCGTCGGCGCCCAGGGAGGCGAAGTCGCCGGGGACCCACTGGGCGATCTGGTCCTGGACGGCGCGCATGTAGTCCGACACGGCGATCACCGGCCCCTTGCGGTCCTGGAGCTTCGCGGTGACCCACGGGGTGCGGCGCTCCTCCTGCGGGTGGAGGAAGGCCGCCTCGTCGCAGCGCATCGCCTCGCGCCGCAGCTCGTTCCACGAGGTGACCGACCAGACGTCGGCGGCGACGCCCCAGTCGGTGCGCAGCAGCTCGCGGGCCTCGAGCGCCCAGGGCATCGCGACCCCGGACGCGAGCAGCTGCACCCGCGGGGAGTCCTCGCCGAGGCCCTCCCCGGCGCCCTCGGCGAGCAGGTACATCCCCTTGAGGAGACCCTCGCGGTCGAGGTCGGCCGGCTCGGCCGGCTGCGGCATCGGCTCGTTGTACACCGTGAGGTAGTAGATGACGTTGCGGTCGTCGTCGGTGAGCGACTCGTCGGTGCCGTACATCCGGTGCAGCCCGTCCTGGACGATGTGCGCCAGCTCGTAGGCGTAGGCCGGGTCGTAGTGCACGACGGCCGGGTTGGTCGAGGCGAGCAGCGGGCTGTGGCCGTCGGCGTGCTGCAGGCCCTCGCCGGTGAGCGTCGTGCGACCGGCGGTGGCGCCGATGAGGAAGCCACGGCTCATCTGGTCGGCGGCCGCCCAGATCGAGTCGCCGGTGCGCTGGAACCCGAACATCGAGTAGAAGAGGTAGACGGGGATCATCGGCTCGCCGTGCGTCGCGTACGACGTCCCCGAGGCGGTGAACGCCGCGAGCGAGCCGCCCTCGTTGATGCCGAGGTGGAGGATCTGCCCGTCGACCGCCTCGCGGTAGGCGAGCATGAGCTCGGCGTCGACCGGGGTGTAGCGCTGCCCGTGCGGGTTGTAGATCTTGATCGTCGAGAAGAAGCTGTCCATCCCGAAGGTGCGCGCCTCGTCCGGGATGATCGGCACGATCCGCTTGCCGAACTCCTTGTCGCGCATGAGGTCCTTCAGGAGGCGGACGAACGCCATCGTCGTCGCCACCTCCTGCTTGCCCGAGCCCTTCTTGACCTGGGCGTAGGCGGACTCCTCGGGCAGGTGCACCGGGACGTGGCGGGTCCTGCGCTCCGGCAGCCCGCCGCCGAGCTTCTCGCGCCGCTCCATCGCGTAGGCGATGACCTCGTCGTCGGCACCGGGGTGGTAGTACGGCGCGTTGTACGGGTCCTGCTCGAGCTGCTCGTCGCTCACCGGGATGTCGAGGGAGCCACGGAAGGACTTCAGGTCCTCGAGGGTGAACTTCTTCATCTGGTGGGTCGCGTTGCGCCCGGCGAACGCCGTGCCGAGGCCGTAGCCCTTGATCGTCTTGGCGAGGATGACCGTCGGCTGCCCGGTGTGGCTCGTCGCCGCCTTGTACGCCGCGTACACCTTGCGGTAGTCGTGGCCGCCGCGCTTGAGCTTCCACCAGATGTCGTCGTCGGACCAGTCCGCGACGAGCTTGCGGGTGCGCGGGTCCCGGTTGAAGAAGTGCTCGCGCACGTAGGCGCCGTCGTTGGCCCGGAAGGTCTGGTAGTCGCCGTCGGAGGTGGAGTTCATCAGGTGGACGAGCGCGCCGTCGCCGTCGGCCGCGAGCAGCGGGTCCCACCCGCGGCCCCACACGACCTTGATGACGTTCCAGCCGGCGCCGCGGAAGAAGGCCTCGAGCTCCTGGACGATCTTGCCGTTGCCCCGGACCGGGCCGTCGAGCCGCTGGAGGTTGCAGTTGACGACGAAGGTGAGGTTGTCCAGCTCCTGCTCGGCGGCGATCTGCAGCACGCCGCGGGACTCCGGCTCGTCCATCTCACCGTCGCCGAGGAAGGCCCAGGTGTGCTGCTCGCTCGTGTCCTTGACCCCCCGGTTGTGCAGGTACCGGTCGAACTGCGCCTGGTAGATCGCGTTCATCGGCCCGAGACCCATGGAGACCGTCGGGAACTCCCAGAAGTCGGGCATGAGGCGCGGGTGGGGGTAGCTCGGCAGCCCGAGCGCGCGGCCGTCGACGAGGTGGCTGTGCTCCTGGCGGAAACCGTCGAGCCGCTCGGGCCCGATCCGCCCCTCGAGGAAGGCGCGGGCGTACATCCCGGGGGAGGCGTGGCCCTGGAAGAAGACGTGGTCACCGCCGCCGGGGTGGTCCTTGCCCCGGAAGAAGTGGTTCATCCCGACCTCGTAGAGAGTCGCCGCGGACGCGTACGTCGAGATGTGGCCGCCGACGCCGATGCCGGGCCGCTGGGCGCGGTGGACGACCATCGCGGCGTTCCAGCGCAGGAAGGCGCGGAAGCGGCGCTCGACGTCCTCGTCGCCGGGGAACCACGGCTCCTGCTCGGGGCCGATGGTGTTGACGTAGTCGGTCGTCGTCAGCGACGGGACCCCGACCTGCATCGCGCGGGCCCGCTCGAGCAGCCGCAGCATGAGGTAGCGGGCGCGCATCCGGCCCGGACCGTCGATGACCGAGTCGAGGCTGGCGAGCCACTCCTCGGTCTCGCTGGGGTCGATGTCCGGCAGGTGTGTCGGGATGCCGTTGAGGATGGGGCCGACGTCTTCGTGGAAAGCCACGCGCTCGTCCTTTCACCGGTCGCTGACCGCGCCCCGGTCGGGGGCCGGCCCCACCATCTTTCACCCCAGCCCGGGTCGCGTCACCACCCGGGCCCGCGCGAGGGGCCCCGGCGAGCCTCAGCCGGGGGTACGGACCCGGTCGGGGCGGCTGTAGAGCGAGAAGCTGCGGCCGCGGGTGAACGCCGCGAGGGTCAGGCCCGAGGCGACGGCGAGCTCGACCGCCAGCGAAGTCGGCGCGCCGACCGCGACGAGCGCCGGCACGCCGGCGACGGCGGCCTTCTGGACGAGCTCGAAGCTGGCGCGGGCACTCACGACGAGCACGGTGCCCGACAGCGGCAGCGGCCGCTCCCGGGCGCAGGCGCCGACCACCTTGTCGACGGCGTTGTGCCGGCCGACGTCCTCGCGCACGACGAGCAGCTCGCCCGCCGCCGTCGCGAGCCCGGCCGCGTGCACGCCGCCGGTGCGCTCGAACGCCGGCTGCCGCGTGCGCAGCAGGTCCGGCAGCCCGGCGAGGACTGTGCCGTCCAGGCTCACCGGGTCGGCGCCGACGTCGAAGCGGCTCACGGTGCGCACGGCGTCGAGGGACGCCGCCCCGCACACCCCGCACGCGCTCGACATCGTCTCCGTGCGCTCGCGCGCGGGCCGGAGCAGCTCGACGCCGGGCGCGAGGGCCGCCTCGACGACGTTGAACGTCGGCGAGCCGTCGGGCCCGACGTCGGTGCAGTGCATCATCGTCGCGACGTCCGCCGCCGCAGCGAGCATGCCCTCGGTGAGCAGGTGGCCGAGGGCGAGGTCGAAGTCGTCGCCGGGGGTGCGCATCGTCGTCGTCACCGGCCGGCCGCCGACCCGCAGCTCGAGCGGCTCCTCGACGGCGACGGTGTCCGGGCGGGCCACCACGGCGCCCCGCTCCACGTCCACCCGGGTCCGGGGCACCCGGGTCGTCACCCGTCCCATGACGGCATCCAAACACACCGCCGGCTCGGGGCGGCCCTGGTGCGCCGCCGGGCTGCGGCAGACTGGGCGGCATGTCCGTCCCGGTCGCCCCGCCCGAGCCCGACGACGCCCCGGGGGTGACCCTGCGGGGCGGTGGCCTGGCCTGGCGACCGGTCGCCCCGCAGCTCGCGACCGCCCGCACGGTGCCGCTGTTGGCGGCCCTCGCCGTGGCGCTGCTGGCCTGCGTGGTCGTGGCCCTGCTCGTGACGCCGTGGGTGTGGCTGGGCGTGCCCCTGCTGCTCGCGGCGGGGGGCTGGGCGGTGTGGCTCGTGCGCCGCCAGGTGTCGGCGATCAGCTGG
Organism: Phycicoccus endophyticus; assembly: GCF_011326735.1. Taxonomy (GTDB): domain Bacteria; phylum Actinomycetota; class Actinomycetes; order Actinomycetales; family Dermatophilaceae; genus Phycicoccus; species Phycicoccus endophyticus. The sequence goes on from NZ_JAANCN010000001.1 coordinate 164,812, forward strand.
GTCGAGCTCGAGGAGGAGATCGTCATCCGCAAGGGCCGGCTCTTCCGCAGCCTCGTCAGCGTGCCCTACGGCCGGTTGCAGTACGTCGACATCCAGTCCGGTCCGCTCGCGCGGGCGCTCGGCATCGCCTCGTGCGAGATCCACACGGCCTCGCCGGAGAGCGGCGGGTCGCTGCCCGGTCTGCCCACCGCCGAGGCCGAGGCGCTGCGTGCCAGGCTCGCGGCCCGGGGCGAGACGCAACGGGCCGGGTTGTGACGCAGCCCGACACCGAGGGCGGCTGGCAGCGGCTGCACCCGCTCTCCCCGCTGTTGCGCGGGGGCGTGGTCCTCCTCGCGGTCCTCGGCTACCTCGTCAGCCAGCTCGTCGACGAGGTCCTCGGGTCCTTCGACGCCGGGGGGTACGTCCCCGGCGGCGACGCCGGACCGCAGGAGGAGTGGGCCTGGCGGGCCTACCCGCTGCTCGCCCTCGCCGTCCTCGTCCTCGTCATCGCCGCGGTGGCCGGGGCGAGCTGGGTCAGCTGGCGCTTCAGCCGCTTCCGGGTCGCCGACGGCCAGGTCGAGCTGCGTACGGGGGTCCTCTTCCGCCAGCACCGCCAGGTGCCGCTCGAGCGGGTCCAGGCGGTCGAGACCACCCGCCCCCTGCTCGCGCGGGCCGTCGGGCTCAGCCAGGTCGTCGTCCAGTCCGCGGGCGGTTCCGACTCCCACCTCACCCTCGCCTTCCTCGGAGCCGAGCGGGCCGAGCGGGTCCGGGCGCACCTGCTCGAGCTCGCCGGGCGCTCCGACGAGGGCGCCCCCGCGCAGCGCCTGCCGGGGGCGGCCGAGGAGGTCGAGGGGGCCGAGCCGCTCGTCGCCGTGCCCAACGGGCGGCTGTTCGTCGCGACGATCCTCCACGGGTCGACGCTCGTCCTCGGGGTGGTCCTCGTGGTCGGCGGGTTCGCGCTCGGCGTCGGGCGGGTCGGCCTCGAGGTGCTCGCGGCGGCGCCGGCGCTCATCCCCGTCGTCCTCGGGCTCGGGGTCAGCCGGGTCAAGGAGCTGCTCGTCCACGGCAACTTCTCGCTCGCCCGCTCGCGCACGTCGCTGCGGGTGCGCCACGGCCTCACCGACCTGCGGGTGGCCAGCGTGCCGCTGCACCGGGTCCAGGCCGTCGAGGTGCTCCAGCCGCTGTGGTGGCGGCCGTGGGGATGGTGGCGGGTGCGGGTGAACGTCGCGGGGGTCCAGGGGGAGGGCGGCGACGACGAGGAGACCACGCTGCTGCCGGTCGGCACCCTCGCCGAGGCCCTCACCGTGCTCGGCGCGCTCGGTGCGCATCCCGAGGACCCCGTGCTGCACGAGGCGCTCACCGGGACGGGCGGCGAGAGCGGCTGGACCGGACCACCGCGGGTCGCGCGCTGGCTGGACCCCTGGTCCTGGCGGCGGGCCGGCTACGCGCTGGCCGCCCATGCCGTCTACCTGCGCGCCGGGCGGTTCACGCGGCACGCGCTCGTCGTGCCGCACGCTCGCGTGCAGTCCCTCGCCCTCGACCAGGGGCCGCTGCAGGGGCGGCTCGCCCTGGCGAGCGTGCGCGTCGTCTCCACCCCCGGGCCGGTCGGCCCGCAGGTGCAGCATCTCGCCGTGGCCGACGCCGAGCGCCTGCTGGCGCGGGTCGCCGAACGTGCCCGGGTCGCGCGCCGCCGCGTGCCCGACCCGGCCCCCGCGCTGACGCGCCGTCCTGAGCCGCCTCTTGCACCCGGTGGCGCACCGTTGGTGGACTAGGCCCACCCGTATCGACGAACGTGAGAGGTTGGACCGCGTGAACACCCCGACGCCACCCCCGGTGGACCCCGGGTCGACCGTCCCCGGAGCCGTGGAGCGGCTCGGGTTCGCCCATGACCAGGTCGTCCAGGAGTTCGGCTACGACAGCGACGTCGACGAGGCCTTCCGCGAGGCCGTCGAGAGCGCCTGTGGAGCACCGACCGAGGACGAGGAGTACACGGGGGCGGCCGACGCGGTCCTGCTGTGGTTCCGCGCCGAGGACGGCGACCTCGGCGACGCGCTCGTCGACATGGTCGGGGTGCTCGACGAGGGAGGCTTCGTCGTCCTGCTCACCCCGCGCGCCGACGAGGAGGTCGACCCGAGCGAGATCGACGAGGCCGCGGTGACCGCCGGGCTGCACCTCGCGGGGACGTTCAACGCCTCGCCGCAGTGGCGGGCGCACAAGCTCGTCTCGCCGCGGGGTAACGGCCGACGCTGACGCATCGCCCCGGCTCCCACGGGGTAGGGGAGTCTCGAGTGCCGTCGATGCCTCGCACCTGTCAGGATGTGGCCATGACCCCCGCCCCGAGCCCCCTCGCCGTCGGTGACCCCGCGCCGGACTTCACGCTGCGGGACCAGAACGGCGCCGACGTCACCCTCTCGGAGCTGACGGCGAGCAAGAACGTCGTGATCGTGTTCTACCCGTGGGCGTTCTCGGGGATCTGCACCGGGGAACTCGACGAGATCCGCGACCACCTCGAGCGGTACGTCGGGGAGGACCTGCAGGTCGTGTGCATCTCGTGCGACGCGGTCTTCAGCCTGCGGGCCTGGGCCGACATCCAGGGCTACTTCTTCCCGCTGCTCTCGGACGCCTGGCCGCACGGGGAGGTCGCCCGGGCCTACGGGGTGCTCAACGAGACCACCGGTGCGGCGCAGCGCGGCACCTTCCTCGTCGGGCGCGACGGCCGGGTCGCCTGGACCCTCGTCAACGGCCCGGGGGAGGCCCGCGACTTCTCGGCCATCCCCTCGGCCGTCGAGGAGCTCGTCGGCTGAGCGCGCCGGTCGCCCGGCCCGGTCCGGGCGACCTGCCACAATGTCGGCGGTCGGCCGCGGCAGGTGGCCGTCCGGGGCCTGTAGCTCAGCTGGTAGAGCGCCGCGTTTACACCGCGTCGGTCGTCGGTTCGATCCCGGCCGGGCCCACATGAGCGACGAGGCACCCCTGACCCTGCGGGAGGTGCTCGAGGTGATCGAGCGCCTCTACCCACCCGAGAGCGCGCAGTCGTGGGACCGCGTCGGGCTGGTCACCGGCGACCCGACCCAGCCGGTGCGGCGGGTGCACCTGGCGGTCGACCCCACCCTCGCGGTCGTCGCCGAGGCCCGCGACCTCGGGGCCGACCTGCTGCTGACCCACCACCCGCTGCTCCTGCGCGGGGTGCACTCGGTCGCCACGACGTCCGCGAAGGGCGCCACGGTCACCGAGCTCGTCGTCGGCGACGTCGCGCTGTACGTCGCCCACACCAACGCCGACGTGGCGGCCGAGGGCGTGTGCGAGGCCTTCGCCGAGGCGTGCGGGCTCGGGCACACCGAGCCGCTCGCGCTCGTCGAGGACCGGCCGCTCGGCCGGGTGGGTGACCTGCCACGAGCGCAGCCGCTCGGGGCCTTCGTCGAGGCGCTGGCGGCCCGGCTGGAGCCGACCGCCGGCGGGGTGCGGGTGGCGGGCCCGCCCGGGGCCGAGGTGCGGCGGGTCGCGGTCCTCGGAGGGTCGGGCGACGACCTCTTCGACGCGGTGCGGGCCGCCCGCGCCGACGTGTACGTCACCGCCGACCTGCGCCACCACCCGGTCCTCGAGGCCCGCGAGGAGGCCCGCGGCGGGACGCCCTACCTCGTCGACGCCGGGCACTGGGCGAGCGAGCAGCTGTGGCTCGCGCGCGCGGAGCGGGCGCTGCGTGCGGGCCTGGGCGAGCGCGCGACTAGGGTGGACACCCACATCAGCACAGTGCGCACCGACCCGTGGACGTTCGTCGTCGGTGCCGCCGAGGGAGGTAGCACGTGAGAGCCGAGTCCGCCCGTCAGCACCGGCTGCTCGACCTCCAGGCGATCGACACCAGGCTGGACCAGATCGCCCACGCCCGGCGCACCCTGCCGCAGCTGGCCGAGCTGGCCGACCTCGAGGGCAAGGCGCGGCTGCTCGACGACCAGCTCGTCCGCTCGCGTACGGAGCTCGGCGACATCCAGCGCGAGGTGACCAAGGCCGAGGCCGACGTCCAGCTCGTGCGCGACCGCGCCGCGCGCGACCAGGCGCGGCTGGAGGCCGGCGCCGGCAGCGCCAAGGACCTGCAGGCCCTGCAGCACGAGCTGGAGTCCCTCGGGCGGCGGCAGGCCGAGCTCGAGGACGTCGAGATCGAGGTCATGGAGCGGGTGGAGGCGACCGAGCACGACGTCGCCGAGCTCGAGCGCGGCCGGGCCGAGCTCGCCGAGCGCATCGAGGGCCTCGCACGGGCTCGCGACGAGGCGCTCGGACGGCTGGACGCCGAGGCGACTGAGGTGGCCGCGCCCCGGGAGAGCGTCGTCGGCGAGGTGGGCGAGGACCTCGTCGCCCTCTACGAGAAGATCCGTGCCGGCTCCGGGGGCACCGGTGCTGCGCCGCTGCGTCAGCGGCGGTGCGGAGGGTGCCAGCTCGAGCTGAACCCGGTCGACCTCCAGCGCATCCGCGGCGCCGAGGAGGACGAGGTCGTCCGCTGCGAGGAGTGCGGCCGGATCCTCGTGCGGACCGCCGAGTCCGGGCTGTGAGCCGGCGGCTCACCGTCGAGGCCGACGGCGGGTCGCGGGGCAACCCCGGCGTCGCCGGCTACGGCGCCCTCGTCCGCGACACCGACACCGGGGCGCTGCTCGCCGAGCGTGCCGCCCCGCTCGGGAAGGCGTCGAACAACGTCGCCGAGTACCGCGGGCTGATCGCCGGTCTCGAGGCGGCCCGGTCCATCGACCCGGGCGCCGAGGTCCTCGTGCGGATGGACTCCAAGCTCGTCGTCGAGCAGATGTCGGGCACGTGGAAGATCAAGCACGAGGACATGCGGAGGCTGGCGCTCCAGGCGCAGGAGGTGGCCCGGTCGATCCGGGACGCCGGCGGGTCGGTGCGCTACACGTGGATCCCGCGTGCCGAGAACTCCGCCGCCGACGCCCTCTCCAACGACGGCATGGACGGCCGGACCGTGGACCGCGATCTCGGGGCGCCCCCCGAGCGGACGGGGACGGCGGGCGCCTCGGGTTCCCCGGCGCCCCCGGCCACGACGCCCACGCGCGTCCTGCTCGTGGCCGCCGGCGAGGCCTCCGCGGCCCGGCGCGCGGCCGAGGCCGTCGAGGCGCTGCTCGGCGGCGGCCCCCGGTACCTGCTCGAGGCCGGCTCGCCCGACGCGACCGAGACGGCGGCCGAGATCGCCGACGTCCTGCGGGTCGAGCCGGTCGTCGACCCGGGGTGGGCCGGCGCCGGGGACGTGGCCGCGGCCTGGGATCGGGTGGCGGCACGAGGAGGGACGACGGTGGTCGTCTGCCCGGCGGAGGTCGTCCAGGCCGTCCTCGCGCACGTGCTGGGGACACCGCCGGAGCGGGCCGGGCGTCTCGTCGTGGACCCCGGGTCGCTCACGGGGCTCGAGGTGGACGGGGACCTCGATGTCGCGGTGAACTTCACGAACCGCGCCTGAACGGCTCAGCCGAGCACCGGGAGCCGGTCGGCGAGATGCCCCTGTCCGGCGGGCACGGGCACCCGGCCGGTCGCGACGAGGGTCGCGGTGACGTCGTCCCACCCGTCCGGGAGCGGCTCATCGAGCAGTGACTCGACAGTGGCGCGGGCGAGGCGGAGCGGCGCGGTGGGCGCGGACACCCCGACCAGGAGGTCGAGGTGGTGCACGACGTTCTCGACGGCCCACGAGGCGAGCAGGTCGCCGCTGGTCAGGACGTGGCCTTGGAAGAGGTGGCGGCCCTCCCGCAAGGCGTCGGCCGCCGTCAGCGTGCGGTGCCCGAGGTCACGCAGCTTCTCGACGGCGCCCGCCGGCCGCCGGTAGGCGTCGGTGTGTCGGCGCTGGTCCATGAGGGTCAGGACGGGGTCGGTACCTCGGCGGCCCTGCGCGTAGGCCCTCCAATACGTCGCCGCGTCGACGGTGGCCGTCGCAGATGTCGGCGTCGCGAACCCGCCGAGGAGCTCCTCCCATCCCACGACGACGTGCGTGACGACGTCCAGGCGTAGCCACCCCCGGCAGCGGGACGGGGCGAGGAGGTCCAGCTCCTCGAGCCCCGTGCACGCCTCGAGAAAGGCGCGCACCGAGATACCGAAGGTCGTCAGCGCCTCAGGGTGGGGGATGGTGACTCCCATCGGGCCACTGTCGCACGCGTGGCAGTCCGCGAGGCGGCTACGGTCGGATCATGCCGGTGCTGCGGTCGCTGCGCCTCGAGGACCTGGACGCCCTGATGGACCTCCAGCGGGCCGGGGCCGTCGCGGGGCTCGGGCACATCTTCCCGCAGGAGACCCATCCCTTCCCGACCGCGCAGGTGCGGGCCCGCTGGGAGGCGGAGATGCAGGACCCGGGCGTCGACTGCTACGCCGTGGTGACCGCTGCCGGCATCGGCGGGTTCGCCGCGACCCGGGGCGCCGAGCTGCTGCACTTCGGCACGGCGCCGGAGACCTGGGGGAGCGGGCTCGCCGGGTGGGCCCACGACGCGGTGGTGGAGCGGTTGCGGCGGCGGGGACACGGGGCGGCCCGGCTGCGCGTGTTCGAGGAGAACGGGCGCGCCATCCGGTTCTACGAGCGGCGAGGTTGGGTGCCCACGGGGGAGCGGACGCGTACCTCCTTCGCGCCGTACCCGCTCCTGCGGCACTACGAGCTGGCGTTGTCTCCGTGAGCCGGAGGCAGCCTCAGCGGTCCGCGCGGTGGGCGGGTTCGGTGGTGCGCGTCGCACCGTCGGGGCCGTGCCAGGTGACGCTGCCGGTGTCGTCGAGGCGGTAGCGCCATCGGCCCTGGTGCTTCATCCGATGGTGGCGTCGGCAGAGCGCGGCGAGGTTTCCCGGGTCGGTGCCGCCCTCGGGCCAGGGCAGGGTGTGGTCGAGGTCACAGCGGTCGGCCGGCCGGGTACAGCCCCACATCCGGCAGGTGCCGTCGCGGACCGTGACCAGCTCGCGGGTGGCCGCGGGCGGTCGGTAGGCGGTGGAGGTGTGCGAGACGAGCGTGCCGGTGTCGGCCTCGAGGACGGCCCGGGCCACGTGCAGCGGGAGCGTCCCGAGCAGGGCGGCCATGGTGGCGGGGTCGACCCACCCCAGCCCGGGGAGCGGTGTGCCGCTGACCGCGGTGCCGCCGGAGAGGGCTGCCATGGTCGTGGTGAGATCGCCGTCGGGCTCGGGACCCATCTCGACCCAGGACATCTCCTCCCGGGAGGCGGGGGTCAGCTCGCCCAGGGTGGTGACCTGGCCGGTGACCGCGTCGACGACGGTCTCCTCGTCGTCGCGCTCGATGCGGAACCGCTCGCCCTGACGGGCCTCGGGCCCGGTGTCGCCGGTGAGGACGGGAACTCCGAGGGTGACCGAGGCGGCGACCGTGACGTTGCGCAGCACGAGGTCGCTCAGGGCGTCGGCCCGGGACTCGCGGACGCTCAGGTCGGTGTCGAGGGCGCGGTAGTCGGTGGCGAGGGACTCGACGGCGGCCCACATGGCCGCGCTCGTCGCCGTGGGCAGGGCGGCGAACCACTCGGTCATCCCGTCCTCACCGGGGGAGACCTCGACGAGCCGCCCCCGCCGGGTGTCGGCGTCGCGGGCGGCGACCTGGTCGGCGGCGACCCGGGTGGCGACCGTGCGGGCCTGTGCGCTCACCCGGGCGGGGTCCATCCCCGGCAGCCGGGCCGAGAGCCGGGCGTCCACGCGCTCGCACGCGGCGTGGTCGAGACCGCTGCACGCGTCGAGGACCTTGTGCACGCTCGACGCCGCCACCTTCCCGGCGAGCACGAGGTCGTGCAGGACGGGGAAGCGGTGCACGGTGCCGGCGCCGAGGCGCACCTTGCGGCCGGCCAGACCCTCGGTGACCCCGGTGGCGAGCGCCATCTCCGAGGGAGCCATCGGCTCGACGTAGCCGAGCGGGTGGACGCGCTGGGTGCCGGTCAGCGTGAGCTCGAACCGTGCACCCCAGGCGCCGACCGCCCCCTGCGCGGCCTCGGCCGCGTTGACGACCCCCTGGAGGGCACCGGCGAGGGCGTACGCCTCGTCCTGGGTGAGCGCCTGACCGTGCGTGGCCAGCTCACGGCCGAGCGCCGCAGCCTCCTCGTGGAGGGCCGCGATGCGGTCGGCCAGGTCCCCTGCGTCCATACCTCATCATACCGAACGGATGTTCGAAACACAACCCCTGAGAAGCATGAATCACCCTGCGTCACAAACAGTTCCGGCATCAGGGCACGACCTCGAAGTGACTCCACCGGCTGCCGTGGGAACCCCGTTCCTCGTGGACCAGGCGGAGGCGGACGGGGATGTCGCAGGGACCCAGGGGGGGACCGTCGACGACGGAAGGGGTCCCGAGACCGCCGACAAGCATGGGCACCGTGACGACGTGGAGCTCGTCCACCAGGCCCGCCCGCAGCAGCGCCCCGGTCAGCCCGCCTCCACCGTCGGCGACGACGGTCTGGACCCCGAGCAGGTCCCGCAGCCGCACCAGGGCCTCCCGCAGGTCCACCCGACTCCCGTCGGTGACGAGGTAGCCGACCCCGAGCTCGCGCAGCCGCGCGAGGTAGCCGCTCGGCGTCGCCCGGCACCCGAGGACGAGGAGGGCGGTCTCCTCGTCCCCGGTGTACGACCAGTCGACGCGCCCCCTGCCGTCGACGACCCCGAACCACCGCGGTGCCCTGCGCGGGAGGTGGTCGGCCACCCGCCCGGCCGGTGCCGTGCCCGCCCAGGGGGAGTGCCGACCATCGCCGACGAACGAGCCGCTGCCCTCCAGAGTCAGGGTGGGCCGGTGCGTGCGAGCCACCCACTGTCGCCGCGACTCGAGCAGCGCCGTGACATCGGGCGGCCACGGATGCCGCCAGCGCTCGCCCACGGCGGGGTCGAGGAGCCGCTGGCCCCGCGCCGGCGCCACGCGGCCGTCGACGCTGGCCGTCGTGGTGACGACGACCCGCGGGCGTGCGGTAGGAGAGTGCGTCATCCGGGCACCGTAGGACGAGGCGGTGACGTGGCCGAGGTGAGACGGGAACCGGGGCTACAGGGACCCGTCCTACCCTCGGGGCATGAGCTACGCAGGAGACGTGACGCCCCCCGAGGCGTACGCCGCGGTGACCGGGCCCGAGGAGGCCCTGCTCGTCGACGTGCGCACGAGTGCCGAGTGGAGCTTCGTCGGGGTCCCGGACCTCAGCGGCACCGGGCACGAGGCGGCCTTCGTCGAGTGGACCACCTTTCCCGGGGGCACGGTCAACGACCGGTTCGTGGAGGACCTGCGCGACGCCGGTCTCGAACCCGGCCGGCCCGTGTACTTCCTGTGCCGCTCCGGGGTGCGCTCGGTGGCCGCGGCGGAGGCGGCCACGGCCGCGGGCCTGGGGCCGGCCTACAACATCCTCGAGGGCTTCGAGGGCCCGGTCGACGCCGCCGGGCACCGCGCCGTGTCCGGGTGGAAGGTCGACGGCCTCCCGTGGCGCCAGCGGTGACCGGCGGCGAGCCGCTCCCGGACGGCCTGCGGCCGCGCACCCTCGCCGTCCGCGGTGGGCTCGCCCGCAGCGGCTTCGACGAGACCGCCGAGGCGCTCTACCTGACATCGGGGTTCGTCTACGAGTCCGCCGCCCAGGCCGAGGCCGCCTTCGCCGACGAGGTCGACCACTACATCTACAGCCGCTACGGCAACCCCACCGTCGGGGTGTTCGAGGAGCGCATGCGGCTGCTCGAGGGTGCCGAGGCGTGCTTCGCCACGGCCTCCGGCATGGCCGCCGTCTTCACCGCGATGGCGGCGCTCTGCGGCGCCGGTGACCGGGTGGTGGCCTCCCGGGCCCTGTTCGGGTCGTGCTTCGTCATCCTCGAGGAGATCCTCCCGCGCTGGGGCGTCGAGACGGTCTTCGTCGACGGGGCCGACCTCGAGCAGTGGCGCGCGGCCCTCGGCGAGCCGACGACGGCCGTGTTCTTCGAGACGCCGAGCAACCCGATGCAGGAGCTCGTCGACATCGCCGCCGTCAGCGATCTCGCGCACGCGGCCGGCGCCACCGTCGTCGTCGACAACGTCTTCGGCACGCCGGTGTTCAGCCACCCGCTGGCGCACGGCGCCGACGTCGTCGTCTACTCGGCGACCAAGCACGTCGACGGGCAGGGGCGGGCGCTCGGCGGCGCGGTGCTCGGCCCGGCCGCGTTCGTCGACGGCCCGGTGCGCCACCTCATGCGGCACACCGGACCGGCCATGTCGCCCTTCAACGCCTGGCTGCTCGCCAAGGGGCTGGAGACCCTCGACCTGCGGGTGCGCGCCATGGCCGGCTCCGCCCTGACCGTCGCCCAGACCCTCGAGCAGTGGATGGCCGACGGGCGTGGTCTGGCCCGGGTGGTCTACCCACACCTGCCGAGCCACCCGCAGCACGACCTCGCGCTGCGCCAGCTCGAGGGTGGGGGCGGGACGGTCGTCACCGTCGAGCTCGACGGCGGCAAGGACGCCGCCTTCGCCTTCCTCGACGCCCTGCGGCTCGTGGACATCTCCAACAACCTCGGGGACGCCAAGTCGATGACGACGCATCCGGCCACGACGACCCACCGCCGGCTCGGTGCCGAGGCGCGCGCGGCCGTCGGGATCACCGACGGCACCGTGCGGCTCTCGGTCGGGCTCGAGGACGTGGACGACCTGCTCACCGACCTCGACCGCGGCCTCTCCGCCGCCCGGGCCGCCCGCGCCTGACCGGTCGGCGGCTGTTAGCGTCCGGCCATGGCCTCCCGTGACGTCGTGTCCGTCCAGCGGGTCCTGCCCGCACCCCCCGAGCCGATCTTCGCGCTGCTCGCCGACCCCGCGGGGCACGCCCGGATCGACGGCGGTGGCTCGGTGCGCGGGGCGCGCAGCGGTGGGCGCCGGCTCGCGCTCGGCGACCGCTTCGGGATGGACATGCGCATCGGGCTCCCGTACTCGACCCTCAACACCGTCGTCGAGTACGAGGAGGACCGGCGGATCGCCTGGCGGACCGACGCGAGCGGGCCGCTGTCGGCGCTCGTCGGGGGCCGGGTGTGGCGCTACGAGCTCGAGCCGGTCGAGGGCGGCACCCGGGTCACCGAGACCTGGGACCTCTCCGGCGAGGCGGCGCCCAGCCGGCCCGTCGTGCGGCGGATGGCGGGGATGACCCGGCGGAACATGGAGGCGACGCTCGAGCGGCTCGAGACGCTCGTCACCGAGGGACGCTGACCCGCCGCTCCGGCGGCACCCCGGCCATCGCCCAGCGCACGGCCCTCGTCCCGACCAGCCCGAGGACGCCGGCCACCCCGGCCGCCGGCCCGGTGACCGGCAGCCTCAGCTCGCGCCGGGCCCAGCCGGGCAGCAGCGCGACGCCGCCGGACGCGAGCAGGCCGTACCCCGGCCGCGACGTCCACGGCAGTGGCGGGTCGAGCAGGAGGAAGCGCGCGGCGTCCCGGGCGGCCGGCGTCGCCCGCAGCACCGGCCGGTACCGCTCGACGGTGGCCGCGAGCCCGGCCACGTCGGTCGGCACGTCGACCGCCCCGAGGCTGCGGGCCACCACCGCGGCCTGGGCGACGTAGGTGTCGGCCTCCTCGGCACCGAGCGGGTCCGCCGCGAAGCGCTGGAAGGCCGCGAGGAAGCTCCACGCCTCGGCCGCGTGCACCCACAGGAGCAGCTGCGGGTCCGAGGCCCGGTAGGGCACACCGTCCTCGTCCCGGCCCCGGACCCGCTCGTGGATGGCCCGGACCCGCTCGACCGCGGCGTCGGCGGTCGCGACGGTGCCGAAGGTCGTCGCGGCGATGAAGTGCGAGGTGCGCTGCAGGCGCCCCCACGGGTCGCCCCGGTAGCCGCTGTGCCCCGCGACGCCGGCCATGGCCGAGGGGTGCAGGGACTGCAGCAGCAGGGCGGCGATGCCGCCGGGGAACATGGCGGCGTCGGCGTGGACGCGCCACACCGGGTCGCCCGGGCCGAAGCGGCGTTCGCCGTCGGCACCCCAGATGACCGCGGCCCGGTCGGCGGCGTCGGCCCCGGCGACCCGCGCCCGCAGGGCCGCCCCGAGCCGCCGCTGCGCGGCCCGGCCGAGGCGGTCGACGGCGCTCACGGAGGGCTCACCTCGAGCACCCAGGGCGCACCCTCGCGGGCCGGCTCGCGCAGCCGCGTCGGGAACGCCCCGGACACCACGTCCGCCACCGCGGGCACCGAGCGGGCGGTGGTGCCGGCGAGGCACACGTGGCGCGCCACGAGCCCCCGGGTGTGCTTGGCCCCGTGGCTCGCGCCGGGCACCCGTACGTGCACCCAGCGCTCGGCCAGCGCGGGCCCCGGAGCCCAGGCCGCAGCGTAGGCGGCGGAGCGGCAGTCGAGGACGACCCCGCGACCGGCGGCGCGCGTCAGCGGCTCCTCGAGCACCGGGCGCCACCACCGCGCGAGCGGGCCGACCCCCGGCAGGTCGGTGCCCATCGAGAGCCGGTAGGCGGTCACCCGGTCCCGGAGACGGACCGCGCCGTGCAGGGCGGACACGACGACGACCCAGCGGTCGGCGCGGCGCCGGGCGGCCGGGTCCAGCGAGGCCAGGCCGAGGGCGTCGAAGAGGACCCCGGTGTACACCTGCGCCCCCGGGGTCGCCGGCAGGGTGTCGAGCTCGAGGTTGCGCCGGACCTCCTCGTGCAGCCGCGGCGAGACGCCGAGGACCTCGCCGGCGGCGGGGGAGGCGCTCACCCGGGCGAGCGCGGCGGCCACCTCGGCGCGGGCGGGAGCCAGCTGCGGGAAGGACCACGACGCCGGGTCGGCCGGACGCCCCCGGGGCCGGTTCCACTTCGACTCCGACGGCGGGAGGAGGATGAGCACCGCCTCAGCCTACGGACGTTAGGTTGGGCCGCATGCCCCATCCCCGCGTCGTGCTGCGCCCCACCGACGCCGACATCGCCCGGCGCGTCGAGGAGCCGCTGCGCGCGCGCTTCGCCGCGGTCCGCTCCGAGCTCGGCATCGCGGGGCCGTACCCCGCCGACGCCCTCGCCGAGGCCGAGCGGGTCGCCGCCGCGCCGCCCCAGGAGGGCTACCGGGACGAGACCGACGTCCCCTACGTCACGCTCGACCCGCCCGGGTCGATGGACCTCGACCAGGCCCTGCACCTCGAGCGGGCCGGCGAGGGCTACCGGGTGCGCTACGCCATCGCCGACGTGCCCGCGTTCGTGCGGGCCGGTGGTGCCCTCGACGAGGTGACCCGGCAGCGGGGCCAGACCGTGTACTGCCCCGACGCGCGGGTGCCGCTGCACCCGCCCGTGCTCTCCGAGGCGGCGGCCAGCCTGCTCCCCGGCGCGGTCCGGCCGGCCTTCGTTTGGGATCTCGCGCTCGATGCCGAGGGCGTCCTCACCGCGGCCGAGGTCCGCCGGGCCCTCGTGCGCAGCCGCGAGCGGCTCGACTACGCCGGCGTCCAGGCCGCGGTCGACGGCGGTCGGGCCGACGAGCGGCTCGTCCTGCTCCGGGAGGTCGGTGAGCGCCGCATCGCCAGGGAGCGGGCCCGCGGCGGCGCCAGCCTCCCCATGCCCGAGCAGCAGGTGAGCGCCCAGGACGACGGCGGGTTCACCCTGGAGTTCCGCCCACCGGTGCCGGCCGAGGAGTGGAACGCCCAGCTCTCCCTGCTCACCGGCATGGCCGCGGCGCGGATGATGCTCGACGGCGGCGTCGGCGTGCTGCGCACCATGCCCGCCCCGACGCCGGAGGCGGTCGCACGCTTCCGCCGGGCGGCGCGTGGGCTCGGGGTGGAGTGGCCCGAAGGGGTGCCCTACGGCGACCTCGTGCGCGGGCTGGACCGCAGCGACCCGCACCACCTCGCCCTGATCCACGAGGCGACCTCGCTCTTCCGCGGAGCCACGTACACCGCCTTCGCCGGGCAGGTGCCCGAGCAGCCCGAGCATGCAGCCGTCGCGGCGCCGTACGCCCACGTCACCGCGCCGCTGCGCCGGCTCGTGGACCGTTTCGGGCTGCTCGTCTGCGAGGCGCTCGCGCGGGGCCGGGAGGTGCCCGACCCCGTCCGCGCCGCGCTGCCCACCCTGACCGAGCTGATGACCTCCTCCGACCGGGTCGCCCGCACCGCCGAGCGGGCCTGTGCGGACGCCACCGAGGCCGCCGTGCTCACCGGCCGCGAGGGGGAGCGGTTCGCCGCGGTCGTCGTCGACCACACGGAGAAGGGGATGGAGGTCCAGCTCGTCGACCTGCCCGTCCTCGCCGACGTCCGCGGCGGGCGTGGGCCGCTCGGGTCGGCGGTCACCGTGCGCCTGGAGTCGGCCGACGTCGCGAGCGGCCGGGTCGTGTTCGCCGCCGGCTGAGCGGCGCGACGCGGCCCGGGCAGGTCAGCGCGGCAGGCGCACCCGGGTCCCGGCCCGGCCCGCGACGATGTCGGCGATGTCGGCGAGGGCACCGATGACCGCGTCGTGGCCGGTCGCCGTCACGAGGCCGCAGGCCGCCTCCACCTTCGGCCCCATCGACCCGGCGGGCAGCTCGAGCCCGGAGAGCTGCTCGGGCGTGACCGTGCCGAGCCGCCGCCGGCGGGGGGTCCCCCAGTCGAGGTAGACGCCGTCGACGTCCGTGGCGATGACGAGCAGGTCGGCGCCCAGCTGGCGCGCCAGCAGCGAGGAGGCGAGGTCCTTGTCGATGACCGCCTCGACGCCCCGGAGGCGGTGCTCGGCGTCGTAGCACGTCGGGATCCCGCCGCCACCGGCGCAGATGACGACCGTGCCGTCGGCAAGGAGTGAGCGGATCGGCTCGATCTCGAAGATCCGGCGCGGCCGGGGGCTGGCGACGACCCGCCGCACGCCGTCGCCGTCGGGCGCGAGGGCCCAGCCGTGGAGCGCGGCGAGGCGCTCGCCGGTCGCGCGGTCGTACACCGGACCGATGGGCTTGGTCGGGTGCTCGAAGGCCGGGTCGTGCGGGTCGACCTCGACCATGGTGAGCACCGTCGCGAGGTGCTGGTCGGCCGGGAGGAGGTTGCCGAGCTCCTGCTCGACGACGTAGCCGATCATCGCCTCCGTCTGGGCCCCGAGCACGTCCAGCGGGTAGGGGTCCACCGCCCGGTAGGCCGCCGCCTGGAGGGAGAGCAGCCCGACCTGCGGGCCGTTGCCGTGCGCCACGACGACCTCGTGCCCGGGGACGACGAGCGCGAGCCGCTGGGCGGCGACCCGGATGTTGGCGCGCTGGTTCTCGGCCGTCATCGGCTCGCCGCGCCGGAGCAGGGCGTTGCCGCCGAGGGCCACGACGATGCGCATGGGGTCTCCTCCGCGGCGTCAGGCGAGTGCGGAGACGAGGACCGCCTTGACCGTGTGCATCCGGTTCTCGGCCTGGTCGAAGGCGATGTTCGCCTCGCTCTCGAAGACCTCGTCGGTCACCTCGACACCACCGGCGAGGGCCGGGTACTGCGCGGCGACGCTGGCACCGAGCGTCGTCGAGGTGTCGTGCAGCGCCGGCAGGCAGTGCATGAACCGGACACCGGGGTTGCCCGTCGCCGCGAGCAGCTCGCGGTTGACCTGGAAGGGCAGGAGCGCCTCCACCCGCTCGGCCCAGGTCTCGACCGGCTCACCCATCGAGACCCAGACGTCGGTGTAGACGAAGTCGACTCCGCGGACCGCGTCGGTCGGGCTGTCGGTGACCGTCAGGCGGGCACCGGAGCCCTCGGCGAACCCTCGGCACATCGCGACGTGCTCCCTGCTCGGCCACAGGTCCCGGGGCGCGCCGATGCGCACGTCCATGCCGAGCTTGGCGGCCACGAGGAGCAGCGAGCTGGCGACGTTGTTGCGCCCGTCGCCGAGGAAGGCGAACGAGATCTCCCGTAGCGGCTTGCTCGAGTGCTCGGTCATCGTCAGCACGTCGGCGAGCATCTGGGTCGGGTGGTACTCGTCGGTCAGGCCGTTGAACACCGGGACGCCGGAGTAGCGCGCCAGCTCCTCGACGGCCTCCTGGCTGGCGCCGCGGTACTCGATGGCGTCGTACATCCGCCCGAGCACCCGGGCGGTGTCCTTGGTCGACTCCTTGTGCCCGATCTGCGAGGACACCGGGTCGATGTACGTGACGTGGGCGCCCTCGTGGTAGGCCGCCACCTCGAAGGCGCAGCGGGTGCGGGTGGAGGTCTTCTCGAAGACCAGCGCGATGGTGCGCCCCTGCAGGGCCGGCCGGCGCTGCCCGGACGCGCTGGCCCGCTTGAGGTCGCGGGCGAGGTCGAGCAGGTCGAGCAGGTCGCGCTCGCTGTGGTGGACGAGCGAGAGCAGGCTGCGCGGGCGGGTGGTGGAGGACATGGTTGGGTGCTCCTCGTCAGGTGTAGAGCGGGTCGCGCAGGATCGGGCAGGTCATGCACCGGCCTCCGCCGCGGCCCCGGCCGAGCTCGCTCGCGGTGATGGTGACGACCTCGACGCCCGCCTTGCGCAGGGCGGTGTTGGTCTGGATGTTGCGGTCGTAGCCGATGACGACGCCGGGCTCGAGAGCGACGACGTTGTTGCCGTCGTCCCACTGCTCGCGCTGGACCCCGTAGAGGTCCCCGGCGGCCTCGACCACCCGCAAGCGCACCCCGAGAGCGTCGCCGACGGTCTCGACCAGCCCCTGCGGCTCGCGGCGGATGTCGAGCCCGGAGGGGCCGTCGCCGGGGCGCAGGCTGAACGGGACGATGCCGTCGACGACCGGGGCGTAGCTCGTGACGAGGTCGTGGTCGGCGACGGTGAACACCGTGTCGAGGTGCATCGCCGAGCGCGCCCGGGGCAGGCTGGCGACGATGACCCGCTCCGCCGCGCCGGCGGTGAAGAGGTTGCGGGCCACCTGGGTGATCGCCTGGTGCGAGGTGCGCTCGCCCATCCCGATGAGGACGACGCCGCGGCCGAGGGGCATGACGTCACCTCCTTCGAGGGTGGCCAGCCCGTGGTCGCCCGCCGAGCCGTCGAGGTCACCGAGCCAGACCGCGTACTCCTCACCGGCGACGGCCGGGTGGAAGCGGTAGACGGCCGTCGTCAGCAGCGTCTCGCGGCGGCGGGCGGGCCAGTACATCGGGTTGAGGGTGACCCCGCCGAAGATCCACGAGGTGTTGTCCCGCATGAACTGCGTGTTCGGCAGCGGGCGCAGGACGAACCCCGTGGGGTCCAGCTCGCGGAAGGCGGAGAGGAAGCCGGGCCCGAGCTCGGCAGGGACGTCCTGGTAGGACACCCCGCCGATGAGCAGCTCGGCGAGCCGGTCGCCGGGCAGCTCGCCCAGCCAGCTGCGCACCTCGCGGGTCAGGCCGGCCCCGACGAGCCCGTCGGTGACGGTCCGGTCGAGCACCCAGGCGCGCCCCTCCGGCTGCTCGAGGACCTCGGCGAGCAGGTCGTGCAGCTCGAGCACCTCGATGTCGCGCTCGGCCATCTTGGCGACGAAGTCGAAGTGGTCCCGGCGGGCCTGCTGGACCCAGATGACGTCGTCGAAGAGGAGCTCGTCGCAGTTCTGCGGGGTCAGCCGCTGGTGGGCCAGGCCGGGTGCGCAGACGAGCACCCGGCGCAGCCGGCCGGCCTCGGACCAGACCCCGACGCGGGGCGAGACGGTGGGCGTGGTGTCGGTCATCGTCGCCACGCCCGCTCAGAGCACCGCGAGGTGGCCGGTGGCGAGCATGGCGACCGCGACGACGGAGACGACGCCGACGACGCCGACGACCACCCGCTCGGGTGGGGTGAACACCGGCAGGTGGCTCTCCCGGCGGGCCCAGACGAAGAACCCGGTCCCCACGAGGTAGAAGAGCGCGGCGACGAGCAGGTAGTCCAGGCCACCGGCGTAGACCAGCCAGCAGGCGTAGACCAGGGCGAGGGAGCCCACGACGAGGTCACGGGTGCGTCCGTGCCCCGTCTCGTAGGTCTCACCGCGAGCGGCGAGGAGCACCTGGTAGCCCGCCGACCACAGGTACGGCAGGAGGATGAGCGAGGTCGCCAGGTAGACGAGGTTGGTGTACGTGCTGTCGTTGACGAGGGTCCACAGCAGGAGCAGCTGGACGCAGCCGTTGGTCAGCCACAGCGCCGTCGCGGGGGCGCCGTGGGCGTTCTCGCGGGCCAGCGCGGCCGGCATGACGTGCTCGAGAGCCGGCAGCCGCAGGATCTCCACGCAGAGCAGGACCCACGCGAGCAGCGCGCCGAGCAGGGAGACGACGAGCCCGACCGAGATGAACGCGGCACCCCAGCTGCCGACCTCGTGCTCCAGGAGCGCGGCCATGGACGGGTCCTCCAGGCCCGCGATGTCCGCCTGGGCCATCAGGCCGTAGGAGAGCAGGTTGACCAGGAGCAGCAGGGCGAGCACGGCGGCGAACCCGAGCACGGTGGCGCGCCCGACGTCCCAGCGCGAGCGTGCCCGCTGGGAGTAGACCGCCGCGCCCTCGATCCCGATGAACACCCACACGGTGACGAGCATCATCGTGCGGACCTGCTCGAGGGTGCTCCCGAGGCCGGCGCCGTCGACCTGGGTGGTGCGGCCCCACACGTCGGCGGTGAACAGGCCGGCCCGGAAGCCGACCGCCGCGATGGCGACGAAGGTGAGGATCGGGACGACCTTGGCGATGGTCACGATGGTGTTGACGACGGCCGCGCTGTGCACGCCGCGCAGGACGAGGGCGTGGACGACCCAGAGCAGGACCGAGGCGCCGACGACCGCCGGCAGGGTCGAGCCACCCTCGAACGCCGGCACGAAGTACCCGAGGGTCGCGAAGAGCAGGACGAGGTAGGCGACGTTGCCCACCCAGGCCGAGACCCAGTACCCCCACGCCGAGCTGAAGCCGATGTAGCTGCCGAAGCCCGCGCGGGCGTACCCGTAGACCCCGCCGTCCACCTCCGGCTTGCGCTGGGCCAGGGTCTGGAAGACGAAGGCGAGCATGAGCATCCCGACACCGGTGACCACCCAGCCGATGAGGAGGGGGCCGGGCGCGGCGCTCGCGGCCATCTGGGAGGGCAGGGCGAAGATGCCGCTGCCGATCATCGAGCCCACGACGAGGGCGGTGAGTGCGGCCAGCCCCAGCGCGGGTGTCGCGCGGTCGGGGCGGGGGGCTGCGGACGGGGTCGAGGGGGCCTCGGTGACGGGGCGCCCGGTGACGTGCTGAGACATCATTGCCTCCTCGGGCGAGCCGGCCGGGGTCTCCGGCCCGGCACTTCGACGGTACGACCGGCGCCACGGGCCGCCGCCCACCTGACTGTGAGATCACACCCCGGTCGCCGGTACACTGCGACGCGGACGAGTCGGGCGGACGGTCGCGTCGGCGGGGTCACCCGCCGCCGAGGAAGGTCCGGGCTCCGAAGGGCAGGATGGTGGCCAACAGCCACCCGGGGCGACCCGCGGGACAGTGCCACAGAGAACAGACCGCCCCCACCGCGTGAGCGGCGGGGGCAAGGGTGAAACGGTGGTGTAAGAGACCACCAGCGGCCGGGGTGACCCGGCCGGCTCGGTAAACCCCATCCGGAGCAAGCCCAGACAGCGTGCGCTCGAGGGTTGCCCGCCCGAGCACGCGGGTAGGGCGCTGGAGGTGGTCGGCAACGGCCACCGGAGATGGATGACCGTCACCGCGGCGCCGGCGACGGCGCCGCGGGACAGAACCCGGCCTACAGCCCGGCTCGTCCCCCGCGCACGGCCGTGACCAGCGGGTTCCTCGGCCCGGACGCGGGGCCGGAGGCTACAGTGCTGAGGTCCGCAGACCCCAGGAGGACCCGACGTGCCCGCAGACCCCGCGATCGACCTGGGCCTGGCGCGACGGCGCGTCCTCGCCGCGACCCGCGAGCTCGACGGCGCCGCGGTGCGTGAGGTGCTCCTCGACGCCCTGCTCGTCTCCGGTGTCGACGCGACCGTGACCGCGGTCATCATGCCGGTCCTGAAGGAGGTCGGCGACGCGTGGGAGTCCGGGCGGCTCGGCGTCGCCCACGAGCACTTCGTCTCCAGCGCGTTCCGCGGCGTCCTCGGCGAGCTGCGCCTGCCGGTCCAGGGGCCGCAGGCGCGCACCGTGGTCCTGGCCTGCCCGCCCCGCGAGCTGCACGACCTGCCGCTGGAACTCTTCGGCGCGATGCTGCACGCCCGGTGGTGGCGCGTGGTCAGTCTCGGTGCGAACTCCCCGATGGCGGCCGTGGCGGAGGCCGCCCGCTTCCTCGACGCGGACGCGGTGGTCCTCGCCGGCGTGCGCCGGACCGCCTTCGAGGCCCGGATGCCCTCACTGACCCGCCTCGGCGCGTGGGTGCCGCTGTTCGTCGCCGGCGAGGGCGCCAAGGCGCTGCACTCGCCGCCCCCGCAGGTCACGGTGCTGCCGGACGACCTCGTCGAGGCGGCGCAGCTCGTCGACGCCCGGGTCCCCGCCGCCGGAGCGGCCACCGCCCCCGCCGTCGGTGACGCGGAGCCGCTCGTCGGCTGACCGGCCGCCGCCGGTCGGCCGGCGCGGGGCCTACCGTGGGGGGATGCGGATCACCCATCTCGGCCACGCCTGCCTGCTCGTGGAGATCGCCGACGCGCGCCTGCTCCTCGACCCAGGGACCTTCGCCGAGGACCTCGCGCCGGTGCGCGACCTCGACGCCGTCCTCGTCACCCACCAGCATCCCGACCACCTCGACCCCGAGCGGGTGCCGCAGCTCGCCGCGGCCAGCCCCGGGGCACGGTGGCTGTGCGACCCGGGCAGCCTCGAGGTGCTCACCGGTCTCGGCGTCGCGGCCCAGGCGCACGACGGGCCCTCGACCGTCGGCGAGGTCACGGTCACCCCGGTCGGGCACGTCCACGCCCTCATCCACGAGGACATCCCCCGGATCCCCAACGTCGGGGTCCGGCTCGACGCCGCGGGCGAGCCGTCGTTCTTCCACCCCGGCGACGCCCTGGACGCCGAGCCCGGCCCGGTCGACGTCCTCGCCTTCCCCCTCCAGGCCCCGTGGCAGCGCAGCCGCGAGATGACGGCGTTCCTGCGCCGGCACGCGGCACCGCACGCGGTGCCCGTCCACGACGGCCTGCTGCGCGAGCGGGGGCGGGCGCTCTACCTGCGCCAGGCCGCCGACCTCGGCAGCCCGGACACCCGCATCCACGACCTCGCCGGCGCCGGCCCGACGGACTTCCGGGCGGGGGAGTAGCCGCTCAGCCGGTGTGCCGGCCGCGGCGGCGCTGGGAGGCGGTGGCGAGCACGGCGGCCCCGATGATGCCGGCGCGGTTCTTCAGCGTCGCGGGCACGATCGGGGTGCGGATGTCGAGCAGCGGCAGGAACTCCTCGGAGTCCTTCGAGACCCCGCCGCCGACGACGAACAGGTCCGGCCACAGCAGGTCCTCGAGCACGCGGTAGTAGCGCTGGAGCCGTTCGGCCCACTGCGGGTAGCTGAGCCCCTCGCGGGTCTTGGCCGAGCTCGCCGCGCGGGTCTCGGCGTCGTGCCCGTCGATCTCGAGGTGGCCGAGCTCGGAGTTCGGGACGAGCACCCCCTCGTTGAAGATCGCCGTCCCGATGCCCGTGCCGAGGGTGGTGAGGACGACGAGGCCCTCGTGGCCCTTGGCCGCGCCGAAGGTCAGCTCCCCGACGCCGGCGGCGTCGGCGTCGTTGACGACGACGACGTCGTGCTGGAGGCGCTCCTCGAGCAGCTCCTCGATGTGGCAGCCGATCCACGCCTTGTCGATGTTCGCGGCCGTCTTGACGACACCGTGCTGGACGACCCCGGGGATGGTCACCCCGATCGGCGAGTCCCCGCGGACCTCGTCGAAGTGGTCGACCACCTGCGCGATGACGTCGCACACCGCCTCGGGGGTCGAGACCTCCGGGGTGTCGATGCGCAGCCGCTTCTGGGCGAAGTCGCCGGCCTCGAGGTCGACCGGCGCCCCCTTGATGCCGCTGCCGCCGACGTCGATGCCGAGCGGGTGCCCGGCGCTCATGCCGCCGCCCCGAGGGTGAGGATCTCCGGCCCGTCCTCGGTGACGAGGATCGTGTGCTCGAACTGTGCCGAGCGCCTGCGGTCGCGCGTGACGACCGTCCACCCGTCCTCCCACATCTCCCACTCGTGGGTGCCGAGGTTGAGCATGGGCTCCACGGTGAAGGTCATGCCGGGCTCGATGACCGTCGCGTACGACGGCGAGGCGTCGTAGTGCGGGATGACGAGGCCGCTGTGGAAGGCGCTGCCGATGCCGTGGCCGGTGAAGTCGCGCACGACGCCGTACCCGAAGCGCTTGGCGTAGGACTCGATGACCCGCCCGATGACGTTGACCTCGCGACCGGGCCGGGCGGCCCGGATACCGCGCATCATCGCCTCGTGGGTGCGCTCGACGAGCAGCCGCGACTCCTCGTCGACGTCGCCGACGAGGTAGGTGGCGTCGGTGTCCCCGTGGACCCCGTCGACGTAGGCGGTCAGGTCGATGTTGACGATGTCGCCGTCCTGGAGGGGGCGGTCGTCGGGGATGCCGTGGCAGACCACCTCGTTGACCGAGGTGCACAGCGACTTCGGGAAGCCCCGGTAGCCCAGGGTCGAGGGGTA
The DNA here is from genome assembly GCF_011326735.1 of Phycicoccus endophyticus. Taxonomy (GTDB): domain Bacteria; phylum Actinomycetota; class Actinomycetes; order Actinomycetales; family Dermatophilaceae; genus Phycicoccus; species Phycicoccus endophyticus. The sequence continues at coordinate 187,156 of NZ_JAANCN010000001.1, forward strand.
GGCGTCGTGGTCGAGGAGGTACTCGTGGCCGACGCGGTCGATCTCGTCGGTGGTCACCCCGGGGGCGACGACGGCGGCGGCCGCGGCGAGCGCGTCGGCCGCGATGCGCCCGGCGACCCGCATCCGCTCGATGGTCTCGGCGTCCTTGACCTCCGAGCCGGTGAACGGAGCGGGCGCCGGCTTGTCGACGTACTCCGGGCGGGGGATCCGTGGGGGGACGGGACGGCGGGGGGCGACCGTCCCGGGGGCGACGCTGGCGTGGGTCACGGGCATAGTTGGAGTCTAGGCAGAGCCTCCCCGTGAAGGAGAACCACCGATGCCGTACTGGTACAACGTCGACACCGCCCAGGTCGAGACCGACGAGCGCCGCAGTAGGGACGCCACCGTCCTCGGCCCGTACGACACCCGGGAGGAGGCGGCCGCGGCCCTCGAGCACGCCCGGGAGAACACCGAGCGCTGGGAGCAGGAGGACCGCGACTGGGACGAGCGGGGAGCGCGGCCGGCCGGCGGCGAGGCGTGAGCGGTCAGCCGTTGACCAGCCGGTGCACCGTGAGGGCGTAGTCGCCGTCCGGGGCGAACGGCGCGCGGTCCCACGACGAGTACCGCGCGATGAACGACAGCCCGGCCGCGCGCGCCCACCGGTCGTAGTCGCCCGGGTCGACGGGGGCCGCGCCGGGCGGCAGGGCGCCGGGCAGGGCGAAGCCCGCCACGAGGTAGCCACCGGGCGCCAGGTGCGCGCCGAGCCGCTCGAGCACCTGCGCCAGCGTGCCGTCGGCGAGGTAGGGCACGACGTTGCCCGCCAGCACCGCGACGTGGAACTCCTGCTCGGTGCGCAGGTCGAGGGTGGACAGGTCGGCGAGCACGAACCGGGTGTCGGCGTCCTCGCGGGCCAGGGCGAGCAGGTCGGGGTCGGCGTCGACGCCGAGCACGTCGTGCCCGAGCCGGGTCAGCTCGCTGGCCACCCGCCCGTAGCCGCAGCCGGCGTCCAGCACGCGCGAGGGGGGCGGGACGAGCGTCGTGACGAACCGTGCCTCGCCGTGCAGGTCGGCGCCGTCGGCGGCCAGGTCGAGGAAGTGCTGGCGGTAGGCGCGGGCCGCCTCCGGCCCGTGCTGGCGCCGCGACCAGCGGGTCGGCGGGCCGGGGCGGTTCGGGGGTGGTGCCGTGCTCCACATGCCGCTCGGACGCTCCCTGCGCGCCTGCGGGTTCCCGCTCACGCCTCGAAGGAGTGCTCGGGCGCCGGGAAGACCCCCTGGGCGACCTCGTCGGCGTAGGCCTGGGCGGCGGCCCGCAGGTCACCCCGCAGGTCGGCGTACTTCTTGACGAACCGAGGTGCCCGCCCGCCGCGCAGTCCGGCCATGTCCTGCCAGACGAGGACCTGGGCGTCGCACTCGGGCCCGGCGCCGATGCCGATCGTCGGGATGCGCACGGCCGCGGTGACCTCGGCGGCGACGGGGGCCGGGACCATCTCGAGGACGACGGCGAAGCAGCCGGCCGCCTCGAGGGCACGCGCGTCGGCGACGAGGCGCTCGGCCCCCGCGCCCCGTCCCTGCACCTTGTAGCCCCCGAGCACGTGCTCGCTCTGCGGGGTGAAGCCGATGTGCCCCATGACGGGGATGCCGGCCCGCACGAGCAGCTCGACCTCGGGCACCATCGGCGCCCCGCCCTCGAGCTTGACGGCGTGCGCCAGCCCCTCCTTCATGAACCGGGTGGCCGTCGCGAGCGCCTGCTGGGGGCTTGCCTGGTAGGAGCCGAAGGGCAGGTCGGCCACGACCATGGCGCGCCGGGCGGCGCTGGTGACGGCGCGGACCAGGGGGAGGAGGTGGTCGACCGTCACGGGCACCGTGGTCTCGAAGCCGTAGACGTTGTTGCCCGCGGAGTCGCCGACGAGCAGCACCGGGATGCCCGCCTCGTCGAAGATCTCGGCCGTGTACATGTCGTAGGCGGTGAGCATCGCCCACCGCTCACCCCGCTCCTTCATCGCCTGCAGGTGAGGGACGCGCACCCGCCGCTGCGGGGCCGCCTGCACGCCGGTGCCGTAGGGGGCGGTGGTCTCGGGGCTCGGGTCGGCGGGGCGCTCGGTCATGACCCGATCGTAGGCCGCGTCCGCACGGCCGTCCTTACGAAACTTTTACCCTCCCCTGGGGACCTCCTGGGTCACCACAGATCCGGTTGTCCCACAGGGCATCCCAGGCGGGTTTATGGGGCGCGGACCGGCGATCCGGGCGCCCCGGGCCCCGACCGCCGGAAAAAAGTCCCGGGCGGACTCTCGATCCTGAGCGATTCCTGTGGTTGGGTCCACGATGCCCCGTGCTGACAGGACGCGGGGCCACACCCCATGGAGGAGATCTCGTGAAGAGACGACACGTCAGCGTGCTGTCGGGAGTGGCAGCCGCGGCCATCGCCGTGACCCTGGCCCCGGCGACGGCCCAGGCGGTGCCCGCCGCCCCGGACGCCCCGGAGAAGGGCGCCGCCCGGCAGGACGACCTGCCCAACCCCCTCGCCGAGGCGCAGGCCGAGCTGCGCGAGGACGCGATCCAGCAGCTCGTGCGCGGCGAGGCCAAGACCAAGATGATCAACGGCAACCGGGTCATCGAGGTCAAGAGCAAGCGCGGCGACCGCAACCGCAAGGGCAAGGGCGACGGCCGCACGAAGTACGTCAACTACCCCGTCGACCGCGAGGAGGACATCTTCACCATCCTCGTCGACTTCGGCGACCAGGTGAACCCGGCCACCGGCGGCAGTGCGGGCCCGCAGCACAACCAGATCCCCGAGCCGGACCGCTCGATGGACAACTCGACGTACTGGCTGCCCGACTTCGACCGCGAGCACTACCTCGACATGATGTTCGGGGACGGCGAGTCGTTCAAGGACTTCTACCTCAAGCAGTCCAACGGTCGCTTCCTCGCCACGGGTGACGTCTCCGACTGGGTGCAGGTCCCCTACAACGAGGCCCGCTACGGCTCGAACAAGTACAGCGACGCCTCCACCTACTGGCCGTTCATCCGGGACACCGCAGCGGCCTGGTACGAGGACCAGAAGGCCGCCGGCAAGTCCGACGCCGAGATCAAGGACTACCTGGCGCAGTTCGACCAGGTCGACCGCTACGACTACGACGGCGACGGCAACTTCAACGAGCCCGACGGCTACATCGACCACTTCCAGGCCATCCACGCCGGTGAGGGCGAGGAGGCCGGCGGGGGAGCCCAGGGCGACGACGCCATCTGGAGCCACCGCTGGTACGCCTACTCGACGAACGTCGGGGTCACGGGTCCGGACAACAACAAGCTCGGCGGCGTGCCGCTGGGCGACACCGGGCTGTGGATCGGCGACTACACGACCGAGCCGGAGAACGGCGGCCTCGGCGTCTTCACCCACGAGTTCGGCCACGACCTCGGCCTGCCCGACCTCTACGACACCGCCGGTGGCGACAACGGCACCGGCTTCTGGACCCTGATGTCCGGCGGCTCGTGGCTCAACCACGGCGGTGACGCCATCGGCACCACCCCCGGCTACATGGGCGTGTGGGAGAAGCTCCAGCTCGGCTGGCTCGACCCGCAGGTCGTGCCCTACGGCCAGAACACGACCGTCAAGCTCGGCTCGGCCGACAAGGTGACGCGCAGCGAGGCCCAGGCGGTCATCGTCCCGCTCCCGGAGCGCACGGTGACCACCGAGCACAACACCCCGCACTCCGGTTCGGGTGAGTGGTGGACCGGCTACGGCAACGACCTGTCCGCGACGCTCGCCCACGACGTCGACCTCACCGGCGCCTCGAGCGCCGAGGTGAGCGCGTACGTCTCGGGCGACATCGAGGTCGGTTACGACTACCTCTACGGCGAGGTCTCGACCGACGGCGGCAGCACGTGGACCCCGGTGGGCGACGGCATCGACGGCTCGGTCGACGGTGACGAGGACAGCGCGCTCGACTGGACCGAGCTGAGCTGGGACCTGTCGGCGTACGCCGGCCAGGACGTGAAGTTCCGCTTCCGGTTCGCGACCGACGGTGGTGTCGGCAGCGAGGCGTTCATCGACGACATCACGACGACGGTCGACGGCGAGGCCACGACCGACGACGTCGAGTCCGGTGCCGACGGCTGGAGCGCCGCCGGTGGCTTCCAGATCATCAACGGGACCACGACGCGCGAGGTGCAGGACATGTACCTCGCCGAGAACCGGACCTACAGCGGGTACGACACGACGCTCAAGCAGGGCCCGTACAACTTCGGCTGGGCCAACACCAAGCCGGACTGGGTCGAGCGCTTCCCGTACCAGAACGGTCTGCTCGTGTGGTTCGCCAACGGCGAGTACGACGACAACAACACGAGCGTCCACCCGGGCGCCGGCCAGGTCCTGCCCGTCGACGCCCGGCCCAACCCGGTGACGTTCGCCGACGGCAGCTTCCTCGGCAACCGCCGCCAGCCGTTCGACGCCACCTTCGGCCTCGAGCGCACCGACCGGGTCACCTTCCACAAGAACGGCTCGCCGACGACGGTGCCCTCCTCGCGAGGCATCCCGACGTTCGACGACCGCAACCCGGAGCGGTACTGGTCCTCGCTCAACCCGTGGAGCTCGACGAAGGTCGCCGGGTCGGGCACGACCATGACGGTCAAGCAGTCGAAGAACCGGGGCCGCACGCTCAAGGTGCGGGTCGCCTTCAAGTGACCTGACGAGCAACGGCTCTCGCGACGAGGGGGCCCGGGCACCGCCCGGGCCCCCTCTCGTGTGCCGTCACACGCAGGACACGTCGATGAGGCAGGATGCTGGGCATGGACCGCCAGCAGGAGTTCGTCCTCCGCACCATCGAAGAACGTGACATCCGGTTCGTCCGGCTGTGGTTCACCGACGTCCTCGGCACCCTGAAGTCCGTGGCCGTCGCCCCGGCCGAGCTCGAGGGGGCCTTCGCCGAGGGGATCGGCTTCGACGGCTCGGTCATCGAGGGGTTCGCCCGCGTCTACGAGTCCGACATGCTCGCCAAGCCGGACCCCGCGACCTTCCAGGTCCTGCCCTGGCGGGGCGAGAGCAACGGCACCGCGCGGATGTTCTGCGACATCACCCTCCCGGACGGCACCCCGAGCATGGCCGACCCCCGCCACGTGCTGCAGCGGGCCCTGGCCAAGGCCGCGGAGATGGGGTTCACCTTCTACACCCACCCCGAGATCGAGTTCTTCCTCCTGCGCCAGGACTGGGTGCCCGGCCACCGCCCGACCCCGATCGACACCGCGGGCTACTTCGACCACACCCCGCACGGCAGCAGCGCCGACTTCCGACGTGCGGCGATCACGATGCTCGAGGAGATGGGCATCTCGGTGGAGTTCAGCCACCACGAGGCCGCGCCCGGGCAGAACGAGATCGACCTGCGCTACGCCGACGCCCTGACCACGGCGGACAACATCATGACCTTCCGCACGGTGGTCAAGGAGGTCGCGCTCGAGCAGGGCATCTACGCCTCCTTCATGCCCAAGCCGTTCGCCGAGCACGCCGGGTCGGGCATGCACACCCACATGTCGCTCTTCGAGGGCGACACCAACGCCTTCCACGAGCCGGGGGCCCCCTACCAGCTCTCCCGCGTCGGGCGGCAGTTCATCGCCGGGCTCGTCCGGCACGGCGCGGAGACCGCGGCCGTGACCAACCAGTGGGTCAACAGCTACAAGCGGCTCTGGGGCGGGGGAGAGGCCCCGGCCCACCTGACCTGGGGGCACAACAACCGCTCCGCCCTCGTGCGGGTCCCGATGTACAAGCCCGAGAAGGGCCAGAGCACGCGGGTCGAGGTCCGCAGCATCGACACCGCGTGCAACCCCTACCTCACCTTCGCCGTGCTGCTCGCCGCGGGCCTGAAGGGGGTCGAGGAGGGCTACGAGCTGCCCCCGGAGGCCGAGGACGACGTGTGGAGCCTCACCGACGCCGAGCGGCGGGCCATGGGCATCCGGCCGATGCCGGCCAGCCTCGTGGAGGCCATCGAGACGATGGAGTCCAGCGAGCTCGTCGCCGAGACCCTCGGCGAGCACACCTTCGACTTCTTCCTGCGCAACAAGCGGGCCGAGTGGGCCGACTACCGCAACCAGGTCACCGCCTTCGAGCTCGAGCGCTACCTGCCCTCGCTGTGACCCCGCGGCCGTGAGCTCCCGCGCCCCGGAGTCCCTGCCGGCGGGCATCGCCCGGCTCGGCTTCGCCGACGCCCGCCGGGCCCGCGCCCTCCTGGACGACCCCGCCCTCGAAGGCCTCGCCGGCGACCCCGACCGGATCGAGGCGGGCGGGCTGAGCGAGGCGCTCTCGCGCACCGCCGACCCCGACCTGGCCCTGCTGGGGCTCGTGCGCTTCCTGGAGGCCGTCGGCGCCGACCCCACGGCGCGCACCGAGGTCGTCGAGACGCTCGCCCGGGACGCCACCGCCCGGCACCGGCTGCTCGCGGTGCTCGGTGCCTCGGGGGCCCTCGGTGACCACCTCGTGGCCCATCCCGGGCACTGGCGAGCCGCCGCCTTCGCCGTGCCGGTGGCCGCCGGGGAGCGGGTCTCCCGGCTCGTCGAGGCGGTCACCGACCCCGCGCCCGGGGTCACCCCGGCCGACGCGCTGCGCATCGGCTACCGCGAGCAGCTGCTCGGGGTCGCGGCGCTCGACCTCACCGCCCCGGACCCGCTCGAGGTGCTCGCGCCCACCGCGGCCGCGCTCGCCGACCTCGCCGCGGCGGCGCTCGAGGCGGCGCTGCGCATCGCCCGGGAGCAGGTGGGGGCGGGCGCGGGCGCGGCCCGGCTGGCGGTCATCGCCATGGGCAAGACCGGTGGGCGGGAGCTGAACTACGTCTCGGACGTCGACGTCGTCTTCGTCGCGGAGCCCGCGGACGGCGTCCCCGAGGAGGAGGCGCTCTCGCTCGCCACCGACCTCGCGACCCGGCTGATGCGGCTGTGCTCGGCCGCCACGGGCGCGGGTTCGCTGTGGCAGGTGGACCCCGCCCTGCGCCCCGAGGGCAAGAACGGCCCCCTCGTGCGGACCGTCGCGAGCCACCGGGCGTACTACGAGCGCTGGGCCAAGACGTGGGAGTTCCAGGCGCTGCTCAAGGCGCGGGTGGTCGCGGGGGACGCCGAGGTCGGTGCCGCGTACTGCGAGGCCGTGCAGCCGATGGTGTGGCAGGCCTCGAGCCGGGAGAACTTCGTCGACGACGTCCAGGCGATGCGGCGCCGGGTCGAGGAGCACATCCCCACCGCCGAGGCGGACCGGCAGATCAAGCTCGGTGCCGGGGGGCTGCGCGACGTCGAGTTCTCCGTCCAGCTGCTCCAGCTCGTCCACGGTCGGGCCGACGAGTCGCTGCGCACCCCCTCGACGCTCGAGGGTCTGCGGGCACTGTCCGCCGGCGGCTACGTCGGCCGGGAGGATGCCGCCACCCTCGAGACCGCCTACCGCTACCTGCGCGCACTCGAGCACCGCATCCAGCTGTACCGCCTGCGGCGCACCCACCTGATGCCGACGGCGCCCGCGGACCTGCGCCGGCTCGGCCGCTCCCTCGGGCACCGCACGGGGCCGGCGGAGGCGGTCCAGGAGCAGTGGCGGGTCCACCGCCGGGAGGTGCGCCGGCTCCACGAGCGGATCTTCTACCGCCCCCTGCTCTCCGCCGTGGCCCGGCTCTCGGACCAGGAGGTGCGGCTGACCCCCGCGGCGGCCCGCGAGCGGCTCTCCGCGCTCGGCTTCCGCGACCCCGCCGGCGCCCTGCGCCACCTCGAGGCGCTCACCGGCGGGGTGAGCCGGCGCGCCGCGATCCAGCGTCAGCTGCTGCCGGTCATGCTCGGCTGGTTCGCCGACGAGGCCGACCCGGACGCCGGCCTGCTCGCCTTCCGCAAGGTGAGCGAGGAGCTCGGGTCGACGCACTGGTACCTGCGGCTGCTGCGCGACGAGGGGTCCGCAGCCGAGCAGCTCGCGCACACCCTCGGGCGCAGCCGCTACGCCGCGGCCCTGCTGGAGCAGGCGCCCGAGTGCGTCCAGTTCCTCGGTGGCGCCGGCGGGCTGACCCCCCGCTCGCGCGGCGAGGTCCTGCGCCGGATGCGCTCGGCCGCCGGGCGCAAGGACGACCCCGAGGCGGCGGTGCTCGCGGCCCGGACCATCCGGCGCTCGGAGCTGTTCCGGATCGCCGTGGCCGACCTCGGCGGCAGCATCGGGCTGACCGAGGTGGGCAGGGCGATGACCGACCTCACGGCCGCCCTGCTCGAGGTGACCCTCGAGGTGTGCCTCGGCGAGGTCGCCGCGGCGAGCGGGCGCGCGCCGCTGACCCGGCTGCTCGTCGTCGGCATGGGGCGCCTCGGTGGGGCCGAGCAGGGCTACGGCTCGGACGCCGACGTCCTCTTCGTCCACGACCCGACCGAGGGGGCCGACGAGGTCGCGGCCCAGGCGCAGGCCCTCGAGGTGGTCCAGCGCCTCGTGGCCCTCCTGCGCCGCAACGGGCCCGACCCCGTGCTCGACATCGACGCCTCGCTGCGCCCCGAGGGGCGCGGCGGCCCGCTCGTGCGCTCGCTCGCGTCCTACCGCGAGTACTACTCGCGCTGGTCGCTCGTCTGGGAGGCCCAGGCACTGCTGCGCGCCACACCCGTGGCCGGCGACCCGGGGCTCGCCGAGCGCTTCCTCGACCTCGTCGCGCCCATCCGGTGGCCCCGCGAGGGCCTCGACGGCGCCCAGGTGCGCGAGATCCGCACCCTCAAGGCCCGGATGGAGGCCGAGCGGCTGCCCCGCGGCGGCGACCGCAAGACGCACTTCAAGCTCGGCCACGGCGGCCTCTCGGACGTCGAGTGGGTTGTCCAGCTGCTCCAGCTGCGGCACGCGGGCCGCCACGCGGAGCTGCGGACCACCTCGACGCTCACCGCGCTCGAGGCCGCCGCCCGGCTCGGGCTGGTCGAGGCGGGGCACGCCGAGGCGCTCGGCGCGGCCTGGCGGCTCGCCTCGGCGATGCGCAACGCCGGCGTCCTCTCCCGGGGCAAGCCCGTGGACTCGGTGCCGACCTACGACCGGGACGCCGAGGGGGTCGCCCGCATCCTCGGGCTCGAGGAGGCCACCGCCCAGGGGCTCGCCGAGCGCTACCGGCGTACGGCCCGCCGGGCCCGGGCCGCCTTCGAGGCCGAGTTCTACGACGGGTAGCCGGCCGCCGCCGAGGCCCGGACGCCGCGCCGGCCTCCGGGGGCGCGAACCTAGACTGAGGCCATGTCCGCCAGCCTGTCCGGCACCATCCCCCGGCTCGACCTGCGGGGGCGCCGCCCCGGCCTGCGCGAGCTGCGCGCCGCCCTGCCCCGGGCCGAGGTCGACGTCGAGGCCGCGCTGCTCGCCGTGCGCCCGATCGTCGAGGACGTCCGCGACCGGGGTGCCCCGGCGCTCTACGACGCGGCCCGGCGCTTCGACGGCGTGGCCCCGCCGGCGCTGCGGGTACCGCCCGAGGTCCTCGCCACAGCGGCGCAGGGGCTGGACCCGGCCGTCCGCGCCGCCCTCGAGGAGTCGGTCCGGCGGGCCCGGGTGGTCCACGCCGACCAGCGCCGCCACGACACGACGACCACGGTGGCCGACGGCGCCGCGGTCACCGAGCGGTGGGTGCCGGTGGACCGGGTCGGGCTCTACGTCCCCGGCGGCCTGGCCGTGTACCCGAGCAGCGTCGTGATGAACGTCGTCCCCGCCCAGCTCGCGGGCGTGCCCAGCCTCGCGGTCGCCAGCCCCCCGCAGCGGGACCACGGCGGGTGGCCGCACCCGAGCATCCTCGCCGCCTGCCACCTGCTCGGGGTGGAGGAGGTCTACGCCGTCGGGGGCGCCCAGGCGGTCGCCGGCTTCGCCTACGGGTTCGAGGACGAGGGGTCGGTCTGCGAGCCGGCCGCGCTCGTCACCGGGCCCGGCAACATCTACGTCGCAGCGGCCAAGCGGATGCTCAAGGGTCTCATCGGGATCGACGCCGAGGCCGGCCCGACGGAGATCGCGATCCTCGCGGACGCGGGCGCCGACCCCGAGCACGTCGCGGCCGACCTCGTCTCGCAGGCCGAGCACGACCCGCTCGCGGCCGCCGTCCTCGTCACCGACAGCGCCGAGCTGGCGGCCGCGGTGCAGGAGGCGCTCGCGCGGCGGGTCGCCGGCACCAAGCACACCGAGCGGGTCGCCACCGCCCTCGCCGGCCGCCAGTCGGGCATCGTCCTCGTCGACGACCTCGACGTCGGCCTCGACGTCGTCAACGCCTACGCCGCCGAGCACCTCGAGATCCACACCGCCGACGCGGCCGCCGTCGCGTCGCGGGTGCGCAGCGCGGGCGCGGTCTTCGTCGGCACGTGGGCGCCGGTGAGCCTCGGCGACTACTGCGCCGGGTCCAACCACGTCCTGCCCACCGGCGGCTGCGCCGCGCACAGCAGCGGGCTGTCGGTGCAGTCCTTCCTGCGCGGCATCCACGTCGTCGAGTACTCCGAGGAGGCGCTGCGGGCCGTCGGCGGGCACGTCGTCTCGCTCGCCCGGGCCGAGGACCTGCCCGGCCACGGCGAGGCCGTCCTCGCACGGGTCCCCGACGTCGAGCCCGGCGGCTGACCGAACCCCGGTCGGTCCGCACCGCACCCGAGCGGTCCTCCTAGACTCGCCGGCATGGACCCCCGCGCACAGGTCGAGTCGCTGCTGCGCCCCGACCTGCGTGGGCGCACCGCCTACGGTGCGCCCCAGCTCGAGGTCCCGGTCGCCCTCAACACCAACGAGAGCTCCTACCCGGTGCCCGAGGTCGTCGCGAGCGCCATGGCGCGCGCCGTCGCGCAGGTCGCGCGCGACCTCAACCGCTACCCGGACCGGGAGTTCACCGCCCTGCGCGCCGACCTGGCCGCCTACCTCTCGCGGGGCGGCGTGAGCGTCGCACCCGAGCAGGTGTGGGCCGGCAACGGCTCCAACGAGGTGCTCCTGCACCTGCTGCAGGCCTTCGGTGGCCCGGGCCGCACGGCCTTGGGCTTCACCCCCGCCTACTCGATGCACCCGGTCATCACGACGACGACCGGCACCACGTGGGTCGACGGGATGCGCGGGGTCCCCGGCGCCGGGCGCTTCGACCTCGACGTCGCCACGGCGCGCGCCCAGGTGCGCGAGCACCGGCCGGACGTCGTCTTCCTCTGCTCGCCGAACAACCCCACGGGGACCGCCCTCGGGCTCGACGTCGTCGAGGCGGTGTACGAGGCCACGACCGGCCTCGTCGTCGTCGACGAGGCGTACGCCGAGTTCGCCCGGCCCGGGACGCCCTCCGCGCTCACCCTGCTCCCCGGTCGCCCGCGGCTCGTGGTCACCCGCACGATGAGCAAGGCCTTCGCGCTCGCCGGCGGCCGGCTCGGCTACCTCGCGGGCGACCCGGCCGTGCTCGACGCCCTCCGGCTGGTCCGGATGCCCTACCACCTCTCGACGCCGACCCAGACGCTCGCGCGCACGGCGCTCGCGCACGCCGACCTCATGCTCGAGACGGTGGGGGTGGTCAAGGACCAGCGTGACCGGATCGTCGCCGAGCTCACCGCGATGGGGCTCTCCCCGGTCCCGAGCGACGCCAACTTCGTCCTGTTCGGCGGCCTCGCCGACGCCCACGCCACGTGGGAGGCGCTGCTCGAGCGGGGCGTCCTCGTCCGCGACGTCGGCATCCCGCACTATCTTCGTGTCACCGCGGGGACGCCGACGGAGACCACGGCCTTCCTCGACGCCCTCGCCGCCCTCGTCCCGACCCACGCTGGAGCAGCCCCGTGAGCACCGCAGAGACCCACCGCACCGCCACCGTGCGCCGGGCCACGTCCGAGAGCACCGTCGAGGTCACCGTCGACCTCGACGGCACCGGCCGGGGCGAGGTGCACACCGGGGTCCCGTTCTACGACCACATGCTGCTCTCGCTCGCCAAGCACTCGCTGCTCGACCTCACCGTGCGGGCCGAGGGCGACACCGACGTCGACGCCCACCACACCGTCGAGGACGTCGCCATCGTCCTCGGCCAGGCGGTCCGCGAGGCCCTCGGCGACAAGTCGGGCATCTCCCGCTTCGGCGACGCGACCGTGCCGCTCGACGAGGCCCTCGTCCTCGCGGTCGTCGACGTCGCCGGGCGCCCCTACGTCGTCCACGAGGGCGAGCCGGCCGGCCAGGAGTACGCCCTGGTCGGCGGCCACTACATCGGCTCCCTGACCCGGCACGTCCTGGAGTCCTTCGCGTTCCACGCCCAGCTGGCGCTGCACGTCCGGGTGCTCGCCGGCCGCGACCCCCACCACATCGTCGAGGCGCAGTTCAAGGCGCTCGCCCGGGCCCTGCGGGTCGCGGTCGCCCGCGACCCGCGGGTCGACGGCGTGCCGAGCGCCAAGGGCGCGCTGTGATGCCGTGAGCGCCGAGGCGCGCTCGGGCGCGGGGCACGGGCTGCTCCTCGTGCGACGCTCGCCCGCGGCCGTGACCCGGTGGCTGCGTCAGGGCCTCGTCGCGGCGACGGTCGCGCCTCTCGGGGCCTGGACGGGCGTCACCGTCGCCGAGCGCGCGGCGCGCAGCGCCGCGCCGTACGACGTCGGGCTCGAGGTGCTCGCCGCCCGCCCGGTCCCGCGGCGGGGGCGGCCGGCCATCGGGCTGTTCGACCTCGGCGGGCGGGCGGTCGTCACGCTCCAGCCGCGCGGTCTGCGCCACCGGCAGCACTGGGTGGTCTGGCAGCCCCGGACCGGTGTCGTGCAGACGCCGTCGCTGCCCCGCCTCGGGCTGCCCATGCTGCTCTCCGCGGCCCGGGCCGGCTCGACGGCGCGGGCCGAGGACGTCGCCGGCGTCCTGCGCTCGGGCGAGGGCGAGCCGCTCGACGTGCTCCTCACCCTCCTCGGGATGCTCCACCTCCCCGGGGAGGACCTGCTCGTACGCGGCGACAGCGCGGGAGCGAGCGACATCGAGCCCGCAGCGCGCGGGGTCGCCGCGTTCGACCGTCTCGTCGCCGACGAGGCCCGCCACCGCGCGGAGTGGGAGGCCGCGTGGGGCGGGCGCCCCCCCGGGGACCGGGAGCTGCGATGAGCCGCGACGTCGTCGTCCTCGACTACGGGAGCGGGAACGTCCGCTCCGCCGTGCGCGCGCTCGAGCGCGTCGGAGCCCGGGTCGAGCTCACCGCCGACCGTGAGGCGGCGCTGGCTGCGGACGGGCTCCTCGTGCCCGGGGTGGGCAACTTCCACGCCTGCATGGCCGGGCTGGCCGCCGCCGACGGCCCGACACTCGTCCGTCAGCGGGTGGCCGCGGGTGGCGCGGTGCTCGGGGTGTGCGTGGGCATGCAGGTGATGTTCGACGCCTCCACCGAGCCGAGCACCGCGCCGTTGCCGGGCGTGGGGGAGTGGCCGGGGACGGTCTCGCGGCTGCACGCCCCCGTCGTGCCGCACATGGGCTGGTCCCGGGTCGAGGCCCCCGAGGGCAGCGTCCTGTTCGCCGGGCTCGAGAGCGAACGCTTCTACTTCGTGCACTCCTACGCCGCCCACACCTTCGAGCCGTCGGCCGCCGCGGGTCACCCGGCCGCGCGCGCGACGTGGGCCACCCACGGCGAGCGGTTCGTCGCCGCCGTCGAGGACGGCCCGCTCACGGCCACGCAGTTCCACCCGGAGAAGTCGGGGTCGGCCGGGCTGGCCCTGCTCGAGAACTGGGTCCGGGCGCTCTGAGCCGACCCCCGTCCGCGCGCCCTCGGGCCGCTCGGCAGACTGGACCCTGCGCCCCGACCACCCACCACCGGAGGACCCCGTGAGCCACCCCGCGCCCCTGCTGCAGCTGCTGCCCGCCGTCGACGTCGTCGACGGCCGCGCCGTCCAGCTCGTCCAGGGCGTCTCCGGCAGCGGGCAGGAGTTCGGCGACCCGGTCGCGGCCGCCCTGCGGTGGCAGGAGCAGGGCGCGCAGTGGCTGCACCTCGTCGACCTCGACGCGGCGTTCGGGCGTGGGGAGAACGCCGCGCTGCTCGCGCAGATCGTCGGCCGGCTCGACATCGACGTGGAGATGAGCGGTGGCATCCGCGACGAGGAGAGCCTGGAGCGCGCGTTGGCGACCGGCGCTCGCCGCGTCAACGTCGGCACCGCGGCCCTCGAGCACCCCGAGTGGACCGCCCACGCCATCGCCGAGCACGGCGACCGGGTGGCCGTCGGGCTCGACGTCCGGGGCAGCACGCTGGCGGCGCGCGGCTGGACGAGCGAGGGCGGCGACCTGTGGGAGACCCTCGAGCGGCTCGACCGGGAGGGCTGCGCCCGGTACGTCGTCACCGACGTCGCCAAGGACGGGATGATGGCCGGGCCGAACCTGTCCCTGCTGCGGGAGGTCTGCGCCCGTACCGACCGCCCGGTCGTCGCCTCGGGCGGTGTCTCCACCCTCGAGGACGTCGCGGCCCTGCGCACGCTCGTGGCCGACGGGGTCGAAGGGGCGATCGTCGGGTCTGCCCTCTACCGGGGGGCGTTCTCCCTCGGCGAGGCGCTCGAGGTCGCCGGGCGGCCGTGAGCCACCCGGGAACGGGCGACTCCGCGGGCACCCCGTGGGGGGAGCGCACCCTCTCCGCGAGCGGCTTCGAGGGCGATGACGGGCGGGCCGACCCGAGCGTGCGGCGCGCGCTCTCCGGCACCGACGACCTCGCCCTCGTGCGCGCCGTGGAGGCCGCCCGGCTCCTCGTCCCGGTCGTCGCCGAGCCTGCCGCCGAGATGTCGGGGGTCACCCTGGTCGCGCCCGACGGGCGGCGCGCCCTGCCGGTCTTCACCGGGGTGGACGCCCTCGCCGCGTGGGACGCGGCGGCCCGGCCGGTGCCGGTCACCCCAGCCCGCGCCGCCCAGGCGGCCGTCGCCGAGGGGTGTGAGGTCCTCGTCGTCGACGTCGCCGGGCCGGTGAGCCGGGTGCTGCGGCCCTCGATGGTGTGGGCGCTGGCCCAGGAGCGCCCCTGGGAGCCGGCACCCACCGACCCGTTCGTCGCTCGCGCCGTCGCCGCGGCGGTGGCCGGCGAGCCGGACGTCGAGCACCATGCCCTCGAGGAGGGCCGGCCCCCGGGGGAGGGGGTGCTCGGGGTGGTCCTCGGGCTGCGGCCCGGCCTGGCCGCCGAGGAGGTCCGGGCGCTCGCCTCCCGCGTCGGCGAGCGCCTCGCGACCGACGGCGAGCTGCGCGCGCGGGTGGACGGGCTGGCCTTCCGGATCGTCTGAGGATTTCCCGCGGCCTGGCGCGGCTGGTAGCCTTGGGTGTTGACCGACCGCTCCAGTACGGGGCGGTGTGCAAGAGGAGCCTCGGCTTCCACCCGCGTCGACCAGCAGGTCGCCGGGTCCCCGGTCCGTGACGAGAGGTCACGCGCGTTGCTCGTGCGTGGTCTCCCGTTGCCGGCCGGACGGAGCTCACTGGCCCCTCGCGCACCAGCGGCGAGGGGCCTTTCTCGTCGCCGGGTCGCCAGCTGCAGCACCCGACGAAGGAGAAGCACATCAGCGAGCCACGCATCAACGACCGCATCCGGGTCCCCGAGGTGCGGTTGGTCGGCCCCAACGGCGAACAGGTCGGCATCGTCCGGGTCGAGGACGCGCTCCGTCTGGCGGCGGAGGCCGACCTCGACCTCGTCGAGGTCGCCCCGATGGCCAAGCCCCCGGTCGCCAAGCTCATGGACTACGGCAAGTACAAGTACGAGACCGCCATGAAGGCCCGTGAGGCACGCAAGAACCAGGTCAACACGGTCATCAAGGAGATCAAGCTCCGCCCGAAGATCGACCCGCACGACTACGGCACGAAGAAGGGCCACGTCGTGCGGTTCCTCGGCGGCGGGGACAAGGTCAAGGTGACGATCATGTTCCGCGGTCGCGAGCAGTCCCGCCCCGAGCTGGGCTTCCGGCTGCTGCAGCGCCTCGCGGAGGACGTCGCCGACCTCGGCACCGTGGAGTCCCAGCCCAAGCAGGACGGCCGCAACATGGTCATGGTCCTCGCGCCGACGAAGAAGAAGGCGCAGGCGATGGCCGAGCAGCGTCGCCGGCGCGACGAGGCCAAGAGCGGCCCCGAGCCGGTCGAGACCGACGCGGCCGAGCACGAGGCGGCCACCGAGACCGCCGACGCGGGCTGAGCCCGCCCCCCGACACCCCCACGACGACAGCAGCAACCCAAGGAGAGCGGCACCATGCCGAAGAACAAGACGCACAGCGGCACCAAGAAGCGCTTCCGGGTCACCGGCTCGGGCAAGGTGATGCGCGAGCAGGCCGGTCACGTCCACAAGTTCCACGAGAAGACCCCGCAGAAGGCCCGCCGCCTCTCCAAGGACGTGCTCGTCTCCCCGGCGGACACCAAGAAGGTCAAGAAGCTCCTCGGCAAGTGAGCCGGTCCACCCCCCAGAACTGACGAAGCAGAGCAAGGAGAACTCACGTGGCACGCGTGAAGCGGGCGGTCAACGCCCAGAAGAAGCGCCGGGTCGTCCTCGAGCAGGCGAGCGGTTACCGCGGGCAGCGCTCGCGCCTGTACCGCAAGGCCAAGGAGCAGGTCACCCACAGCCTCGGCTACGCCTACCGCGACCGCCGGGCCCGCAAGGGCGACTTCCGGCGCCTGTGGATCCAGCGGATCAACGCCGCCGCCCGCGCCCAGGGCATGACGTACAACCGGTTCATCCAGGGCCTCAAGGCCGCCGAGGTCGAGGTCGACCGCCGCATGCTCGCCGAGCTCGCGGTCAACGACGAGGCCGCCTTCGCCGCGCTCGTCGAGGTCGCCAAGGCCCACCAGGGCGCCGAGAAGGTCTCCGCCTGAGCCGAGCCGCGGTGCTGACCAACCCCCGGTCGGACCGGGTGCGACAGGTCCGCGCGCTGCACAAGCGGCCGGTGCGCCAGCGCACCGGCCGCTTCTGCGTCGAGGGACCCCAGGGCGTGCGGGAGGCCGTCCGGCACGCGCCCGGGCGCGTCCGGGACGTCTACGTCACCCCGCAGGCCGCCGAGCGGTACGCCGAGGACATCCTCGCGCCCGCCCGCGCGGCCGACCTGTGGGTCCACGAGGTCTCGGGCGAGGTCCTCGCGGCGATGGCCGAGGCCCAGGCGCCCCAGGGCGTGCTCGCCGTCGTCGAGGATGCACCGGTGACCCTCGCGCAGGTGCTCGAGGCCGGCCCGCGCCTCCTCGTCCTCCTCTCCAGCGTGCGGGACCCGGGCAACGCCGGCACGGTCGTGCGGGGCGCCGACGCCGCGGGGGCCGACGCCGTGCTCGTCAGCGAGGCCTCGGTCGACGTGCACTCCCCGAAGGTCGTGCGCTCCACGGCCGGCTCGCTCTTCCACCTACCCGTCGTCACGGGCCTGGAGGTGGCCGGGACGATCGAGGCGCTGCGGGCCCGTGGCGTGCGCTGCTACGCGGCCGACGGTGCCGGGAGCACCCTCCTGCCGGAGGCCGACCTGGGCCCGCCGCACTGCTGGGTCATGGGCAACGAGGCCCGCGGGCTGCCGGCCCCGACGCGAGCGGCCTGCGACGACGTCGTGCGGGTGCCCGTCTACGGCCGGGCCGAGTCGCTCAACCTCGCGATGGCCGCCACCGTCTGTCTGTACGCCTCCGCGACGGCCCAGCGTCCGGCCGCGCGGTAGCGTGCGGCCCATGCCCGAACGGTTCCTCGTGCCGGACGGGGTGGACGCCCCCTGGCCGGACCTCGTCCCGGACGGCCTCGTCGCCGCCGTCGGCGACGCCCGCACGGTGGCGCTGATGAACGCCCGGGCCGAGCAGATCACCGGGCTGTGCGCCGAGGACGTCCTCGGCCGGGACCTTTTGCAGGCCCTTCCCCTCCAGGACCTCGGGGGAGAGTCGTGGTGGGCGCTCACCAACCCGTGGGCGGGGCTGGCAACCCGCACCGGCCACCGGGAGCGGCTGCTCGTCCTGCCCAGCGGCCGCGAGCTGCTCGTCACCGCGCGGTACAACCGCTCCGTGCGCGGCGGGCCGGTGGAGTCCGTGGTCCTCGCCCTCCGGGACGCGGAGGGGCGGCGGCGGGCGGAGGCGGAGAGCGCGGCCCTGCTCACCGCGGTCGCCCACGAGCTGCGCTCGCCCCTCACGGGGGTCAAGGGCTTCTCCTCGACCCTCCTGCGCAACTGGGAGCGGTTCACCGACGACCAGAAGCGGCTGATGCTCGAGACGATCGAGGCCGACGCCGGCCGGGTCACCCGGCTGATCACCGAGCTGCTCGACACCTCGCGGATCGGAGCCGGCCGGCTCACCGTGCACGCCCAGCCGCTGCCGGTGCGCCCCTGCCTCGAGACCGAGGTCGAGCGACGGGTGGCCGCCGGCACCCCGAGGGAGCAGTTCGAGGTCGAGGTCGAGGACGGGGTGGAGGTCGTGTGGGCCGACCCCGACCGGCTGGCCCAGGTGGTGACCAACCTCGTGGACAACGCCCTGCGCCACGGCCGGGGTCTCGTGCGGCTCACGGCGCAGCGTTCGCGATGGGGCGGGCCGCCCGCGGTCGACCTCGTCGTGGCCGACGACGGGGACGGCATCGCGCCCCAGCACCGCGAGCTCGTCTTCTCCCGTTTCTGGCAGGGGGGTGCCAAGCACGGCACCGGGCTCGGCCTCTACCTCGTGCGCGGCCTCGTCGCGGCGCACGGGGGCCGCGTCGTCGTCGAGGACGCGGCCGGCGGCGGAGCGCTGCTGCGAGCGACCTTCCCCGACCTCGACGCGCCCGAGGCCCTCTAGGGCCCCGGGCGCGTCGACGGTGCGGCTCAGGCGCCGGCGGTCTCCGGCAGCGGCTCGCGGACCTCGGCCTTGTCGTCGTCGGCGACGCCGGGGATCGGGTCGCCGGCGCCGGCACGCACCCGCTGCTCGATCCGGGCGCCGACCTGGGCGTCGACGTTCTTCCAGTACACGAACGCGCGCTCGAGGACGTCCTCGCGCACGCCGTCGAGGGCGCCCGCGACGGTCTCGACGAACCGGTCGCGGGCGGCGTCGTCGAAGACCTCGCGCACGAGCGCCCCGGCCTGGCCCCAGTCGTCGTCCTCGGCGTGCAGGACGTAGGCCTGCCGGACCATCTCGCCGTCGGCCTCCCATCCCTCCGGCACCGGGCCCTGGAAGGCCGAGTGGCCCCGGCCCATGCTGTTGGGGATGTACGTCGGCCCCGGGTCGACCTGGTAGTTCATCGCCCCGTCGAAGACGAGGTGGTTCTCCCGCTCCTGCACCGAGGGCAGCGGCCGGTTGACCGGCAGCTGGTGGTGGTTGGTCCCGACCCGGGCGCGGTGGGCATCGGCGTAGGAGAACACCCGGGCGAGGAGCATCTTGTCCGGCGAGAAGCCGATGCCCGGCACGACGTTGCTCGGCGCGAACGCGGCCTGCTCGATCTGGGCGAAGTGGTTGACCGGGTTCTCGTTGAGCTCGAAGGTGCCGACCTTGACCAACGGGTAGTCCGAGTGCGGCCACACCTTCGTCAGGTCGAACGGGTTGAACCGGTAGTCCTTGGCGTCCGCGTAGGGCATGGCCTGGATGTACAGGGTCCACGAGGGGAACTCACCCGCCTCGATGGCCTCGAAGAGGTCGCGCCGGTGGAAGTCGGAGTCGGCGCCGGCGAGCCGCTCGGCCTCCTCGTTGGTGAGGTTCTCGACGCCCTGGTCGGTGTGGAAGTGGAACTTCACCCAGTGCTTCTCGCCCGCGGCGTTGGTCATCAGGTAGGTGTGCGAGCCGTACCCGTTCATGTGCCGCCACGAGCTCGGGAGCCCGCGGTCGCCCATGAGGTAGGTGACCTGGTGGGCCGACTCGGGGGAGTTGGTCCAGAAGTCCCACTGCATCGTGCCGTCGCGCAGCCCGGAGTCGGCGAGGCGCTTCTGGCTGCGGATGAAGTGCGGGAACTTCATCGGGTCCCGGAGGAAGAAGACCGGGGTGTTGTTGCCGACGAGGTCCCAGTTGCCCTCCTCGGTGTAGAACCGGGTGGCGAAGCCGCGCACGTCGCGCCAGGTGTCTGGCGAGCCGAGCTCGCCGGCGACGGTGGAGAAGCGGGCGAGGGTGCGCACCGTCGCGCCGGGCTGGAAGACGGCGGCCTTGGTGTAGCGCGTGATGTCCTCGGTGCACGTGAAGGTGCCGAAGGCGCCCGAGCCCTTGGCGTGCGGCTTGCGCTCGGGGATGTTCTCGCGGTTGAAGTGGGCCAGGGTGTCGAGCAGGTGCACGTCGTGGAGCATCAGCGGGCCGTTGGGGGACAGGCTCAGGCTGTGCTCGTCGCTCTCCGCGGCGGCGCCGTTGGCCATCGTCGAGCCGGTCGGCGTGCCGAGCTGCTCGGGGTGGTCGTAGGGAGTGGTGTCGGTCGTCATGGCTGCTCCTTCGGTGCGGTTTCCCCGTCCCTGCCACCTTGGCACCTTGTCTGGAACCAGTCAAGACAAGCGGGGTGGGCGGTGGCCCCGTCCCGCTCGCGTGGCGGGGTCCACCACCTGGTGCCACGATGTCGCGGGTGACGACGGTGACCTTCGCGCCCTACCGGCGCGTCCTCTCCCGGGCCGGGCTCCGTCGCATCCTCGTCCTCGGGGCTCTGACCCGGGCGCCGATGTTCGCGACCGGCGTGCTCGTCACCGTCCACGTCGTCACCACCCTCGGGCGCAGCTACGGGATGGCCGGGATCGTCGGTGCCGCCGTGACGAGCGCGGTGGCGGTCAGCGGGCCGTGGCGCGGCCGGCTGCTCGACCGGTACGGCCTGCGCCGGGTGGTCGCGCCCTCGGTCCTGGTCTCGGGGACGTGCTGGGCGCTTGCCCCGTTCGTGGGCTACTGGCCCCTGCTCGTCCTGGCGACCCTCGCCGGGCTCTTCGTCGTCCCGGTCTCCTCGGTCATCCGCCAGGCGGTCATCGCCGCCGTCGACGAGCAGGACCGGCGCACCGCGATCTCCCTGGACTCCTCGGTCATCGAGCTGTCCTTTATGGCGACACCGGCCCTCGCGGTGTGGGCCGCGACCCAGTGGTCGACCGTGTGGGTGCTCTTCTCGGTCCAGGCCCTCGGTGCCGTCGCCGGGCTCGGTCTCTGGCTCGCCGACCCGCCGCTGCGCTCGGAGAGCGAGCCCGGCGCCTCCGTCCACGGCGTCGGACGGGCGGCGTGGTTCACCGGGCCGTTCCTCACGGTGCTCGTCATGGTCGCCGCGACCGCGGTGATCCTCGCCGGCTCCGACCTGACCTTCGTCGCCGCCGTCCGCACCCTCGGGGCGGTGAGCGCCCTCGGGGTCGTGCTCGTGCTGTGGGGGCTCGGCTCCCTCGTCGGCGGCCTGCTCTACGGCGCCCTCCCGCGCGAGGTCCCCGCCCGGTGGCTGCTCGGTGCGCTCGCCCTCGTCACCGCGCCCATGGCTCTGGCGACGAGCGTGCTCCAGCTGGCCCTGCTCGCCCTCCTCGCGGGTCTGCTGTGCGCCCCGACGATCACGGCGACCGTCGACGAGGTGGCCCGGCTGGTGCCGGCGCAGGTGCGCGGGGAGGCGATGGGCTGGCACGGCTCGTCGCTCACCGCCGGCGGTGCCCTCGGCGCGCCCTTCGCGGGCTTCGTCGTCGACCACTACGGCGCCGGCGGGGGGTTCCTCGCCGTCGCCGTCGTCGGCGCCGCGGTGGCCCTGCTCGGGTTCGCCGCCAGGACGCCCCGCCGCGGGCGCTAGGGTGGGTGGCGTGACGACACCAGCGCAGCGATTTACCGGGCCCTCGGGCCCGAGCGCGCGCCTGTTCTGAGCGCCGTCCGTGCCCCGGCCGGCTGCCGGGGCACCACCTCGCCCGGGGGCCGAGCCCCGTCCCTCCCCGCGCGCGGCGCTCCCTAGACTCACACCGCGCCCCCACCGACGACGAAGTGGACCCGATGTCCGGACCGAACACCAGCTACGACCCCGTCGAGGTCGCGGCCCTCGACCCCAGCGCGCTCGACGCGGCCGTCGAAGCCGCCCTCGCGGCCGCCGCCGCGGCGGCCACGCTCGAGGAGCTCAAGGCGGCGCGGGGAGCCCACCAGGGCGACCGCAGCCCCCTGGCGCTCGCCAACCGCGAGATCGGCGCCCTGCCCCCGAGCGCCCGGGCCGAGGCGGGCAAGCGGGTCGGTGAGGCCCGCGGCCGGGTGGGGCGGGCCTTCGCCGCCCGCCAGGCCGACCTCGAGGCCGAGCGCGACGCCCGCATCCTCGTCGAGGAGGCGGTCGACGTCACGCTGCCCACGGGCCGGCGGCCGCTCGGGCGCCGGCACCCCGTGGAGCTGATGTCCCAGCGGATCGCCGACCTCTTCGTCGGGCTCGGCTGGGAGGTCGTCGAGGGGCCCGAGATCGAGGCCGAGTGGTTCAACTTCGACGCCCTGAACTTCGACGCCGACCACCCCGCCCGGCAGATGCAGGACACCTTCTACGTCGACCCCCCGCAGGGAGGTCTCGTCCTGCGCACGCACACCTCTCCGGTGCAGGCGCGCACGCTGCTCGAGCGGGGCGTCCCCGTGTACGTCGCCGCGATCGGCCGGGTCTTCCGCACCGACGAGCTGGACGCCACCCACATGCCGGCCTTCCACCAGGTGGAGGGCCTCGCCGTCGACGAGGGCATCACGATGGCCCACCTCAAGGGCACCCTCGACCGGCTCGCGGCCGAGCTCTTCGGCGAGGGCATCACCACCCGGCTGCGCCCCTCGTACTTCCCGTTCACCGAGCCGAGCGCGGAGATGGACCTGCGCTGCTTCGTCTGCCGCGGCGAGGACCCGCAGTGCCGCGCCTGCAAGGGCACGGGCTGGATCGAGTGGGGTGGCTGCGGGATGGTCAACCGCAACGTGCTGACCGCCTGCGGGGTCGACCCCGAGCGCTACACCGGGTTCGCCTTCGGCATGGGCGTGGACCGGGCGCTGATGTTCCGCACCGGGGCGAGCGACATGCGGGACATGATCGAGGGCGACGTGCGCTTCGACGCACAGTTCGGGATGGAGGTCTGATGCGGGTCCCCGTCGACTGGCTGCGCGAGTACGTCGAGGTCCCCTCGGAGGCGACCGGCCAGGACATCGCCGCCGCCCTGGTCTCCGTCGGGCTCGAGGAGGAGGCCGTCCACACCGGTGGGGTCAGGGGCCCGCTCGTCGTGGGCCGGGTCCTCACGATGGAGCCGGAGGCGCACAAGAACGGCAAGACGGTCAACTGGTGCTCGGTCGACGTCGGCGCGGCCAACGGCACCGGCGAGCCCCAGGGCATCGTCTGCGGCGCCCACAACTTCGCGCCCGGCGACCACGTCGTCGTCGTCCTCCCCGGTGGGGTCCTCCCGACGCCCGACGGTCCGCTCGAGGTGTCCGCCCGCAGGACCTACGGGCACGTCTCGGCCGGCATGATCTGCTCCGAGCGCGAGCTGGGCCTCGGCGAGGACCACGACGGGATCCTCGTCCTCGAGCGCCGCTACGCCGAGGACCCGGACGCCCTCGCGCGGTGCGTGCCCGGCGCGGACGCCCTCGCGCTGCTCGGCCTGGACCGCGAGACCGTCGAGGTCAACGTCACGCCGGACCGTGGGTACTGCTTCTCCGTGCGGGGGGTGGCCCGCGAGTACGCCCACGCCAGCGGAGCCACCTTCACCGACCCGGTCCAGGCGCTGGCCGCGGCGGCCCCCGGGCCCACCGCCTCGGGCTACCCGGTCCGGGTCGCCGACGACGCACCGGTCCGCGGGCGGGCCGGCTGCGACCGGTTCGGTGCCCGGGTCGTGCGGGGGCTGGACGTCGCCGCCCCCACCCCGCAGTGGATGCGCACCCGGCTCACCGAGGCCGGCATGCGCCCGATCTCGCTGGCCGTCGACGTCACCAACTACGTCATGCTCGGGCTGGGGCAGCCGCTGCACGCCTACGACCTGGCCACCCTCGGCAGCGAGATCGTCGTGCGCCGGGCGCGGCCGGGGGAGCGGCTGCGCACCCTCGACGACGTCGAGCGCACGCTCGACCCGCAGGACCTGCTCATCACCGACGGCGGCGAGACGCCGCTCGGGCTCGCCGGCGTCATGGGCGGCGCGAGCACTGAGGTCTCCGGGGCGACGACGGACGTCCTCCTCGAGGCCGCGCACTTCGACCCGGTGACCATCGCCCGGTCCGCACGCCGGCACCGGCTGCCCTCGGAGGCGTCACGACGCTTCGAGCGGGGTGTCGACCCCGCGCTGGGCCCGGCGGCCCTCCAGCTGGCCGTCGAGCTGCTCGTGCGCTACGGCGGGGGAGAGGCCGGGGAGGAGGTCACCGACGTCGGCAGCCCGCAGCCGCCGGCCCCGGTCGCGATGGACGTCGACTTCCCGAGCCGGCTCGTCGGTGTCGACTACGCCCGCGGCACGGTCGTGTCGGTCCTCGAGGCCATCGGCTGCGCCGTGGACGGGCATGCCGACCGGCTCACGGTGACCCCGCCGTCCTGGCGCCCCGACCTGCGCACCGCCGAGGACCTCGTCGAGGAGGTCGCCCGCATCCACGGCTACGCGCGCATCCCCTCGGTACTGCCCACCCCGCCCGGCGGGTCCGGGCTCAGCCACGCCCAGCGGGTTCGCCGCACCGTGGCCGACGTGCTCGCCGCGCGGGGGCTCTTCGAGGTCTGGGGTGCGCCGTTCGTCGGCGAGGACCGGCTCGCCGCCCTCGGGCTCGACGTCGCCGCCGAGACCGCCCGCACGGTCCGGGTCGCCAACCCGCTCTCGGACGAACAGCCGTGGATGCGTCCGAGCCTGCTCGCCACCCTGGTCGACGCCCTGCGCCGCAACGTCTCCCGGGGTGCCAAGGACGTCGCCCTCTTCGAGGTCGGTCTCGTCACCGCCCTCGACGGGCCGCAACGCGCGGCCCCCACCGTCGAGGTCGGGGTGCTGCCCCCACCGGAGACGCTCGCGGCGATCCGCGAGGCCGTCCCGCCCCAGCCGCGCCACCTGGCCGTGCTGCTCACCGGTGAGCTGGACCGTGCCGGCTGGTGGGGCCCCGGGCGACGCGCCGACCTCGGCGACGTGCTCGAGCTCGTCGACGCACTGGCCGAGGCGCTCGCCGTGGAGACGGTCGTCACCGCCGACGACGTCATGCCCTGGCACCCGGGCCGCTGCGCCCGGGTGGCCCTCGCGGACGGCACCGTCCTCGGGCACGTCGGCGAGCTGCACCCGACGGTGGTGCAGGCGCTCGGGCTGCCGCCGCGGACGGTCGGCGGCGAGCTGGACCTCGACGCGCTCACCGTCGCCGCCGACCACCCGGTACGGGCTCGCACGCTGGCGACCTACCCGATGGCCCAGAGCGACGTCGCCCTCGTCGTCGACCGCGCGGTGCCGGCCGCCGCGGTGCGGGGCTCGCTCGTCGCCGGCGGCGGCGACCTGCTCGAGGCGGTGCAGCTCTTCGACGTGTTCGAGGGCGAGCAGGTCGGAGCGGGCCGCAAGTCCCTGGCCTACCGGCTGACCTTCCGCTCCCCGGAGCGGACCCTGACGACCGAGGAGGTCTCCGGCCTGCGCGACGCCGCCGTGGCCGCGGCGGCCCGGGACCACGGGGCGGTGCAGCGGGCATGACCGAACAGGAGCGGGTCGCCGTCGTCACCGGAGCCTCGCGGGGCATCGGCCGGCACGTCGCCGACGCCCTCGAGGGGGCGGGGTGGGCACTCGAGCGGGGCTCCTCGAGCGTTGCCCCCGTCACCGACCGGGAGGCGCTGACCGCCTGGGTCGGTGACATCGTCGACCGGCGCGGCCGCATCGACCTGCTCGTGAACAACGCCGGCGTCGTCGACACCGAGGTCGACCTCTTCGCGTCCGACCCGGACCAGTGGTGGCACACCGTCGAGGTCAACGTCCGCGGCGCCTACCTGATGACCTGGCTCGTCGCCCCGCATCTGCTCGCGGCCGGCGGCGGGCGCGTGGTCAACCTCAACTCCGGCGCCGCCCGCCGTCCCGCGCGGGTGGCGAGCGCCTACACCGTGAGCAAGACGGCGCTGGCCCGGCTGACCGGCTCGACACACCTCGCCGGGTGGGAGCGCGGGATCCGCGCCTTCGACCTCATGCCCGGCGTCGTGCGCACCGACATGACCGCCTCGATGCAGGCCCACACCGCGCGGACCGAGTGGACCTCGCCGCAGGAGGTGACCGACCTCGTCCTCGCGCTGGCCGGCGGCGAGCTCGATGCCTTCTCGGGGCGCTTCCTGCGGGCGGGTATCGACACCGTCGAGTCCCTGCGGGCCCTGGCCTCGCGCGGGCTCGGTGCCGACGAGCGCACGCTCGAGCTCGTGCTCCGGCCGGGAGACCCGCTCGCCTGAACCCGTTGTGCATGGGCATGACGACTGCTGTATGATCATGCGAATGCAGCGCAAGGTGGCCGTCGCCGGGGCGAGCGGGTACGCCGGAGGAGAGGTCCTCCGGCTGCTCCTGGCCCATCCCCAGCTCGAGGTCGGGGCGGTGACCGCCGCGGGCAACGCGGGGCAGCCGCTCACGAGCATCCACCCGCACCTGACGCCGCTCGCGGACCGCGTCCTGCAGGAGACGACCCCGGAGGTGCTCGCCGGCCACGACGCCGTCGTCCTCGCCCTCCCGCACGGACACTCCGGCGCGCTCGCCGCGGCACTGCCGCAGGAGAGCGTGGTCATCGACTGCGGGGCCGACTTCCGCCTGCGCGACCCGCAGGCCTGGAGCGCCTTCTACGACACCCCGTACGCCGGCTCCTGGCCCTACGGGATGCCGGAGCTGCCGAGCGCGGACGGACCCACGCGCGCCGCGCTCGCCGGGGCGACCCGGGTGGCCGTCCCCGGCTGCTACCCGACGGCGGTCTCGCTCGCCCTGGCGCCGGGCCTGGCCGCCGGGGTACTCGACCCGGGCGACCTCGTCGTCGTCGCCG
This sequence comes from Phycicoccus endophyticus, assembly GCF_011326735.1. GTDB lineage: Bacteria > Actinomycetota > Actinomycetes > Actinomycetales > Dermatophilaceae > Phycicoccus > Phycicoccus endophyticus. The sequence continues at coordinate 213,808 of NZ_JAANCN010000001.1, forward strand.
CCTCCGGCACCTCGGGGGCCGGGCGCTCGCCCAAGGCGCACCTGCTGGGCTCGGAGGTCATGGGGTCGATGTCGCCCTACGGCGTCGGTGGGGTCCACCGGCACCTGCCGGAGATCGAGCAGAACCTCTCCGCGTGCGGCGCCGGGCCGGTCACCGTGTCCTTCACCCCCACACTCGCCCCGATGCCTCGAGGGATCCTCGCCACGTGTACGGCGCTCGCGGCCGAGGGCGTGAGCGCGGCCGAGGTGCGCCGGGCTTGGGAGGCCGCCTACGCCGACGAGCCGTTCGTCCACCTCCTGCCGCAGGGCAGCTGGCCGAGCACCGGCGCGGTGCTCGGCAGCAACGCCGTCCACGTCCAGGTCACCCTCGACGAGCGTGCTGGCCGGGTGGTCGCCGTCGCGGCGGTCGACAACCTCACCAAGGGGACCGCCGGTGCCGCCGTCCAGTGCCTCAACCTCGCGTTGGGGCTGCCCGAGACGAGCGGGCTGCCCGCGGTGGGGGTGGCACCGTGAGCTCGATGCCGCTGCACCTGATGGAGCACCCCGAGGACGTCTCGGTCGTCCGGCTGCCGCGGGACGAGGACCCCACCTTCGAGTGGCGCAGCGGCCCGCTGGCGTCGTTGACCCGGACCGCGGAGGAGACCTCGGTCGTCTGCGCGAGCGCCGCGGTGCCACCGGACGCGCGCAGCGAGGGCCCGTTCCGGGCGGTCGAGGTGGCCGGGCCGCTGGACTTCTCCGCCGTGGGGGTCTTCGCCGAGATCCTCGCGCCGCTCGTCGAGGCTCGCATCTCCGTCCTCGGGCTCTCGACCTTCGACACCGACTGGGTCCTCGTGCCGGCCGAGCGCACCGGCGAGGCCTCGGCCGCCTGGCGGCGGGCCGGGTTCGTCATCACCCCGACGACCCTCGGTGGCGGCGCGTCGTGAGCGTGACCCAGCCCCGCGGGTTCCGCGCCGCCGGCGTCGTCGCCGGCCTCAAGGCCTCCGGACGGCCCGACCTCGCCCTCGTCGTCAACGACGGGCCGGACCACCACGCCGCCGCCGTGTTCACCACCAACCGCGTCCAGGCCGCGCCGGTGACCTGGTCGCGCCACGTCGTCGCCGACGGCCGCGCCGACGCCGTCGTCCTCAACAGCGGTGGCGCCAACGCCTGCACGGGCGCCCCGGGGTTCCAGGACACCCACCGCACGGCCGAGCACACGGCCGACCGGCTCGGCGTGGCGGCCGGGGACGTCGTCGTGTGCTCGACCGGCCTCATCGGTGAGCGGCTGCCGATGGAGCCGCTGCTGGCCGGGGTGGACGCGGCGGCGAGCGCCCTCGCGCCCGACGGGGGGCCGGACGCCGCCGAGGCGATCCTCACGACCGACACCGTGCCCAAGACCGCCCAGGCGACCCGAGAGGGCTGGTCGGCCGGGGGGATGGCCAAGGGCGCGGGCATGCTCGCTCCCGCCCTCGCGACGATGCTCGTGGTCCTCACGACCGACGCCGTCGTCGACCCCTCGCGGCTTCACGCCGCGCTGCGGGAGGCCACCCGGACCACGCTCGAGCGGGTCGACTCCGACGGGTGCATGTCGACCAACGACACCGTCGTGGTCCTGGCCTCCGGCGCCTCCGGGGTCGAGGTCGACCAGGACGAGCTCACCGGCGCCCTGACCGAGGTGTGCGCCGACCTGGCCCGTCAGCTCGTCGCGGACGCCGAGGGCGCCCACCACGACATCGCGGTGCAGGTGCGGACCGCGGCGACCGAGGAGGACGCCCTCGAGGTGGCCCGCTCGGTCGCGCGCAACAACCTCCTCAAGTGCGCGGTGTTCGGCAACGACCCGAACTGGGGACGGGTGCTCGCGGCGGTCGGCACGACGGCGGCGGCCTTCGACCCGGACGACCTGGACGTCGCCATCAACGGGGTGCAGGTCTGTCGCGGCGGCGGGGTGGGGGAGGACCGCTCGCTCGTCGACCTGGGCGGCCGGGAGGTCCACATCGACGTCGACCTGCACGCCGGCGACGCCGAGGCGACGATCTGGACCAACGACCTGACCCACGACTACGTCCACGAGAACTCCGCCTACTCCACGTGAGGACGAGATGAACGCACCGACGCAGCAGGCGCTCCGCGGCGCGATCGACGCCGCCGCGCTGCGGGTCGCCCAGGGCAAGGCCTCGACCCTCGTCGCCGCCCTGCCCTGGCTCGAGCGCTTCCGTGGCGCGCTCGTCGTCGTCAAGTACGGCGGCAACGCGATGACCGACGACGCCCTCAAGGCCGCGTTCGCCCAGGACATCGTCTTCCTGCGCTACGCCGGGCTGCGCCCGGTCGTCGTGCACGGGGGCGGCCCCCAGATCAAGGGGATGCTCGACCGCCTCGGGCTGGAGTCCGAGTTCCGCGGTGGGCTGCGGGTCACGACGCCCGAGGTCATGGACGTCGTGCGGATGGTGCTCACCGGCTCGGTCGGGCGCGAGCTCGTCGGCCTGCTCAACCAGCACGGGCCGGTGGCCGTGGGGCTCTCCGGCGAGGACGCCCACCTCTTCGGGGCGCGGCGGCGCGGCGTCGTCGTCGACGGCGAGGAGCACGACCTCGGGCTCGTCGGCGACGTCGTGCAGGTCAACCCGGGTGCCGTGCTCGACCTGCTCGACGCCGGGCGCATCCCGGTCGTCTCGACCGTCGCGCCCGACCTCGACCAGGACGGACAGGTCCTCAACGTCAACGCCGACACCGCGGCGGCGGCACTGGCGGCCGCGCTCGGGGCACGCAAGCTCGTCGTCCTCACCGACGTCGAGGGCGTCTACGCCAGCTGGCCCGACCGGGGCTCGCTGCTCTCCGAGCTGCGGGTCTCCGCCGCCCGCGAGCTGCTCGGGCGGGTCGAGGCGGGCATGATCCCCAAGCTCGAGGCGTGCATCCACGCCGTCGAGCGGGGGGTGCCCCAGGCGCACGTCGTCGACGGGCGCCAGCCGCACAGCATCCTCCTGGAGCTGTTCACCTCCGAGGGGATCGGGACGATGGTCCTGCCGGACCGGGACGGGAGCACCGATGACTGACGCGACGACCGCACCGCTGACCCACGAGTGGCTCGGGCGCTACGAGTCGGCGCTGCTCGGCGTCTTCGGGCGCCCCCAGCTCGTGCTCGAGCACGGCGACGGCGCCTGGGTGTGGGACGTCGACGGCCGCCGCTACCTCGACCTCGTCGGGGGCCTCGCCGTCAACGCGCTCGGGCACAACCACCCGGCGCTCGTCAGCGCCGTCTCCAAGCAGGCCGGGCAGCTCGTCCACGTCTCGAACTTCTTCACCACCCCGAGCCAGGTGGAGCTCGCCGAACGGATCCTCGGGCTCAGCGGCGCCCCCGAGGGGTCGGCGGTCTTCTTCTGCAACAGCGGGACGGAGGCCATCGAGGCCGCCGTCAAGCTCGCCCGACGCACCGGCCGCACCGGCATCGTCGCCGCCGAGGGCGCCTTCCACGGCCGCACGACCGGCGCGCTCGCCCTGACCCACAAACCGGCCTACCGCGAGCCGTTCGAACCGCTCCTGCCGGGCGTCGTCCACCTGCCGTGGGGCGACGTGGAGGCGCTCGAGCGGTCCGTCGGCCCGGACACGAGCGCGGTCGTCCTCGAGCCCATCCAGGGCGAGGGGGGCGTCGTGCCCGCCGCGCCGGAGTACCTGCAGGCGGCGCGCCGCGTCGCGACCGAGGCCGGAGCGCTGCTCGTCCTCGACGAGATCCAGACCGGCGTCGGCCGGACGGGCAGCTGGTTCGCCTGCCAGCAGGCCGGGGTCGTCCCGGACGCGATGACCCTCGCCAAGGGCCTCGGTGGCGGGCTGCCGATCGGCGCGCTCGTCACCTTCGGCCCCGAGGTCACCGGGCTGCTCGGTGCCGGGCAGCACGGCAGCACCTTCGGCGGCAACCCGCTCGCCTGCGCCGCCGGCCTCGCGGTCCTGGACACCATCGAGTCCGAGGGGCTGCTCGAGCACGTGCGGGCCGTCGGCGAGCACCTCGAGACGCGGGTCACGGCGCTGGACGACCCCCGGGTCACGGGCGTGCGCGGCCGCGGGCTGCTGCGGGCGGTGACGCTCGCGCAGGAGTGGGCACCGGCGGTCGCGGCGCACGGCCGTGACGCCGGCCTCATCCTCAACCCCGTGGCCCCCGACGCCATCCGGCTCGCCCCGCCGCTCGTCGTCACGGCCGAGCAGCTCGACCTGTTCGTCGACGCGCTGCCCGGGCTGCTCGACCGGGCCGGCGAGGAGGGACGGTGACCGTGCGCCACTTCCTGCGCGACGACGACCTCTCGCCCACCGAGCAGGCCGAGGTGCTGCGCCGGGCAGCCGCGCTCAAGCGCGAGCCGTTCGCCGACCGGTGCCTCGAGGGGCCCCGCACCGTCTCGATCATCTTCGACAAGCCCACCCTGCGCACCCAGGTGTCGTTCATGAACGCCGTCGCGGGCCTGGGCGGGCACCCCATGGTCGTCGACGGCCGGCTCGCCGGCATCGGGGAGCGCGAGTCGGTCCCCGACGTCGCCCGCATCCTCGGTCCGCAGTCGGCCGCGGTCGTCTGGCGCACCTTCGAGCAGGACCGGCTGGCCGAGATGGCCCGGTACGCCGGTGTGCCGGTGGTCAACGCCCTGACCGACGACTTCCACCCCTGCCAGGTGCTCGCGGACCTGCAGACCGTCCGGGAGGAGCTCGGGGAGCTGCCCGGTCGCACCCTCGCCTACGTCGGCGACGGCGCGAACAACATGGCCCACTCCTACCTCCTCGGGTGTGCGACCGCGGGGACGCACGTGCGGGTCGGCTGCCCGGCCACGCACCGGCCCGCGGCGGAGGTGCTCGCCCGCGCCGAGGAGGTGGCCCGGGGCACGGGCGCCACCGTGGTCGTCACCGACGACCCGGCGGCGGCGGTCGCGGGGGCCGACGTCGTCGCGACCGACACCTGGGTCTCCATGGGGATGGAGGCCGAGGCGGACGCCCGGCACGGCGCCGACGGCCCGTTCGCGCCCTTCCGCGTCGACGCCCACCTGCTCGACCGGGCAGCGCCGAACGCGCTCTTCCTCCACTGCCTCCCGGCCTATCGTGGGTACGAGGTGACCGCCGAGGTCATCGACGGACCGCGCTCGCGGGTGTGGGCCGAGGCCGAGAACCGGATGCACGCCCAGAAGGCGCTGCTGTCCTGGCTCGTGGAGCAGGCGGAGGAGGACCGATGACGGTCTCCACCTCCCGGGGCGCGCGCCAGCAGCGGATCGTCGAGATCCTCCAGGCCGTCCCGGTCCGCAGTCAGACCGAGCTGCTCGACCTGCTCGCGCGCGACGGCATCGAGGTGACCCAGGCCACCCTCTCGCGCGACCTCGTCGACGTCGGCGCCGAGCGGGTCCGGGTCGGCAAGTCGCTCGTCTACGCCGTTCCCGGCGAGGGCGGCGACCGCACCGTGCGGGCCGCGAGCGCCGAGCAGGAGCGCTCCGGCCGGCTCGTCGGGCGGGCCCAGGAGCTGCTCGTCTCGGCGCAGGCCTCGGGCAACCTCGTGGTCCTGCGCACCCCGCCCGGCGCGGCCAACTACCTCGCCTCGGCGATCGACCACACGAGCGTCGAGGGGGTCCTCGGCACCATCGCCGGGGACGACACCATCATGGTCATCACCTCGGGGGCGGCCCGCAGCCGCGAGGTCGCCGACCTGCTCATGTCGTACGCCCGGAAGGACATCCCGTGACCGCTGCAGACTCCTCCACGCGGCCCGTCAGCCTGTGGGGCGGCCGCTTCTCCGGCGGACCGGCGCAGGCCCTGGCCGCGCTCTCGCGCTCGACCCACTTCGACTGGCGGCTCGCGCCCCACGACATCGCCGGCTCGCGCGCCCACGCGCGCGTGCTCCACCGCGCCGGTCTGCTCGACGACGCCGCGCTCGCCACGATGCTCGACGGCCTCGAGCGGCTGCGTGCCGATGTCGAGTCCGGGGCCTTCGTCGCGGCCGAGGACGACGAGGACGTCCACACCGCGCTCGAGCGCGGGCTCATCGAGCGGGTCGGGCCCGACGTCGGCGGCCGGGTGCGCGCGGGGCGCTCGCGCAACGACCAGATCGCGACGCTGCTGCGGATGTACCTGCGCGAGCAGTCACGCGCCCTCGGTGGCCTCGTCCTCGACGTGGTCGACGCGCTCGTGGGGCAGGCGCGCGCCCACCTCGGGGTCCCGATGCCCGGGCGCACCCACCTGCAGCACGCCCAGCCGGTCCTGCTGTCCCACCACCTGCTCGCCCACGCCTGGGCCCTGCTGCGCGACATCGACCGGCTGCGCGACTGGGACGCGCGGACCTCCCTGTCGCCCTACGGCTCCGGTGCCCTGGCGGGGTCCTCCCTCGGGCTGGACCCGGAGGCCGTCGCGGCCGACCTCGGGTTCGCGGGGGCGGTCGAGAACTCGATCGACGGGACGGCCTCGCGCGACGTCGTGGCCGAGTTCGCCTTCGTCGCCGCGATGACCGCCGTGGACGTCTCCCGGATGGCCGAGGAGGTCATCCTCTGGGCCACCAAGGAGTTCTCCTTCGTCACCCTCGACGACGCCTACTCGACCGGCTCGAGCATCATGCCGCAGAAGAAGAACCCCGACGTCGCCGAGCTCGCCCGGGGCAAGGCGGGCCGGCTCGTGGGCGACCTCGCCGGTCTGCTGACGACGCTCAAGGCGCTTCCCCTGGCGTACAACCGCGACCTCCAGGAGGACAAGGAGCCGGTGTTCGACGCCATCGACACCCTCGAGGTCCTTCTCCCGGCGTTCTCCGGGATGGTCGCCACGCTGACCTTCCACACGGAGCGGATGGCCGCGCTGGCCCCCCAGGGCTTCTCGCTCGCGACCGACGTCGCCGAGTGGCTCGTGCGCCAGGGGGTGCCCTTCCGGGTCGCTCACGAGGTGGCCGGTGCCTGCGTGCGGCTGTGCGAGGAGCGGGGCTGCGAGCTGTGGGACCTGCGCGACAGCGACCTCGCCGGCATCTCCGAGCACCTGACGCCTGGGGTGCGCGAGGTGCTCAGCGTGGAGGGGTCCCTCGCGTCACGGGCCGGCAAGGGCGGGACCGCCCCGGTCCGCGTCGCCGAGCAGCTCGAGCGCGTGGCCGCCGTCGCGACCGAGGCACGCGGCTGGGTGGCCGACGTGCCACAGGCCCGCTGAGCAGTGCTCGCCCGGCTGCTCGCCGGTGACGTGCTCGACGTCGCGCCGCGGCTGCTCGGAGCGCACCTGACGCACGCCGGGGTGACCGTGCGGCTCACCGAGGTCGAGGCCTACGGCGGCGCGGACGACCCGGGGTCGCACGCCTTCCGGGGCAGGACCCGGCGCAACGCCGTGATGTTCGGGCCGCCGGGGCGCCTGTAGGTGTACTTCACCTACGGGGTGCAGATGCCAGATGCAACCAATACGGCGGACGGAGTGTGGCGTGGCCCTGTTTGACCTCCTAGCCGGCCGCCCCGAGGACGTGGCTCCTCGGCTCCTAGGCGCCACCGTCCGACACGTGACCGATGAGGGGCCCGTGTCACTCGTCTTGACTGAGACCGAGGCATACGGGGGAGAGGCTGACCCGGCTTCGCATGCGTGGCGGGGTCGCAGGCCGCGCAACCTCAGCATGTACATGCCCGCCGGGCACGCGTACATCTACCAAACTCGCCATCACCTCGCGCTCAATGTGGTCACGGGGCCGCAGGACGAGGCGTCAGCCGTCCTCCTGCGCGCCGGCAGGGTGACGGAGGGCGAATCCCTAGCTCGTGCCAGCAGAGGCCCGCAGATCGCCGCACAGCGCCTCGCCCGTGGTCCCGCCAACCTCGCCCGATCCCTCAGCCTCACACTCGACCTCGACGGTTTAGACCTGATGGGGGAGGGGCCGCTCACTCTGACGTTGGGTGATCAGGTGGCCCGGATTGATGTAGGTCCACGAGTTGGCGTGACCCGCGCTCAAGATGTCCAGTGGAGGTTCTCAGTCCCGGGAGACTCGACGGTCTCTGCCTACAGGCGTGCGAGCCTGCGCTAGGAACTGAGCCGCCCCCGAGAGCCGTCAGGCCATGCCTGTGGATTTGTCTCGCCTGACCTGTGGTCGGGCGGGCTTAAGATGGCCCTGGAACGCGATGGTTACACCGATGTAGTTCACGTGACCGGTTCGGTTGTGCCGTCGGGTTCCGCGCGGCAACGCAAAGCCCCGACCTCGGGGTGAGCCGACTGCCGGGGCGATGCTTCATCGTGGTGGATGAGCGAGTAACCCGGGTGATCGGGATCAAAACTGGACGGAGCGAGGACTCCATTCGGTCGCGTGCGTCGGACATCGGCGTCAGCCTCAAGCCCACGAACCAGTCCCCGTACGGCACGAAGAAGCGCTGACGCGCAGGGCCTCCATGAGCACGTGGAGGTCTGACGCGCAGCGACCGCGCCCCCGACCATGACGGCCGGGGGCGCGGTCGCGTCAGCGTCAAGGGGCGGTCACTCCAAGGGGCTTGGTGGCGACTACCGCAGCGGGGTCCAGCCCGCAGTCGGGGCACGCCATAGCGTCGGACGGACCCTCGATGTAGTTGAGCCGCTCGGCACTGGCCGTCGTCTCGACCACGTGGCCGCAGTACAGCCGGACTCGCCATCGCATAACGGGCCGAGGTTGCAGCCGGTGTCGCAGCCTTATGGCCCTGATGAGCTCGATGGCATCCTGCACGTCCACCCCGCGTACCTCGCCAAGGCGCCAACCTCGCGCGGACTGTCCGACCTGGCCCTTAGCATCGGTCCCCCAACGGCGACCTGCGAGGAATGCATGACTCTCTCGAAAGATCAGCTCGACAAGCATGAGCTGTGGTCGACGATCGGTCAGGTGCGACCCAAGATCGCCAGCGCACTGGGCAACGCGGACGAGACCGAGGCTCAGCGACTGGCCGAGTGGCAACACGCCCTCACGTTCACCGAGCGCCTCAAGGATGTGGAGCCGTGGCGGTTTCCCGATGCCGCGACGCCACCTCCGACGACGGCGACGCGGCGGACGGGGGTGCGGGCCATCCGGCCACTCTGGCAGAGGGTCAGCCGGCGTCGGCGAGGATGCGCCGCAGCGTGCGCCGCATGACGTCGGCCAGTGGGTGGCGACGGGGTGTGTAGTAGGCGAGGGCGCCGAGCGCCTGCTCGAGCGCATTGGCCCGGGCCCGCTCCCACGTCGCGTCGTCGGGGGCCAGCCGGGCCCGGAAGCGTGCTCGGGCCCGGGGCCCGAGCACCGCCCACGCCGGGACGAGGTCGAGCGCCGGGTCGGCGGTCGAGAGATAGCCCCAGTCGATGACCGCGGACAGCCGACGCCCGTGGAGCAGGAGGTTGCCGGGGATGAGGTCGCCGTGGCTCAGGACGTACGGCACATCGTCGTCGGCCGCGTCGGGAAGCGCGTGGAGGAGCCGCCGCACGGCCGCCACGTCGACGTCGTCCGGCAGCGGGCCGGAGGCGCCCTCGAGCCACTGGTGGGCGCGCTCCAGTACCCCGGCGAGCGGGCCGCCGCGGCGACCGGTGTCGCGCGCGGGCACGTCGGGGTGCACCCCGTCCCGGAGGGCGAGCACGGCGTCGGCGAGGTCGTCGGCGAGGTCGGACCCGTGGGGGTCCTCGACCGCCTCCCGGGCCGCCCACGCGTCCCGGCCCCCGAGCCAGCGGAGCACGGCCCACGGGTGCGGGTAGCCCGCGGCGGGCGTCCCGACGTGCTCGACCTCGGGGACGGCGACGGTCAGGCGCGGCGCCAGCCAGGGCAGCCACCCCACCTCGCCGGCGAGGCTCGCGGCTGCGGCCGGGGTGCGGGGCACCCGGACGAGGTGCCGGGCGCCGAGCCGGTACACCGCGTGGTCCGTGCCGGTCCCGGCGACGGCGCGCAGGGGCAGGTCGGCACCCGCGGGCCACTGCTCGCGCAGCAGCGCCCGCACCACCGCGGGGTCGGTGGCGTCCTCCTCGTCGTGGATGCGTCGCACGGGCCCATCCCACCCGCTGGTGTCTGCGGCGTCCACCGGGTTGTGCCGTGGCAGGCTGGGCCTGCCGGCGGCCGCCGGCAGGGACCCCGGCGGAAGGACGTGGCGCGTGACCGACATCCTCGACGAGCTCCAGTGGCGGGGGCTGGTGGCCCAGACCACCGACGAGCCCGCGCTGCGCCGGGCACTCGCCGAGGGGCCGCTCACGGTCTACTGCGGCTTCGACCCCACGGCGCCGTCCCTGCACTTCGGCAACCTCGTCCAGCTCGTCGTCCTGCGTCGCCTGCAACGGGCCGGGCACCGGGTCATCTGCCTCGTCGGCGGCTCGACCGGCCTCATCGGCGACCCCCGCCCCACCGCGGAGCGGATGCTGAAGACCAAGGAGCAGACCGCCGAGTGGGTCGCGCGCATCGAGGAGCAGGTGCGCCCCTTCCTCGCCACCGAGGGCGAGAACCCGGCCGTGGTCGTCAACAACCTCGAGTGGACCGAGGGCCTCTCGGCGCTCGACTTCCTCCGGGACGTCGGCAAGCACTTCCGGGTCAACCAGATGCTGCGCAAGGACGCCGTGGCGGCCCGGCTGGCCAGTGACGAGGGGATCTCGTACACGGAGTTCAGCTACCAGCTGCTCCAGGGCCTGGACTACCTCGAGCTGTACCGGCAGTACGGCTGCACCCTGCAGACCGGGGGGAGCGACCAGTGGGGGAACCTCGTCGCCGGCGCCGACCTCATCCACCGCGTCGAGGGGGCCTCGGTGCACCTGCTGACGACCCCGTTGCTCACCGACTCCGGCGGGGAGAAGTTCGGCAAGAGCGCGGGCAACGCCATCTGGCTCTCGGCCGACATGACGAGCCCGTACGCCTTCTACCAGTACTGGCTCAACGTCGAGGACGCCTCGGTCGCCCGCCTCCTGAAAGTCTTCACCGACCTCGACCCGCAGGAGGTGGCCGAGCTGGAGCGCGCTCTGGCGGAGGAACCGTGGAAGCGGGCTGCCCACCGTGTCCTGGCCAGCGAGGTGACGACCCTCGTGCACGGCGCCGAGGCGACTGCCGCGGTGCGGGCGGCGAGCGAGGCCCTGTTCGGGCGGGGGGACCCCAGAGCGCTCGACGCCCGGACCCTGCGCGACGCCGCCGCCGAGCTGCCGAGCGGTCCGGTCACGGTGGGGATGGCGCTCGTCGACGTCCTCGTCGCCGTCGGCCTCGCCGACTCCCGCAACGCGGCTCGGCGCACCCTCGGCGAGGGTGGGGCGTCGGTCAACGGGCAGAAGGTGGCCGACCCGGAGGCGACGCTGGGTCCGCGGGACGTGCTGCCCGGCGGGGTGGTGCTCCTCCGCCGTGGACGCAAGAGCCTCGCCGCCGGCCTCGTCGCCGACGCTCCGGCAGAGCCCGACGACGTGAGCCGAGGCTGAGAACGGGTTCGACTGTCACACAGGCGCTTTCGTCGGCAGACGGCAGGCCTCGGGCCGCCGGGGGGCAGCCGATTTGTGTTCCGCGGCGCCGGTCCTCTAATGTTCTCGACGTCAGCCCGAGAGGGAGGAACGGACACCAAGCGGCAGGGCCGAACAGCCCCGCACCAAGTAGGCCGGTCCCACGAGCTGGCCCCTGGCTCTCGCAGGTGGCTCCGAGCGCTCGACGCCCGAAGCGACAGGTGGAACAGGCGCCCGCAAGGGTGCTAGAGTGAGGGCCCTCGCGAAGATCCAAGCGCGATCGAACCGCCCGCTCCCGCAGCGGAGCACGGATTTGACGCCCAAGCATGGACGCGGGTAAGTTTGAACAGTTGCTTCCAGCGACTGGGAGAACACCGGAAGTAGCCCCGACGACACGCTCGCTGAGCGCGGCGTTGGTGCGCGTCCGAACCTTGAGAACTCAACAGCGTGTCAAAAATCGATGCCAATAACCTCGTCGCATCGCGCCGATCACCGACCGACGGTCGGGGAGCGGTCAGATGCACGAAAATCCTTTGGTTGACAACGAACAACAGCGAAAGCGAGTTGTTCGTGCTCAGCCAGTGAAACAACCCTCCAAGGGTACCGATTTCCCGGTCTCGTATCGGGAGTCATACATCAACGGAGAGTTTGATCCTGGCTCAGGACGAACGCTGGCGGCGTGCTTAACACATGCAAGTCGAACGGTGACCCTCGGAGCTTGCTCCGAGGTGATCAGTGGCGAACGGGTGAGTAACACGTGAGTAACCTGCCCCAGACTCTGGAATAACCCCGGGAAACCGGAGCTAATACCGGATACGAGACGGAGAGGCATCTCTACCGTCTGGAAAGTTTTTCGGTCTGGGATGGACTCGCGGCCTATCAGCTAGTTGGTGAGGTAATGGCTCACCAAGGCAACGACGGGTAGCCGGCCTGAGAGGGCGACCGGCCACACTGGGACTGAGACACGGCCCAGACTCCTACGGGAGGCAGCAGTGGGGAATATTGCACAATGGGCGAAAGCCTGATGCAGCGACGCCGCGTGAGGGATGACGGCCTTCGGGTTGTAAACCTCTTTCGGCAGGGAAGAAGCGAAAGTGACGGTACCTGCAGAAGAAGCACCGGCTAACTACGTGCCAGCAGCCGCGGTAATACGTAGGGTGCGAGCGTTGTCCGGAATTATTGGGCGTAAAGAGCTTGTAGGCGGTCTGTCGCGTCTGCTGTGAAAATCCGGGGCTCAACCCCGGACTTGCAGTGGGTACGGGCAGACTAGAGTGTGGTAGGGGAGACTGGAATTCCTGGTGTAGCGGTGAAATGCGCAGATATCAGGAGGAACACCGATGGCGAAGGCAGGTCTCTGGGCCATTACTGACGCTGAGAAGCGAAAGCGTGGGGAGCGAACAGGATTAGATACCCTGGTAGTCCACGCCGTAAACGTTGGGAACTAGGTGTGGGTCTCATTCCACGAGATCCGTGCCGCAGCTAACGCATTAAGTTCCCCGCCTGGGGAGTACGGCCGCAAGGCTAAAACTCAAAGGAATTGACGGGGGCCCGCACAAGCGGCGGAGCATGTGGATTAATTCGATGCAACGCGAAGAACCTTACCAAGGCTTGACATATACGAGAACGCGTCAGAGATGACGTTCTCTTTGGACACTCGTATACAGGTGGTGCATGGTTGTCGTCAGCTCGTGTCGTGAGATGTTGGGTTAAGTCCCGCAACGAGCGCAACCCTCGTTCTATGTTGCCAGCGCGTTATGGCGGGGACTCATAGAAGACTGCCGGGGTCAACTCGGAGGAAGGTGGGGACGAGGTCAAATCATCATGCCCCTTATGTCTTGGGCTTCACACATGCTACAATGGCCGGTACAGAGGGCTGCGAAACCGCAAGGTGGAGCGAATCCCAAAAAGCCGGTCTCAGTTCGGATTGGGGTCTGCAACTCGACCCCATGAAGTCGGAGTCGCTAGTAATCGCAGATCAGCAACGCTGCGGTGAATACGTTCCCGGGCCTTGTACACACCGCCCGTCAAGTCACGAAAGTCGGTAACACCCGAAGCCGGTGGCCCAACCCTTGTGGAGGGAGCCGTCGAAGGTGGGACTGGCGATTGGGACTAAGTCGTAACAAGGTAGCCGTACCGGAAGGTGCGGCTGGATCACCTCCTTTCTAAGGAGCACTGGTCGCGCAAGCGATCCAGAGCCTGGCCACCGGCGTACGCCCGGTGGCAGGTGCTCAAGGGTGGAACATCGATTAGTTGGCACCGTGACCGCACGGTCGACAAGTACAGCTCCTTCGGGAGAGTGGAACGTCGCCGCGGGGCCCCGGTGCCTGACACGTTGTTGGGTCCTGAGGGCTCGGGCGCACAAGCGCCCCACCTCATGGGCCGCGAGGCCTGGACCTCGTCACGGACGAACCGCCGGAGTGATCCGCGCAGGCGCCGAGACTGCACGAGGGACCGCCCGTATGTTGAGAACTACACAGTGGACGCGAGCATCTTAAATCTTTGTGGCTCAAGTTTATAAGGGCACACGGTGGATGCCTTGGCACCAGGAACCGAAGAAGGACGTAGGAATCTGCGATAAGCCTCGGGGAGTCGATAACCAGACTGTGATCCGAGGATTTCCGAATGGGGAAACCCGGCTGGAGGCAAGTCCAGTCACTCCCACCTGAACACATAGGGTGGGTAGAGGGAACGTGGGGAAGTGAAACATCTCAGTACCCACAGGAAGAGAAAGCAACCGCGATTCCGTGAGTAGTGGCGAGCGAAAGCGGAACAGGCTAAACCTCATCTGCGTGATAGCTGTCAGGCGTTGCAGGTGAGGGGTCGTGGGACTTCTCGGTCAGTACTGACATGCTGACATGGAGTCAAAAATTCGCGTCATAGTCGAAGGACATTGAAAGGTCCGGCACAGAGGGTGCTACCCCCGTAGACGAAATGGCGCGAACTCCAGAGAACCATCCCAAGTAGCACGGGGCCCGAGAAATCCCGTGTGAATCTGGCGGGACCACCCGCTAAGCCTAAATATTCCCTGGTGACCGATAGCGGACAAGTACCGTGAGGGAAAGGTGAAAAGTACCCCGGGAGGGGAGTGAAATAGATCCTGAAACCGCGTGCCTACAATCCGTCGGAGCCTCCTTGTGGGGTGACGGCGTGCCTTTTGAAGAATGAGCCTGCGAGTTAGTGCTCAGTGGCGAGGTTAACCCGTGTGGGGAAGCCGTAGCGAAAGCGAGTCCGAACAGGGCGAATGAGTCGCTGGGTCTAGACCCGAAGCGGAGTGATCTACCCATGGCCAGGTTGAAGCGACGGTAAGACGTCGTGGAGGACCGAACCCACTTAGGTTGAAAACTGAGGGGATGAGCTGTGGGTAGGGGTGAAAGGCCAATCAAACTCCGTAATAGCTGGTTCTCCCCGAAATGCATTTAGGTGCAGCGTCACGTGTTTCTTACCGGAGGTAGAGCTACTGGATAGCCAATGGGCCTCACCAGGTTACTGACGTTAGCCAAACTCCGAATGCCGGTAAGTGAGAGCGTGGCAGTGAGACTGCGGGGGATAAGCTCCGTAGTCGAGAGGGAAACAGCCCAGATCACCAGCTAAGGTCCCTAAGCGTGTGCTAAGTGGAAAAGGATGTGGAGTTGCATTGACAACCAGGAGGTTGGCTTAGAAGCAGCCACCCTTTAAAGAGTGCGTAATAGCTCACTGGTCAAGTGATTCCGCGCCGACAATGTAGCGGGGCTCAAGCACACCACCGAAGCTGTGGCATTGACACTTTGCCCGGCCGTGACACCTGCGGGTCCACGGTCCAAGCGTGTCGATGGGTAGGGGAGCGTCGTGCGGCCAGGGAAGCGGCGGAGTGATCCAGCCGTGGAGGCCACACGAGTGAGAATGCAGGCATGAGTAGCGAATGACGGGTGAGAAACCCGTCCGCCGAATAACCAAGGGTTCCAGGGTCAAGCTAATCTGCCCTGGGTAAGTCGGGACCTAAGGCGAGGCCGACAGGCGTAGTCGATGGACATCCGGTTGATATTCCGGAACCGGCGAAGAACCGCCCATGACGAACCTTCTGATGCTAAGCGCCTGAAGCTCTTGTTCTGATCCTTCGGGTGACGACCTGAGTGGAGCGCGCGACCCGAGGTTGTAGTAGTCAAGCAATGGAGAGACGCAGGAAGGTAGCCTCCGCGTGGCGATGGTTGTCCACGTCCAAGGGTGTAGGGAGCCGGATAGGCAAATCCGTCCGGCACATATCCTGAGACCCGATAGTGACCGCGAATGCGGGAAGCAGGGTGATCCTATGCTGCCTAGAAAATCTTCTAGCGAGGTTCTAGCCGCCCGTACCCCAAACCGACTCAGGTGGTTAGGTAGAGAATACCAAGGCGATCGAGTGAATCGTGGTTAAGGAATTCGGCAAAATGCCCCCGTAACTTCGGGAGAAGGGGGGCCCGGACCCTGAAGGAGCTTGCCTCCTAGGGTGAAGGGCCGCAGAGACCAGGGAGAAGCGACTGTTTACTAAAAACACAGGTCCGTGCGAAGTCGCAAGACGATGTATACGGACTGACGCCTGCCCGGTGCTGGAAGGTTAAGAGGACGGGTTAGATCTTCGGGTCGAAGCTCAGAATTTAAGCCCCAGTAAACGGCGGTGGTAACTATAACCATCCTAAGGTAGCGAAATTCCTTGTCGGGTAAGTTCCGACCTGCACGAATGGCGTAACGACTTCTCCACTGTCTCAACCGCGAACTCGGCGAAATTGCACTACGAGTAAAGATGCTCGTTACGCGCAGCAGGACGGAAAGACCCCGGGACCTTTACTATAGCTTGGTATTGGTGTTCGGTACGGCTTGTGTAGGATAGGTGGGAGACTGTGAAGCATGCACGCCAGTGTGTGTGGAGTCAACGTTGAAATACCACTCTGGTCGTTCTGGATATCTAACCTCGGTCCGTGATCCGGATCAGGGACAGTGCCTGGTGGGTAGTTTAACTGGGGCGGTTGCCTCCTAAAATGTAACGGAGGCGCTCAAAGGTTCCCTCAGCCTGGTTGGCAATCAGGTGTCGAGTGTAAGTACACAAGGGAGCTTGACTGCGAGACAGACATGTCGAGCAGGGACGAAAGTCGGAACTAGTGACCCGGCGGTGGCTTGTGGAAGCGCCGTCGCTCAACGGATAAAAGGTACCCCGGGGATAACAGGCTGATCTTGCCCAAGAGTCCATATCGACGGCATGGTTTGGCACCTCGATGTCGGCTCGTCGCATCCTGGGGGTGGAGTATCTCCCAAGGGTTGGGCTGTTCGCCCATTAAAGCGGTACGCGAGCTGGGTTTAGAACGTCGTGAGACAGTTCGGTCCCTATCCGCTGTGCGCGTAGGAAACTTGAGAAGGGCTGTCCCTAGTACGAGAGGACCGGGATGGACGAACCTCTGGTGTGTCAGTTGTCCTGCCAAGGGCACCGCTGATTAGCTACGTTCGGAAGTGATAACCGCTGAAAGCATCTAAGCGGGAAGCACGCTTCAAGATGAGGTTTCCATGGGACTTGTCCCGAGAGGCTCCCGGCTAGACTACCGGGTTGATAGGCCAGATGTGGAAGTGCAGCAATGCATGTAGCTGACTGGTACTAATAAGCCGACAACTTGACTCACACTTAAAGATTTTCGTGTGCTCGCGTCCACTGTGCAGTTCCCGAGATACGGTCGGGAGGCCTACGGTAAGTAGGCACGACACATCTCCATAGAGTTTCGGCTGTCATAGCGAAGGGGAAACGCCCGGCTCCATTCCGAACCCGGAAGCTAAGCCCTTCAGCGCCGATGGTACTGCACTGGTGACGGTGTGGGAGAGTAGGACGCAGCCGGACATACTTTCCAGAAAGGGCCCGTCGTTCGCGACGGGCCCTTTCTCATGCTCGGGGCCCGGCGGTGGCGGCATCCCGCGCTGCCTAGACTGACCTCGGGCCCGCCGTGGCGAGAACCGGGCCCGCCGTGACGAAAGAGGACCGACTGTGGCCGAGCACCGAAACCCTTCCCCCCGCGACCGGGGGGGTGAGCGGCCCCGGCGAGCCGCCGGCCCGCGCACCGGGCGACGTCGCGACGAGCGCGGGGGGCGGCCGGGCGGGGAGCGCCCGGCAGCGGAGCGAGCCGGCGTCGCGCCGCGGGGCGGAAGCCGGCTCGCGGCCAAGGGGCCGCGGCTGCCGGAGCCACGCGTCCCCGAGGAGGTCACCGGACGCGAGCTGGACCGCGCGGTGCACCACCAGCTGCGCACGCTCTCGAAGGAGAACGCCGACGGGGTGGCCAAGCACCTCGTCATGGTGTCGGTGATGCTCGAGGCCGACGAGCTGGACGCCGCGCTGGCGCACGCCGAGACGGCGGTTCGCCGCGCGGGGCGCGTCCCGGCCGCGCGGGAGGCCCTGGGCATGGTGGCGTACCGACGTGGGGACTTCGCCCGGGCCCTGACCGAGTTCCGTACCGTGCGGCGGCTTAGTGGCTCCGAACACCTGCTGCCGCTCATGGTCGACTGTGAACGCGGGCTCGGGCGACACACGCGTGCCCTGGAGCTCGCCTCCTCGCCGCAGGCTCGAGCGCTGACCGGCGCCGAGGCGCTCGAGCTGGCGATCGTCGTCTCCGGGGTGCGCCGGGACCTCGGACAGCTCGACGCCGCCCTCCTGGCCCTCCAGCTGCCGGCGTTGACGCGGCGGGGGGGTGCGGGCGTCCACCGGCTCCAGTACGCCTACGCGGACACCCTCCTCGAGCTGGGGCGGGTGGACGAGGCACGGGACTGGTTCCAGCGGGCCCTCGACGGTGACACCGACGACGAGACGGACGCCGCGGAGCGGCTCGAGGAGCTCGACGGCGTGGTCGTGGAGGACCTCGGCGAGGGAGCCGAGGAGCCCACCGCCGACGAGGGCGACGGTCCTCGATGACCGCCCTCCTCGAGCGGTACGACGCGGTCGTCTGCGACCTCGACGGCGTCGTCTACCGGGGGACGGACGCCGTGCCGCACGCCGTGGAGACGCTGAGCGCGCTCTCGGCCCCGGTGGTCTACGCGACGAACAACGCCTCGCGCACCCCGGGGGCGGTCGCCAGTCATCTGCGCGAGCTCGGGTTGCGCCTCGGGTCGGCGGACGTCGTGACGAGCAGCCAGGCCGCCGCCTGGCTGCTGCATGAGCACGGGGTGAGCGAGGGGGGCATCGTGCTCGCAGTCGGCGGTGAGGGGGTGACGGTCGCGCTGAGCGAGGCCGGCTTCCGCGCGGTCCGGCGCCCGGAACCGGGGACGGGCGCCCCGGTCGCCGTCGTCCAGGGGTACGGGCGTGACGTCAGTGCCGCGGACCTGGCCGAGGTGGCGTACGCCGTCGCGGACGGGGCCACCTGGGTGGCGTCGAACACCGACCTCACCCTACCGACCGAGCGCGGGACCGCCCCCGGCAACGGGGCACTCGTGGCAGCGGTCGCGGAGGCGGTGGGTCGTGGCCCCGACCTCGTCGCGGGCAAGCCGGAGCCGCCGCTCTACGCGCTGGCCGCGCACCGGCTCTCGACCGACACCGCGCGTGTGCTCGCGGTGGGCGACCGCCTCGTCACCGACGTCCTCGGGGCCCGGCGGGCCGGCACCGACTCGCTCCTCGTCCTCACCGGCGTCGACGACCTGGACGCGGTGCTCGCCGCGCCGGCCGACCACCGGCCGACGCTCCTCGCGCCCGACCTGCGCTGGCTGTGCGAGGACCCGGCCGCCGGTGAGCCGTCCCTGGAGGAGCTGGCCGCGGCCGTCCGGCGTGCGCACGAGGCACGCGACGCCGGAGAGGACGAGAGCGCCGCCCGGCTGGGCGAGGAGGCCCACCGACTGCTGGACCGGCTGGCCGACCGGTAGCGTGGCAGTGGCCGGTGGCGTCCGGCCCGAAGGAGGAGGTCCCATGGTCAAGCGCTCCATCCGCGCCTACGTCGAGCTCGCCGCCGGGCTCGGCGAGACGACGCGCGCCCGGGCGGTCGAGGCGGCACAGCAGCTCGTCGCCTTCGCCGGGTCGAGCGGGTCGCCCTCGGCGGTGACGGCACAGGTCGAACGGGTCGCCGGTGAGCTGCTCAGCACTGCCGAGCGCAACCGGACCCAGCTGACGGGGCTCATCGAGCGCGAGGTGGACGCCGCGGTGCAGCGCCTCGACGCCGCGCGCCTGCGTGCCGACGTGCAGTCCCTCGCGGCCCGGGTCGCAGCCCTGGCAGCCCAGCTCGAGGAGGTGGGGCGCTCTGCGGGGACGCGCAGCTCTGAACGGAGCCGGTCCGCGGTGCCTGCACCGGATGCCGGAGCGCCCGCGGGCGTGACGTCGTCCTCGGCGACGGTGATGCCGGTGGCGAGCACCCCCGCGCCCAAGGCCCCCGCGAAGACGTCGGGCGCGAGGAAGGCGCCGGCCAAGAAGTCCGCGGCGGCGAAGACCTCGGCGGCGAAGACCCCCGCGAAGACGTCGGGCGCGAAGAAGGCGCCGGCCAAGAAGTCCGCGGCGACGAAGACCTCGTCGACGAAGACTGCGGCGGCGAAGACCTCCGCGACGAGGTCCGGCGCGAAGAAGGCGACGGCCAAGAAGTCTCCGGCGGCGAAGACCTCGGCGGCGAAGACGCCCGCGAAGAGGTCCACAGCGCCCGCGACCCGCAAGGGCAGCTCGTGAGCGACCAGCCCGAGGACCGTCCGGAGACCGGCGACCTCGTCATCGACTCCGCGCTCGCCGAGCTCGCCGCGTCGCCGGAGGTCGACCTCGACGCCCAGCTCGCCGCGGGCGAGGAGGTCCAGCGCACCCTGCGCTCGCGTCTCGGTGACCTCGGAGACTGACATCGCGCGGCTCGACGCCGAGCTGGTGCGCCGGGGGATGGCCCGCTCCCGAGGCGACGCCCGCGACCTCGTGCGCACGGGCCTGGTCCGGGTCGCCGGGGTCGCCGCGCGCAAGCCGTCCCAGGCCGTCGACGCCGATACCGACCTCGCGGTCGACGACGCGGCCCCCCGGTGGGTCGGGCGGGCGGCGCACAAGCTCCTCGCGGCCCTGGACCACTGGGCGCCGCGAGGGCTCACCGCGCAGGACCGCCGGTGTGTCGACGTCGGGGCCTCCACCGGCGGCTTCACCGAGGTCCTGCTCGCCCGAGGGGCCCGCCGCGTGGTCGCCGTGGACGTCGGGCACGGCCAGCTCGTGCCCACCCTCGCCGCCGACCCGCGGGTCGAGGACCGCTCCGGCACGAGCATCCGGGGGCTGCGGGCCGCCGACGTCGGTGGCCCCGCGGACCTCGTCGTCGCCGACCTGTCGTTCATCTCGCTCACGCTCGTGGCGAGCGACCTGGCCGGGCTGCTCGACGAGGGCGGCGACCTGCTCGTCCTCGTCAAGCCACAGTTCGAGGTGGGCAGGGCGCGGCTGGCCTCGAGCGGAGTGGTGCGCGAGCCCGCCGAGCGCGCCGCGGCGGTCGAGAGGGTCATCGCCGCCCTCGAGGCCACGGGCGTGGCGGTGCACGGCCTCATCCCGAGCCCGATCAGCGGCGGCGCCGGCAACGCCGAGTACCTCGTGTGGGCCCGCCGAGCGGCATCGGGGAGAATGAGCCCGGACGAGGTCGCCGCAGCCGTGCGGGCGGCCACCGCGCGGCCCCCGGGAGGACGAGAATGACGAGCCCGTCCCGCCGCGTGCTCCTCGTCACCCATGCCACCCGTCCCGACGCCCAGGAGCTGGCCGCTGCGGTCGCCTCCCGGCTGCTGTCCTCGGGGATCGGCGTGTGCGCCCCGCTGGCCGACCTCGAGGACACGCCCCTGGGCGCCGTCGAGGGTGTCGGCGGGGTCGACGAGCGCGCCGACGGCATCGACTGCGAGCTCGTGTGCGTGCTCGGCGGCGACGGCACGATCCTGCGGGGCGCGGAGCTCTCCCGGGGCTCGGGGGCTCCGCTGCTCGGGGTCAACCTGGGCCACGTGGGCTTCCTCGCCGAGGCCGAGCGCGAGGACCTCGACGCCACGGTCGAGCGCATCTGTGCACGCGACTACCGGGTCGAGGAGAGGATGACCCTCGACGTGCGCGCCCGGCGAGGGGGCGAGCTCGTCTTCTCCTCGTGGGCGCTCAACGAGGTGAGCGTCGAGAAGGCCGCACGCGAGCGGATGCTCGAGCTCACCGTCGAGATCGGCGGCCGCCCGCTGTCGACCTGGGGCTGCGACGGGGTCGTCGTCGCCACCCCGACCGGGTCGACCGCCTACGCCTTCTCGGCGGGCGGGCCGGTCGTGTGGCCCGACGTCGAGGCGCTGCTCGTCGTCCCGATCAGTGCCCACGCGCTCTTCGCCCGCCCTGTCCTCGTCGGTCCCGAGACGCACGTCGCCCTCCAGCTGCTGCCGGACAGCGACGCCGAGGCCGTTCTGTGGTGCGACGGGCGCCGAGCCGTCGCCCTCCCGCCGGGGGCCCAGGTCGAGGTCGAGCGCTCCGGACAGCCGGTCCGGCTCGCCCGGCTGTCCGACGGGGGCTTCACCGACCGCCTCGTCGAGAAGTTCCACCTCCCCGTCCACGGGTGGCGAGGTGGGGCGCGCTCCCAGCGGCCCGGGGAGGGGCCCACGCGGTGATCGAGGAGATCCGCATCCGCGACCTCGGGGTCATCGACGAGGCCGTCCTGCCTCTCCACCCCGGGCTGACGGTGCTCACCGGCGAGACCGGAGCCGGCAAGACGATGGTCGTCACCGGGCTGGGGCTGCTGCTCGGGGGCCGGGGGGACTCGGGCCTGGTGCGCGCCGGCGCCCGGCGCACCGTCGTCGAGGGTGTGCTCGACCTGCCCGCCGGACATCCGGCGCTCGTCCGCGCCGAGGAGGCCGGGGCCGACACCGGCGACGGGCTCGTCCTGGTCCGCACGGTGGGCGCCGACGGTCGCTCGCGGGCCCACGTGGGCGGGCGGGCGGCGCCCGTCGGGGTCCTCGGCGACCTCGCCGAGCACCTCGTCGCCGTCCACGGCCAGGCCGACCAGTGGCGGCTGCGACGGACCGAGGAGCACCGCGAGGTGCTCGACGCCTTCGGCGGCCCCGAGGTGGCCGAGGCCCTGGCGACCTACCGGGCGGTGCACGCCGAGCTGCAGGAGACCGAGGCCGAGCTCGCCGACCTGCGCACCGCCGCGGAGGCCCGCGCCCGGGAGGCCGAGAGCCTCCGGCTCGGTCTCGAGCGCATCGAGGCCGTCGACCCGGCACCGGCCGAGGACGCGCTGCTGCGGGCCGAGTCCGACCGTCTCGGACACGCCGAGGAGCTGCGTGCGGCCGCGGGCGCGGCGCACACCGTGCTGCACGGCTCCGAGGACGACGTCACCGGTGGCGGCACCCTCGAGGCGCTCGCGCAGGTCTCCGCCGGGCTCATGGCCGCGGCATCCACCGACCCGGCCCTCGCCGGGCTCGTCTCCCGGGTCGACGAGATCCGCTACCTGGCCGCGGACGTGGCCGCGGACCTCGGCTCCTACCTGGCCGACCTCGACGTCGACCCGGCCCGGCTGGACCAGGTCGAGCAGCGGCGCGCGCGGCTGACCGAGCTGACCCGTCTCTACGGGCCGACCGTCGAGGACGTCCTCGCCTGGGCGGGGACCGCCGCGGCCCGGGTCGCCGAGCTCGAGGGCACCGGCGACCGCATCGAGGAGCTGGCGGAGCGGGTCGCAGCCCTCTCGACGAGACGCGCGCACGCCGCCTCCACCCTCACCGAGCGCCGCCGAGCGGCGGCCGTCGCTCTCGGGGA
The DNA here is from genome assembly GCF_011326735.1 of Phycicoccus endophyticus. Lineage (GTDB taxonomy): Bacteria > Actinomycetota > Actinomycetes > Actinomycetales > Dermatophilaceae > Phycicoccus > Phycicoccus endophyticus. The sequence continues at coordinate 236,812 of NZ_JAANCN010000001.1, forward strand.
GCGGATCACCGCGGAGCTCGGGCACCTCGCCATGGGGACGGCCACCGTCTCGGTGGCCGTCGAGGACGCCGGCCGGTTCGGCGCCGACGGTGCCGACACCGTCGAGGTCCGGTTGGCGCCCGGACCCGGCGCTCCGGCACGGTCGGTCACCCGGGCGGCCTCGGGAGGCGAGCTGTCGCGGGTGATGCTCGCGGTCGAGGTGGCGACGAGCGAGGCCGGCCCCGCCGTGCCGACCTTCGTCTTCGACGAGGTCGACGCCGGAGTGGGCGGGCGTGCCGCCCTCGACGTCGGGGCCCGGCTGGCCGCGCTGGCCCGGCACGCCCAGGTCGTCGTCGTCACCCACCTCGCCCAGGTCGCGGCGCACGCCGACCGCCACCTCGTCGTCGAGCGGGCCGACGACGGCCACGTCACCCGCAGCATGGTCCGCGAGGCGACGGGAGAGGAGCGGGTCGCCGAGCTCGCGCGGATGCTCGGCGGGTCGGGCACCGAGGCAGCCCTCGAGCACGCGCGCGACCTGCTCGGTCGCGCCCGGGCCTGACCGGTCGTGGCACGATGGTGCAGATGTCCATCCGTCTCCCGAGCCGTCGTGACCCCACCGAAGGGTGCTCCGGGCCCGCTCGCGTCGACCGACGGACCAAGAACCTCACCAAGCGCCTCAGGCCCGGGGACGTCGCGGTCATCGACCACACCGACATCGACCGGGTGAGCGCCGAGGCGCTCGTCGCGTGCCGTCCGGCGGCGGTCGTCAACGCTGCCGCCTCGACCTCCGGGCGCTACCCGAACCTCGGCCCGGAGATCATCGTCGCCGCCGGCATCCCGCTGCTCGACCGGGCCGGCCCCGAGGTGATGGAGCTCAAGGACGGGACCACCGTCCGCGTCGAGGACGGAGGGTTGCTGCGCGGCTCGACACCGGTGGGCGCCGGCCGGCTGCTCGACGCCGACGCGATCCAGGAGGCGATGACCCTGGCGCGTGCCGGGCTGTCGGCCGAGATCGAGGCGTTCGCCGAGAACACGATGGACTACCTGCGCCGCGAGCGCGAGCTGCTCTTCGACGGGGTGGGGGTCCCCGACATCCGCACGGAGATCGACGGCCGCCACGTCCTCATCGTCGTCCGGGGGTACCACTACAAGGAGGACCTCGAGACGCTGCGGGCCTACATCCGGGAGTACAAGCCGGTCCTCATCGGGGTCGACGGCGGCGCCGACGCGCTCATCGAGGCGCGGCACACCCCGGACCTCATCGTCGGTGACATGGACTCGGTCTCGGACGCGGCGCTGCGCTGCGGCGCGGAGATCGTCGTCCACGCCTACCGGGACGGCAACGCACCGGGGGTGGCCCGGGTGCGAGCCCTCGGTGTCGACCCCGTGGTCTTCCCCGCGACGGGCACCAGCGAGGACGTCGCCATGCTCCTCGCCGACGACAAGGGGGCCTCGCTCATCGTCGCCGTCGGAACCCACGTGACGCTCGTGGAGTTCCTCGACAAGGGGCGCTCGGGGATGGCCAGCACCTTCCTCACCCGGCTGCGGGTCGGAGGCAAGCTCGTCGATGCCAAGGGTGTCAGCCGGCTCTACCGCACCCGCATCTCGTCGCTGAGCATCGCCTTGATGCTCCTCGTCGGGCTGCTCGCGCTCGGGGCCGCCCTGTGGTCCACCGCCGGGGGCCGCGCCATGCTCGAGGTCCTCGCGGCCTGGGCCGACGACCTGGGGACCGCCCTCGAAGGAGTGTTCGGGTGATCGACTTCCGCTACCACCTCGTCTCCATCGTCTCGATCTTCCTCGCGCTCGCGGTGGGGATCGTGCTCGGGGCGGGGCCGCTCAAGGGCGAGATCGGCTCCACCCTGCAGAACGAGGTGGCCGGGCTGCGCGAGGACAAGGCCCAGCTGAACGACGAGCTCGCCGACGCCGACACCGAGGCCGAGGCGCGCAGCTCCTTCCTCGACGCGGTCTCCGGACGCGTGGTCGGCGGGTCGCTGACCGCGCGCTCGGTCGCGCTCGTCGTGCTGCCCGGCGCCGACGCGTCCGTCAGCGAGGCCGTCACCGACATGCTCGGCACCGCCGGAGCCACGGTCTCCTCGACGACGTCGGTCGGCGAGGACTGGGTGACGACGGACGAGGCCACCGCCGGCGCCCGGGACCGGGCCGTCGAGGAGGTCACTGCGCAGACCGGCGTCGAGACGACCGGCGACTCGAGCGACCCGCGGGACGTGCTGCTCGCCCGGCTGCTCACCCGCACCGCGCCCGCCGGCGACAGCGGGCCGGACGACGCGACCGCCCGGGAGGGCCTCCAGACGCTCGCGGACGACGGGCTGATCTCCCTCGACGCGCCCGACTTCACGCGGGCCGACCTGGTCGTCGTCGTCGCGGGCACCGTCTCCGACGGTGACGAGGCCGCGCAGACCGAGACCGCGCAGCGGTGGGTGGCTCTCGCGCAGGCACTAGACGACGCCTCCCGGGGCGTCGTGCTCGCGGCGGACCTCGACGGCGAAGGCGACGGCGTCTCGGTGCTGGCCAGCCTGCGGGACTCCTCCACGGCGGACGCGGTCTCCTCCGTCGACGACACCGGGGACCCGATGGGCCAGGCGAGCGTGGTGTACGCACTCGTCGAGCAGGACGGTGGAGGCGCCGGGCAGTACGGGCTGGGTCCGGGCACGGACGCGGCGTTCGCCCCGGTACCGCAGTCGTGAGGCCTGCGGGTGCGGCGGCCGGGGTCCTCGCGGCGGTCGTGACCACAGGGGCGCACCGGGCGCTCGTCGCCCGGGTGCGCTCGCGCCGGTGGGAGCGCACCAACCACGCGGGACGGACGGTCACCCTGCTCGAGGGGCCGGCCTTCGTCGCCGGAGCGGCCGCCGGGGCCACCCTCGGCGGCGCACCCGGGCTCCTCGCCGCCGTCGGGGCCGGGGCCTTCGGTGCCCTCGACGACCTCGCCGGCGACAGCGGCTCCAAGGGGTTGAAGGGCCATCTCGGCGCTGCCGCCCGCGGAGAGCTGACCACCGGTGCGGTCAAGATCGCTGGTCTCGGTCTGACCGGCCTGGCCGCCGCGGCGCTCGCCGACCGTGGCCGGGGCGAGGCGAGCACGCTCGACACCCTCGTCGGCGCGGGCGTGGTCGCCGGCAGCGCCAACCTCGCCAACCTCCTCGACCTCAGGCCGGGACGGGCGCTCAAGGCGACCGCCCTCGCCGGCACGCCGATCGCCCTGGGCGGTGGGGCCGGTGCCGCGAGCGCCGGTGCTGCCGTCGGTGCGGCGCTCGCCGCCCTCGGCCCCGACCTCGCCGGCCGCTCGATGCTCGGCGACACCGGGGCGAACGCGGCGGGCGCGCTCGTCGGTGTGGCCCTCGTGCACGGCTGTGGACGGCGCGGCCGCCTCGGCGCGCTGGCCGTGCTCGTCGCGACCACCCTGGTCTCGGAGCGGGTCAGCTTCACCGCAGTCATCGAGTCCACGCCGGTGCTGCGCGAGCTCGACGCGTGGGGCCGGGGGGGTCGATGACCCGGCAGCGGGCCGCCCTCGGGGTCGCCGGGGCGGCGGGCCTGATCTCCGTGGTCACCCTCCTCGCGCGGGTGGCCGGTTTCGGCCGGGTGATCGTCTTCTCGGAGTCGGTCCGGGCCAAGGGCGTCGGCAGCATCTACCAGAGCGTCAACGCGCTGCCCAACGTCGTCTACGAGGTCGCGGCGGGCGGCACCCTCGCGGCGGTCGCCGTCCCGCTCATCGCCCACCACCTCGGTGCCGGCGACCGGGACCGGGCCGACCGCCTGGCGTCGGTGCTCCTCACGTGGACGCTCGCCGTCCTCGTGCCCCTCGCCGCGCTGCTGTTCCTGCTCGCCGGCCCCGTCGTCGGCTGGCTGGTCGAGGCGCGGGACCCCGGTTCGCTGGCGGTCGGCCGGAGCCTCCTGCGCATCTTCGCCGTGCAGGTCCCGCTCTACGGGGTGGGCATCGTCCTCACCGGGCTGCTGCACGCCCACCGCCGCTTCCTCCTCGCCGCGCTCGCGCCGCTGCTGTCCTCGGTGCTCGTCCTCGTGAGCTACCTCTGGTACGGCGCGATCGTCCGGGGGGAGACCTCGGCCGCAGTGGTCCCCGACCGGGCCGTGGCCGTCCTCGGCTGGGGCACGACGCTCGGCGTCGTCGTGCTGTCCCTGCCGCTCGTCGTCCCCGCGATGCGGACCGGATGGCGGTGGCGTCCCGGCCTGCGGCTCGAGCCGGCCGACCGCCGCCGGATCGGGCACCTGGCCGGTGCCGGGGTCCTGGCCCTGCTCGCCCAGCAGGCCACCGTCCTCGTGACCCTCTGGCTCGCCAACCACTCGATCGACCACGGCGTCGCGAGCATCTACGCGTACGTCCAGGCCGTCTACCTGCTCCCCTACGCCGTCCTCGCCGTGCCGATCGCGCAGAGCACCTTCCCGGGCATCGCCCTCGGTCACGCCGGGGGCGCAGACGTCGCGCCGACGCTCGCCCGCGCCCTGCGGGCGGTCCTCGTCCTCACGGGGGTCGCGGCCGGTGTCCTCGTCGCCGCCGCGCCGGCCATCGGTGCCTTCTTCGGCATCCTCGACGCCCGCAAGGGTGCAGCGGGTGCGAGCCCCGCGGCCATCGCCGCCCTGCCCGGCGCCCTCGTCGCCTATGCCCCAGGGCTCGTCGGCTTCGGGCTCCTCGCCCTGCTCACCCGGGCCCTCTACGTCCGGGGGCGCCCGCTGCACGCCGCGGCGGCCGCTGCGGCGGGCTGGGGGGTCGCCGCCCTGCCGCCCCTGCTGCTCGTCGGCGGGCACGCAACGGCCGGTGCCGTCCTGCGGGCCCTGGGCCTGGCCTCGAGCGCCGGGATGACCCTCGCCGGCGTCGCGCTCGTCCTGCTCGTCCGTCGCGTCTGGGGGAGCGAGGTGACGCGCGGGCTCGGGCGCACGGCCGGCGCGGTCGTCGTGGCCCTCGCGCTCGCGGTGGTCGTCGGTGACCTCGTGACACACGGGCGGACCTACGACGGCGTGCTCGACACCGTCGTGTGGGGCGTCGTCGCCGGTGGTGCCGCGCTGCTCACCGCGCTGCTCGCCGTCTTCTACGGCGACCGGGCGATGATGGGGGAGATCCGCGAGCGAGGCCGGGCGGCCCGGCGAGGAGGGGGTGTGGGATGAGGGTTGCGCTGCTCGTAGGCCCGAGCACCGGCGGGATCGGCACCCACGTCGTCGAGCTCGCCCGCGAGCTACGGGCCCTCGGCGAGGACGTGCTCGTGGTGACCTCGCCGGTCACCGCCGAGCGGTTCGGCCTGGTGGACGCCGCGCTGTTGTGGCCGGGCGAGGACGCCGGGACGCCGGGTCGGCTGCGCCGGCTGCGCGCCGTCCTGGCCGCTTCCGACGTCGTCCACGCCCACGGGCTGCAGGCCGGCGTCGTCGGCGCCCTGCTCGCACCGCGCACGGTGCCGCTGGTGACCAGCCTGCACAACGACCTGGCCTGGGCTGGGGGTGCGCGGGCCAGGGTCGTGGACCGGCTGTTGCGGTACGTGGCCGGCCGCTCGGTGCTCGTGTCCGGCGCCAGCAGCGACCTGGTGGAGCTGGCGCGTGAGCACGGGGCGCGTCGCGCCGAGCTCGCGCCGGTCGGCTCCCCGTTCGTCCCGGGCCTCCTCGCCGAGGCACCTCTCGGTGCCGAGGAACGGGCAGTCGAGGCCGAGCGGCTGCTCGCGGGCCGTGGTGTCACGGGCACAGGTCCGCTCGTCCTGACGATCTCGCGGATCGCGCCGCAGAAACAGCTGGAGACCCTCGTCGCCGCGGCCGCCGCGGTGCGAGACGCCACCTGGGTCCTCGCCGGCGACGGCGTCGCCCGGCTGCGCGAGGATCTCGTCGCCGCCGCGGCCCACGCCGGAGCACCGCTGTGCGTCATCGGCCCGGTCGCCGACCCCAAGGCCTGGGTGCGCGCGGCCGAGGTCTTCGTCCTGACGAGCCGGTGGGAGGCCCGGGCCCTCGTCGTGCAGGAGGCGATGGCCGCCGGCACGCCGGTCGTCTGTCCGGCGGTGGGCGGTCTCGTCGACCTCGTCGACGGGGTGGGCAGGCTCGTCCCTCCCGAGGACGCCCTGGCCGTCGCGGAGGGTGTCCGCGGGCTCCTGGAGGACCCGTCGGCGCGAGAGGAGCTCTCCCAGGCGGGCCGCTCCCGGGCCGCCGGATGGGAGAGCGGCGAAGAGTCCGCGTGTCGGTGGCGGGGTTGGTACCGCGAGGCCGGCGCGGGATGACGTATCGTTGAAGCCCGTGGTGCTTCAGACGAAACAGATCTTCGTGACCGGAGGCGTCGCCTCCTCGCTCGGCAAGGGCCTCACCGCCTCGAGCCTCGGGCACCTGCTGCGGGCTCGCGGCCTACGGGTGACGATGCAGAAGCTCGACCCCTACCTCAACGTCGACCCCGGCACGATGAACCCCTTCCAGCACGGCGAGGTGTTCGTTACCGACGACGGCGCCGAGACCGACCTGGACATCGGGCACTACGAGCGCTTCCTCGACGTCAACCTGCGCGGCAGCGCCAACGTCACGACCGGCCAGGTCTACAACCGGGTCATCCAGAAGGAGCGCCGCGGCGAGTTCCTCGGCGACACCGTCCAGGTCATCCCGCACATCACCAACGAGCTCAAGGAGCGGATGCGCGCCCAGGCCGCCGGCTCGCCGGGGGTCGCACCGGCGGACGCGCCGGACGTCATCATCACCGAGATCGGGGGGACGGTCGGTGACATCGAGTCCCTGCCCTTCCTCGAGGCCGCCCGCCAGGTGCGTCACGACCTCGGGCGCGACAACGTCTTCTTCCTCCACGTCTCCCTCGTGCCCTATCTCGCCCCGAGCGGCGAGCTGAAGACGAAGCCGACGCAGCACTCCGTCGCCGCGCTGCGCCAGGTGGGCATCCAGCCCGACGCCCTCGTCCTGCGCGCCGACCGGGACATCCCGGACTCGATCAAGCGCAAGATCAGCCTGATGTGCGACGTCGACCTCGAGGCCTGCGCCGCCGCGGTCGACGCCCCGAGCATCTACGACATCCCCAAGGTCCTGCACCGCGAGGGCCTGGACGCCTACGTCGTGCGCCGGCTCGGGCTGACCTTCCGCGACGTCGACTGGACCGCCTGGGACCTCCTGCTCGAGCGGGTCCACCACCCCGAGCACGAGGTGGAGGTGGCCCTCGTCGGCAAGTACGTCGACCTGCCCGACGCCTACCTCTCGGTCAGCGAGGCCCTGCGCGCCGGGGGGTTCCACCACGACGCCAAGGTGCGCCTGCGCTGGGTCACCTCCGACGACTGCGAGACCGAGACGGGCGCCCAGAAGGCTCTCGGCGGGGTCGACGCGGTGCTCGTTCCCGGTGGTTTCGGCGTCCGCGGCATCGAGGGCAAGGTCGGGGCGCTGCGCTGGGCGCGTGAGCGGCAGGTCCCGAGCCTCGGCATCTGCCTGGGGCTGCAGTGCATGGTCATCGAGTTCGCGCGCACCGTCGCCGGGATCGAGGGGGCCAGCTCGACCGAGTTCGACCCCGAGACACCGCATCCGGTCATCGCGACGATGGAGGAGCAGAAGGCTTTCGTCGAGGGGGCGGGTGACCTCGGCGGCACGATGCGGCTCGGCAGCCAGCGCGCGCAGCTGCGGGAGGGGACGATCGTCGCGCAGGCCTACGGCACGCCCACCGCCGACGAGCGCCACCGGCACCGCTACGAGGTCAACGAGGGCTACCGCGAGCAGCTCGAGGCGGCGGGTCTGGTCATCAGCGGCACCCACCCCGACCTCGGGCTCGTCGAGTTCGTCGAGCTGCCCCGCGACGTGCACCCGTACTACGTCGCGACCCAGGCCCACCCGGAGTTCAAGTCCCGGCCCACGCGCGCCCACCCCCTCTTCGCCGGGCTGATCGGCGCGGCACTCGACCAGCAGCGGGCCTCCCGGCTGGTCGAGGTGGAGCGCCCGCGGACCGCGGAGGCAGCGGAGGCGCGTGCCTGAGCCGCTGCGCGACCGGCTGGAGCGGCGGCCGGTCCTGGCTTCCCGCCGCGCCTTCGAGGGCCGCGTCTGGGACGTGCGCAGCGACCGGGTCGACCTCGGGGAGGCCGGGGTGGTCACCCGCGACTACGTCGAGCACACCGGGGCGGTGGCCGTGCTCGCCCTCGACGAGCAGGACCGCGTCGTCGTGATCCGGCAGTACCGCCACCCGGTCGGCGCGTTCGCCTGGGAGATCCCCGCCGGGCTGCTCGACGTCGACGGGGAGCCGGCGCACGTCACCGCCGCCCGCGAGCTCTACGAGGAGGCCGACCTGCGCGCCGGGCGCTGGGCGACGCTCGTGGACCACTGGTCCTCGCCGGGCGGCTCGAGCGAGAGCCTGCGGATCTTCCTGGCGCGCGACCTGGAACAGGTGCCGGACGGCGAGCGGCACGAACGGACGGGGGAGGAGCTCGGGATGCCGCAACGCCGGGTTCCCCTGGAGGAGCTCGTGGCCGGCGTCCTCGAGGGGCGGCTGCACAGCCCGACCCTCGTCATCGCGGTGCTTGCGGCCGAGACGATGCGCCGGGGCGGCTGGTCCGGACTGCGGCCCGCCGAGGCGCCGTGGCCCGAGCGCAGCCCCGGTCGGGCTCCGCGGGACGCGGGTCAGCCCCCGCCGCCGGCGTAGAGCGTCACGACCTCCGCCTCGCCCAGGGCCCGCGCCCAGTAGGCGGCGTCGTCGAGCGCGCCGTCGAAGCGGCCGCTGCCAGGCCCCGGCCACCATCCCGCCGCCTCGTAGCCGACACGCAGGTCCCCGGCGTAGGCCGAGCTGCGGACCGTGGAGGACCCCGCCGGTGCGCCGTCGAGGTAGAGGCGCATGACACCGTCGGACACCGTGGCCGTCGCCAGGTGCCAGCGCCCGTCGGCGACCCGCGCCCGGCTGGTCACCGTGCGGGTGCTCCCCGTGTAGGTGCTGTCGGAGAAGACGCCGAGGACCAGGCGCCCGTCGTCGACATAGAGATGGCGCTCTCGTGAGGTCCACCCGGTGTCGGAGAACCCGATGAGATCACCGCGCGAGGCGGTGGTGCGGAACCAGACCGAGAGGGAGAAGGAGCCCGCGACCGACAGTCGTGGCCCCTCGACCCCGCCGGTGAGCCCGTCCAGGTCGAGCGCGCGACCGCCGTCCGCCGTGCACGGCACCGACCTCGAGGAGCTGGCCCCCCACCAGCTGTACGAGCCGTCCAGGCCGTGACCGGAGGCGTCGGAGACCCGCCCACGGGCCGTGCGCTCCTCGAACGGGTAGTACAGGGCGGGACCGGTGGTGAGCACCGCGGTGCGGCACGAGACGACCGCGGCCGTCAGATGGGCGACGGGTGAGCTGGTGCTCACCGCGAAGGACGCCCCGGTCGAGGTGGCGAACAGGCCCCCGAGGAGGACCGCGGGCGTGAGCAGCCGCGCCGTCCAGGCGCCAGGAGGTGCGTTGGACGCACCGACCGGCTCTCGCTCGCTCGCGGCGGGTGGAGGCTGCGATGGAGCACTGCCTCCGTCGCCCGGTCCGCCGCGGCCGGTCGTCGGTGCCGACCCGGCGGCGCGCCGCAGGTCCCGGTCGAGGCCGGTGGCCAGACCGAGCAGCGCCAGCCCGGCGAGCATCCCGCCCAGCCGCAGCCATTCGCCGCCGCGGACCCACAGCACCGGCAGCCCCGCGTACGGCACGCGCAGGGCGGCGACCCCGTGCACGGAGCCCGAGGTCACCGCGCTGGAGTCGACCTCCCGGTTGGCGTCACCCTTGAGGACCAGCCGGCCCGCGTCGTCGCGCCGGACCACGCGGTGCAGCCGGAGCCGGCCGGGGTGGTCGGGGTCGTCGACGAGGAGGACCTGGGGCGGGGCGACGGTGGCCGGGTCCACCGGGCGGGTCACGATGATGTCGCCCACCCTGATGGCGGGCGCCATGGAGCCGCTGACGACCGTCGTCGGCTGCCACCCGAGCAGGGCCGGCAGCGTGCTCCAGGCGGCCAGGCCGACGACGAGAACGACCCCGGACCGGGCGAGCGCGGCGACGAGGAGCCGCACCCACGCCAGGAGCGGTGAGCTGCTCCTGCGCGGGGGTCGAGCGCTGGGCACGGGGGTCGTCGGTGGCCGGTCAGCTGTTCTGGGCCTCCCAGGTGAACCCGATGCTCGCCGTCCCGCCCTGGACACTGTTGGGGGCGTCCGGGTCGAAGGCCAGGTCGAACTTGTACACGCGGCTCTGCTCCCCGCCCGCGGGCGACCAGGTGCCGACGCCCGTGCTGTACCCGGTGTGGCTGCTGCCGAAGTCGGCGACGCTGCCGCTGTAGACGGTGGCGCCCGAGGACGCCGGGGTGAAACCGTCGCAGCTGCCGAACGAGCCGCCCGTGCCCTGGGTGACATCGAGCGCGAGCTCGTCGGCGAGGTCCTTGGTCGTCTCGTAGCTCGTGCCGTAGAGCCTGACGGCCGAGGGGAGGGAGCCGGTGGAGGTCACGGCGATGCACTTGCTGCCCGCGTCGCCCGGCTTCATGTTCGACACGTCGAACGCGGCCGTCCCCGCGTCGTCGTCGGTGAGCTCGACGGTGCCGGCTGCCCAGTTCCCGGTGGGGTTGGACGTCGTCGCGGAGAAGGCCGAGTGTGAGGCCGTCGCGACGAGCCCGGCGCTGGCGAGGAGGGCCACGGGGGCAGCGCCCCAGGCGGCGATCCGGGCCAGGCGGGCGGAGGGGGTGAACATGACAGGTCTCCTGACGATCGTGACGTGGTGACGAAACGGCATTTCCCGGAGGGGTGCGGCCGGACGCTGGTGTGGTCCACCAGACCCCCCTGCCACCCTGCCAGGGCTCGCCGGTCACCGGATCGGTGGTTCGGCCAGGGACGGGTCGGCCGAACCACCCCCCTCGCTGGTAGAACGGGTCGATGTACCTGGAGAACCTCTGCCTCGACGCCGGTGAGCCCCTGGAGCTCGCCGCCTTCTGGGAGGGGATGCTCGGGGGTGGCCGCCTTGCCCACGGGCCCGACCTCGTCGAGCTGCGCCTCGACGTCGAGGGCGGCGCCTCCCTGGACCTCTGCCTCCCGCGGGTGCCCGGCGGGCGTACGGGCCCCGGGCGGCTGCTCCTGCGGCTCGCCGCCGGTTGCGAGCAGGCGCAGGAGCGGGCCCGCGCGCTCGGCGCCCGCCGGCTCGGCCCCGGCGGGGGCAGGCCCGCGGCGACGCTGGCCGACCCCGAGGGGCAGCCGTTCGAGCTCGCGCCGGCGGGCACGGGCCACGGCGGCGTCGACCTCGCCGCCATCGTCCTGGAGAGCGCCGACCCCGGTCGAGACCTGGCCTTCTGGCAGTGGGCCACCGGATGGGAGCAGGTGGACGGGGCCGCCGCGACCCTGCAGCGCCGAGACGGCGAGGGGCCACGGCTGACGTTGCGCGCCGAGCAGGCACCCAAGGGCGGCCGCGAGAAGAACCCGGCGCATCTCGACATCCGGCTCGAGGGGGAGGACGAGCTCGAGGCCGCCCTCGACCACGCCCGCCACCTCGGCGCCCGTGAGCTCGACCACGGCTGGGGGCCGCTGCCGTGGCGCGTGCTGCTCGACCCCTCCGGCAACGAGGTCTGCCTGCTTCCGGCGCGCTCCTGAGCGGGCGGCCGACGGCCGCCGGTGTCCGAATCCGGTTCGGACCGGACGGACCGCGTCCGTAGGATGGCCGCCGGGCTGCGCGGCAGGACCAGGCCGCGCGGTCGCCCACGACCCTCCGAGACGAAGGACCCTCCGTGCTCCGCACCCACGAGGCCGGCACCCTGCGTGCCGGCCAGACCGGCCAGACCGTCACCCTCACCGGCTGGGTGGCCAAGCGGCGTGACCACGGGGGAGTGGCCTTCATCGACCTGCGGGACGCGAGCGGCGTCGTCCAGGTGGTCGCCCGGGACGAGGTGCTCACCGGCGCCGCCCACGACCTGCGCAGCGAGTTCGTCGTCCGGGTGACCGGTGAGGTCACCGCGCGCGAGGAGCGCAACGTCAACCCCGAGCTGCCGACCGGGCAGGTCGAGGTGGTGGCGTCGCACATCGAGGTCCTCAACCCGAGCGCCGCCCTGCCCTTCCAGGTCGACGAGCGGGTGACCGTCGGCGAGGAGTCGCGGCTGAAGTACCGCTACCTCGACCTGCGCCGGCCGGGCGCACACTCGGCGGGGCACGCCCTCCGCCTGCGTTCGAAGGTCAACCAGGCCGCTCGGGCGGTCCTCGGCGAGCGTGACTTCGTCGAGATCGAGACCCCGACCCTGACCCGTTCCACCCCCGAGGGCGCCCGCGACTTCCTCGTGCCCGCCCGGCTCTCGCCGGGGAGCTGGTACGCCCTCCCGCAGAGCCCCCAGCTGTTCAAGCAGCTGCTCATGGTGGCCGGGATGGAGCGCTACTACCAGATCGCCCGGTGCTACCGCGACGAGGACTTCCGGGCCGACCGACAGCCGGAGTTCACCCAGCTCGACGTCGAGATGTCCTTCGTCGAGCAGGACGACGTCCTCGAGCTCGGGGAGGCCGTCGTCCGCGAGATCTGGCAGCTCATCGGCGTCTCGCTCGAGACCCCCTTCGTGCGGATGACCTATGCCGAGGCCATGCGCCGCTTCGGCACCGACAAGCCCGACCTGCGCTTCGGCCAGGAGCTCGTCGAGTGCACGGAGCTCTTCGCCGACACGACCTTCCGGGTCTTCCAGGCCGACTACGTCGGGGCCGTCGTCATGCCAGGGGGTGCGAGCCAGCCGCGCAAGCAGCTCGACGCCTGGCAGGACTGGGCCAAGCAGCGCGGCGCCAGGGGCCTCGCCTACGTCCTGGTCCAGGAGGACGGCACGCTCACCGGGCCGGTCGCCAAGAACCTCTCCGAGGCCGAGACCGCCGGCCTCGCCGCCCACGTCGGGGCGCGGCCGGGCGACTGCGTCTTCTTCGCGGCGGGTGCGCCGCGGTCCTCGCGGGCGCTGCTCGGCGCGGCCCGTCTCGAGATCGGGCGGCGCTGCGGCCTCATCGACGAGGACGCGTGGAGCTTCCTGTGGGTGGTGGACGCGCCGCTGTTCGAGCCGGCCGACGAGGCGGTCGCCGCCGGAGACGTCGCCGTGGGCGCGGGCGCCTGGACCGCGGTCCACCACGCGTTCACGTCGCCGACGAAGGAGTTCGAGGACACCTTCGACCAGCGTCCCGGCGAGGCGCTCGCGTACGCCTACGACATGGTGTGCAACGGCAACGAGATCGGTGGCGGCTCCATCCGTATCCACCGGCGCGACGTCCAGGAGCGGGTCTTCGCCGTCATGGGCCTGACTCCCGAGCAGGCGCGGGAGAAGTTCGGCTTCCTCCTGGACGCCTTCCAGTACGGGGCGCCGCCGCACGGCGGGATCGCCTTCGGCTGGGACCGCATCGTCATGCTCCTCGGGGGCTTCGAGTCCATCAGGGACGTCATCGCCTTCCCGAAGTCCGGCGGCGGCTACGACCCGCTGACCGACGCCCCCGCCCCGATCACGCCCGAGCAGCGCAAGGAGGCCGGCATCGACGCCGCCCCCGCCGGCGCGAGCGCGCCCCAGGGCTCGCCCGAGGTGAACCCGAGGCAGGGCTGACGCCCCGCGTGGCGACCGGCGTGCCTGCGGCCGTGCGGGCCGTGCTGTGGGACGCCGACGGCGTCCTCCAGCACACCCCCGATGGCTGGTTCGAGGCGCTGCGGGCGGGCGGCGGCCCGGGGTTCGCAGAGGACGTGCTCGCCGCCGAGGCCCCGGCCGTGCGCGGTGAGGCCCCGCTCCGGGACACTCTGGTCGGTGTCCTCGCGCGGCGACCGGACGCGACCGTCTCACTCGGGGAGCTGCTCTCCCTGTGGGAGCTGGCGGAGGTCGACGCCGACGCGCTCGGACTCGTCGCCGAGGTGCGTGCCCGCGGGTTGGTGTGCGCCCTGGCGACCAACCAGCACGACCACCGGCGGTCGTGGATGCGCGACGGCCTCGGCCTCGACCGGCACTTCGACGCCGTCTTCTACTCCGCCGAGCTGGGCGTCGCGAAGCCCGAGCCCGCCTACTTCCACCGCGTGCTCGCCGACCTCGGCCTGGGCCCCGGGGAGGTCGTGTTCGTCGACGACTCCCGGGCGAACGTCGACGCGGCCGCCTCGGTCGGGATCCGGTCCGTGCGCCACGACCCGGCGAGCGGCGCGTCCGTGCTGCGGGCCGAGGTCGAGGCCCTGCTCCGACCCTGACCGGACCCGCCGGAACCACCCCCCTTCACGACCGCCCCGAAAGCCGAGCAGGCCCGACAGCGAACCGACGCACTCGCTGGCGAACCCACAGGGTCCCTCGACCCGAGCAACCGTGACGTGATCCTGACCCTGCTCGCCCGCCGTGGCGACCACGGCAGCACCGTGCTCCTCGTCACCCACGATCCCGTCGTTGCCGCGGACGCCGACCGCATAATCGAACCGTGACCAGCCAAACTCCCCAGCCCGACCGGCGAGGCCGCCGGCCGAGCTCCACCATGAGCAGGCTCATCGCTGCCGCACTGCTCGGCCTCTGCCTCGGCGCAGCCAACTCCCTGAGCAACTCCCTCGGCTCCCCCTACAGCCCCGTCAGCCTCAGCTCCGAGGGCGTCCTGCCCCTCCAGATCTTCGCCGCGGTGCTCGGCACCACCTGGGCGTGGTCGATCACCGCATTCCTTGCCGGCTGGCTCGCCCGCCGCGTCTGGGCAGGCCCCGTAGCCGGGATGATCTGCCTGCTGATCGCCGACCTCACCTACTACTGTGCAGACAGGACCTCCGGCTACACCGGCGGCCTCGACCGCGGAGGGCTGCTCTACTGGGGACTGCTCGCCATCCCGTGCGGGCTCGGCATGGGCCTGCTCGGAGCGCTCGCCGCACAACGACGCTGGTGGAGCCTCGCCCCCGGCCTCGCCGCCCCGGTGATCATCCTGCTCCTCGCCACCCCAACCGGCACCCCAGACATCCAGCACTGGTCGACCATCGTCACCAACACCACCGCCCTTGTCCTCGCCGTTGCCATGGCAGCGACCTGGACCCACCGCGTCCTCCTCACCCTCAACCACAGCCCTCACGCCGGCCCGGAACGCCAAGTGGTCCCCTGAAGGGGGCTGTCCGTCGAACGGTGATTCTGGCCTGATACGCCGGCGTCGCCGGTGGGGAAGGTCAGGTGATGACCGAGAAGATCTCGAGTGTGAGCTCGATGCCCTAGGAAGCGAAGAAGACGGTCTCGTGCGGCGAGTCCGAGCGTGCAGCGGTCCGGGAGCTGGTCAAGGCTGCCGGGGAGGGGGCTGTGGGGGGAGGGCGCCCTCGCGCCACCGGCTGCGCCACCGGACCGCCACGGTGAACCCGAGGCCGGTGTAGAGCCGCCGAGCGCCGTCGTTGTCCGAGAACATCCCGAGTGCGCACGCCCCCGTCCGGGCCACCGCCTCGCGGGTCAGGGCGGCCGTGACGGCGGCGCCGAGCCCGGCGCGCCGCTGGCCGGGATCGACGGCGATCCCGGTGAGGGTCGGCGTCCCCGCGGTCGAGGGCTCGCTCGACCCGCACGCGAGGAGCTGCCCGCCCTCGTCGCGGATGCCGACCCAGCGCTGCCCCGGCCGGGTGAACGGCTGACCGTGAGTCCGTGGGCTCGCGACCGCCAGGAAGCCGAGCAGCTCCTCCCGGTGGCCGGAGTCCAGCTCGAGGACGCGTTCCTCACCCGCGACGGCCGGGGGCGGCGTCCGGGTGAACATCCACTCCCAGTCCCCGGCGACGGTCGACAGCGGCAGGTGGTCTTCCACGAGGTCGTCGAGGTGGCGCGGGCGACCGAGGTGGCGGAAGTCGCCACCCTCGAACCACGCGCGCACCCGGGGGTCCGCGACGAGCCTCGCCACGGCGGGCGCGTCGCCGAGGACCGATGCGCCGGGGACCCCGTGGTCGCTGCGGCGCGCGAACGCGACGGCGCTCGCCGGTCCGACCCGGGCAGCCCAGGCGGGGGGCGGCAGGCCGCCGCCGACGTCGAGCTCGACGACGGGGTGGTGCCCCGACGCCACGAGCAGCTCCTCGTACCCGTCCAGCCGCCGGACGCTCACCGGGCCGGCCCGCACTCGCCCCACGTCCTCACGATGCACAGGATCGCACGCGTCCCGCGGGGCCGCGGCGACGGGCCGCCCTCAGGAGGTGGGGCGGCCGGCCCCCGGGCACTCGCGACGCAGGTACCCGGGCTCGCCGGACGGGACGAGGTCGAGGTCGCGCAGCACGGGCCGCAGCCTCGGCCACCCCGCACATGCCGCGGCGAGGCCGTCGGCGGTGTACTCGACGAGCAGGACGCGGCCGGCGTACGCCTCGGCGGCGTCACCGCACTCCTCGTACTCGCCGCACTGCTCGAGGACGGCGAAGTCGGCGTCCCCCCGGGCGAGCCGCGCCGTGAGCCCGGTGGCGTTCTTCTGCCCGACGGCGAGCCCGGCGCGATGGGCCACCTCGGCCAGCGCCGCGAAGGTCTCGGCGGCGTCCTCGCGGGTCAACGCCCCCTCGGAGCGGGTGTAGGAGTCGAGGTTGTCGAGCTCGACGGCGTCGTACCCGTGGTCGGCGCACCCGGTGACCCACGGGGCGACGAGGTCGACGACCGCAGCCCGCGTCGGGGCACGCACGTCGAGGAGCAGCTCACCCCAGTCCTCGTCGACGAGCGGCTCGCCCGCCGCGTCGCGCAGGACGAGCTCAGGGTGCTGCTCGAGCCAGGTCCCGTTGGCCTCGGGCTGGGTCTGGAAGGCGTTGACGTAGCAGACCGCGTAGACCCCCTCCGGCGGGGGTGCGCTCTGGTCCCGGACGACGACCCCGACGCCCGGCGGGACGGGGGAGGGCCCCCCGAGCTGGTAGTCCACGCCGGCCCCGACGGGCAGTGGACGCACGGTCGGTGCCGCCTCGGCCACCGCGCTGCCGGGGCGGTCCGCCGGGGGCGACGCGCAGCCCGCGAGGGCCACGAGGGTGGCCACCGCCGTCCACGCCGACCGCGTCCCCACCCCACCAGTGCACCCCCGCCGCGAGCGCGGCGCAACCCCGGCGGCCGGCCAGCGCGAGGGACGTCGCCGGCGCTGGATAGCGTGGCCCCGTGAGCCAGGACGGGAGCGACCTCTTCGGCGCCGCCGCGGCCGACGCCGGCGGCGCGCCGGGCGGGGTCGTCCCACCACTCGCGGTGCGGATGCGTCCTCGCTCGGTCGAGGACGTCCGTGGGCAGGCCGAGGTACTGCGACCGGGCAGCCCCCTGCGCCGGCTCGTCGAGGGCAGCGGGGGAGCGGCGGGTCCGCTCTCGGCGATCCTCTGGGGGCCGCCGGGGACGGGCAAGACGACGCTCGCCCACCTCGTCGCGACGGCCGCGGAGCGTGAGTTCGTCGAGCTGTCGGCCGTCACCGCCGGCGTCAAGGACGTGCGGGCGGTCATGGAGCAGGCCGCCCGAGCGCGCGACCTCTACGGCCGCCAGACGGTCCTCTTCCTCGACGAGATCCACCGCTTCACCAAGGCCCAGCAGGACGCGTTGCTCCCGGGCGTCGAGAACCGGCAGGTGGTCCTTGTCGCCGCGACGACCGAGAACCCGAGCTTCTCGGTCATCGCGCCCCTGTTGTCCCGCTCGATGCTCGTCACCCTGGTCCCGCTCACCGACGACGACGTCGCCGACGTCCTCACCCGGGCGGTCGCCGACGAGCGGGGTCTGGCCGGGGAGCACACGCTCGCCGACGAGGCGCTGGAGCATCTCGTCCGGCTCGCCGGGGGCGACGCCCGCCGCGCGCTCACCTTCCTCGAGGCTGCGGCCGGGGTCGCCGAGGACTCGGTGGCCGCCGGCGTGCAACGACCGCGCCCACTCGAGATCACCCTCGCGCACACCGAGCAGGCGGTCGCGCACGCGGCCGTCCGCTACGACCGCACCGGTGACCAGCACTACGACGTCGCCTCGGCGCTCATCAAGTCGATGCGCGGCTCCGACGTTGACGCCGCCCTGCACTACCTCGCCCGGATGCTCGAGGCGGGCGAGGACCCGCGCTTCGTCGCGCGACGCATCGTCATCGCCGCCTCCGAGGACGTCGGGATGGCCGACCCCACGGCCCTGCAGACCGCCGTCGCGGCGATGCACGCCGTGGCCCAGGTCGGGATGCCGGAGGCCCGGATCATCCTCGCGCAGGCGGTCGTCCACAACGCGCTCGCCCCGAAGTCCAACGCCGCCTACCTCGGCATCAACGAGGCCATCGCCGACGTGCGTTCAGGCAAGGGCGGTCCGGTCCCGCTGCACCTGCGCGGCAGCGGGTACGGCGGTGCGTCCCGGGTCGCCGAGGCCTCGGCCCGGGCGGCCGGGCGGGAGCGCGCGCCGGAGTACGTCTACGCCCACGACGAGCCGGATGGCGTCGCGGCCCAGCAGTACCTCCCCGACGACCTGCACGGTCAGACCGACTACTACCGGCCCACCGGTCGCGGCTTCGAGGCGCGCCTGCAGGAGCGGTGGCGGTGGCTGCGGGAGCGCCTCGGGCGCAGGTGACCCGCCCCGCCGCGACGGTGCCCCTAGCGGTTGCGCAGGAGGCGCCAGGCCAGGCCGACCACCCCGACGAGCGCGAGGGCGAGGCCCACCGCGACGCTCGTGCCGGACTCCTCGGCGACGAGCATCACGGTGATCCCTGCAGCGATGACGAGCAGCCACTCGCGCGAGGTGCTCTCGTTGCGGGGACCGTAGGGCATGGCCGACAGCGTGCCCTACGAGCGAGGCGCTCGCCACGCGGGGGCGGGCGCCGCCGGGAGCGGCCCCGCGGGGGCCTGCCGGGCCGGGTAGGGTCGGAGGCATGGAGGTCACGCTCGGAGGGGTCGCAGGGCTCGTCGCCGCGCTCGCGTTCGCCTACCTCGTGCTGCGGGTCGCGGGCCTGGTCGGCAAGGCCGGCCGCATACTCGACGAGGCTCGCGAGAGCGTCCGGACCACGTCCGACAACGTCCAGCCCACCCTGAAGAGCCTCACCGACACCGTCGGGCTGACCAACGACCAGCTGACCCGCGTCGACGCCATCACCAGCTCGGTCTCGACGATGACGACGAACGCCTCCGCGCTCACGTCGGTCTTCGCCGCGACCGTCGGCTCGCCGCTGATCAAGGTGGCCGCCTACAGCTACGGCCTGCGCACCGCGCTGCGGGGGCTGCGCCGGAGCACCCGATGAGGCCGCGCACGCTCCTCGCCCTGGTCCTCGTCGGGGCCGCGGGCTACGCGTCCTGGCGGCTGCCCGCAACCCGACGCTTCGTCACCACGGTCCGCGAGGTCGCCGCCCAGCGCGAGGTCGAGCTGCGCCAGGCGGTCGAGACCGCCGTGCACGCGGACGCGACGACCCGCGCCCCCCGGCACGCCGCGGACGCGGAGGTCCCCGAGCTCGACGTCGAGGCGGGATGGGGTGGGCACGACCCCGACCGCGAGCGTCCCGTGGCCCTCGCCGAGGGCGACCCCGGCCGCTCGCTCACCCCGGACGAGGCCCGCGAGCTGCTCCTCGACCCGGCCGGCCACGCCCGTGCCGCCGACCGGGAGCGGCGAGCTCGCTAGGGGCACCCGCCCCCGCCTCCGCCCACCCGGACGCCGCCCGGGCGCGGCCCGGCCTACGATGTGGCCTGCCCGCGCCCGGACCACCACCCCAGGACTGACTCGACATGGACACCGCTGAGATCCGCCGCCGCTGGCTCGACTTCTTCGGCCGCAACGGCCACACCGTGGTCCCGAGCGCCTCGCTGCTGCTCGACGACCCCAACCTGCTCTTCGTCAACGCAGGGATGGTCCCGTTCAAGCCCTACTTCCTCGGCCAGGAGAGCGCGCCCTACGCCCGGGCCACGAGCGTGCAGAAGTGCATCCGTACCCAGGACATCGAGGAGGTCGGCAAGACCTCGCGGCACGGCACGTTCTTCCAGATGAACGGCAACTTCTCCTTCGGCGACTACTTCAAGGAGGGGGCCATCCGGCTCGCGTGGGAGCTCGTGACCACCCCGCAGGACCGCGGCGGCTTCGGGATCGACGGCGAGCGCCTCTGGGCCACGGTCTACGAGGACGACGACGAGGCCATCGAGCTGTGGACCGAGCTGACCGACATCCCCGCCGAGCGGATCGTCCGGCGCGGGAAGGCGGACAACTACTGGCACATGGGGGTGCCCGGCCCGGGCGGGCCGTGCTCGGAGATCTTCTACGACCGGGGGCCCGAGTACGGGCCCGACGGGGGGCCGGAGGTCGACGAGGACCGCTTCATGGAGTTCTGGAACCTCGTGTTCATGCAGTACGAGCTCTCGGCCGTGCGGGCCAAGGACGACTTCGACGTCAAGGGGGAGCTGCCCCGCAAGAACATCGACACGGGGATGGGCCTGGAGCGGATCGCCTCGATCCTCCAGGGAGTCGACACGATGTACGAGATCGACGAGGTCTACCCCGTCCTCGAGCGGGCCGCGCAGATGACCGGCAAGCGCTACGGCGAGCACTCCGGGCACGCCGCGGGCTCCAGCCACCCCGACGACGTCCGGCTGCGCGTCGTCGCCGACCACGTGCGCTCCTCCCTGATGCTCCTCGGTGACGGCGTCACCCCGGGCAACGAGGGCCGTGGGTACGTCCTGCGCCGGATGCTGCGCCGGGCCGTCCGCTCGATGCGCCTGCTCGGCCACGACGACGCCTGCCTGCCGGACCTGCTCCCGGTCTCCCTCGAGCGGATGGAGCGCTCCTACCCCGAGCTGCGCACCGACTGGGAGCGCATCTCGCAGACCGCCTACGCGGAGGAGGACGCCTTCCGGCGCACGCTGTCCGCAGGCACGACGATCCTCGACACCGCCGTCGCCCGGACGCGGCAGTCGGGCGGGTCGGTGCTCTCCGGCGACGAGGCCTTCCAGCTCCACGACACCTACGGGTTCCCCATCGACCTCACCCTGGAGATGGCCGCCGAGCAGGGCCTGGAGGTCGACCGCGAGGGCTTCACCCGGCTGATGACCGAGCAGCGGCAGCGGGCCAAGGCCGACGCCCGGGCGAAGAAGACCGGGCACGGGGACACGAGCGTCTACCGCGCGCTCGCCGACGGTGTCGGCCAGCCGGTCGAGTTCACCGGCTACCACGAGGTCGTCTCCGAGGGGCGGGTGGCGGGCCTGCTGCGCGACGGCGCCCCCGTGGCCTCCGCGGTGGCCGGTGACGACGTCGAGGTCGTCCTGGACCGGACGCCGTTCTACGCCGAGGGCGGGGGCCAGCTCGCCGACGCCGGGCTCCTGCGCCTCGGCAGTGGTGCCCTCGTCGAGGTTCGTGACGTGCAGTCGCCGATCACCGGCCTCGTCGTCCACAAGGCCACGGTCGTGCAGGGCGAGGTCGCCACCGGCGAGAGCGCGCTGGCGCAGGTCGACATCGAGCGTCGGCGCTCGATCTCGCGGGCCCACACGGCGACCCACATGGTCCACAAGGCCATCCGGGAGGCCCTCGGGGAGACCGCGACCCAGGCCGGCTCGGAGAACTCACCCGGGCGCTTCCGCTTCGACTTCCATGCGTCCTCGGCGCTTCCGCCGTCCGTGCTGCGCGACGTCGAGGCCCGGGTCAACGCCCTCCTGCTGGACGACCTCGCCGTGCGGGCCGACGTCATGACCCAGCAGGAGGCCCGCGAGGCCGGGGCGATGGCCCTGTTCGGCGAGAAGTACGGCGAGGCCGTGCGCGTCGTGTCGGTCGGGGAGTGGGCACGCGAGCTGTGCGGAGGCACCCACGCCGAGCACACGACCCAGCTCGGGCTGGTCACGCTGCTCGGCGAGTCCTCGATCGGCTCCGGGGTCCGACGCGTCGAGGCGCTCGTCGGCACCGACGCGTTCTCCTTCCTCGCCCGCGAGCGGGCCATCGTCGGCCAGCTCACCGAGCTGGTCAAGGGCCGCCCCGAGGAGCTGCCCGAGCGGGTGGGTGGGCTGCTGGCCCGCCTCAAGGACGCCGAGCGAGACCTGGAGCGGCTGCGTGCCGAGCGGCTGCGTGCCGAGGCCGGCTCGCTCACCTCGGCGGCGCGGGACGTCGGCGGGGTGACCTTCCTCGGCCACGACGCGGGTGAGACCGGCGCCGACGAGGTGCGTGCCATGGTCCTCGACCTGCGGGGTCGGCTCGGCGGTGAGCGGCCCAGCGTCGTCGCCGTCACCGGTGCCGCGAAGGGCCGCCCGGTCGTCGTCGTCGCGACCAACGAGCCGGCCCGCTCACGAGGCATCCGGGCGGGCGACCTCGTGCGGGCCGCCGCCCAGGCGCTCGGCGGCGGTGGCGGCGGCAAGGACGACATCGCCCAGGGCGGGGGCCAGGACCCCACCAAGGTGGGTGAGGCACTCGCCGCCGTCGAGTGGCGCGTCGGGGAGCTCGCCGGCTGATGGCGGCGCCCGAGCAGGCACCGGCCCGCGGCGTGCGCCTCGGCGTCGACGTCGGCTCGGTGCGCGTCGGGGTCGCCGTGAGCGACCCCGACGGCCTGCTCGCGACACCCGTCGAGACGGTCACGAGGACGAGCAGCGAGGTTGCGGCCCCCGGCGACGAGGACGTGGAGCGGGTGGCCACCCTCGTCGCGGAGTACGGCGCGGCGGGGGTCGTCGTCGGGCTGCCGCGCTCGATGTCCGGTGACGAAGGGCCCGCTGCGCAGCGCGCCCGCACGTATGCTGGCGTGCTGGCGGCGCGTGTCGCCCCCGTCCAGGTCCGGCTCGTCGACGAGCGGCTGACGACGGTCGACGCGCACCGCTCGCTCCGCGACAGCGGGGTGGCCGGGAGGCGGCAGCGCGCCGTGGTCGACCAGGCCGCGGCCGTGCTCATCCTCCAGTCCGCGCTCGACGCCGAGCGGGCGACCGGCGCCCCGAGCGGGGAGCGGGTGCCAGGACGACGGCGCAAGCCACGGACGAAGGGCACGAGGACGTGAGCCAGGACTTCACCGAGACGATCTTCGGTGACGACACCGAGCCGCGCGCGCGGACCCGGCGCGAGATCCACGGTCGTCACGCCAAGCCGCCGCGCCGCGGGCGGCGGGCGCTCGCGGTGCTCGTCGCCGTCGCGCTCATCGGGGGGGCCGGCTACGCGGCGGTGCGCGTGCTCGGGCCGTCGGTCACCGGCCTCTTCGGCGGGACGGGCACGGAGGTCGACTTCCCCGGCCCGGGCGAGGGGGAGGTCGCGGTCCAGGTCGCCGAGGGCGACACCGGCGAGGACATCGCCACCACGCTGCGCGACGCCGGCGTGACGAGGACCCGCACGGCCTACCTCGAGGCCGCGGCCACCGACCCCCGCTCCGCGGCGAAGATCCAGCCCGGGACCTACACCCTCCTGAAGGGGATGCGCGGCCTGGACGCCTTCGCCGTGCTCGTCGACCCGGCCAACCGGGTCGCCGACCGGGTGACGCTGCGCGAGGGACTGTGGAAGGACGAGACCTTCGCCCGGCTCTCGGAGGGCACCGGGGTCAAGGTCGCCGCCTACGAGAAGGCCGCCCGCAACACCAAGGCGATCGGGCTGCCGTCGGCCGCCGGCGGGGACGTCGAGGGCTGGCTCTTCCCGTCGACCTACGAGTTCGGCGAGAACACCTCGGCGACGGCTCAGCTGAAGAAGATGGTGTCCCTCACCGTGGCCACCCTCGAGGACGCCGGCGTGCCGCAGGACCAGTGGGAGCGCACGCTGACCATCGCCTCGATCGTCGAGGGCGAGGTGAGCGGCGACGCCGACCGCGCCAAGGTGGCCCGGGTCATCCTCAACAGGCTCGAGGGCGGGCCGCCGAGCTACGGGCTGCTGCAGATGGACTCGACCGTGCACTACGCCGCACAGCAGCGCGGCAAGGCGGGTACGAGCGACGAGCAGCGGGCGTCGGACAGCCCCTACAACACCTACAAGGTGGCGGGGCTGCCACCTGGCCCCATCGGGAACCCGGGCAAGGCCTCGATCGTCGCCGCGGCCAACCCCGAGCCGGGGGACTGGGTCTTCTTCGTCACCGTCGACCCCGGGACCGGTGAGACGAAGTTCGCCACCACCCAGGCCGAGCACGACCGCTACGTCCAGGAGTTCCAGCAGTGGTGCTCCGACCACGAGGGCCAGTGCTGAGGGCCGCGGTCCTCGGCTCGCCCGTCACCCACTCCCTCTCCCCGGTGCTGCACCGGGCCGGGTACGCGGCGGCGGGACTCACCGGGTGGGAGTACGAGCGGTACGACGTCGACGTCGCCGCCCTCCCCGGCTTCGTCGCCGCCCTCGACCCCACGTGGCGCGGTCTGTCCCTGACGATGCCGCTCAAGGTGGCCGCCCTCGAGCTCGCCACCACGGTCTCCGAGGTCGCCCGGCGGGCCGGTGCCGCGAACACCCTGGTGCGCCGCGAGGACGGCGGCTGGGACGCGACGAACACCGACGTCGTCGGGGTGGTCGAGGCGCTGGCGCCCCGGCTGGCCGGCACCCCCGAGCGGGCGCTGGTCCTCGGCGCCGGGGCCACCGCCCGCTCGTGCGTGCTCGCCCTCGCCGAGCTCGGGGTGCGTACGCTGACCGTCCGGGCCCGCGACACCGGCCGGGCGGCGGACCTGCTCGCCTGGGCGCTCGACGCCGGCATCGGGCTGCGCAACGGGTCGGTGGCCGCCCTCGACCCTTGGGCCACCACGCGTGACGACGTCGTCGTCTCCACGGTGCCGCCCGACGGGGGCGCCGTGGTCGCCGCCACCGTGCCCCCGGAGCACCCGGGGGTGCTCCTCGACGTCGTCTACGCGAACTGGCCGACGCCCCTCGCCCGGGCGGCCGCTGCGGCGGGCATGACCGTCGTCCCCGGGCTCGACATGCTCGTGCACCAGGCGGCGGCGCAGTTCACCCTCGTCACCGGCACCGCGGCACCGGTCGCGGCCATGGCCGCCGCCGGGCGCGAGGCCGCGGGGATGCTGGGGTGAGCCCCTGGTGGGCCACCGGGCTGGCCGCCGTGGTGCTCGGGGTCCTCGGCCACCGGACCGGGCGGCAGCTCGCGACCGGCGGCTACCGCATCCCCGAGGACGAGGCCGCGGGGCCGACAGGTGCCTCGTGGTGGCCAGGCCCCGGTGCGGCACTCCTCGCCGGTCTGGCCACGGCGGTCGTGCCGGATGCCGCGGGCTGGGCTGCGCTGCCGCCGTTCCTCCTGTTCGCGTGGCTGACCGTCGGCCTCGTCTGGGTCGACCTCGACGTCCACCGGCTGCCCGTCGGCCTCGTCGTGCCGGGCGGCGTGGCCATCGCGGTGCTCCTCGCGCTGGCCGCCCTCGCCGGCGGGGACCGACGGTGGCTCGCCGTCCTCGTCGGGGCGGCGCTCATGGGCACCGTGTACCTGGTCCTCTTCCTCCTGCCGGGCGGTGGCCTCGGCGGCGGCGACCTGCGTCTCGCCCCCCTCATCGGTGGGCTCCTCGGCTCGCTCGGCCTGGTCCCCGTCGTCGTCGGCATGCTCGCGGGGTTCGTCCTCGGCGGCCTCCTCGCCGCCGGGCTCCTACTGGCCCGCCGTGTCGGGGTGGGCTCCTCCATCGCCTACGGTCCGGCGATGTGCGCCGGGGCGTGGGTGGCGGTCGGTCTCTCGAGCCGGATCGTGACCGGCGTCGTCGTCGCCTGAGCCGCCCGTGACAGGATTGGCGCCATGCTGCGCTGGCTGACCGCGGGGGAGTCGCACGGACCCGCCCTCCTCGCGACGATCGAGGGCCTGCCCGCGGGCGTCGGGGTGACGACGGGCGACATCGCGGGGGCGCTCGCCCGGCGTCGCCTCGGCTACGGGCGCGGCGCCCGGCAGAAGTTCGAGCAGGACGAGGTCGAGCTGCTCGGCGGCGTGCGCCTGGGGCTGACCCTCGGTTCCCCGGTCGCCATCCGCATCGGCAACACCGAGTGGCCCAAGTGGCGAACGGTCATGAGCCCCGACCCCGTCGCGCCCGCCGACTACGCGGCCGCCGACGACGTGAACGCCGAGAAGGAGGTCGCGCGCAACCGTCCGCTGACCCGCCCGCGCCCCGGGCACGCCGACCTCGTCGGGATGCAGAAGTACGGCTTCGACGACGCCCGCCCCGTGCTCGAACGCGCCTCCGCGCGCGAGACCGCCGCCCGGGTGGCGCTCGGTGCGGTGGCCGCCGCGTTCCTCGAGCAGGCCTACGGCATCCGGCTCGTCTCGCACACCGTGGCCATCGGCCGCGCCGGGGTCGGCGACGACGCACCGCTGCCCGGGCCCGAGGACGTCGAGGCGCTCGACGCCGACCCCGTGCGCGCCTTCGACCCGGAGGGTTCGGCGGCGATGGTGGCCGAGGTCGACGCCGCGCGGTCCGACGGCGACACCCTCGGCGGGGTCGTGGAGGTCGTCGCCGTCGGCGTGCCGCCCGGCCTCGGGTCGCACGTGCACTGGGACCGCCGGCTCGACTCGCGCCTCGCCGCGGCGCTCATGGGCATCCAGGCCATCAAGGGGGTCGAGGTGGGCGACGGTTTCCGCACCGCGGCCCGCCGCGGGTCGCAGGCCCACGACGAGATGGACCGGGGCGAGGACGGGGTGATCCGGCGGCGTACCGGCCGGGCGGGCGGCACCGAGGGCGGGATGTCGGTCGGCGGCGTGCTGCGGGTGCGCGCGGCGATGAAGCCGATCTCGACCGTGCCCCGGGCGCTCGCCACCGTCGACACCGCCTCGGACGAGTCGGCCACCGCCATCCACCAGCGCTCGGACGTGTGCGCGGTGCCGGCGGCCGGGGTGGTCGCCGAGGCCATGGTCGCACTCGTCCTCGCCGAGGCCTGCCTCGAGAAGTTCGGGGGCGACTCGGTCGCCGAGACCGCCCGCAACCATCGTGCCTACCTCGACGCCGTGCCGCCCTCGATGCGCACGTGGGACGCCTGATGCCGCGCGTCGTGCTCGTCGGGCCGCCCGGGTCGGGCAAGACGAGCACCGGGCAGGCCCTCGCGGCGCTGCTCGGCGTCGGCTTCCACGACACCGACGCCGCGGTGGAGGCGGCGCAGGGTCGGTCGGTCAGCGACATCTTCGTCGTCGACGGCGAGCCGGCCTTCCGCGAGCTGGAGCGGGCCGAGGTCGCGCGGGCGCTCGCCGAGGAGGACGGGGTGCTCGCGCTCGGCGGAGGTGCGCCGGTCGACCCCGGCACCGAGGCGGCCCTTCGCGGACACACCGTGGTCTTCCTCGACGTCGGCATCGCCGACGCCGCCAAGCGGGTCGGCTTCGACCGTTCCCGGCCCCTGCTGTCGGTCAACCCGCGCGCCTCGTGGGTACGACTGATGGACGAGCGTCGCGCGGTGTACGAGCGGGTGTCCACGCACGTCGTCGACACCGCCGGGCGTTCGGTCGACGAGGTTGCCTCAGAAATCGCCGCCCTGGTCGGGGGCCGGGCGTGAGCGAGTCGGTCGTCGTCCCGGTGGGTGACCTGCACGACGTCGTCGTCGGCCGGGGTGTGCTCGAGCGGGTCACGGCGATGGTGCCCGCCGGGGCTCGCCAGGTCCTCCTTGTGCGGCCCGAGAAGCTCGAGCGCTACTCCTCCTCGGTGGCCGCCGCCTTGGCCGAGGCGGGCTACCTCGTCCACGACGCCCCCGTGCCGGACGCCGAGGCTGCCAAGACCGCGCAGGTCGCGTCCGGGCTGTGGTCGCTCCTCGGCCGGCACGCCTTCACCCGCACGGACGTCGTCGTCGCGGTCGGCGGTGGCACGGTCACGGACCTCGCCGGGTTCGTCGCGGCCACCTGGCTGCGCGGGGTGCCCGTCGTCCAGGTGCCGACGACCCTGCTCGCGATGGTCGACGCCGCGGTGGGGGGCAAGACGGGCATCAACATCCCGGAGGGCAAGAACCTCGTCGGGGCCTTCCACATCCCCGCCGGGGTCGTCTGCGACCTCGACGTGCTCGAGACCCTGCCCCGGGTCGACCTCGTCGCCGGGCTCGCCGAGGTCGTCAAGGGCGGGTTCATCGCCGACCCGGGCATCCTCGAGCTCGTCGAGGCCGACCCCGACGCCGCCACCGACTGGGCCTCGCCCGTGCTCGCCGAGCTCGTCGAGCGTAAGGTCCGGGTCAAGGCCGAGGTCGTCGCGGCGGACCTGCGAGAGGCCTTCGGCCGGGAGGTCCTCAACTACGGGCACACCCTCGGCCACGCCGTCGAGCAGGTGTCCGGGTACCGCCGGCGGCACGGCGAGGCGGTGGCCGTGGGGATGGTCTTCGCGGCCGAGCTCGGCCACCGGGCGGGCGGGGTCGACGACGCGCTGCTCACCCGTCACCGTGCGGTGCTCGAGGCCGTCGGCCTGCCGACGACCTACGACGAGGTGCCGTTCGGCCGGCTGCTCCCCGTCATGGCGCGCGACAAGAAGTCGCGCGGCGCGACGCTGCGGTTCGTCGTCCTCGACGGGCTGGCGCATCCGGTCCGGCTCGAGGGGCCCGACGAGGCGGTCCTGCGTGCCGCCTATGCCGCCCTCGCCCCCTGACCGCCCGCCGGCCGTGGGAGCGGTGACCATCGATCGGGGCAAGGGCCGCGCGTAGCGGACGCGGCCGTCCGGGCGGTGGCCGGCGGGGCGGTACGATGGCGCTCGATCCCCGACCTTTCGCAGGGGTGACGCGCGCCCGTGCGGCGGCGCGGCCCCACCGACCAGGAGAGAGACCCGAGCGCAGTGGCATCGACCAACGACCTCAAGAACGGCATCGTGCTCAACCTCGAGGGCCAGTTGTGGTCCGTCGTGGAGTTCCAGCACGTCAAGCCCGGCAAGGGTCCGGCCTTCGTGCGGACCAAGCTGAAGAACGTCCTGTCCGGGAAGGTCGTCGACAAGACCTTCAACGCCGGCGTCAAGGTCGAGACGGCCAACGTCGACAAGCGCACGATGCAGTACCTGTACAACGACGGCACCGACTTCATCTTCATGGACCCCGACACCTACGACCAGCTGCCGGTGAGCCCGGAGGTCGTCGGCGACGCGGCGAAGTTCATGATGGAGAACCAGGACGCCGTCGTCGCGCGGCACGAGGGGAACGTGCTCTACATCGAGCTGCCGGCGTCCGTCGTCCTCGAGATCGCCTACACCGAGCCCGGCCTGCAGGGCGACCGTTCGAGCGGCGGCACCAAGCCCGCGACGCTCGAGACCGGCGCCGAGATCCAGGTCCCGCTCTTCCTCGAGCAGGGCACGAAGATCAAGGTCGACACCCGCGACGGCTCCTACCTCGGCCGGGTCAGCTGACCCGTGGCCGCTCGTACCAAGGCCCGCAAGCGCGCCCTCGACCTGCTGTTCGAGGCGGAGCAGCGGGGCGTCGACGCCGCGGAGCTGCTGCGTGAGCGGCTGGCGGCGCCGGTCACCGAGCACCCACTGCCCGAGCTGACGGCCGACCTGGTCTCGGGGGTCGCCGAGCGCCGTGGACAGCTCGACGAGCTCATCACGACGTACTCGCAGGGCTGGACGCTGGAGCGGATGCCGGCGGTCGACCGCGCGATCCTGCGGCTCGGCGCCTGGGAGGTCCTGTTCTCCGGCGACGTGCCCGAGGGGGTCGCGATCAGCGAGTGGGTCTCTCTCGCCACCGAGCTGAGCACCGACGACAGCCCCCGCTTCGTCAACGGGCTGCTCGCCCGTCTCGCCGAGGTCAAGCCGACCCTTGCCTGACGGGCTGTCCGCCGTCCGGGTCGCCACGGCGGCCGACCTGCCCGCGTTCGCGCCGATCGAGGACGCCGGCGACGAGCAGTTCGCCCGGCTGTTCGGCGGCGTCGACTGGCCGGCCGCGACGCCGGGGGAGGACCGTGCCCGCGAGCCGGGCTTCCTCCTCACCGCGACGGAGGCGGGCCGGGTCGTCGGGTTCGCCCACGTCGTCCAGCTCGGTGGGCACTGGCACCTCGAGCAGCTCGCCGTCGACCCGCCGTGGCAGCGGCGCGGGCACGGCGGGCGGCTGCTCGCGGCGACGCACGCCGAGGTGGCCACTCGCGGCGGGGCGGAGGTCACGCTCGTCACCTACGCCGACGTGCCGTGGAACGGCCCGTGGTACGCGCGCCACGGCTACGCCGAGGTCGACCCGCCCGCACGACTCGCCCCGGTGCTCGCCGCGGAGGACCTCCTCGGCCTCGCCCAGCACGGCCGCCGCGTCGCGATGCGGCGCGACGTCGGAGCGGCCGGCGTCAGTCCTCGAGCCGGAAGCCGAGCTTGAGGCCCACCTGGTAGTGCGCCACGGCGCCGTCCTCGAGGTGGCCGCGGATCTCGGTGACCTCGAACCAGTCCAGCCCGCGCACCGTCGTGTGGGCCCGCGCGATCGCGGTGCTGATCGCGTCGTCGACCGAGGTGGTCGAGGTCCCGACGACCTCGCTGATGCCGTAGGTGTGCGCCATCGCTGCACCCTCTCGCCGTGGGGCCGCCCGGTGGCGGGCCCCGGTCCCTGGATCCTCCCGGTCCGGGCCCGGGCGCGCCAGCACCCGGGGCGCCGGCCTCAGCGGGCGCCGGCGCTCGCGAAGACGACCTCCGGCCACGGCGAGGAGGCCAGCCAGTCGCGGTAGGTCTCGGCGTCGGCATCCGCCGGCGGGAAGAGCGACCGGGGGGTGCCCGGGCGGTCGGCGTCCGGACACATCGAGGCGTCAGAGGGGGTGCTCGTGGGGTGCGGGTTCACGACTGGCCTCCTTCCACGGTGGGATGTCCGCCTAGTGCATCACGCGACGTTATCTGACCCATCGTGAAGGGTTATGTGTCTCACGGATCGGATGACACCCGTCACGACGACGGGCGCGGGGCCGGGCGGCCCCGGTTGGCAGCCGGCGGCCACCGTCGCACACTGTGCTGGTGACCACCCTCGGGCCGCGGCTCGCCCGCGCCATCGCCGCCAAGGACCCCGCCGCCGTGCGCGCCCTCGTCACCCCCGACGTCGACTTCCGCGGCCTGACCCCCGGCCGGGCCTGGGCCGGCTCGAGCGCCGACGAGCTCGTCGACGTGCTCTTCGGCTCGTGGTTCGAGGATGCCGACGAGGTGCTGGCCCTGCTCGACGTCACGACCGGCGCCCCGGTCGAGGACACCGAGCGGGTGTCGTACCGCCTCGCGCTGCACAACGGCGACGGCGACCACACCGCCGAGCAGCAGGTGTACTACCGCACCGACGGCGACCGCATCGTGCACCTGCGGGTGCTCTGCTCGGGGTTCCGCCCCGCGCGCCACACGGCCTGACCCGCCGGCGCTCAGCGACCGTCGCGCGGCCCGAACACGGTGAGCGCCACCGCGTCGGAGTGCTCGCCGCGCACGTACTCGTCGGCCCAGGCTGCCGCGTCCGGGTAGGCCGACTCGGCGACGATCTGCGCGCAGACGGAGTCCACGTCGACGGCGGTGTGTCGCAGCGTGACCTGCCCGTCGTGCAGCAGCGCCCACGCGCCACCGACCCGTCCGTACGGCATCCCGACGCTGCCGGGGTTGACGACGAGGCGGCGGTCGACGAGCCGGACGAAGGGCATGTGCGTGTGACCGCAGCAGACCGTCCGCACGTGCTCCGGGACGTCGGCGAGTGCCTCGCCCCAGCGCTCGAGCCGGGTGTCGACGAGCACGACCTCGTCGTCGTCGCGCGGGCTGCCGTGGCAGAACAGCACCTCGCCGAAGCCCGCGACCGGGCGCACGACGGGGTGGGGGAGCGCGGCGAGCACGTCGACCTGGTCCGGACGCAGCGAGCCGGCGGCGAAGACCGACTCCGGATGGGGGCAGTGCCCGCCCCGCGCGACCTCGACGACCTCGCGGTCGGCGTTGCCCCGTACGAGCAGCACCCGCGGCCCGAGCGCCCCGAGTGCGTCGAGCGTCTCGAGCGGCATCGGGCCCGAGACGATGTCCCCGGTGACGACGACCAGGTCTGCCGAGCGCACGTCCGGCTCGGCGAGGACCGCCTCCAGCACCGGCAGCACCCCGTGCACGTCGGAGAGGAGCGCCACGCTCGCCGGCTCGCCCATGACCGCGACCCTAGGGCGGACACGCCCCGTCCGCCCGGTGGTCCGCTGTCAGCGCAACCGGTGGGGACGTCGTAGAGTGAGCACCGCCAGACGTCCTTTAACGACCTGTCCCGTGAGGCAGGGAAGGAGGTCGCCGCGGATGCCGCGCGCCGACGACCTGCAGCCCGCCGGAGCCGACCCCGGCGCTCCCGGTGCCCCCCGCACCGTGATGAGCGCTCCGGACGTCGCCCGGGCCCTGCGCCGCATCGCCCACGAGATCGTCGAGCGCAACAAGGGCGCCGCCGACCTCGTCCTTCTCGGCATTCCCACCCGCGGAGTCGAGCTCTCCCGCCGCCTCGGGGCCCTGCTGCAGGAGATGGAGGGGGCGGAGGTCCCCGTCGGCGAGCTCGACATCACGATGTTCCGCGACGACCTGCGGCGCCAGCCGACGCGCGCGCCGATGCCGACCCGGATCCCCGCCGGCGGCGTCGACGACAAGGTCGTCGTCCTCGTCGACGACGTCCTCTACTCGGGACGCACCATCCGCGCGGCGCTCGACGCCCTCTCCGACCTCGGCCGTCCCCGGGCGGTGCGCCTCGCGGTCCTCGTCGACCGGGGGCACCGCGAGCTGCCGATCCGCGCCGACCACGTCGGCAAGAACCTGCCGACGGCCCACTCGGAGCGGGTCATGGTGCGCCTCACCGGCGTCGACGACGAGGAGGAGTCGGTGACCATCGCCGCCGGGGAGACCCGCGCCGGGCACCCCTCCGGGCCGGGGGGTGCCGCGTGAGGCATCTGCTCTCCAGCGCCGACCTCGGTCGCGACGACGTCCGCGCGCTGCTCGCCACGGCCGCCGAGATGCACGAGGTCCAGCGCCGCGACGTCAAGAAGCTGCCGACGCTGCGCGGGCGCACCGTCATCAACCTCTTCTTCGAGGACTCCACGCGCACCCGCTCGAGCTTCGAGATCGCCGGCAAGTGGATGTCGGCGGACACCATCAACATCACCGGCAAGGGATCCTCGACGAGCAAGGGGGAGAGCCTGCGCGACACCGTGATGACCATCGACGCCATGAGCGTCGACTGCGTCGTCATCCGGCACATGGCCAGCGGCGCCGCCCACCAGGTGGCCCAGTGGGTGGACGCCAGCGTCGTCAACGCCGGCGACGGCACGCACGAGCACCCCACCCAGGCGCTGCTCGACGCCTACACGATGGAGGCGCGCCTCGGCGACCTCGAGGGCCGCAGGGTCGCGATCGTCGGAGACCTCACCCACAGCCGGGTGTTCCGCTCCAACGCGATCACGCTGCGCACGCTCGGGGCGGAGGTCACCCTCGTCGCGCCGCCGACGCTCATGCCGAGCGGCATCGCGTCGTGGGCGCGGGCCGACGGGCTGACCCTGGCCGACGACCTCGACGCCGTGCTCGCCGACGGCCCAGACGCCGTGATGATGCTGCGCGTCCAGCGGGAGCGGATGAGCGGCGGCTTCTTCCCGACCCCGAGGGAGTACACCGTGGGGTACGGCCTGACCCGCGAGCGGCTGCGTGCCCTGACCTCGGCCAACCCCGACGCGGTGATCTGCCACCCGGGGCCGATGAACCGGGGGCTGGAGATCAGCGCCGACGCCGCCGACGCGGCGAGCAGCCTCGTGCTGGACCAGGTGTCCGCGGGCGTGGCGGTGCGGATGGCCGTCCTCTACCACCTGCTCGCCGGTGAGGAGGTGACGGCATGACCCCGACGAACCCGTCCTCGAATCGACCAATAGGTCACGTCGGTGACGGCCACGCGTCCTCGAATCGACCAATAGGTCACGTCGGTGACGGTGGCGTGTTCCCGGATCGACCTATTGGTCGAGTCTCGACGTCGAGAGACCTGCTGCTGACCGGGGTCACCTGGTACGAGCCCGACGGCACGCCCCGCCGCGGCGACCTCGCCCTGCGCGAGGGCCTCGTCACCGAGGTCGGGACCGTCGAGGACACCGAGGGGCTCGAGCGTCTGGACGCCGACGGGCTGACCGCTCTGCCCGGGTTCGTCGACCTGCACACCCACCTGCGCCAGCCGGGCCGCGAGGACGCCGAGACCGTGGCCTCCGGGTCCCGGGCCGCGGCCGCCGGGGGCTACACGGCGGTGCTCGCGATGGCGAACACGACCCCCGTCACCGACACCGCGGAGGCGGCCGAGCACATCGTCGAGCTCGGGCTGGCCTGCGGGCTCGTCGACGTCGTCCCCATCGGCGCCGTCACCAAGGGGCTCGCGGGCACCGAGCTGGCCGAGCTGGGCCTCATGCACCGCAGCCGCGCCCGCGTGCGGGTCTTCTCCGACGACGGGCACTGCGTCTCCGACGGCCGGGTGATGCGCCGCGCGCTGGAGTACCTGCGCGCCGTCGACGGCGTCATCAGCCAGCACAGCCAGGACCCCGCGCTCGCCGGGCCGCAGGCCTGCTGTCACGAGGGTGAGCTCTCCGGGCGCCTCGGGCTGCCCGGCTGGCCGCCGGTGGCCGAGGCGAGCATCATCGCCCGCGACGCGATGCTCGCCGAGCACACCGGTGGACGGGTGCACGTCGCCCACGTGACGACGGCCGAGGGCCTCGACGTCGTGCGCTGGGCCAAGGCGCGCGGCATCCGGATGACCGCTGAGGTCACCCCCCACCACCTCGCCCTGGGGACCGACCTGCTCACCGGCTACGACCCGGTCTACAAGGTCAACCCGCCGCTGCGTCCCGCCGAGGACCGCGAGGCCCTCGCCGAGGGCCTGCTCGACGGGACGATCGACGCGGTGGCCACCGACCACGCCCCCCATGCCCGCCACGACAAGGAGCACGCGTTCGTCGACGCGGCCTTCGGGATGCTCGGCCTCGAGACCGCATTCGCCGTGGTCCACGACCTGCTCGTCGCACCGGGCAGGATGTCGATGTCCGACCTCGCGCGGGTGATGTCGCTCAACCCGGCGCGGATCGCCGGGCTGACGGGGCACGGACGACCGCTGCGGCCGGGCGAGCCCGCCAACCTCGTGCTCGTCGACCCCGCGGCGAGCGTCACCGTCGACCGTGACGCGTCGGCGTCCCTGTCCCGCAACAGCCCCTGGCACGGCCGCTCCCTCACCGGCGCGGTCCACACCACGATCCTGCGCGGTGAGACCACCGCCCGGGAAGGAGAGCCCGCACCGTGCTGACCCCCCGCGAGCCCGCCGTCCTCGTCCTCGAGGACGGCCGCACCTTCACCGGCCACGCCTTCGGCCACCGCGGCGCCACGGTCGGCGAGGCGGTCTTCGCCACCGGCATGACCGGCTACCAGGAGACCCTCACCGACCCCAGCTACCACCACCAGGTGGTCGTCATGACGGCGCCGCACATCGGCAACACCGGCTGGAACGACGAGGACGACGAGTCCGGGCGGATCTGGGTCGCCGGCTACGTCGTGCGCGACCCGGCGCTGCGCCCCTCGAGCTGGCGCAGCGCGCGCACGCTCGAGGACGAGCTGGACGCGCAGGGCGTCGTCGGCATCTGTGACGTCGACACCCGCGCCCTCACCCGGCACCTGCGCGAGCGGGGGGCGATGCGGGTGGGTGTCTTCTCCGGCCCGGACGCGACGCACGACCCCGAGGAGCTGCTGCGACGCGTGCGCTCGGCGCCGCCGATGAGCGGTGCCGACCTCGCCGGCGAGGTCGCGACCGCCCAGCCGTACGTCGTGCCCGCCGTGGGCGAGCGCCGGCTCACGGTCGCCGCGGTCGACCTCGGGATCAAGTCGATGACCCCGCGGATGATGGCCGAGCGGGGCCTTGACGTCCACGTCCTGCCGGCGACCGCCACCCTCGAGCAGGTGCGCGCCACCGGCGCCGACGGCGTCTTCTTCTCCAACGGCCCCGGTGACCCGGCGACGGCCCGGGTCCAGGCCGAGCTGCTCCGCGGCGTGCTCGGGGCCGGTATCCCGTACTTCGGGATCTGCTTCGGCAACCAGATCCTCGGCCGGGCGCTCGGGTTCGGCACCTACAAGCTCAAGTACGGGCACCGCGGGATCAACCAGCCGGTCATGGACCGCACGACCGGCAAGGTCGAGGTGACGGCGCACAACCACGGGTTCGCCGTCGACGCCCCCCTCGACCACCCGACCGAGACCGAGTTCGGCAGCGCGAGCGTCAGCCACGTCTGCCTCAACGACGACGTCGTCGAGGGGCTGGAGGTGCGCCGCGACGGGCGCCTCGCGGCGTTCTCGGTCCAGTACCACCCCGAGGCCGCGGCCGGCCCGCACGACGCGGCCTACCTCTTCGACCGGTTCATCGACCTCATGACCACCCAGCAGGAGGTGCGCGCCTGATGCCGAAGCGCGACGACATCACGAGCGTCCTCGTCATCGGCTCCGGCCCGATCGTCATCGGCCAGGCCTGCGAGTTCGACTACTCAGGTACCCAGGCCTGCCGCGTCCTGCGCGACGAGGGCATCCGGGTCGTCCTCGTCAACTCCAACCCCGCGACGATCATGACCGACCCGGAGTTCGCCGACGCCACGTACGTCGAGCCGATCACCCCCGAGGTCGTCGAGAAGATCATCGCCCACGAGCGCCCGGACGCCGTGCTCGCCACCCTCGGTGGCCAGACGGCCCTCAACTGCGCCGTCGAGTTGCACGAGCGCGGAGTCCTCGAGAAGTACGACTGCCCCCTGATCGGGGCCAACGTCGAGGCCATCGAGCTCGGCGAGAACCGTGAGCGGTTCAAGGGGGTCGTGCAGCGCTGCGGCGCCGAGTCGGCCCGCTCGGCCATCTGCCACACGATGGCGGAGGTCCTCGAGGCCGCGGACGACCTCGGCTACCCCGTCGTCGTGCGCCCGTCCTTCACGATGGGCGGCCTGGGCTCCGGGTTCGCGCACACGCCCGAGGAGCTGCGCCGGATCGCCGGCGCGGGCCTGCAGTACTCCCCGGTCACCGAGGTCCTGCTCGAGGAGTCGATCCTCGGCTGGAAGGAGTACGAGCTCGAGCTCATGCGCGACCGGGCCGACAACGTCGTCGTCGTGTGCTCGATCGAGAACCTCGACCCCATGGGGGTGCACACGGGTGACTCGGTCACCGTGGCGCCGGCCCTGACCCTCACCGACCGCGAGTACCAGCGGCTGCGCGACATCGGCATCGCCGTCATCCGCGAGGTCGGGGTCGACACCGGCGGCTGCAACATCCAGTTCGCCGTCAACCCGCGCGACGGGCGGGTCATCGTCATCGAGATGAACCCCCGCGTGTCGCGCTCCTCGGCCCTGGCCTCGAAGGCGACCGGGTTCCCCATCGCGAAGATCGCCGCCAAGCTCGCGGTCGGCTACACCCTCGACGAGGTGCCCAACGACATCACCCAGGAGACGCCGGCGTCCTTCGAGCCGACCCTCGACTACGTCGTCGTCAAGGCCCCCCGGTTCGCCTTCGAGAAGTTCCCCGCCGCGGACGACACCCTGACGACGACGATGAAGTCGGTCGGGGAGGCGATGGCCATCGGCCGCTCCTTCACCGAGGCGCTGCAGAAGGCGCTGCGCTCGCTCGAGCGGCCCGGCAGCAGCTTCCACTGGGACGGCCCCGTGCCGACCCCCGAGGAGGCCCGCGCCCTGCTCGAGGCGGCGCGCCGCCCCACCGACGGGCGGATCGTCCAGGTGCAGCAGGCGCTGCGCGGCGGGCTGTCGGTCGAGGAGGTCCACGACGCGACGGGCATCGACCCGTGGTTCCTCGACCAGGTGGCCCTGCTCAACGAGCTCGCGGAGACGGTCTCGGCCGCCGACGAGCTCACCCCGGACCTGCTCCGCCTCGCCAAGCGACACGGCTTCAGCGACGCCCAGCTCGCGGCGCTGCGCACGATGCCCGAGGCCGTCGTGCGCGGGGTGCGGCACGCGCTCGGGGTCCGCCCGGTCTACAAGACGGTCGACACCTGCGCCGCGGAGTTCGCCGCCCGCACGCCCTACCACTACAGCGCCTACGACGAGGAGAGCGAGGTGGCCCCCCGCGAGCGGGAGGCCGTCGTCATCCTCGGGTCCGGCCCGAACCGGATCGGCCAGGGCGTCGAGTTCGACTACTCGTGCGTGCACGCCAGCTTCGCCCTGCGCGAGGCCGGCTACGACACGGTCATGGTCAACTGCAACCCGGAGACGGTCTCGACCGACTACGACACGAGCAGCCGGCTCTACTTCGAGCCGCTGACCCTCGAGGACGTCCTCGAGGTCGTCCACGCCGAGCAGCAGGCCGGCCCGGTCGCCGGCGTCGTCGTCCAGCTCGGGGGCCAGACGCCGCTCGGGCTCGCCGGTGCCCTGCAGGAGGCCGGCGTGCCGATCGTCGGCACCTCGCCCGAGGCGATCGACCTCGCCGAGGACCGCGGGGCGTTCTCCCGGGTGCTGCACGACGCGTCGCTGCCCGCCCCCAAGCACGGCACGGCGTACAGCGCCGCGGAGGCGGTCGAGATCGCCCGCGAGATCGGCTACCCGGTGCTCGTGCGGCCCTCGTACGTCCTCGGCGGGCGCGGGATGGAGATCGTCTACGACGACGAGACCCTCACCGGGTACGTCGAACGCGCCACCGTCGCCAGCCCCGACCACCCGGTCCTCGTCGACCGCTTCCTCGACGACGCCATCGAGATCGACGTCGACGTCCTCTACGACGGCGAGGAGATGTACGTCGGCGGGATCATGGAGCACATTGAGGAGGCGGGCATCCACTCCGGCGACTCCTCGTGCACCCTGCCGCCGGTCACCCTCGGCGCGAGCGAGATCGAGCGGGTCCGCGAGTCGACCCGGCGGCTCGCCGAGGGCATCGGGGTCCGCGGGCTGATGAACGTCCAGTTCGCCCTCGCCCAGGACATCCTCTACGTGCTCGAGGCCAACCCGCGCGCCTCGCGGACCGTCCCCTTTGTCGCCAAGGCCACCGGCGTCGCCTTGGCCAAGGCCGCCGCGCGGGTCATGCTCGGGTCATCGCTCGCGCAGCTGCGCGAGGAGGGCCTGCTGCCACGGCACACCGACGGAGCGCGGCTGCCGGTGACGGCACCGGTGTCGGTCAAGGAGGTGGTCCTGCCGTTCAAGCGCTTCCGCACCGACGACGGGCTCGTCGTCGACAGCCTCCTCGGCCCGGAGATGCGCTCCACCGGCGAGGTCATGGGCATCGACCACGACTTCGGGCGCGCGTTCGCCAAGGCACAGCTCGCCGCGATCGGTGGGCTGCCGACGACGGGCACGGTCTTCGTCTCGGTCGCCAACCGCGACAAGCGGGCGATCATCTTCCCGGTCGGGCGGCTCGTCGACCTCGGCTTCCGCATCCTGTCCACGTCGGGCACGGCCGAGGTGCTGCGGCGCAACGGGATCGAGGCCGACGTCGTCCTCAAGCACGCCGAGCGCGGCGAGGGGGACCAGTCGGTCGTCGACCTGATCAACGCGGGGGAGATCGCCATGGTCGTCAACTCCCCGAGCGGGCCGAGCGCGACGACCCGGGCCGACGGCTACGCGATCCGGGCTGCCACGACGGCGATGGACCGGCCGATCATCACGACCGTCCAGCAGCTGTCCGCGGCCGTGCTGGCCATCGAGGCCGTCCAGCGCGACGACCTCGGCGTGCGTTCCCTCCAGGAGCACGCGGCCGCCCTCGACCTGCACGGCGTCGAGGCCACGCCGTGAACGCAGGGGTGCTCCAGGTCGGCGGCGAGCTCATCGCCAGCCGCCGGGCCGGTGCCTACCACCACCTGACGCTCGTGGCCCCGGGCGTGGCCGAGCTCGCGGCACCCGGGCAGTTCGTGGCGCTCGCCGTCGGGGGGGCGACCTCGGCCACCCTGCTGCGGCGGTGCTTCTCCATCCACCGCGTCACCCCTTCGGGCACCTACGGCGGCACGGTCGACGTCGTCGTGGCCGCCCGGGGGGCGGGCACCCGGTGGCTGACGTCCCTGCGCGTGCACGACCCCGTCGACGTCGTCGGCCCGCTCGGGAGGCCCTTCCCGCTGCCCACCGAGCCGGTGCCGTGCGTCCTCGTCGGCGGCGGCTACGGCTCCGCGCCGCTGTTCTGGCTCGCCGAGGTGCTGCGCGAGCGGGGCTGCCCGGTCGAGATGGTGCTCGGCGCCGCGTCGGAGGACCGCCTCTTCGGCGTCCTGCAGGCCCGGCGCAGCGCCGACGGCGTGACGGTGACGACCGACGACGGCTCGGCCGGGCACCGCGGCTGGGTCTCGGACGTCCTCGGGGACGTCGTCGACCGCCTCGGCGCCGGGGTCGTCTACGCGTGCGGCCCGATGGGGATGCTGCGCTCGGTCACCGAGGTCGCCTCCGCGCACGGCGCCGTCGCCCAGGTCGCGGTCGAGGAGTCGATGGCGTGCGGCATCGGGGTGTGCATGACGTGTGTCCTGCCGGTCCGCGGCGGCGACGGCGTGACCCGGATGGTGCGCTCGTGCGTGGGCGGCCCGGTCTTCCGCGGCGACCGGGTGCGCTGGGACGCCATCGGCGACGGGGTCACCCGGGTCCCCGAGGACGCGCTCGGCGCGCCGCACCCGGGGGGCCACTGATGGTCGACATGCGCACGGTGCTCGCCGGCACCACCCTGCCCAACCCGGTGATGACCGCCTCGGGCTGCGCCGCCAACGGCACCGAGCTCAACCGGTTCTTCCCCGTCGCCGAGCTTGGGGCGTTCGTCACGAAGACGGTGATGCGCGACCCCCGCTCGGGCCGGCCGACGCCGCGGATGGCCGAGACACCCTCGGGCATGCTCAACTCGATCGGCCTCCAGGGGCCGGGGATCGACGCATTCTGCGAGCACGACCTGCCCTGGCTCGAGCAGCAGGGGGCCCGCGTCGTGGTCTCGGTGGCGGGGAACACCGCCGAGGAGTTCGGCGAGGTCGTCCAGCGCCTCGTCGGCTCGCCCGCCTGGGGGTGCGTCGTCGGGGTGGAGGCGAACATCTCCTGCCCCAACGTCGCCAACCGGGGCCTGGTCTTCGCCTGCGACCCCGTCTCCTCCGAGCGGGTCGTGCGGATCGTGCGGGCCCGGGTCCCCGCGGAGGTGCCGGTGCTCGCCAAGCTGACGCCGGACGTCACCGACATCGTCACGATCGCCGGTGCGGCCCTCGGGGCGGGTGCCGACGCCCTGACCATGGTCAACACCCTCCTCGGCATCGTCATCGACACCGACCTGCTGCGGCCGCGGCTCGCCGGTGTCACCGGCGGCCTCTCCGGCCCCGCGATCCGCCCGGTCGCCGTGCGCGCCATCTGGCAGGTCACCGCCGCCATGCGCTCGGGCACCCTGCCCACGGCGCCCGTCGTCGGGGTCGGGGGGGTCCGCACGGGCACCGACGCCCTCGAGCTCGTCGCGGCGGGGGCGAGCGCGGTCCAGGTCGGTACCGCGACGTTCAACGACCCGTCGGCTCCCCGACGGGTCCTCACCGAGCTCGAGGCCGAGGCCGCCCGGCACGGCGTCGAACGCTTCGCCGACCTCGTCGGCATCGCCCACGAGAGGATGGTCCGCCCATGACCCCGCCCTTCGGGACCCGCCTGCGCGCCGCGATGGACGCGCACGGCCCCTTCTGCCCGGGCATCGACCCGCACCCGGCACTGCTCCAGGCGTGGGGGCTGGCGGACACCGTCGACGGCCTCGAGCGCTTCGCGGAGGCGTGTGTGGCCGCCTTCGGGGGGCACGTGGCGTGCGTCAAGCCGCAGTCGGCCTTCTTCGAGCGGTTCGGCTCCCGCGGGGTCGCCGTCCTCGAGCGCACGCTCGCGGGCCTGCGCGACGCCGGCACGCTCGCCCTGCTCGACGCCAAGCGCGGTGACATCGGGACGACCATGGCCGGCTACGCGCAGGCCTACCTTGCCGACGACTCACCGCTGCGGGCCGACGCTGTGACGCTCAGCCCCTACCTCGGGTACGGGTCGCTGCGCCCCGCGCTCGACCTCGCCGCCGCGACCGGCCGGGGGGTGTTCGTGCTGACGCTCACGTCCAACCCCGAGGGCCCCTCGGTGCAGCACGCGGTGCGGGCCGGCGAGAGCGTCGCCGCCTCGATGGTCGCCGGGGTGAGCGCCGACAACGCCCGGGCCCGCGCCGAGGGGACCCTGGGCTCGGTGGGCATGGTCCTCGGCGCGACCGTGGGGGGTGCGGTGCACGAGCTCGGGCTCGACCTGGCCGGCTCGGCCGCCCCGCTGCTCGCCCCGGGCCTCGGCGCCCAGGGCGGCACCCCGCAGGGGCTGCGTGCCGCCTTCGGGGAGGCCCTGCCCCAGGTGCTCGGGTCCAGCTCGCGCGAGGTGCTCTCCGCGGGCCCGGACGTGACGGCGCTGCGGGCCGCGGCGCGCTCGGCTGCCGAGAGCCTCGGCGCGCTCGCCACGGCGGCCCGGTCCTGACGCGACGGGGCTGGTCAGGCAGGTACAGTCGTCCCCGTACAGCCGGGTGTTGAGCAGCCAGCGCCCGCAGTGACAGCAAGGACGCATTCGTGGCACTTCCCCCGCTCACCCAGGAACAGCGCACCGCGGCCCTCGAGAAGGCCGCCGCCTCCCGACGCGAGCGAGCCGAGGTCAAGAACCGGCTCAAGCACGGCGGCGCCTCCCTCGGGGCCGTCATCCAGGACGGCAAGCGCAACGAGGTCATCGGCAAGATGCGGGTCTCGGCCCTGCTGGAGTCGATGCCCGGCGTGGGGCGGGTGCGCGCCCGCCAGATCATGGAGGAGGTCGGCATCTCCGAGAGCCGTCGGGTCCGCGGGCTCGGGCAGAACCAGGTGGCCGCCCTCCTGGAGCGCTTCGGGCGGCAGTGACCGGCCGCTCCCGCCTCACCGTCCTCGCCGGGCCCACCGCGGTCGGGAAGGGGACGGTCGCCGCCTACGTGCGCGAGCACTATCCCGAGGTCTGGGTGTCGGTGTCCGTGACGACCCGGCCCCCCCGCCCGGGCGAGGTCGACGGTGTCCACTACCACTTCGTCTCCGACGAGCGGTTCGACACCATGGTGGCTGAGGGGGAGCTGCTGGAGTGGGCGCTCGTCCACGGCCGGGCGAAGTACGGCACGCCGCGCCGGCCGGTCGAGGAGGCTCTCGGCGCCGGACGTCCGGCCCTGCTCGAGATCGACCTCCAGGGTGCCCGGCAGGTGCGGGCCTCGATGCCCGACGCCTTCTTCGTCTTCCTCGCCCCCCCGAGCTGGGAGGAGCTGGTCCGCCGGCTCGTCGGCCGGGGCACCGAGGACGAGGAGGAGCGCGCGGTCCGGCTGGCGACCGCGCGGGTGGAGCTGGCCGCGGCGGCGGAGTTCGACGTCACCGTCGTCAACGACGACGTTCGGCGTGCGGCCGAGGAGCTCGTATCATGGACCCGAACCCCTGTCCCCTCGACGAAACGAGACTGACGCGTGTCCGGAACCACGGCCAACCCCATCGGGATCACCAACCCGCCGATCGACGAGCTGCTCGAGCAGGCCGACTCCAAGTACGCCCTCGTCCTGTACTCGGCCAAGCGCGCGCGGCAGATCAACGCCTACTACGCCCAGCTCCAGGAGGGGCTGCTGGAGTACGTCGGCCCGCTCGTCGACTCCGAGGTCCACGAGAAGCCGCTCTCGATCGCGCTGCGCGAGATCAACGAGGGCCTGCTGACCAGCGAGCCGACCGGCGAGGGCGGCGACGAGCCGAGCGCCGAGGCCTGACCGGGTGAAGGTCGTCCTCGGGGTCGCCGGGGGCATCGCCGCGTACAAGGCGTGCTCGCTGCTGCGGCTGCTCACCGAGGCCGGCCACGACGTCACCGTCGTGCCGACCGCCTCGGCGCTGCACTTCGTCGGTGAGGCCACCTGGTCGGCACTGTCCGGCAAGCAGGTGCACACCGACGTCTGGTCCGACATCACCGAGGTGCCGCACGTGCGGATCGGCCAGGAGGCCGACCTCGTGGTCGTCGCGCCGGCCACGGCGGACCTGCTGGCGCGGGCGGCGACCGGGCAGGCCGACGACCTGCTGACGAACGTCCTGCTCACGGCGCACTGTCCGGTCGTCCTCGCCCCGGCCATGCACACCGAGATGTGGGAGCACGCCGCGACCCAGGCCAACGTCGCGACGCTGACCGAGCGGGGTGTCCATGTCGTCCCGCC
The DNA here is from genome assembly GCF_011326735.1 of Phycicoccus endophyticus. Lineage (GTDB taxonomy): Bacteria > Actinomycetota > Actinomycetes > Actinomycetales > Dermatophilaceae > Phycicoccus > Phycicoccus endophyticus. The sequence continues at coordinate 280,532 of NZ_JAANCN010000001.1, forward strand.
GGCATCGGGCCGGCTCACCGGCACGGACTCCGGCCCCGGTCGGATGCCCGAGCCGCACGAGCTGTTCGCCGTGTGCGAGCGAGAGCTCACGGCCGCCGAGGGCGACCGCCCGCTCGCCGGGCGACGGGTCGTCGTGACCGCCGGGGGGACCCGCGAGCCGCTGGACCCGGTGCGCTACCTCGGCAACCGCTCCTCCGGCAAGCAGGGGTACGCGGTGGCCCGGGTCGCCGCGCAGCGGGGCGCCGACGTCGTGCTCGTGACGAGCGCGGAGCTCCCGGTGCCGCAGGGCGTGCGCGCCGTCCCCGTGGAGACCGCCCTGGAGATGGCCCGCGCCGTCGAGCAGGAGGCCGTGGGCGCCGACGTCGTCGTCATGGCCGCCGCGGTCGCCGACTTCCGCCCCGCCCAGGTCGCCGGGCACAAGATCAAGAAGACCCACGAGGCGGGCCCGGACGGCGCACCCGACGAGTCGGCACCCACCGTCGCGCTCGTCCGCAACCCCGACATCCTCGCCGGCCTCGTCGCCGGACGGGGCGAGGCACTGGCCCCCGTCGTCGTCGGGTTCGCGGCGGAGACGGGTGACGAGGCCGCGTCCGTGCTGGAGCACGGACGCGCCAAGCTGGCACGCAAGGGATGCGACCTGCTCGTGGTCAACGAGGTCGGCGCGGGCCTGACCTTCGGCGCCGACGAGAGCACCGTGCACATCCTGCGGCGGGGGAGCGAGGACGTCCTCGACGTCGGCCCCGCGAGCAAGGACGTCGTGGCGGGCGCCCTCTGGGACGCCGTGGCCGAGCTGCTCTGACGGCCGGCCCGCGCGCTCAGCGCCGGGCCGTGTCCGGCGTCTCGTCGGCCTCGACGGTCTCGTCGGCCTCGACGGCCTCCTCGGGCTCGCCCTCGTCCTGCGCGTCCTCGACCTCGCGGACCTCCTCGGGCTCCTCCTGCTCATCGGTGACGTCGAGGGCCTGCTCGCCCTCCTCCGGCGCCGGCGCGTCGTCGGGCTCGACCTCGACGACCTCGGCCTCCTGGCCAGCGGCGGCGATCGCCTCGGCGGCACCGGGCCCGCCGAAGGTGGCGAGCATGTTGCGCACGTTGGACAGCTGGGCGGTGATGCTGTCGCGTCGGGCGACCGCGGCGGCCAGCTCGCGGTCGGAGTCGCGACGGACCCGTTCGGCCTGCTCCTTGGCGGTGCGCACGATCTCGCTCGCCTCCGCCCGCGCGGCCTCGAGGACGTGACCGGCCTCGGCGGTCCGCGCGGCGTGCTCCTCCTCGGCCTCGCGGGCCAGCAGGTCGGCGCGCTCCTGGACGGCGGCCAGGGCCTGGTCCTGGGTGGCCATCTGGGCGTTGAACTCGGCGGCGGCGGCCTCGCGGCGCTCACCGAGGGTCCGCTCGAAGTCGGTGGCCTGCGCGGCGGCCGCAGCGCGCTGCTGCTCGTAGTAGGCCTCGGCCTCCTCCCGCCGGGCGGCCGCCTCGCGCGCGGCGTCGTCGAGGATCGAGTCGGCCTGCGCCCGGGCCCGGGAGAGAACCTCGGCCGCCTCGGTGTCGGCCCGGTTGCGGACCTCCTCGGCGTAGTGGTCCGCGTCGGCGCGGGTGAGCCGGCTGTCCTCCTCGGCGGCCGCGCGCAGCTGCTCGGCCTCGGTGGCCGCTGCGGTGCGCAGCGAGGTCGCCTCCTCGTCGGCGAGCCCGAGCATCGACCCGATGCGCTCGCCGAGGTCGGCGAAGGTCGGGGCGGACACCTTGCGCGACTCCTCCTCGAGCTCGGCGACCCTCCCGCGGTACCCCTCGATCTCCCCGGTGAGGGCCTCGTGCTCCTGGCGGGCCTTGGTCAGCTGCACCGAGGTCTCGGCCGCCTCCTGCCGCGCCGCGTCCGCCTCCTGCTGCGCGGTCTCGACCGCCTGCGCAGCGGCAGCGAGGTGCGCGTCGACCTGCACGGGGTCGTACCCGCGGAAGACGGTGGGGAACTCGGGCTGGTTCATGCGGACTCCTCGTCGGGGGTGGGGTCGGGGGCGGTGTCCTCGGGGGCGGGAGGGCGCTCGTGCGCATCCGCGGGGGCGTCGTCGGGGGTGACGGCGTCCTCCTCGTGGACGGCGAGGGCCTCGATGACCCCGGAGAGACGGCCGAGCTGGTCGCTGATGGCGTCGCGGCGCGCCGCAAGGGCCTGGACCTCGGCACGGGCCCGCTCGAGGGCGGCGTGCGCCTCGTCGCGCACCGTGTCGGCACGCGTCCGGGCCTCCTCGGAGGCGCGGACGATCTCGGCCCGTGCGGCCCGGTGGTACTCGTGCGCCTCGCGGTGCATGTGCTCGACGTCGTCCGCGGCCGCCTGGCGGACGCGGCGGGCCCCCTCCTCGGCCTCGGCGAGCCGGCGCTCGGCGCGCGCGGTGGACTCCGTCTCCTGACGCCGAGCCTCGGTGAGGACGCGCTCGGACTCTCGGGCGGCCGCGGTGCGGGTGCGTTCGGCGTCCGCGCGGGCCTCGGCGAGGACCGTCTCGGCCTGCTCGCGCAGCCGCCGGGACTCCGCCTCGGCCTCGGCGAGCCGGTCGCGGCTCTTGGCCGTCGCGCTGCCGAGGAGGGTCTGGACGCGCTGGCGGTGGCTGCGGGTGCGCTCGACGAGCACGTCGTGGTGCTCCCGGGCCCGGTGCTCCCGCTCGCGCTCGGCGCGGTCGAGGACCTCGCGCACCGTCCCCTGCGCCCAGGCGAGGTGCTTCTCGGCACTGTCGACGACCGAGCCGGCCTCGGCCTCGGCCTCGGCCTGGATCCGGGCGGCCTCCTTGTGCGCGTCCTCGACGAGCAGGTCGGCCTCCACCCGCGCGCCGCGCTCGCGGGTCGTGAGGTCGGCGAGCCGCTGGGCCACCTCCGCCTCCGCCTGGGCCCGGTGGTCGGCGGCGAAGGACTCCGCGTCCTCCCGCAGGGTGGCGAGCTCGGTCTCGGTGCGCTCGCGCAGGGCCGCGAGCTGCGCCGTGTGGCTCGCCTGCTCGGCAGCCCACCGCTCGCGGTGCTGGTGCTCCTCGTCGGCGAGCCGGGCCAGGGTCGACTCGTGCTCACCGCGGGCGGCCTCGAGCACCTGCCGGGCGCGCTCCTCGGCCTCGGCGACGAGCGCCGCGGCCTGCTCCTCGGCGAGCGCGATCGCCTCGTCGCTCGCCTTGGTCGCCCGGGCCCGCAGCAGCGCGGCCTGGTCGGCGGCGTCGCCGAGCATGACCTCGACCTCGGAGCGGGCCTCCTCGAGCTGGTGGCGCGCCTGCGTGCGGGCCTCCTCGAGGCTCGCGGTGAGCTCGGCGAGCTCCTGCGCGGCGGAGGCGGTCTCGGAGCGGATCCGGGCCGCCTCGGCCCGGGCCTCGCTCAGCTCCTGCCCGGCGTCCTGGCGCAGCTGGTCGGCGAGGGTCTGGGCGCGCGTGAGCAGCGAGAGCGCCTCGTCGACCGGGCTCGCGGATGCTGTGGTCTCCACCCCGGACGGCGTCGCGTCGTTGTGGGACCCGTCGGACACGGCCCCCATGATGACACGGCAGCCTGTCCCGCGCGGCCCGAGCCGGAGAGGCTTCTCAGCGACCGGTATGTTGAGCCGGGTGCGCCCCGGTCCCCACCGGCGCATCCCGACGTCGAAGGAGTTGCCGCGTGTCCGCACGCCTGTTCACGTCCGAGTCGGTCACCGAGGGGCACCCGGACAAGATCTGCGACCAGATCTCCGACAGCATCCTCGACGCGCTCCTGGCCCAGGACCCGCACAGCCGGGTGGCCGTCGAGACGATGGTGACCACCGGGCTCGTGCACGTCGCCGGCGAGGTCACCACCGAGGCGTACGTCGAGATCCCGCAGGTCGTCCGCGAGACCGTGCGCGCCATCGGCTACGACTCCTCGACGAAGGGCTTCGACGGCGGCTCCTGCGGGGTCGAGGTGTCGATCGGCCAGCAGAGCCCCGACATCGCCCAGGGGGTCGACACCGCGTTCGAGAGCCGCACGGGCGCGGTCGACCCGCGTGACAAGCAGGGCGCCGGCGACCAGGGCCTGATGTTCGGGTACGCCTGCGACGACACCCCCGAGCTCATGCCGCTGCCGATCCACCTCGCCCACCGGCTCTCCGAGCGGCTGACGCAGGTGCGCAAGAGCGGTGAGCTGTCCTACCTGCGCCCCGACGGCAAGACCCAGGTGACCATCGCCTACGACGGTGACAGCGCGGTGTCGTTGGACGCCGTGGTCCTCTCGACCCAGCACGCCGAGGACGTCAGCCTCGAGGGGCTCCTCGGCCCGGACATCCGCTCCCGGGTCATCGACCCGGTGCTGGCCGAGCTCGCCGACGGCGGGACCGAGCTGCGGACCGACGCGGTGCGCACCTACATCAACCCCACGGGCAAGTTCGTCATCGGCGGCCCGATGGGGGACGCCGGCCTCACCGGGCGCAAGATCATCGTCGACACCTACGGGGGGATGGCCCGGCACGGTGGGGGCGCGTTCTCCGGCAAGGACCCCTCCAAGGTCGACCGGTCCGCGGCGTACGCGATGCGGTGGGTCGCCAAGAACGTCGTCGCGGCGGGGCTCGCCCGCCGGTGCGAGGTGCAGGTCGCCTACGCCATCGGCGTCGCCCAGCCGGTCGGCCTCTACGTCGAGACGTTCGGCACCGAGACGGTCCCGGTCGAGCGCATCCAGGCCGCGATCACCGCGGTCTTCGACCTGCGGCCGCTGGCGATCCTCGAGGACCTCGACCTGCTCCGGCCGATCTACCAGCCGACCGCCGCCTACGGCCACTTCGGTCGGGCCAGCGCCCCGGGCGTCGCGGACGCGTTCACCTGGGAGCGCACCGACCGGGTCGAGGCCCTGCAGCGAGCCGTCCGGGGCTGACCGGCCGTCGGGCCCCTTCGCTAGGTTGCGGGCGTGACCGGGACCGGCGAGAGCGAGCAGCTGGCCCTCCTCGCGGGGGCCGGGCCGGCCCGTCGGCGCCGCGCCGGGCAGGACCCGCCCGCGGCCGAGCGGCCGGTCGCGCTCGTCCAGGTCGACACCGGCCTGGCCCACCTCGACCGGCCCTTCGAGTACCTCGTCCCCGAGTCCATGGCGACGGGGGCCGTGCCCGGGGCCCGGGTCAAGGTGCGTTTCGCGGGGCAGGACCTCGCCGGCTGGGTCCTCGAGCGCCGGGAGAGCGCCGAGCACGCGGGCACGCTGCGCCCCCTGCGCCGGCTGGTCTCCCCCGAGCCGGTGCTCACCCCCGCCGTCCTCGACGCCGCGCGCACCGTCGCGGCGCGCTACGCGGGCACCCTCGGGGACGTCCTGCGGCTCGCGGTCCCGCCGCGGCACGCCCGGGCCGAGCAGGCCCTTCCGGTCACGGCGCCCGAGACCGAGCCGCTCGGGCCGGCGCCGGCCGCCGGGCCGTGGTCTCGCTACCCCGCGGGCGCCGCCTTCCTCGACCGGCTGCGCGAGCGCGGGTCGCCGGGGGCCGCGGTCCTCGCGCTGCCCGCCGGTGGCCCGGAGCAGGACTGGCCGACGCTGCTCGCGAGCGCCGCCCGGGCGTGCGTCGACGGCGGCCGGGGCGCGCTCCTCGTCGTCCCCGACCACCGTGACGTCCGCCGCGTCGAGGAGGCGCTCACCGCCGCCCTGGGGCCGGGCCGGCACACCCGGCTCACCGCCGACCAGGGCCCCCAGGCCCGCTACACCGCGTTCCTCAAGGCTCTGCGCGCTCATGTGCCCGTCGTCGTCGGCACCCGGGCCGCGGCGTTCGCCCCGGTCCGCGACCTCGGCCTGGTCGCCTGGTGGGACGACGGCGACGACCTCCTGGAGGAGCCCCGCGCGCCGTACCCGCACGTCCGGGAGGTCCTCCTCGCCCGGGCGGAGCGGGAGCGGGCCGCCGTGCTCGCGGCCGGGTTCGTCCGCTCCACCGCGGTCGCCCACCTCGTCGGGCAGGGGAGGCTGGCCGCCGTCGAGGCTCCCCGGCGCGCGGTGCGCGCGGCGGTGCCCGCTGTGCGGGTCGCGGGCGAGGGCGCCGACCTCGAGCGCGACCCGGCCGTGGCGGCGGCCCACCTGCCGAGTGTCGCCTGGCGCGCCGCGAAGGACGCTCTCACCGGGGGTCCGGTGCTCGTCCAGGTCCCGCGCCGGGGCTACCTGCCCTCGCTGTCCTGCCAGGACTGCCGCCGGCCAGCCCGCTGCCGCGCCTGCTCGGGGCCGCTGGCGCTCGCCGGTCCGCAGGGGCCACCCGCGTGCCGGTGGTGCGGTCGGGTGGAGACGGCCTTCGCGTGCCCGGTGTGCTCGGGGACCCGGCTGCGCTCGTCGGTGGTCGGGGCGCACCGCACCGCCGAGGAGCTCGGCCGGGCGTTCCCCGGGGTCCCCGTGGAGCGTTCCGGCGCCGGGGCGGTGCTCGACGTGGTTGCCGGGTCGCCTCGGCTGGTCGTCTCGACCCCGGGCGCGGAGCCGGTCGCCGAGGGCGGCTACGCGGCCGCGCTCCTGCTCGACGCCTGGGCGCTGCTGGACCGGCCGACCCTCGACGCGGGGGAGGAGGCGCTGCGCCGGTGGTGCGCGGCCGCGGCGCTGGTGAGACCGGCGAGCGCCGGGGGCGCGGTCGTGCTGGCCGGCGCGCCCACCCACGTGACGGTGCCGGCGGTCGAGGCGCTCGTGCGCTGGGACCCGGCCTGGTTCGTCGAGCGCGAGCTCGCCGAGCGTCGCGAGCTGGCCCTACCGCCGACGGCGCGGGTGGCGGCGGTCACCGGCTCGCGGGCCGCGGTCACCGCTGCGCTCGGGGAGCTCCGGCTGCCGCCGAGCGCCTCGACCCTCGGCCCGCTGCCGCACGGGGAGACCCGCTGGCGCGCCCTCGTCACGGTCCCGGAGGCCGACGGCGTGCAGCTCGCCCAGGAGCTCGCCGCGATGCGTGCCCGGGCGTCGGCACGCAAGGAGGCCGACGCCGTCAGCGTGCGCGTCGACCCGCGCGACCCGGCCGCCTGAGGGCGCGGGGCGCCCCTCCTAGACTCGCCGGGTGCGTCTCGTCCTCGCCGGAACCCCCGCCACCGCCGTCCCCTCCCTCGAGGCGCTGCTCGCCTCGCGGCACGAGGTCGTGGCCGTCGTCACCCGCCCGGACTCGCGGTCAGGGAGGGGCCGCACGCTGGCCCCCTCCCCGGTCAGGGCGGCCGCGCTCGAGCACGGCCTCGAGGTGCTCACTCCCGCCAGCCCGAGGGAGCCGGGGTTCCTCGACCGGCTGCGGGCGATCGCCCCCGACTGCAGCCCGGTCGTCGCCTACGGGGCGCTCCTGCCGCGTGAGGCGCTCGAGGTCCCGGCCCACGGGTGGGTCAACCTGCACTTCTCGCTCCTGCCGGCCTGGCGGGGCGCCGCGCCCGTGCAGCGGGCGATCATGGCCGGGGACGAGGTGACCGGGGCGAGCACGTTCGTCCTCGAGGAGGGGCTGGACACCGGTCCGGTCCTCGGCACGGTGACCGAGCAGATCCGTCCCGACGACACCGCCGGGACGCTGCTCGAGCGGCTCGCCGACGTCGGGGCCGGCCTGCTCGTCGCGACGATGGACGGGCTCGAGGACGGCTCGCTGCGGGCCGTCCCGCAGCCCGAGGACGGCGTGAGCCTCGCCCCGAAGCTCACCGTCGAGGAGTGCGAGGTGCGCTGGTCACTGCCGCCGCATCTCGTCGACCGGCAGGTGCGCGGCTGCACGCCGGACCCCGGCGCGTGGAGCACGTTCCGAGGCGAGCGCCTGAAGATCGGCCCGGTCCACCCCGGCACCGCGACCGAGGGTCTTCCCGCGCTCGGGCCGGGCGTGCTGCACCCGACGAAGCGGGTCGTGTACGTCGGGACCGCCGCCGGCCCGGTGGCGCTCGGCGAGGTCGTGCCGCCCGGGAAGACGCCGATGCCGGCCGCCGACTGGGCCCGTGGTGTGCGGATCGACCGGGGGGAGTGTCTCGGCTGAGCGCAGGGCGCCGACCGCCCGGCGAGGGCCGCCCGGGGTGTCCTACCGTCGGGTCATGGTCCGTGACTCCACCGCAGCGGTGCTGCGCCGCACCGCCCTCGACCGCCAGCGCTCCGGGCGGGTGCCCGGTCTCCACGCCAGCGTCGTCAGACACGGGGAGCTGCTCTGGGAGGGCGCGATCGGGACGGCAGAGGTCGGCACCGAGCGCGTACCGAGCCGCGAGGACCAGTTCCTCGTCGCCTCGAACACGAAGACCTTCGTCGCGACGATGGTCATGCAGCTGCGCGACGAGGGCCGGCTCTCGCTCGAGGACCGCCTCGCCGACCACCTCCCGGGGCTGCGTCACGACGTCACGGTCCGTGACGCGCTGTCGCACGTGAGCGGCCTGCAGCGGGAGCCCGTCGGTGACGTCTGGGTGACCCTGCGCCACCCGGACGAGGAGGCCCTGCTGCGCGAGGCCGACTCGGCCGAGGCGCTCCTGCGGGCGGGGGAGCAGTGGCACTACTCCAACCTCGCCTTCGCCCTCCTCGGCCAGGTCGTGGCCCGGCTCGACGGCAGGGCGTGGCACGAGTCGCTACGCGCGCGCCTCCTGGAGCCGCTGGGGATGACGCGGACCAGCGTCGGCTTCGACGGCGGGAGCCGTGCCCACGGCTACTACGTCGGGCCGTACGACGACGTGCCCCGCGCGGAGCCCGTCCTCGACCTCGCAGCGACCGGGCCGGCCGGGGCGCTGGCGTCCACCGCCACCGACCTCGCGCGGTGGACCGCGTTCGTCGCGGACCCCGACCCCGACGTCCTGGCCCCCGCGACGATGGACGAGATGACCCGCCCGCGGGCCTTCGTCGACGCCGAGGGCTGGCAGATGGGGATGGGCCTCGGCTTCTTCCTGCTGCGCTCACCCGGGGGCCGGGTGCTCGCGGGGCACACCGGAGGGATGCCGGGGCACGTCACCGGGGTCTTCACCGACCGGGCCACCGGCACCGCAGGGGTGGTCCTGATGAACGCGAGCACCCCGGGCGACCCGGCGGGCTTCGCCGCCGCCCTCGTCGACGTCGTCCTCGACCGCGAGCCGCCCGAGCCGGAGCCGTGGCGACCGGGGACCACGGTGCCCGACGACCTGCGCCCGCTCCTCGGGCGGTGGTGGTCCGAGGGCCGGCCCTGGGACTTCTCGGTCCGCCAGGGGCAGCTCGAGGTGCGGTCGCCGGACTGGCCGGCCGACCGGGAGCCGTGGACCTTCGAGCGGGTCGGCCCGGACGTCCTCCGCACGACCACCGGGGCCGAGCGGCACGAGCCGCTGCGGGTGCTCCGCGGTCCCGACGGTGGCGTGGAGTCGCTGCGGTGGGCCACCTACCGGGTCACCCGCGAACCGCTGGGGTTCGGTGAGGAGCCGTCAGCCGGCTGAGGTGCCACCGTCTGCCTCGACCGTGTCGAGGTCCCGCTCGGCGTAGCGGCGGTGCCACCACTCCTCGTTGAGGACCACGTGCAGCGGGTGGCTCGCGGGCATCGTCTCACCGGCGGGCGGCCAGCCGACGCCCTGGGGTACGGTCAGCTCGCGCTCGAGGTCGGCGTCGGTCAGCCCGTCGACGACCTGCCGCACCATCGCCATCCGCTCGGACCGCAGCGCGAGCACCGTGTCGAGGTCCGGCCGGGCGGCACGGTCGCGTGGCACGCCCGGCGTGTCGGGCATGCCGTCCCACGGGAGCGACAGCGGGTGCCACGGCGACGGGTCGCCGAGCACGACGCGGCCGACCCAGGACTCGGTGGCGAAGCACAGGTGGCGCAGGGTTTCGGTGAAGGACCACTCGTCGTCGACCGACGCGTGCAGCTGTTCGGGCGCGAACCCCCGGGCGCGCTCGACCGTGCCGGCCCACAGCCGCTCGACGACGTCCCAGGCCTGCCGGAAGCCCTCGGCGTCGGTCGGCTTCATCGCCGCGTAGTCGGGGTACCGGCGGGCCAGCTCGGCCTCGACGAGCGGCGCCACCTCGACCCCGTTGACGACGAGGCCCTCCACGTCACCGCTGATCTCGACCCGGCCCTCGAGGGAGGCGCCCCGGACGACGACGTCGGCGAGGAGGACCTCGGTGAGCCGCAGCCCGGTGAGGTCGGCGTCGCTGACGTGGGCCCCGCGCAGCCGCACCTGCTCGGCCCGGGCCCCGGAGAGGTCCACCTCGTGGGCTGTGACGTCGCGCAGGACGACCCGCCGGGCACTCGTTCCGGACAGGTCGACGTCCTCGTGGTCGCTCATGGGCGTGACCGTAGCGAGCGATCCGGACACTCGGCGTCCGCAAGGGCCGGATGTGCCCGGCGACCGCGCCCGGCTAGCCTCCTCGGGTGCCCGACCGACCCTCCCGATCCCACGGTGGCGGACCGCGCCGCCGCTCCCGCACCGCGCCGTCCGAGCGCACCCGCCGCGCGGAGCCGACCCGCTTCGCCGCCTACACCCTGCTGCGCGCCGTGGCCGACGGGGCGTACGCCAACCTCGAGATGCCGCGCATCCTCCGCCGGCGCCGCCTCGAGGGTCGCGACGCCGCCTTCGCCACGGAGCTCGCGTTCGGGACGGTGCGCTGGCAGGGGCTGTACGACCGCATCGTCGCGGTGGCGGCGGACCGTCCGGTCGAGCGCATCGACCCGCCCGTGCTCGACGTGCTCCGCCTCGGCGTGCACCAGCTGGTCGGGATGCGGGTGCCCGCGCACGCCGCCGCCGACCAGACCGTGGGGCTCGCGCGCGCCGTCGTCGGCCAGGGCGCGTCCGGTCTCGTCAACGCCGTGCTGCGCCGCGTGGGCGAGCGCGACCTCGAGGAGTGGACCGATGCCGTGACGCCGGAGGGCGGCGGTGTGGCGGCCCTCGCCGTGCGCCACTCGCACCCCGAGTGGGTCGTCACCGCGCTGCGGGCCGCCCTGCTCGGGCACGGCCGGGCCACTCCCGACACGGTCGACGCCGAGCTCGCGGCCCTCCTCGCCGCCGACAACGCGCCCCCGCAGGTGCACCTCGTCGCCCGCCCCGGGCTCGCCACCGTCGACGAGCTCGTCGCTGCCGCCGACGCCGAGCCGAGCGCGACCTCCCCGATCGGCGTCGTCCTGCGCGGTGGCGACCCCGGGCGGGTCGCCGCGGTGCGCGACGGCCGGGCCGCGGTGCAGGACGAGGGCTCGCAGCACCTCGCCCTCGCGCTCGCTGCCGTCGAGGTGGCCGACGGCCTCCCGACCCGCTGGCTCGACCTGTGCGCCGGTCCCGGCGGCAAGGCCGGGGTGCTCGGCGGGCTCGCGCTCGAGCACGGGGCCGACCTCACCGCGGTCGAGGTGAGCCCGCACCGCGCCGACCTGGTCCGCTCCAGCCTCGGGTCGCTCGCCGAGCGCGCCGAGGCGGTGGGGCGCAGCGTGGAGGTGCGCACGGCCGACGGTCGCGAGCTGGGTGCCGAGGAGCCCGGCCGGTACGCACGGGTTCTCGTCGACGCACCGTGCACCGGCCTCGGGGCCCTGCGGCGTCGCCCCGAGGCACGGTGGCGGCGGCAGCCCTCCGACCTCGCGACGCTCGGCCCGCTGCAGCGTGCGCTCCTGGCGTCGGCGCTCGACGCCGCCGCGCCCGGAGGGGTGGTCGCCTACGCGACGTGCAGCCCGCACGTCGCCGAGACGCGGTTCGTCGTCGCCGACGTCCTCAAGAAGCGCGACGACGTCGAGGTGCTCGACGCCCGGCCGTCCCTGCGCGACGCCCACGGTGAGCAGCTGCCCGAGCTCGGCGACGGCCCGCACGTCCAGCTGTGGCCGCACGTCCACGGCACCGACGCGATGTTCCTCGCGCTGCTCCGGAAGCGGGCGGCCCGATGACCCCGGCGGAGGAGGTGGCCCGGGCCACGGAGGCCGCGTACGACGCAGCCTGGAACCGCGCCGACGTCGACGGGCTGCTCTCCTGCCTCACCGACGACGCCGTCCTCGTCAACCCCTCGGGCGAGGAGGCCCGGGGCCGGGACCAGGTCCGCACGGTGTTCGAGGGGCTGTTCGCCGGCTGGGCCGCCGGGTCGCGCCACGAGAGCCGCGTCGTGCGCGCCGACGCCGTGACCGACGACGTCGTCGTGCTCGACGGCGTCGCGCGGCTCACGGGGCTGGGCCCCGACGCGCCACTCGCCGTCGGTGACGACGGGGTCCTCGTCCACGAGTTCACCGAGGTCCTCGTCCGACGGGACGGGCGCTGGCTCCTCGCCCACGTCCGGGCGCACGCGTCCCGTGGCTGACGACGCGCTCGTCCGGCGCGAGCCCGTCCCGTCGGACGCCGAGGCCCTGGGCCTGATGCACCACCGGTCCTGGGTGGACACGTACGGCCCGCTCCTGCCCGACGGGTGGTTCGACGAGCACCCGGCGCAGGAGCGGATCGCGATGTGGCAGCGGGTCCTCGGGCTGCCGCTGCCGGACGGCGCCCGCCGCACAGCGGTGTTCGACCGCCAGGGGGTTGCCCTCGCGTGGTCGATGGCCGGCCCCGCCCGCGGCCACGAGGGCGTCGAGCCGGTCCGTGGCGAGGAGCTGTGGGGGCTGTACGTCGCCCGGGGGCAGCTGGGCACCGGGCTCGGCCAGGAGCTGGTCGAGTGGGCCGTCGGCGACCGGCCGGCCGAGCTGTGGGTGGCCGAGGGCAACGACCGTGCCATCGCGTTCTACCGCCGCAACGGCTTCGCCCTCGACGGGACACGTGCGGCGAGCCGCGGGTTCCCGCTCACCGAGCTGCGGATGGTCCGCTGACCCGCGCCGTCACTCCCCGGGAGAGAGGGCGGGCAGGACGTGCTCGGCGAGCAGGGGCGCGAGGTCGTCCGGCCACGGCCGCTCGCGGGGGTCGAGCCAGCGCTGCTCCTCGATCTCCGACGCGGGCGCGTCGCCCATCGGCACCGGTGGGTGGGTGAAGACGACCGACTCGACGGTGCGCCCCTCCTCGTTCGCGGCCCGGGCGGTGAACCGTCCGAGCCGCACGAGCCGGCCGAGGTCGAGGTCGACGCCCACCTCCTCGGCGGCCTCGCGCACCGCCGTCTGCTCGGCGGTCTCACCGGGCTCGTGCTTGCCACCGACGAGCATGAACCGGTGTGTGCCGCGCTCGCGGACGGTCAGCAGCCGCCCGGCGCCGTCCTGGAGGACGACGGCGCTGACCCGGATCGGCTCGGCGGGGTCGCTCGCGTCGCAGGGGGAGGTCACGGTGTCCGACCCTAACGGCCGCTCGCTAGGGTGGCTTGCGTGCTGATCTCGCCCTCGATCCTCGCGGCCGACTTCGCGAACCTCCAGTCCGAGCTCGAGGCGATCGCCACCGCCGACTGGGCCCACGTCGACGTCATGGACAACCACTTCGTCCCGAACCTCACGCTCGGTCTGCCGGTCGTCGAGGCTCTCGTGACGGTGTCGCCGGTCCCCCTCGACTGCCATCTGATGATCGAGGACCCCGACCGCTGGGCGCCCGGCTACGCCGAGGCCGGTGCGGGGTCGGTCACCTTCCACGTCGAGGCGGCCCATGACGCCGTCGCGACGGCCCGAGCCATCCGAGCGGCGGGGGCGCGGGCCGCGTTCGCGCTCAAGCCGGGGACCCCGTTCGGGCCGTACGAGGAGCTGCTGGGGGAGGTCGACATGGTGCTCGTGATGACCGTCGAGCCGGGCTTCGGCGGGCAGTCGTTCATGAGCGACCAGCTGCCCAAGGTCGCCCAGGTCCGCGAGGCCGTCCGCCGGCACGGCGGCGAGCTGTGGGTACAGGTCGACGGGGGAGTGTCCGCGGAGACGATCGAGCAGTGCGCCGAGGCCGGTGCCGACGTCTTCGTCGCGGGTTCGGCCGTCTACGGCCGGGACAGCGCGGCCGACGCCGTCCGGGAGCTACGCGCCCTCGTCGAGCGGCACCGACACCCGTGAGCAGCTCGCTCGCCGAGCGGCTCGAGGGTACCGGCGGCTACGCGCGCGACCTCGACCTCGTCGAGGGGCTCGCGGCCGGTGAGGTGCTCGACGGGGTCGAGCTCGAGGGGTGCCGGCTCGACGGCTGCGACCTGGAGAAGGCCGTGCTGCGTGGGTGCACCTTCCTCGAGTGCACCTTCACCGGGTGCAACCTGACGATGGTCGACCTCGGCGGGTCGCGCTTCACCGACTGCCGCCTCGTCGACTGCAAGGCGCTGGCCGTGAGCTGGGCACGGGCCGCGACCGCGCCACTGTCCACCCGTCCCTGGGACTTCGAACGGTGCCGTCTCGACCTCGGCTCCTTCCGCGACGGCGCGCTGGCCCGCTCCCGGTTCACCGGCTGCGGGCTCGTCGAGGTCGACCTCGCCGGTGCCGACCTGCGCGATGCCGAGCTCACCGGGTGCGACCTGACCGGGGCCACCTTCGCCGGGACCGACCTGCGCGCGGCCGACCTGCGCGGGTCCACCGGCTACCTGCTCGACCCCGCGCAGAACCGGGTACGCGGCATGCGCGTCGACGCCCTCGCCGCCGGCGGGATCCTGCGCGCCATGGGGATGGTCGTGCAGGACTGAGCGCGGTGAGCGAGGGCACAGCGCACGGCGGTGACGTCCCGCGGCGGCTGGGGCATAATCGGGCGCACGTGCTCCGGGGTCGGTGAAACTCCGAACCGGCGGTGACAGTCCGCGACCCGGCCGCAGCCAGCGGCCGGTTGACCAGGTGGAACTCCTGGACCGACGGTGAAAGTCCGGATGGTAGGCAGCACGGACGGCAGGACGTGCCGGTCCCTCGTGGGCGCGGTCCGTCCCGCGGTGGAGTCCCCGGAGTTCGTCCGAGAAGCACAACGAACCCGAAGGACGAACACCTCTCATGAACACCCTCCTCGCGGCGGCCGACCCGTCGCAGAACCTCTTCCAGCAGGCGATCGACGCCGCCATCCCCATCGGCCCCTACGAGCTGCACTGGCTCGAGCTCATCGGGGTCCTCATCGGCGTCGCGTCGGCGTGGTACGGCATGAAGCGGGCCGTATGGGCCTGGCCGGTCGGCATCGTCGCCAACGTCATGCTCTTCTTCGTGTACATCGGTGCCGCCTTCGGCGCCGACCAGCGCATCCCGCTCTTCGGGCAGTCCGGGCGGCAGGTGCTCTTCATCGCGGTCAGCCTCTACGGCTGGGTGCGCTGGGCCCAGCACCGGCGGGCCGCGGGCGGCGTCGGGGGCGCACCGGTGCTCGTCCCGCGGTGGATGACCTCGCGGGAACGTCTCGTCGTCGCGGCGGGATGGCTGCTCGGGACGGCGGTGGTCTGGTACCTCTTCCTCCAGCTGTGGAACCTCGCGCCCGATCCCTACTGGACTCCGCAGTGGTGGTACTACGCCGCCGACGCGTGGATCTTCGTCGGGTCGTTCGTCGCGACCTACGCGATGGCCCGCGGCTGGAACGAGTTCTGGCTGGCCTGGATCGGCGTCGACCTCATCGGGGTCCCCCTGGGGTTCGCCACCGGGTACGTGCCGACGTCGGTGATGTACATCTTCTACGGCCTCTTCGTCCTCTACGGCTTCACCCAGTGGGTCAAGGTCACCCGGGCCGCCCGGCAGGAGGCCCGCGACGTCGACCCGGCACCGGTCGCCTGAGGGTCCCGACGGGGGAGGGCGGCGTCCGCGGACGGCCGTCCTCCCCCCGGCCAGGTCCCCGTACCCTTGACCCTCGTGAAGACCTTCGACGCGCTGTACGCCGAGCTCGCCGACAAGGCCCGCTCCCGCCCCGAGGGGTCGGGCACGGTCGCCGCCCTCGACGCGGGGGTCCACGCGATCGGCAAGAAGATCGTCGAGGAGGCGGCGGAGGTGTGGATGGCCGCCGAGCACGAGGGGCGCGAGCGCACGGCGGAGGAGGTCAGCCAGCTGCTCTACCACCTCCAGGTCCTCATGGTCGCCACCGAGCTGACCCCGCAGGACGTCTACCGCCACCTGTGAGCGCGCGACGCCCATCCGCCACCCACCCAACGGACCCCGAGGACCCACTCATGCTGCGCATCGCCGTCCCGAACAAGGGATCGCTCGCCGAGCCTGCGGCCGACATGCTCCGAGAGGCGGGCTACCGCACCCGCCGCGACAGCAAGGAGCTCGTCGTGCGCGACGAGGGCAGCGAGGTCGAGCTGTTCTACCTGCGCCCTCGGGACATCGCCGTGTACGTCGGGTCGGGCACCGTCGACTGCGGCATCACCGGGCGTGACCTCCTCCTGGACTCCGGCTCGGCCGCGGTCGAGGTGATGGAGCTCGGCTTCGGCGCCTCGACCTTCCGCTACGCGGCCCGCCCGGGCACCGCGACCTCGCTGGCCGACGTGGCCGGGCACCGTGTCGCGACGAGCTACCCCGGCCTCGTCGAGAAGCACCTCGCCGACCACGGCGTCTCCGCAGAGGTCGTGCGTCTCGACGGTGCCGTCGAGACGGCCATCACCCTCGGTGTCGGCGACGTCATCGCCGACGTCGTCGAGACCGGCGCCACCCTGCGCAGCCAGGGCCTCGAGGTGTTCGGCGACCCCATCCTGCGCAGCGAGGCGGTCCTCGTCCGGCGCGAGGGCAGCGAGGAGAAGTCCGGGATCGAGGTGCTGCGCCGCCGGCTGCTCGGTGTGGTCACCGCCCGGCACTACGTCATGCTCGACTACGACGTCCCGGCCGACCTCGTCGACCGCGCGTGTGCCGTCACCCCCGGGCTGGAGAGCCCGACGGTCTCCTCCCTGCAGAACCGTGACTGGTGCGCCGTGCGGGCGATGGTCCCGCGGGCGGTGACGAACACCGTGATGGACGAGCTCTACGACCTCGGGGCCCGCGCCATCCTCGTCACCGACATCACCGCCTGCCGGCTGTGAGCCCGCCGGAGGGGCCGGTCGACGGCCCACCGTTCAGGCCCCGCCGCGGGCGGGTGGTGCCGCTCGTCGTCGGTGCGGTCTTCGTCGCGACCTGCGCCGCGGTCGCGGTGGGGATGGGGGCCCTCGGGACCTGGGGGCCCGTGGACCAGCTCGCCCTGCTCGCGCTCGGCGTCGCCGTGGCCCTCTTCCTCGCGCGGTACGCGGCGATCCGGGCCACCCCGGGACCGGACGGGCTGACCGTCCGTAACCTCATGCTCACCCGGACCATCGGCTGGGACGAGATCGTCGGGGTCCGCTTCGTCGAGGGCGACCCGTGGGTGAGCCTCGAGCTCATCGACACCGACGTCGTCGCCGTCATGGCCGTGCAGCGGGTCGACGGCGCCCACGGGCGTGCCGAGGCGAGCCGGCTCGCCGCCCTCGTCGCCGCCCACTCCACCGGGCGCCAGGGTCTCGACGGAGAGCGGTAGCGGCCGACCTCAGGCGGTGACCCGCTCGCGGCTCGTCCCACCGACCCTGCCCAGACCGGGCCGCAGACGCGAACCCGCGAGCATCTGGGGCACCGCGACGAGCGCGAGCAGGCCCCACAGGACCCGCCACGAGCCGGAGAGGTCCTCGACGGCTCCCATCGTCGCCGGCCCGGCGGAGGCCACGGTGTAGCCGAGGAGGAAGCCCATCGCGGTGAGCCGGGCGCTGTCGCGGGGGGTGGCGCTGAAGCGCACGACGAGGCCCAGCGCCAGGGCGAAACACGCCCCCTGACCGACCCCGAGCAGGACCGCCCAGG
Organism: Phycicoccus endophyticus; assembly: GCF_011326735.1. GTDB lineage: Bacteria > Actinomycetota > Actinomycetes > Actinomycetales > Dermatophilaceae > Phycicoccus > Phycicoccus endophyticus. Next base: position 297,957 of record NZ_JAANCN010000001.1, read on the forward strand.
CCCAGGGCGCGAGGCCGGGAGCGAGCCAGACCCCGACCGTCCCGGCACCGCCGACGGCGGAGAAGCCGACGACCAGGGCCCGGGCGTCGCGCACCCGGTCCAGGAGGACCGGCGCGAGCAACCCCGAGACCAGCTGGGTGCCCGCGAACGCCGACATCAGCAGGCCCGCGTCCGCCGCGCTCCACCCGTGCGCCTCGTAGGTCGGCGCGACCCAGGCCAGCGAGGAGTAGAACTGCCAGGACTGGCACACGAGGAACCCCGAGAGCAGCCACGCGGTCCGGCTGCGCCACGGCAGGGCGTGTGAGACGTCGGTCGGCGGGGCCTCGGGCAGGGTCCGCCGGCGGGTCGCGAGGCTCACCGGGACCCACACGAGGACCGCGAGGGCGGCGAGCGGCGCCCAGGCCAGCAGCGAGCCGGCCCAGCCCCCGAGCGCGTCGGCGAGCGGCACCGCGGTGGCCGATGCCAGCGCCGCGAGGGACATCATCGTCAGCATGACCAGACCCGTCCCGAGCCCGGAGCGGTGGGCCGGGAAGACGCTCTTGACCACGCCGGGCAGCAGGGTGCCCGCGAGGGCGATCCCCGCCCCGGCGACGAGGGTGCCGGCGTAGAGCGGCCAGACCGACTGCCCGCCGACGCCCCGCAGCACGAGCCCGACTAGGACGAGGGTGGTGCCCGCACCGACGGTCGAGGAGGCACCCACCCGCCGGGCGACCTGGTTGGCCACCGGCGCGAGCAGGCCCATGCACAGGACCGGTACGGTCGTCAGCACCCCCATGGCCGCGCTCGAGAGGCCGAGGTCGGCGCGGATGCTCTCGGCGAGCGGGGGGAGGCTGGCCATGAGGGTGCGCAGGTTGGCCGCGACGAGGACGAGGGCGGTGACGACGAGCCACGGGGGCAGCGCGCGGCCGGTCGCGTCGGGATGGGCGGTCACGGGGCACTCACCGCGGCATCCTCGCACCCGGGCTCACGGCAGGAAGGACTCGGGGACGAGCTGGAGCGCCTCGTCGTCGTCGAGGCCGGCGACGACGAGCAGGTCGACGACCATCGAGCGCACCTGCCCGCGGACCATCTCGGCCGAGAGCCCCGCGGCCGGCTCCGCCCGGGCGGACAGCCCCGCCACCCGCTCGAGGACCCCACGCCCCGCCGAGGGCAGGGTGTGCTCGTCGAGGACCCGGGCCAGGTCCTCGGCCGCCCGCGCGAGCTCGTCGACGAGGGCGACGTAGTGCTCCGGGACCACCTCCTCGCGCCGCACCGCGACGAGGGCACGCCGGGCGAGCACGCGCAGGTTGCGCACGCAGCGGTCGAGCGGCACGACGAGTGCCGAGGCGGCGACCGCCTGCGGGCGGTGCCCGCGCAACAGGGGGGACTGGCGCACGACCGCCACGCCCTCGGCCGCTGCGGTGCGCAGGTCCGAGAGCTGGTCCTCGAGCGAGCGGGCCTGCTCGAGCGCGCCGCCGGCGGCCACCGGGTCACCGGCGCGCAGCGCCGAGGCCACCTCGTGCAGCGTGGCGGCGACGGCACGGACCGTGCGGGCCGCCTCGGCCCGTGGCCGGGCGATCGGGCTCGTCGGGACCAGGGTGCCGATGACCAGCGCCACCACCCCGCCGACGACGGCGTCGAGCCACCGCGAGAACCCCTCGCCGGTCGAGGCGACGAACGCGACGATGAAGACCGACTGCACCCCGGCCTGGACGACGACGAGCTGCCCCGAGGAGACGACGATGCCGATGGCCATCGCGAGGACGACGACGAGCGCCATCTGGACCCCTCCGCTGCCGAGGAGGACGACGATGACGTCACCGACGAGGACACCGATCGCCACGCCGACCCCGACCTCGACGATCCGCCGCAGCCGCTGTCCGTAGGTGAGGCCGAGGCAGAGGATGGCGGTCACCGGGGCGAAGAACGGCTGGGCGTGGCCGAGCGCCTGGCGGGCGATGGTCCACGCGAGGACGACGCCGGTGCCGATCTGGACGAGGAAGACGACCCGGTCGCGCAGCCGGCGCAGGCCCCGCTCGAGCGCGGCCCGGGCGTCGGCCGCTCCCGAGCCCAGGGTGCCGAGCGCGCTCACCGGCCCTCCGTGGAGACCACGACGTCGGCCGCCTCCCGGGTGCCGTCGCGCCCGAAGAGGGCCTCCTCCTGCCGTGCCCAGCGCTCCCAGTGGGGCCGGAACGCCTCGCCGTCGCGGGCGACGCCGCGGCGCATGCGCTCGGCCCGCGGCGCCTCGACCCACACCCGCACCGCGGCGTACCCGCCGGCGGGGCCGACGCTGGAGCCGCAGCCCTCGACGAGCAGCAGGGGCCCGGGCCGGACCGGCCTCGTCCCGTCCCAGGCGTCGGCCTCCCAGTCCCACAGCCGGTAGTGGCCCTCCTCGCCGCGGGAGAGCGGGGCCAGCACCTGCTCCACGAGCAGGGGCACGGCCCGGGCGAGCCCGTCCCACCCGGGGTAGAGCTCGTCCATGTGGACCACCGGGCAGCCCAGCTCGTCGCGCAGCCCGAGGGCGAGCGTCGTCTTGCCCGAGCCGCTCGGGCCGTCGACCGCGACGACCCGGGTCGAGCCGCAGCGCGCCACCGCCCCGCGCAGCGCCGTCAGGACTGCGGCGACGTGCTCCGGGGCGGCCGGGTCCGTGACCTGGAACCACACGGACACCGACCCTAGTGCCGCCACTACGCTGGCCGCGTGTCCGTCGCCGTCCGCGTCATCCCGTGCCTCGACGTCGACGCCGGACGCGTCGTCAAGGGGGTGAACTTCCGCGGCCTGCGCGACGCGGGTGACCCCGTGGAGCTCGCCCGCCGCTACGACGAGCAGGGTGCGGACGAGCTGACCTTCCTCGACGTCACCGCGAGCAGCGCGGACCGGGCCACGACCTACGACGTCGTCGCCCGCACCGCGGAGGAGGTCTTCATCCCGCTGACCGTCGGCGGTGGTGTCCGCACGGTGGCGGACGTCGACCGGCTGCTGCGGGCGGGCGCGGACAAGGTCGGCGTCAACACCGCGGCGATCGCCCGGCCCGAGCTGATCGCCGAGACCGCGGACCGCTTCGGGGCGCAGGTGCTCGTGCTGTCGGCCGACGTCCGGCGCCGGCGGGCGCCCGACGGGGGAGTCCTGGCGGGCTTCGAGGTGACGACGCACGGTGGGCGGACCGGCACCGGGCTCGACGCCCTCGAGTGGTGCGCGCGCGCCGAGGCGCTCGGGGCCGGGGAGATCCTGCTGAACTCGATGGACGCCGACGGCACCCGTGACGGCTTCGACCTCGAGCTCGTCCGGCTCGTGCGCGCCGAGGTCGGCATCCCGGTCATCGCGAGCGGCGGCGCAGGCGCCGCAGCCGACTTCCCGCCGGCGGTCGCGGCCGGCGCCGACGCCGTCCTCGCCGCGAGCGTCTTCCACTTCGGGGAGCTGACCGTCGGGGAGGTCAAGGCGGCGCTGCGCGCGGCCGGCCACCCCGTCCGGTGACCGGTACCGGCCCGGCCCACGGCACAATGGCGGGGTGCCGACCCCCGACGCCCTCGACCCTGCCGTCGCCGCCCGCCTCAAGCGCGACGAGCACGGCCTCGTCGCCGCCGTCGTCCAGCAGCACGACTCGGGCGAGGTGCTCATGCTCGGCTGGATGGACGACGAGGCGCTGCGCCGCACCCTCACCGAGGGCCGGGTGACCTTCTGGTCGCGCAGCCGCGGCGAGTACTGGCGCAAGGGGGACACCTCCGGGCACGTCCAGCACGTCCGCTCGGTCGCCCTGGACTGTGACGGCGACGCCCTCCTCGTGCGCGTCGACCAGGTCGGGGCCGCGTGCCACACCGGCCGGCGGACCTGCTTCGAGGCCGGTGACCTGCACGCCGTGGCCGGGGGCCGGGCGTGAGCGCCCCACCGGTCGAGAGTCCGGACCTCGCCTACGGCCAGACCTGGCCGGCGCTGGACGCCTTCGGTGTGCTGGCCCGCGACCGCCGGGTCATCCCGGTCGTCCGTCGGCTCATGGCCGACGCCGAGACGCCCGTGGGGGTCTACCGCAAGCTCGCCGGCGACCGGCCCGGCACGTTCCTCCTGGAGTCGGCCGAGCACGGCGGCGTCTGGTCGCGCTGGTCGATCGTCGGGGCGGCGAGCCGGGCCACCCTCACCGAGCGCGACGGCCAGGCGTACTGGGTCGGCGACCCGCCGGCCGGGGTGCCGACGGACGGGCCGGCGACCGAGGCGCTGCGCGCGACGATGGCCGCGCTCGCCACGGCGCCGATCGCCGGCCTGCCGCCGTTGACCGGCGGCATGGTCGGGGCCATCTCCTACGACGCCGTGCGGCAGTGGGAGCGCGTCCCGCAGGAGCTGCCCGACGAGCTGGGGCTGCCCGAGCTGGCGATGATGCTCGCGACCGACCTCGCCGTGCTCGACCACGCCGACGGCTCGGTGCTGCTCGTCGCCAACGCCGTCAACTACGACGGTACCGACGAGCGGGTCGAGCAGGCGTGGGCCGACGCCGTCGACCGGCTGGACGCGATGACCGAGGCCCTCGCGGCGCCCGCGCCGAGCACCGTCGCCGTCGTCGACACCGAGGCCGCCGAGGAGGCCCTGGCGCACGTCCGCTCCGGCACGCCCCGCGAGCGCTACGAGGAGGTCGTCGAGCTCGCCAAGGAGGACATCCGGGCCGGTGAGGTCTTCCAGGTCGTCCTCTCCCAGCGCTTCTCCCTGGACTGCCCCGCCGACCCTCTCGAGGTCTACCGCGCGCTGCGGGCCGCCAACCCCAGCCCCTACATGTACCTCTTCCGCTTCCCGGCACCCGACGGGTCCGACTACGCCGTCGTCGGGAGCTCGCCCGAGGCCCTCGTGCGGGTGACGGGCGAGCGGGCGATCACCCACCCGATCGCCGGGTCCCGTCCCCGCGGCAAGACCCCCGAGGAGGACGTCCGGCTCGCCGAGGAGCTGCTCGCCGACCCCAAGGAGCGGGCCGAGCACGTCATGCTCGTCGACCTCGGGCGCAACGACCTGCAGCGGGTGTGCCGCCCGGGGACCGTCGACGTCGTCGAGTTCATGGACGTGCGTCGCTACAGCCACGTCATCCACCTGGAGTCGACCGTCGTGGGCGACACCCGCCCCGGGGCGAGCGCCTTCGACGTCCTCGTCTCGACCTTCCCGGCCGGCACCCTCTCCGGTGCGCCGAAGCCGCGGGCGCTCGCGCTCATCGAGCGCTACGAGCCGACCCGGCGCGGGATCTACGGCGGCGTCGTCGGCTACCTCGACGTCCACGGCGACCTCGACATGGCGATCGCCATCCGCACGGCCGTCATCCGGGACGGGGTCGCCCACGTCCAGGCGGGGGCGGGGATCGTCGCCGACTCCGTGCCGGCGCGCGAGCACGAGGAGTGTCTCGCCAAGGCGGCCGCGGCGCTGCGCGCGGTGGCGACCGCCGGGGCCCTGCGGACGGTGCCGTGAGGCGGCTCACCGGCCGCGGTCCGGTCGCGCTCCTCGCGCTGCTCGGGGCCGGCGTCCTGCTCGCCGCCGGCTTCCGGCCGTGGGTCGCCGGCACCGTCGTCGACGCCGTCCTCAGCGGCAGCCGGGTGGAGGCCGACGGCGGCGAGGTGGCTCCGGGGCTCACGGCCGTCGCCCTGGCCGTCGCGGCCGCCGCGGTGGCCGTGGTCGCCGCCGGGCGGGTGGCCCGCACGGTCGCCCTCGCCCTGTGGGCGGGGTGCCTGGCGCTCGCCGCCGCGCTGAGCATCCGCGTCCTCGCCGACCCCTCGGGTGTCCTCGGGCCGGTCGCCGCCGCCCGTGTCGGGCGGACGGGATCGGTCGAGGCGGACGCCGCCGCGACGCCGTGGCCGTGGGTGGCGCTCCTCGGCGTCCTCCTCTGTGCGGCAGCGCTCGCGGCGGCCGTCGCCGGGCGGCGACGCTGGGCGGGGCCGGCGCGTCGGTACGAGGCCCCGGCCCGCGACGGTGGCGAGGTGCCCGGCCGGCGGGGCGAGCGCGTGCCGAGCGCCTGGGAGGACCTGTCCGCCGGCCGTGACCCGACCGACGTGGGCGAGGACGCCTCGACCTGACAGAATCGACCACGACCGCTGCACCGGGCCCCGGCCCCCGACCCCGAAGGTGGACCCCCATGGACGAGCACGAGGACCACGGGCACTCCGTGGCCGCGTGGACCGCGGTCACCATCATCATCGTCGCCGCCGCCGTCATGTCCGTCGCGGTCGTCTTCCCCAACGTGTGGCTGTTCGTCGGCGGCGCCGTCCTCGCCGTCGTCGGTGCGGTCGCCGGGAAGGTGCTCTCGCTCGCCGGGTACGGCGCCCACGAGCGCGACCCCGAGCACGAGCCCTCGATCCGGTGACGGGCGCCCGACCGTGAGCACGGTGCTCGACGGGATCGTCGCCGGCGTCCGCGAGGACCTCGCCGAGCGCGAGCGCGCCACGCCGCTGAGCCGGCTGCGCGAGCTCGTCGCCGCGGCACCGGCCCCGCTGGACGCCGAGGCCGCCTTCCGCCGCCCCGGGCTCTCGCTCATCGCCGAGGTCAAGCGCGCCAGCCCGAGCAAGGGCGCCCTCTCGGACATCCCCGACCCCGCCGCCCTCGCGCGTGCCTACGCCGACGGCGGGGCCAGCGCGGTCTCGGTGCTCACCGAGGGCCGACGCTTCGGCGGCAGCCTGGCCGACCTCGACGCCGTCCGCGCCGCGGTCGCGCTGCCGCTGCTGCGCAAGGACTTCGTGGTCACCGACTACCAGGTGTGGGAGGCCCGGGCGCACGGCGCCGACATCGTCCTCCTCATCGTCGCGGCGCTGCCGGAGGAGGACCTCACCGCCCTGCTCGCCCGGGTCCGCGAGCTCGGCATGACGGCGTTGGTCGAGGTCCACGACGAGGACGAGGCCCGCCGGGCCCTCGAGGCCGGGGCGAGCGTCGTCGGGGTCAACGCGCGCGACCTGAGGACCCTCGAGGTGCACCCGGAGACCTTCGCCCGCGTCCGCCCGCTCCTGCCCGACGCCGTCGTCGCGGTCGCCGAGTCCGGGGTGGCCGGGCCAGAGGATGCCGGCGCCTACGCCGAGCAGGGTGCCGACGTCGTCCTCGTCGGCGAGGCGCTCGTGCGCGACGGTGACCCCCGCGCGGCGGCCGCGGCCATCGTCGGCGCGGGAGCCCTGGGGGCGGCGCCGTGAGCGAGCCCACGAGCCGCGCCGAGGCCCCGGACGCCGGCGAGCTCACCGTCGAGGAGCTTCCCCGCCCCGGTCGGTTCGGGCAGTTCGGCGGCCGGTACGTGCCCGAGGCGCTCGTCCCGGCTCTCGAGCAGCTCGACGAGGCCCGGCAGAAGGCCGCCGTCGACCCGGAGTTCACCGACGAGCTGGCCCGGCTGCACGCCACGTACACCGGCCGGCCGAGCATCCTCACCGAGGTGCCCCGCTTCGCCGCGCACTGCGGCGGCGCCCGCGTCGTGCTCAAGCGGGAGGACCTCAACCACACCGGGTCGCACAAGATCAACAACGTCCTCGCCCAGGCGCTGATCACCAAGCGGATGGGCAAGACCCGGATCATCGCCGAGACCGGTGCCGGGCAGCACGGTGTCGCCACCGCGACGGCCGCGGCCCTCATGGGCCTGGAGTGCACGGTGTACATGGGCCGCGTCGACACCGAGCGGCAGGCGCTCAACGTCGCCCGGATGCGCATCCTCGGGGCCCAGGTCGTCCCGGTCGAGCACGGCAGCGCCACGCTCAAGGACGCGATCAACGAGGCCCTGCGGGACTGGGTCACCAACGTCGCGACGACGCACTACTGCATCGGCACCGTCACCGGCCCGCACCCCTTCCCGGAGATGGTCCGGGACTTCCACGCCCTCATCGGCGAGGAGGCCCGCGCCCAGGTCCTCGAGCTGGCCGGGCGGCTGCCCGACGCGGTCATCGCGTGCGTCGGCGGCGGCTCGAACGCCATGGGCATCTTCCACCGCTTCGTGCCCGACGCCGGCGTCCGGCTCATCGGGGTCGAGGCCGGGGGAGAGGGCGTGGAGTCCGGCCGGCACGCCGCCCGGTTCGCGTCGGCGACACCCGGGGTGCTGCACGGCGCGATGAGCTACCTCATGCAGGACGCGGACGGCCAGACGGTGGAGTCGCACTCGATCTCGGCCGGGCTGGACTACCCGAGCGTCGGCCCCGAGCACGCCCACCTGCGCGACTCCGGGCGGGCCGAGTACCGGTACGCCACCGACGAGCAGGTCATGGAGGCGTTCTCGCTGCTGTGCCGGACCGAGGGCATCATCCCGGCGCTGGAGTCGGCGCACGCCCTCGCCGGCGCCATGGAGGTCGGGCGCGAGCTCGGCCCGGAGGCCCTGCTGCTCGTCAACCTCTCGGGCCGCGGCGACAAGGACATGCACACCGCCGCGGCGTGGTTCGGGCTCGTCGAGGAGGGCAGCACGTGACCACCGCCACCGCCGGTGTCGAGGACGTCCTCGCCCGCTGCCGGGCCGAGGGACGGGCGGCGCTCATCGGCTACCTGCCCGTCGGGTTCCCGAGCCTCGAGGGGTCCGTGGCCGCGATGCGGGTGCTCGTCGAGGCCGGCTGCGACATCGTCGAGGTCGGCATCCCCTACAGCGACCCGCTCATGGACGGGCCGACGATCCAGGGCGCCGCCGCCGCCGCGCTCGCCGGCGGCACCCGGGTCGACGACGTGTTCACCGCGGTCGCGGCCGTCCGGGAGGCCGGTGGCACCGCTGTGGTGATGACCTACTGGAACCTCGTGCTCCACCGGGGGGTGGAGCGGTTCGCCGCCGACCTCGCCGCCGCAGGGGGTGCCGGGCTGATCACGCCCGACCTCATCCCCGACGAGGCGGCAGAGTGGACGTCGGCCAGCGACCGCCACGGGCTCGACCGTGTCTTCCTCGTCGCGCCGAGCAGCACCCGAGAACGGCTCGAGGTCGTCACCTCCGCGTGTCGCGGCTTCGTCTACGCCGCCTCGACCATGGGCGTCACCGGTGCCCGCGAGAACGTTGACGCGGACGCCCGCGGGCTGCTCGAGCGCGTGCGGGCCGTGACCGACCTGCCGGTGTGCGTCGGGCTCGGGGTCTCGACGCGCGCCCAGGCCGCCGAGATCGCCGCCTACGCCGACGGCGTCATCGTCGGCTCGGCCCTCGTGCGCGCCCTCGCGGGCGAGGGGGAACTCACACAGCGTCTTGACACGTTGCGCACACTGACCGCCGAGCTGGCCCAGGGCGTCCGGGAAGGGAACCGATGAGCGTGACCGTCGACGAGGTCGACGCCGAGGCCGCCGTGCCCTGGTACCGCCGCGGGCGCACCCTCGACGTCGTCGGGCTGCTCGCCCGGCTGCTGCTCGGCGTCGTCCTCGTGTGGGCCGGGGCGGCCAAGGTGGGGCACCCGCTGACCTCGCAGCGAGCCGTCCAGGCCTACCAGATCTTCCCCTTCGAGCTCGCCGGGTGGATCGGGCTGGCGCTGCCGTTCCTCGAGATCGTCGTCGGCGTCCTGCTCCTGCTCGGGCTGTTCACCCGCCCTGCCGCCGTGGTCGGGGCGCTGCTCATGCTCGCGTTCATCGCCGGCATCGCCCAGGCCTGGGCCCGCGGGCTCTCGATCGACTGCGGCTGCTTCGGCGGTGGCGGTGAGATCGCTCCCTCGGCCACCCGCTACCCCGAGGAGATCGCGCGCGACACCGGCTTCGCGCTCGCGGGGGGCTGGCTCGCCTGGCGTCCCCGCTCCCTCGCCTCCCTCGACCGCATCCTCTTCGGACACTGAAAGGCACGACGAGCACCATGGCCAAGAACTCGACCAAGGGCAGGGCCCCGGCCGGCACCAAGGGCAGGACCGCGGCGAACGCCCGGCAGGCCAAGATCCAGGCCGCGCAGCGCTCCTCCTCCGGAGGTGCCAACAAGATCGTCGTCGCCACGGTGGTCGTGGTCGTCGCGATCGTCGCCGTCGTCGGCGGCGTCATCTGGATGGAGACCTCGAAGAAGGACGCGATCACCGGGGGCGGTAACGCACTCCCGGCCGGTGTGTCGGCGCTCGGCGACGGGTACCCCGCCTACCAGGACGTCACCCCGGTCGACGGCGCGCCCACGCTGGAGATCTACGAGGACTTCCAGTGCCCGGCGTGCAAGTCCTACGAGGACCAGCTGGGCTCCACCGTCGAGGACCTCGCCGAGCAGGGGAAGGTCCGGCTCGTCTACCACGTGAAGAACTTCCTCGACGACAACCTCGGTAACACCTGGTCGACCCAGGCCGGCAACGCGGCGTTCTGCGCGGCCGACGCCGGCAAGTTCCAGGCCTTCCACGACCAGGCCTACGCCAACCAGCCCACCGAGGGCGACGGCTTCACCGACGACCAGCTCGCCGGCTTCGCGGAGGCGGCCGGCATCACCGGCTCGGCCCTGGACACCTGGCAGGAGTGCTACGACGCCGGCAAGTACGTCGACTACGTCAACTCGGTCGAGGAGTCCTCGGCCAAGGACGGCGTCACCGGGACCCCCACCCTCCGGCTCAACGGGGAGACCCTCGACCTCGGCCAGGTCGGCACGCCCGAGCAGCTCACCGCGGCGATCGAGGACGCCACGGCGTGACCCACCTCGCCCGGTCCGCGGGGTCCCCCGCGTGACCACGGTCCTGCCCAGCCCCACGGTCGCCGCCTTCCATCTCGGCCCGCTGACCGTCCGGGCGTACGCCCTGTGCATCCTCGCGGGGATCGTCCTGGCGGTGTGGCTCACCGGGCGGCGTCTCGGCCGGCGCGGCGTCGACCCGGGTGTCGCCCTCGACGTGGCCGCCTACGCGGTGGTGCTGGGGATCCTCGGCGGGCGGCTCTACCACGTCGTCACCACCCCCGAGCCGTACTGGGGCGAGGGCGGGCACCCGCTGGACGCGCTGAAGATCTGGAACGGCGGGCTCGGCATCTGGGGCGCCATCTCGCTCGGCGCGCTCGGGGTGTGGGTGGGCTGCCGCCGTGCCGGCGTGCCGTTCCTCGTCTTCGCGGACGCGGCGGCGCCCGGCGTCGCCTTCGCCCAGGCGCTCGGGCGCTGGGGCAACTGGTTCAACAACGAGCTGCACGGGGGCCCGACCGACCTGCCGTGGGGGCTGCGGGTCTACGACTGGGACCAGAGTGCCGGGCGGGCGGTCACCGACGCGTCCGGCGACCCCGTCGTCGCGGGCGTGTTCCACCCCACCTTCCTCTACGAGTTCCTCTTCCTCCTCGTCCTGGGCTTCGGCCTGCTCGCCCTCGACCGGCGCCGCCGGCTCGCCCCCGGCCAGCTCTTCGGCGTCTACGTTGCGGGCTACCCCGTCGGCCGGGTCGTCGTCGAGCGGATGCGAACGGACGAGGCCGAGCTCATCTGGGGCCAGCGGCTCAACGTCTGGACGAGCATCGTCGTCTTCGTCCTCGGCCTGTGGGTCTTCTGGTACACCGGGCGCCGCGCCCGCAGGAGCCCCCCACCGGACCCGGAGGGTCCCGGACCCGAGCCGCCGACGCGCCCGGCCGCCAGGTCCCATGATGTGGGATAGCCCGGCTCGGATGTCAAGACGGGGAGGGGCGACGATACGATTCCCGGACGTGGCCACCGGTGTCCGCGCCTGACCTTGCCGTGCCCGGCCGTTTCGCGGCCCTCGACCCCGAGGACGGTGATCCGACGTGACCGTCGCCCGCTTCTCCGCCCAGCCCGACGACGTGGGGCTGTACCGCCGTGCCCACGAGCACGACGCGTGCGGCGTGGCGATGGTCGCGACGATGCGGGGGAGCGCGGGGCACGACATCGTCGTCCACGCCCTGGACGCCCTGCGCAACCTCGACCATCGCGGCGCGACCGGGGCTGACCCGCACGTCGGCGACGGCGCCGGCATCCTCACCCAGGTGCCGGACGCCTTCTTCCGCGCCGTCCTGGAGACCGAGCTCCCGGTGGCGGGCCGCTACGCCGTCGGCATGGCCTACCTGCCGACCGACGCCGCGGCGCGCCGGGACGCCGAGCGACGGATCGAGGAGATCGCCCGGGTGGAGGACCTGGAGGTCCTCGCCTGGCGGGACGTCCCCGTGGCGCCCGACCTCGTCGGGGAGGCCGCGCGCGCGACGATGCCGTGCTTCCGGCAGCTGTTCGTCTCCTCGCGCGACGGGCTGAGCGGGATCGCGCTCGACCGCGTGGCCTTCGCCCTGCGCAAGCGTGCCGAGCGGGAGGCCGAGGTGTACTTCCCCTCCCTGTCGGCACGCACCGTCGTCTACAAGGGCATGCTGACGACCGGCCAGCTCGAGCCGTTCTTCCCCGACCTGTCCGACGAGCGGTTCGCCACCGAGCTGGCGCTGGTCCACTCCCGGTTCTCGACCAACACCTTCCCCAGCTGGCCGCTCGCCCACCCCTACCGGCTCATCGCGCACAACGGCGAGATCAACACCGTCAAGGGCAACCGCAACTGGATGCACGCGCGCGAGAGCCTCCTGCACTCGGACCTCGTCCCCGGTGACCTCTCCCGGCTGTCGCCGATCTGCACGCCCGAGGCATCCGACTCGGCCTCCTTCGACGAGGTGCTCGAGCTGCTCCACCTCGGCGGTCGCTCGCTGCCGCACGCCGTGTTGATGATGATCCCCGAGGCGTGGGAGAACCACGCCTCGATGGACCCCGCCCGGCGGGCGTTCTACGAGTTCCACTCGATGTTCATGGAGCCCTGGGACGGCCCCGCCGCCGTGTGCTTCACCGACGGGACCCTCGTCGGTGCGGTGCTCGACCGCAACGGTCTGCGCCCGGGCCGGTACTGGGTCACCGACGACGGTCTCGTCGTGCTCGCCTCCGAGGCCGGGGTGCTCGACCTCGAACCCGAGAACGTCGTGCGCCGCGGACGGCTGCAGCCGGGGCGGATGTTCCTCGTCGACACCGCCGCGGGTCGGATCGTCAGCGACGAGGAGGTCAAGTCCGGGCTCGCCGGCGAGCACCCGTACGAGGAATGGCTGCACGCGGGGCTCATCGAGCTCGGCGACCTGCCCGAGCGCGAGCACATCATCCACACGGCCGCCTCCGTCGCCCGCCGCCAGCGCACCTTCGGCTACACCCAGGAGGAGCTGCGGGTCCTGCTCGCCCCGATGGCCCGGACCGGCGCCGAGGCGCTGGGCTCGATGGGCACCGACACCCCCATCGCCGTCCTCTCCGACCGCCCGCGGCTGCTCTTCGACTACTTCACCCAGCTCTTCGCCCAGGTGACCAACCCTCCGCTGGACGCCATCCGGGAGGAGCTGGTCACCTCGCTCGCCAGCGCCATCGGCCCGGAGGGCAACGTCCTGGAGGCCAACCCGGCACACGCGCGCCAGGTCGTCCTGCCCTTCCCGGTGATCGACAACGACGAGCTGGCCAAGATCGTCCACATCAACGCCGACGGCGACCTGCCGGGCTTCGAGACGGTCGTCGTGCGGGGCACCTACCAGGTCAGCGGCGGCGAGCGCGCGCTGCGTGCCCGGCTGCAGGAGATCTTCACCGAGGTGTCCGAGGCGATCGCCGCGGGCGCCCGCTTCATCGTCCTCTCCGACCGCGACTCCGACCGCGACCTCGCGCCGATCCCGTCCCTGCTGCTCACCTCCGCGGTCCACCACCACCTGATCCGGGAGAAGACCCGGACCCAGGTCGGGCTCATCGTCGAGGCCGGCGATGTGCGCGAGGTCCACCACGTGGCCCTGCTCATCGGCTACGGCGCCGCCGCGATCAACCCCTACCTCGCGATGGAGTCGGTCGAGGACATGGTCCGCCGGGGCGACATCACCGACGTCGGGGAGGACAAGGCCGTCGCCAACCTCATCAAGGCGCTTGGCAAGGGCGTCCTGAAGGTGATGTCGAAGATGGGCATCTCCACGGTCGCCTCCTACCGGGGCGCGCAGGTGTTCGAGGCGATCGGGCTCTCCCAGGAGCTCGTCGACGAGTTCTTCACCGGAACGGTCAGCCAGCTCGGCGGCGTGGGCCTCGGGATCGTCGCGTCCGAGACGGCGGCCCGCCACGAGATGGCCTACCCGCCCGACGGCGTGCGGCTGCCCCATCGCAAGCTGCTCGTCGGCGGCGAGTACCAGTGGCGGCGCGAGGGCGAGCCGCACCTGTTCGACCCCGAGACCGTCTTCCGCCTGCAGCACGCCACCCGGCAGCGTCGCTACGACGTCTTCAAGCAGTACACCCGGCGGATCGACGAGCAGTCCGGCCGGCTGATGACCCTCCGCGGGCTCTTCGAGCTCGGGGGCGCCGAGCCGCGCGAGCCGGTGCCCCTCGAGGAGGTCGAGCCGGTTGCGCAGATCGTCAAGCGCTTCTCCACCGGCGCGATGAGCTACGGGTCGATCAGCAAGGAGGCCCACGAGACGCTGGCGGTCGCCATGAACCGGCTCGGGGCCCGCTCGAACACCGGAGAGGGCGGCGAGGACGCCGAGCGTCTCCTCGACCCGCGGCGCCGGTCGGCGATCAAGCAGGTCGCGTCGGGCCGGTTCGGGGTGACCTCGCTCTACCTCACCCACAGCGACGACATCCAGATCAAGATGGCCCAGGGCGCCAAGCCCGGTGAGGGCGGCCAGCTGCCCGGCCCCAAGGTGTACCCCTGGGTGGCCCGGACGCGCCACTCCACGCCGGGCGTCGGGCTGATCTCGCCCCCGCCGCACCACGACATCTACTCCATCGAGGACCTCGCCCAGCTCATCCACGACCTGAAGAACGCCAACCCGCAGGCCCGGGTGCACGTCAAGCTGGTCTCCGAGGTGGGCGTCGGCACGGTGGCCGCCGGGGTGAGCAAGGCGCACGCCGACGTCGTGCTCATCTCCGGGCACGACGGCGGCACCGGGGCCGCCCCCCTCACCTCGCTCAAGCATGCCGGCGGCCCCTGGGAGCTCGGGCTCGCCGAGACCCAGCAGACGCTCGTGCTCAACGGGCTGCGGGACCGCATCGTGGTCCAGGTCGACGGGCAGATCAAGACCGGCCGCGACGTCGTCGTCGCCGCGCTGCTCGGGGCCGAGGAGTTCGGCTTCGCCACCGCGCCGCTCGTGGTCTCGGGCTGCGTCCTCATGCGCGTGTGCCACCTCGACACCTGCCCGGTCGGCATCGCGACCCAGAACCCCGAGCTGCGCCGCCGCTTCTCCGGGGCACCGGAGTTCGTCGAGACCTTCTTCGAGTACATCGCCGAGGAGGTCCGCGAGCACCTGGCCGCGCTCGGCTTCCGCAGCATCGAGGAGGCCGTCGGCCAGATCCAGCACCTCGACACCCGCCGGGCGGTCGCCCACTGGAAGGCCTCGGGGCTCGACCTGGCGCCGGTGCTCACCCGGGTCGAGAGCCCCGACGGGTCCGGGGTGCGTCACCGCGTCGCCCAGGACCACAGCCTCGAGAAGGCGCTCGACCACGAGCTGATCGCCGCGGTCCGGGACGCCATCGACCACGGCGAGCCGGTCTCGGCCTCGTTCGGCATCCGCAACGTCAACCGCACCGTCGGCACGATGCTCGGCCACGAGGTGACCCTGGCCCACCCCGAGGGCCTCGCCGACGGCACGATCGACCTGACGCTCACCGGCTCGGCCGGCCAGAGCTTCGGTGCCTTCGTGCCCGCCGGCGTCACGCTGCGCCTGGAGGGCGACGCCAACGACTACGTCGGCAAGGGGCTCTCCGGGGGGCGGATCGTCGTGCGCCCCGCGCCGGGCTCGGCCATCGTCGCCGAGGAGAACGTCATCGCCGGCAACGTCATCGGCTATGGCGCGACCTCCGGCGAGATCTTCCTGCGGGGCCGGGTCGGCGAGCGCTTCTGCGTGCGCAACTCGGGCGCCACGGCGGTCGTCGAGGGGGTCGGCGACCACGGCCTGGAGTACATGACCGGCGGGACGGCGCTCATCCTCGGGCCCACCGGGCGCAACGTCGCGGCGGGCATGTCCGGCGGGGTGGCCTACGTGCTCGACCTCGACCCGGACCGGGTCAACCCCGAGCTGGTCGACCTTCGCCCGCTGCGCCCCGACGACGAGCTCGTCGTCCACGACCTGCTCGAGCGCCACCACCGGTGGACCGACTCCGCGGTCGCCGCGCGGCTGCTCGAGGACTGGGGGAGCGCCCGCTCGGCGTTCACCCTCGTCCTGCCCCGGCAGTACCAGCGCGTCCTCGACGTGCGCTCCGCCGCCGAGGCGGAGGGACTCGACCCCGACGGCCCCCAGGTGTGGGAGCGGATCATGGAGGCCTCCCGTGGGTGACCCCCAGGGCTTTCTCAAGACGCGTGAGCGCGAGCTGCCACGGCGGCGCCCGGTCCCGGTGCGCATCCGGGACTGGAAGGAGGTCTACGAGGACCAGCCGGTCACCGAGCTGCAGCGCCAGGCCGGGCGTTGCATGGACTGCGGGATCCCCTTCTGCCACAGCGGCTGTCCACTGGGCAACCTCATCCCCGAGTGGAACGACCTCGCGTGGCGGGGGGAGTGGCGCGAGGCCATCGAGCGGCTGCACGCGACGAACAACTTCCCGGAGTTCACCGGGCGCCTGTGCCCCGCGCCGTGCGAGACGGCGTGCGTCCTCGGGATCAACCAGCCCCCCGTCACCATCAAGCAGGTCGAGGTCTCGGTCGTCGACCGGGCGTTCGAGAACGGCACGATCCTGCCGCAGGCGCCCGACCGGCTCTCCGGCAAGACCATCGCCGTCGTGGGGTCCGGCCCCTCCGGGCTCGCCGCCGCCCAGCAGCTGACCCGGGCCGGGCACACCGTCGCCGTGTACGAGCGGGCCGACCAGCCGGGGGGCCTGCTGCGCTACGGCATCCCCGAGTTCAAGATGGAGAAGTCCGTCCTCGACCGCCGGATCGCGCAGATGAAGTCCGAGGGCACCCGCTTCCGCACGGGTGTGGCCGTCGGGGAGGACCTCACCGGTGCCGACCTGCGCAAGCGCTACGACGCCGTGGTGCTCGCCGTCGGCTCGACCGTGCCCCGGGACCTGCCGGTCCCCGGCCGTGAGCTCGAGGGCGTCATGCAGGCGATGGACTTCCTGCCGCCGGCGAACCGGGTGGCGCTCGGGCAGAGCGTCGAGGGCCAGGTCACGGCCGAGGGCAAGGACGTCGTCGTCATCGGCGGCGGTGACACCGGCGCCGACTGCATCGGGACCGCTCACCGCCAGGGCGCGCGCTCGGTGACCAGCCTCGAGATCATGCCCCAGCCCCCGGCCGAGCGCGGTACCCAGCACCCGTGGCCCACCTACCCGATGATCTTCCGCGTCGCCTCGGCCCACGAGGAGGGCGGTGACCGCGTCTACGCCACGACGACGAGCGAGGTCGTCGGCGACGGCTCCGGGCACGTGCGGGCGCTGCGCCTGCACGAGGTCCGGATGGGCGAGAACGGCTTCGAGAAGGTCGAGGGCACCGAGCGCGAGGTCCCCGCCCAGCTCGTGCTCCTCGCCATGGGGTTCCTCGGGCCCCGGCCGGAGGGCCTGCTCGAGCAGCTCGGGGTCGAGAAGGACGAGCGGACCAACGTCGCCCGGGACGCGCACTTCATGTCGAGCGTCCCCGGCGTCTTCGTCGCGGGTGACGCCGGGCGTGGCCAGTCGCTCATCGTCTGGGCCATCGCCGAGGGTCGCTCGGTCGCGCACGAGGTCGACGCGTGGCTCTCCGGGAAGCCCTCGCGCCTGCCCCGTCCGGTCAACCCGAGCGACCGGCCGCTCATCGCCTGAGCGCCGGCCGCCGCGGCCGGCCGTGGGTGTGGCCCGGGTCACGGTGGAACCGCTTCCACCGCTAGGCTCGTGACCATGCGTCGCGCGAAGATCGTCTGCACCCTCGGCCCGGCCACCTCCTCCGCGGAGAACCTGCGCGAGCTCGTCCTGGCGGGGATGGACGTCGCCCGGCTGAACCTCAGCCACGGCAGCCACGCCGACCACGAGCAGGTGTACCGCGACGTCCGGGCCGCCAGCGACGCCACGGGGCACGCCGTCGGCGTGCTCGTCGACCTGCAGGGCCCGAAGATCCGCACCGCGCGCTTCGCGCAGGGGCCGGTCCGGCTCGAGCCGGGGGCGACCTTCACGATCACGACCCGGGAGGTGCCCGGCGACGTCGAGTCCGTCGGCACGACGTACGCGGGCCTGCCCGGCGACGTCACCACCGGGGACCGGATCCTCATCGACGACGGCAAGATCGCCCTCGTCGCGACCGAGGTCACCGGCACCGACGTCGTCTGCCGTGTCCTCGAAGGCGGGACCCTGAGCAACAACAAGGGCATCAACCTGCCCGGGGTCGCGGTCAGCGTGCCCGCGCTGTCCGAGAAGGACGAGGACGACCTGCGCTGGGCCCTGCGGACGGGGGCCGACATGATCGCGCTGTCCTTCGTGCGCACCGCCGACGACATCCGCCGGGTCCACGAGATCATGGACGAGGAGGGCCACCGGCTGCCCTGCATCGCCAAGATCGAGAAGCCGCAGGCGGTGGAGAACCTCGACGAGATCATCCGCGCCTTCGACGGGGTCATGGTCGCCCGCGGCGACCTCGGGGTCGAGATGCCGCTCGAGGAGGTGCCGCTGGTCCAGAAGCGGGCCTGCGAGATCGCCCGGCGCAGGGCCAAGCCGGTCATCGTCGCCACCCAGGTGCTCGAGTCGATGGTCGAGAACAGCCGCCCGACCCGCGCGGAGGCCTCGGACGCGGCCAACGCCGTCCTCGACGGCGCCGACGCCCTGATGCTCTCGGGCGAGACGAGCGTCGGCAAGCACCCCTTCGCCGCCGTGCGGACCATGGCGAAGATCATCGAGAACACCGAGACCCACGGGCTGCACCGGATCCGCCCGCTCGGCACCCGGCCGAACTCCAAGGGCGGGGCGGTGACCGCCGCGGCTGCGGACATCGGCGAGCTGCTCGGGGTGAAGTACCTCATCACGTTCACCGAGGGGGGCGACTCCTCGCGGCGGCTGGCCCGGGTCCGCCCACGGATCCCGATGCTCGCGTTCACCCCGAACCAGGCGACCCGCAGCCAGCTGGCCCTGACCTGGGGGGTGGAGACCTTCCTCGTCGGCAAGGTGCGGCACACCGACGAGATGGCGCTGCAGGCCGACGAGGTGCTCCTCGAGCTCGGCCGGGTCAGCGAGGGCGACCACGTCGTCATCGTCGCCGGGTCCCCGCCCGGGACCCCGCGCTCGACGAACGCCCTGCGCGTGCACAAGATCGGCGACGCGAAGAACCGGGTGGCCCCGGCCTACCAGGCAGGCGCCGGCAGCGGGCAGGCCTGAGGGAGAGGGTCACCGCCTCGGTATGCTGTCCACCACCCCGGCCGGGGTGGTGGAACGGCAGACACGGAGCACTCAAAATGCTCTGCCCGCAAGGGCGTGCGGGTTCAAGTCCCGCTCCCGGCACATGACAACGAGTGCAGCCCCCGCCCAGCGCGTCCTCGTCGCCGAGGACGAGGCCATCATCCGCCTCGACCTCGCGGAGATGCTCCGCGAGGCCGGCTACGACGTCGTCGGCCAGGCCGGCGACGGTGAGCAGGCCGTGGAGATGACCCGTGCGCTCGAGCCGGACATCGTCATCATGGACGTCAAGATGCCCGTCATGGACGGGCTCACGGCCGCCGAGACCATCGGGGCCGAGCGCATCTGCCCGGTCGTCATGCTCACCGCCTTCAGCCAGACCGAGCTCGTCGAGCGCGCCCGGGACGCCGGCGTCATGGCGTACGTCGTCAAGCCCTTCACGGCCAACGACGTCACCCCGGCGCTCGAGATCGCCCTCTCACGGTGGGCCGAGCTCAAGGCGCTGGAGACGGAGGTGGCCGACCTCGGCGAGCGGCTCGAGACCCGCAAGGCGGTCGACCGGGCCAAGGGCGTGCTCATGGCCCGGCTCAAGCTGAGCGAGGCCGACGCCTTCCGGTGGATCCAGAAGACCGCGATGGACCGTCGGATGGGCATGCGCGAGGTCGCCGAGGCGGTCGTCGCCGGCATGGAGAAGGGCTAGCGTTCCGCGCCCCGGGGGTGCGGAGGCCGCCGGATCCGCGGCATGCCGGGCCGGTGGTCCACGCGTTCCGCGCCCCGCCCCTTCCCGGCGTGCCGGTCGAGGGCATAGTGTCCGGTAGCGGCACCACCGCGGTGCCGCCCGAGCGAGGAGGAGCCGTGGGTCGACGCTCGGTCGAGGTGACCCCCGTCGTGGACGAGCTCCGCGACGTCACCGACCTGTGGTGCGAGGCCCGGATCGACGCGGGGACCAGCCCCGAGGTCTGCTCGCGGACCGTCGCCGACGGCCGGCTCGGCGCCGCGCTGCGCCGCCCCGGCGTGCAGGCGTTCGTCGCCCGGCTCGACGGCGTGGCCGTCGGGTACGTCGTGACGACCGACAACCCCTTCGGGCTCACCGCGACCCCGGAGGCGACCATCGAGCAGCTCTGGGTGACGCCCTCAGCACGCAGGCACGGCGTGGCCAAGCAGCTGCTCGGCGCGGTGCTCTCCGCCGCCGAGCGGGCCGGCTGCGAGCACGTCGTGTCCAACGTCCCGACGACGAGCCGGGAGGCGAACCGGTTCTTCGCCCGCCTCGGCTTCGGCTCGGTCGTCACCCGCCGGGTCGTCCCCACGGCGCTGCTGCGCCGGCGGATCGCCCCGGCGAGCGCCGAGACCGGGCTCGAGCTCACCCGCCGCCGCCGCAGCCTGCGCCGCCGCGCGTTCGTGCCCTCGCGCCCGGCCTGAGCCCGGCGTCCGGCCCTCGGGTCAGGCCCCGGGCGCCGTGCCCCGGATGAGACAGGTGATCCGCGAGGTGCAGATCCGGTGCCCCTCCTCGTCGGTGACGACGATCTCGTAGCTGGCGAGCGTGCGCCCGAGGCTGAGCGGCGTCGCGGTGCCGGTCACCGTCCCGGACCGGGCCGCCCGGTGGTGGGTGGCGTTGATGTCGAGCCCGACGACCGCCCGGCCCTCTCCGGCGTGCAGGGCGGCCCCGATGGAGCCCAGGGTCTCGGCGAGGACGACCGAGGCCCCGCCGTGGAGGAGGCCGTAGGGCTGGGTGTTGCCGGCGACGGGCATCGTCGCGACGAGCCGCTCGGGGGTGGCCTCGACCACCTCGATGCCCATCCGGTCCATGAGGGAGTCGGGGTTCATCTCCCGCATCCGCCGCACGCCTGCCATGAGGTCTGAGCTGTCGGTCATGCTCGTTAGGCTGCCACGCGTGAAGCTCCTCCTCCTCGACGGACACTCGCTGGCCTACCGCGCGTTCTACGCGCTTCCCGTCGAGAACTTCTCGACGAGCACCGGGCAGCACACCAACGCCGTCTACGGCTTCACCGCGATGCTCATCAACGTCCTGCGCGACGAGGCCCCGACCCACGTCGGGGTGGCGTTCGACGTCTCGCGCGAGACCTTCCGCCTGCGGGAGTACAGCGAGTACAAGGCCGGGAGGTCGGCGACGCCCTCGGAGTTCTCCGGCCAGCTCCCCCTCCTGCGCGAGGTGCTCGACGCGCTGCGGATCCGGCACGTCGGCCTGCCGGGGTTCGAGGCCGACGACGTCATCGCCTCGCTCACCCGGCAGGCGGTCGAGGCGGGGGGCGAGGTCGTCGTGTGCACCGGCGACCGCGACGCCTTCCAGCTCGTCTCGGACCGGGTCACCCTCCTGTACCCGGTGCGGGGGGTCTCCGAGGTGTGGCGGATGGACCCGGCCGCCGTCGAGGAGCGCTACCTCGTGCCACCGCAGCGCTACAGCGACCTCGCCGCGCTCGTCGGCGAGACGAGCGACAACCTGCCGGGCGTGCCCGGCGTGGGTCCGAAGACCGCCGCGAAGTGGCTGGGCCGCTACGGCGACCTCGCCGGTGTCGTGGCGCACGTCGGCGAGATCGGCGGCAAGGCCGGGGAGAACCTGCGTGCCCACCTCGACGACGTGCTGCGCAACCGCCGCCTCAACCGGCTCGTCGACGACCTCGACCTCCCGCTGTCGGTCGAGGAGCTCGAGCGCTCCTCGTGGGACCGCGAGGAGGTCCACCGGGTCTTCGACGGCCTCGAGTTCCGGGTGCTGCGCGAGCGGCTCTTCCAGACCTTCGAGGTCGAGTCCGACGAGGTCGAGGGCGGGTTCGACGTCGGCGAGGCCGTGTTCACCGCCGACGACCTCGAGGCACGCTTCGGCGAGGGCGGGGTCGGACGCACGGTGACCCACGGGGTCGTCGTCTCCGGGCAGTACCGCGCGGCCGAGGGCGACGCCACCGCCGTGGCCCTGGCCGGTGAGGACGGCGCCACCGCCTCCCTCGACCTGGCCACCCTCACCCCCGAGCAGGAGCGGCTGCTCGCCGGCTGGCTGGCCGACCCCGCGGCGCCCAAGGTGCTGCACGACGCCAAGCCGCAGCTCCAGGCGCTCTCCACGCGGGGCCTGGCCCTGCGCGGCGTGGTGAGCGACACCGCGCTGGCTGCCTACCTCGTCCGCCCCGACCAGCGCTCCTACGACCTCGAGGACCTCGTCGTGCGCCACCTCGGCCGCGAGCTGAGCGCCGAGGGCGACGCCACGAGCGACCAGGGTCGCCAGGGGACGCTCGACTTCGACGCCGAGGACGGCTCCGCGCAGCGCGACGCGATGGTGCGGGCCCGGGCGGTGCTGGAGCTGTCCGAGGCGCTCGCCGAGAAGGTCGAGGAGACCGGCGGGACGGCTCTGCTGCGCGACCTCGAGCTGCCCCTGGTCGACATCCTCGCGGAGATGGAGCGCACGGGCATCGCCGTCGACGAGGGTGCGCTGAGCGCCCTCGAGGCCGACTTCGCCGGGAAGATGCGTCAGGCCCAGCAGGACGCCTACGACGCCATCGGGCGCGAGGACGTCAACCTCGGCAGCCCCAAGCAGCTGCAGGAGGTGCTCTTCGACCAGCTCGACATGCCCAAGACCAAGCGCACCAAGACGGGCTACACCACCGACGCCGACGCGCTCGCCGACCTGTACGTCAAGACCGAGCACCCCTTCCTCGAGGCGCTGTTGCGCCACCGCGACACCAGCCGGCTGCGGGTCACCGTCGAGGGGCTCATCAAGTCGGTCGCGGCCGACCGGCGCATCCACACGACCTACCTGCAGACGATCGCGGCGACCGGTCGGCTCTCCTCGACCGACCCCAACCTGCAGAACGTCCCGATCCGCACCGAGGAGGGCCGGCGCATCCGTGACGTCTTCGTCGTGGGGGAGGGCTACGAGTCGCTGATGTCGGCCGACTACAGCCAGATCGAGATGCGGATCATGGCCCACCTGTCCGGGGACGCCGGGCTCATCGAGGCGTTCCGCACGGGTGAGGACCTCCATCGCTTCGTCGGGGCCCGGGTCTTCGCGGTGCAGCCCGAGGCGGTCACGCTCGAGATGCGCAGCAAGGTCAAGGCGATGAGCTACGGGCTCGCCTACGGGCTCTCGGCGTTCGGGCTGTCCAAGCAGCTGACGATCTCGACCGCCGAGGCGCAGGGGCTCATGGACGACTACTTCGCCCGGTTCGGTGGGGTGCGCGACTACCTGCGCGAGGTCGTGGCGCAGGCCCGGGCCACCGGTTTCACCTCGACGATGCTCGGCCGGCGCCGCTACCTGCCCGACCTCACGAGCGACAACCGGCAGCGACGCGAGATGGCCGAGCGGATGGCGCTCAACGCCCCCATCCAGGGCTCCGCCGCGGACATCATCAAGCTCGCGATGAAGGGCGTCCACGGCGCGCTGCAGGCCGAGGGCGCTCGTAGTCGGATGCTCCTCCAGGTGCACGACGAGCTCGTCCTCGAGGTCGCCCCCGGGGAGCGGGAAGACGTGGAGGCCCTGCTGCGCCGGGAGATGGGCGCCGCGGCCGAGCTGGACGTGCCGCTCGACGTCAGCGTCGGGGTCGGGCGCAGCTGGCACGACGCCGCGCACTGAGCCTTCGGGACGTCAGCCCGGCCGCTCGGTGACGAGGATCGCCGTGCCCGGCAGCAGCCGTCCGCGCAGCGGCGACCAGCCACCCCACGCCTCGGTGGTGCGCTCGGGCCACTCGGGCTCGACGAGGTCGCGCAGCACGAGCCCGGCCGCGGTCACCTGCCGGACGAGGTCGCCGAGGGTCCGGTGGTGCTCGACGTAGGTGACCACCTCGGCCTCGCTCTCGACGTAGGGCCGGCGGTCGAAGTACGAGCTCGTCGCCGTGAGCCCCTCCGGGCCCGGGACGTCAGGGAAGGCCCACCGCACCGGGTGCGAGGTGGAGAAGACGAACCGCCCCCCGGGGCGCAGGACGCGGGCGGCCTCCCGCAGCACCGCCGCGCTGTCGGCGACGAAGGGCAGGACGCCGTAGGCGGTGAACACCCGGTCGAGGGTGGCGTCCGCGAGCGGCAGGGCCGTGCCGTCGCACTGGAGCAGGGGGAGGGGGCGGCCGGTGTGGGAGGAGCCGATGGCCCGGGCCGTGCGCAGCATCCCGGCCGACAGGTCGCTGGCGGCCACCCGCACCCCGGGCAGGTCGGGCCGGGCCGCGACCCACCGCGCACACTGGGCACCGCCGGCGCCGATCTCCAGGACCGTCATCCCGTCCCGGAGGCCGAGCAGGTCCAGCTCGGCCTCGGTCCAGCCTTCGGGGCCCCACACGAAGTCGGCGTCGCCGAGGAACCCCCCGTGCTCCTCGTGGTAGGCCACCGCCTCGGCGTCCCACCAGGACCGGTTGGCGGCGCGGGTCTCGGCGGCACCGACCGCGCGCCGCCCGACCTCGGCGCTCACCGTGGTCTCGCCGGCGGCCGAGGCGCCGCTGTTTTGCCCGGTACGTGCGTGCCCGGGTAGGCTACTGCGGTACGCGTGTGCCCTGCGTAGGGTCGCCGCGCACGGAAAGCACCCCATCGAGTCCATCTGTCCACATCGGAGTTCCTACTACATGACTGCCAGCACGGTCGACACGACCGCCCCTCAGGTCGCCATCAACGACATCGGCTCTGAGGAAGACCTTCTCGCCGCCATCGACGCGACGATCAAGCACTTCAATGACGGCGACATCGTCGAGGGTCGCATCGTCAAGGTCGACCGGGACGAGGTCCTGCTCGACATCGGCTACAAGACCGAGGGCGTCATCCCCTCGCGCGAGCTGTCCATCAAGCACGACGTCGACCCCAACGAGGTCGTCGCCGTGGGCGACGAGGTCGAGGCCCTGGTCCTCCAGAAGGAGGACAAGGAAGGCCGGCTGATCCTGAGCAAGAAGCGCGCACAGTACGAGCGCGCGTGGGGGACGATCGAGAAGATCAAGGAGGAGGACGGCGTCGTCACCGGCACCGTCATCGAGGTCGTCAAGGGTGGCCTCATCCTCGACATCGGCCTGCGCGGCTTCCTCCCGGCGTCGCTCGTCGAGATGCGTCGGGTTCGCGACCTCCAGCCGTACGTCGGCCGCGAGATCGAGGCCAAGATCATCGAGCTGGACAAGAACCGCAACAACGTGGTCCTCTCCCGTCGTGCCTGGCTGGAGCAGACCCAGTCCGAGGTCCGCACGACCTTCCTCAAGGAGCTCGGCAAGGGCCAGGTCCGCCAGGGTGTCGTCTCCTCGATCGTCAACTTCGGCGCCTTCGTCGACCTCGGTGGCGTCGACGGTCTCGTCCACGTCTCCGAGCTGTCCTGGAAGCACATCGACCACCCCTCCGAGGTCGTCGAGGTCGGCGACGAGGTCACGGTCGAGGTTCTCGACGTCGACATGGACCGCGAGCGGGTCTCGCTGTCGCTCAAGGCGACGCAGGAGGACCCCTGGCAGCACTTCGCCCGCACCCACGCGATCGGCCAGGTCGTCCCGGGCAAGGTCACCAAGCTCGTCCCGTTCGGTGCGTTCGTGCGCGTCGACGACGGTATCGAGGGCCTGGTGCACATCTCCGAGCTCGCCGAGCGGCACGTCGAGCTGCCCGAGCAGGTCGTCCAGGTCGGGCAGGAGATCTTCGTCAAGGTCATCGACATCGACCTCGAGCGCCGCCGGATCTCGCTGAGCCTCAAGCAGGCCAACGAGGACGGCGCCGGGCAGGTCGAGTTCGACCCGACCCTGTACGGCATGGCTGCCGAGTACGACGAGCAGGGCAACTACAAGTACCCGGAGGGCTTCGACCCGAGCACCAACGAGTGGCTCGAGGGCTTCGAGACCCAGCGCGAGGCCTGGGAGAAGGAGTACGCCGAGGCGCACGCGCGCTGGGAGGCGCACCGTGCCCAGGTCGAGTCGGCTGCGAAGGCCGACGCCGAGGCCGTCGGGGAGGCCGCGACGACGTCGTACTCCTCGGACAGCACCGACGACACCCCGGCCGCCCGCCCGGCCGCCCCGTCGAACGAGGGCACCCTGGCCTCCGACGAGGCGCTCGCCGCGCTGCGCGAGAAGCTCACCGGCAACTGAGCCGGCGCGCTCACCGCGCACCGTTCCCATCGAGACCCGGGCCCCTGAGGGGGCCCGGGTCTCGGCGTCCCGGGCGACCTCGGGGAGGTAGCGTCGGGCCATGGCACGTACCGTCGCGACGACCACGACCGTCGACCTGGAGGGCCTGCTGGACTTCGTCCGGCCGCGCCACCACATGGTCCTGCTCACGACGCGCGGGTCGGACGGCCGCCCGCAGGCGTCCCCGGTGACCGGTGGTGTGGACCGCTCCGGGCGGATCGTCGTCACGAGCTACCCGGAGCGCGCCAAGGTGCGCAACGCGCGGCGCGACCCGCGCTGCAGCGTCCTCGTCCTCTCCGACGACTTCGGCGGCGCCTGGGTGCAGGTCGACGGCGAGGCCGAGGTCATCGAGGCCGCGGACGACGTCGAGCCGTTCGTCGAGTACTTCCGCACGATCTCCGGGGAGCACCCGGACTGGGACGAGTACCGCCGCGCGATGGTCGAGCAGGGCAAGTCGCTGCTGCGGATCTCCCCGACCCGGTGGTCCCCGGTCGCGACCGGGGGGTTCCCCGCGCGGCTCGCCGGCTCCTGAGCGTGCCGCGTCGGTAGGGTCGGCCGCATGCTGCGTGTCGGGCTCACCGGGGGGATCGGCTCGGGGAAGTCGACGGCGGCGGCGGTGCTCGCCGGCCTCGGCGCCCACGTCGTCGACGCGGACGCGCTCGCCCGCGAGGTCCTCGCGCCCGGCACCCCGGGGCTCGCGGCGGTCGAGCGCCGCTTCGGGCCCGGCGTCCTCACCGCGGACGGTTCCCTGGACCGGGCGGCGCTGGGACGGCTCGTCTTCGCCGACCCCGAGGCCCGGGCCGACCTCGAGGCGGTGACGCACCCGGCCATCCGGGCACGGACCGCCCAGCTCGTCGCCGAGGTGCCCGCGGGGGCCGTCCTCGTCCACGACGTGCCCCTCCTCGTCGAGCAGCGGATGGCGGGGGAGTACCACCTCGTCCTCGTCGTCGGGGCGAGCGAGGAGACCCGGCTGGCACGGCTGGTCACCCTGCGCGGGATGTCCGAGGAGGACGCCCGGGCACGGATCGCCGCCCAGGCCGGTGACGAGGAGCGCCGTGCGGCCGCGGACGTCTGGCTCGAGAACGAGGGTGGCGTGGAGGCGCTCGGCGTGGCCGTCCGGCGGCTGTTGCACGAGCGGCTCGAGCCGTTCGCGGCCAACCTCGCCACCGGGGTGCGCAGCACGCTGCCCGCCGCCGTCCTCAGCCCACCGGACCCGACGTGGCCGTCGGCCGCCGCCCGCCTGCTGGCCAGGGTCCGGTACGCCGTGGGGGAGGTCGCGCAGACCCTCGACCACATCGGGTCGACGGCCGTGCCCGGGCTGCCCGCCAAGGACATCGTCGACCTCCAGGTCGGGGTCCGCTCGCTCGCCGAGGCGGACACGGCGCGCTTCGTCGAGGCGATGGCGCGCGCCGGCTTCCCGCGGGTCGAGGACGTCACCGCGGACGTCGGCCACGACGGCAGGCCCTGGCCGAAGCGGTTCCACGGCTCGTGCGACCCCGGCCGGGTGGCCCACGTGCACGTGCGCGAGGTCGGGTCGCCCGGCTGGGAGTTCGCCCTCCTCTTTCGCGACTGGCTGCGCGCGCAGCCGGGGGAGCGGGACGAGTACGCCGCGACGAAGGCGGGCCTGGCCGCGCGGCTGGTCAGCACCGAGGAGTACGCGGCCGCCAAGGAGCCGTGGTTCGACCGGGCCTGGGGCCGCGCCCGGGACTGGGCCGGCGCGAGCGGGTGGGGACCACCTGAGGGCTGAGCCCGAGGCACGCGGGTGTCGGTGGCGCCGCCTACCGTAGAGGCATGCGCCCCACCACCGACCTGCAGCGCCGGGTCGCCCCGTTCGAGGTCGTCTCGGAGTTCTCGCCCTCCGGCGACCAGCCCACGGCGATCGCCGAGCTCGCCCGCCGGGTGCGGGCGGGCGAGCAGGACGTCGTCCTCCTCGGCGCCACGGGCACCGGCAAGTCGGCGACGACGGCCTGGCTCGTCGAGCAGGTGCAGCGACCCACGCTCGTCATGGCCCCGAACAAGACCCTCGCCGCCCAGCTGGCCAACGAGTTCCGTGAGCTGCTGCCGCACAACGCCGTCGAGTACTTCGTCAGCTACTACGACTACTACCAGCCCGAGGCCTACGTCCCCCAGACCGACACCTACATCGAGAAGGACTCCTCGATCAACGACGAGGTCGAGCGGCTGCGGCACTCGGCGACCAACAGCCTGCTCACCCGGCGCGACGTCGTCGTCGTCGCCTCGGTCTCGTGCATCTACGGCCTCGGGACGCCGCAGGAGTACGTCGACCGGATGGTGCCCCTGCGGGTGGGTGACGAGGTGAACCGCGAGGACCTGCTGCGCAAGTTCGTCCAGATGCAGTACACCCGCAACGACCTGGCGTTCACCCGCGGGACCTTCCGGGTGCGCGGCGACACCGTCGAGATCATCCCCGTCTACGAGGAGCTCGCCGTGCGCATCGAGCTGTTCGGGGACGAGGTCGAGCGGCTCTACACGCTCCACCCGCTCACCGGGGAGATCGTGCGCGAGGAGCAGGAGATGTACGTCTTCCCCGCCTCGCACTACGTCGCCGGTCCGGCGCGGATGGAGCGGGCCATCGCCGGCATCGAGGCCGAGCTCGAGGAGCAGCTCGCGGCGTTCGAGCGTCAGGGCAAGCTCCTCGAGGCCCAGCGGCTGCGGATGCGCACGACCTACGACATCGAGATGATGCGTCAGATCGGCTCGTGCTCGGGCATCGAGAACTACTCGATGCACATCGACGGCCGCTCCCCGGGCAGCGCGCCGAACTGCCTGCTCGACTACTTCCCCGAGGACTTCCTCCTCGTCATCGACGAGTCCCACCAGACCGTGCCGCAGATCGGGGCGATGTACGAGGGGGACATGTCGCGCAAGCGCACCCTCGTCGAGCACGGCTTCCGGCTGCCCTCGGCGATGGACAACCGCCCGCTGAAGTGGGAGGAGTTCCTCGAGCGGATCGGTCAGACGGTCTACCTCTCGGCCACGCCGGGGGACTACGAGGTCGCCAAGAGCAACGGCGTCGTCGAGCAGGTCATCCGCCCGACCGGCCTGGTCGACCCCGAGGTGGTGCTCAAGCCGACGAAGGGCCAGATCGACGACCTGCTGCACGAGATCACCGTGCGCACCGAACGCCACGAGCGCGTCCTGGTGACGACGCTGACCAAGAAGATGGCCGAGGACCTCACCGACTACCTCCTCGACAAGGGAGTGCGGGTGCGCTACCTGCACTCCGACATCGACACCCTGCGCCGAGTCGAGCTGCTGCGCGAGCTGCGGCTCGGCGAGTTCGACGTGCTCGTCGGCATCAACCTGCTGCGCGAGGGCCTCGACCTGCCCGAGGTCTCGCTCGTGGCCATCCTCGACGCCGACAAGGAGGGCTTCCTGCGCTCGGCGCGCAGCCTGATCCAGACCATCGGCCGGGCCGCGCGCAACGTCTCCGGGCAGGTGCACATGTACGCCGACTCGATGACGCCGTCGATGCGCCAGGCGGTCGAGGAGACCCGCCGGCGCCGGGAGAAGCAGCTCGCGTACAACCGCGAGCACGGCATCGACCCGCAGCCGCTGCGCAAGCGGATCGCCGACATCACCGACATGCTCCAGCGCGAGGACGCCGACACCCAGGAGCTCCTCGGCTCCGGTCGGGCGCGCTCGCGCGGCAAGGCCGACGGGGGTCGCCCGGGCCGGGGTGCCGTCGCGGCCGACGCCGACGCCGCGCTGGGGTCGCGCCGCGGCGCGGACCTGCCCGCCACCGAGCTGGCCAACCTCATCCAGGAGCTGACGACCCAGATGCACCAGGCGGCCGGTGACCTGCACTTCGAGCTCGCGGCCCGGCTGCGCGACGAGATCGGCGACCTGAAGAAGGAGCTGCGCCAGATGAGCGAGGCCACCCGGTAGGCGCGGCCGGCGGCCACCCGGGCCGGGCGCACCGGGCCCGGCTAGGCTGGCGCCGTGCTGCCTGCCACGCTCCCCACGGCGACGGACGGCCTCGACCTCGCCCCGTGGGTGTGGTGGGCGACCGTCGGCGTCGCCGCGCTCGTCCTCGCCTTCGACGTGGCGGTCATCGCCCGTCGTCCGCACCGACCCTCGACGCGCGAGCTCGTCACGGCCCTCGCCGTCTACGTGGGCGCCGCGGTGGTTTTCGGGCTGGCCCTGTGGTGGCTGGCCGGTGGGCGGCTGGCCGGGGAGTTCTTCGCCGGCTGGCTCACCGAGTACTCGCTCTCGGTGGACAACCTGTTCATCTTCATCCTCATCATGGCGAGCTTCTCCGTCCCCGAGAAGCTCCAGCAGTTCGCGCTCATGGTCGGCATCGTCATCGCGATCGTCCTGCGCGGGATCTTCATCGCCGTCGGCGCCGCGGCGATCAACAGCTTCAGCTGGATCTTCTACGTCTTCGGGGCCTTCCTCGTCTACACCGCCGTCCGGCTGGCCCGAGGGGGCGACACGAGCGACGACGAGTACGAGCAAAACCGGTTCATGCGCTGGGCCGCGGGCCGCTTCCCCGCGACCGAGCGGTACGAGGGGACCCGGCTGTTCGTCCGGGACGGGGCGGCCCGGACCGCGACGCCGCTGTTCTTCGTCATCCTCGCGCTCGGCACGACCGACCTGCTCTTCGCCCTCGACTCGATCCCCGCGATCTACGGGCTCACCGACGAGGCCTACCTCGTCCTCGTCGCGAACCTCTTCGCCCTCATGGGGCTGCGCCAGCTCTACTTCCTCATCGGCGGCCTGCTGCGCAAGCTGGTCTTCCTCAGCTACGGGCTGGCCGTGCTCCTGGCGTTCATCGGGGTCAAGCTGGTGCTGCACGCCCTGCACGAGAACGACCTCCCCTTCGTCAACGGGGGGCAGCCGCTCCCGGTGCCGGAGATCCCGATCGCCGTCTCGCTCGGCGCGATCGTCGTCATCCTCGGGGTGACGACGGTCGCCAGCCTGTGGGCGACCCGCCGCCACCCCGAGCTCGCCGACGGCTGAGCCGGTCGCTCACGTGCCGGTGACCGCCTCCGGCTCGCCGCGGGCCCCGAGGCCGAGGACGAGCGTGGACGCGGCGACGACGAGCGCCATCCCGGCGACCTGGCCCGGGGCGAGCCGCTGCCCGAGGACGACGAGCCCGGCCAGGGCCGCGCACGCCGGCTCCAGGCTGAGCAGGACGCCGAACACCTGGGGGCGCAGCCGACGCAGGGCGAGCAGCTCGAGAGAGTAGGGCAGGGCGGA
Source organism: Phycicoccus endophyticus (assembly GCF_011326735.1). Classification (GTDB taxonomy): domain Bacteria; phylum Actinomycetota; class Actinomycetes; order Actinomycetales; family Dermatophilaceae; genus Phycicoccus; species Phycicoccus endophyticus. Next base: position 329,373 of record NZ_JAANCN010000001.1, read on the forward strand.
GGAGAGCACCGCGATCCCCAGCCCCTTGAGCACCGTCGCCCCCGTCCACGTCGGCACGCTCGCCACGCCGAACGGGAGCATGAGGACGGTGGCCCACACCATGGCCAGGGCGAGCCCCTCCAGGCGCGGGAACTGCGACCCCGCGCGCCGGGACAGGACGATGTAGGCGGCCCAGAAGGCCCCGGCCGTCAGGGCGAGGAGGATGCCGGTCCACTCGAGCTGCGCCACCGGCACGGCCAGCGCCTCGGAGATGAGCACGACGCCGGCGGCCGCGGCCAGCACGGCGACACCGTCGAGCAGCCGGCGCGAGAGCGAGGCCGCGAGCGCGAGCGGCCCGACGAACTCGATGGTCACCGCGACGCCGATCGGCAGGTGGGCGAGGGATCCGTAGAACGCGAAGTTCATCAGGCCGAGGGCCACCCCGAAGGCGCCCACGGTCGCCCAGGCCCGCGGAGGATGCCCACGCCACCGGGGACGGACGAGGACGAGCAGGAGCCCGGTCGCGAAGAGCAGCCGCAGGACGACCGACCCCCCGGCCCCGACGACCGGGACGAGGGTCTGCGCCAGGGCGCCGCCGAGCTGGACCGACACGATGCCGGTGAGGACGAGCGCCGGAGCGGGGACCCGGTCGGCGAGCGTCACCGCGTCAGGCTAGCCAGCCCGGACCGGACGCCGGGCGGGCGTCCCACGGCGGGCGTCACCAGCCGCGCTCGCGCCACTCGCCCAGGTGGGGGCGCTCGGCACCGAGGGTGCCGTCGTCGCCGTGCCCGGGGTAGAACCAGGTGTCGTCGTCGTAGACGTCGAAGACGCGCTCGACCACGTCGGCGTACAGCGACTCGAAGCTCTGCCCGGGGTTCTTGGTGTTCCCGACGCCGCCGGGGAAGAGGGAGTCCCCGGTGAACAGGTGGGTGCGGCCCTCGGGTGCCCGCCAGGCGAGCGCCACCGACCCGGGCGTGTGGCCCCGCAGGTGCACGACGTCGAGGGTCAGCTCGCCGACGCGCACGGTGTCGCCGTGGCGGAGGCGGACGTCCGGCGGCAGCGGCAGCGCGTCCGCGTCGTCCTCCCCGGCGTAGGTGCGGGCTCCCGTGGCGCGCGCCACCTCCTCGAGCGCCCGGACGTGGTCCCAGTGCTGGTGGGTCGTCACGAGGTGGTCCAGCCGGCCGGTCCCCTCCGCGACGAGGTCGAGGCAGCGTCCGGGGTCGTCGGCGGCGTCGACCATGAGCTGCTCGCCGGTCGCGGTGCACGTGAGCAGGTAGACGTTGTTGTGCATCGTCGAGACCGCGGCCTTGCGCAGGGTGGCGGTGCCGAGCTCGCGCACGTCGCTCGGGCCCGCGGGGACGACGGCGCCGGTGTAGCCCACCTCGCTCACCGGCCCTCGGGCAGGCGCGGCAGCGGGCTGCCGGAGACCCCCTCGGTGACCCCACGGGCGAGCCAGCCGAGCACGCCGACCCGGTCGCCGGTGACTTCGACGCTCCCGAGCCCGACGCTCCACTGCTCACCCTCGGTGGTGCGGATCGTGACGTCGGGTGGCGGGTCGCAGGCCCGCAGCCGGGTGACCTCCTCGAGGAGCAGGTCCTCGACGAGGTCGGGCTCGACGTCAGCCAGGCCGAACCCGGCGTCGAGGTCGAGGTGGTGCAGGACGACCTCGCGCAGCCGCATGAACGGCAGGCGCCCGGCGGGCACCAGCCGGCCCCCCGGGGTGCGCTCGAGACGGTACTCGGCGTGCTCGGGGCCGAGCGCCGCGAGGGCCCGGGCGACGATCTGGTCGCTCGCGCGCAGGTCCGCCGCCTGGGTCCGGGCGTCGCGGTGCGCCCCCTCCTCGACCTCGGCGTCCCGGGCCTCGTCGGAGGGGTACATCGCCTCGCCGGTGCCCTCGACGGCCGCCCGCGCCACCCGGGCGAGGGCCTCGGCGTTGCGCGCGAGGTGCGCCAGGACGTGCCCGCGGGTCCAGCCGGGGCACAGGCTCGGCCCGGAGACGTCCTCGAGGGAGTCCGCCGTCGCCTCGAGCCGGCGGGTGTGCCGCTGGAGCGCGGCGAGCTGGTCGGTGGTGCTCAGGGCCATGGCCTCGACGCTACCCCGGGGCGGCCCCGTCGGCCTCGGCGAGCGCGAGGGCCGCCTGGACGAGCGCGAGGTGGGAGAACGCCTGGGGGAAGTTTCCGAGGAGCCGGCCGGTCCGCGGGTCGTACTCCTCGGCGAGCAGGCCGAGGTCGGTACGCACCGCGAGCAGGCGCCGCATCAGGGCGTGCGCCTCCTCGAGCCGGCCGGTGCGCGCGTAGGCCTCCACGAGCCAGAAGGAGCAGGCGAGGAACGGGCTCTCGTCCCCGTCGAGCCCGTCGACGCCGGACCGGGTGCGGTAGCGCAGGAGGAAGCCGTCCCGCAGCAGGTCCTCCTCGACGGCGCGCACGGTGCCGAGCACCCGGGGGTCGTCCGGGGGCAGGAAGCCCACGGCCGGGATGACGAGGAGGGCCGCGTCGACCTCATGGGTCTCGTAGTGCTGGGTGAAGGTGTTCCGCTCGGCGTCGTAGCCCCGTCGGCAGACCTCGTCGTGCACCCGGTCCCGCAGCACGCGCCAGCGCTCGACGTCCCCGTCGTGGCCGTCCTCCTCCACGGCGCGTACGGCCCGGTCGAAGGCCGCCCACACCATGACCCGCGAGTGCGTGAAGTGCTGGGCCGGCCCGCGGATCTCCCACAGGCCGTGGTCGCGCTGGTCCCAGTGGTCGGCGAGGTCGTCGACGAGCGCACGCTGGACCGCCCACGTCTGGCCGGACTCGCTCACGCCGAGACGCCGGGCCCGGTCCAGGGCGATCATCACCTCTCCGAGGACGTCGCTCTGCTGCTGGTCGACCGCCCCGTTGCCCACCCGGACCGGGCGGGAGCCGGCGTAGCCGGGGAGGTGGTCCAGCTCGCGCTCTGGCAGGTCGCGGGAGCCGTCGACGGCGTACATGATCTGCAGGTCCGCCGGGTCGCCGGCGACGGCCCGCACGAGCCAGTCGCGCCACAGCCTGGTCTCCTCGAGGTAGCCGCAGCCGAGCAGGGCCTCGAGGGTGAGCGAGGCGTCGCGCAGCCAGCAGTAGCGGTAGTCCCAGTTGCGTGACCCCCCGAGGGCCTCGGGCAGGCTCGTCGTGGGCGCGGCGACGATGCCCCCGCGCACCTCGTCCGTGAGCAGCCGCAGGACGAGGAGCGAGCGGGTCACGGCCTCCCGGTACGGGCCGCGGTGGCGGCTGCGCCCGGCCCAGGACTCGAAGTGACCGACCGTCTCCTCGACCCGGGTGGCGATCTCGAGCGCCTCCGGCACCTCGCACCAGGACGGTGCCCACGTCATCGCGAACTCGAGCCTCTCCCCGGCACCCACCGTGAAGCGGTCGCGGTGGCGGTGGTCCGCCGGCTCGGGGAGCCGGGTGCCGCGCAGCACGAGCATGTCCGGCCCCGCGACGGCGCGGATCGCGGGGGTGCCCGCGGCGTCGCGGACCCGCGAGACCCAGGGCAGGACGGCACCGTACGCGGTACGCACGACCCACTCGTGGTCCATCTCGACCTCGCCCTCGAGACCCTCGACGACGCGCACCAGGTCGCTGCGGCCGTCACCGAACGGCATGAGGTCGGTGACCCGCACCCGGCCGCCGGCGGTCTCGTGGACGGTGTCGAGGACGAAGCTGTCCGCACGGTAGGTGCGGGTCGTCGTGGCCTCCTCGACCGGCCCGAGGAACCACCTCCCGTGCTCGTCGGTGCCGAGCAGCGAGGCGAAGCAGGCGGGGGAGTCGAACCGGGGCAGGCAGAGCCAGTCGACGGCGCCGTGCCGGCTGACGAGGGCCGCGCGCTCGGTGTCGCCGAGGAGGGCGTACTCGCCGATGGGGGTGCTCACCCGACGACCCTAGACGTCCCTCGCCGCTGATGAGGGGGCTGTCGGTGGGTCCACCTAGCATGGCCGTCGTGAGTCATGACCACCTCCTCGTCCGTGGCGCCCGGGAGCACAACCTCAAGGACGTGAGCATCGAGCTGCCCCGCGACGCCCTCGTCGTCTTCACCGGTCTGTCCGGCTCGGGCAAGTCCTCGCTGGCCTTCGACACGATCTTCGCCGAGGGGCAGCGCCGCTACGTCGAGTCGCTGTCGGCCTACGCCCGCCAGTTCCTCGGGCAGATGGACAAGCCGGACGTCGACTTCATCGAGGGGCTCTCCCCGGCGGTCTCCATCGACCAGAAGTCCACCAACCGCAACCCGCGCTCCACGGTCGGCACCATCACCGAGGTCTACGACTACCTGCGGCTGCTCTTCGCCCGGGCCGGGCGGCCGCACTGCCCGGTGTGCGGTGAGCCGATCACCCGCCAGAGCCCCCAGCAGATCGTCGACCGCCTGCTCGAGCTGCCCGAGCGCACCCGCTTCCAGCTGCTCGCGCCGGTCGTGCGTGCCCGCAAGGGGGAGTACGTCGACCTCTTCGCCGAGCTGCAGGCCAAGGGCTTCTCCCGGGCGCGGGTCGACGGCGAGGTCGTCGCGCTCACCGAGCCCCCGGCGCTCGAGAAGCAGGTCAAGCACACCATCGAGGTCGTCGTCGACCGGCTCGTGGCCAAGGGGGCGCAGGACTCCTCGGCCAAGCGGCGGCTGACCGACTCGGTCGAGACCGCCCTCGGGCTCGCGGGCGGGGTGGTCGTCGTCGACTTCGTCGACCGCGCGCAGGAGGACCCCGAGCGCGAGCGCCGGTTCTCGGAGCGGATGGCCTGCCCCAACGACCACCCGCTGTCCATGGACGAGGTCGAGCCGCGCTCGTTCTCCTTCAACAGCCCCTTCGGGGCGTGCCCGGAGTGCACGGGCATCGGCACCGAGCTCGAGGTCGACCCCGAGCTCGTCGTGCCGGACGAGGACCTCAGCCTCGCCCAGGGGGCGATCGCGCCCTGGGCGACGGCCTCGGGGGCGGCCGACTACTTCCAACGGGTCATGGGCGGGCTCGCCGACGAGCTGGGCTTCTCCATGGACGTCCCGTGGCGCGAGCTGCCGAAGAAGGCCCGGGACGCCCTGCTCACCGGGCGCAACCACAAGGTGCACGTCCGCTACCGCAACCGGTTCGGCCGTGAGCGCTCCTACTCCACGGGCTTCGAGGGCGCCATCCCGTTCGTCAAGCGGCGGCATGCCGAGACCGAGTCCGACTGGAGCCGTGAGCGCTACGAGGGGTACATGCGCGAGGTGCCCTGCCCGGTGTGCCAGGGGGCCCGCCTGAAGCCCGAGTCTCTCGCCGTGCTCGTCGGAGGGCGCTCGATCGCGCAGGTCTCGGCCCTGCCGATCGCCGAGGCCGCCCGGTTCTTCGCCGACGTCGACCTCACCGAGCGCGAGCGCCAGATCGCCGCCCGGGTCATCAAGGAGATCGACGCGCGGCTCGGCTTCCTGCTCGACGTCGGGCTGGACTACCTCAGCCTCGACCGGCCCGCCGGCACGCTCTCCGGGGGCGAGGCGCAGCGGATCCGGCTCGCGACCCAGATCGGCTCCGGCCTCGTCGGGGTGCTCTACGTCCTCGACGAGCCGAGCATCGGCCTCCACCAGCGCGACAACCACCGGCTCATCGAGACCCTCACCCGGCTGCGCGACCTCGGCAACACGCTGATCGTCGTCGAGCACGACGAGGACACCATCGCCACCGCCGACTGGGTCGTCGACATCGGCCCGGGAGCCGGCGAGCACGGCGGCCAGGTGGTGCACTCCGGCACCGTCGCCGACCTGCTGAGCCACCCGGACTCGCTGACCGGGAAGTACCTCTCGGGCCGGCGCGAGATCCCCACGCCCTCGGTCCGCCGACCGCAGGGGCGTGGCCGGGAGGTCGTTGTCGTCGGGGCCACCGAGCACAACCTCGACAACGTCACCGTCGGCTTCCCCCTCGGCAACCTCGTCGCGGTCACCGGGGTCTCCGGGTCGGGCAAGAGCACGCTCGTCAACGACATCCTCTACAACGTCCTGGCGAACAAGCTGAACGGCGCCCGGCACGTGCCCGGCCGGCACAAGTCGGTCACCGGCCTGGACCACCTCGACAAGGTCGTCCACGTCGACCAGAGCCCGATCGGGCGCACGCCTCGCTCGAACCCGGCCACCTACACCGGGGTCTTCGACCACATCCGCAAGCTCTTCGCCACGACCGAGGAGGCCAAGATCCGCGGGTACCAGCCGGGCCGGTTCTCCTTCAACGTCAAGGGTGGGCGCTGCGACGCGTGCTCCGGCGACGGCACGATCAAGATCGAGATGAACTTCCTCCCGGACGTCTACGTGCCGTGCGAGGTCTGCCACGGAGCCCGGTACAACCGCGAGACCCTCGAGGTGCACTTCAAGGGGCGCACGATCGCCGACGTGCTCGACATGCCCATCGAGGAGGCCGCCGACTTCTTCTCGGCGGTGCCCGCGATCGCCCGGCACATGCGCACCCTGAGCGACGTCGGGCTGGGCTACGTGCGCCTCGGCCAGCCGGCCCCGACGCTCTCCGGTGGGGAGGCGCAGCGCGTCAAGCTGGCCGCCGAGCTGCAGAAGCGCTCCACCGGCCGCACCGTGTACGTCCTCGACGAGCCCACCACCGGGCTGCACTTCGAGGACATCCGCAAGCTCCTCGGGGTGCTCCAGGGGCTCGTCGACAAGGGCAACACGGTCATCGTCATCGAGCACAACCTCGACGTCGTCAAGTCGGCGGACTGGATCGTCGACCTCGGGCCCGAGGGCGGCAACGGAGGCGGCCGGGTCGTCGCCGAGGGCACCCCCGAGCACGTGGCCGCGCTCGAGGAGTCGCACACCGGGCGCTTCCTCGCACCCGTGCTCGCCAAGACCGCACGGACGGCGGCACCGCGCCGGGCCTCGGCGACGGCGGCGCGCGGCGCGCGGGCCCGGCGTGAGCCGACGCCGAGGACGAAGCGCGCCCGCAGGGCCGGCTGACGGGTGCCCCCAGGCGTTCCACAGGCGACGTCCAGGGCCCGACGGGATACTGGGGTGCACCAGCCACCGGATGAGAGGCAGCACCCGATGACGACCGCCACCCCCGACCCGTCCACCGCGCAGCCCCCGCGCGTCGGGCGCCGCCAGACCCTGCACGCCGTCGGCGTGGCCGGAGTCGCCGTCACCGGCGCCGGGCTGCTCGCCGGGTGCGGGTCCGACGACGTCGAGCAGGCCGCGAGCTCGGCGGCCGGTGCCGCCAGCTCGGCCGCCTCCGCCGCCGGCTCGGCAGCCTCCGACCTCGTCGAGGCAGCCCAGATCCCCGTCGGCGGGGGGAAGGTCTTCGAGGCCATCCAGGCCGTCGTCACCCAGCCCACCGACGGCGACTACAAGGCCTTCTCGTCGGTGTGCACGCACTCCGGCTGCCAGGTCGACTCCGTCGAGAACGGTGTCATCGAGTGCCCCTGCCACGGCAGCCAGTTCGACATCTCCACCGGGGAGGTCCGCCAGGGGCCGGCCACCGACCCGCTGCCCGAGAAGTCGGTGAGCGTCGACGGGGACGGCATCACCGTCACCTGAGCGGCGCCGGGCCCCGGCGGCGCCCACCGGGCCGCCGGTGTGAGTGGGCACGCCTAGGGTTGGGGAGTGGCCGACCCGTCGACGTACCGCCCCGCGCCGGGGGAGATCCCCACCGAGCCCGGCGTCTACCGGTTCCGCGACCGCGAGGGTCGGGTCATCTACGTCGGCAAGGCCAAGAACCTGCGCCAGCGGCTGTCGTCGTACTTCCAGGACGTGGCCGCGCTCCACCACCGCACCGCGACGATGGTGCGCACCGGCGCGAGCGTCGAGTGGACGGTCGTCACGACCGAGGTCGAGGCCCTCCAGCTCGAGTACGCGTGGATCAAGGAGTTCGACCCGCGCTTCAACGTCAGGTACCGCGACGACAAGTCCTACCCCTACCTCGCGGTGACGATGGGCGAGGAGTTCCCCCGGGCGATGGTCATGCGCGGGGCCAAGCGCAAGGGCACGCGGTACTTCGGCCCGTACGCCCACGCCTGGGCGATCCGCGAGACGCTCGACCTGGCCATGCGGGTCTTCCCCATGCGCACCTGCTCAACCGGCGTCTTCAAGCGCGCCGGCCAGGTGGGCCGTCCCTGTCTGCTCGGCTACATCGACAAGTGCAGTGCACCGTGCGTCGGGCGGGTCGACGCCGCCCACCATCGTGCCATCGCCGAGGACTTCTGCGACTTCATGGCCGGCAACAGCGGGAAGTTCCTCACCCGGATGACCCGCGAGATGCGCCAGGCCGCCGCCGAGCTCGACTACGAGCGGGCCGCCCGGCTGCGCGACGACATCGGGGCCCTGGAGCGCGTCCTGGAGAAGTCGGCCGTCGTGCTGCCCGACGCGACCGACGCCGACGTCTTCGGGCTCGCCGAGGACGAGCTCGAGGTCGCCGTCCAGCTCTTCCACGTGCGCGGCGGACGGGTCCGGGGTCAGCGCGGCTGGGTGGCCGAGCGCGACGCCGAGACCACCCCGGAGGTGGTCGAGCACCTCCTGCAGCAGGTGTACGGCGGCGAGTCGGCCGAGGGGGTGCCCCGGGAGGTCCTCGTCCCGGTCCTGCCCGAGGACGCCGGTGCCCTCGGGGCGTGGCTCGCCGGTATCCGCGGCAGCCGGGTCGACCTCCGCGTCCCGCAGCGAGGGGACAAGCGCACGCTCATGGAGACGGTCGCCCGCAACGCCTCCCAGAGCCTGGCCCGGCACAAGGTCACCCGGGCCGGTGACCTGACGACCCGGAGCCAGGCACTCCAGCAGCTGCAGGAGATGCTCGACCTCGACGACGCACCGCTGCGCGTCGAGTGCTTCGACATCAGCCACGTCCAGGGGACCCAGGTCGTCGGGTCCATGGTCGTCTTCGAGGACGGGCTGCCGCGCAAGTCCGAGTACCGCCGGTTCGTCGTCCGCGGGGACGAGACCGGCGCCACCGACGACACCGCCGCCATGCACGAGGTGCTGACCCGCCGGTTCCGTCGGGGCCGCCAGGAGGCCGCGGAGCGCGACCAGGACGTCGCCGAGGGGCGGGAGCGCCCGGCCCGCTTCGCCTACACCCCGAACCTCGTCGTCGTCGACGGCGGGCTGCCCCAGGTCAATGCCGCCGCCCGCGCTCTCGAGGAGGTGGGGGCGGTCGACGTCGCGGTCGTCGGGCTGGCCAAGCGGCTCGAGGAGGTGTGGCTCCCCGGCGAGGAGCACCCGGTCGTCCTGCCCCGCTCCAGCGAGGGTCTCTACCTCCTCCAGCGGCTGCGTGACGAGGCCCACCGCTTCGCCATCACCTTCCACCGCCAGCGGCGCTCGACGGCGATGACCCGCAGCGCCCTCGACGCCGTGCCCGGGCTCGGCGAGAAGCGTCGGCAGGCGCTGCTGAAGCGGTTCGGCTCGGTCAAGCGGATCCGCGCGGCCTCGCTCGAGGAGCTCATCGAGGTCCCGGGGATCGGGCCTGGGCTGGCGGCCACGGTTGCGGCAGAGTTGGGGTCGGCCGAGCCGGAGCTGCCGGCCGTCGACCCCGTGACCGGCGAGGTCGTCGAGGACGAAGGAGCACGCCGTGGATGAGCAGTTGGCAGGGGCAGCGGGGGCGGTCTTCCTCGTCGTCAGCGGGATGAGCGGAGCGGGGCGCTCGACGGCCGCCAACGTCCTCGAGGACCACGGCTGGTACGTCGTCGACAACCTGCCCCCCCAGCTGATCCCCGCCATGGCCGAGCTCGCGACCCAGGCCCGCGACACCGGCCACCCCGTCCTGCGGATCGCCGCGGTCGTCGACGTGCGGGCCATGACGTTCACCAGCGAGCTGCGCGAGGGGCTGGCCGCCGTCCGCGACCGTGGATGGCGGGCCCAGCTCGTCTTCCTCGACGCCACCGACGAGGCGCTCGTCCGACGCTTCGAGAGCGTCCGGCGCCCGCACCCCCTCCAGCGGGACGGTCGCCTGCTCGACGGCATCCAGGCCGAGCGCGAGCTGTTGCGCGACCTGCGTGCGGACGCCGACGTCGTCATCGACACCTCCGGCCTGAACGTCCACCAGCTCGCCCGCAAGCTCGACCCGATCGCCGGCGCCTCGCACGGCCCGAGCCTGCGGCTCGCGGTGATGTCCTTCGGCTTCAAGTACGGGGTCCCGCTCGACGCCGACTTCGTCTTCGACATGCGCTTCCTGCCCAACCCGTTCTGGGTGCCCGAGCTGCGCTCGCTCACCGGGGTCGACGAGCCGGTCGCGTCCTACGTCATGGAGCAGGAGGGTGCCGGCACGTTCGTCGAGCGGGTCGTGGCCCTCATGGAGCCGGTCACCGCGGGCTACCGGCGCGAGGGGCGGCGCTACGCGACGATCGCCGTCGGCTGCACCGGAGGCAAGCACCGGTCGGTGGCCGTCGCGGAGGCGCTCTCCCGGCGGCTCGCCGACGAGACCGTGGCCAGCTTCGTCGTCCACCGCGACCTGGGGCGCGAGTGAGCGGCCCGGCCGTCACGGCACTCGGGGGCGGGCACGGGCTCAGCGCCACCCTGACCGCCCTGCGCTTCGTCACCGACGAGATCACTGCGGTCGTCACGGTGGCCGACGACGGCGGCTCCAGCGGCCGGCTGCGCGAGGAGCTCGGCGTCCTGCCCCCCGGCGACCTGCGGATGGCGCTCGCGGCCTTGTGCAACGACACCGAGTGGGGGCACACCTGGCGCGACGTGCTCCAGCACCGGTTCGCCGGCGACGGCCCGCTCGGTGGGCACGCCTTGGGCAACCTGCTCATCGTCGCCCTCTGGCAGCTGCACGAGGACCCCGTGGCGGGGCTCGACCTCGTCGGCCGCCTGCTCCAGGCCCGCGGTCGGGTCCTGCCGATGGCCGCGGTGCCGCTCGACATCGAGGCCGTCGTCAGCGGCCTCGACCCCGCGGACCCCACGGCCCGGCAGACGGTGCGTGGCCAGGCCCGGGTCGCGGTGAGCGCCGGGACGGTCGAGAGCATCCGGCTCCTGCCGACCGACCCGCCGGCCTACCCCGAGTCGGTCGCCGCGATCCGGGGCGCGGACTGGGTGGTCCTCGGCCCGGGCTCGTGGTTCACCTCGGTGATGACGCACCTGCTCGTGCCCGACCTCGCCGAGGCGCTCGAGGTGACCCGCGCGCGCCGGCTGCTCGTGCTCAACCTCGACCCCGGCTCGGGGGAGACCGCAGGCTTCAGCGCGGCACAGCACCTGGAGTCCTTCGCGGCGCTCGCGCCCGGCCTGCGGCTCGACGCCGTGCTCGCCGACCCCGACGTCGTCGAGGACGAGAGCGCGCTCGCCGAGCACGCCGGGCGGCTCGGGGCGGCCCTGCACGTCGTCCCGGTCGGGCGGCACGGCGGCGGCGGTCAGCACGACCCCCTGCGGTACGCCGCAGCGCTGAGAGACATCCTGTACAGCCCGCGACCGGCACACTGACGCGTGGCAGGATGTCCCGCTATGGCGATGACGGCGAAGGTGAAGGACGAGCTGAGCAGGCACGTCGTGACCAAGCCCTGTTGCCGCAAGGCCGAGGTGGCCGCGATGCTCCGGTTCGCCGGGGGGCTGCACATCATCGGGGGACGCATCGTCGTCGAGGCCGAGCTCGACACCGCCAGCGCCGCGCGGCGGCTGCGCCGCGAGCTCGCCGAGGTGTACGGGCACACCCCCGAGGTCCTCGTGCTCGCGGCCGGCGGGCTGCGCAAGGGCAGCCGCTACGTCGTGCGGGTGGTCCACGACGGGGAGGCCCTGGCCCGCCAGACCGGGCTGATCGACACCCGCGGTCGGCCGGTCCGCGGGCTGCCCGCCAAGGTCGTCAGCGGCTCCGTGTGCGACGCCGAGGCGGCCTGGCGGGGCGCGTTCCTCGCCCACGGATCGCTCACCGAGCCCGGCCGCTCCTCGGCGCTGGAGGTGACCTGCCCCGGCCCGGAGGCCGCCCTCGCCCTCGTCGGGGCCGCGCGCCGGCTGGGGCTGGCCTCCAAGGCGCGCGAGGTCCGCGGGGTCGACCGCGTCGTCATCCGCGACGGCGACGCCATCGGGGCGATGCTCACCCGCCTGGGCGCCCACGACGCGGTCCTGTCCTGGGAGGAGCGGCGGATCCGGCGCGAGGTGCGGGCCACCGCCAACCGGCTCGCCAACTTCGACGACGCCAACCTGCGGCGATCGGCCCGGGCGGCGGTGGCCGCCGGAGCGCGCGTCGAGCGGGCGCTGGAGATCCTCGGCGAGGAGATCCCCGACCACCTGCGCGACGCCGGGCAGCTGCGCCTGGAGCACAAGCAGGCCTCGCTCGAGGAGCTCGGCCAGCTCGCCGACCCGCCGATGACCAAGGACGCCGTCGCCGGCCGGATCCGGCGCCTGCTCGCCATGGCCGACAAGAAGGCCCAGGAGGAGGGCGTGCCCGACACCGAGGCCGTGCTCACCCCGGAGATGCTCGAGGGCTGAGCGGGCCGACGGCGTCTCACGAGGAGAGCCGTTTCCCGGCTGTGCGGCCCACGGGCCGGACGGTGCGCAGGCCCTCCGGGCCGAGGTCTAGGGTGGGGTGTGGACCACAGGGACGTGGGACCACCCACGTCACATCCCTCCCCATCGGAAGGCAAGGCAAGTGACCGTTCGCGTAGGCATCAACGGCTTCGGCCGCATCGGGCGCAACTTCTTCCGCGCGGTACAGGCGTCCGGCGCCGACATCGAGATCGTCGCCGCCAACGACCTCATGGACAACACCTCCATCGCGCACCTGCTCAAGTACGACTCCGTGCTCGGCGTGCTCGCCGACGAGGTCTCGGCCACCGAGGACTCCATCACCGTCGGCGACAAGACGATCAAGGTCTTCGCCGAGCGCAACCCCGCGGACATCCCCTGGGGCGAGGTCGGCGCGGACGTGGTCATCGAGTCCACGGGCATCTTCACCGACGCGACGAAGGCCCGCGCCCACCTCGACGGTGGGGCGAAGAAGGTCATCATCTCGGCGCCGGCGAAGAACGAGGACGCCACGTTCGTCATGGGCGTCAACGACGGCGACTACGACCCGAGCAGCCACCACGTCATCTCCAACGCCTCGTGCACGACGAACTGCCTCGCGCCGATGGCCAAGCCCCTCAACGACGAGCTCGGCATCGTCAAGGGCCTGATGACCACCGTGCACGCCTACACCCAGGACCAGAACCTGCTCGACGGCCCGCACAAGGACCTGCGCCGGGCCCGTGCCGCCGCGCTGTCGATCATCCCGACGAGCACGGGCGCCGCCAAGGCCATCGGCCTGGTCCTGCCCGACCTCAAGGGCAAGCTCGACGGCTACGCGCTGCGCGTGCCCACCCCGACCGGCTCCGCGACCGACCTCACCTTCGAGGCCGGGCGCGAGACGACCGTCGAGGAGGTCAACGCGATCGTCAAGGCGGCCGCCGAGGGCCCGCTCAAGGGCTACCTGAAGTACACCGAGGACCCGATCGTCTCGGCCGACATCGTCACCGACCCGAGCTCGTGCATCTTCGACTCGGGCCTGACCAAGGTCATCGGCAACCAGGTCAAGGTCGTCGGCTGGTACGACAACGAGTGGGGCTACTCCAACCGCCTCGTCGACATCACCGCCCTCGTCGGCGGCAGCCTCTGAGCGCGGGGGACCGAGCGACCCATGGCTGACATCGCCTCCCTGGGCGACCTGCGCGGCAAGCGCGTCCTCGTCCGGTCAGACCTCAACGTGCCGCTGGACGGGACGACGATCACCGACGACGGGCGGGTCCGGGCCTCGGTCCCGACGATCTCCCGGCTGGCCGAGGCGGGGGCGCGCGTCATCGTGTGCGCCCACCTCGGCCGGCCCAAGGGCGCTCCCGAGGAGCGCTACTCCCTGCGCCCGGTCGTGGCGCGGCTCGCCGAGCTGCTCGGGCGCCCGGTCACCTTCGCCGAGGACACCGTCGGCGAGTCGGCCCGGGCGGCCGTCGAGGCGATGGCCGACGGCGACGTCGTCCTCCTGGAGAACCTCCGGTTCAACCCGGGGGAGACGGCCAAGGCCGACGAGGACCGGGCCGAGTTCGCCGACGCCCTCGCGGGCCTCGCCGACGCCTACGTCTCCGACGGCTTCGGCGTCGTGCACCGCAAGCAGGCCTCCGTGTACGACGTCGCCACCCGGCTGCCCTCGGCCATGGGTGGGCTGGTGCACGACGAGGTCGAGGTCCTGCGGGCGCTCACCGAGCACCCCGAGCGGCCCTACGCCGTCGTCCTCGGTGGGGCGAAGGTCGCCGACAAGCTCGCCGTCATCGACAACCTCATGGGCACCGCGGACCGGCTGCTCATCGGCGGTGGGATGGTCTTCACCTTCCTCGCCGCGCAGGGCCACGAGATCGGCAAGAGCCTCTTCGACGCCGACAGCGTCCAGGCCTGCGCCGGCTACCTCGAGCGGGCCGAGCGCGAGGGCGTCGAGCTCGTCCTGCCCGTCGACATCGTCGTCGGCACCGAGTTCTCCGCCGACACCCCGACCGAGACCGTCCCGGCGGACGCGATCCCCGCGGACGCCATGGGCCTGGACATCGGCCCGGAGTCGGCCCGGCTGTACGCCGCCAAGCTCGCCGACGCCCGCACCGTCTTCTGGAACGGGCCGATGGGTGCCTTCGAGATGGCGCCCTTCGCCGCCGGCACCGCGGCGGTGGCCCAGGCCCTCGTCGACGCCACGGCCTCCGGGGCGCTCACCGTCGTCGGCGGTGGCGACTCCGCCGCGGCTGTGCGCCAGCTCGGCTTCGCCGACGACCAGTTCGGTCACATCTCCACCGGGGGCGGAGCCTCCCTCGAGTACCTCGAGGGCAAGGAGCTGCCCGGCATCGCGATCCTCACGAAGGAGCACTGAATGGCCACCGGCCGCACCCCGCTCATGGCGGGGAACTGGAAGATGAACCTGGACCACCTCCAGGCCACCCACCTCGTCCAGAAGCTCGAGTGGACCCTGCGGGACGGCAAGCACGACTTCAGCGCCGTCGAGGTCGCGGTCCTGCCGCCGTTCACCGACATCCGCAGCGTCCAGACGCTCATCGACGGTGACCGCCTCGAGCTCCGGCACGGTGCCCAGGACCTGTCCGTCCACGACTCCGGCGCCTACACCGGCGAGATCAGCGGTGCCTTCCTCGCCAAGCTCGGGTGCACCTACGTCGTCGTCGGCCACAGCGAGCGGCGCGAGTACCACGCCGAGGGCGACGACGTGGTCAACCTCAAGCTCCAGGCGGCCTACCGGCACGGGCTCACCCCGATCTTCTGCGTCGGAGAGGGCCTCGAGGTCCGCCAGGCCGGCACGCACGTCGAGCACGTGCTCGCCCAGGTCGAGGCCGGGCTCGCACAGATCCCCGCCGAGCAGGCCGCGAGCGTGGTCGTCGCCTACGAGCCGGTGTGGGCCATCGGCACCGGCGAGGTGGCCACTCCCGAGGACGCCCAGGAGGTGTGCGCCGCGATCCGCGGCAAGCTCGCCGAGCTCTACGACAGCGCTCTCGCCGACGGTGTCCGCGTGCTCTACGGCGGGTCGGTCAAGTCCGGCAACGTCGCGTCCATCATGGCCCAGGACGACGTGGACGGGGCCCTCGTCGGGGGGGCCGCCCTCGAGGCCGGAGAGTTCGCGGCGATCTGCCGCTACCGGGACCACCTCACCGCGAGCTGACCCGGCACCCTCGGACCGGGTCGTGAGGCCCGGCGCGGGACCGGTTATCCTGGTCCGGTTCTCCGACCCCACACGCGAAGGATCCCCGTGGACGCGGTTCGCATCGGCCTCCAGGTCCTCCTGGTCCTCGGTGGCCTGTTCCTCACCCTGCTCATCCTGCTCCACAAGGGCAAGGGGGGCGGTCTGTCGGACATGTTCGGTGGTGGGATGTCGAGCTCGCTCGGCGGTTCCTCGGTGGCCGAGCGCAACCTCGACCGGATCACGGTCGGCGTGGCCGCGGTGTGGTTCACCTGCGTCGTCGGTCTCGGCGTCCTCGAGCGGTTCGCCTGAGAGGGGCTGACTGATGGCTGGTGGCAACGCGATCCGTGGCTCGCGCGTCGGCGCGGGTCCGATGGGGGAGGCCGAACGTGGCGAGGCGGCCCCACGTCGCTTCGTGTCGTTCTGGTGCTCCAACGGGCACGAGACCCGGCCGAGCTTCGCCGAGGAGCCCGGGCTGGCGGTTCCCGAGCAGTGGGACTGCCCCCGCTGTGGCTTCCCCGCGGGGCAGGACCGCGACAACCCCCCGGCGCCGCCGAAGGTGGAGCCCTACAAGACCCATCTCGCGTACGTCAAGGAGCGCCGCTCCGACGAGGACGGCGCCGCCATCCTCGAGGAGGCCCTCGAGAGCCTGCGGGGGCGCGGCCTCATCCAGTGAGCCGGTGACGCCGCCGGGGGCGGTCAGCGCCGTGCGGCCCGCGCCAGGTGTCCGACGACTCCCTCGACCCACCCGGCCTCGCGCTGCATCCAGCGCACCGCGACGAGGGTGCGCACGACGACGGGCACGCCGCGCCGTGGGGGTTCGACCGCCAGGTCGGTGCCGAACGGGTCGGTGCTGACGACCCAACGGTAGCCCTGGTCGACGAGGTGGTCCCCGATGGCGGTGCCGAAGACCGTGACCACCTCGGCCGCCACGCCGTCGTCGTCCCGGGCCAGCGCGCGGGCCCACGCCGTGGCGAGCGAGACGATGTCCCCGGGGTCGATGCCGTAGGCCGGGTAGCGCAGCCGGTAGGCCTCGAGGCGGGCCTCCTCCTCGGCGTCGAGCGGGCGGGTGAGGACCTCCGTCAGGGGGCGCACCTCGGGCGCGGGGTCGGCGTCGTCGTCGGCCGCCACCGGGTCGCGGTCGCGGGTGCGCCAGCGGTCCAACAGTCCCATGGCGCCTCAGCCCAGGTCCGCTGCGGCGTCCGCGTCGAGCAGCCACAGCGTGCGCTGCTCGCCGTGGACGTTCGCGGCCGGGGTCTCGGCGAAGGAGGACCCCTGCACACCGCGGCGCACGGCGTCGGCCTTGTCACCGCCGGCGACGAGGAACCACACCTCCCGGGAGCGCTCGAGCCGCTCGCGGGTCAGCGAGACCCGGTCCGGAGGTGGCTTGGGGGAGTCGTGCACCGCGACCGTCGGCCGGCCGGCCGTCGGCGCGGCGGGGTGGTGGGGGAAGAGGGAGGCGACGTGACCGTCCGGGCCGACACCGAGGACCATGACGTCGAAGAGGTCGACCGCGTGCTCCTCCAGCGCGGCTGCGTACGCCTCGGCCGCGTCCTCGGCGCTCGCGGTGAGGTCGGGCCCCGGGACCCGGTGGACGTTCCCCGGCGGCAGCCCGAGGCTCGCGAGCCCGGCCTCGTCGTTCTGGGTGTCGTTGCGGTCGGGGTCGCCCGCCGGGAGGTAGCGCTCGTCCCCCCACCAGACGTGCACCCGTCCCCAGTCGACGGCGTCGCGGGCCGGCTCCGCGGCGAGCGAGCGGACGATCTGCGAACCCATCGACCCGCCGGTCATCGACACGTGCGCGCGGTCGCGTTCCGCGAGGGCGTCGAGCAGCGCCACGACGAGGCGGGCCGCGGAGGCGTCGGCGAGGGCCTGTCGGCCGGGGTGGACCAGGACGGGGGCGGCGCTCACGACCGGCGCTCCGTGATCTCGGCCAGCCGCTCGGCGGCCGCCTGCTGCACCTGCTCCCCGGAGGCGTCGTCGGCCGGCATCGGCATCTTCTCCACCATGGCACTCGTTCCCGCCGCACGCGCGGCCCGGCGCAGCCGCCGGCTGGTCTTGGCCGCCTCGGACGGTGAGGGGGCGTCGCCCGCCCGCACGGCCTCGCTCGCGGTGCGCCGCGAGGCGCGCACGGCCGCCAGGCCGGTGGTGAGCGCCTCCTCGTACACCTCGTCGGGGTCCAGGCGGCGCAGCTCGTCGGCCAGGCACTCCGCGTCCGAGCGGTGCTGCAGGGCGAGCGTGCGGTCCGGCTGGCCGGGCTGGCTCAGGGTGGAGGTGTTGCCGTCCTCGGGACGGACGAGGTCGACGGTACCGCTCGCCCGCTCCAGCCGCACCGAGATGATGCCGGTGCCCCGCCGGGAGCGGGCCAGTGAGACCGGGCAGCGCAGCCGGGCGGCGAGCCAGCCGGCGAGGAGCTCGCCGGAGGGGGACTCGGGCGCGGCGACGACCGTCGCCTCGGTGACCGGCTCGAAGGGGGGCTGGTCGAGCGCGGCCGCGAGCAGCGCGCGCCACAGGGTGACCCGGGACCACGCGAGGTCGGTGTCGCCGGGGCGGTAGGCCGCCGCGAGCCGCTTGAGCACGGCACGGGGGCGCCCCTCGGTGTGTGCGGAGTCGGTCACCCGGCGCTGGGCCATCGCGCCGATCGGGTCCGCGGAGGGGTCCTTGGGCGCGTCACCGGGCCACCACGCGACGATGGGGGAGTCCGCGAGGAGGAGGGGGGTGACGACGGCCCGACCGTGGGCCGCGAGCGGCCCGTAGAGCCGCAGGACGACGACCTCGGAGGCGCCGGCGTCACCGCCGACGCGGATCTGCCCGTCGAGCCGGGCGGCGCCGCGCCGGTTGCCGGTGACGACGACGATGATCCGGCACGGATGCTGTCGGCTGGCGTCGTTGGCCACCTCGACGGCGTCCTCGGCGTCGGTCTCCTCGGTGACGACGACGAGGGTGAGGACCCGCGAGAGGGCCATCGCCCCGGTGTCGGCGCGCAGCTGGACGAGCCGGCGGGAGACGGCTCCGGTCGAGGTGTTCGGCAGGTCGACGATCACCGGGGTCCCCCATCGGTATCGGAGCGGCGGGTCAGCGCGGGTCCCACGCTCCGCGTGGGCGAACCTGTCGGGATGGTGGTCACGGCAGCCTCCACTCGCGTCCGTCGCGGTGCATGAGGTCGTCGGCCGAGGCCGGCCCCCATCCGCCCGCGACGTACTGGTCCGGGGTGCGGCCCTTGCTCGCCCAGTACTTCTCGATGGGGTCGAGGATGCGCCAGGACTGCTCGACCTCCTCGTGCCGTGGGAAGAGCGGGGGCTCGCCGAGGAGCACGTCGAGGATGAGCCGCTCGTAGGCCTCGGGCGAGGACTCGGTGAAGGAGCGCCCGTAGCCGAAGTCCATGCTGACGTCCCGGACCTCCATCTGGGCTCCGGGCACCTTGGCCCCGAAGCGCAGGGTCACGCCCTCGTCGGGCTGGACCCGGATGACGACGGCGTTCTGCCCGAGCTCCTCGGTCGCCGTGTCGGCGAAGGGCAGGTGCGGTGCGCGGGTGAAGACCACGGCGATCTCGGTGACCCGCTTGCCGAGGCGCTTGCCGGTGCGCAGGTAGAACGGCACCCCGGCCCAGCGGCGGCTGTCGACGTCGAGCCGCAGCGCCGCGTAGGTCTCGGTCCGGGAGTCGGCCGCGACACCGTCCTCCTCGAGGTAGCCGACGACCCGCTCCCCGCCCTGCCAGCCGGCCGAGTACTGGCCGCGGGCGGTCCCGGTGGCCAGGTCGTGGGGCAGCTGGACGGCCGAGAGCACCTTCTCCTTCTCGAGCCGCACGTTGTGGGCGTCGAAGGAGACCGGCTCCTCCATCGCCGTGAGCGCCAGCAGCTGCAGGAGGTGGTTCTGGATGACGTCCCGGGCGGCGCCGATGCCGTCGTAGTAGCCGGCCCGGCCGCCGATGCCGATGTCCTCGGCCATGGTGATCTGGACGTGGTCGACGTAGCGGTTGTTCCACACCGGCTCGAACATCGTGTTGGCGAACCGCAGGGCCAGGAGGTTCTGCACGGTCTCCTTGCCGAGGTAGTGGTCGATCCGGAAGACGCTGTCGGCGGGGAAGACGTTCTCGACGATGGCGTTGAGCTCGCGGGCGGACTCCAGGTCGTGCCCGAAGGGCTTCTCGATGACGACCCGCCGCCAGGCGCCGTGCGCGGGGGAGGAGAGGCCGCAGCGCTCGAGCTGCTGGCAGACCGTGGCGAACGAGCCGGGGGGGATGGACAGGTAGAAGGCGTGGTTGCCCCCGGTGCCGCGCTGCTCGTCGAGCTCGGCCACGGTCGCCGCGAGCAGGTCGAAGGCGGCGTCGTCGTCGAAGCTGCCCGGCACGAAGCGGATGCCCTCGGACAGGCTGCGCCAGACCTCCTCACGGAACGGGGTGCGCGCGTGCTCCTTGACCGCCTCGTAGACGATCTTCCCGAAGTCCTGGTCGGCCCAGTCGCGGCGGGCGAACCCGACGAGGGAGAACCCCGGCGGCAGCAGGCCCCGGTTGGCCAGGTCGTAGATCGCGGGCATGAGCTTGCGGCGGGCGAGGTCGCCGGTGACCCCGAACATGACCATCGAGCACGGTCCGGCGATCCGGGGGAGGCGCTTGTCGCGCGGGTCCCGCAGGGGGTTCGCGTCGGCGGTGATGCGGCGTGGGCTCATGCCCCACCCTGCCCGAGGGCTGCCCGCACCCGGGCCAGGCCGGCGTCGTGCTCGCTCAGGTGCAGCCGCAGGACCGGCCGGCCGTGCTCGGCGAGCACCTGGGCGTCGCCGGCGGCCTGGGCGGCGATGAACTGCCCGAAGGTGAAGTCGCGCCCGGGCACCGCGAGGTCCTGCGCCGGCGTGGTCGTCACCTGGACGTAGACGCCGGTCGCCGGCCCGCCCTTGTGGTACTGGCCGGTGGAGTGCAGGAAGCGCGGTCCCCAGCCGAACGTGGCCGGCCGCCCGGTGCGCTCGAACAGGTCGCGGGCGACGTGCTCGAGGTCGGCGTCGGCCTCGCGGTCGAGGTAGGCCATCACCGCGACGTACCCGTGATCGGGGTCGAGACGGCCCAGCAGGGCGTCGACGGCGGCCTCGAGGGTCGAGGCGTCGCCGAGCCACTCGCCGCCGAGGGCACGCACCTGCACGGCACCGTCGGTGAACGCCGGGGGCTGGCCGGTGCCGATGCCCTGCTCGAGCAGGTCGCGGGCCGCCGCCTTGGCGCTCTCGACGTCGGGCTGGTCGAAGGGGTTGATGCCGAGGAGGGAGCCGGCCACCGCGGTGGCGGCCTCCCACAGGAGGAACTGGGCACCGAGCGGGCCGGCGACGGTGAGGACCGAGCCGCTGGCGCCCGCGGCGGCGTCCTGGTCCTCGTCGTCGGTCGGCACGAGGCGCACGAGCGTGCCGTCCGGGTAGAGCGTGCCCGGTGCCGGGCCGACCGCGACGACCGGGAGGATGCCGGTGCCGTCCTTGCCGCTGGACTCCGCGATGAGCTGCTCGGCCCAGGCGGGGAAGCCGGCGTTCTCGGTACCGGCGTCGACGAGGACGAGCTTGTCGCGCAGGGGCTCGGTGCCGGCCATCGCCGCACCGAGGCGCAGGGCGGGGTTGCCCTCGTCGTCGGCGGCGAGGACGTCGGCCACCGCCTCGGCGTCGTCGAGCAGCGCCTCGACGTCGGCACCTGCGAGGGCGCTCGGCACGAGACCGAAGGCCGTCAGGGCCGAGTAGCGTCCGCCGACCCCGGGGTCGGCGGTGACCACCCGGTAGCCCGCCTCGCGCGACTGCGCCTCCAGCGGGCTGCCGGGGTCGGTGACGACGACCATCCGTGCCGTGGGGTCCAGCCCGGCGTCGCGGAAGGCCGCCTCGAAGGCGCGCCGCTGGCTGTCGGTCTCGACGGTGGAGCCGGACTTGCTCGAGACGACGACGACGGTCCGCTCGAGCTCGGTGAGCGCACCCCGGACGACGTCGGGGTCGCTGGAGTCGAGCACGACGATGGGCACCCCGGCGGTCGCGCAGATGACCTCGGGGGCCAACGACGACCCGCCCATCCCGCAGAGGACGACCCGGTCGTAGCCGACCTCCTCGAGCTCGGCGCGCAGGGCGGCCAGCTCACCGACGAGCGGACGCGAGGAGCGCGGGAGACCGGTCCAGGACAGCCGCTTGGCGGCCTCGTCCTGGGCCTGCTCTCCCCACAGGGTGTGGTCCTGGGCGAACAGCCGGCTGGCGAACCGCTGGGCGACCAGGTCGGGGACGTGCGCGGCGACCGCGTCGGCGGCCGCCCCGGTGGCCGAGACGTCCAGGGCGCTCACGCGGTCGCCTTCTCCAGCTCCCGGGAGACGCGGTCGAGCAGCTCGCCCCAGGACTTCTCGAACTTCTCGACGCCCTCGCGCTCGAGCTGGTCGACGACCTCGGAGTAGCTGATGCCCAGCCGCTCCAGGGTGTCGAGAACCTCGGCAGCCTCGGCGTAGCCCCCGGTGACGGTGTCGCCGGTGATCTCGCCGTGGTCGGCCGTCGCCTCGAGCGTGGCCTCGGGCATCGTGTTGACGGTGCCCGGCGCGACGAGCTCGGTGACGTACATCGTGTCGGGGTAGGCCTCGTCCTTGACCCCGGTGGAGGCCCACAGCGGCCGCTGCGGGTGGGCGCCTGCTGCCTCGAGGGAGGCCCAGCGTGGGGTGGCGAAGACCTCCTCGTAGGCCTGGTAGGCCAGCCGCGCGTTGGCGATGCCGGCCTTGCCGCGCACGGCCCGGGCCTCCTCGGAGCCGATCTCGTCGAGTCGACCGTCGACCTCGGAGTCCACCCGGGAGACGAAGAAGGAGGCCACCGAGCGGATGCTCGAGAGGTCCTTGCCGTGCTCGCGGGCCTGCTCCAGGCCGGTGAGGAAGGCGTTCATCACGGCGCGGTAGCGGTCGAGGCTGAAGATCAGCGTGACGTTGACCGAGATGCCTTCGGCGAGCACCTGGGAGATCGCGGGGAGACCCTCCAGCGTGGCGGGGATCTTGATGAAGACGTTCGGCTGGCCGACCTCGGCGGCGAGCGCCTTGGCCTCCTCGACCGTCGTGGCGGTGTCGTGCGCGGCCCGCGGGTCGACCTCGATCGAGACGCGCCCGTCCTCACCGTCGGTGCGCTCGAAGACCGGCTTCATGACGTCACACGCGTCGTGGACGTCGGTGGTCGTCAGGGCGAAGACCGCCTCGTCGACGCTCGCGCCGGCGGCGGCCAGGTCGTCGACCTGGTCGTCGTAGGCGTTGCCCTCGGAGAGTGCCTTCTGGAAGATCGACGGGTTGGTCGTCACGCCG
The DNA here is from genome assembly GCF_011326735.1 of Phycicoccus endophyticus. Classification (GTDB taxonomy): domain Bacteria; phylum Actinomycetota; class Actinomycetes; order Actinomycetales; family Dermatophilaceae; genus Phycicoccus; species Phycicoccus endophyticus. Next base: position 352,194 of record NZ_JAANCN010000001.1, read on the forward strand.
ACGACGCCGCGGGTGTCGATGAGCTCCTGGAGGTTTCCGGAGGCGATGCGCTGCCGGGAGAGGTCGTCGAGCCAGACGGAGACCCCCTGCGCGGCGAGGTCCTGGAGGGGCTTGGGTGTGCTCATGCGTGTCTCACTTCCTCGCCGAGCGCGCACTCTTGCGGCTCGGCGTCGTCTGATCGCCCTTGGCGCGCGAGGACTTCGCCCGGGGGGCGGTGTCGGTGACCGCGGGGACCCCGTCGGCCGCGCGGGCGGCCTTGAGGGAGTCCTTCGCGGCCTTGGCGACCGCCTCCGGGGTGAACCCGAACTCCTCGAAGAGCCGGGCCCCGTCGGCGGAGGCCCCGAAGTGCTCGATGCTCACGCACCGGCCGGCGTCCCCGACGAGGTCGTGCCACCCCATGGCGACACCCGCCTCGACGCTGACGCGGGCCTTGACCTCGGGGGGAAGGACCTTGTTCTGGTAGGAGCGCGTCTGCTCCTCGAACCATTCCCGGCACGGCATGGAGACCACACGGGTGCGGGTGCCGGACCGCTCGAGGCGCTGTCGGGCGGCCAGCGCGACGCTCACCTCGGACCCGGTGGCGACGATGACCACCTCGGGCGCCTCGTCACCGTTCGGGCCACCGTCGACGAGGACGTAGGCCCCCTTGCGGACGCCGCTGGCCTTGGCATGTGTGGAGCGGTCGACGGTCGGCAGGGCCTGGCGGGAGAGTGCGAGACCGGCCGGGCGCCGCCGGCGGAGGATTTCGGCCCAGGCCTCGGCGGTCTCGTTGGCGTCGGCCGGGCGGACGACGTCGAGCTGGGGGATGGCCCGCAGGGCCGCGAGGTGCTCGATCGGCTGGTGGGTCGGGCCGTCCTCGCCCAGCCCGATGGAGTCGTGCGTCCAGACGAAGGTGACCGGGATCTGCTGGATGGCGCAGAGGCGGACCGCGGGGCGCATGTAGTCGGAGAAGACGAGGAAGGTGCCCCCGTACGGGCGGGTGAGCCCCTCGAGGGCGATCCCGTTGAGGATCATCCCCATCGCGTTCTCCCGGATGCCGAAGTGGAGCGTGCGGCCGTAGGGGCTGCCCTTCCACTGGGCGGTCTGCTTGCCCGTCGGGATGACCGAGGGCTGACCGGCCATCGTCGTGTTGTTGGACTCGGCCAGGTCGGCGGAGCCACCCCACAGCTCGGGGAGGACCTCGCCGAGGGCACTGAGCACCGTCCCGGAGGCGGCCCGGCTGGCGACGCCCTTCTCGTCGGGCTCGAACACCGGCAGGGCCTTCTCGAAGCCCTGCGGCAGCTCGCCGGCGACGAGCCGGTCGAGCAGGGCGGCGCTCTCGGGGTGGCCCTTGCGCCACGCCCGGAAGCCCTTGTCCCACTCGCGGTGGGCCGCCCGGCCCCGCTTCTTGACCTCTCGGGTGTGGGCGAGCACCTCGCGCTCGACCTGGAAGGACTTCCCCGGGTCGAAGCCGAGCAGCTCCTTGGTGGCGGCGACCTCGTCGGCGCCCAGGGCCGAGCCGTGGGCCTTGCCCGTGCCCCGCGCCGACGGGGCCGGCCAGGCGATGACGGTGTGCAGGCGCACGAGGGTCGGGCGCTTGCCGGGGCGGCGGCTCTTCTCGAGGGCGGTGAGCAGGGCGTCGACGTCCTCGGTGTACTCCGGGGTGCCGGCCGGGTCGCTGGACTGGCGCCAGTCGACGTCGACGACGTCCCAGCCGTAGGCCTCGAAGCGCTGGGCGACGTCCTCGCTGAAGGAGATGTCCGTGTCGTCCTCGATGGAGATCTGGTTGGCGTCGTAGACGACGGTGAGGTTGCCGAGCTCCTGGTGGCCGGCGAACGAGCAGGCCTCGGAGGCCACGCCCTCCATGAGGTCGCCGTCGGAGGCGAGCACCCAGACGTGGTGGTCGAACGGGCTCGTCCCCGCCTTGGCGTCCGGGTCGAGCATGCCGCGCTGGCGGCGCTGGGCCAGGGCCATCCCGACGGCCGAGGCCAGGCCGGAGCCCAGCGGCCCGGTCGTGATCTCGACCCCGTCGGTGTGGTGCACCTCGGGGTGGCCCGGCGTGAGCGACCCCCACGTGCGCAGGGCCTTGAGGTCCTTCAGGTCCAGCCCGTACCCGGAGAGGTAGAGCTGGATGTACTGGGTGAGCGAGGAGTGGCCGCAGGAGAGGACGAAGCGGTCACGGCCGAGCCACGTCGGGTCGGCAGGGTCGTGGCGCATCACCTGCTGGTAGAGCAGGTAGGCCACGGGGGCGAGGCTCATCGCCGTGCCGGGGTGGCCGTTGCCCTTGCGCTGCACCGCGTCGGCGGCGAGCACGCGGACGGTGTCGACGGCCCGGACGTCGAGGTCGCTCCACTTCGCCTTCTTGGCCACGGGCCGGGAGAGTTCCGGGGAGCGGTCGGCGAGCACGGAGGTGCGGGGACGGGTGGTGGTCGGCAACGGGGGTACCTCTCTCGCGGGGACATCGGATCGACGTCGCCACCGGCGGTGAGGGCGCCGTGTGACGCAACTCCTACCCACCCTAGTCCGATGTCACGCCTGGTCGGGACGGGCGGTCGGGTCGGGTGCCCGCCGAGCCGACGGATACACTCGCGGTGCCCCACTCCCGGCCGACACCCGAAGGACGACGTGGCCTCCACCCCCCTGCAGACCGCCTCGGTGCCTGCCGCCGTGCGCGGCGGGCGGCGCCGGGTCGCGGCCTTCGTGGCGCTGACCAAGCCGCGGATCATCGAGCTGCTCCTCGTGACGACGGTCCCGGTGATGTTCCTCGCGGCGCGCGGCGTCCCCTCGCTGTGGCTCGTCCTCGCCACCCTCCTCGGGGGGATCCTCAGCGCGGGCGCGGCCAACACGTTCAACTCGGTCTACGACCGCGACATCGACCGGCTCATGCACCGCACGAGCAGCCGGCCCATGGTCACCGGCGAGGTGACGGTGCGCGAGGCGCTCGTCTTCGGCGGGGTCCTCACCGTCGCCTCGACCGTGTGGTTCGCCCTCGTGGTCAACGTGCTCTCCGCGGCGCTCTCGCTCCTCGCCGTCGCGCTGTACGCGGTCGGCTACACGATGCTGCTGAAGCGCCGCACCTCGCAGAACATCGTCTGGGGCGGTGTCGCCGGGTGCATGCCGACCCTCATCGGCTGGTCCGCGGTCACCGGCACCGTCGGCTGGCCCGCCCTCGTGCTCTTCCTCGTGATCTTCTTCTGGACGCCGCCGCACTACTGGCCGCTGTCGATGGCCTTCCGCGAGGACTACGCCTCGGCCGAGGTCCCGATGCTGCCCGTCGAGCGCGGGCCGGTCGCGGTGGGCCGGCAGGTCGTCGTGTACTCGTGGGTCATGGTCGCGACCTCGCTGGCCCTCGTGCCGGTGGCGGCGATGGGCTGGCTCTACCTCGTCGTGGCGGTCGCCTCCGGCGCCGTGTTCGTCGTCGAGGCCCACCGTCTCCTCGCGGCGGCCCGGCGCGGCGCGAACGGGCTGCGGCTGCGCCCGATGCGCCTGTTCCACTACTCGATCACGTACGTGACCGTGCTCTTCCTCGCCGTCGCCCTCGACCCGCTGCTGCACCTGCCGGTGGGCTGAGCACGCAGGTGGATGTGGGCCGGGGCTCAGCCGGCGACGGACTCGGCGCTACGGACGTGCCCGGCCACGGGCCGGAGCGTGACGCCGCGGGCGAGGAGCAGGACCCGGGTCGAGGCCGCCACGAGCACCGCCGCGCCGACGAGGTGGAGCGCGACGAGGGGGAGCGGCAGACCGGTCGCGTACTGCACGACGCCGACGGCCCCCTGGGCGAGTTCGACGACGAGGACGAGCGTCATGGGGCCACGCAGGGCGCCGGAGCGGGCGACCCACCAGGTGACCAGCGTGACGGCGAGGAGGAGGTAGACCGCGCCCGCGTGGACGTGGCTCCAGGTCTGCGGGTCCAGCCCGTTGCGGGGTACGTCGGCGTCACCGGCGTGCGGCCCGCTGCCCGTGACGACGGTCCCGAGGTAGACCGCCACCCACACCAGCCCCTGGACGACGAGGGTGAGGGCGCGCAGCCTCGGCGCGGCGGGCGCTCCGAGGGCGTCGTGCACCCGTAGGACGAGCCAGGTGGCCAGGGCGACGAGGACCATCGAGAGGAGCAGGTGGACCGCGACGAGCCAGGGGTTGAGGTCGGTGAGCACGGTGATCCCCCCGACGACCCCCTGGAGGGGGATGCCGAGCGCGAGCGCGACGGCGTGCCAGCGCAGCGAGGTGCTCGTGCGGCTCCACCGCCAGACGGCGACCAGGGTGCCGAGGGCGACGGCGACGAGGACGTAGGTGAGCAGCCGGTTGCCGAACTCGATGACGCCGTGGGCGCCGAGCGCGCGGTGCGGGACGAAGGACTCGTCGGTGCAGCGCGGCCAGGTCGGGCAGCCCAGACCCGAGCCGGTGAGCCGGACCAGGCCACCGGTCACGATGATCACGGTGTTCGCGACGAGGCTCGCCCAGGCCCACCCCCGTACGGCTGGCGTCGAGACGGAGTCGGGGACCAGCGGCAGCCTGCTCACGCCCCGATGCTACGACCCGCGGCGCAGCCCTCTCGTGGCCGTCAGCCGGACCAGCGGAACCACCGGGAGGCGGCGAGCCCGGCGAGCAGCGCCCAGGCCGCGAGCACCGCCCACTGGCCCCACGGCCAGAGCCCGTCGACGAACGCGGCACGAGCGGCGTCACCGAGAGCGCCCGAGGGCAGTGCCCGGGCAACCCCGACGAGCGGCGCGGGCAGCACGCTCGTCGGCACGAGCGTCCCGAGGGCCAGGAGCAGGACCCAGCCGAGGTTGGCCAGGGCGAGGACCGCCTCGGCCCGCACCGTCCCCGCGAGCAGGAGGGCGAGGGCGACGTAGACGGCCGTCCCGAGCAGGAGCGAGAGGACCCCGGGCAGGATCCCGGACGCGGGCGGGCGCCATCCCAGCGCGAGGCCGAGGGTGCCGAGGACGAGGACCTGCACCGCGAGCACGGTGAGCACCGCGAGCACCTTCCCGAGAAGGAGACCGCCGCGCCCCAGGGGGCTCGTGCCGAGCAGCCGCAGCACGCCCGAGCGCCGGTCGAAGCCGGTCGCGATGGCCTGGCCGGTGAAGGCCGTCGAGAGCACCGCCAGGGCCAGCGCGCCGGCCGCGGCGAGGTCGGCGCGCCGCCCGGGACCGAGGTCGGGCACGGAGGACAGCGCGAGGCCCGTGAGCGCGATGGCGGGCAGCAGGACCGACACGAGCAGCTGCTCGCCGTTGGCGAGCAGGGTCCGCGCCTCGAAGCGTGCCTGGGCCGCGACCCGGTCGCCAGCGGGCGTCGGGGCGCTCACGCGGCACCCCGTCGGGTGAGCTCGAAGTAGACCTCCTCGAGGGCGCGCTCCCCACGCACCTCGGGCAGGGGCCCGGCGGCGGCGACCCGGCCGTCGGACATGACGACGACGTCGTCGGCGAGCCGCTCGGCCTCCTCGAAGGAGTGGGTGGTCACGACGACCGCCGCCCCCCGCCCGGCCTCGGCCCGCACGAGTTCCCAGACCTCGAGGCGGCCGTGCGGGTCCAGCCCGGCGGTGGGCTCGTCGAGGAAGAGCACCTCCGGCCGGCCGACGAGCGCGGCCGCGAGGGACACCCGCTGGCGCTCGCCGCCGGACATCCGGCGCACCGTCGTGCGGGCGAACCGGTCGATGCCGAGCCGTCCCGCGAGGTCGGCCACCGGCCACGGGTCGGCGTAGAGCGCCGCGAAGTGGTGCAGCAGGGGCAGCGGCCGCGTCGTCGTCGGCAGCCCGCCGTCCTGGAGCATGACCCCCACGGCCGCCCGGTGGGCCGCCGGCGCCTGCCAGGGGTCGCGGCCGAGGACGCGCACCTCGCCGGAGTCGGGCCGTTGCAGCCCCTCGAGGCACTCGACCGTCGTCGTCTTGCCGGCGCCGTTGGGCCCGAGGAGGGCCAGCACCCGGCCGGCCTCGGCGGACCACGTCGCACCGTCGACGGCCCGGGTGGCCCCGAACGCACGCCGCAGGTTCTCGACGAGGACCGCGGGCGCCATGCCGGGCATCCTAGGCCGCGCTCCCGTGCCCGCCGGCGGGGGCCTGCACGGGTTAGGTGACCCTGCCTTGGAGCGGCCGGCGCAATTTCCTAACATGGATGTGTGGTTAATGCCGAGGCCCGGGCGGAGGAGTCGCGTACCCGCGACCGGCTCCTGCGTGTCGTGAGCCAGGAGGGGCCGGTGAGCGTCACCACCCTCGTCGAGCGCGTCGGTCTCACCGAGACCGCGGTGCGCCGGCACGTCGAGCGGCTGCACGCCGCCGGGCTCGTGGCCTCACGGGACGCCGCGGGGCCCCGCCGCCGGGGCCGCCCGGCCAAGGCGTGGGTGCTCACCGACGCCGGCCACCGGGCCCTGGCCTCCGACTACGACGACCTCGCCGGGGAGGCGCTCGGCTTCCTGCGCCGCACCGGGGGCGAGCGGGCCGTCCAGGCCTTCGCCGAGGAGCGGGTCGCCCGGCTCGAGGCGCGCATCGCCCGGGCGCTGGACGCCGCACCCCAGGACGCCTCCGCCCGCGCCGGCGCGCTCGTCGAGGCCCTCAACGCCGAGGGCTACTCCGCCTCGGCGCGCCCGGTGGGAACACCGGAGGGCCCTGCGGCGCTGACCGGGGTGCAGCTCTGCCAGGGGCACTGCCCGGTCCAGCACGTGGCGGCGCAGTTCCCCGAGCTGTGCGAGGCCGAGACCGAGGCCTTCTCCCGGGTCCTCGGCGTCCACGTCCAGCGCCTGGCGACCCTCGCCCACGGCGACCACGTCTGCACCACGTTCGTCCCGACCCCAACCGAGAGGCCATCGCGATGACGAGCCACATCGAAGAGCTCAACCCGGGCCTGAAGGACCTCGGCCGCTACGAGTACGGCTGGGCCGACAGCGACGTCGCCGGCGCCTCCGCGCGCCGCGGGCTGTCCGAGGAGGTCGTCCGCGACATCTCGCGGCTGAAGAGCGAGCCGCAGTGGATGGAGGACCTGCGCCTGAAGGCCCTGCGGCTGTTCGACAAGAAGCCGATGCCGAGCTGGGGCAGCGACCTGACCGGTATCGACTTCCAGAACATCAAGTACTTCGTGCGCTCCACCGAGAAGCAGGCGACCACCTGGGAGGAGCTGCCCGAGGACATCAAGCGCACCTACGACAAGCTCGGCATCCCCGAGGCCGAGAAGCAGCGCCTCATCGCCGGCGTCGCCGCCCAGTACGAGTCCGAGGTCGTCTACCACCAGATCCGCGAGGACCTCGAGGAGAAGGGTGTCGTCTTCGTCGACACCGACAGTGGACTGCGCGAGCACGAGGACCTCTTCCGGGAGTACTTCGGCAGCGTCATCCCGGTCGGGGACAACAAGTTCGCCTCGCTCAACACGGCCGTCTGGTCGGGCGGGTCGTTCATCTACGTCCCGCCGGGCGTGCACGTCGACATCCCGCTGCAGGCCTACTTCCGGATCAACACCGAGAACATGGGCCAGTTCGAGCGCACCCTGATCATCGCCGACGAGGGCTCCTCGGTGCACTACGTCGAGGGCTGCACCGCCCCGATCTACAAGTCCGACTCGCTGCACTCGGCGGTCGTCGAGATCGTCGTGAAGAAGAACGCCCGGGTGCGGTACACGACGATCCAGAACTGGAGCAACAACGTCTACAACCTCGTCACCAAGCGCGCCACGTGCGCCGAGGGCGCGACGATGGAGTGGATCGACGGCAACATCGGCTCCAAGGTGACGATGAAGTACCCGGCGGTCTTCCTCCTCGGCGAGCACGCCAAGGGCGAGACGCTCTCGATCGCCTTCGCCGGCGAGGGCCAGCACCAGGACGCCGGCTCCAAGATGGTCCACGCCGCCCCGAACACCTCGAGCACGATCGTCAGCAAGTCCGTCGCCCGTGGTGGCGGGCGGACGTCCTACCGCGGCCTCGTGCAGGTGATGGAGGGCGCCACCGGCTCCAAGAGCAACGTCGTGTGCGACGCCCTGCTCGTGGACCAGGTGAGCCGCTCGGACACCTACCCCTACGTCGACATCCGCGAGGACGACGTCCAGATGGGTCACGAGGCGACCGTCTCGAAGGTCTCCGAGGACCAGCTGTTCTACCTGATGTCCCGGGGCATGACCGAGGAGGAGGCGATGGCGATGATCGTGCGCGGCTTCGTCGAGCCGATCGCCAAGGAGCTCCCGATGGAGTACGCCCTCGAGCTCAACCGCCTCATCGAGCTGCAGATGGAAGGAGCCGTCGGCTGATGTCGCTGCTCACCCCCCAGCGCCCCTCCGAGGGGGCGCACACCCACAGCGGGGCGACGATGGTCCCCGACGCCTCGCGCGCCGAGCGCACGGCCTCCTTCGAGGTCGCCGACTTCCCGGTCCCGCACGGGCGCGAGGAGGAGTGGCGCTTCACCCCGGTGGACCGCCTCGGCGCCTTCTTCCGCGACGAGCCCACCGGCGCCTGCCTGCAGTGGGAGGAGTCCCTGCCCGAGGGCGTCACCCTCTCGACGCTGTCGGTGCCGCAGTGGCGCGACCTCGGCGTGCCCGCACCCCAGGACCGCGCGGCCGCCGCCGCCGCGGCACACAGCGGGGGCGTGGCGCTGGTCGACGTCCCGGCGGAGGCCGAGCTCGCCGAGCCGGTGCGCATCCGGCTCACCGGCACCGAGCAGGACCTCGTCCACGGCCACCTCACCGTGCGGGTGGGCCGGTTCGCCCGGGCCACGGTCGTCATCGAGCACGCGGGGGTCGCCGACTACTCCGAGGTGCTCACCGTGCTCGCCGGCGACGGCTCGCACGTCACCCTCGTCACCGTCCAGGAGTGGGACGACGCCTCGCACCACCTCGGCCAGCACGACGTCGTCGTCGGCCGCGACGCCACGGTGCGGCACATCGCCGTGACCCTCGGCGGCGGCGTGGTCCGGCTGAACACCAACACCTCCTACACCGGGCCCGGTGGCTCCTTCGAGGGCCTCGGGGTCTACTTCGCCGACGCCGGGCAGCACCTGGAGCACCGGCTCTTCGTCGACCACGAGGCGCCGCACTGCCGCAGCAACGTCGAGTACAAGGGCGCCCTCCAGGGCGAGACCGCCCGCACGGTGTGGGTCGGCGACGTCCTCATCCGCGCCTCCGCCGAGGGCACCGACACCTACGAGCTCAACCGCAACCTCATCCTCAGCGACGGCGCCCGGGCCGACTCGGTGCCCAACCTGGAGATCGAGACCGGCGAGATCGAGGGTGCCGGGCACGCCTCGGCCACCGGTCGCTTCGACGACGAGCAGCTGTTCTACCTCCAGGCCCGGGGCATCCCCGAGGACGAGGCCCGCCGGCTGGTCGTGCGCGGCTTCTTCGCCGGGGTCGTGGCCCGGATCGGCGTCCCCGAGGTGCAGGAGCACCTCATGGCCGTCATCGAGCGCGAGCTCGCCGGGGGTGGGGAGTGAGCGAGCAGCTGACCGAGCAGGGGTTCGTCCACGTCTGCCACCTCGCCGACCTGCCCGAGGTCGGGCCCGCCCTGGCCGAGATCGAGGGCCGCCGGGTGGCCATCGTCCGTACCGAGGACGGCGAGGTGCACTGCGTCGACGACACGTGCAGCCACGCCAACGTCTCGCTCTCGGAGGGCGAGCTCGACGGCTGCACCCTGGAGTGCTGGCTGCACGGCTCGCGCTTCGACCTGCGCACGGGGGAGCCGACCGGCCCGCCCGCCGTGCTGCCCATCGCCGTCCACACCGTCCGCACCGAGGGCGACGAGGTCTTCGTCGCCCTCTCCGAGGAGAGCTGAGCGTCACATGTCCACCCTTGAGATCAAGGACCTCCACGTCACCGTCGAGACCGAGCAGGGCACCAAGGAGATCCTCCGCGGCGTCACCCTGAGCATCGCCAGCGGCGAGACGCACGCGATCATGGGGCCCAACGGCTCCGGCAAGTCCACCCTGGCCTACTCGATCGCCGGGCACCCCAAGTACACCGTCACCGGTGGCACGGTCACCCTCGACGGCGAGGACGTCCTCGCGATGAGCGTCGACGAGCGCGCCCGTGCCGGGCTCTTCCTCGCGATGCAGTACCCCGTCGAGGTCCCCGGCGTCACCGTCTCGAACTTCCTGCGCACCGCGAAGACCGCCGTGACCGGCGAGGCGCCCAAGCTGCGGCACTGGGTCAAGGACGTCAAGGACGCCATGGGCCACCTGCGGATGGACCCCGCCTTCGCCGACCGCAACGTCAACGAGGGCTTCTCCGGTGGCGAGAAGAAGCGCCACGAGATCCTCCAGATGGAGCTGCTCGAGCCGAAGATGGCCATCCTCGACGAGACCGACTCCGGCCTCGACGTCGACGCCCTGCGGATCGTCTCCGAGGGGGTCAACCGGGCCAAGGAGCGCACCGGTGCCGGCGTCCTGCTCATCACCCACTACACCCGCATCCTGCGCTACGTGAAGCCCGACTTCGTCCACGTCTTCGTCGACGGACGGGTCGCCGAGGAGGGTGGGCCCGAGCTCGCCGAGCGGCTCGAGGCCGAGGGCTACGACCGCTTCCACCCGGTCAACGTCGAGGCCTGAGATGTCCGCCGCCCCCTTCACCGACGAGGAGCTGGCCCGGCTGCGGGCCGACTTCCCGATCCTGTCGCGCACCGTGCGCGGGGGGCACCCGCTGGTCTACCTCGACTCCGGGGCCACCTCGCACAAGCCGACGGTCGTCCTCGACGCCGAGCGCGACTTCTACACCCGCACCAACGCCGCGGTGCACCGCGGGGCCCACCAGCTCTCCGAGGAGGGCACCGACGCCTACGAGGCGGCCCGCACGAGCATCGCGGGGTTCATCGGTGCCCGGGCCGAGGAGGTCGTCTTCACCCGCAACGCCACCGAGGCCCTCAACCTCGTCGCCTACGCCTTCACCAACGGCACCCACGGCGGGGGCGGCGGTCGCGGTGAGCGTTTCTCCCTGCGCCCGGGTGACGAGGTCCTCGTCACCGAGATGGAGCACCACGCCAACCTCATCCCGTGGCAGGAGGCCTGCCGACGCACCGGCGCGACGCTGCGCTGGGTGCCACTGACGCCGGACGGCCGGCTCGACCTCGGCGACCTGGACGCGCTGCTCACCGAGCGCACCAAGGTCTTCGCCTTCACGCACGTCTCGAACGTCCTCGGCACGCTCAACCCCGTGCGCGAGCTGGCGGCCCGGGCCCACTCCGTCGGTGCCCTCGCCGTCCTCGACGCCTGCCAGTCCGTGCCCCACCTGCCCGTGGACGTCGGCGACCTCGGGGTCGACCTGCTCGCCTACTCCGGCCACAAGATGTTCGGCCCGCTCGGGGTCGGGGTCCTCTGGGGCCGCCCGGAGGTGCTCGAGGAGATGCCGGTCTTCCTCACCGGCGGCTCGATGATCGAGACGGTCACCATGGAGGGGGCCACGTACGCTCCCGTGCCGCAGAAGTTCGAGGCCGGCGTGCCGGTCGCGGCCCAGGCCGTCGGGCTCGCCGCCGCCTGCGACTACCTGCGTGACCTCGGCATGGACCGGGTGCACGCGCATGAGCAGGCCCTCACCGAGCGGCTGCTGCGTGGCCTCGCGCAGCGCCCCTGGGTCTCGGTGCTCGGGCCCACCGACCTGCGCGAGCGCGGGGGAGCGGTGGCCTTCGCCGTGGACGGCGTGCATGCCCACGACGTCGGGCAGGTGCTCGACGACCGTGGCGTCGAGGTCCGCGTCGGCCACCACTGCGCGTGGCCGCTGCACCGGGCGCTGCGGGTGCCGGCGAGCACCCGGGCGTCCTTTGCCGCGTACACCACCCCGGGGGAGGTCGACGCCCTGCTCGAGGCGCTCGACCGGGTCCCGGCCGTGTTCGGGACCGGGGTGCCCGCCTGATGGACCTCTACCAGGAGCTCATCCTCGACCACTACAAGAACCCGGTCGGGCACGGCCTGCGCGAGCCGTTCGAGGGCGAGAGCCACCAGGTCAACCCGACGTGCGGGGACGAGGTCACCCTTCGGGTGCACGTGAGCGGCGAGGGTGAGGACGCCGTCGTCGAGGACGTGTCCTACGACTCGATGGGCTGCTCGATCAGCGTGGCCTCCGCCTCGATCCTCGCCGAGGAGGTCACCGGCGGCAGCGTGGCGCACGCCCGCGAGACCTACGAGGCGATGCGCCGCATGCTCACGAGCAAGGGCCAGGACCCCGGCGACGAGGACGAGATCGGCGACGGCGTCGCCCTCGCCGGCGTCGCGAAGTACCCCGCCCGCGTGAAGTGCGCGCTCCTGTCGTGGGCCGCGTTCACCGATGCCCTCTACCAGGCGCAAGGAGCGAAGCAGTGACCGACACCGCCACCCCCGCGAACGTCGCGGACGTCGAGGAGGCCATGCGCGACGTGGTCGACCCCGAGCTCGGGATCAACGTCGTCGACCTCGGCCTCGTCTACGGCATCACCGTCGACCCGCAGAACCACGCCGTCATCGACATGACCCTGACGTCGGCGGCCTGCCCGCTGACCGACGTCATCGAGGACCAGACCGCCGCCTCGCTCGAGGGCGTCGTCGCCACGCACCGGATCAACTGGGTGTGGATGCCACCGTGGGGCCCGGACAAGATCACCGACGACGGTCGCGAGCAGCTGCGCGCGCTGGGCTTCAACATCTGAGCGTGCCCACCCGCGTGGTCGAGGTCGCCCCCGAGCGCTACGAGCGCTGGCGGGCCCGCTTCGCCGAGAACAACGGTGCCGACGGCCCCCAGCGGGTCGTCGGCACCGAGCGTTTCGACCACGACCCGGTGGCGCTCGTCCTCGTGCGCCGGGGTGGCTACGCCGTGGGGCTGGCCGTGGGTGGCCGGCTCACGGCGCACAAGGTCGGCACGCGGTATGTCCAGTCGCGCACCGCCGCCGGGGGCTGGAGCCAGCAGCGCTTCGCGCGCCGGCGGGGCAACCAGGCCGACGAGCTCGTCGGTGCGGTGGCCGAGCACGCCGTGCGGCTCCTGCGGGGGAGCGGGGCACGCGCGCTCGTGGCCGGGGGCGACCGGGCGCTGGCCGAGGCCGTGCTCGCGGACGCCCGGCTGGCGGGCCTGCGCGACCTGCCGCGGCGCGAGCTCTACGACCTGCCCGACCCGCGGCTGGCGGTGCTCGAGCGCGCCGTCGAACGCGCCCGCGCCGTCCGGGTCACCATCGCCGACTGACCCGCCCCGGAAGACCTCTCCCGTTCGCGCCATGCTCGCTGGACCATGGCACGGTCGTCGACCCATGGCGTCACGGCGCCAGGGCTCGACGAGATCGCCAGGGAGCGGCGAGACGCACAGGGGTCGGAGAGGTCTTCCGGTGGGGGCAGTGGTGCGTGGCGCACCCTCACAGGAAGTCCGCCGGGTCGAACTGCTCGATCGGGATGATCCGCACCCGCGGCAGCCGGGCGTTGAAGGCACCCACGTCGTACTCGAGGTCGAAGGTCTGCAGGCCCCGCTCGACGAGCTCGGCGAACGCGGTGTTGCGGAACTCGGCGAAGCCGACGACCCCGACGCTCCGCCCGTCGAGGAGGTCCTCGACCTGGGGGGCGAAGTCGCCGTCGTTGCTCACGAGGAGCACGTCGGCCTCCCGCTCCCGCAGCGCCGCGAGGGTGCGCTGGATCGCGACATCGACGACCTTCTCGCTCGGTGGGCCGGAGAGCGGCACCGGACGGTACCCGATGGCGAGCAGGGCCTGGACGAAGGACATCGGCAGCTCGCCGTTCGCGGCGAGGAAGAACAGCCCGACGGCGGGCTGGTCCCAGCGCTCCTCGGCGAACTGCAGCAGCCGCTCCCATCGCGGGCGCTCCTCGGGGCGCGGCCGGCGCCCGAGGATCGAGCTGCCGAGGGTCGCGTCGATGTTCTCGCCGTCGACGAGGACGTACGTCGTGCGCTCGCCGCGGGGCATGTCCGGGCTCACTCGTACACCGACGCCACGGCGAAGGTGTCGCACTGGTTGAGGTCCCCCGACTGGAAGCCGCGCATGAACCACTGCTGGCGCGCCGCGGCCGACCCGTGGGTCCACGACTCCGGGTTGACCCGCCCGGTCGTGGCCTCCTGGATCCGGTCGTCACCGACCGCCGAGGCCGCCGACAGTGCGGAGTCGATGTCGCTTTGCGTCAGCGGCTTCAGGAACGGTGTCTGCGTGTCCTCGTCCGGGGTCTGGGAGGCGTGCTGGGCCCACACGCCGGCCAGGCAGTCGGCCATCAGCTCGGTGCGCACCGACCCCGACTCCGCCCCCTGCGGGTCCTGCTGGGCCCGTGAGAGCAGCCCGAGCTGGTCCTGGAGGGCGTGGCCGTACTCGTGGGCGACGACGTACTCCTGCGCCAGCGCGCCGTCGTCGGCGCCGTACTGGGAGGACAGGAGCTCGAAGAAGCTCGCGTCGATGTACACCGTCTGGTCCAGCGGGCAGTAGAAGGGCCCGACCTGGTTGCTCGCGGTGCCGCACGCCGACTGGGTGGCACCGTCGTAGAGGACCGTCTGGGTCGAGCGCCACTCGCGCTTGTAGCGCGGCAGCTCGCCTGCCCAGAACGCCTGGACGGAGTTGACCGTCCCGATGACGCGGCAGACGTCGCTGCGGTTGGCGTCGGCGCCCGTGTCGCACTCGGCGAAGGCGTCGGCCTCCTGGTCGCCGCCGGCCTGGACCTGCCCGGTGTCCAGCTGGCCGCCCCCGGTGGGGATCTGGGAGGGGTCGATGCCGAGGACCATGAGCAGGATCGTGATGACGATGCCGCCGAGCCCGCCGCCGACGACGAGACCCCCCGGCGCCCCCCGGCCGCCGCCCCCGGAGCGCACCTGGGAGGTGTCGAGGGTGACGTTCTCGTTGAAGCTCATCGCACCGCCTGGGGCTCGGGCCGTGCCGGGTGGCCCCCCGGCGGGACCTAGACTAGAGGGGCTTCGGGCCGCTGCGCCGCCGCACGCGGGCCCGCGCGTCCACCCCGACCCCCTGAGAGGCCACCGTGATCACCGCTGCGTCCGTCGAGCTGCGTGCCGGCTCGCGGCTGCTCCTGGACAACGCGACCTTCCGCGTGGCCCCGGGGGACCGGATCGGCCTCGTCGGGCGCAACGGCGCGGGCAAGACGACGCTGACCAAGGCGCTCGCGGGGGTCACCCAGCCCGCGGGCGGGACGATCACCCGCTCCGGCGAGGTCGGCTACCTTCCCCAGGACCCGCGCACCGGTGACCTGCACGTCTCGGCGCGCGACCGGGTGCTGTCCGCCCGCGGGCTGGACGCCATCGTGCGTGACCTGCGCGGCGCCGAGCAGGCGATGGCCGCCGAGGTCGGGGACGCGCAGGAGCGGGCCATGCGCCGCTACGCCCGGCTGGACGCGGAGTTCACCGCTGCCGGCGGCTACGCGGCGGAGTCCGAAGCCGCGCAGATCGCGGCCGCCCTCGGGCTCGAGGAGCGCGTGCTCGACCAGGAGATCGGCACGCTCTCCGGTGGCCAGCGCCGGCGGGTGGAGCTGACCCGCATCCTCTTCTCCGGCGCCGAGACCCTCCTGCTCGACGAGCCGACCAACCACCTCGACGCCGACTCCGTGCTGTGGCTGCGCGACCACCTCAAGGGCTACCGCGGCGGTCTCGTGGTCATCAGCCACGACGTGGACCTGCTCGACGTCGTCGTCACCAAGGTCTTCCACCTCGACGCCAACCGGGCCGAGCTCGACCAGTACAACCTCGGCTGGAAGGCCTACCTCCAGCAGCGCGAGACCGACGAGCGCCGCCGGCGGCGCGAGCGGGCCAACGCCGAGAAGAAGGCCTCCGCGCTCATGGCCCAGGCCGACAAGATGCGGGCGAAGGCGACCAAGACGGTCGCGGCGCAGAACATGCAGCGCCGGGCCGAGCGGCTGCTCGGTGGCCTCGAGGCCGAGCGGGCTCACGACAAGGTGGCCCGGCTGCGCTTCCCGAAGCCCTCCCCGTGCGGGAAGACGCCGCTGCGGGCCTCGGGCCTGTCCCGCTCCTACGGCTCGGCCGAGGTCTTCACCGACGTCGACCTCGCCGTCGACCGCGGCTCCCGGGTCGTCGTCCTCGGGCTCAACGGTGCGGGGAAGACGACCCTGTTGCGGCTGCTCGCCGGCGTGGACGCGCCGGACACCGGCCGGGTCGAGCCAGGGCACGGGCTGAAGATCGGCTACTACGCCCAGGAGCACGAGAACCTCGACGTCGGGCGAACCGTCCTGGAGAACATGAAGTCCGCCGCCCCCGACCTCGGCGAGACCGAGGTGCGTAAGGTGCTCGGCTCTTTCCTCTTCTCCGGCGACGACGTCGACAAGCCCGCGGGGGTCCTCTCCGGCGGTGAGAAGACCCGGCTCTCGCTCGCCCTGCTCGTCGTCTCCTCGGCCAACGTGCTCCTCCTCGACGAGCCGACGAACAACCTCGACCCGGCCTCGCGCGAGGAGATCCTCGGTGCCCTGCGCACCTACGAGGGGGCCGTCGTCCTCGTCACCCACGATGAGGGCGCCGTCGACGCGCTCGAGCCCGAGCGCATCCTCCTCCTGCCCGACGGCGTCGAGGACCTGTGGGGCGCCGACTACCGCGAGCTCGTCACCCTCGCGTGAGGCCCGCGGCAGGCGCCCCGGAACAGCCGTCGGCGCCCGGTGGTTGACTGAGCCGACGGTGAGCCGACGGTGAGCAGGCGAGGGAGGGCGGCAGGGTGAGCATGAGCGGCTGGCAGGTCATGCGCTCGCTGACCAACGACGCCAGCGTCCGTGACCGGCGGTTGGCTCCGGGTACCCGGCGTCGGGTGTTCGCCTACGCCCGGCCGTACCGCCGCCAGATCGGGTGGTTCCTCCTGCTCGTCGTCGTCGACGCCGCGCTCGTCGTCGCCACCCCGCTGCTCCTGCGCTCGATCGTCGACGACGGCGTGGTGCCGGGCGACTCCGGCGTCGTCGTGCGGCTCTCGCTCGTCGTCGCCGCGCTCGCCGTCCTCGACGGGGCGCTCACCCTGGTCCAGCGCTGGTTCTCCTCCCGCATCGGCGAGGGCCTGATCTACGACCTGCGCACCGAGGTCTTCGGGCACGTGCTGCGCCAGCCGGTCGCGTTCTTCACCCGGGCCCAGACCGGCGCCCTGGTCTCGCGGCTGGGCAACGACGTCATCGGCGCCCAGCAGGCGTTCACCTCGGTGCTGTCCAACGTCGTGAGCAACGCGATCTCGCTCGTCGTCATCGTCGCGACGATGCTGACGCTGTCCTGGCAGCTCACCCTCGCGGCGCTCGCGCTCGTCCCGTTCTTCCTCGTGCCGGCCCGGCTGATGGGGCGGCGGCTCGCCGGCCTCACCCACGAGCAGATGTCGCTCAACGCCGACCTCGGCACCCGGATGAACGAGCGGTTCAACGTGGCCGGCGCCCTGCTCGTCAAGCTGTTCGGCCGCCCGGCCGACGAGGACGCGGAGTACGGGCGGCGGGCCTCGCAGGTCCGGGACATCGGCGTGCGGATCGCCCTGAACCGCTCGGTCTTCTTCGTCGGGCTGACCATGGTGGCCTCGCTGGCGACGGCGCTCGTCTACGGCGTCGGCGGGGTGATGGCCGTCGACGGCTCGCTGACCGTCGGCACGCTGCTCGCGCTCGCCGCCCTGCTGGCCCGTCTGTACGCGCCGCTCACCGCGATGTCCAACGTGCGGGTCGACGTGATGACGGCCCTGGTCTCCTTCGAGCGGGTCTTCGAGGTGCTCGACCTGCAGCCCCTCGTCGCCGAGGCACCCGACGCCCGGGCACTGCCGCCCGGCCCGGTCCGGGTCGACGTCGAGCACGTGTCGTTCGCCTACCCCTCGGCCGACGAGGTCTCGCTCGCGTCGCTGGAGTCCACCGCGAGCGGCGACCGGCGCGGGAGCGGGCCGGTGCTGCACGACGTCTCGTTCTCGGTGGCACCGGGCTCGCTCGTGGCCCTCGTCGGGCCGAGCGGCGCTGGCAAGTCGACGATCACCTCGCTCGTCGCGCGGCTGTACGACCCCACGGCGGGCGTGGTGCGGGTCAACGGCACGGACCTGCGCGAGGCGACGTTCGCCTCGCTCCAGGACGCGGTCGGTGTGGTGACCCAGGAGGCCCACCTCTTCCACGACACGGTGCGCGCCAACCTGGCCTACGCCGCCCCCGAGGCGAGCGAGGAGGAGATGGTCCACGCGCTGCGTGCCGCGCAGATGTGGTCGCTCGTGGAGTCCCTCCCCTCGGGTCTCGACACCGTCGTGGGCGACCGCGGCCACCGGCTATCCGGCGGCGAGAAGCAGCGGCTGGCCATCGCCCGCCTCCTGCTCAAGGGTCCCGGCCTCGTCGTGCTCGACGAGGCCACCGCCCACCTCGACAGCGAGTCCGAGCAGGCCGTCCAGCGCGCCCTCGACGAGGCACTGCGCGACCGGTCCGCCCTCGTCATCGCCCACCGGCTCTCGACCGTGCGGCACGCCGACGAGATCCTCGTGGTCGACGCCGGCCGGGTCATCGAGCGGGGCACCCACGCCGAGCTCGTCCAGCGGGGCGGTCTCTACGCCGACCTCTACCACACGCAGTTCGCCGACCAGGCCGCCGACCTCACGGCCTGACCGGGCGCGCTACTCGTCCTCCTCGTCCCAGATCCGCGTCTTGCGCGGTGCGGCCGGGTACCGCTCCGGGTGGGCGAGGCGCTCCTCGCGGCGCACCCCGAAGCCGACGAGCACGAACCCGAGGACGGTGCCGAACCACCACTGGTAGGCGTAGGCCAGGTGCGGGCCGAGGTCGCGGTCCGGTGGGGGCAGCGCCTGCGGACGTGGGGGGGAGGAGCCGTCGGGCAGGGTCTCGGACTGCACGAGGACGTACCCGGGCCGCAGCGAGGTCGACAGGGCGGTGGAGGCGTCCTCGACGGACAGGTTCGCGATCTGGCCGCTGGCGAGCGGCCGGCCCGGCGACGGCTCGCCGGGCCGGACCCAGCCGACGACGGTGACCTCGCCCGTCGGCGCCGGGTCCACCTGCGGGAGCACCTCGGCGCCGGCGTCCGAGGCCGGCACCCACCCGCGGTCGACGAGGACGTCCTCACCGCCGTCGCTCGGGCGCAGCGCCCAGAGGACCTCGAGACCGACCTCCCCGTCGTTGGGTCGCCCGCGGACGTAGACCGGGCCGGCGACGTAGCGCCCCGAGACCCTCACCCGGGTCCACTCGTCCTGCGGGTCGACCCCGTCGGCGGTGAGCACCGTGCCGACGGGGACCGGGTCGGCGGTGTAGTGGGCGTCGAGCCGGGCGTTGCGCTCGACCTTGGCCTCGTGCCGGTGGTACTGCCAGAACCCCAGGTGGTAGGCGGCCACGGCAAAGACCGCCGCGAGGGCCAGGGCGCCCAGCCAGCGAGGAGTCAGGAGCCGTCGCAGCACCAGGTCACGCTACTCGTCGTACGCTGGCGCCCTATGACCGACCTTCCCGCCCCGCGCCTGCTCGACCGCTTCGGCCGTGCCGGGCGTGACCTGCGCGTCTCGGTCACCGACCGGTGCAACCTGCGCTGCACGTACTGCATGCCCGCCGAGGGCCTGGACTGGCTGCCCAAGCCCGAGATGCTCACCGACGACGAGCTCGTGCGCCTCGTGCGGCTCATGGTCGGCCTCGGGGTGACCAACGTGCGCTTCACCGGCGGCGAGCCGCTCCTGCGACGCAGCCTGCTCGGCGTCGTCGAGCGGGTCGCCGCGCTCACGCCGCGGCCGCGCATCGCGATGACGACCAACGGCATCGGCCTGGACCGGCTGGCCGCCCCGCTCGCGCGGGCCGGTCTGGACCGGGTCAACGTCAGCCTCGACACCGTCGACCGACGCCGCTTCCACGAGCTGACCCGGCGCGACCGGTTCGCCGACGTCGAGGCCGGCCTGAAGGCCGCCGCCGACGCGGGCCTGGCGCCGGTGAAGGTCAACGCGGTCGTCATGCGAGGGGTCAACGACGACGGCGTCGCCGAGCTGCTCCAGTGGTGCCTCGACCGGGGGTACGCCCTGCGCTTCATCGAGCAGATGCCCCTGGACGCCCAGCACGCCTGGGACCGCTCGGCGATGGTCACCCAGGGCGAGATCCTCGCCCGCCTCGGGGAGCGCTTCCGGCTCACCCCGGTGCCCGAGCGGGGTAGCGCCCCGGCCGAGCTCTTCCACGTCGACGGCGGGCCGGCGACCGTCGGGGTCATCGCCAGCGTCTCCGCCCCGTTCTGCGGGGCGTGCGACCGCGTCCGGCTCACCGCCGACGGCCAGCTGCGCAACTGTCTCTTCGCCCGTAGCGAGGTCGACCTGCGCGGGCCGCTGCGCGCGGGGGCCGACGACGCCGAGCTCACCGACCTCGTCGTCGCGCAGATGTGGGCCAAGAAGGCGGGGCACGGTATCGACGCGCCCGGGTTCGAGCAGCCGCAGCGGCCGATGTCGGCGATCGGCGGCTGACCCCCGCACGGTGCGCCGTGGTGTGCGGTGGTCAGTCCTGCTCGGGGTGGCGCGCCGTCCCGGGGACGGGGTCTGCCGGCCGCGAGCCGAGCGGCGTGGCCGGGGCGGCCGAGGGGGTGACCGGCCGGGCACGTCCGCGCACCCGGGGGGCGACGGCGTTCGCGGCCACCACGGCGACGAACGGCAGCACGACCGCCGCGGCGGCGAAGACCCAGCGGTACCACTCGTCGACGACGATGGCGAGCACGAAGCACACCGTGCGCACCGACATCGTCAGCAGGTACTGCCGCAGCCGGTGGCGCTGGTCCTCCTCGCGCGAGGTCGCAGCGCTCGTCACCGACTGGGGTGCGGCGCCGCGGTGGCTGCGGGTCGTGGGCACCGCTCCACCCTACGTCCGGGCCCTGCCGGCTACCGCCGGGTAGTCCACTAGGTTCGACGGCATGAGCGAGCCCCGTACCGTCCTGGTCACCGGCGGCAACCGCGGCATCGGCCTGGCCATCGCGCGCGCCTTCGCGCAGGCCGGCGACGCGGTCGTCGTCACCCATCGCAGCGGCGAACCACCCGAGGGGCTCCTCGGCGTGCGGTGCGACGTCACGGACACCGCCTCGGTGGACGCGGCCTTCACCGAGGCCGAGGAGAAGCTCGGGGGGCCGGTCGAGGTGCTCGTCGCCAACGCCGGCGTCACCCACGACGGGCTCCTGATGCGGATGCGCGACGAGGACTGGGACGCCGTCCTGGACACCAACCTCTCCGGCGCCTTCCGGTGCGTGCGCCGCGCGAGCACCGGCATGATCCGGTTGCGGCGGGGGCGGATCGTCCTCGTCTCGAGCGTCGTCGGCCTGTACGGGGGCCCCGGGCAGGCCAACTACGCCGCGAGCAAGGCCGGGCTCGTCGGGCTGGCCCGCTCGGTCACCCGCGAGCTCGGGGGCCGCGGCATCACGGCCAACGTCGTCGCGCCCGGGTTCGTCGAGACCGACATGACCGCCGCGCTGCCCGAGGAGACCCAGGCGCGCTACCGCGAGGCCATCCCCGCGGGCCGCTTCGCCAGCGCCGAGGAGGTCGCCGGTGTCGTCCGGTTCCTCGCGAGCCCCGAGGCGGCCTACGTCACCGGCGCCGTCGTCCCCGTCGACGGCGGCCTCGGGATGGGGCACTGACCGGCCGCCTGACCGCCATCGCACCCGCCGACCACCGACCCGAAAGGCCCGACATGCTGCTCGAGGGCAAGAAGCTGCTCGTCACCGGGGTCCTCATGGACTCCTCGATCGCGTTCCACGTCGCCCGGCTCGCCCAGGAGGAGGGGGCCGAGGTCGTCCTCACCTCCTTCGGAAGGACGACGAAGATCACCACCGCCATCGCCCGTCGGCTCCCGCGGCCGGCCCCCGTCGTCGAGCTCGACGTCTCGAGCGAGGAGGACCTCGCCGCCCTCGCCGGGCGGGTGGGCGAGCACGTCGACCACCTCGACGGCGTGGTCCACTCGATCGGCTTCGCCCCTCAGGGGGCGTTCTCGTTCATGGACGCGTCGTGGGAGGACGTCTCGACCGCGGTGCAGATCTCGGCCTTCTCCCTCCAGGCGCTCACCAAGGCGGCGCTGCCGCTGATGTCCGCCGGCGGGTCGGTCGTCGGGCTGACCTTCGACGCGCGCTACGCCTGGCCGGTCTACGACTGGATGGGGGTGGCCAAGGCGGCATTCGAGTCGACCAACCGCTACCTCGCGCGCGACCTCGGACCGCGGGGCATCCGCAGCAACCTGGTCTCCGCCGGGCCGGTGCGTACGACGGCCGCGAAGTCCATCCCGGGCTTCGAGCAGTTCGAGGAAGCCTGGGGCACGCGCGCCCCGCTCGGCTGGGACGTCAAGGACGCCGAGCCCGCCGCGCGCGCGGTCCTCGCGCTGCTCTCGGACTGGTTCCCCGCGACGACCGGCGAGATCGTCCACGTCGACGGTGGGTACCACGCCGTCGGCGCCTGACCTCAGGACTGGGGCGGCTCGGCGGTCTCGGCGTCCTCGATCTCCTCGCGGCTGACGCCGAGGAGGAACAGGACCGTGTCGAGGTAGGGCACGGTCACCGAGGTGTCGGCCTGCTCGCGCACGAGGGGCTTGGCGTTGAACGCCACTCCGAGCCCGGCGGCGCCAAGCATGTCGAGGTCGTTCGCGCCGTCCCCGATGGCGACGGTCCGGGCGAGGGGGAGGCCCTCGAGAGCGGCCAGCTCGCGCAGCGCCGCCGCCTTGCCCGCACGGTCGACGACGGGGCCGGCGACCCGGCCGGTGAGCCGCCCGTCGGCGACCTCGAGCCGGTTTGCGCGCACGTGGTCGACCCCGAGGTCGGCGGCGATCGGCTCGACGACCTCGGCGAAGCCGCCGGAGACGAGCCCGACGGTGAAGCCGAGCGCCTTGAGCGTGCGCACGAGGGTGCGGGCGCCCGGGGTGAGCCGTACCGCGGCCCGCACCTCGTCGAGGACGCCTACCGGCAGCCCGGCGAGCGTCGCGACCCGCGCGTGCAGGCTCTCGGCGAAGTCGAGCTCGCCGCGCATCGCCCGCTGGGTGACCGCGGCCACCTCTGCCGCGGTCCCGGCGTGCTCGGCGACGAGCTCGATGACCTCGTCCTGCACGAGGGTGGAGTCCACGTCCATGACGACGAGCCGCCCGCCGCGGCGGGCCAGACCCGCCGGCGCGACGGCGATGTCGCACCCGCTCTCGGCGGAGACCAGGGCCAGTGCGCGGCGCAGCCGGGGAACGTCCGCGCCGGAGACGTCGAGCTCGACGGTCGTCACCGGCCAGCGGGAGAGCCGGCGGATCCGGTCGATGTTCGCCCCGTGGCCGGCGACGGCGCGGGCCACGTCGGCGACGTGCCGGGTCTCCAGGTGCGCGGCCATGACGACCACCGCGGCCCGGCCGGTGCGCCGGGGTGCGTTGTCACCGTGCCCGGCGTGCAGGTCGACGCGCATCCCCATGGCCTCACCGGCCCGGGTGAGCCGGTCGGTGAGGACGTTCTCGTCGCGGCCGGGAGCGAGGAGCACCGAGAGCGCGAGGTGGCCGCGGACGACCACCTGCTCGAGGTCGAGCACCTCGGCACCGACGGTGGCGGCGGCCTCGAAGACCGCGCTCGTCACCCCCGGGCGGTCGGGCCCGCTCAGCGACACGAGCAGCGTGCGCGTCGTGGGGTCGGCCTCCGGGGGCACGGGCGGTGGCGACGGGAGGGGCACGCCCGCAGGCTAGCCGGGCATGGCGTCGCGCCACGCGAGCAGGTCGCGGACCGGACCGAGGTCGTAGTCGGGGCCGCTGAGGCCCACGGTGAACAGCCGCGTGCCGACGTCGTAGAGCTCCTGAGCACCGGCCGCGTAGTCCTCGACGTCCTCGGGCAGGCGGCCGGGCTTGGGGGAGACCCCCGCGGAGCGTTCGATCTCGCGCGGGTCGCGGCCGAGCGTGGCGCACCACTCGTCGAGCACGGCGTGCTTGCGGGCCACCGTCGCGGCGTCACCGAAGCCGTGCCAGATGTCGGCGTGCTCGGCGACGATGCGCAGCGTCTTGCGCTCCCCGCCGCCGCCGATGAGCACGGGGATGTCGCGGGTCGGGGGCGGGTTGAGCCGGGCCCAGCGCGCCTCGATGAGCGGCAGGTCACGCGCGAGCGCGTCGAGCCGGCCGACCGCCGTCCCGAACTCGTACCCGTACTCGGTGTAGTCCCGCTCGAACCAGCCCGACCCGATGCCGAGGATGAGCCGGCCGTCGCTGATGTGGTCGACCGTGCGGGCCATGTCCGCGAGCAGCTGGGGGTTGCGGTAGCTGTTGCACGTGACGAGCGCGCCGAGCTCGACCCGCTCGGTGGCCTCGGCCCAGGCGGCGAGCGTCGTCCAGCACTCGAAGTGCGCGCCGTCCGGGTCGCCGTAGAGCGGGAAGAAGTGGTCCCACGTGAAGAGCACGTCGACGCCGAGCTCCTCGAGCCGCGCGCAGGCGCGGCGCATGTCGTCGTACGCGGCGTGCTGGGGCTGGACCTGGGCGCCGATCCGCACCGGGCGGGGGTCGGCGCTCACTCGCCCACCACCTGGCCCTTGCCGACCACGGTGATGCCGGAGTCGGTGACCGAGAAGCCGCGGGCGAGGTCGGCCTCGCGGTCGAAGCCGATGGACGTGCCCTCGGGGACGACGACGTTCTTGTCGATGATCGAGCGCTGGATGCGGCAGTTCCGGCGGATCTGGACGCCGTCGAGGATGACGCTGTTCTCGATCTCGGTGTAGCTGTGGACGTGGACGTCGGGGGAGATGACCGACCCGTTGACCCGGGCACCGGAGATCACCACGCCGGGGGAGACCGCGGAGTTGAGGGCCTCCCCGAAGCGGCCGTGCGCGCCGTGGACGAACTTCGCGGGCGGGTAGTAGCCGTAGGTCGTGTAGAGCGGCCAGTCGTAGTTGTAGAGGTTGAAGACGGGGTGGATCGACACGAGGTCCATGTGTGCCTCGTAGTAGCTGTCGATGGTGCCCACGTCGCGCCAGTAGCCGAGGTCGCGCTCGGTGCCACCCGGGACGACGTTGTTCTTGAAGTCGTAGACCGAGGCGGCGCCCTGCTCGACCAGGGCGGGGACGATGTCGCCGCCCATGTCGTGGTCGCTGCCCTCGCGGGTGGAGTCGGCCGTCACGGCGTCGACGAGCGCCTCGGCGGTGAAGACGTAGTTGCCCATGCTCGCGAGGATCTCGTCGGGGGAGTCGGGCAGCCCGTCGGGCTCGGCCGGCTTCTCGAGGAAGGCCCGGATGCGTGTCGGGTCCTCCGGCTCGACGTCGATGACGCCGAACTGGTCGGACATCGAGCGGGGCTGGCGGATGGCGGCCACCGTCACGCCCGCGCCGCTCGCGAGGTGCTGGTCGACCATCTGCGAGAAGTCCATCCGGTAGACGTGGTCCGCGCCGACGACGACGACGATGTCCGGTCGCTCGTCGGTGATCGTGTTGAGGCTCTGGAAGATGGCGTCCGCGCTGCCCTGGTACCAGGACTTCCCGATCCGCTGCTGGGCCGGGATGGGCGCGACGTAGTTGCCGAGCATCGTGCTCATCCGCCACGTCTTGGTGATGTGCCGGTCGAGGCTGTGCGACTTGTACTGGGTGAGGACGACGACCTTGAGGTAGCCGGAGTTGACGACGTTGGAGAGGGCGAAGTCGATCAGCCGGTAGATGCCCCCGAAGGGGACGGCGGGCTTGGCCCGGTCCCGGGTGAGTGGCATGAGCCGCTTTCCCTCCCCACCCGCGAGGACGATGGCCAGGACCTTGGGACCTCCGCTGCGGTACGCCATGGCTCCAACCTATTGCGTGAGCGGCCTCGCTGACAGCCCACGCCCCGACTACGGTGAAGCGCGTGCGCATCGACATCCTGACCAAGGAGTACCCGCCGTCGATCTACGGGGGCGCGGGGGTGCACGTGGCCGAGCTCACCCGCGCGCTGCGGGCCCGGGGAGACACCGAGGTGTGGGTCCACGCCTTCGGTGGTCCCCGCGAGGAGGAGGGCACGACGAGCCACCCCGACCTGCCCGAGCTCGAGGGCACCAACGCCGCCCTGGCCACCCTCGGGGTCGACCTGACGATGGCCGCGCGCTGCGGTGGCGCCGACATCGTCCACTCGCACACGTGGTACGCGAACTTCGCCGGCCACGTCGCCGGGCTGCTCGAGGGGGTCCCGCACGTGCTGTCGGCCCACAGCCTCGAGCCGATGCGCCCGTGGAAGGCCGAGCAGCTCGGCGGGGGCTACCGGCTCTCCTCGTGGGTGGAGCGGACCGCCTACGAGGGCGCGGCGGCGGTCATCGCCGTGAGCGCGGGCATGCGGGAGGACATCCTGCGGGCCTACCCGAGCGTCGACCCCGACAAGGTGCAGGTCGTGCACAACGGGATCGACGCCGAGCTGTGGCGCCCCCGGGAGGACCCGGACGTCGTGCGCGAGCTCGGCATCGACCCCGATCGCCCCACCGTGGTCTTCGTCGGCCGGATCACCCGCCAGAAGGGCCTGCCCTTCCTCCTGCGCGCCGCCGGCCAGCTGCCGCCAGAGGTCCAGCTCGTCCTCCTCGCGGGAGCTCCGGACACACCGGAGATCAAGGCCGAGGTCGAGGGGCTCGTCGAGGGCCTGCGCGCCGAGCGCGACGGCGTCGTGTGGATCTCGCAGATGCTGCCGCGCGAGCAGGTCACGGCCGTCCTCGCCGCCGCCTCCGTGTTCGTCTGCCCGTCGGTCTACGAGCCGCTCGGCATCGTCAACCTCGAGGCGATGGCCTGCGAGCTGCCCGTCGTCGCCACGGCCACCGGGGGCATCCCGGAGGTCGTGCTCGACGGTGAGACCGGCTGGCTGGTCCCCATCGAGCAGAAGCAGGACGGCACCGGAACCCCCGTGGACGAGGACCGTTTCGTCGCCGACCTGGCCGCGGCGCTCACCGACGCCGTCTCCGACCTCGAGCGGGCCCGGCGGCTCGGGCTCGCGGGCCGCGAGCGTGCCGTGGAGTCCTTCTCCTGGGACACCATCGCCGAGCGGACGATGGAGGTCTACCGGGGCCTGACCGGCTCGTGACCGGCGGCACGCGAGGGCGCACGGCGGACCAGGGCGTGCCGACCCGTGGCGCCGCGGGGCGTCAACTAGGGTCGCAGGTATGAGCGACGTCCTGGCCCTGGCCGGTGTCAGCGTCGTGCGTGGGGACACGACGATTCTCGACGAGGTCACCTGGGAGGTCGAGGAGGGCCAGCGCTGGGTGGTGCTCGGCCCGAACGGCGCCGGCAAGACCACCCTCCTGCAGCTCGCGGCCGGGCGGATGCACCCGACCCGCGGGGTCGTCGGGATCCTCGGCGAGGTCCTCGGGGCGGTCGACGTCTTCGAGCTGCGGCCGCGCATCGGGCTCTCCAGCGCCTCGCTCGCCGAGCGCATCCCGGCGCGCGAGCGGGTGCGGGACGTCGTCCTCACCGCCTCCTACGGGGTCGTCGGCCGGTGGCGCGAGGCCTACGAGGGGATGGACGAGGGGCGCGCCGCCGAGCTGCTCGAGGCCCTCGGCGCGAGCCACCTCGCCGAGCGTCGCTACGGCACCCTCTCCGAGGGCGAGCGCAAGCGGGTCCAGATCGCCCGGGCCCTGATGACCGACCCGGAGCTGATGCTTCTCGACGAGCCCGCGGCCGGTCTCGACCTCGGGGGGCGGGAGGACCTCGTGCGCCGGCTGGGCGACCTCGCCGCCGAGCTCGCCGCCCCGGCCCTGGTTCTCGTGACCCACCACGTCGAGGAGATCCCGCCGCACTTCACCGACGTCCTGCTGCTGCGCGAGGGCCGCGTCGTCGCCCAGGGGCCGGTGGAGATCACCCTGACCGCGGACAACCTCGAGCGCACCTTCGGGATGCCGCTCGAGCTCGAGGCGCGGGGGAGCCGGTATGCGGCGCGGGCCCGCTGAGGGGCCGCGGAACCGTCGGGCGCGCCCACGCGTCCGAGCAGCGACAGCGAAGGAAAGGGGAGGCCGATGGACTGGCTGACCGACAACGCCTGGCTCGGGTGGCTGGGCGTGGCCCTCGTCCTGGCCGCCATCGAGGCGGCCACCGTCGA
The DNA here is from genome assembly GCF_011326735.1 of Phycicoccus endophyticus. Lineage (GTDB taxonomy): Bacteria > Actinomycetota > Actinomycetes > Actinomycetales > Dermatophilaceae > Phycicoccus > Phycicoccus endophyticus. Next base: position 380,005 of record NZ_JAANCN010000001.1, read on the forward strand.
CTTCGTCTTCCTCATGTTCGCCGGCGGCGCCCTCGCGGGCGCGGTGGCCGCCGCGCTCGGAGCCCCCTTCTTCCTCCAGGTCGTCGTGGCCGTCGTCGCGGCGATGCTCCTGCTGCTCGTCGTCCGGCCGATGCTGCGCGACCGGTTCATGGACTCCGTCACCGACCACCACATCGGTGCCGCCGGGCTCGTGGGCCGTGAGGCCTGGGTGCTCCAGGCGGTCACCGAGACCGACGGCCGGGTCAAGCTCGCCGGTGAGACGTGGTCGGCCCGGCTCGCCGAGGGCGGCGCCGCCGCCGGTCCGGGCGACCAGGTGCGCGTCATCGCCATCCACGGCGCCACGGCCATCGTCGTGCCGCTGCCCGACCCCTCGACCACCCCGACCACCTGAGCCGCGCTCCGGCGCGGACCCACCGAAAGGTTCCACCATGGACGGACTCGGCCCACTGATCGTCATCGTGCTGCTGGCGATCTTCGCGATCGTCGTGCTCGTGCGCACGGTGCGGATCGTGCCGCAGCAGACGGCGCTGATCATCGAGCGGCTGGGGCGCTACTCGCGCACCCTCGAGGGCGGCATCCACTTCCTCGTGCCGTTCGTCGACATCGTCCGCGCCAACATCGACCTGCGCGAGCAGGTCGTCTCCTTCCCGCCGCAGCCGGTGATCACGAGCGACAACCTCGTCGTGTCCATCGACACGGTGATCTACTACCAGGTCATCGACCCCAAGTCGGCCGTGTACGAGATCGCGAACTTCATCGCCGGGATCGAGCAGCTGACGGTCACGACGCTGCGTAACGTCATCGGCTCGCTCGACCTCGAGCAGACCCTGACCAGCCGCGACCAGATCAACGGCCAGCTGCGCGGCGTGCTCGACGACGCGACCGGCAAGTGGGGGATCCGGGTCAATCGGGTCGAGCTGAAGGCCATCGACCCGCCGGCCTCGGTGCAGGAGTCGATGGAGAAGCAGATGAAGGCCGAGCGCGACCGGCGTGCGGCCATCCTCAACGCCGAGGGGATCAAGGCCAGCCAGATCCTCACGGCCGAGGGCGAGAAGCAGAGCCAGATCCTCCGCGCGGAGGGCTCGGCCCAGGCACGCATCCTCGAGGCCCAGGGCCAGGCGCGCGCGATCCAGCAGGTGTTCGACGCCATCCACCGCGGCAAGCCGACCCAGAAGCTGCTCGCCTACCAGTACCTGCAGGTCCTGCCGCAGATCGCCCGTGGCGACTCGAACAAGATGTGGATCATCCCGAGCGAGCTCACCGACGCCCTGCGCGGCATCGGCGGAGCGCTCGGCGCCACCCAGCCCCAGCCCGAGGACGGCGACGACGACGGCTGGGTGGAGCCGGAGGAGTCGATGAGCGACGCCTTCGAGGACACGGTGCTCGAGGACCCGAAGCAGGCCCTGGCGCGTGCGCGCGGTCAGGCGGCGCAGTCCAGCCGGGAGGCCGAGGAGCACGCGACCCCGGCCTCGCGGGTGCAGCCGCCGATCACCCCCGGCCCCGAGGCCGTGCCCCCGCGCGCGGAGCCCCCGGCCCCGCCCGCCCCGCCGGCGGCACCGGAGCCGCCGGCGACGCCCCCGACCCAGGGGTAGCCCGTGGCGCCGACGCCGTGCCGGTCAGTGGCCGAGCACGGCGTCGAGCAGTCCCGGGAAGCGGCCCTCGAGCTCCTCGCGCCGCAGCGCGACCACCCGGCGCCGTCCGAGGGGCTCGTTCGTCACGAGCCCGGCCTCGCGCAGCGTGCGCAGATGGTGGGAGAAGGTCGACTTCGGGACGTCGGGCTCGCTGCCGCGGCACTCCTCGACGGTGCGTGGCCCCTCGGCGGCGAGCTCGCGCACGAGCGCGAGCCGCGAGGGGTCGCTCAGCGCGAAGAGCACGGTGGTCAGCTCGACGTCCCCGAGATCGGGGTGGGTGAGCAGCCGCGGCTGGCGGTCGCCGGCCATGGTTCGACTCCTTTGGAATAGTCGTCGTCGACGGTGGGTTCAACGGGCCGTACGGTTCCATCATTCCGGAACGGAGGCCCCATGGTCCCGCGTCTGCGTCCACCCGGTGCGTTCGTCGTCGTCGGGCTCACCGTCGCCACCTTCCTCGCGGCCTCGAGCGCGCCGAGCCCGCTCTACCCCGCCTACGAGGACACCTTCGACCTGACCGCGTCGTCGGTCACCCTGGTGTTCGCGGTGTACGTCCTCGCGCTGCTCGCCACCCTGCTCGTCGCGGGTCGGGTCTCCGACCACGTCGGCCGGCGTCCCGTCCTCGCGACGGCGCTGCTCGTCGAGGCCGGCAGCCTCGTCGCGTTCCTGCTCGCCGACGGGGTTCTCGTGCTGACCCTGGCCCGGGTCGTGCAGGGCGTGGCCACCGGGATCGCGATGGGGGTGATGGGTGCCTACCTGCTCGACCTGCAGCGGTACGGCACCGAGCACGGGGCCCTCGTCAACAGCGTGGCACCGGTCGCCGGCCTCGCCGTCGGAGGGGTCCTCGCCGGGACGCTCGCCGAGTACGCGCCGGCCCCCCTGCGCCTGGTCTACCTCGTCCTCCTCGCCGCGGTGCTCCTCCTGCTCCTCGCGGTCGCGACGCTTCCCGAGACCGCGGCACGGCGCCCGGGGGCCCTCGCCGCGATGCGTCCCGTCGTCGCCGTGCCCCGCCGGGCACGGCCCGCGTTCGTCGGCGCCGTCCCCGTCTTCGCCTCGACGTGGGCGCTCGGCGGCCTCATGCTCTCGGTGAGCGGCTCCGTGCTCGCCTCGCAGCTCGGCGTGACCAACCACGCGCTGTCCGGGCTGGTCATCGCCGCGTTCACCGGCGCGGGCGCGCTCGCCTCCCTGCTCGGGCGCGGGCTCTCCTCGCCGACCCTGACGCGCAGCGGCCTGGGGGCGCTCGTCGCCGGGCTCGGCGCGTTCGTCGCCGCCCTCGTCCTGTCCTCCCTCGACGTGCTCGTGCTCGCCGTCACCGTCGCGGGGGTCGGCTTCGGCATCGCCTTCCTCGGTGCGCTGCGGTCGCTGACGGCGCTCGCCGAGCCCCACGAGCGCTCGGCGCTGATGTCGGCGGTATACATGGTGAGCTACGTGGCCTTCGCGGTCCCCGCCCTCGTCGCCGGGGCCCTCGTGGGCGAGGTCGGGCTGCACGCCACCGCGCTCGGCTACGCCGCCGTCGTCGGCACGGTGGCCGCGACCGCCCTCGTCGTCGACCTCGTGCGCGCTCGCCGGGCCCCGGACGGCCCTCCGGAGCCGGCGGTGAGCGCACTAGGGTGTCCGGGTGTCGGTCGGTGAAGCGCTCGTCGTCGTCCTCGCCGGCGTCGGGGCCGGCACGATCAACACGATCGTCGGCTCCGGGACGCTGATCACCTTCCCGACGCTCCTCCTGCTCGGGGTGCCGCCGGTGACCGCCAACATCTCCAACAACCTCGGGCTTGTCCCCGGCAGCCTCACCGGGGCCGTGGGCTACCGGCGCGAGCTGCGGGGGATGGGCGCCGAGCTGCGCCGGTACGTCCCCATGTCCTTCCTCGGGGGCGCCGTCGGCGCGGTCCTGCTGCTCGTCCTCGACCCGGACCTCTTCCGCACGATCGTGCCCGTCCTCATCCTCGTCGGCATCGTCCTCGTGGCGGCTGGGCCGCGGATCGGCTCCTGGACCGCCCGGCGCCGCGGCGATGCCGGCGCCACCGACCATCGGGGGCTCATGCAGGGCGGGGTCCTGGGAGCCGGCGTCTACGGGGGCTACTTCGGTGCGGCCCAGGGGATCATCCTCATGGGGATCCTCGGGGCGCTCTCCGGGGAGTCCCTCCAACGGCTCAACGGCCTCAAGAACGTCCTGGCGACCGTCGTCAACGCGGTCGCCGCGGTTGTCTTCCTGCTCGTGGCTCCGGGACGCATCGACTGGTCGGTGGTGCTGCTCATCGCCGTGGGCTCGACCCTCGGGGGCGCGCTCGGGGCGACGGTGGGGCGGCGTCTGCCGAGCCCGGTGCTGCGCGGCTTCATCATCGTCGTCGGACTGGTGGCGGTGGGCCGGCTGGTGCTCTACCCGTGAGCGTGGTGCGCATCGAGGACGCCGCCGACCCCCGGCTGGCCGACTACGTCTCCCTGACCGACGTCGCGCTGCGGCGGCGTCTGGAGCCCGCGGGTGGGCTGTACGTCGCCGAGTCCGAGAAGGTCATCCGCCGCGCCCTGGAGGCCGGGCACCGGCCACGCTCCTACCTCATGGCCGAGCGGTGGCTCAGCGACCTCGCCGATGTCGTCGCCGACGCACAGCGGGACCGCGTGCCGGTCTACGTCGGGGAGCACGAGGTCATCGAGCGGCTCACCGGGTTCCACCTGCACCGGGGTGCGCTCGCGGCCATGCACCGGCCGCCGCTGCCGCCGCTCGGCCAGGTGCTCGCCGACGCCCGGCGGGTGCTCGTCCTCGAGGACGTCGTCGACCACACGAACGTCGGTGCCGTGTTCCGCTCGGCCGCCGCGCTCGGCATGGACGCCGTGCTCGTGACCCCCCGCTGCGCGGACCCGCTCTACCGGCGCTCGGTCCGGGTGTCGATGGGCACCGTGTTCCAGGTCCCGTGGACCCGCGTCGACCCCTGGCCGGGGGGTGTCGAGGCACTGCGCGGGTTGGGCTTCCACGTCGCCGCCCTGGCCCTCTCGCCGGACGCGGTGACCCTCGACGCGCTCGCGGGCGACCCGCCCGAGCGGCTGGCGCTCGTCCTCGGGACCGAGGGCGACGGGCTCTCACCGCGCACGGTGGCCGCGGTGGACACCGTCGTGCGCATCCCGATGGCCGGCGGCGTGGACTCGCTCAACGTCGCCGCCGCCGGAGCGGTCGCGGCGTGGGCGCTGCGCGTCACCGACGTCCCCGGGCGCCCCGGGCCCACCTAGCGCACGAGACGGTCCAGCAGCCGCTCGGCCTCGGCGTCGGGGTCCTCGGCGGCCCCACCGTGGACCGGACCGGGCTGGACCACCGTGGAGCGTGGGGCGCTCAGCCACCCGAACCGTTTGCCCTGGGTGGTCAGCGCCGTGTCGGCTCCCTCGGGGGGTGCCTCGCACACCCGCCCCACCGCCGCCAGTGCGGCCCGGAGGGCGTCGAGGTCGGCCGTGGGGTCGAGTGCGCGGGCCCGGTCCTCCTCGACGTGCCAGGCGCAGCGCAGCACCCCGGCGGACTGCGAGTGCAGCACGACCCCGACGTTGACGCACTCGCCGCGGTCGACCCGGGGGACGAAGCGCAGCACGACGTACTGGTAGGGATGGCTCATCCGGCACCTCCGAGCCAGGCATCGGGCCGTTCGAGCCGCCGGACCAGGTGCTCGAGGTAGGCCGAGCGCACGGCGTCCAGGTCGGGCAGGCTGCCCGTGGTCTCGAGCCACTCGTCGGGGACCTCGGCGACGACCTCGCCCAGGACGTCCTCGGTGAGCAGGGGGGCGAGCCGCTCGTGGGCCTGGCCCACCGGGCCGGCCACCGACGCCAGGACGTGGCCGGCGGGGTCGAAGGGCTGCTCGACGAAGCGCCCGACATCAGGGGGACGACTGGGCCAGCCGTGGTGGAACCACAGGGCGGCGCCGTGGTCGATGGCCCAGGCGCGCCCGTGCCAGAGCAGCAGGTTGGGGTTGGCCCACGTCCGGTCGACGTTCGCGGTGTAGGAGTCGAGCCAGAGGATGGCCGCGGCCTCCTCGGGCGAGGGCGGATGCGAACCGTCGTAGCCGAACGCCCCGGGGAGGAAGTCGACGCCGAGGTTGCGCCCCGGGCTCGCGGTGAGCAGGTCCTGGACCTCCTCGTCGGCCTCGTACCGCGCGATCGCGCTCGGCAGGTCGACCACGGCCAGCCCTGGGGTGGGGATGCCCACGCGCCGGGCGACCTCGCCGACGAGCACCTCCGCGACGAGGACCTTGCGGCCCTGGCCCGCCCCGGTGAACTTCACGACGTAGGTGCCGAGGTCGTCGGCCTCGACGAGACCGGGCAGCGAGCCACCCTCGCGCAGCGGCGCGACGTAGCGGACGGCGGTGACGGACTCGAGCACGGCCTCAGGCTAGTGGTCCGCGGGGTGCGCGGGCTCGCTGGCTACGCTGGCCCCGATGAGCAGCGAGCACAGACTTCTGGCGGGCCGCTACGTCCTCGAGGAACCCATCGGGCGTGGCGGGATGGGTGAGGTGTGGCGTGCCACCGACACCGTGCTCGGCCGGGAGGTGGCGGTCAAGACGATCGACCTGGACCGGGTACCCGACGAGGCGGGTGCCGCCCGCTTCGAGCGCGAGGCCCAGGTGACCGCCGCGATGAGCCACCCGAACGTCGTCACCGTCCACGACACCGGCGTCGAGGGACGGACCGCCTACCTCGTCATGGAGCTGCTGCCCGGGCCGAGCCTCGCCGAGCGCCTCGCGCAGGGCCCGCTGCCGCTCGAGGAGGTCGTCGACGCCGCGCGGCAGGTCGCCTCGGCCCTCGGTGCCGCCCATGCCCGGGGGGTGGTGCACCGCGACATCAAGCCGGCCAACGTCGTCCGCGCCGCGGACGGCCGGCTCCGGGTGCTTGACTTCGGGATCACCCAGCTCGGGGAATCCTCGGGCAGCCAGGCGCTCACGGCCACGCACACCGTCATGGGCACCGCCGAGTACCTCGCTCCGGAGCAGGCGACGGGTGGGCGGGTCGACGGCCGCGCCGACCTCTACGCCCTCGGCTGCGTCCTCTACGCGCTGCTGACCGGCCGGCCGCCGTTCCGCGGGGCCACGCCCGTCGCGACGATGATGCAGCACTCGCACGACCCGGTCCCCGACGTGCGGGAGTCCCGCCCCGAGACCCCGGCGTGGCTCGCCGGGCTGGTCTCCGCTCTGCTCGCCAAGGACCCGCAGGACCGCCCGGCGGACGCCGCCGCCGTGCTCGAGGCGATCGAGCGTCGCGAGGCGCCCGGAGCGGCCTCGGTGGCCGCGGCCACGACGACCCTCCTGCCCGCCTCCGGTGCGGAGCCCACACGCCGGCTCGCCAGCCCGGCCCCCGCGGCGGCCACGAGCCCGCCGACCGCTGCGGCGCCACCCACCCCGGCGCGCAGCCCCGAGCGGCGCGGGTCCTCCGCGCCGCTGTGGGTGCTCGCCCTCGTCGCGCTCGCGGCGCTCGCGCTGCTCGCGTGGTACCTCCTGACCGGTCTCGGGGAGGGCTCGGACCCCGCGACGACACCGACGTCCACGCCGTCGACGAGCGCGCCGGCGACCCAGGAGAGCCCCAGCACCACGCCCCCCGAGACGAGCGCGGCCGAGGAGTCGCCCACGAGCGAGGCGCCCTCCCCGACGCAGACCCCGTCCGAGACCACCGCCGACCCCCAGCCGGTCGAGGACGCCGGGAGCGCCCTGGATGACGAGGTGAGCCAGCTGCGCCAGGACGACGTCATCGACGAGCAGGCCGCCAAGGTGGTCCAGGACCCGCTCAAGGACGCCGACAAGGCGCTGCGCAAGGAGGACTCCGAGGCCCTCGTGGAGGCCCGGGACGCCCTCGTGGAGGACTACCAGGAGGCGGTGGCCGACGGCACCTACCCGGCCGAGGCGGCGCAGCGGCTCGACCCGCTCGTCGAGGACTTCGACCAGGCCGTCGACGACTACGCCGGCGGCTGAGGCCCGGCACGACGAAGGCCCCGAACCGCAGTGGTTCGGGGCCTTCGGGCCGGTGTCCGAGGGGGGACTTGAACCCCCATGCCCTATACGGGCACTAGCACCTCAAGCTAGCGCGTCTGCCAATTCCGCCACCCGGACGAGTGGTGCCGGAGCAGCCCGGGGCGGCCCTCCAACAGCCCGGAACGATACACGGTCCGCGGCCGGGAACCGAAATCGCCGGGGGGCGCGGGCGACGCCTAGGGTGGGGGGATGACCGAGACCCTGCGCCCCGAGGACGAGGTCGTGCGGATCTGCCAGGAGCTGATCCGGATCGACACGAGCAACTACGGCGACGGCTCCGGTCCGCGGGAGGCCGAGGCCGCCGAGTACGTCGTCGGCCTGCTGCGCGAGGTGGGCCTGGAGCCGAGCACCTACGAGTCCGACCCCGGTCGGGTGACCGTCGCGGTCCGCATCCCCGGCGCGGACGCCGACCGGGGGGCGCTGTGCGTGCACGGCCACCTCGACGTCGTGCCTGCGCAGGCCGAGGACTGGCAGGTCGACCCGTTCTCCGGCGAGGAGCGCGACGGCTGCGTGTGGGGCCGGGGAGCGGTCGACATGAAGGACATGGACGCGATGATGCTCGCCTGCGTGCGCGACATCGCCCGCCGCGGCGTCGTGCCGCCTCGCGACCTCGTCGTCGTCTTCTTCGCCGACGAGGAGGCGGGCGGGGTCAAGGGCTCGCACTTCATGGTCGAGGAGCACGCCGAGGTGTTCGAGGGCGTCACCGAGGCGATCAGCGAGGTCGGCGGCTACAGCGTCACCGTCACCGACCGCGAGGGGCGGGAGCGGCGCACGTACCTCGTGCAGACCGCCGAGAAGGGCATCGCCTGGCTGCGCCTGACCGCCACGGGGCGCGCCGGCCACGGCTCGGTCCCCAACGACGAGAACGCGATCGTGCGGCTCGCCGAGGCGATCGCCCGGATCGCCGCCCACAAGTGGCCACGCGAGTACATCCCCTCGGTGCGCACCCTGCTCGACGGGCTCTCCGAGCTCACGGGCACCGGGTGGTCGGACGAGGACCTCGAGGAGCTGCTCGCCCACCTCGGCGGTGCCCAGGGGTTCGTGCGCGGCACCCTCCAGGACACGAGCAACGTCACGATGCTCGAGTCGGGGTACAAGCACAACGTCATCCCGCAGGAGGCGCACGCGAACGTCGACTGCCGCTACCTTCCCGGGCACGAGGAGGACCTGCTCGAGACCATTCGCGAGCTCGCCGGTGAGCACGTGCGGGTCGAGGTGCTCCACGGGGACATCGCCCTCGAGGCGCCGTTCGAGGGCGACCTCGTCGAGCGGATGGTGGAGGCGCTGCGGGCCGAGGACCCGCAGGCCGAGGTGCTGCCCTACTGCCTCTCCGGCGGGACGGACAACAAGGCGCTCTCGCTGCTCGGCGTCACCGGCTACGGCTTCGCCCCGCTGCGGCTGCCGGCCGACCTGGACTTCGCCCCGATGTTCCACGGCGTCGACGAGCGGGTCCCGACGGAGTCCTTGCGGTTCGGCACCCGCGTGCTGACCCGCCTCCTCGAGACCTGCTGAGGCCCGCCGCCCTCACCAGGGGGTGGCCACCGGCTGACGCCGCGCCCGGATGATCCGCCGACGCAGCCACGTCGTCGTCCGCCCACCCATGGCGGTGCGGGTGCGGGCGAGCTCCCAGTGCCCGTACTCGGCGTGCTCGGTGAGTGCGCGCCGGATGTCGGAGCGGCGGACCTCCCGCCCGAAGCTCAGGACGAGGTACTCGTAGTCGGCCATCGGCACATTGTGCCCAAAGCCGGTACGGTTCGATGCATGAGTGCCGACCCGCGTGCCGCCCTCGCCCGGTTGGTCGCCGCGTTCGAGCGCCACCTCGAGGTGAGCAGCACCCGCCGGGGCGACGAGGACCCGGCCGTGGTCGCGGCGTACGAGGATCTCGCCGACGCCTTCGAGGAGTACGACGGGTCGCTCTACGACGCCTACGGGGAGATGACCCCGCTCGACATCTACGCCGGTGACGACGAGGACGACGAGGACCTCGACGACGGGCACGACGACGAGGACGGGGACCGGTCGCGGATCTACTCCGGGCTCGACGACGACTACGACGACGAGGACGACTGAGGGCGACCCCGCGGCTCAGACGTGGTCTGCGGAGACCTCGTCGAGCGCGCCGACGATCTGCTCGGGCAGTTCGACGTCCTCGCTCTCCAGGAGTGCTCCCAGCTGCACCGCGGTGCGAGGCCCGACGATCGGCGCGGTGACCGCCGGGCGGTCCCGGACCCACGCCAGCGCCACTGCCGCGGGGGCCACCCCGAGGCCCTCGGCGGCCGTGCGGACCGCTTCGACGACACCGAGGGTGTGCTCGCCGACGTGCCGCCCGGCGAACCGGGCGAACTCGTCGGACGCGAGACGCGAGTCGGCGGCCACCGAGCCCCGGTAGCGCCCGGTGAGCACCCCCCGGCCGAGCGGGGACCAGGGGAGCAGGCCGATCCCGAGATGGGAGGCGGCCTCGACGAGCTCGCGCTCCGGGCGGCGCTCGACGAGCGAGTACTCGACCGAGTCGGCGGCCAGGGGGACGCCCGCGGCCTCGAGCAGCGACATCGTCCGGGCGGCCTGCCAGCCGACGTGGTTGGAGACGCCGACGTACCGCGCGCGTCCGGTCTGCCAGGCGTGGACGAGGGCGCCGACGGTCTCCTCCAGGGGCGTCGCGTCGTCCCAGGTGTGCGCGAGCCACACGTCGACGTGGTCGGTCCGCATCCGCTGCAGGGACAGGTCGAGGTGGTGGAGCATCGTGCGCCGCGAGCAGTCGACGACCCGGGCGCCGGTCGAGCGGCTGATGCCGGACTTCGTGACGAGCACGACCTCGTCGCGCGCGCCGTCGGCGAGGAGCCGGCCGAGGATCTCCTCGGCGGCACCACCGGCGTACCCGTGAGCGGTGTCGACGAGGGTGCCCCCGGCGGACCGGAACGCCGTGAGGATGTCCTCGGCCTCCTCGGGGGAGGTGCGGGTGCCCCAGGCCATCGTCCCCAGCCCGAGCCGGGAGACCGTGAGCCCGGTGGCGCCGAGGCGGCGGGTCTGCATGGCCGCGACCCTACCCGGGAGGCCACTCCCCGGTCGGAGTGCGCCACACCGACACGTGGGGCTCGCTGTCGGCGGTGAACGGGGTGCCGAGCCAGTCCGCGGCCCGCCGTTCGAGGTTGTAGGTGTCGAAACCGCCGTGGTCGGCGCCGACGTCGAAGGGGACCGCGCCCGTGCCGGGCGGGAGGCGGCGCGAGCGGTTTTCGCGCCGGCGAGGAGCGCCAGTCAGAACGGCGGCGGTCCGGTGGGTAGGGGTGCGTGCCGCCGCCGGTGGTGGGCGTGGTGGTACTCGAGGTGGTACCTGCCCGGTGGCGGGTGGTGTTCCGAGTGGTGCTCGAGCACCGAGTGGGGCTGGTCCTGTGGGCCTCGGGCGCGGCGGGCCGGGGCCGGATCGTCGCCTCGGTCGGGGAGGACGAGGGCGCGGGCGTGGTCGGTCGGCGTGGTGGTGCGGGTGCGCCCGGTGGGGTCGGTCCAGGTCATCGTGGCGTCGGGGTGGAGGACGGCTCGCCAGCCGGGGCGTTGTTTGACGCGGTGGTGGCGCCGGCAGAGGCAGGTGAGGTTGCTCGCGCTCGTCGGACCGGCAGGCCAGGGGGTGACGTGGTCGAGATCGCAGAAGCGGGCGGCGACGTGGCAGCCGGGGAAGCGGCAGTGCCCGTCCCGGGCCCGGACCAGTGCCGCGAGCCGGGAACCGGGCCGGTAGCCGTGGCTCGCCAGCTCCTCGTGCGGGTCGAGCAGCGCACCGGTGACGGCGTCGGTGACGTGCGCGCCTGCCGCCGGCCATGGCTCGGTGACGGCTCGCTGGAGCCAGCCGCGCTCGACGAGCACCGGTTCGCTGGCCCGCGCACTGGCGACCTCGACCAGGTCCCCGGCTGCACGCTCGTCTCCGGTCCGCGGCTCGGCGGTCGTGGCCGCGCGGGCCGCCGGCGTGGTGAGGTGGACCTGGACGTCGACGGTCGCGTTCCCGGTGACCAGGTCGGTCAGCGCCTTCGCCCGGGCCCTATCGATCCGCTCGCAGACGCCGTCGCGCACGTAGGTCTGGGCGAGGGCGTCGATCGCGCCCCACGCGGCGCAGGCTTCCTCGGAGGGGAAGGTGCCGTGCCAGGTGTCGACGCCGGGCTGCTCCACCCACCGCTGCAGGGAGGACTCGCTCCGGGCCCGGGCCGCCTTCGCACGCAGGAAGTCCGGAGAGATCGCGGCGAGCACCCGCCGCACCCGTTGGCGCAGCCGTGGCCCGTCCTCGCGCTCGACGTGCGGTTCGAGCGCGTCGAGCACGGCACGGGCGACCTCGGCCCGGCACTCCTCCAGCTCCTCGGCGACCACCCCCGCCCGATACGCGTCCACCCGGCCGGCACCCATCGCCGCGTGCAACCGACCCAACCCGGTACAGGTCTCGGTACCGTCCGGTCCGTCCGCGGCCCGCCGCACCGCGGCCTGCACCCGACGCTCGGCGTGCACCGCGGACACGGTCAGCACCCCGGACAGCACCGCCGCCGCGTCCAACGCGACGTGGCCCAGCGCCCGGTGGGTCTCGACGACCTCACCGTCGTCGAGGACCTCCGGCTCGATGGCGGCCAACCGCACGACCGCCGCATCCTGCGCCGCGGCGACGGTGTTCGCCAGCGACTGGAGCTCACCGACCGCCTCGGCCCACTCACCGACCGACCCCACCGCCGAGGCCGGCTCCATCACCGCGGCGACCGCCTCCCGCGCGACGTGCGCGGCAGCGGCGACGTCACCCGGAGTGCACAACGCGGCCATCGCAATCCCCTTCCCTGCTACCGGAGATTCTACCGGCGCCCACCGACAGCGCCCCGCTCCCAAGGGGGTTGTCCACAGGCTGATTCTGCTGCCGCACAGCCCGGTTCGACCGCTGCGGAGTGCTGTGAGCGGAGGCGTGTGGAGGTCAGGGCCCCGGACGGGTGTCGAGCGTCCAGCGGTGCCCGAAGGGGTCGGTGAACACGGCGAGCGCGGTACGCGCCGACACCTCGTCGATGCCCAGCCCATCCGACCCCGTTGCCGCCATGCCGGCGACGCTACGACCCGACGCCACGTGAGGAGCAAGAGCGCGCCCGCTAGCCTGCCCTGCATGCGTCTCGGACTGGCTGGTGGCTACGCGGGGATGGGCATGGGCGAGGACCTCCTCGAGCTCGTGCAGGAGGCCGACCGGCTCGGCTACGCCTCCGTGTGGGTGGCGGAGGCGTACGGCTCGGACAGCCCGACCGTGCTCGCCTGGCTCGCGGCCCAGACCGAGCACATCGGCCTGGGTGCCGGGGTGATGCAGATCCCCGCCCGTACCCCGGCGATGACGGCGATGACCGCCGCGACCCTCGACACGCTCTCCGGTGGTCGCTTCCTGCTCGGGCTCGGGGTCTCCGGTCCCCAGGTGAGCGAGGGCTGGCACGGCGTCCGGTTCGCCGACCCGCTCGGCCGCACCCGCGAGTACCTCGAGATCGTGCGGGCCGCCCTGCGGCGCGAGAACGTCGTCGCGGACGGGAAGCACTTCACCCTCCCGCTCCCGGACGGACCGGGGAAGTCGCTGCGGCTGACGATCCACCCGCCGCGGCCCGACCTGCCCGTCTACCTCGCGGCCGTCGGGCCCCGCAACCTGCGCCTCGCCGGTGAGCTGGCGGACGGGTGGCTCGCGGTCTTCCTCTCCCCGGAGCACTCCCGTGACCAGCTCGACACCGTGCGGGAGGCCCGCGAGCGCGCGGGCCGGGGGACCCCGGGTGACCCGATGGCCGGGTTCGACACGGTGGCCACCGTGCCCGTCGTCGTCACCGACGACCTCGAGGCCGCGCGCGCCGCCGTGGCGCCGTACACCGCGCTGTACATCGGTGGCATGGGCAGCCGCGAGCAGAACTTCTACAACCGGCTGGCGCGCCGGATGGGCTTCGACGAGGCCGCCGACACCATCCAGGACCTCTACCTCGCCGGCCGGCCGCGCGACGCCGCGGACGCCGTCCCGTTCGAGCTCGCCGATGCCACCGCGCTGCTCGGGCCGCCGGAGCGGATCGCCGAGCGGGTCGGCCGCTACGCCGAGGCCGGGGTGACGACGCTGTCCGTCCTGCCGTACGCCCGGACCACCGAGCAGCGGCTCGCGGTCCTGCGGCTCATGGCGCAGGTCGTGCCCGGCTGACGGATGGACCGGTCGACGCGCGACACCCCGGCACCCGTCCGGGTCGAGCACAGCCGGCGCCCCTAGGCTGCCCGGGTGCCCGTCGAGCTCTCCTACCTCCAGGCCGTCGTCCTCGGCGTCGTCGAAGGCCTCACCGAGTTCCTCCCGATCTCCTCCACCGGCCACCTCACGGTCGTCGAGCACCTGCTCGGGCTACCCGTCGACGCACCGGCGGTCACCGCCTACACGGCGATCATCCAGATCGGTGCCATCGTCGCGACCTTCATCTACTTCGCGCGCAAGATCGCGCGCCTCTTCCTCGCGTGGGTCCACGGGCTGCGCGACGCCGAGGCCCGGACCGACCGCGACTACCGGCTCGCCTGGGCGGTCGTCGTCGGGTCCATCCCGGTCGGCCTCGTCGGGTTCGCCCTCAAGGACGTCATCGCCGGCCCGCTGCGCAGCCTGTGGGTGGTGGCCGCCGGGCTCGTCCTGTGGAGCGCCGTCATCTGGGTGGCCGAGCAGCGCCACGACATCCTCGAGCGGCGGGGCGAGCAGCGCGGCGAGGAGGGGGTCACCGTCCGCGACGGGCTCGTCATCGGGCTCGTCCAGTGCTTCAGCCTGATCCCCGGCGTCTCACGCTCGGGCGCCACCATCTCGGCGGGCCTCATCCGCGGCATCGACCGGGTGACGGCCACCGAGCTGTCGTTCTTCATGGCGATCCCGGCGCTCACCGCCGCGGGCCTGTTCGAGCTGGTCGACGCCTGGGGTGACCTGAAGACCCTCGGGGCCGGGCAGATGCTCGTCGGCATCGTCGTCGCGTTCGTCACCGCCTACGCCTCGATCGCCTGGCTGCTGCGGTTCGTCGCGACGAACTCGCTGCGGGCCTTCATCGGCTACCGGGTGGCCCTCGGCGCCGCGCTCGTCCTCGCCCTCGCCGCGGGCTGGCTCAGCGCCACCTGACGCCGGCGGGCCGCTCAGAGCCAGCCGGCCCGCTTGAAGAGCCGGAAGAGGGTGCCGCAGGACACGGCCATGACCGCCACGGCGAGCGGGTAGCCGAAGCGCCAGTGCAACTCGGGCATGTGCTCGAAGTTCATGCCGTAGATGCCCGCGACCATGGTCGGCAGGGCCGCGATCGCCACCCAGGCCGAGATCTTGCGCATGTCGTCGTTCTGCTGCACCGACACCTGCGCCAGGTGGGCGTCGAGGATGCCCGAGAGCAGGTTGTCGTAGGACTCGATGTGGTCGATCACGCTGTGCAGGTGGTCGGAGACGTCACGCAGCAGCAGGCGCAGCTCGCCCTCCGGCACCGGGCTGCGCGGCGAGGCGTGCAGCGTGCGCAGGGGCTCGGCGAGCGGCATCGCCGCCCGCCGGAACTCGAGCACCTCCCGCTTGAGCTCGTAGATGGCCGCGGTGTCGCTGCGCTCGTCGGAGAAGACGGCGGTCTCGATCTCGTCGAGGTCGGTCTGGACCTCGGCGTCGATCTCGAGGTAGTCGTCGACGACGCGGTCGAGCACCGCGTGCAGGACGGCCAACGGCCCGAGTCGCAGGCGCTGCGGGTCCTCCTCGAGCCGTCGGCGCAGGTCGGTGAGTGGCGTCAGCTCGCCCCGGCGGACGGTGACGACGAATCGGTCCCCGACGAAGAGCATCACCTCGCCGGTCTCGATGTCCGAGGTGCGGTCCAGGTAGCGCAGCGGCTTCAGGACGACGAACACGGTCCCGTCGTAGAGCTCGACCTTGGCGCGCTGGCGGCCCTGGACGGCGTCCTCGACGGCCAGCGGGTGGAGCCCCAGCTCGGTGTCGACGGAGTCGAACTCCTCCTGCGTCGGGTCCTTCAGCCCGATCCACAGGAAGCCCGAGGGGTCGGCGCAGGAGCGCAGCCGCTCCAGCTCGTCGGAGAGGTCCCCGCAGTCCCGGCGGGTCCCGTCCTCGTAGATGGCGCGGTCGACGATCACGCAGGCCATTGTGGGTGACGCGCAGGGCCCGCGGTGCCCGGGGGCGCCTACAGTGTCCTCTCGTGGCCATCGTCCTGCTCCTGCGGCACGGCCACTCGACGGCGAACGCCGACGGGGTGCTCGCGGGCTGGACCGAGGGGGTGGGCCTCACCGACACCGGGCGGGACCAGGCGGCGCGGGCCGCCGAGCGGCTCTCCGCGCTCACCGTCGTCCGGGCGGTGTCCAGCCCCCTCCAGCGCTGCCGGGAGACCGCCTCGCTGGCGGTGCCGGGCCTGCAGGTCGCGAGCGACGAGCGGCTGGGGGAGTGCCACTACGGCGCGTGGACCGGCCGGCGGCTCGCCGACGCCGCCAAGGACCCCCTGTGGCGGGTCATCCAGGACGACCCCGCCGCGGCGACGTTCCCGACCTCGCCGGCCCACCGTGGCGAGTCCCTGGGGGAGATGGCCGAACGGGTCGTCGCCGGGGTGCGGGCCCTCGACGCCGAGGTCGAGCAGGGGCACGGGACGGGCGCGGTGTGGCTCGCGGTCAGCCACGGCGACCCGATCAAGGCGGTCGTCGCCGAGTCGGTCGGAGCCGGCGTCTCCGGGCTGCAGCGCGTGCGCATCGACCCGGGTTCGCTGACCGCCGTCCAGGTGACCGCGACCCGGATGGTCCTCCTCGCGAGCAACACCCACGCCGGAGACCTCTCGGCCCTGGTGGCCCGGCCGGCCGAGCACGAGGCCGGAGACTCCACCGTGGGCGGCGGCGCCGGCTGACGCCCGCGGTGGTTGCCGTCGCCGGCCGACAGCGGCTAGGGTGGCGACACTGTTGCGAACAATGCGCAACAACATCGATGACACCCCTGGAGGTCGCCGTGCACGTCCCCGACGGGTTCCTCGACGCACCGACGTCGGTCACCACCGGCGTCGCCGCTGCCGCCGTCGTCGGAGCCTCGCTCGTGCGGGCCGCCCGCCACGAGCTCGACGACCGCACCGCCCCGCTGGCCGGGCTCGTCGCGGTCTTCGTCTTCGCCGCCCAGATGGTCAACTTCCCGGTCGGCGCGGGGACCTCCGGGCACCTGCTCGGCGCCGCGCTCGCCGCGGTGCTCGTCGGCCCGGCGACGGCGACCCTGTGCCTGACGGTCGTGCTCGCCGTCCAGGCCTTCCTCTTCGCCGACGGCGGGGTCACCGCCCTCGGCACGAACGTCCTGCTCATGGGCACGGTGGCGGTGTGGGTCGGCTACCTCGTCGCCCGGGGCGTGCTCGCGCTGCTGCCCCGTCGCCCGGCGAGCATCCCCGCCGCCGCCGCGTGTGGCGCGCTCGTCAGCGTGCCCGTGGCCGCCCTCGCGTTCGTCGGGCTCTACGCCCTCGGGGGTGCCGCGCCGATCCCCCTGGACCAGCTGGCCGGGGCGATGGTCGGCTGGCACGTCCTCATCGGCATCGGGGAGGCGGTCATCACCTTCCTCGCGGTCTCGAGCATCGTCGCCGCCCGTCCCGACCTCGTGCACGCCGCCCGAGGGCGGTTGCCCGAGCTGACCCTGAAGACCCCGGAGCCGGTCGCGTGAGCACCACGACGCCCACCCCTCGGGTCAGCACCCGGCGCCTGCTGCTCGTCGGGCTCGCCGTCAGCCTGCTCATCGCCGGCGTGGTCTCGTTCTACGCCTCCGGCCACCCCGACGGCCTCGAGTACGTCGCGCACTCCCTCGGGTTCGGCGACGCCGCGACGAGCTCCCCGACGGCCGGGTCGCCCCTGGCCGACTACGGGGTCTCGGGCGTCTCGAACGCTCGGCTCTCGGGGGGCCTGGCCGGGGTGATCGGCGCGGTCGTCACCGGTGCCCTCGTCCTCGGGCTGGTCCTGCTCGTCCGGCGGCGCGGCCCCCGCGACCGCGGGCGGGCCTGAGGTGGGCTCCGGCCCGGGGGAGCACCTGCACGTCGAGGGCGACACCGTCCTGCACGCACTGCCGCCACACGTCAAGCTCGTCGGGCTCGTCGCGTTCGTCCTCGGAGTGGTCGCCGTGCCGTCGCACGCGCACCGGGTCCTCGCGGCCCTCCTCGCCCTCGCGGTGGGCCTGGTCCTGCTCACCCGGGTGCCGGCCCGTCACGTCCTGCCCCGCCTCGCGGTCGAGACCCCGTTCGCGGTCTTCGCCGTCGTGCTGCCCTTCGTCGCGGTCGGCCCCCGGGTCGCCCTGGGGCCGGTGAGCGTCTCGCAGGCCGGGCTCACGGCAGCGGTCGCGCTGCTGCTCAAGGGCACCACGGGCGTGCTCGCCGCGGTCACCTTCGCGGTGACGACCCGGCCTCGCGACCTCGTGCGGGCCCTGCAGCACCTGCGGCTGCCGGACCCGCTCGTGCTCATCGCCTCGTTCATGGTCCGCTACGTCGACGTCGTGGCCGACCAGCTGCGCCGGATGCGGGTGGCCCGCGCCTCCCGCGGGTTCAGCGCCCGCTCGGTGCGGGCCTGGCCGGTCCTCGCCGCCGGCACCGGCGCCCTCTTCATCCGCAGCTACGAGCGCGGCGAGCGGGTGCATCTGGCCATGGTCAGCCGCGGGTGGTCCGGCCGGCTGCCCGTCACCGCACCCCTGGAGGCCTCGCCGCGCGACTGGCTGCTCGGGCTCACCCCGGCCCTCGTGGCGGCCGGGTGCGCGGTGGCGGCGACAATGGCCACGTGACCACTCCCGTCCTCGACCTGCGTGGCGTCGCGTACGCCTACCCCGGCGGGCACCAGGCCCTCTTCGGGGTCGACCTGCACGTCCACCCCGGGGAGCGGGTCGCCCTGCTCGGGCCCAACGGGGCCGGGAAGACCACCCTCGTCCTCCACCTCAACGGCGTCCTGCGCCCCGGGCACGGGAGCGTCACGGTCTCCGGGCTGCCGGTCACCGAGGAGAACCTCCTCGAGGTGCGCCGCCGCGTGGGCATCGTCTTCCAGGACCCCGACGACCAGCTGTTCATGCCGACGGTGCGCGACGACGTCGCCTTCGGCCCGGCCAACCTGGGGCTGCGCGGTGCCGAGCTCGACGCCCGCGTCCACGAGGCGCTCGCGGCGGTCGGCGTGGCCGACCTCGCCGACCGGGCACCGCACCACCTCTCCTTCGGGCAGCGACGCCGGGTGGCCATCGCCACCGTCCTCGCGATGCGCCCGGAGATCCTCGTCCTCGACGAGCCGTCCTCCAACCTCGACCCGGCCTCCCGACGGGAGCTGGCCGACATCCTGCGCACCCTGGAGGTGACCATCCTCATGGTCACCCACGACCTGCCGTACGCCGTCGAGCTGTGCGAGCGCGCGGTCGTGCTCTCCGAGGGCAGCGTGGTCGCCGACGGGCCGACCCGGGAGCTGCTCGCCGACGCCGCCCTCATGGCCCGCCACCGCCTGGAGCTGCCGGTCGGGTTCTCGATCTAGGGTGGGCAGCATGCCAGCCACCGTCTTCGACCCGCCGGACCGCTTCGTCGCCGGTACCGTCGGCCCGCCCGGGGGCCGGACCTTCTTCCTTCAGGCGAGCGGCGAGGGCCGCACCGTCTCGGTCTCCCTGGAGAAGGTGCAGGTCAGCGTGCTCGCCGACCGGGTCGGCGACCTCCTGGACGCGCACGCGGAGGGGACGGCCACCGAGCCGCTCGACGACGGGGACACCGAGCCCCTGGAGACCCCGATCGAGGACGACTTCCGGGTCGACACCCTCAGCCTCGCGTGGGACCCCGAGCGGCACGTCCTCGTCATCGAGTGCCACGACCAGGACCCCGAGGAGGTCGAGGAGAGCACGCTGAGCACCCTGCGGGTCGTCCTCACCCCGCAGGCCGCCCGGGCGTTCGCCCGCCGCTGCGGACGGGTCGTCGCCGCGGGCCGCCCACCGTGCCCGTTCTGCGGCCAGCCCCTCGACCCCTCCGGCCACATCTGCCCGCGTGCCAACGGGTACCGACGCTGAGCTCGAGCGGCTGCTGCGCCGCGGGGAGCTGACGCCCGTCGGGCGGATCTCGGGGTCCTCCAACGGCGCGCTGCTCTGCCTCGTCGGCGACCCCGCCGACGAGGTGCTCGTCATCCACAAGCCGGAGGCGAGCGAGCGGCGCCTGTGGGACTACCCGGACGGCACGCTCGTGGCCCGTGAGCGGGCCGCCTACCTCGTCAGTGAGGCCGGCGGCTTCGGTGTCGTCCCCCCGACCGTGCTGCGCACGGGCCCCCTGGGCCCCGGCTCGGTGCAGCTGTGGGTCGGGCCGACCACGGGGGAGGCCGAGCCGCTCGTCGACGTCCTGGAGCCGCAGGAGGTGCCGCCGGGATGGTTCGTCGTCCTCGAGGGCGAGTCGCCGCTCGGGGAACCGGTCGTCGTGGCGCACTGCGCCGAGCCGGGGCTGCGCTCGGTGGCCGTGCTCGACGCGGCCCTGAACAACTCCGACCGCAAGGGCGGCCACCTGCTGCGTGACGGTGCGGCGGTGCGCGGGTGCGACCACGGCGTGAGCCTCGGGGTCGAGCCCAAGCTGCGGACGGTCCTGTGGGGGTGGGCCGGCGAGCCGCTGCCCGAAAGCGACCTCGGCCGCCTCGAGCGGCTGCTCGCCGCGCTGACCGGTGGGCTCGCCGATCAGCTGGAGGAGCTGCTGACGACGACGGAGGTGCAGGCCCTCGAGCACCGCGTGCGCACGCTGCTGCGCACCCGCCGGCACCCCGTGCCGCGTGGGGGCTGGCCCGCCATCCCGTGGCCGGCCCTGTAGGCGGCGCACCGTAGGCTGTGCCGGTGAAGTCCTGGCCCGCACCCGCCGTCCCCGCGATCCCCGGTGCGGGAGTACATCTTCGCCTCTACGACACCAGCCGTCGCGAGGTTGGGCCGATCGAGGGCGGGCAGGGGACCCGGATGTACGTCTGCGGCGTCACGCCCTACGACGCGACCCACCTCGGTCACGCGGCGACCTACGTGACCTTCGACGTCGTCATGCGCGCCATGCTCGACTGCGGCCACGACGTCGAGTACGTGCAGAACGTCACGGACGTCGACGACCCGCTCCTGGAGCGGGCGGCGCGCGACGGGCGTGACTGGCGCGAGCTCGCGCTCTCGGAGATCGACCTGTTCCGCGAGGACATGACCGCCCTCGGGGTCATCCCCCCGACCGAGTTCCGCGGTGTCGTGGAGTCGATGGACGAGATCGCGGCCGCCGTGCGCCGGCTGCTGGAGAGCGGGTCGGCCTACCGGCTGCCGGTTCCCGCCGACGAGGGCGACGGCGAGGACGTCTACCTCGACCTGTCCCGCTCGCGCACCTTCGGCGAGGTCTCCCACTGGACCCGCGAGCAGATGCTCGCCGTCTTCCCCGAGCGCGGCGGCGACCCCGAGCGGCCCGGCAAGCGGGACCCGCTCGACCCGCTGCTGTGGCGAGGGGCCCGCACCGGCGAGCCGGCGTGGGCGGACGAGGTGCTCGGCGCCGGCCGCCCCGGGTGGCACATCGAGTGCACCGCGATCTCGCTGGCGCACCTCGGCATCCCGTTCGACATCAAGGGCGGCGGCAGCGACCTGGTCTTCCCCCACCACGAGATGAGCGCGGCGCAGGCGACCGCCCTCACCGGCGGCGCGGTGTTCGCCCGGCACTACGTGCACCAGGCGATGGTGGGCTACGACGGCGGGAAGATGAGCAAGTCGCGCGGCAACCTCGTCCTGGTCTCCCGGCTACGGGCCGCGGGCGTGGACCCGATGGCGCTGCGCCTGCTCCTGCTCGACCAGCACTACCGCACCGAGTGGGAGTTCACCGACGCCCTCCTGACGGCCGCCCAGCGGCGGCTGGAGCGCTGGCGGGAGGCCTTCTCCGTCCCCGCAGGGGTCGAGGCCGAGCCCACCCTCCAGGCGGTCCGCGAGAGCGTGGCCGACGACCTGGCGACGCCCCGGGCGCTCGCCGCGGTCGACGACTGGTGCACGCGCACCCTCGCCGGCGAGGGTGGCGACCCGGCGGCGCCCGGGGTGCTCGCGCGCACGGTGGACGCGCTGCTCGGCGTGCGCCTGTGACCGGGGCGCCGGGCGGAGCGGGGCGCGGTCAGCCCCCGGCCTGGCCCGGGTCCTCCGACCCGCGGCGGCGCAGGTAGCGCTCGAACTCCTTGGCGATGGCGTCGCCGCTGGCCTCCGGGAGCTCGGCGGTGTCCTGGGCCTCCTCGAGGCTCTCGACGTACTCGGCGACCTCGCTGTCGGACTCGGCGAGCTCGTTGATGCCCCGCTCCCAGGCGCGGGCGTCCTCGTCGAGCTCACCGTGCTCGATCGGTGCGTCGAAGAGCTCCTCGAGCCGACCGACAAGAGCCAGCGTCGCCTTGGGTGAGGGGGAGTGCCCGGCATAGTGCGGCACCGCCGCCCAGCAGGACACCGACGGGATGCCCACCTGGGTGGCGGCGTCGGCGATGACCCCGACGATCCCGGTGGGTCCCTCGTAGCCGCTCATCTCCAGCCCGTGCCGGTGGCGGGTGTCCTCGGAGTCCGAGGTCGCGCTCACCGGGATGGGACGCGAGTGCGCGACGTCGGCCATCAGGGCGCCGAGGGTGACGACCATGGAGACGTCGGCCGCCTCGGCGAGCTCCATGAGCTCCACCGCGAAGGCACGCCACCGGAAGGAGGGCTCGACGCCCTGGACGAGGACGACGTCCCGGCGCAGCGAGGTGCTGCGGGCCACGAGGACCCGGGTCGTGCGCCAGCTGATCCGGCGCTTGCCACCCTCGGAGACCACGCGGGGGCGGTTGACCTGGAAGTCGTAGTAGTCCTCCGGGTCGAGCGCGGCGACGACCTCGGCGTCCCAGACCTCCGCCAGGTGCTCCACGACGGACGACGCCGCCTCACCGGCGTCGTTCCACCCCTCGAAGGCAGCCACCATCACGGGGTCGCGCAGCTCGCCGATCTCCTCGAGCTCGATCACGGGCGTCCTCCTCCTCCGGGTCAGGACTCCACCCTACGGCTCGGTAGGCTCGTGACCCATGAGCCTCCCTGCGGCAGTCCTGTGGGACATGGACGGAACCCTCGTCGACACCGAGCCGTACTGGATCGAGGCCGAGCACGCCATCGTCGCCGAGCACGGCGGCACGTGGCGCGACGAGTTCGCGCACGAGCTCGTCGGGAACGACCTCATGGTCTCGGCGCGGTTCATCCGCGAGCACTCACCGGTCACCTGGGAGCCGGAGCGGATCGTCGAGGAGCTGCTCGGGCGGGTGGTCACCCGCGTGCAGGACCACGTCCCGTGGCGTCCGGGTGCCCGCGAGCTGCTCGCCGGGCTCGCCGAGGAGGGCGTGCCCAGTGCCCTGGTGACGATGTCCTGGCGGGCGCTGGCCGACGCGGTCGTCGGCGCGCTGCCCGCCGGCACCTTCGCGGCGGTGGTCACCGGTGACGAGGTCGAGCACGGCAAGCCGCACCCCGAGCCGTACCGGGCCGCCACCCGCCTCCTCGGCGTCGAGCCGGCGCGCTGCATCGCCATCGAGGACAGCCCGACGGGGGTGCGCTCGGCGGTCGCCGCCGGAGTGCCCACTGTCGCCGTGCCGCACGTCGTGGCGGTGCCCCCGGTGGCGGGCGCCGTGCAGCTGCCCGGGCTGGCCGGGATGACGCCGCACGGCCTCGGTGAGGCGGTGCGCTCACTCCTCGTCGGGTGAGGCCTGGCCCGAGCGGGCCGGGTCGAGCGCGATGAGCCCGGCGCCCTCGGGCAGCGGCGGTGGGGTGCCCCCGAACTCGGGGCAGTACTCCTGGAAGTCGCACCAGCCGCACAGGCGCGAGGTGCGCGGGCGCCAGTCGCCGGTCTGGGCGGCCCGGACGACCGCCTCCCAGATGGCCCGCACGTTGCGCTCGAGGGCGCGCAGGTCGTGCTCGTCGGGCACGTAGCGGACGACCTCGCCGTTGCCGAGGTAGACCAGCTGGAGCATCCGCGGGACCTCGCCGCGCAGCCGCCACAGGACGAGGGCGTAGAACTTCATCTGGAAGAGAGCCTTGGCCTCGAAGGCCTCGCCGGGGGAGCGGCCGGTCTTGTAGTCGACCACGCGCATCGCGCCGTCGGGCGCGATGTCGAGCCGGTCGACGTACCCGCGCAGCGTCAGCCCGTCGAGCTCGGTCTCGACGTACAGCTCCCGGGCGGCGGGCTCGAGCCGGGTGGGGTCCTCGAGGTCGAACCACTGCTGGAGCAGGGTGCGCGCCCCGGCGAACCACGACTCCTGGGTCAGCTCGGCGTCCTCCTCGACCATCGCCGCGAGCTCGGGGCGCTCCTCGACGAGGGCCTGCCACCGCGGCTCGAGGAGGGCGAGCGCCGCTGCCGGCGTGCGGTCGGGCGCCGGCAGCTCGAAGAGGTGCTCGAGCACGGCGTGCACGAGCGTGCCCCGGGCCGCCGCCGGCGAGGGCGGGCCCTGGAGCTTGTCGATCGTCCGGAACCGGAAGAGCAGCGGACACTGCTTGAAGTCCGCGGCCCGGCTCGGCGAGAGGGCGGGGGTCATGCCGCCCACGGTAGGACGCGGCGCCGACACGGCCCGGACGCCACCCCGTCTCAGCCGTCCACGGTGTAGCCGAGGTTGGGTGCGAGCCAGCGCTCGGCGGTCGCGAGGTCCCAGCCCTTGCGCGCGGCGTAGTCCTCCACCTGGTCGCGCCCGAGCCGCCCGACGACGAAGTACTGGCTCTGCGGGTGGGAGAAGTACCACCCCGAGACCGAGGCGCCGGGCCACATCGCCATCGACTCGGTGAGCCGCACCCCGGTCCGCTCCTCGCCGCCGAGCAGCGCCATGAGGGTCTCCTTCTCGGTGTGGTCCGGGCAGGCCGGGTAGCCGGGCGCCGGACGGATGCCGCGGTAGCGCTCGGCGATGAGCGCGTCGTTGCCGAGCCGCTCGTCGGGGGCGTAGCCCCACAGGTCGGTGCGCACCCGCTGGTGCAGCCGCTCGGCGAACGCCTCGGCGAGCCGGTCGGCCAGGGCCTCGAGCATGATCGCGGAGTAGTCGTCGAGGTCGTCCTGGAAGGCGCGCAGACGTTCCTGCAGCCCGAGGCCGGCGGTCACCGAGAACGCGCCGACGTGGTCGGGCAGGCCCGAGGAGAGGGGCGCCACGAAGTCCGAGAGGCACTTGTTGTCCACCCCCTCCCGGTGCCGGCCCTGCTGGCGCAGGCCGTGGAGCGTGGTCAGCACGTGCTCGCGGCCCTCGTCGGCGTACACCTGCAGGTCGTCGCCCACCGAGCTGGCCGGGAACAGGCCGACGACGCCGCGCGGCGCGAGCCACTCCTCCCGCTCGACCCGGTCGAGCATCCGCTGGGCGTCGTCGTAGAGGGAGCGGGCCTGCTCGGCGGTCGCCGGGTTGTTGAGGACGTCGGGGTAGCGCCCCCGCACCTCCCAGGCGAGGAAGAACGGCGTCCAGTCGATGTACTCACGCAGCTCGGCGACCGGGTAGTCCGCGAAGACCCGGGTGAGCTGGGTCGCGGCGTGCCGCCACGGCGAGCCCAGCTCGGGCCGCCAGCGGTCGCCCTCCTGCTGGGCGAGCAGACGCGGCCGGACGGGGGAGGAGGACCAGTCGAGCGCGGGGGCGTTGTCGCGGGCCTCCTCGAGGGGGACCAGGGGGCGCTCGGCGGCCCGGCCGGCGTGCCGTTCGCGCAGCTCGGCGTACTCCCGGGCGACGTCGTCGACGAAGCCGGAGCGGTGGGTGTCCGACAGCAGCTGGCTGACCACCGGCACCGAGCGCGAGGCGTCCTTGACCCAGACGACCGGCCCGGAGTAGCGCTCGTCGACCTTGACCGCCGTGTGGGCCTTGGACGTCGTCGCCCCGCCGAGCAGGAGCGGGACGGTGAAGCCCTGGCGCTCCATCTCCGAGGCGACCTGCACCATCTCGTCGAGGCTGGGGGTGATCAGGCCCGAGAGGCCGATGACGTCCGCGTCCTCCTCCCGGGCGGTGTCGAGGATCCGCTGGAGGGGCACCATGACGCCGAGGTCGACGACGTCGTAGTTGTTGCACTGGAGGACGACACCGACGATGTTCTTGCCGATGTCGTGGACGTCGCCCTTGACCGTGGCGGTGACCACCTTGCCCTTGCTGCGCCGGGCCGCCGCGCCGTCCTTCTCGGCCTCGATGAACGGGACGAGGTGGGCGACCGCCTTCTTCATGACGCGGGCGGACTTCACGACCTGCGGCAGGAACATCCGCCCCGACCCGAACAGGTCCCCGACGACGTTCATGCCGTCCATGAGCGGCCCCTCGATGACCTCGAGGGGGCGCCCCCCGGCGGCGTCGATCTCGAGCCGCAGTGCCTCGGTGTCCTCGACGACGTGGTCGTCGATCCCCTTGACGAGGGCGTGGGTGATCCGCTCGCGCAGCGGCAGCGCGCGCCACTCCTCGGCCGAGGCCTCGGCGGGCCCGCCGTCGTCGCGGAAGTCCTCGGCGACCGCGATGAGCCGTTCGGTGGCCTCGAGCGGGTCGGCGCGCCGGTTGAGGACGACGTCCTCGATCGCGTCGCGCAGCCGCTCGTCGAGGGCGTCGTAGGGCACGAGCGCGCCGGCGTTGACGATGCCCATGTCCAGCCCCGCGCGGATCGCGTGGTAGAGGAAGACCGCGTGGATCGCCTCACGCACGGCGGTGTTGCCGCGGAAGCTGAACGAGACGTTCGAGATGCCCCCGGAGACCAGGGCGTGCGGCAGGTTCTGCGAGATCCACCGGGTGGCCTCGATGAAGTCCGTGCCGTAGGAGGCGTGCTCCTCGATGCCCGTCGCCACCGCGAACACGTTCGGGTCGAAGATGATGTCCTCGGCCGGCAGGCCCACCTCCTCGGTGAGCAGCCGGTAGGCCCGGGCACACACCTCGGTGCGCCGCTCCAGGGTGTCCGCCTGGCCCTGCTCGTCGAAGGCCATGACGACGACCGCGGCGCCGTGGCGCCGGGCGAGCCGGGCGTGCTCGAGGAAGGGCTCGACGCCCTCCTTCATCGAGATCGAGTTGATGATCGCCTTGCCCTGGGTCACCTTGAGGCCGGCCTCGATGACCTCCCACTTGCTGGAGTCGACCATGACGGGGACCCGGCAGATGTCCGGCTCCGCGGCGACGAGCTTGAGGAAGCGGTCCATCGCCGCGACGCCGTCGATCATCCCCTCGTCCATGTTGACGTCGATGACCTGGGCCCCGCTCTCGACCTGCTGGCGGGCCACCGAGAGGGCCGCGGGGTAGTCCTCCTCCCGGATGAGCCGGCGGAAGCGCGCCGACCCGGTGATGTTCGTCCGCTCGCCGATGTTGACGAAGAGGCTCTCCTCGTCGACGACGAGCGGCTCGAGACCGGACAGCCGCAGGGCCGGGGGGAGGGTCGGGGGGACGCGGGGAGCGCCACCGGTGGCCGCCGCGGCGATGGCCGCGATGTGCTCGGGGGTCGTCCCACAGCACCCGCCGACGATGTTGACCAGCCCGGCGGTGGCGAACTCGCCGACCACCGCGGCCATCGTCTCGGGGCCCTCGTCGTACTCGCCGAAGGCGTTGGGCAGCCCGGCGTTGGGGTGGGCGGAGACGAAGCAGTCCGCGACGCGGGAGAGCTCGGCGACGTACGGGCGCAGGTCCCGGGCCCCGAGCGCGCAGTTGAGCCCGATCGCGAGCGGCCGGGCGTGGCGCACCGAGTACCAGAACGCCTCGGTCACCTGCCCGGAGAGGGTGCGTCCGGAGGCGTCGGTGATCGTCCCCGAGATGAGTACCGGCCACCGCCGCCCGTGCTCCTCGAAGAGGGTCTCCAGGGCGAAGACCGCCGCCTTGGCGTTGAGGGTGTCGAAGACGGTCTCGACGAGCAGGGCGTCCGCTCCGCCGTCGACGAGCCCACGGGCCTGCTCGAGGTAGGCCTCGGACAGCTCGTCGAAGCTCGTGTTGCGGGCCCCGGGGTCGTTGACGTCGGGGGAGATCGACGCGGTGCGGTTCGTCGGCCCCAGCGTGCCGAGCACCCACCGGGGGCGGCCGTCGCGGGCCTCGGCGGCGTCGCACGCCGCGCGGGCGAGCGCGGCGGCCGCGACGTTCATCTCGTACGCGAGGTCGGACATGCCGTAGTCGGCCAGCGAGATCCGCTGCGCGTTGAAGGTGTTGGTCTCGACGAGGTCGGCGCCGGCCTCGAGGTAGGCCTCGTGGATCTCGCGCACGAGCCCGGGCTGGGTGAGCGAGAGGAGGTCGTTGTTGCCGCGCAGGTCCTGTCCGTGGTCGGCGAAGCGCTCACCGCGGTAGTCGGCCTCCGAGAGGCCGCGGGCCTGGATCATCGTCCCCATCGCGCCGTCGAGGACGAGGACCCGCTCGTGCAGGGCGCTCGTCAGGGCGTCGGTGGCGTCGGGTCGGTGCTGGGCGCTCACGTGGTGCTCGGGGTCCTCTCGGGACGTCGTCGGGGAGGTGCCAAGTATGCCGTCCGCCTCCCGTAGGGTCGTCGGCATGTCCACGACCCCGGCGGCTCCGGCGGGCGCGCTGCGGATCGGCCGGGTGGCCGGGGTGCCGGTCTACCTCGACCGCACGTGGCTCCTGCTCGCGGCGTTCATCGCCTGGACCGGGTACCGCACCGGGTCGGTCGAGGGGGTCGGCCTCGGGGTCGCCTATGCGGCCTGGCTCGTCGTGGCGATCTTCGTCGCCGTGCTCGGCCACGAGGTCGGGCACGCCGTGGCCGCCCGCGCCCTCGGGTTCCACGTCCACCGCATCGTCGCCACGCTGTGGGGCGGGCACACCGCCTACGACGCCACCGGGGCCACGGCCGGGCGCACGGCGCTCGTCGCCCTCAGCGGGCCCGCGGTCAACGCCGTGCTCGCCGCCGCCGGGTGGGCGGCGAGCCTCACGCTCGGCTACCCGGCCGGGGCGTTCGCCTACTCCTTCGCCTGGCTCAACGGGGTGCTCGCGGTCTTCAACCTTCTCCCCGGGCTGCCGCTCGACGGCGGCGCGGCAGTCCAGGCGCTCGTCTGGGGCGTCACCGGGCGCCGTGACCGGGGGCTGCTCGTCGCGGGGTGGGTCGGGCGGGTGGTGGCCGTCGTCGTCGGGCTCGTCTTCGTCGGGGGCCCCCTGCTGCGCTCGGGCCGGGTGGACCTGCTCGACGTCGCGATCGGTGCGGTCCTCACCTGGGTCCTGTGGAGCGGTGCCACCGCCGCGGTGCGGCGTGCCGGGGTGGAGCGCCTGCTCGACACCGTCCGGGTCGGCGACGCCGCCGAGCCGGCCCACGTGCTGCCCGCCGACACGCCCTTCGCCGTGGCCCGCGAGCTGCCGGGCCTCGTCGTGTGCGCGGACGAGCAGGGCCACCCGACGCTCGTCCTCGCCGCAGCGCCCGCCGACGTGCCGGGGACCACGCCCGTCGGCGCCCTCGTCCAGCGCATCCCGACCGAGAGCGTCGTGGAGGCCGAGCCCACCGGAGCCATCGGGCCGGTCCTGCGGGCGATGAGCGCCACCGGCGTCGGGCTCGTCGTCCTCACCCGTGCGGGCGCCCCCTGGGGGGTCGTGACCGGCCGGAGCGTCGAGGCCGCGGCCGGCCGCGGCCACCGCCGCACCTAGACTCCCCGCCATGACCGCCACCGGAGCCGACCGCCGCCGGGGGCCCTTCGCCGAGGGCGACCGCGTCCAGCTCACCGACCCCAAGGGCCGCCTGCACACGATCACCCTGGCCGCCGGCAAGCAGTTCCACACCCACCGGGGTCACCTGCGCCACGACGAGCTCATCGGGGCTCCGGACGGGTCCACGGTGACCAACACCGCGGGGGTCGAGTACCTCGCCCTGCGTCCGCTGCTCGCCGACTGGGTGATGTCGATGCCGCGGGGCGCCGCGGTGGTCTACCCCAAGGACGCGGGCCAGATCGTCATGATGGCCGACGTCTTCCCCGGCGCCACCGTCGTCGAGGCCGGCGTCGGGTCCGGCGCGCTGTCGATGTCCCTCCTGCGGGCCGTCGGTGACGAGGGTCGCGTCCTGTCCTTCGAGCGGCGCGAGGACTTCGCCGCGATCGCCCGGGCCAACGCGCGGGAGTTCTTCGGTGGCGACCACCCGGCCTGGAGCGTGCGGGTGGGCGACCTCGTTCAGGCCCTTCCGGAAGCGGTGACGCCGGGCTCGGTCGACCGGGTCGTGCTCGACATGCTCGCCCCCTGGGAGTGCCTGGAGGTCGTCGCGGACGCGCTGGCGCCCGGCGGGGTCCTCATCTGCTACGTCGCGACCGCGACCCAGCTCTCGAAGGTCGCCGAGGCGATGCGCGAGCACGGCACCTACACCGAGCCCGAGGCGTGGGAGTCGCTCGTGCGCGGCTGGCACCTCGAGGGGCTCGCCGTGCGCCCGCAGCACCGGATGCACGGGCACACCGGCTTCCTCGTCACGACCCGGCGGCTCGCGCCGGGCACGACGCCACCCCTGCGCAAGCGCCGCCCGGGGCGCGGCTACGTGACGAGCGAGGACGCCACGGACGCCGACTGGACGCCCGAGAACGTCGGCGAGCGGGTGCCGTCGGACAAGCGCGTGCGCAGGGTGCGCCGATCGGTGGCCGGAACGTCCGACGGCTCCTGAGCCGGCGGGGTTATCGTCGGGTATGAGCACCGAGGAGACACCGGGCCGGGAGGGCACGCGCGAGCGGCTGGAGGCCGAGCGGCGCCACCTCGAGGCCGAGCTCGCCCGGGCGCGCAGCGACGCCGGCAGCCCCGAGCAGGTGCGTGCCCTCGAGCGCGACCTCGCCCAGCTGCGCTCGCAGTCCACGACGCTCTCCGCGCAGAACGAGCGCCTCG
Organism: Phycicoccus endophyticus; assembly: GCF_011326735.1. Classification (GTDB taxonomy): domain Bacteria; phylum Actinomycetota; class Actinomycetes; order Actinomycetales; family Dermatophilaceae; genus Phycicoccus; species Phycicoccus endophyticus. The sequence continues at coordinate 410,339 of NZ_JAANCN010000001.1, forward strand.
TGCGCACCCTGCGCGACGCCCGCGAGCAGATCGTCACGCTCAAGGCCGAGGTCGAGCGCCTGGCCCAGCCGCCGGCGGCCTACGGCACCGTGCTGGAGGTCTTCGACGACGGCACCGCCGACATCCTCACCAGCGGGCGCAAGATGCACGTGGCCGTCAGCCCGGCCCTCGAGGGGGAGACCTTGGCCCCCGGGCGCGAGGTCATGCTCAACGAGGCGATGAACGTCGTCGCCGCCCACGGCTTCGAGACCGTCGGCGAGGTCGTCTTGTGCAAGGAGGTCCTCGCCGACGGCCGGGTCCTCGTCGTCGCGCAGGCGGACGAGGAGCGGGTCTGCCGGGTGGCGGCCTCGCTCGCGGACGTCACGGTGCGCGCCGGCGACGCGCTGCTGCTGGAGACCCGCTCCGGGTTCGTCTTCGAGCGCATCCCCAAGGCCGAGGTCGCCGACCTGGTCCTCGAGGAGGTCCCGGACATCGGGTACGAGGACATCGGCGGGCTCACCGGACAGATCGAGGCGATCCGCGACGCCGTCGAGCTGCCGTACCTGCACGCGGACCTCTACACCGAGCACCTGCTCAAGCCGCCGAAGGGTGTCCTGCTCTACGGGCCGCCCGGGTGCGGCAAGACGATGATCGCCAAGGCGGTCGCCGCCTCGCTGGCCCGCAAGGTCGCCGAGAAGGAGGGCCGGGAGCCGGGCAAGTCCTACTTCCTCAACATCAAGGGCCCCGAGCTGCTCAACAAGTACGTCGGGGAGACCGAGCGGCACATCCGGCTGATCTTCCAGCGCGCGCGGGAGAAGTCCAGCGAGGGCTACCCGGTCGTCGTCTTCTTCGACGAGATGGAGTCCCTCTTCCGGACCCGCGGGTCCGGGGTCTCCTCGGACGTCGAGACGACGATCGTGCCCCAGCTGCTCGCCGAGATCGACGGGGTCGAGGGGCTGGAGAACGTCATCGTCATCGGGGCCTCGAACCGGGAGGACATGATCGACCCGGCCATCCTGCGGCCCGGACGGCTCGACGTGAAGATCAAGATCGAGCGCCCGGACGCCGAAGCCGCGCGCGACATCTTCGCGAAGTACCTCACGAGCGGGCTGCCGCTGCACGCCGACGACGTCGAGCAGAACCACGGCTCGCCGGAGGCGACCGTCCAGGCGATGATCGACGCGGTCGTGCTGCGGATGTACTCCGAGGAGGAGGAGAACCGCTTCCTCGAGGTCACCTACGCCGGTGGCGACAAGGAGATCCTCTACTTCAAGGACTTCAACTCCGGGGCGATGATCCAGAACATCGTCGACCGGGCCAAGAAGATGGCGATCAAGGACCTGCTCGACACCGGCCAGCGCGGGCTGCGCGTCGAGCACCTGCTCCAGTCGTGCACCGACGAGTTCCGCGAGAACGAGGACCTGCCCAACACGACCAACCCGGACGACTGGGCGCGCATCTCGGGCAAGAAGGGCGAGCGGATCGTCTACATCCGCACCCTCATCAAGACCAAGGAGGGCTCCGAGCCCGGCAAGTCGATCAGCACCGTCGCCAACACCGGCCAGTACCTCTGAGCCGGCGGCTCAGGCGGTCAGCGCCTGCCAGGTGTCCGAGCCGACGATGCCGTCGACGACGAGGCTGCGCGAGCTCTGGAAGGAGCGGACCGCGCTGTCGGTGCCCGACCCGAAGATCCCGTCGACCGAGGTCGAGAAGCCCTTGGCCGTCAGGCAGATCTGCACCCCGCGGACCGCGTCGCCCGAGGAGCCGCTGCGCACGGTGACCACGAGCGCGGTCCAGGTGTTCGTCCCGACGATCCCGTCGGCCGTCAGCCCCTGGGCGGACTGGAAGGAGACCACCGCGCTCTTGGTCCCCGAGCCGAAGATGCCGTCCGCGGTCAGGGAGTAGCCGCGCTGGCGCAGCAGGTACTGCACGGTGCGGACCCGGAACCCGGAGTCGCCCGACCGCACGGTGCTCCAGTGCACGGGCTCGGGGTCGGGCGTGCCGCCGCCCCCGCCGAGCGAGGCCGCGAGGGTGGCCAGACGCGAGTCTCCGGGGCCGACGTTGATCTCGAAGTGCATCTCGTCCTTGCGCCCGGAGTAGTCCCCGCCCCAGCGCACGACCCCGTTGCACCGCTGGAGGATCGTGCGGATGGCCGCGACCTGCGCCGAGGTGAAGGTCCCGGACGCCCCGAGCGGGTGGTCGGGGGCGTTGACGTCGATCGCGGTGCCGCTGGAGTGGTTCGAGAGGGTCGTGCTGCCCGAGATCTCCCGGTAGCTGTGGCCCCAGCAGCCGGGGGAGTAGAGCGCCTCGACGGTGGCGTTGACCTGGCGCGCCACGTAGGACAGCACCGTGTAGACATCGCCGGTGCGCACCCCCGCGGGGAAGGTGGCCCCGCCGACGCTCAGCGAGGCCAGCGGAAGCTGGCTCGAGGTGCCGGCCGGCCAGCCGTTCTGTGAGGTCGCGGCGAAGGCACCGCCCGCACCGGCGAGACCGGCCCCGCCGGTGAGCAGCAGGGCGCCGGCGCCGCGGATCAGGGTGCGGCGCGGCAGCCGGGGACGGGTGGGGGCCGCGATGGTGGCGTGCTCGTCGCACATGCTCGGGGGACTCCTCGTCAGGTCACGTTTCGGTCACGGACGACGCTACGAGGGGCCCCGCCACCGCGCCAGCGCACCGGGCCCCGGGCGCCGTCCGTGGGCGCGCGCGGGGCGGGGTTGGTGCAGGTCAGCCGGGGTGGGTAAAACCTTCGCAAAGACTCGACAGGGCTGCCGGGGTCACCCGGGAAGGAGCCGGGCGAGGACCCGCCACCCGAGCAGGAGCAGGCCGAGCACCAGGGTGGCGACGACGACGAAGGAGAGGGCGACCCCCTGGCCGGTGATCGCCCGCACGAGCATGCCGACCGCGACGGTAGCGACGAGGACGACGGCCCCCCAGGCCAGCGAGCGCGGGCCGGTGTCGAGGGCGAGCCCCGCGAGGACCCACCCGCCCGCCGTGCCGACGAGGAAGGGCACCGCGGTGCGCAGCACGCCGAGGACGTCCACCCCCTCGGAGTGCGAGCGCCTCCCCACCGCGGCGAACACGACGACGACCAGGGCGTCGAGCACGGCCGGCAGTACCCGGCTCATCCGCCGACCCCGTCGAAGAGCGAGCGCTGGCGGGGCGGGGCGTGCATGGGGTCGACGCCGTCGAAGAGGCTGGAGACCGACTCGCCCTCGTGGATCCGCTTGATCGCCTCGGCGAACAGCCCCGCGACCGAGCGCACCCGCAGCTCGGGCCAGGCCGCGGGCGGTGGCACGGTGTCGGTCGTCACGACCTCGGTCACCATCGGGTGGCTGCGCAGCCGCTCGACCGCGCGCCCCGCGAACAGCCCGTGCGTGCAGGCGACGGCCGCCTCGGCGACGTCGTGCTCGGCGAGCCGGTCGAGCAGCTCGACGATGCTGCCCCCGGTGGCGATCTCGTCGTCGAGGACGATCGCCCGCCGGCCGGTGACGTCTCCCACGATGGAGTCGATGACGACCCGGTCGTCGCCGAGGCGCTTCTTGGACCCGGCGGCGACCGGCAGGCCGAGCAGCCGCGAGAACTGGGTCGCGTCCTTGGCGTTGCCGAGGTCGGGCGAGACGACGACCGTGCCGGCCAGGTCCTGGCCGCGGAAGTGGCTCGCGAGCTCGCCGAGCGAGGTGAGGTGGTCGACGGGGACCGAGAAGAACCCGTGCACCTGCGGGGCGTGCAGGTTCATCGTGATGACGCGGTCCACCCCCGCCGTCGCGATGAGGTCGGCGACGAGCCGGCCGCCGAGCGAGATCCGCGAGGCGTCCTTCTTGTCGGACCGGGCGTAGGCGAAGTGCGGGATGACGGCGGTCACCATCGCCGCGGAGGCGCCGCGGGCCGCGTCGACCATGAGGAGGAGCTCCATGAGCGAGTCCTGGGTCGGGGGCACGAGCGGCTGGACGATGTAGACGTCCCGCTGGCGGCAGTTGGCGAGCAGCTGGGCCTGCAGGCAGTCGTTGCTGAACCGGCTGGTCACCGACTCCGAGAGCGGTACGCCCAAGGCGGTGCAGATGCGGTGCGCGAGCTCCGGGTGCGCCGAGCCGGAGAAGACGACGATCTCGCGCATGGCGTCAGGGTATCGGCCGGCCCGGGGCGGGGGTGACCCGCGGTCGCGGCGCATCGGCTCAGTATCGTCGGACGCATGACGGTGCGTCGCGTGATGGGGATCGAGACCGAGTACGGGGTCGTCGTGCCCGGTGACCCGGCCGCCAACCCGATGCTCGCGTCCGGCGACGTGGTCACCGCGTACGCGGCCTCTCGCGGGATCCGGCCGGCCCGCGCGAGCTGGGACTACGCCGACGAGGCACCGCTGCGCGACGCCCGCGGCTTCGACATGGGCCGGGGGGACGCCCATCCCAGCCAGCTCACCGACACCGAGGACCCGACGCTCGCCAACGTCGTGCTGACCAACGGCGCCCGCCTCTACGTCGACCACGCCCACCCCGAGTACAGCTCGCCGGAGGTCACCACGCCCCGGGCCGCGGTGCGCTGGGACCGGGCGGGCGAGCTCGTCATGCGCGAGGCGGTGACCCGGCTGGCCACCGTGCCCCCCGGCGTCAACCTCTACAAGAACAACACCGACGGCAAGGGTGCCTCCTACGGCACCCACGAGAACTACCTGATGGCACGCTCGACCCCGTTCGCCTCGGTCGTCAAGCACCTCACGCCGTTCTTCGTGGCGCGCCAGGTCATGTGCGGCAGCGGCCGGGTGGGCATCGGCGTCGACTCGCGCACCCCCGGGTACCAGATCGCCCAGCGCAGCGACTTCTTCGAGGTGGAGGTCGGGCTGGAGACGACCCTCAAGCGGCCGATCATCAACACCCGGGACGAGCCGCACGCGGTCGCCGACCGCTACCGCCGGCTGCACGTGATCATCGGCGACGCCAACCACGCCGACGTCGCCAACCTGCTGAAGATGGGCTCGACCTCCCTCGTCCTGGCGATGATCGAGGCCGACGCCGTCGGGGCCGACCTCAGCGTGCGCCGCCCGGTGGCCACTCTCCACGAGATCTCCCACGACCCGAGCCTGCAGACCAAGCTCGAGCTCGTCGACGGCCGCCGGATGACCGCCGTGGAGCTGCTGTGGGAGTACCACGACCGAGCAGCCGCGTTCGCCGAGGAGCGCTCCGGCGGGCAGCCGGACCCCGACACCGCCGAGGTCCTCCACTGGTGGTCCACGGTCCTGGACCGCCTGGGGCGCGACCCGATGGAGGCCCGCCGTGAGGTCGACTGGGTGGCCAAGCTCGCCGTCCTCGAGGGGTACCGCGAACGGGACGGGCTCGCCTGGTCCGACCCCCGCCTCAAAGCGGTCGACCTGCAGTGGTCCGACGTGCGGGCCGACCGCGGCCTGGCCCACCGGCTCGCCGCCAACGGGCGCCTCGAGGTGCTCGTCGACGACGCCGACGTGCGCGCGGCGGTGACCACCCCGCCGAGCGACACCCGGGCGTGGTTCCGCGGGGCCTGTCTCGCGCGCTTCTCGGAGGCCGTGGTCGCCGCCTCCTGGGACTCGGTGATCTTCGAGGTGCCGGGCCAGCGGATGCTCCAGCGGGTGCCCATGCTCGAGCCGCTGCGGGGGACCGAGGCGGCGGTGGGACAGATCGTGCGCGAGGCGCCCGACGCGGCCGCCCTGCTGCGGGCGCTCGCCACCGCCGGCACCGACGCCGACTAGGCTCGGGTGCAGACCCCGACCGAAGGACGGTGACCATGGCCGGTCAGGAGCAGATCAAGCCGCAGCGCCGCGACGGCGAGCCCGACGACGTCGAGACGCCCGACCCCGCCGCTGCCGCTCCCGCCGCACAGGCGAGCGAGATCGACGACATCCTCGACGAGATCGACGGCGTCCTGGAGTCCAACGCGGAGGAGTTCGTCCGCGGCTTCGTCCAGAAGGGCGGCCAGTGAGCCTCGGAGCCGACTCCGGGCGCCTCCCCGCCGCCTACCTCGTGCCGGGGTCGTCCTCCTTCACCGAGTTCCTCGCGGCGCACGTGCCCGGCCTGCTGCCCTCACGGCGCTCGCTGCCGGCCGGTGCCGCGCTCGAGGCGCCCCACGGCACGACGATCCTGGCGGTCACCTTCGACGGCGGCGTCGTCATGGCCGGCGACCGGCGGGCGACGATGGGCAACATCATCGCCAACCGCGACATGGAGAAGGTCTTCGCCACCGACGAGTACAGCCTCGTCGGCATCGCGGGGACGGCCGGGCTGGCCATCGAGCTCGTCCGGCTCTTCCAGGTCGAGCTGGAGCACTACGAGAAGATCGAGGGCACGCTGATGTCCCTCGAGGGCAAGGCCAACCGGCTCGCGTCGATGATCCGCGGCAACCTCGGGATGGCCATGCAGGGCCTGTCCGTCGTCCCGATGTTCGCCGGCTACGACCTCGAGGAGCGCCAGGGGCGGATCTTCTCCTACGACGTCACCGGCGGGTGCTACGAGGAGCACGACCACCACAGCGTCGGCTCCGGGTCGCTCTTCGCCCGCGGGGCGCTGAAGAAGCTCTACCGCCGTGGGGGCGACGCCGACGCCGCGGTGCGGGTCGCCGTCGAGGCCCTCTACGACGCCGCCGACGACGACTCGGCGACCGGCGGGCCGGACGTCGGCCGGCGGATCTGGCCGACCGTCGGGGTCGTCGACGCCGAGGGCGCCCGCTTCGTCCCCGAGGACGAGGTGGCCCCGGTGGTCGACGCCATCATCGCCGAGCGGGCCGAGGGAGGTGCCCGATGACCGCCGGGATGCCGTTCTACGTCTCGCCCGAGCAGCTGATGAAGGACCGGGCCGACTTCGCCCGCAAGGGCATCGCCCGGGGGCGCTCGGTCGTCGTGCTCCAGTACGACGCCGGCATCGCCTTCGTCGCCGAGAACCCGAGCCGCGCGCTGCACAAGGTCTCCGAGATCTACGACCGGATCGCGTTCGCCGCCGTCGGCAAGTACAACGAGTTCGAGAACCTGCGGGTGGCCGGAGTCCGGTACGCCGACCTGCGCGGGTACTCCTACGACCGCTCCGACGTCACGGCCAGGGGCCTGGCCAACGCCTACGCCCAGACCCTCGGCACGGTGTTCACCCAGGAGTCCAAGCCCTACGAGGTCGAGATCGTCGTCGCCGAGGTCAGCACGACGCCCGAGGGCGACCAGGTCTACCGGCTCACCTACGACGGGTCGGTGGCCGACGAGCACGGCTTCGTGGCCATGGGTGGGGGAGCGGAGCAGATCGAGACCGCCCTGCGCGAGGCGTGGCGACCCGGCATGCACCTCGGCGAGGCCTTGGCCCTCGCGGTGCGCCTCCTCGGGACCGACCCCGGCGGCGGCGAGCCGCGCACGCTGGCGCCCGAGCAGCTCGAGGTGGCCGTGCTGGACCGGCACCGCCCCCGCCGCCGCTTCCGCCGGGTCCAGGGCGACCTGCTCGAGCGCCTGCTGAGCACCGACGACCCGACCGCCGACGTCCCCGACGCCGACGACGAGGACTCCGCGCGCAGCGCGGCCACCAACCCGCAGACCCAGCGCCCCGAGCAGGACGGCCCGCGCGAGTGAGCACCCGCGGAACGCGCCGGATCTTCGGGATCGAGAACGAGTACGGGATCACGTGCTCGACCGCGGGCCAGCGCACCCTGACACCCGACGAGGTGGCTCGCTACCTCTTCCGCAAGGTCGTCGCCTGGGGGCGCTCGAGCAACGTCTTCCTCACCAACGGCTCTCGGCTCTACCTGGACGTCGGCTCGCACCCGGAGTACGCCACCGCCGAGTGCGACACGATCGCCCAGGTCGTCACCCACGACCGCGCGGGGGAGCGGATCATCGAGGGGCTCGTCGCCGACGCCCAGCAGCGGCTGCAGGAGGACGGCGTCGCCGGCGACATCTACGTCTTCAAGAACAACACCGACTCCGCGGGCAACTCCTACGGCTGCCACGAGAACTACCTCGTGACCCGGGCGGGGGAGTTCCAGGCGCTCTCGGAGACCCTGCTGCCCTTCCTCATCAGCCGCCAGCTGACGTGCGGCGCCGGCAAGCTCGTCACGACGAGCAAGGGCGCCTCGTACGCCCTCAGCCAGCGGGCGGACCACATCTGGGAGGGCGTCTCGTCGGCGACGACCCGCAGCCGGCCGATCATCAACACCCGCGACGAGCCGCACGCCGACGCCGAGCACTACCGGCGCCTGCACGTCATCGTCGGCGACTCCAACATGGCCGAGCCGACGACGATGCTCAAGATCGGCTCCGCCGACCTCGTCCTGCGGATGATCGAGGCGGGCGTCGTCATGCGCGACCTCACCCTGGAGAACCCGATCCGCGCCATCCGCGAGATCTCGCACGACATGACCGGCCGGCGCACCGTGCGGCTGGCCAACGGCCGGGAGGTCTCCGCCCTCGACCTCCAGCGTGAGTACCACGCGAAGGCGGCCGAGTTCGTCGCCCGGGAGGGCGCCACGGACCCCTCGCACGAGCGCGTCCTGGAGCTGTGGGACCGCACGCTCACCGCCGTCGAGACCGGCAACCTGGCCCTCGTCGAGCGGGAGATCGACTGGGTCGTCAAGCACCGGCTGCTCGAGGACTACGCCACCCGGCACGGTCTCGACCTCGACAGCCCCCGGCTGGCCCAGATCGACCTCGCCTACCACGACATCGACCGCACCCGGGGCCTGTACTACCTCCTGCAGCGGCGCGGCCGCGTCGAGCGGGTCGTCTCCGACCTGGAGGTCTTCGAGGCCAAGGAGCGCCCGCCGCAGACGACGAGGGCCAAGCTGCGCGGGGACTTCATCCGGGCCGCGCAGGAGCACCGCCGGGACTTCACCGTCGACTGGGTGCACCTGAAGCTCAACGACCAGGCCCAGCGCACCGTGCTGTGCAAGGACCCCTTCCTCGCCGAGGACGCCCGGGTCGAGCGGCTCATCGAGGGCATGAGTGCCTGAGCGCCCCGGTCGGGCAGGCTTCTCACAGGCTGCGATGCGGGAGTTCCCACCTCGCGCGGTTATCGTGGATGGCCGTTCACGCCGCGCCGCGGCGACCCCGACCCCCGAAGGTGTACCCGAGCCGTGCCCCGTCGCTTCCTCCCCGCCCTCTCCGCCGCTGCCCTGGCCGGAACCCTCCTGCTCGCCGGCTGCGGCTCCGACGAGGCCGCCACCCCGACGAGCTCGTTGAGCTCGGTTCAGGTGACCGGTGCCGCCGACAAGGAGCCCACCGTCACCGTGGACGCACCGCTCGAGCTGTCCCGGACCGAGTCCACGGTGGTCTCCGAGGGCGACGGCGCGACGATCGCCGACGACGACCTGGTCACCCTCAAGGCCGTTCTCGTCAACGGCACCGACGGCAAGGTCATCACGAGCACGTGGGGCAGCGGGACCGTGGGCCTCGACCTGGCCGCCGACGACCTGTTCGCGTCGTTCAAGAGCGAGATCCCCGGCACCAAGGTCGGCTCGCGGATGGTCATCGCCTCCACCCCGGCCGACGCCTACGGCGACAGCGGCAACGAGACGCTGGGCATCGGCGCGGACGACCCGGTCGTCTTCGTCGTCGACCTCGTCGACGCCACCCAGGCGCTCGCGAGCGCCGAGGGCACCGCGGTGACGCCGAAGAAGGGCCTGCCCACGGTCACCGTCAAGGACGGCGAGCCCGCGAAGATCACCATCCCCAAGGGGGCCAAGGCGCCCAAGAACACCGTCGCGCAGACCCTGGTCAAGGGGACCGGGGAGAAGGTGACCGAGGGCCAGACCATCCGGGTCAGCTACACCGGGGCCCTCTTGCGCAACGGCAAGGTCTTCGACGCCAGCGCCAACCACCCCGACGACCCGACCTACGACTTCACCGTCGGTCAGGGCCAGGTGGTCACGGGCTGGGACACCGGCCTGCGGGGCCAGACCGTCGGCAGCCGGGTCCTGCTCATCGTCCCGCCCAAGGACGGCTACGGCGACTCCGGGCGCGGTGACACGATCAAGGGCACCGACACGCTCGTCTTCGTCGTCGACATCCTCGCCGCGTACTGACCGCCGGCCGGACCACCAGAGAGGCCTGACCCATGAGCGAGCCCACCAAGCCCGAGATCGAGTTCCCCGGAGCCGAGCCGCCGACCGAGCTGGTCGTCGAGGACCTCGTCGTCGGCGAGGGGGCCGAGGCCACCCCGGGGAGCACGGTCTCGGCGCACTACGTGGGCGTGGCCCATTCCACGGGCGAGGAGTTCGACGCCTCGTGGAACCGGGGTGCGCCCCTGGAGTTCCGGCTCGGCGTCGGCATGGTCATCGCCGGCTGGGACGAGGGGATCGTCGGGATGCGGGTCGGCGGCCGCCGCCAGCTGAGCATCCCGCCGGAGAAGGCCTACGGCGACCGCGGGGCCGGGGGCGTCATCAAGCCTGGCGAGTCGCTCGTCTTCGTCGTCGACCTCATGGACGTGCGCTGACCGACGCCGCGTGGGACCCTGCCGCCGCGGCGAGCAGGAACGGAGCCGGGTCCTCCCTCAGGCCGCGCCCCATCGTCGCGAGCGGTACGGGGCTGCTCCGGAGGGCCTCGAGCAGGCCGTCGGCGGGAACCTCGACCGGGGTGAGCGCCGCGCGGGCGGTGCCGACCAGCTGGGCCAGCTGGGCCCGCACCCGCGCGTCGAGCTCCCGGTCCGGCAGCGTGGTCACCGGCACGTCCGCCGGGGCGAGCAGGGCCCGCCCGTAGGCGGTGGTGCTGTGGTGGCTGACCCCCCGGTGTCGTGCGCGCCGGTCGGCACCGGACACCCGCAGCGAGGCCACGCCGCGGCCCCCGAGGACGTCGGCCGCGTGCAGCGCCTCGGCGACGGCGACGCCCGAGTAGCCCCACCGCGTCCCGGTGCCGACGTTGCCCGGCCCCTGGGCCACGACGGCCACGTCCGCCCCGAGCACGTGCCGGGCGGCGAGCAGCCCCGTGTGCACGGTCACCGCATCGAGGTCGCCCCCGAAGGCCTGGCCGACGGTGATGCACGCGGCGAGCCAGCCGGCCGTGCGCAGGCCCGCGACGGCGCGCGAGAACGGCGCCGGGAGCGCCCCACCGTCGGTCATGACGTAGGCGACGGTGGCCTCTGGCCGCACCCGGCGGACGCCGGCGACGACGGCGGGCAGCGCGCTGTGCAGGTCGGCGACGACGACGGGCAGCCCGGCGAGGTCGTCGGCCTCGGCGAGCACCCGGTGGTGTGGGGACTCCTGCTCGTCCACGGCGAGCAGCATCTGCTGCATCGGGGTGTAGCGCGCCTTGACGATGTGGCCCGGCCCGGCCGGGGGGTCGGGGGGCAGGACGTCGGCCCGGGCGACGACGAAGGCCAGCCCTCCGGTACCCAGCCCGCGCAGCAGCGCCGAGGCGTTGAGCAGGACCCGCTCCCCGGGCTCCGGGACGCCGGTGACGGCCGAGTAGGCCATGGCCCGCACGTCGCCGGGCGTCTCCTCGAGGGCGACGGTGAGCTCCGCCGCCCCGGCCCAGCGGCGGACCTCCTCGACGACGGTCCCGGCACGCCACTGCATCACGCCCGGCAGCGTAGCCGTCGGGTAGCGTCGTGCGGGTGAGCAGCGAGAACGGGGGCGCGCCGAGCGCGGCCCAGGTCAAGACCGAGCGCCTGCTCAACCTCGTCCTCGTCCTGCTCTACGCACGGCGGCCGCTCGCGAAGGCCCAGATCCGCCGGCTCGTGCCGCAGTACGGTGCCTCGGCCTCGACCGAGGCGTTCGAGAGGATGTTCGAGAGGGACAAGGACGAGCTGCGCGAGCTCGGCATCCCGCTGGTCACCGAGGACATCGACGTCCTCTGGGACGACGAGCCGGGCTACCGGATCCACCAGCGCGACTACGCCCTGCCCGACATCAGCTTCGAGCCCGACGAGCTCGCGGTGCTCGGGCTGGCCAGCCGCACCTGGGCCCAGGCCTCGCTCGCCGGGCCGGCCGCGCAGGCGCTGCGCAAGCTGCGGGCCGCCGGCGTCGAACGCGACGAGGCGGCCCTGATCGGCATCGAGCCCCGGCTGCGCACCGCCGAGCCCGCGTTCGACGCGGTCAAGGACGCGGTCCTACGCCGGCTCCCGGTGCGCTTCGACTACCGCCGGCCGGAGGCCGAGGCCCCGGCCGAGCGGCACGTGCAGCCGTGGTCGCTCGTGTCGTGGCGAGGGCACTGGTACCTCAACGCCTACGACGAGGACCGGCAGGCCCCCCGGGTCTTCCGGCTCTCCCGGATCACCGGCCCCGTCCGCCCGCACGGGCGCCCCGGGTCCTTCGAGGTCCCGGCGGACCACGAGCCCCGGGTCATGGCGGGCACCGTCGCGGCGTCCGGGGCGCAGTCACACCCCGCCGTGCTGCGGGTGCGGGCCGGGGCCGGGCACGTGCTGCGCCGACGGGCGCGCACCGTCCACGGAGGCGAGGACGCCTGGTCCCGGGTCGAGCTGGACTACCGGGACCTGTGGGCCTTCGCCGACGAGGTCGCCGGCTACGGGCCGGACGTCGTCGTCGAGCAGCCCGGCGAGCTCGCCGCCGCCGTGCGGGAACGTCTCGCGGGCGCCGTGGCCGCACACGGGGCAGGGGCGTCCTGATGGCTTCCGCCCCGCAGGAGACCGCGACCGCTCGGCTGTCGCGCCTGCTGACGATGGTGCCTTGGCTGGTCAACCGCCAGGGCATCGACCTCGCCCAGGCGGCAGACGACCTCGGCGTCAGCACCGAGCAGCTCGAGGCCGACCTGCGTCTGCTCTTCCTCTGCGGCTACGGCCAGATGCCCGACGAGCTCATCGAGGCCGACTGGGAGGGCGGCCGGGTGTTCGTCGGCAACGCCGACTCCATCGCCCGCCCCCTGCGCCTCGGGGTCGACGAGGCGGTCACCCTCATCGTCGGCCTGCGGGCGCTGCGCGAGGTCCCGGGGCTCGACGAGCGCGACGCCGTGGACCGGGCGCTCGCCAAGCTCGAGGCCGCGGCCGGAGAGGCCGCCGCACCGGCCCAGCGCGTGCTCGCCGAGGTCGCCGACGGCGGCTCGCCCGAGCTGCTCGCCCGGGCCCGCCGGGCCGTCACGGACCGCCGCCGGGTGCACCTGCGCTACGTCGTGCCGGCCCGGGACGAGGCCACCGAGCGGGACGTCGACCCGATGCGCGTCGTCGGCATCGACGGCCAGTGGTACCTCGAGGGATGGTGCCACCGCGCCGAGGACACCCGGCTGTTCCGGATGGACCGGGTCGAGGAGCTCACCGTCCTCGACGTCGACGGCACCCCGCCGCCGCAGGCCACCGAGCGGGACCTGTCCGAGGGGACCTTCCGCCCCGGCGCGGACGACGTCTCGGTGACCCTGCGGCTGCTGCCCGGCGCCACCTGGGTGTCGGACTACTACGCCGTCGACGCGCTCGAGCAGGTCGCCGCGGCCGACGGGGGCGGCCAGCTCGTGCGGCTGCGGACGGCCGACACGGCCTGGCTGCGCCGGCTGCTGTGGCGCCTCGGTGGCCGTGGCTACGTCACCGACCCGCCCGAGGTCGTCGCCGAGGTCCACGACGGCGCGGCCGCGGCCCTGGCGGCCTACACCGACCAGGTCCCGGAGGGCTGAGCGGTGCTGCCCTGGTGGGGATGGCTGGCCCTCTGGGTCCTCCTGCTGCTCGGCGCCGGCCTCCTGGTCGGTCTGCAGGCCCGGCGGGCCTGGCGCAGCGGGCGAGCCCTGACCGCCGAGCTCGGGCGCGCCGGGCGTCTGGTCGAGGAGCTCGAGGCCGCCACCGCCGTGCGCCGCGACCTCCCGCCGCCGGGCACGGCCGTCACCCGCCGTCCGGACATCCTGCGGGAGGAGCTTCGGGCGCAGCGGGCCGCCGCCGCGAGCGAGCGGGAGGCCCGTCGGGCCGAGCGGATGCCACCCTGGTCCCAGCACGTACACTGACAGTGACTTCTTCACCCGACGCGGAAGGACACCCGACCATGGGCCGAGGAATCTTCGAGGGATGGCACCTGGTCGTCCTCCTCGTCATCATCATCGCCCTGTTCGGTGCCAAGCGGCTCCCGGACGCGGCCCGCAGCCTCGGCCGCTCGATGCGTGTCTTCCGCTCCGAGGTCGACGAGATGAAGAAGGAGCACCAGGCCGACAAGTCCGAGGCGTCGAGCGAGACCGTGCGTGCCGAGCCGCTCACCCGGGACCGCTCCGTCGAGGACGTCGTCGCCTCGGACGCCGAGGGCAACGCCGTGCAGGAGAGGACGCCCCGGACGGACAACCATTCGGGCCCGACTGCCTGACGACCCGCAGCTCCACGACGCATGGCGCGACGCCGCACCCCTCGTGACCCCGAGGGGCGGATGACCCTTGGGGAGCACTTCCGCGAGTTCCGCAACCGCCTCGTCAAGAGCGCCCTCGCGGTGGTGGTCGGCGGCGTCGTCGGGTGGATCGTCTACGACCCGCTGTACGACGTCCTGACCACTCCGATCAACGACTACATCGCGGCCCACCCCGATCGTGCGGAGGACATCAAGCTGACCCTCAGCGGGATCACCACCGCGTTCTCGCTGCACTTCACGGTCGCGATCTTCGTCGGCCTCATCCTGGCCAGCCCGGTGTGGCTCTACCAGGTGTGGGCCTTCATCGTGCCGGGCCTGACCCGCAAGGAGAAGCGGACGGCGATGGCGTTCATCGGGGCGGCCGTCCCCCTCTTCCTCGGCGGGATCGCGCTGGCGCACTTCTCCCTCCCCCTGGTCATCGGGGTGCTGCTCGACTTCACGCCGGCCGGGGCCGCCAACTTCCAGGCAGCCTCCGACTACATCAACTTCGTGACCCGCTTCAGCCTCGGGTTCGGGCTGGCGTTCCTGCTGCCCGTCTTCCTCGTCGCGCTCAACGTCGTCGGCCTGCTCCCGTCGCGGGCCATGATCAAGGCATGGCGGGTGGCTGTGGTGGCCATCGCGGTCTTCTCGGCGATGATGATGCCCACCCCGGACCCCTACTCGATGTTCCTGCTCATGGGTCCGCTCGTCGCGCTCTACTTCGCAGCCATCGGGGTGTCCAGGCTGCTCGAACGCCGCAAGAAGCAACAGCGCCCGGACTGGCTCGATGTCGACGACACCGAGGCCTCCGAGCTCTGAGCCCGCCATGACCCGTCTCGGGCTCGTCGTCAACCCGACCTCCGGGCGGGGCACCGGGGCCCGGCTCGGTGCCGTGGCTCTCACCCTCCTGCGGGCGGCGGGAGCCGACGTGCTCGACCTCTCCGCCGCAGACGCGGACGGGGCGCTGGAGCACGGGCGGGCCGCGGTGGCGCGGGGGGCGATCGACGCCCTCGTCGTCGTCGGTGGTGACGGCGTCGTCCACCTCGGCGCCAACCTGTGCGCCGGGACCGGCGTGCCGCTCGGGGTGGTCGCCGCGGGTACCGGCAACGATGTCGCCCGCGCCCTCGGGCTGCCGGTCCTCGACGCCCACGAGGCGGTCGCCCGGGTCCTCGAGGGTCGGACCCGTGCGGTCGACGCCGCCCGCTCGGGGACGGGGGAGCGCACGCGGTGGTTCGTCGGCGTCCTCGCCGGGGGGTTCGACGCGGTGGTCAACGAGCGCGCCAACCGATGGCGCTGGCCCAGCGGGCCGACGCGGTACACGCTCGCCGTCGCCCGCGAGCTGCAGGTCTTCCGCCCGATCCGCTACACGCTGACCCTCGACGGCCACCGGCGCGAGACCGAGGCGATGCTCGTCGCCGTGGGCAACGGCCCGACCTACGGCGGCGGGATGCGGGTCCTGCCCGAGGCGTCCTTCGACGACGGCCTGCTCGACGTGCTCCTCCTGCACCGCATCCCCGTCACCGAGCTCCTGCGCGTCTTCCCCCGGGTCTTCAGCGGTGGCCATCTCGACCACCCCGCAGTGGAGGTGGTCCGGGCCCGCACCGTCGCCCTGGAGGCCACCGGCATCGTCGCCTACGCCGACGGTGAGCGCTTCGGGCCCCTGCCGCTCGAGCTGGAGGTCGTCCCGGGCGCGCTGTCGGTCCTCGTGTGAGGCCTGACGTAGCCTGAGGCCATGGCCAGTCCCGCGGAGCGGTATGCCGCCGCAGCGGCCCGCAACCGGCGCTCCCGGGCCGAGCTGGGGCGATTCACCGCGAGCCTCGACTTCCCTCTGGACGACTTCCAGCTACGCGCCTGCGAGGCGGTCGAGGAGGGCAAGGGCGTCCTCGTCGCGGCGCCGACGGGGGCCGGCAAGACCGTCGTCGGCGAGTTCGCGGTCCACCTCGGGCTGGCCACCGGCCGCAAGACGTTCTACACGACGCCGATCAAGGCGCTCTCGAACCAGAAGTACCACGACCTCGTGCGCCGCCACGGCGCCGAGCACGTCGGGCTGCTCACCGGAGACTCGTCGGTCAACGGCGAGGCCCCCGTCGTCGTCATGACCACCGAGGTGCTGCGCAACATGATGTACGCAGGCTCCTCGACGCTCTCCGGGCTGGGGTTCGTCGTCATGGACGAGGTGCACTACCTCGCCGACCGCTTCCGCGGCGCCGTGTGGGAGGAGGTCATCATCCACCTGCCGGAGTCGGTGCAGGTGGTCTCCCTCTCGGCGACGGTGAGCAACGCCGAGGAGTTCGGTGCCTGGTTGGCCCAGGTGCGGGGCAACCACGAGGTCGTCGTGTCCGAGCACCGTCCGGTGCCGTTGTTCCAGCACATGCTCGTCGGGACGACGATGTTCGACCTCTTCGCCGGCAACCGGGTCAACCCCGACCTGCTGCACGCGATCCGAGGCGCCGAGCAACGCGGACGCTACGTCGAGGACGCCCGCCGCCTCGGTGGCGCGGGCGGGCGACGCGGCGGCCGTGGCCGGCGCGACCGCACCCCGCCGCGCGGCCCGGGCGGGGGAGGCGGGGGCCGCGGTTTCGCGCGGGGCAGCCGTCCCGGCGGCGGCGCCACCCGGGCCGAGGTCGTCGCCGACCTCGACCGCGAGGGGCTGCTCCCGGCGATCACGTTCATCTTCAGCCGGGCCGGCTGCGAGGCCGCGGTGGGCCAGCTGCTCGCCGCGGGCATCCGCCTCGTGCCCGACCGCGAGGGCGACCGGATCCGTCGCCTCGTCGAGCAGCGGGTCGAGCCGCTCGCCGAGGAGGACCTCGGCGTGCTCGGCTACTGGGACTTCCTCGAGGGCCTCGGCCGCGGGTTCGCGGCGCACCACGCCGGGATGCTGCCGCTGTTCCGCGAGATCGTCGAGGAGCTGTTCACCGAGGGCCGGATCCGGGCCGTGTTCGCGACCGAGACCCTCGCCCTCGGCATCAACATGCCCGCGCGCACCGTGGTCCTGGAGAAGCTCGTCAAGTACAACGGCGAGGCGCACGTCGACATCACCCCGGCCGAGTACACCCAGCTCACCGGGCGGGCGGGCCGCCGCGGCATCGACGTCGAGGGGCACGCCGTGGTCCAGTGGACCCGCGGGATGGACCCGATGGCCGTCGGCGGGCTGGCCTCCACCCGCACCTACCCGCTGCGCTCGAGCTTCCGGCCCACGTACAACATGGCGGTCAACCTCGTCGCCCAGGTCGGGCGTGAGGTCGCCCGCGAGGTGCTCGAGACCTCCTTCGCCCAGTTCCAGGCCGACCGGTCGGTCGTCGGGCTCTCGACCCAGCTGCGCAAGAACGCAGAGGCGCTGGAGGGCTACGCCGAGGCGATGCACTGCGACCTCGGGGACTTCCGCGAGTACGCCCGCATCCGGCGCGAGCTGGGCGACGCCGAGAAGGACGGCCGCAGGGCCCGCGCCGCCTCGCGCCGCGCCGAGGCCGCCGTCTCGCTGGAGCGGCTGCGCGTCGGTGACGTCATCCGGATCCCCGCCGGGCGGCGGGCGGGCTGGGCCGTCGTGGTGCAGCCCGCCCGCACCGCGAAGGGCACCCCCACCGGGCCAGGAGTCGTCACCGAGGACCACCAGTTCCGCCGGCTCACCCTCGTCGACGTGCCCGAGCCCGTCGAGGCCCAGGCGCACGTCACCGTGCCCCGGCAGTTCAACCCCAAGTCGCCGAAGTCCCGCCGCGACCTGGCCACCTCGCTACGGATCGCCACGCCGCGAGGCCTCGAGGACGCCCCGTCACGCCGGCACCGCACCGACCCCACGGCCGGCGACACCGAGCTCGTCGACCACCTGCGCCGCCAGCTGCGCGACCACCCCTGCCACGAGTGCCCCAAGCGCGAGGACCACGCCCGCTGGGCCGAGCGCTGGTGGCGCCTGAGGCGCGAGACGACAGGGCTCCAGCGGCGCGTCGAGGGGCGCACCAACACCGTCGCGCGCACCTTCGACCGGATCTGCGAGGCCCTGGAGTCCCTCGGCTACCTCGCCGAGCGTGGCACCGTCGTCACCGAGCGCGGTGAGCGCCTGCGGCGGCTCTACAGCGAGCGGGACCTCCTCGCCGCCGAGTGTCTGCGCCACGAAGTCTGGAAGCGCCTCGACGCCCCCGGGCTGGCGGCCGCGCTGTCGGCCCTCGTCCACGAGCCACGGCACGAGGAGGCCGACGTCTCCCCGCGGATGCCCACCGAGGACGTCGCGGAGGCCGTGCACGCCACGGAGCGGCTGTGGTCCCGGATCGAGGACCTCGAGACCGAGCACGACCTGCCGTCGACGTCGGTGCCCGACGGAGGGATGGCGTGGATGGTGCACCGCTGGGCCTCGGGTGGTCGGCTCGAGGACGTCCTGCGTGGCCAGGACATGGCCGCCGGGGACTTCGTGCGCCGGTGCAAGCAGCTCGTCGACCTCCTTGACCAGGTGGCCGACGCCGCCGGCGACGCCGAGCTGCGGCGCACGGCGCGGCGGGCGGTCGACGCGGTGATGCGCGGGGTGGTCGCCGCCGACCGGCTGGACTGAGCGCCCGGCGGTCTCAGGCGAGCCCGAGCGCCGTGAGCAGCCGCCCGACGGGGTTCTCCAGGCCGTAGCGGGCCGTGAGCTCGTCGAGGGCCATCCGGTCGGCCACCTGCGCGGGCAGTGCCAGGTCGAGCTGCGGGACCGGGGCGTCGCGGACGACCCGCACGACGCGCGGCGCCACGTCGAGGTAGTCCGCGGCCGCCTCGAGGTTGCTGCGGCGCGCCCCCCGGATCGCGGGGTCGCCCTGCGCGACGGCGCGGCGCAGGGCGGCCAGCGACCCGTACTCCGTGACCAGGGCCGATGCCGTCTTGTCCCCGATGCCCTTGACGCCGGGCAGGCCGTCGCTCGTGTCACCCCGCAGCACCGACATGTCGAGGTAGGCGTCGCCGTTCGGGACGCCGTACCGCTCGCGCAGGAAGGCCTCGGTGACGACGTCCGGCTCCCGCACGCCCCCCTTGCCCGTGTAGAGCACCCGGACGGCGTGCGCGTCGTCGACGAGCTGGAGCAGGTCGCGGTCACCGGTGACGATGTCGACGGGCATCACCCCGTGGTTGCGGGTCGCGAGCGTGCCGATGACGTCGTCGGCCTCGTGGTCGGCCGCGCCGACGCGGGCCAGGCCGACGGCGGCCAGTGCCTCGCGGATCACCGGGACCTGCGGGGTGAGGTCCTGCGGGCTCTCCTCGACGGCGTCCGAGCCCTCGGTGAGCCGGTGGGTCTTGTACGTCGGGAGCAGGTCGACCCGCCACTGCGGGCGCCACGCCTCGTCCCAGCAGGCGGCGAGGTGCGTGGGCCGGTGGGCCGTGAGCAGGGTGGAGAGCATGTCGAGGAAGCCGCGCACGGCGTTCGTCGGCGCCTCGCCCGTGCTGCCGCGCCGGTCTGGGACCCCGTAGAACGCCCGGAAGTACAGCGACGCGGAGTCCAGGAGCATCAGCCTCGGCAGGCGTCCTTCGTCCGGCGGCATGGCGGTGAGCCTACGCGCGGCGTCCACGGGGTCCACCTCGTGGCGCGGCCTGGGCCCCTCGGAGGGCCCCGGTTACGCTGGCGCCCGTGGAAGACCTCGACCGGCGGATCGTCGACCTCCTCACCGAGGACGGCCGGATCAGCTACACCGACCTCGGCAAGGCGCTGGGGATGTCCACCTCCGCCGTCCACCAGCGCGTGCGACGGCTCGAGGAGCGGGGGGTGGTCCGGGGCTACACCGCCAAGGTCGACCACCGGGCCCTCGGCCGCGCGCTCACGGCCTTCATGTCGGTGACCCCGCTGGACCCGGCCGAGCCCGACGACGTGCCCGACCGCCTCGAGGGGATCGAGGAGATCGAGGAGTGCCACTCCGTGGCCGGCGACGAGAACTACATCCTCAAGGTCCGGGTGGCCACGCCGGCCGACCTCGAGGAGCTCATCGCCCGCATCCGCGGGGCGGCCCACGTCTCCACCCGCACCACGGTGGTCCTCTCGACACCGTGGGAGTGAGCCTGCCGCCGGGGACGGCGAGCGACCTCCACCACTACCTGCAGCAGGGCCGTGACGCGGTGCTGCGTGCGCTCGACGGGCTCCCGGAGTACGACGCCCGGCGCCCTCTGACGCCCACGGGCACCAACCTGCTCGGCGTCGTCAAGCACCTCTCCGGCGTCGAGATCGGCTACCTGTCGCGGTCCGTCGGCCGTGCGGCACCGCCCCTACCGTGGGACGAGGACGGCTCGGTGTGGGAGGGCGGGGACATGTGGGCCCGCGCGGAGGAGACCCGCGAGGAGGTTCTCGGCCGCTACCGGCGGGCCTGGGCACTCTCGGACTCCGCGCTGGCGAGCCTGCCGCTGGACCACCCGGCCGAGCCCCCGTGGTGGCCTGCCGAGCGCCGGCGGACGACCTTCGGCCACCTCGTCGTGCGGGTCGTCGCCGAGACCGCACAGCACGCGGGGCATCTCGAGATCCTGCGCGAGCAGCTCGACGGCCAGGCCGGCCGGGACCACGACATGCTCGACGCCGCCGGCTGGGAGCGCTTCGTGGCGCGCATCCAGGCGGCTGCCGACGCCCACCGCTGAGCGGCACCCGTCAGGACCCCGCGACCCGGCGCTCCTGGTCCTCGGCGACGAGCTCGGCGTTGACGAGTGCGCCCACCCGCACTCCGGCGGCCGCGGCCATGACGACCTGGGCCATCGGGTCGGCGACGTTCCCCGCGACCCACACCCGCGGGACGCTCGTGCGGCCCATCGCGTCGGCCTCGACGTGCCGCGCGACGACGCTGCCGGCCATCTCGAGCTCGGCAGTGCGCACCCCGAGGTCGGCGAGCACGCCCGGGCGTGCCTCGACCACCGACGCCACCGCCACCGCGTCGGCGGGCACGACCCCGCGGGCGGTCCGCACCCCGGTCAGGACACCGCCGTCGCCGAGGACCTCCAGCGCGGGACCCTCGAGCACCGGGACACCGAGCACGGACAGCCGCTCGCGGGCGGCGGTGTCGAGGGCGTCCGGCTCGTGCGCGAGGACGCTCAGCCGGTCGGTGAGCTGGCCGAACAGGCCGGCCTGGTGGAGGGCAGCGGGTCCGGTGGCCAGGAGGAGGACCCGGGAGCCGCGGACCTCCCAGCCGTGGCAGTAGGGGCAGTGGACGACGCCGCGCCCCCAGTGCTCGCGCAGCCCGGGCACCTCCGGGAGCACGTCGCGGGCACCGGTGGCGACGACGAGGTGACGCGCCGACCACGTGCGTCCGTCCGCGGACCGCACCTCGAAGCGGTCCCCGTCCCGCGAGCTGCCGACGGCCTCGGCGGACACGACCCGCCCGCCGTAGGACGCCAGCTCGGCTCGCCCGCGGGCCAGGAGCTCGCCCGGAGGGAGACCGTCGTGGCCGATGAGGCCGTGGACGCCCGCGGCGGGCGCGTTCCGCGGCGCGCCGGTGTCGAGGACGAGAACCGAGCGCAGCGAACGGGCGAGCACGGTGGCGGCCGAGAGGCCGGCGGCGCCGCCGCCGACGACGAGGACGTCGAGGGTCGTGGGGGAGGTGGTCGGTTGGGTCATGCCGGCGACCCTGCGCCCCCGCCCCACCCTCCGGCAAGGTAGGTTGCCGGGATGGCAAATCTGGACCCGGAGGCGGTCGGTGCCCGGCTGCGGACGGTGCGCACCCGTCGCCGGATGACCCTGGCCGAGGTCTCCGGCGACACGGGGATCTCGGTGAGCACGCTCTCGCGCCTGGAGTCCGGCGCCCGCCGCGCGACGCTCGAGCTGCTCGTCTCGCTGGCCCGCACCTACCGGGTCAGCCTCGACGAGCTCGTCGACGCCCCGGCCACGGGTGACCCCCGGGTCAACCTCAAGGCCACCGAGTACCCGCACGGCAGCGTCATCCCGCTGACCAACCGGGTCGGTGGGCCGCGGGCCTTCAAGATGGTGCTGCGGCCCGACGGGCGGGAACCGGACCCACGCAGCCACGAGGGCTACGACTGGGTCTACGTCCTCGACGGTCGGCTGCGGCTGGTCCTCGCCGAGCACGACGTCGTCCTCGGGGTCGGCGAGGTGGCCGAGTTCGACACCCGCACCCCGCACTGGTTCGGCTGCGCCGACGAGCGGCCGGTCGAGCTGCTGAGCATCATGGGTCCCCAGGGTGAGCGGATGCACGTGCGCGCCCGGCCCCGGCGGGCCACCTAGCGCGCGATGTCCGCGACGGCGGCGCCGGTGACCCGCAGGAGGTCGGCGGGGGAGAGGCCGAGGTCGAGGCCCCGCCGTCCACCGGAGACGTACACCACCTCGAACAGCTCGGCGCTCTCGTCGAGCACGGTCGGCAGGGCCCGTCGCTGGCCGACCGGTGAGATCCCCCCGAGGACGTAGCCGGTGGAGCGCTCCGCTGCGGCGGGGTCGGCCATTGCGACCCGCTTGACACCGAGCGCGCTCGCCATCGCCTTCAGGTCGAGCGAGCCGGCGACCGGGACGACGCCCACCGCGAGGCCGTCGCCGGTGTCGACGAGCAGGGTCTTGAACACCTGCTCCGGGGGCAGGCCGAGCACCTCGGCGGCCTCGGTGCCGTAGGAAGGCGCCGAGGGGTCGTGCTCGTAGTGGTGCTGGGTGAAGACGACGCCGGCCGCCGCGAGGGCCGCGGTCGCCGGCGTCGCCGAGGAGGCTCGACGCGCCATGCGAGCGAGCCTACGGCCGGGTGGCTCAGGCCAGGTCGGCGGCCGAGCCCGCCCGGCTGGAGGCCGCACCGGCGAGCGCGGCGGCATGGGCGGCGTCGAGGTCCGTCGTGCGCCGCCACCAGTCCTGGCCCGCCTCGGGCAGGGTGTGGATCGGGTCGTAGTAGACGTACTCCCGCGAGAGCGCCTCGGCATCCTCACCCTCGATCGAGGTGCGGTAGTTCTTCTGCCAGAACGACATCCCGGTCGTCGTGTCGTAGCTGTGCACCTGGTGCACCCAGCGCTTCCCGACGTAGGGGACGTCGCAGACGATGCGCGGGGTGGCGAAGCCGGGGAGGTAGCCCATGATGTCGTGCTGGAGCTCCTGGGCCTCGCGCAGCGAGAGCCGCCAGTGCTCCGCGAACGGGATCATGTCGCACATGTAGAAGTAGTACGGCGTGACCCCGGCCTCGTCCTGGAGCGCGAAGCACAGGTCGAGCAGCGCCTCCGAGGAGTCGTTGACACCGCGCATGAGGACGCCCTGGTTGCGCACGTCCCGCACCCCGGCGGCGAGCATGGCACGCGCCGCGTCCGCGACGAGCGGCGTCACCGACTCCGCGCTGTTGACGTGGGTGTGGATGGCGAGGGAGACCCCCCGCGAGCGCGCCTTGGCGGCCACCCGGGCCACCCCCTCGACGACGTCCGGCTGCAGCCAGTGCTGGGGCAGGCCCATGAGCGCCTTGGACGCCAGCCGGACGTCTCGGACGGACTCGACGTCGAGGAGCCGGTCGAGGAAGCCCTCGAGGTTCTTCCACGGCATGTTCGCGACGTCCCCGCCGGAGACGACGACGTCGCGTACTCCCGGGGTGCGCCGGAGGTAGTCGAGCATCGCGGTGTGCCGGTCGACCGGCTTGCCGGCGAGCTTGAGCTTGACGACCTGCGGGGTCGAGGTGCCGACGAGGTCCATCCGGGTGCAGTGGCCGCAGTACTGGGGGCACGTCGGCAGCAGCTCCGCCAGCACCTTCGTGGGGTAGCGGTGGGTGAGCCCCTCGACGGCCCACATGTCGTGCTCGTGGAGGCTGTCGCGGGCCGCGAACGGGTGGCTCGGCCAGTCGGTGCGCCGGTCGGAGAAGACCGGCAGCATGTAGCGGCGCACCGGGTCGGCGTAGAAGGCCTCGGTGAACGCGGCGCCCGCCGCCGGCAGTGCCTCCTCGGTCGCGGGGACCATCGTGCTGAGCATCTGGGGGGTGACGAGCATGGCCATCGTCGCCCGCTCGGCCTGGTCGCGCTCGAGGTCGTCGTAGAAGCGCTCCTCGAGCAGGTCGCCCATGACGGCGCGCAGCTGCCCGACGTTCTTCACGCAGTGCGCCCGCTGCCACTGGGCGCTCTCCCAGTCCGAGCGGGTGACGTCGCGCCACCCCGGCAGCCGCGTCCAGTCCGGCTCGACGAGCACGCGGCGTCGGTAGGCGTAGGGCTGCTCGATGGTCGTCGCCATGCGTGGGAGGATACGAGACAGGTGTCGCTGATGTCCCGTTCCGGGCGCAAATACTTCGGTGGCGTGTCGGCTGTGAAGGAGATTTTCGTGCGGAGCACCCCGAGCTCGCCGGTGGGGCTGCACCGGGTCCTCGACCCGAGGGGGGCGGCCCTGCCCCAGGCCGCGAGGCGGCTCGACGCCTCACCGCAGCTGTGGCCGGACGAGGTCCGCATCGACGTCGAGACGCTCAACCTCGACGCGGCCTCCTTCCGCCAGCTGTCCGAGAAGCACGCCGGTGACGGCGACGCGGTGCGCGAGGAGGTGCTCGCGATCGTCGCCGAGCGGGGGAAGATGCAGAACCCGGTGACCGGGTCCGGGGGCATGCTCGTCGGCACGGTGGCCGAGGTGGGCCCGAGCTCACCCCTCGGGCTGCGCGTCGGCGACCGCGTGGCGACCCTCGTCTCGCTCTCGCTCACGCCTCTCGTCCTCACCGACGGGCTGCGTCGGTGGGACGGACGCTCGGAGCGGGTGCCGGCGACGGGCACCGCCGTCCTGTTCGGCCGCTCGATCGCGGCCCGGCTGCCCGAGGACCTGTCGGCCGACCTCGCCCTCATGGTCATGGACGTGTGCGGCGCCCCGGCGCTGGTGTCACGGGTCGTGGGCGAGTACACCGAGCGGGGGAGGGCGCCCGTCGTGGCCGTGCTCGGGGCCGCCGGCAAGTCAGGGTCCCTCTCGCTGGCCGCTGCCCGCGACGCCGGGGCCGGGCACCGGATCGGGGTGGTCCCGACCCGGGCAGAGGCCGATCTGCTGGCGGCGAGCGCCCTCGCCGACGAGGTCGTCGTCGCGGACGCCCGCTCACCCCTCGGTCTCTCGGAGGCGGTCGCGACCGCGGGTGGCCCGGCCGACGTCACGGTGGTGTGCGTCGACGTCCCGGGGTGCGAGCAGCCCGCGGTCCTCTCGACCGCTCAGGGGGGGACCGTGGTCTTCTTCTCGATGGCCACGAGCTTCGCGGCCGCCGCACTCGGGGCAGAAGGGCTGGCCGCGGACGTGCGGATGCTCGTCGGGAACGGCTACGTCCCGGGGCACGCCGAGCTCGCCGTCGACCTGGTGCGCCGCGACGACGCGGTTCGGGGTCTGTTCGAGGCGCGGCTCGCGGGCTGAGCCCGTTCAGGCGGGGGCGGTCTGCCGCACCGGCATCGCCACGAAGTGGTCGACGCGGGCGACGCCGAGGACGGTGCGCGCCAGCCCCGGCATCCGGGCCATGCCCTCCTCGGTCGTGAGGTCGCGTGGGGCTGCGAGGGTGAGCCACTCGCCGTGCATGCGCACCCGGCAGCCCTGTGCGGCCCGGACGTTGCGCAGCCAGTCGACGTCCGGGCCGTAGGTGAGGGCGAAGGTCAGCTCGTCGCCGTGCCGGAAGGCGTTGACGGGGATCCGGTAGGTGCGCCCGGAGCGGCGCCCGACGTGCTCGAGCTCGACGAAGGGGCCGTGCCCGGCGAGGTGGATCATCCCCTTGTTGAGGACGGCCTTGTTGAAGCGGGTGACGGCGCGGGGGAAGGCCATGCCCCCGACGGTACGCCCGACGCCTAGAGTGGCGGCCGTGCCGACGACCCTCTACCGCCGCGCGCGGGTGTGGAACGTCCAGGACGGGTCGGCCACGGCCCTGGTCGTCGGGGACGACGGCCGCATCGCCTGGCTCGGTGCGCAGGAGGAGGCCGACAGATACGTCGAGGCCGTCGACGCCGTCGTCGACCTCGAGGGCGCCCTCGTCCTGCCCGGTTTCGTCGACGCCCACGCACACGTCTCGCACACCGGGCTCGGCATGCGCGGGGTGGACCTTGCGGGAACCCGCACGGTGACCGAGGCCCTCGACCTCGTCGCGGCGGCCGCCCGGGCCACGCCCGCAGCCCCGGTGTTCGCCCACGGCTGGCAGGAGGAGGACTGGACCCGGGAGCGGGCGATGACCGCCGGCGAGCTGGACCGGGCGAGCGACGGAGGCATCGTCTACGCGTCCCGGATCGACGGCCACTCGGCCGTGGTCTCCTCGGCCCTCGCCGCCCGTGCGGGGGCGGACGCGCTCGACGGCTGGTCGGGCACCGGCTTCGTCGTGCGCGACGCGAAGAACGTCGCGTGGGCCGCCTTCGAGGCGGCTCGTTCCCGCAGCGAGCGGCGGGGGGACATCGAGGCCGCGCTGCGCGCCGCCGCCGGGATGGGCATCGTCGCCGTCCACGAGTGCGGGGGACCGCTGCTCACCTCCGCCGAGGACTTCGCGGACGTCCTCGACCTGGGCCGCCGACCGGGCCTGCCCTCGACCGTCGGGTACTGGGCGGAGCCGGTCACCGACG
The DNA here is from genome assembly GCF_011326735.1 of Phycicoccus endophyticus. Classification (GTDB taxonomy): domain Bacteria; phylum Actinomycetota; class Actinomycetes; order Actinomycetales; family Dermatophilaceae; genus Phycicoccus; species Phycicoccus endophyticus. The sequence continues at coordinate 436,991 of NZ_JAANCN010000001.1, forward strand.
CCGAGCAGGCGCGCTCGCTCGCCACGGCGCACGGCGCGTTGGGGCTCGGCGGGGACCTCAACATCGACGGGTCGATCGGCTCGCACACCGCCCTGCTCCGTGAGCCGTACCTCGACGACCCCACATGCCACGGCACGGCCTACCGGGACGTCGCGGCCGTACGCGACCACGTCGCCGCCTGCGCCGTCGCCGGCGTGCAGAGCGGGTTCCACGTCATCGGCGACGCCGCTCTGGACCTCGTCCTCGAGGGCTACGTGCGGGCCGCGGAGCTCGTCGGTGCTGAGCGGCTGCGCGCCTCGCGGCCGCGCCTGGAGCACGCCGAGATGGTCGGGCCCGAGGGCATCGCGACGATGGCGCGACTCGGCATCGGGGCCAGCGTGCAGCCGGCGTTCGACGCCTACTGGGGTGGTCGCGAGGGCATGTACGCGGTGCGGCTGGGGCCCGAGCGGGGCGTCGCGACCAACCCGCTCGCCGGGTTCACCGGCGCGGGGGTGCGGCTGGCCTTCGGCGCCGACTCACCGGTGACGCCCTTCGGCCCGTGGGTGGCCGTCCGCGCCGCCGCCGAGCACCGGGACGAGGACCAGCGGCTCTCCGTGCGGGCCGCGGTACGTGCGCACACCGCCGGCGGGTGGGAGCTGGCGGGCCGGAGCGGGGGAGCGCTGCGGGTCGGCGAGCCGGCGACCTTCGCCGCGTGGTCGGTCGCCGACCTCGGGCCGGACGGCCTTCCCGTCCTCGGCGGGGGTGCACCGCTGCCCGAGTGCCTCCTCACCGTTGCCGACGGCGTCACCCTCGTCGACGCCCGCGGGTGACCACCGGCTGTCTGACGCACTAGAAGGCCAGGCGGTGGTGGGGTTCGGTGGTGCGGGTGGCGCCCGCGTTCGATGGTCGAGAGGAATCCACAGGAACTTCACTCGCGCTCAGCAGCTTTGGTCCAACCACTCCGAGCGAAGCATCGCGTAGGTATACCCGTCGACCCAGCCCAGCTCCGCGTGCCACGAGTCCTCCACACCGTGCTGCTCGCGCCGCATCCCGACCTTCTCCATGACGCGCCACGACCCCACGTTGTCCGCGAAGCATCCGGCCGTCACGCGGTGCACCCGCAGCTCGCGGAAGGCGATGACGAGCAGCTCCGCGGCGATCGTGGCGCCGTACCCGCGGCCCCAATGCTCCGGCGAGACGTTCCACCCGAGGAGGGCCTCCGCCTTCCGATGGCCCGAGCCGCGGTCCTGCCCCATGCCGTCCTTCACCTCGAGGTAGCCCATCGCCACCCGCTCGCCGCCGAGCAGGGCCACGAACGAGTGGTCGTCCGGGTCGAGCGGCCCGAGCAGCCGGGCACGCAGGTCGTCGGCGTCGACGTTGGTGCGCAGCAGCCATCGCGTGACCTCAGGGCGGTTGCGCCACGCGAGGATGGGGTCGACGTCGGCCGCGGTCGGCGGTCTGAGCACGAGTCCGCCCACGGCCCGAGGCCAGGAGACGGGGGAGGGAGTGCCGGGCGGGACGCCGGGGGAGTCGGTCACGCTGCCATCGAAGCAGCCGGCGGCTTCGCTCTCGACCGGGTTGTCGACCGGCCACCGCCGACGCCCTCCCACCACGGAGACACCGCGAACACAACATTCTGCGTCCGTGGGCCCTGGGAGCCGCAAGGTCTGCGGCAGGCTTGCTAGCGTGGCGCCGTGTCTCCACGTCAGCGCCCGGTCCTCGAGGTTGACCCAGCGGTCGTGCGACGTGCCCGCTCACTCGCACGCAGGGCCGGCCAGCCCGTCGTGGACCTCGCTCGGGCGCACACCACGGTCTCCGTTGAGCGGGCGACGCTTCGTCTCGCCGGGCTCAAGGGCGCCGACCACGAGGGCACCCCCTGGGTCAACCACCTCGTCGACGCGGTCCGTGCACAGACCGGTCTCGAGCACGGCGTCACGACACCGGTCTGGGACGCCCTGCGTCGCGGGCAGGCCCCCGACCTGCTGACCCTGGCGCAGAAGGCGAGCAGTGGGGGAGTCTCCTTCCGGCTGCCCGAGGGCAGCGACCTGCGCGCCTCGCGGCGCGCGGCCCGGGTGGCGGTGGCCCGCGGGGTACGCACCATGGACCGCCAGCGGGCCGCCCGTGAGCGCATGGTCGCCACGGTCGGCGACGCGCCGCGCACGCCGTGGGTCTACCTCATCGTCGCCACCGGCGACATCCACGAGGACATCCCGCAGGCCCGCGCGGCGGCCGAGGCGGGTGCCGACGTCATCGCCGTCATCCGCTCCACCGGGCAGAGCCTGCTCGACTTCGTCCCCGAGGGCGCCACCCGTGAGGGGTTCGCCGGCACGTACGCGACCCAGGAGAACTTCCGCCTCATGCGGGCCGCCCTCGACGAGACGAGCCGTCGGCTCGGCCGGTACGTCCGGCTGACCAACTACGCGAGCGGGCTGTGCATGCCGGAGATCGCCACCCTCGCCGGGCTCGAGCGGCTCGACATGATGCTCAACGACTCGATGTACGGGATCCTCTTCCGCGACATCAACCCCGTGCGGACCTTCGTCGACCAGCGCTTCAGCCGTCAGGTGCACGCCCGCGCCGGCATCATCATCAACACCGGCGAGGACAACTACCTCACGACCGCCGACGCGGTCGAGGCGGCGCACACCGTCACCGTGAGCCAGCTGCTCAACGAGTACTTCGCCAAGGAGGCCGGGCTCGAGGACTGGCAGCTCGGCCTCGGGCACGCCTTCGAGATCGACCCCGACCTGCCGGACAGCTTCCGGACCGAGCTCGCGCACGCCCTGCTGGCCCGCAGGCTCTTCCCCCGTGCTCCGCTGAAGTGGATGCCGCCCACCAAGCACATGACCGGCGATGTCTTCCGTGGCTACCTCCTCGACGGGTTCTTCAACCTCGCCGGTGCGATGACCGGCCAGGGCATCCTCCTCGTCGGAATGATGACCGAGGCGGTCGTCACCCCATGGCTGTCCGACCGCGACCTCGCCCTCCAGAACGTCCGGTACGTCATGGAGGCCGCCGGCGGGCTCACCGAGGACTTCCACCCGCCGCGTGACGGGTTCATCCAGACCCGCGCCCGGCAGGTGCTCTCCGAGGCCGTCGACCTGCTCGAGGGCATCGTCCACGACAGCGACGCCGCCGGGGACCCTCCGCTGCTCGCCGCCATCGCCGACGGCACCTTCGGCGCGATGAAGCGCCCCGCGACCGCGGGCAAGGGCCTCGACGGCGTCGTCGTCAAGGCCGGCGGGTACGACAACCCCGCGACGAGCCTGCTCGAGGAGGGGGCGACCCGATGAGCCCCGACACCCCCGGAGCCCCGGGGCCCCTCGTGCGGCCCTTCGGCGACACGACCGGCGACGGCATGGTGCAGGTGTCCTTCACCCTGCCGCTCCCGCACGACAAGCGGGCCGAGGGTGCCGCCCTCCAGCTGGCCGCGAAGATGGGGATGAGCCCGGCCCTGCTCGTCCACGCCAAGGCCATGGGCCCGGACTTCACGTTCTTCGTCGTCTACGGATCGGTGACCCACCTCGTCGACCTGCGCGAGGTCCACGTCGCCGAGCGTGAGTTCCCGCTGCTCACCCCCGCGGAGGTCAACCAGGCCGTGCGCACCCACCTGGGGCGCAAGCTCGTCGTCGTCGGGGCCTGCATCGGCACCGACGCGCACACCGTCGGCATCGACGCGATCCTCAACATCAAGGGCTTCGCGGGCGAGAAGGGGCTGGAGTACTACCGCGAGCTCACGGTCGTCAACCTCGGCGCCCAGGTGCTCGTCCCCGACCTCGTCGCGAGTGCCCGCGAGGTCGGGGCCGACGCGGTGCTCGTCTCCCAGGTCGTCACCCAGAAGGACGCGCACATCCACAACACGACGACGATGTCCGCCGCCTTCCGCGAGGCCTTCCCCGCGGGCGAGGTGCCGCTGCTCGTCGTCGGCGGCCCTCGCTTCGAGGAGGGCTCGGCGGCCGCGCTCGGCGTCGACCGGGTCTTCGGCCGGGGGACCACCCCCGGCGAGGTCGCCTCCTACCTCGTCCACGAGCTCGTCGAGCCGCGCACCACCCCCGACCCCCGAGGAGTACAGCGATGACCACCGCCGAGGTCGGCCTGAGCGTCACCCACCGCCGCTACGTCCCCTTCAGCCACGCCCACTACGCCGGCAACCTCGTCGACGGCGCCTACGGCCTGGCGGCCTTCGGCGACGTCGCGACCGAGATGTGCATCCGCACCGACGGCGACGAGGGGCTGTTCGCCTCCTACTCCGAGGTCCAGTTCCTCGCGCCGGTGCGCGCCGGCGACCTGGTCGAGGTCGAGGCCCGCCTGGTGCGGGTGGGCACCCGCTCCCGCGAGATGGACTTCGAGCTGCGGGTCGTCGGCCGCGGCGTACCGGCGCGGGGGGAGTCGACGGCCGAGGTTCTCGACCCGCCGATCGTCGCGACGACCGCGCGCGGGGTCGTCGTCGTGCCTCCAGCCGGGTGACCTACCGTGGGCCCGTGCCCACCCCGCTCCGGCTGACCGCCGGCCCCCTCGCGGCCGTCCTCGCCGGACTGGCGCTCTGGCTCGCCTTCCCCGACCACGACCTGTGGTGGCTGGCCCCCGTGGGCGTCGCGCTGCTCGGCGCCGCGACCCTGGGCGCCGGAGCACCGCGCGGCTTCCTCCTCGGCCTGCTCGCCGGCCTCGCGTACTTCGGCCCGACCCTGTCGTGGTCGGGGGTCTACGTCGGCAAGCTGCCCTGGTTCGCCCTGGCGACCCTCGAGGCGCTGTACGTCGCGGTGATGTCGGCGCTCGTCGGGTACGCCGGCCGCCGACTGCTCGCCTCCGGCCATCGCCCGGCAGCGCTGCTCCTCGTGCCGCTGGGCTGGGTGGCCCAGGAGTGGGCCCGCTCGACCACCCCCTACGGCGGCTTCCCCTGGGCCCGGCTCGCGTTCAGCCAGGCCGACAGCCCGCTGGCCCACGTGGCCCGGTGGCTCGGCGCCCCCGGGGTCACGTTCGCGACGGCGGTCGTCGGCGTCGGTCTGCTGGCCCTGTGCTGGGGGCTCGCCGCCCGCCGCCCGGCACGCCTGCTCGCCGGGGCGCTCGTGGCGGCGGCGCCGTTCGCCGCCGGGCTCATCCCGCTGCCGACCGACGGGCGGACCGCGTCCGTGGGCTTCGTCCAGGGCGACGTCCCGCAGGCCGGGCTCGAGTTCAACGCGCAGCGGCGCGCCGTCCTCGACAACCACGTCCGCGGGACCCTGGCCCTCGCCGAGCGGGCGCCCGACGACCTCACCCTCGTGGTCTGGCCCGAGAACGCCTCGGACATCGACCCCTTCCGCAACGCCGACGCCGACGCCGAGATCCGCGCCGCGCAGTCGACGCTCGGGGTGCCCCTGGTCGTCGGCGCGGTGCTGGCCGAGCCGCCGGGAGCGAGCTCGAACGTCTCGCTGTTCTACACCGGCGCGGGGGAGCCCGAGCGGTACACCAAGCTGCACCCGGTGCCGTTCGCCGAGTACATCCCCCACCGGGAGTTCTTCGCGCAGTTCACCTCGGCGGCCGACCTCGCCGGCAACTTCGTCGCCGGCGACACCGTCGGGGCGTTCGAGGTGCCTGCGAGCGGCGGCAGCTACACCGCGCTGCCGACGATCTGTTTCGAGGTCGCCTACGACGGGCTGATGCGCACGAGCGTCGAGGCCGCCGGCGACACCGACTCGCTGCTGCTCGTGCAGACGAACAACGCCACCTTCGGGTACACGGCGGAGTCCGAGCAGCAGTTCGCCATCTCCCGGATCCGGGCCATCGAGCACGGGCGCAGCGTCGTGCACGTCTCCACGGTCGGCGTGTCCGGGTTCGTCGCCCCCGACGGCACGGTGACCGGCGCCACCGGCCTGTTCACCGCCGCCCAGGGCCTCGGTGAGCCGGTGCTGCGCCACGAGCGCACCCCGGCCGACCGGCTCGGGAGCGCCCCCGTGGTCCTGGCCACGGCGCTCTTCGTCCTGCTCGTGCTGTCCGCGGCCCGGTCGGGGCGGCGGGCTAGGGTGACGGCAGACCCCGAGGCCCCCGAGGACCAGACCGTTGCCTGACTCCGACCGTCCACCGCTGCAGCGCGTCGCCGTGCTCATCCCGACGTACAACGAGCGGGAGAACCTCGCCGGCGCCGTACACGGCGTGCGCGGCGCCGTGCCCACCGCCGACGTCGTGGTCCTCGACGACGACTCACCCGACGGTACGGGGGTCGTGGCCGACGAGCTCGCCGCCGCCGACCCGCAGGTCCACGTCATCCACCGGCGCGCCAAGGAGGGGCTCGGCGCGGCGTACCTCGACGGCTTCCACTGGGCGCTCGATCACGGGTACGACGCCGTCGTGGAGATGGACGCCGACGGCTCGCACCGGCCCGAGCACCTGCCGTCGCTGCTGGCCGCCGCCGAGCACGCCGACGCCGTCATCGGCTCGCGGTGGGTACGCGGTGGGCGGGTCGTCAACTGGCCGGTGCACCGCAAGGCGCTCTCCGTCGGGGGCAACCTCTACGTGCGGGTGCTGCTCGGCATGCCGGTCCACGACGCGACCGCCGGGTTCCGGGTCTACCGCAGCGAGGCGCTGCGGGTCATGGGGCTGGCCGACGTCGCCTCACAGGGCTACTGCTTCCAGACCGACCTCACCTGGCGGGCGGTGCGCGCCGGCCTCACCGTGGTCGAGGTGCCCATCACCTTCGTCGAGCGCGAGGTCGGCACCTCGAAGATGAGCGGCGACATCGTCGCCGAGTCGCTGCGCCGGATCACCGGCTGGGGCCTGCGGCACCGGGCACGCCAGCTGAGGGCGCTCGCCGGCCGGCCGGAGCGGTGGCACGCGCTGTGAGCCCGGGACGTGCCGTGCCCACCTCCGGCCGCAGCCGTCGGGGGAGCATCCTGCGCTGGGTCTTCCTCGCCCTCCTCGTCGTCCCGCTGATCGAGGTCGCCGTCATCGTCGCGGTCGGGCGCACCATCGGGGGGTGGCCGACCTTCCTCCTGCTGCTGCTCGAGTCCCTGCTCGGTGCCTGGATCGTCCGGCGTGAGGGCGGACGGGCCTGGGCGGCGCTCCGGGACGCCCTGCGGACCGGCCGGATGCCGAGCCGCGAGCTCGCCGACGCCGCGCTCGTCCTCGTCGGTGGCACCCTGCTGCTCACCCCGGGGTTCGTCACCGACGTCGCCGGCTTCCTCGTCGTCCTGCCGCTCACCCGTCCGGTGACCCGGCGCTGGCTCGAGGCGGCCGTCGCCCGGCGCCTGCTCGGCCCGTTCGGCAGCTGGCCCGGCGGACCCGCCGGCGGGGGAGCGGGGGGCGAGGGCCCGCCCGACGTCATCCAGGGCGAGGTGGTCGACTAGCCCGCCTAGGCCCCACCCGGACAGCACGATGCCGGCCACCCGTGGCAGGGGGCCGGCATCGCCGGGTCGCTCAGGCCGACTTCTTCTTGGTCTTCTCGCCGCGGGAGGCGCGCAGCAGCGTCAGCCGCTCCTCGAGGAGCTCCTCGAGCTCGGGGATGGAGCGCCGCTCGAGCAGCATGTCCCAGTGGGTCCGCTGCGGCTTGGCCGGCTTCGCCTCCGGCTGGGCACCGCCCCCCTGGAGCTTGGCGAGCGCACCGCACCGGCACTCCCACGTCGCCGGCACCTCGGCCTCGACGGAGAAGGGCAGCTCGATGGTGTGCCCGTTCGGGCACAGGTAGGTGGTGATGTTGCGCTCGGAGGGCACGACGTTCTCGTCGGTCTCCATGCTGAGGGCGCCGAGCCGGCTGCCGCGCAGGCTGCGTTCTGCCATGGGTGTCTCCCGGATCTGTGATGTCCCGACCGGGGTCCTCGCGGCCGGGTCAATGGTCAGGGAACGCGCCAGCCGGCCGGGTTGTTCCGCACCGCCCCACGTGGCCCCGTCGGCTGTGAGGGACATCACACCGACGTGTGCGGGGGAGTGGCCGGCCGCCCCGGCCCGCCCGGGGTCCCCGGGTCGATAGCGTCACCCCCGTGAGCATGCCACCCGCCGCCGCGGCCGACGACCTCACCGGCCCCTCCGCGCTCGACCTCGCCCCGCCGACCCGCCCGCGCCGTGTCCTCGCCTGGGGGATGTGGGACTGGGGCACCCAGCCCTTCAACACGGTGATCACGACCTTCGTCTTCTCGGTCTACCTCACGAGCTCCTCCTTCGGGAGCACGAACACGACGTCGACGGCACTGTCGGTCTCGACGGCGCTCGCCGGGCTGTTCGTCGCCCTGCTCGCCCCGGTCCTCGGGCAGAACTCCGACCGCTCGGGGCGCACCGTCCACCACCTGCGCGTCCAGACCTGGCTGCTCGCCCTGCTCTCCGCGGCCCTGTTCGTCGTCCGGCCCGAGCCGGGGTTCCTCTGGGTCGGGCTCGGGCTGCTCGCGGCCGGGTCGGTGGTCTCGGAGATCGCCGGGGTCAACTACAACTCCACCATCGACCAGGTCGCCACCCCGAGGACGGTCGGGCGGGTCTCGGGCTTCGGCTGGGGGATGGGCTACCTCGGCGGGATCATCGTCCTGCTGCTGATCTACTTTGCCTTCATCCAGCCCGAGGTGGGCCTCTTCGGCGTCACCGATGCCGACGGGCTCGACATCCGGGTCTCGATGGTGGTCTGCGGGGTGTGGACTCTGCTGTTCACCGTCCCCGCCTTCCTCGTCCTGAAGGACCGGCCGACCGAGCGCGGCCCCCGGGTCGGGGTGGTGCAGTCCTACCGGCTCGTGTGGCGCTCGGTCACCGGCCTGTGGGCGCTCTCGCGGCACACGGTCTTCTTCCTCCTGGCCTCGGCGCTCTTCCGCGACGGGCTGGCCGGCGTCTTCGCCTTCGGAGCGGTGCTCGCCGCGGGCACCTTCGGGCTCTCCGCGGGGGAGGTCATCATCTTCGGCGCCGCCGCGAACATCGTCGCCGGCCTCGCGACGATGGGCTTCGGCCTGCTCGACGACCGGATCGGGCCCAAGCGGGTCATCCTCGTCTCGCTCGGGGCCCTCGTCGTCCTCGGGCTGCTCGTCTTCGTCCTCCACGACGGCGGCGCGGCGGTGTTCTGGCCCCTCGGCCTGCTCATGACGGTCTTCGTCGGGCCGGCCCAGGCGGCCTCGCGCAGCTTCCTCGCCCGGCTCGTCCCCGAGGGTCGCGGCGGCGAGATCTTCGGCCTCTACGCCACAACCGGGCGGGTGGTCTCGTTCCTCTCACCGACCGCCTTCGGCCTGTTCATCGCGCTGGGGGCGCTGCTCACCGGGGCGGACAACACGCAGTACTGGGGCATCCTCGGCATCGTCCTCGTCCTCGCCGCGGGGTTCGCGGTGATGCTTCCGGTCAAGGAGCACGGGGAGCACACCGTCGCCTAGCGCGGGAGGCCCGGAGCTCAGCCCGCGTACTCCCAGTGCCAGGGCTCGGGGAGGCTGCCGTCCGGTTCGGCCCACGACGGGTGGAACCAGCCGTAGAGCGGGGCGTTCGTGCGCAGCCACAGGTGGGCGGCCGACCCGAAGTCCTCGACACCCCCGCACAGGTCCACCGCCCGGCCGAGGCCGTGCCGGCTCGTGCCGGGGGTGGCGGCCCACCGGCCCCGGGAGGCCTTGACGGCGACCTGGTCGGGGTAGGAGCGGTAGGAGTCGGTGACGCACAGCGGCGTCCCGGTCTGGGCCGCGTACGCCCTGCTCATCGCGTCGAACGCGGCGGCGGCGCGCGGCGCCAGGCGCTGGCCGGGGGCCTCCCACAGCGGGCACAGCGCACTGTCGGGGTACTCGCCGTTGGGGTAGAGCGCGTCCTCCTGCGAGCACGGGCGACCGACGTGGGCGGACTCGAGCGCCGTCGTCGAGAGGGCCTCGCGCAGCCGGTCGGCGGCGGCCCGCGCCGTGGGGGTCCGCGCGCCGACGAGCACCTCGGCGACCGGGCCGGCCTTGTCGACCTCGGCCCGCTGCAGCCGGCGCAGGGTGCCGACCCGCTCCAGCTGCGCGCTCATCAGGCGATCCAGGCGGGTCTTGGCGGCCTGGACCGCCGCGCGCGCGGCCGTCGCCTCGGCCTCGGCCGACTCCGCGGCACGGGTCAGGTCCGCCTGCTCCTGGGTGAGCGTGCGCACCTCCTGCAGCGCCCGGGTGCGCTGGTCGGTGAGGTAGGACAGGTCTCCGAGGGGGTCGCTCACCTCGTCCTCGTCGACCGAGAACGCCTCGAGCATGCCGGCGAGGTCGGCGTCGCCCCCACCACCGGAGTACACGTCGAAGACCCAGGAGCGCACGAGGGCGCGAGCCGTGGCCAACCGGCCCTGCAGGAGCCGCAGGTCGGCCCGGGTGTCCGCGGCCTCCTCGCGGGCGGCCCGCTGGGCGTCCGTGGCCGTCGCGAGCTGCTCGAGGACCGCGTTCGAGCGGGTCGACAGCTCGTCCATCCGGCGCATCTCGGCGGCGACGGCCGAGCTGGACTCCTCGAGCACCTGCGAGATCCGCGCCGCCTCGGCGACCTGGGCGGCCAGCTCGGCGGGGGAGAGGCCCTCGGGCTCCGCGGCCTCCTCGGAGTCCTCCGGCGCCGGCGTCCGGGTGCCCGTCGGGCTCGGGGTGGGGCTCGCGCTGGGCTGCGGTCCGGCCGTCCCGCTCGCCGACGGCGAGGGGCTGGGCGTCGACGACGTGCCCGAGGATGTCCCGGCGCTCGGGGGGGCCGATGCTTCCGGCGACGGTGCGGTAGCAGCGACGGCGGCCGGTGCCGTGGACCCGAGGACGGCACCGAGCAGAGCGAGCCCGACGAGCACCCGTCGAGGCCCCGTTGCCTTGTTCGTCGACCGCCGCACCACGACTGGACTCCTGCTCGATCCCGGGCACGGCCCGGGTTCCGGCACACGCCCTGCTCGTGCGCGCTCCCACCATAGGCACCCGCACCCGGTGTCGGCACCCGAAGCCGGGAGATCGCGCCCGCCGACGCCGGCGGGACCGCCACGCGGGCGGCACACCAGGCTCGTGCGTCACAGGAATCACACAGGTAACACCCGTGCGGACCGGGCACGGTCCACAGGCCGCGGAGCGGGCCACCGGTGTCCACAGGTCCACCGCCGGCCGTTGCGCCGACGGGGGGACCACGGGTGCACTGGCGCCGGACCGGCTCAGCGAAGGGGGCCACGATGGCCGAGACCGACGAGAACACCGTCCGCCTCGTGGGGCGGGTGACCTCGCTCGACCCGCCACGCGAGCTGCCGAGCGGCGACGTCGTGCACACCCTGCGGGTGACCGTCGGGCGGCCGCGCGGGCATCCGGGCGTCGACACCGTCGACGTCGCGTGCTGGTCGGCAGCCACCCGACGCTGCGCCGGGCGGCTGCAGGTCGGCGCCCGGGTCGAGGTCGAGGGCAGCCTGCGCCGGAGGTTCTGGCGGACCGGTGGCGGGCCGGTGAGCAGGTACGAGGTGCAGGCCCGACGCCTGCGGAGGGTGACTGCGGCGTAACGCCGATAATCCACATTATGTCACTACACCGCCGACGACGCCTCCTCCACCTGCGCGAGCACCTCCCCGACGGTCATCAGCCCCGGCCCCCTCCGGGTCCGGGCGGCCTCGGCCACGAGCCGGGCCAGGGTCGCGTTGACCGGCGTCGGTGCACCCACCCGCGCCCCGAGGCGAACGATCTGGCCGTTGAGCTCGTCGACCTCGCTGTCACCGGTGGCCCGCGCCAGGCTCTGCCACGTCGAGCTGCCCGCACGCTCCTCGTCGCCGATGGAGCGCACCTGCAGCGTCCGGCCCCGCCGCGTGGCGTCCTCCTCCGCCGAGGCGTAGTCGATCCCCGCGGCATCGAGGACGGCGCGCCCCTCGTCCTCGGCCCGCTCGAGGAGGACACCGACCGGTGCGCTCCTCCCGCACAGTGCGGTGACGGCGTTGCCGAGGTTGACCAGGAGCTTGCGGTACTTCCACCGGGCGATGTCGGCCACCGTGCGGCTGTCGACGCCGGCGGACCGCAGGGCGTCGGCGACGCCCGCGGCGACGTCGTCGGTGCCGGAGGGCCACACCCCGACGTCCACCATGCCGACCGTCGGGGACGAGTAGGCCTGCACCTCCCCCGGCCGCAGGTGGGCCGCCGGCATCATCACGAGCGCCCCGTACGCGGCGAGCCCGGCGCCGGCGACGACGTCCTCGTTCCGGACCCCGTTCTGGGCACAGACCACGGGCCGACGGGCCAGCGCGGAACCGGCCAGCGCGTGTGCCACCCCCGCGGTGTCCTGGCTCTTCGTCGTCACCAGGACGGCGTCGACGCCCCGCTCCCCCACCTCGTCGACGCCGCCGACGGCCTCGAGCGGGACCACGACGTCCTCCTCGGGCGTGCGCAGCCGCAGCCCCTCGGCACGGATGCGCTCCAGGTGCTCACCGCGGGCGACGGCGACGACCTCGTGCCCCGCCTGGACGAGCCGCACCGCGAGCGACCCCCCGATGGCACCCACGCCGACGACGACCAGCCGCACGCCCGACCCACCTCCCGAGATGGCCGCGGGTTCCGGCGGCCGCGGGCCCCCTCAGAGGACCTTGGACAAGAAGGCCTGCGTGCGCTGCTCGCGGGGGTCGGCGAGGACCTCGACGGGGTCGCCCTGCTCGACGATGACGCCGCCGTCCATGAAGACCAGCTTGTCCCCCACCTCGCGGGCGAAGCCCATCTCGTGGGTGACGACCATCATCGTCATGCCCTCCTTGGCGAGGTCCTTCATGACGCCGAGGACGTCGCCGACGAGCTCGGGGTCGAGCGCGGACGTGGGCTCGTCGAAGAGCATGAGGTCGGGAGACATCGACAGCGCACGCGCGATCGCGATGCGCTGCTGCTGCCCGCCGGACAGGTGCGCCGGGTAGGCGTCCTCCCGGTTGGCGAGTCCGACCTTCTCCAGGTTGCTCCGCGCGATCTGCACCGCCTCGTCCTTGCGCCGCTTCTTGACCTTGGTCTGGGCGATCGTCAGGTTGTCCATGACGGTCAGGTGCGGGAAGAGGTTGAACTGCTGGAAGACCATCCCGATCCGGCTGCGCAGAAGGTCGAGATCGACGTCGGGGTCGGTGACCTCGACCCCCTCGACGAAGATCTTCCCCGACGTCGGCTCCTCGAGGCGGTTGACGCAGCGCAGCAGCGTGGACTTGCCGGACCCGGAGGGCCCGATGACGCAGACCACCTGCCCGGCGTCGACCTCGAAGTCGATCCCCTTGAGCACCTGGTTCTCGCCGAAGTACTTGTGCAGCTCCTGCACGTCGATCGCGTGCGCGGACCTGTCGATGTCGGTCTCGGACATCAGCGCGCCCTCTCGGCTCGGGCCTCCATGCGCCGCACGACGATGGACAGCGGGACGGTGATGATCAGGTAGCTCAGCGCGACGGCGAACAAGGGCGTGAGGTTGACGAACTGCGAGAGGTTTCGCCGCCCGAAGTCGGTCAGCTCGCTGTCGGCGAGGCTGAGGCCGATGACGTACACCAGGGAGGAGTCCTTGGTCAGCAGGATGAGCTCGTTGGTCAGGGGCGGCAGGATGATCCGGAAGGCCTGCGGGATGACGATCGAGAGCATCGCCCGGCTGTGACGCATCCCGAGCGAGCGGGCCGCCTCCATCTGGCCCTTGGGAACCGCCTGGATCCCGGCGCGGATGGTCTCGGCCATGTACGCCGCGCCCACGAGGCCCAGCGCCACGGTGACCACCCCGAGCGTGCCCCCGGGAAGGACACGTCCCGGGAAGGCCACCGGCAGGCCGTAGTAGAACCCGATGAAGACGATCAGCGCCGGCACGCCCCGGAAGAACTCGATGAACGTCGTCGCCAGCCACCGGTACGGGCCCACCGAGGACAGCCGCATGAGAGCCAGCCCCAGCCCGAGCAGCAGGCCGAAGACGAACGCGCAGGCAGTGTAGAGGACGGTGTTCTTCAGCGCCGTCGTGAAGATCGTCGGGAACAGCTGCGGGAGAATCTCACCGTTGAAGAACTGGTCCTTCAAGGTCCCCCAGTCGGCCGTGAGGACGATGACCAGGAGGAGGACGGCGAGTACGGCGTACTGGACGCCACGGCTGAACTGGGCACGCTGACGTGGGCTCGTGGCCATGGCGGTCCTCGTCCTTCGACGTCGCTCGGCGGGTTCCGGGGTGCTCAGCTGTCGCTCGAGTCGGGCGCCTGACCGAACCACTTCTCGTAGATCTCGTCGTAGCTGCCGTCACTCTTGGAGTCGGCGATGACCGTGTTCGCCGAGTCCAGCAGGTCGGCGTTGCTGTCCTTCTTCACCGCGAAGCCGTACTGCTCACCGGTGTCGAACTCGGCGGTCACGAAGGTGTCGGAGTTCTTGTTCGCGTAGTCGAGCAGCGGACCGTTGTCCTGGATGATGGCGTCGATCTGCCCGCTCTTGACCGCGGAGGTCTGCAGGCCGAGGTTCTCGAACGACTTCAGGGTCACCCCGTCGGGGGCGTTCTCCTTGGCGTACATCTCGCCGGTCGTGCCCGTCATCACCCCGAGGGTCTTGCCGTCCAGCGACTCCAGGGAGTCCAGGGACTTGTCCTTGGTGAGCAGCGCCTGGGTGGCGTCGAAGTACGGGTCGGTGAAGTCGATGACCTTGGCCCGCTCGTCGGTGATCGTCATGCCTGCGGCGGCGATGTCGCACTTGCCGGAGTTGAGCGCCTGACCGGACTGGATGCCCTCGAAGCCGGTGACGACGATGGACATGTCCAGGTCGTTGGCGTCGGCGACCTTCTTGACCAGGTCCATGTCGAACCCGACGATCTCGTTGCCCTTCTCGAACTCGAACGGCTCGTAGGGCAGCGAGGTGCAGACCGTGAGCGTCCCGTCCTTGATGACGTTGGCACCGCTCTCGGTCGTCGTCGTCTCGGTGGCGCAGGCGGAGGTGGTGAGAGCGAGAGTCCCGCCGGCGAGGAAGATGGTCATTCGGCGCGTGTTCATGGCTGCACCCTAGGGGTCACCACCGCACAGGTCACGCCTATCCGTGTTTCGTCTGTGCAACATCGCGGCGTCACCCAGGCTCCCCTGGGCGTTCACCCGGCCGGCCTCGCCGCACTCCCCCACGCCGCGGCTGACCTGGCCCGACCACGCGGGACCGGCCCCTGGAGCGCGCAGCCCGGGGGTGCGTTTCCGGGTGGACGGGCCCTGACCGGACCGTTACCGAGTCCTGACACCGTGCTGGTGACGCCCTGACCGAGCGGCTCCTACCGTGGCATCAGGTGGAACCCGCCCCGCGGCCGCCGGCACCGACGCGGTGCCGCCTGTCCTCCCCCTCGAGCCGCGCGCGGCAGACCACCGAGGCCGCGCCCCGGCGCCGGACGGCTCACCGGCGCCGGGGCGCGAGACACCTCAGCGCACCGGCCACGGCCCGGCGCCCTGGCGCACCACCTCGCCGGTCGGCTCGCCCAGGGTGAAGTCGACGACGGTCGTCGGCTCCAGCCCGCACTCCCCCGAGTCCAGGACGATGTCGACGACGTGGTCGAGCGCCTCCTTGACCGACCAGCCGTCGGTCATCGGCTCCTGCTCGCCCGGCAGGATGAGCGTCGAGGACAGCAGGGGCTCGCCGAGCTCGGCGAGCAGCGCCCGCACCACGGCGTGCTCGGGGATCCGCACCCCGACGGTGCGCTTCTTCGGGTGCAGCAGCCGCCGCGGTACCTCGTGGGTCGCCGGCAGGATGAACGTGTACGGGCCCGGCGTGGCCGCCTTGACCGCACGGAAGACGTGGTTGTCGACGTGCACGAGCTGGCCGAGCTGGGCGAAGTCGCGGCAAACCAGGGTGTAGTGGTGGCGGTCGTCGAGCCGCCGGACGGCGCGGATGCGCTCCTTGGCCTGGGCGTCGCCCATCCGCGCCCCGAGCGCATAGCCGGAGTCGGTCGGGTAGGCCAGCAGGCCTCCCCCGTCGAGCACGGCCACGGTCTGGGCGATGGCCCGGGGCTGCGGGTCGACCGGGTGGACGTCGAGGTAGCGCGCCATCGGCCCAGGGTGCCAGACCGGGCCGCGGCGCGCGGGCTCAGACCTCCTCGAGCGTCACCTCGACGGGCGTGCCCCGGGTGATCGTCTGGGTCACGGTGCACAGCCGGTCGTGGCTGCGCGCCATCGCGCTCGGCAGCCGCTCGCGCGCCCGGTCGCCGTCGGCGCCCTCGGGGAAGCGCACCCGGAAGGTGACGACGAGGTCGGTCAGGTGGTTGCCGGCGTCGTCCTTGGTCTTCTCACCCTCGGCGACGAGCTCGAAGACCTCCGGCTCGGCGAGCCGGCTCGTCATCCAGTCCACGTCCGAGCCACCGCAGGCGGCCATCGCGGTGAGGAGGAGCTCGACCGGGGTGAAGTCCTCGCTCTCCCCACCACCGCCACAGCGGATCGTCCCGCCGCGCGGGTTGCGCACCTCGTAGAGGCCCTTCTCCAGCCGGGTCATCGACACGCTGCGGTGGCCGGTGCCGGTCCCGCCGGTGTGCTCCTGGGTCATCCTTCTCCCCATCTGTCGTCGACCGCGCGGACCACGTCGATGCCGCGCCAGGTCGTGGTGAGGCCCGTGATCCGTTCGATCCGGGCGTTGGTCAGGGTGGAGCGGTGGAAGTCCACCCCCAGCTCGGCGAGCACCGCGCCGGTGAGCGCCCGGGCGGCCTCCCCCGCGCGCGGCCAGCCCGCGAGGACCTCGGCCGCCTCCTCGGGCACGTCACCGTCGGCGAGCGCGAGGTACCGGGCTCCCCCGCCCGGCAGCAGCGGCCCGAGTGCGTCGGCCTCCTCGAGGAGGGCGTGCAGCTGGGCCGGGGTCCGCACGATGGCCGGGATCTCGAAGCCCGCCCACCGCGAGAGCACCTCGGTCAGCTCCCCGGCGACCGCCTGCGGCGAGCGTCGCCGGCTGGTCACGTGCACGTTGCCCGACTGGATGTGGGTCTCGACCCGCCCGAAGCCGGCGTCCTCGAGAGCGCCACGCAGGTCGGCCATCCGCACGAACCGGCCGCCGACGTTCACGGCGCGGAGGAAGGCGACGTACCGGGGCACTCCCCCATCCTTCCATCCCCGCCACCGACGAGGACGGACACCCCCCGGGGTGTCGGGTCAGGGCAGCGGCCAGGTGTGCACCGGCTCGTTGGCGTCCATGAGCTCGGCGTACCGCGCGAGCATCCGGCGCAGCGCCTCACGGCGTTCGACCCCCTCGCCCTCGAGGTGCTCGACGGTGCGGGTCTGCCACTCGGCGCCGTTGACGCCGCTGCGCGCGCGGCCCTCGATGATGCCGAGGTAGCGCTCGCGGACCGCGTCGGAGACCCCCCACGCACGCAGGCCCTCGTGGGCCAGCGGCAGCAGGTGGCGCAGGACCAGCTCGTCGGCGGGCACCTCGCCGTAGCCGGGCCAGTAGATCCGCGCGTCCATCCCGTCGCGGGCGGCCTGGCGGAAGTTCTCCTCGCACGCCGCGAAGCTCATCTTCGTCCACACCGGCCGGTCGGCGGCGGCGAGCATCCGCACCGCCCCGTAGTAGAAGGCCGCGTTGGCCAGCACGTCGGCGATCGTCGGCCCCGCCGGCAGCACGCGGTTCTCGACCCGTAGGTGAGGCGTGCCCCCGACGATGTCGTAGATCGGGCGGTTCCACCGGTAGACCGTCCCGTTGTGCAGCCGCAGCTCGCCGAGCTCGGGCGCGATGCCCGCCTCGAGCTTGGCCATCGGGTCCTCGTCGGTGATCTCCGCGAGGAGGGTCGGGAAGTAGCGGACGTTCTCCTCGAACAGGTCGAAGATCGAGGTGATCCACCGCTCGCCGAAGAACACCCGCGGCCGGACCCCCTGGTTCTTCAGCTCCACCGGACGGGTGTCCGTGGCCTGGCTGAACAGCTCGACGCGCGTCTCGGCGTGCAGCCGCTTGCCGAAGAAGTAGGGGCTGTTGGCGGCGAGCGCGAGCTGCACCGAGGAGAGAGCCTGGGCGGCGTTCCAGTGCTGGGCGAACTCGTGCGGCGCGACCTGCAGGTGCAGCTGGACCGAGGTGCACGCGGACTCGGGGGCGATGGAGCTGCAGTAGGTCGCGACCCGCTCCCCCGTCGGGCCCTCGATGTCGAGGTAGACGTCCTCACCGCGGGCCAGGACGATGGAGTCGTTCAGGGCCGTGTAGCGGTTGTTCTCGCTGATCCAGTCGCCCTCGTAGTGCTCGGGCATGATCGTCGGCAGGATGCCGATGGCGACGATCTTGGACCCGACCTCTCCCGCCGCCTCGTCCGCGGCGTTCAGGCTGGAGCGCAGGTCCTCCTCGAGCTCGAGCGCCGCGTCGCCCGGGAGTGGCCGGGGCGGCACGTTGAGCTCGATGTTGTAGCGCGCCAGCTCGGTCTGGTAGCCGGGGTCGGCGATCGCCGCGAGGACCTCCTCGTTGTGGAAGTGCGGCTGCTGCTGCCCGTCGACGAGGTTGAGCTCGATCTCCAGCCCGGTCATCGGCCGGTCGAAGGCGAAGCTGCTCTGGGTGAGCATCCGCTCGAAGACGTCGAGGTTCTGGCGGACCTTCTCCCGGTAGCGCTGACGCTGTTCGCGCGTGTAGCTCTGCGCGCTGACCTCGGCTCCCATGACGACAACCAACCACATCGGGAGGCGGCGTGGTAGCCGGCGACGCGTTTCGGTCCCGGGCTGCGTCGGTGGGTTCTCCTAGCGTGGGACCCGTGCGGCTGCTCCACACCTCCGACTGGCACCTCGGGCGCTCGTTCCACGGGGTCGGGCTGCTCGGTGCCCAGGCCGAGCACCTCGACCACCTCGTCGAGGTCGTCCGCGGCGAGCGGGTCGACGCGGTCCTCGTCAGCGGCGACGTCTACGACCGGGCGATGCCCGCGCCGGACACCGTGGCCCTGCTCTCCCAGACCCTCGAGCGCATCGTCGACACCGGCGCCGCGGTCGTCCTCTCCACGGGCAACCACGACTCCGCGACCCGCCTCGGCTTCGCCGCCGGCCTGCTCGAGCGCTCCGGGGTCCACATCCGCGCCTCGGTGGCCGACATCGGTCGACCGGTCCTCCTCGGCGACGTCGCCGTCCACCCCCTCCCCTACCTCGAGCCGGCGCTGACCGCCGACACCCTCGGCGCTGCGGAGCGCACCCACGAGGCGGTGCTGCGAGCCGCGATGGGCCGGGTGCGCGCCGACGCCGCACGCCGGCCCGGCCGCACGGTCGTCATGGCCCACGCGTTCGTCTCCGGTGCGCTCTCGAGCGACTCCGAGCGCGACATCGCCGTCGGTGGCGTCGCAGCCGTCCCCGCCGACGTGTTCGCCGACGTCGACTACGCCGCCCTTGGCCACCTCCACGGGCGCCAGCGGGTCACCGAGTCGGTCCGCTACAGCGGCTCTCCGCTCGCGATGTCCTTCGGCGAGTGGCGCCAGCGCAAGGGGGGCCTGCTCGTCGACCTCGCCGGCGAGCACCCCGTCGTCGAGGAGGTCGACGCACCCGTGCACCGCCCGCTCGCGGTGCTGCGCGGCCGGCTCGAGGACCTGCTGGCCGACCCGCGCCACGGGGGTGCCGAAGGCTCCTGGTGCCAGGTGACGCTCACCGACGCCACCCGCCCCCTCGGCGCGATGGAGCGTCTGCGGCGCCGCTTCCCGCACACCCTCGAGCTGCGCTTCGAGCCCGAGGGGGCCGTCGCGCCGCTACGGCCCTACGCCGAGCGGGTGCGGGCCGCCTCGACGCTCGAGGTCTGCTGCGACTTCCTCGGTCACGTCCGCGGCGGGCGGGCCGCGGACGACGAGGAGCGCGCGCTCCTCACCGAGGCGCTCACCGCGGCCCGGGTGGCCCGCGGGCTCGCCGACGACGAGGGCGGCGCGCGCACCGCCGGGGCGGGCGCGGCGTGATCCTGCACCGGCTCGAGCTGCAGGCCTTCGGGCCGTTCGCCGAGCGTGCCGTCGTCGACCTCGATGCCGCCTCTGCCGCCGGTCTCTTCCTGGTCCACGGCCCGACCGGGTCGGGCAAGACGAGCCTGCTCGACGCCATCTGCTTCGCCCTGTACGCCGACGTCCCGGGCTCGCGCTCGCGCCGGGGGCTGCGCTCGGACCACGCCTCGCCCGAGACGCCTCCCGAGGTCGTCCTCGAGCTCACCGTCTCCGGGCGTCGGCTGCGGCTGACCCGCTCCCCCGAGTGGCAGCGCCCCAAGCGCCGGGGGACCGGCACGACCCGGGTGCCGGCGGCCGTCGTCCTCGAGGAGCGGCGTGGGAGTGGCTGGGAGGCCGTGAGCACCCGGCACGACGAGGTGGCCGACGTCGTCGCCGACCTGCTCGGGATGGGGATGCAGCAGTTCGCCACCGTCGTCCTCCTCCCCCAGGGCGAGTTCGCGACCTTCCTACGGGCCGAGCCCGAGGCCCGCCGTGAGCTGCTCCAGAGACTGTTCGACATCGGGGTCTTCAGCGACGTCGAACAGTGGCTGGCCGACACCCGGCGGGAGACCGTGGCGGCGCTGGAGGCGGCGGGCGCCGAGCTCGAGCACGACCTGCTCCGGCTCGCCGACGCGCTCGAGGCCCTCGCCACGGCCGATCCCGAGCTCGTGGTGGGCGACCCGGCGCCGGAGATGCTTCCTCGACGGCTGGCCGAGATCGCCACCCGGCTCGGCGACCGGGTCACCGCGTCGGTCACCGAGCTCGACGCACTCGAGGCGACCGAGGCCGCGGCCCACCAGGCTCTGGCCACCGGCCGCGAGCTGCTCGGCCATCGTCGGCGCGGCGAGCAGGCCACCGCCGCCCTCGCCGAGCTGGCCACCGCCGAGCAGGCCCACCGGGAGCGGGCAGCGCGGCTCGCGGCGTGCGAGCAAGCGGCCGCCCTGCGCGGCCACCTCGCGGCCCTGGAGCGCGCACGCGAGGAGGTGCGCACCGAGGCCGCCGAGGCCGAGTCCCGGCGGGCGGCCGCCACCGCCCTCGGGGTCGACCCCTGCGGTGACGAGCCTGCGGTGCTCGCCGAGCGGGCGGGCTCGCTCGACGACGCGGCCGGCGAGGTCGACCGGCTCACGCTCACCGCCCGAGAGCTCGCCACCTCGCTCGAGGGCCTCCTCACTCGGCGCGACCGGCTCGAGGCGCAGCAGGCAGGGCTCGCCGAGGAGCTGCCCGCCGCCCGCTCCGCCGCGGAGCAGGCCGGAGAGACCGCCACCGCGGTCGCCGCCGAGGCCGCCCGCGCCACCGACCTCGCCGCCGCCGTCGAGGAGGTCGAGCACCGCCTGGGCCTGCTCGCCGAGGCCGACGCCGACGCCGCCCGGGCCGCCGCCCTCGAGCCCGCCCTCCTCGCCGGCCGGGAGCGGCTCTCCGGGCTGCTCGGGCAGCTGATCGAGCTGCAGCACAGGCGGCTCGAGGGCATGGCCGCCGAGCTCGCCGACCGGCTCGAGCCCGGCACGCCCTGCCCGGTCTGCGGGGCCGCCGAGCATCCCGACCCCGCGGTCGCCGCCGACCCGGTCTCCCCCGAGCAGCTCGCGGCGGCGCAGGACGCCGTCGAGCACGCTCGCGTCGAGGTGGACCACACCGAGGGCGCCGTCCGGGACCTGCTCGCCGCCGTCCGTACGCGCGAGGAGGTGCTCGGCGGCGCCACCGGCGAGGGCCTGCGCGCCCGGCTCGCCGAGCGTCGGGCCGCGCTCGAGGCCGCGCGGGCGGCCGAGCACCACCTCGTCGAGGCCGAGTCCACCCGGGCCCGGCTGCGCGCCGAGGCCGACCGGGTGACCGCCGCCCACGAGCAGGCCACCAGCACGCTGGAGTCCCTGGGCGAGCAGGTCCGGGCCCTCGGCGAGCAGGCCGAGGACGTCGGCTCACGGCTCGCGGCGGCGGTGGCGGCCCACGACGGCTGCCCCTGCGGTGGCAGCGACCCGGCCCGGCACCGCGAGGTGGCCGCCGTGCTGACCGGGCTCGCGCGGGCCGAGGCCGCGGTCACCGCGGCGCGCTCACGCCTGGCCGGGGCCCAGGACGACCTCGCGGGCGCCCTGGCCGAGGCCGGCTTCCCCGACGCCGACGCCGCCCGCGACGCGCTGCTGCCCGCGCCCGAGGCCGACCGGCTGCGCGACGCCGTCCTCGGGCACGAGCGCGCGGTCGCCGCGGCCACGGCCGTCCTCGCCGAGCCCGAGGTCGACGCCGCGCTCGCCGGGCAGGCGCCCGACCTCGAGGCTCTCGCGGCGGCGCACACCGCCGCTCGGCGTCTCGTCCTCGAGGGCTCCTCGCAGCACGAGGCGCTCACCCGCGCCGCCCGCGCCGTCGACCGGCTGCGCCCTCGGCTCGAAGAGCACTGTCGGGGGCTGGCCGAGCTCACCGGGCGTCATGCCCGGGTGCGCGAGCTGGCCGACGCGGTGGGCGGCACCGGCGGCGAGAACACCCTGCGCATGCGCCTGACCTCCTTCGTCCTCGCTGCGCGCCTGGAGAAGGTCGCGGCCCTGGCCAACGAGCGCCTCGCGGTCATGGGCTCCGGCCGCTACCTCCTCGAGCACAGCGACGACCGGGCCGCCCGGGGTGCGCGCTCCGGGCTCGGCCTGCGAGTGCTCGACCAGTGGACCGGCCGGGTGCGCGACACCGCCACCCTCTCCGGCGGCGAGTCGTTCATGGCCTCGCTGGCGCTGGCCCTCGGGCTGGCCGACGCCGTCCGCGAGGAGGCCGGGGGTCTCGACCTCGGCACCCTCTTCGTCGACGAGGGCTTCGGCAGCCTCGACGAGGACAGCCTCGACCAGGTGGTCGGGGTGCTCGACGGACTGCGCGAGGGAGGCCGGGCGGTCGGCGTGGTCAGCCACGTCCCCGACCTGCGCGCCCGGATCGGGCACCAGGTCGTCGTCACCAAGGGGTCCGCGGGCAGCACCGTCGCGGTTCGGGTCGCGGGCGTCACCCCCGCGGCCTGAGCGGCCTCACTCCTCGAAGGCCTCCGGCGCCGGGCACGAGCACACGAGATGCCGGTCGCCGTAGGCGCCGTCGATCCGCCGTACCGGAGGCCAGTACTTCGCCGTCGGGTCCACGCCCGCCGGGTAGGCCGCCGTGTGCCGGTCGTAGGGGTGCTCCCACGGGCCCGCGAGCGAGGCGGCCGTGTGCGGGGCGTTGCGCAGGACGCTCTCGCCCAGGGTCACGGCACCCGAGGCGACCTCGTCGACCTCCGCGCGGATGGCGACCATCGCGTCGCAGAACCGGTCGAGCTCGGCGAGGTCCTCGCTCTCGGTGGGCTCGACCATGAGCGTGCCCGCGACCGGGAAGGACATCGTCGGTGCGTGGAAGCCGTAGTCGACGAGCCGCTTGGCGACGTCGTCGACGGTGACCCCGGTGTCCTTGGTGATGCCGCGCAGGTCGAGGATGCACTCGTGGGCGACGAGGCCCTCGGCGCCGGCGTAGAGCACCGGGTAGTGCTCACGCAGCCGGGCGGCGACGTAGTTGGCGCTGAGCACCGCCACCTGGGTCGCCCGGGTCAGCCCGGCGCCACCCATGAGGCGGACGTAGGCCCAGGAGACCGGCAGGATGCTCGCCGACCCGAAGGGCGCCGCCGAGACCGGCCCCACGCCGGTCGACGGCCCCGCCTGGGGGTCCAGCGGGTGGTTCGGCAGGAACGGCGCGAGGTGCTCGCGACAGGCCACCGGGCCCACCCCCGGGCCCCCGCCGCCGTGCGGGATGCAGAAGGTCTTGTGCAGGTTCAGGTGCGAGACGTCGGCGCCGAACCGGCCGGGCTCGGCCAGCCCGAGCAGGGCGTTGAGGTTGGCCCCGTCGACGTAGACCTGCCCGCCCGCGTCGTGGACCAGGGCGCACAGCTCGGTGATGGTGTCCTCGAACACCCCGTGCGTCGAGGGGTAGGTGACCATGATCGCCGCCAACGTGTCCCGGTACTGCTCGACCTTGGCGCGCAGGTCGGCGAGGTCGACGTTGCCGCTCACCGGGTCGGTGCCGACGACGACCACCGTCATCCCTGCCATGACCGCGCTCGCCGCGTTCGTGCCGTGCGCGCTGCTCGGGATGAGGCAGACCCGGCGGGCCTCCTCGCCGTTGGCGCGGTGGTAGGCGGCGATGGCCAGCAGCCCGGAGAGCTCTCCCTGCGAACCGGCGTTCGGCTGCAGCGAGCACGCGTCGTAGCCGGTGAGCTCGCACAGCCACCCCGACAGCTCCTCGACGAGGTCACGGATGCCGCGGGTCTGGCCGGCCGGCGCGAACGGGTGCAGGTCGGCGAACTCCGGCCAGGTGACGGCCACCATCTCGCTCGTCGCGTTGAGCTTCATCGTGCACGAGCCGAGGGGGATCATCCCCCGGTCGAGGGCGAAGTCCCGGTCGGCGAGCCGGCGCAGGTAGCGCAGCATCGCCGTCTCGGAGCGGTAGGCGGAGAACACCGGGTGGGTGAGGTAGCCCGAGGTGCGCACGAGCGCCTGCGGCCAGGCCGGGGCGGTGAGCTCGACCTCGCCCGGCGGAGTGACGCCGAGCGCCCGGCAGACCTTCCCGAGGACCACGGTGTCGGTGGTCTCGTCGACGCTGAGCCACACGGTGTCCTCGTCGTGGCGCCAGAGGTTGACCCCCTCGGCGAGCGCCGCGGCGAGAACCTCGTCGGCCCGGCCCGGCACGTGCAGCGTGAGGGTGTCGAAGAACGGCGCGTCACCGACGGCGACGCCCCCGGCGGCCAGGGCCTCGGCGAGCGCCCGCGCGTGGGCGTGGGTCCGCAGCGCGATCGCGCGCAGGCCCTCGGGGCCGTGGTACACGGCGTACATGCTCGCCATGACCGCGAGGAGCACCTGGGCGGTGCAGATGTTCGACGTGGCCCGCTCCCGCCGGATGTGCTGCTCACGGGTCTGCAGCGCCAGCCGGTAGGCCGGCGCGCCCTCGGCGTCGACCGACACCCCGACGAGGCGCCCGGGCAGGGTGCGCTCCAGCCCCGCGCGCACGCTCAGGTAGCCCGCGTGCGGGCCGCCGAAGCCCATCGGCACCCCGAACCGCTGGGTGGTCCCGACGGCGACGTCGGCGCCCCACTCCCCCGGCGGGGTGGCAAGCGTCAGGGCGAGCAGGTCGGCCGCGGCGGTGACCAGTGCACCCGCCTCGTGCGCGGCTCGGGCCAGAGCGCTGTGGTCGCGCAGTGCCCCGTCGGCGCTCGGGTACTGGACGAGCACGCCGAAGACGTCGCGGCCCCCGGCGGCGTCCCGTACCCCCTGTGCGGTGTCGACCGTGGTGAGGTCGGCGACGACGACCTCGATGCCGAGCGGCAGCGCACGGGTGCGGACCACCGCGAGCGTCTGCGGGAAGACCGCGTCGTCGACGAGGAGCACGGCGTCGGCGGGCGTCTTCGCCGCGCGCCGCATGAGCGTCATCGCCTCCGCGGCCGCCGTGCCCTCGTCGAGCAGGGAGGCACCGGCGGTCGGCAGCGCGGTGAGGTCGGCGACGACGGTCTGGAAGTTCAGCAGGGCCTCGAGGCGCCCCTGGGAGATCTCCGGCTGGTAGGGCGTGTAGGCGGTGTACCAGGCGGGGTTCTCCAGGACGTTGCGCTGGATGACGGCCGGGGTGAGCGTGCCGTAGTAGCCGAGGCCGATGAGCGAGGTGAGCACGGTGTTGCGCACCGCGCGCGCCCGCAGCTCCTCGACCACGGCCCGCTCCGAGGCCGCGGCCGGCAGCTCGAGGCGTCCCTCGAGCCGGATGCCGGCGGGGAGCGCCGCGTCGAGGAGCCCCTCGAGCGAGTCGCGCCCCACGCGCTCGAGCATCCCCGCGAGCTCCTCCTCGCGCGGACCGACGTGGCGGGCGACGAACGCGGGAAGGTCAGCGGTGCTCACGGAGGGCCTCCAGGGGCAGACGGCAGGGTCGTCCTCCCCCTCTGTCGGGCGCGCTCCTCCAGAGGTGCCTGCACCGTGCGGTCCCTGGTGCCTGAGAGGTTCTGGGGAGTGTTGCCCCTTCGGCGCCCCGGCACGGATGCCGGGGACTCTCCCGCGCGGTATGGGCGGCGAGGGCCAACCTACCACCGGGACCGGGCCGCGCCCGGGACGCGGATCAGGCCAGCCGGGCGGCCCGACGGGCGCCGAGCTCGTCCCCGGGCTGGAGCGCCTCGGCGCCGCCCTCGTCGGCGGCGCGCTCGCTCGGCAGGTCCGAGAGGGTCCCCTCGACCTCGCGCCAGACCTTGCCGACGGCGATGCCGAAGACGCCCTGGCCGCCCTGGAGGAGGTCGATGACCTCGTCGCTCGAGGTGCACTCGTACACCGAGGCCCCGTCGCTCATCAGGGTGATGCCCGCGAGGTCCTCGACCCCGCGCTCGCGCAGCACCTGGACGGCGCCGCGGATCTGCTGGAGGGAGACCCCGGTGTCGAGCAGCCGCTTGACCACCTTGAGCGCGAGGATGTCGCGGAACCCGTACAGCCGCTGGGTGCCCGAGCCCCCTGCCGCGCGGACCGACGGCTCGACGAGCCCGGTGCGCGCCCAGTAGTCCAGCTGGCGGTAGGTGATGCCGGCCGCCTTGCAGGCGGTCGGGCCGCGGTAGCCCACCTCGTCGTCGAGCTCGGGGAGGTCGTCGGCGAACAGCATTCCCTGCGCGGCGACGGGGGTGGTGCCCTGCCGCGCGTGTTCGGTGGAGCCCACGCCTACCTCCTGGTGATGCCGGCTGCTGCGAGCGACTCTACGCCCGCGAATGACATCGGCGTCACTCTGCCGGCCACGTCTGTGACGGATGTGACGCTAGGGGCGGATGTGACCAGCGTCAACGACCGAGGCCCCGACCGCCCCCGGCGTGTCGCATCCGGGCGTGTCGGGGACCGGCGCTCAGGACTCGGGGTCGGTGTCGAAGTCGTCGGCCGAGACCTGGTCGAGGAACTCCTTGAAGCGCTCCACCTCGTCGTCCTCGTTCTCGGCCATCTCCACGCCCGCCTCGTCCAGCAGGGTGTCCTCGGCGACGATCTCGGCGCCGGCACGCAGGGCCAGGGCGATGGCGTCCGAGGAGCGCGAGTCGACGTCGGCTCCCCCGCTGCCGGCGCCGCCGTCGATGGCGAGGACGGCGTGGAAGGCACCGTCGCGCAGGGCGACGATGCGCACCCGGGTCAGGGTGTGGCCGAGGTCGTCGATGACCGCGCGCAACAGGTCGTGGGTGAGCGGTCGCGGCGGGACGACACCCTGCTGGGCGTACGCGATCGCGGTGGCCTCCGCGGCACCGATCCAGATCGGCAGATACCGTCCGCCGTCGCGCTCGCGGAGCAGGACGATCGGCTGGTTGTTCGGCATCTCGACGCGGACCCCGAGGACGTCCATCACCTTCACACCGTCACCGTACCCCGCGGGCCTGGCGCGCGAGGATGGCGACCCGACCTCACTCCGGTCGCTCGAGAGCACTGCGCAACAGGGCCGCGTGCAGTGCCAGGAGGAGCCGGGCGACCTCCTCGGTGGCCCGCTCGGCGTCCTCCCCCCGGCGCGGCCCGAGCACCTGCTCGGCGAGCCCGAGCTCACGGTCCACGGCCACCCGGACCGCCCGCAGATGGCGCGCCTCGAGCCCGAACCCGGCAAGGCCGGCGGCGGCCCGGGCGGCCCGCAGGGCCTGCACGTCGAAGCCGCCGTCGCCGCCGGGCGCGAGCAGGCCGTGCTCGACGAGCTCGGCCACGGCCGCGGGCTCCAGGCCGCTCGCCCGGCCCAGCTCGGCTGCGGTGACCCGCAGCGCCTGACCGGCGCGGACCGCCGCGGCGTCGGGCAGGTCCGGGTCCGGCCCGGCCTCCGGCACCCACGGCGGGTGGTCCGGCCCGCCCGGCTCCAGCCCCCGGTCAGCGGCAGCGAGGGCCTCCTTGATGACCCGCAGCGGCCAGAAGTGGTCGCGCTGGGCGCGCAGGACGTAGCGCAGCCGCTCGACGTCGTCCGGGCCGTAGCGGCGGTAGCCGGAGGGGGCCCGCTCGGGCGTGAGCAGCCCCTCGGCCTCGAGGAAGCGGATCTTGGAGATGGTGACGTCCGGGAACTCCTCGACGAGCTCGCGGACCACCGCCCCGATCGTGCGGGCAGGCACCCCCGCGCCCGCTCAGTCCTCGGCGCTGGCGTAGAAGACGAGCCGGAACTTGCCGATCTGCACCTCGTCGCCCGTCGAGAGGCTCGCCTCGTCGACGAGGTCCCGGTTGACGTAGGTGCCGTTGAGCGAACCGACGTCCTCGACGACGAACGTCCCGGCCGAACGGCGGAAGACGGCGTGCTTGCGCGAGACGGTGACGTCGTCGAGGAAGATGTCGCTGTCCGGGTGCCGGCCCGCCATCACCTCGTCGTCGTCGAGCAGGAAGCGGGCGCCGGTGTTCGGGCCGCGCAGGACGACGAGCAGCGCCGTCCCGGGCCGCAGGGCCTCGACGGTGGACAGATCAGCCTTGGTCAGGACGTGCTCGGCCTCGCCCTGGGGCTCGCTGCGGGTACCGCCCTCGACGGCCTGCAGCCGCATCGTCGTGGGGTCGGGCGCAGGCTGCTGCTCCTCGCCGCGCTCGTCGCCAGTCATCTGCTCCATCACCCTTCGTCGTGACCTGCCGCCCACGCCACCCTAGATCACCGGGGCACCGCAGGCCCACCCCCTGCCGGGCGCTTCCCGCGCCCCGGTCAGGACAGCTGGGAGGTGTAGGCCTCGACGTCGAGGAGCGCCTCGACGTCCTCGGCCGTGGTCGGGCGCAGCTCGTACATCCAGCCCTCGCCGTACGGGTCGCTGTTGACCAGCTCGGGCGTGGCGTCCAGCGCGCTGTTGACCGCCGTCACCTCACCGCTCACCGGGGCGTAGAGGTCGCTCACCGACTTCGTCGACTCGACCTCGCCGCAGGTGTCGCCGGCGGTGACCGCATCCCCGACCGCCGGGAGGGTGACGTAGACGACGTCCCCGAGGGCCTCCTGGGCGAAGGCGGTGATCCCGACCCGCACCGTGTCGCCGTCCGGGCGCACCCACTCGTGCTCGGCGGTGTAGCGCAGGCCGGAGGGGTACTCGAGGTCGCTCATGACTCTCCTGTCTCGGGGACGCGCGGTGGCGTCAGGGGGTGCTCGTCGGTACCGGTTGAGCGTACTGAGGCGTGGTGACGCTGAGCAACGCGTCGACGTCGACCCGCTCGCGGATGTCGACCGTCGCCTCGGCGCCGACCCGGCGGACGGTGGCCGTCACCCCGCCGGGGATCTGCATCGCGCCGGCGAGGGTGTCGGAGTCGCCGATGGCGCGCACGACGTACGGAGGGCTGACCTCCGTGCCGGAGACCGAGATGCCCTCGTCGGTGTCGGCGAACCACGTCGAGGCCGCCACCCGCACGTCGCCGACCTGGATGGCCTCGGCGCCGGCGTCCCGCAGCTCCTGGATCGCGTCGAGCAGAAGGATCTGACCGACCGCGTGCTCCGGGTCGGCGATGCGCAGCACGATGCCGGGGCCGGTGGCCGGCTCGGTCCCGGCGAGGATGCCGAGGGCGTCGAGCCGCTCCTGGGCCGCGCGCTGGGCCTCCTCCTCACCTGTCGTCCGGCTCTCGAGCAGCTCGAGGGAGGACTGCAGGTCCCGCACCTCCTGCGAGAGACGGTCGCCGTCCTGGTCGACGTCGGCGAAGATCCGCACGAGCTCGTCCTCGCGCAGGTTCTCCAGCCCCTGGATCGAGGTCTGGCGCACCTGCGCGATGATCGCGAAGCCGAGTGCCGCGGCGAGCAGCATGGCCAGCAGGTTCGACCTGCTCGGCCGCGGGGCGCCCGCACGCCGCAGCCGGGCCCACGCGTGGCGGGCGTCGGTCGGGGGGTTCGTGCTCGCGCGCTCCGGCTGGCTCATGCGTCGAAGAGGTGGCGGCGGATGGAGGCGACGTTGGAGAAGATCCGCACGCCGAGGACGACGACGACGCCGGTGGACAGCTGGCTGCCGACCCCGAGCTTGTCGCCGAGGAAGACGATGAACGCGGCGACGACGACGTTGGAGAGGAAGGAGACGACGAACACCTTGTCGCTGAAGATGCCGTCGAGGATCGCCCGGACCGCGCCGAAGACCGCGTCGAGGGCCGCGATGACGGCGATCGGCAGGTAGGGCTGGAGCCACACCGGCACCGCGGGCTGCAGCAGCAGCCCGACGACGATGCCGAGGGCGAGTCCGATGGCAGGGATCACGACGAGGGGTCCTCCGGGTCGCTGGTCGCCCCGCTCGTCGGGGACACCCCAGTATCCAACGGCGTCGCGTAGCGGGTCGTCAGGCCGACGGCGGCGGGCACGCGCAGGTCGTCGGAGACCTCGGTGTCGGCCCGGATGCCGAAGTTGCTGTGCAGGGCCGAGACGTAGCTGCCGCCGACGCCGTCGGCGAACCGCCCCGGCAGCTCCTGGGGGTCCCCGAGGGCGGTGACGACGTAGGGCCGGGCCAGGGGTCGGTAGTCGACGATGAGCGCCGACCCGGCGAACCGGATGGCCGAGACCGAGGTCAGCCGGTTCCCGTTGATGCTCACCGCCTCGGCACCCGACTGCCACAGGGCGTTGACGACGTACTGCAGGTCGCGGGCGAGGATCCGCTGCTCGTCGGCCTGGTCGCTCGTCGTGGCGTCGGCGCTGTCGGCCTCCGGGGAGTCGTCGAGGGTGAGCACGAGGCCCGGGCCGGTGAGGGGCACGGCGCCGACGGCCTCGGAGATCTCCTGGCTGCGGGTGGTGTCCGCGCCCACGGACGCCAGCTGCTCGGCCTCGAGCGCCGCCACCTGCGCCTGCAGGCGCTGGGCCTGGGCGGTCAGCCGGTCGGCCTGGGCCCGTCCCGCCTCGATCTCGCGCACGAGGTCCTTCCGGGCGGTGCTGCGCGGCGTGTTGCTCGCGGTGAGGTTGGCGGCGGCCACGCCCACCGCGAGCCCCATGACGAGCGTCGCGAGCAGCAGCCGGGGCGCGCGCAGCGACGTCGAGCGAGGCAGGCCCGCCGCGGCCCGGCGGTCCGCGGCCGCCTGGTAGCCGGGGTCCAGCGGTCGCTCGAGCATCGTGCGGATCAGCGTCATCGACGCGTCGGGGCGTCGACCTCCCGACGCGGCCGTCATGCCAGGACCGTCCGTTCGTGCGCGAGGAGGCGGCGCAGCTGGGCGGCGTAGAGCAACCCGGCGAGCCAGTACAGGACGATGCCCCACCAGGCGAACCCCCACCCGATGGGTTCGGCCACCCGGGCCACCGGCGAGTCGCCGTCGGCGAGGAGCAGCAGCGGGAAGGCGTAGAGCAGGTTGAAGGTCGCGGCCTTGCCCGTGAGGTGGACCGGCAGCCCCAGCCAGCCGTGCCGCTTGGCGACGAGGACGACGACGCCCATGAACGCCTCGCGGGCGAGGAGCACCCCGACGACCCACCACGGGATGACGTCGCGCACCGCCAGCCCGAAGAGGGTCGAGGCGATGTAGAGCCGGTCCGCGACCGGGTCGAGGAGCTGTCCGAGGCGGGACTCCTGGCCCCAGGCGCGGGCGATCCGCCCGTCGAGGTAGTCGGTGGCCCCGGAGACCGCGAGCAGGACGATGGCCAGGGCGTCGTGCCCGGAGAGCACGGCCCAGAGGAAGACCGGCACACCGACGAGACGCAGCGCGCTGAGCAGGTTCGGCAGGGTCAGGACACGCGTGCTCACCGCCCCCGAGGAGTCCTGCGCCACCATGGCCGTCACTGTAGGCGGTGCGCGCGTCCGGGCGCTCGACACCCACCTAGGGTGGTCGGGTGAGCACTCCCATCCTCGGCGCGAGCGAGGCCGAGCTGCGCCGTGACCGCACGAGCGTGAAGTGGCGGGCCTACCCACCGGACGTGCTCCCCCTGTGGGTGGCCGAGATGGACGCGGCGCCGTGCCCCGCCGTCGTCGAGGCGGTGA
This sequence comes from Phycicoccus endophyticus, assembly GCF_011326735.1. Taxonomy (GTDB): domain Bacteria; phylum Actinomycetota; class Actinomycetes; order Actinomycetales; family Dermatophilaceae; genus Phycicoccus; species Phycicoccus endophyticus. The sequence continues at coordinate 468,531 of NZ_JAANCN010000001.1, forward strand.
CCGCCGCCATGGCCCGGGGCGACACCGGGTACGGCTGGGCGCCGGACTACGCCGCAGCGGTCGCGCGCTACGTCTCGACCGCCTGGGGATGGGCCCCCGACCCGGCCTCGATGCTCGTCGTCACCGACGTGATGATCGGCGCGAGCGAGACCCTCCGGCTGCTCACCGACGAGGGCGGGCCCGTCGTGATCTCCCCGCCGGTCTACGACGCCTTCTTCGGCTTCCTCGAGGCGATCGGCCGCCGACGCGTCGAGGCGCCGCTCACCCCGCAGGGCCGGCTGGACCCCGAGGCGCTGCGGGCCGCGTTCGGGGAGGCCACCGCCCGCGGCGAGCGGGCCGCCTACCTCCTGTGCAACCCGCAGAACCCGACGGGGGCCGTCCACTCCCCCGCCGAGCTGGCGGCGCTGGCCGACGCGGCCGCCGAGTACGGGGTGCGGGTCGTCGCCGACGAGATCCACGCACCGCTCGTACTGCCCGGCGGGCCGGCGTTCACGCCGTACCTCACCGTGCCGGGTGCCGAGGACGCCTTCGCGGTCTTCTCGCCGTCCAAGGGCTGGAACCTCGCCGGGCTGAAGTCGGCCGTCGTCCTCGCGGGGCCGCGGGCCCGTGGCGACCTCGCCCGCCTCCACGAGGTGCACACGCACGGCTCCTCCCACCTCGGCGAGATCGCGCACGTCGCCGCCATGCGCGACGGCCTCGGCTGGCTGGACCGGCTGCGCGCCGAGCTCGGCGCCAACCGCGACCTCCTCGGGGGCCTGCTCGCCGAGCATCTCCCGCAGGTGCGCTGGCGTCCCCCCGAGGCGACCTACCTCGCCTGGCTGGACTGCCGTGCCCTGGGGCTGGGCGACGACCCCGCCGAGGTCTTCCGGGAGCGGGGACGGGTCGCCCTGGGCTCCGGGCCGCGCTACGGCTCGGACGCCGGCCGGGGCTTCGTGCGGCTCAACCTCGCGACCTCACCGGCCCTCGTCGAGGAGGCGGTGCGCCGGATGGCGTCGACGCTGTCGGACTAGAGTGCGCAGGTAGTGGCACGGGGTGCCGCCACGGGCGGCTGAGATCACACCCGTCGAACCTGCTCTAGTTCGTACTAGCGGAGGGATGTCGCCATGAGCGCACGTCTGCATTCGGAACTCGGCTCGACCCTGCCCGCCGCCGCCGCGGAGCTCCTCGGCGCGCTGCGCGAGCGACCGCCACTGACGCAGTGCATCACGAACACGGTCGTCACCGGCTTCACGGCCAACGCGCTGCTCGCGGTCGGCGCGGCGCCGGCGATGGTCGACATCGTCGGTGAGGCCGGGAGGTTCGCCGAGGGCGCCTCGGGCCTGCTGGTCAACCTGGGCACCCCCACCCCGGAGCAGCGCGCCGCGGCTCTCGAGGCGGTGGGGGCCGTCACGGCAGCCGGCACCCCGTGGGTGCTCGACCCCGTCGCGGTCGGCGCGCTACCGGTGCGCACCGAGCTCGCGCACGCGCTGGCGCGGCAACGCCCGACCGCGGTCCGGGGCAACGCCTCCGAGATCCTGGCGCTCGCCGGTCTCAGCGCGGGAGGGCGCGGCGTGGACGCAACGGACAGCACGGACGCCGCGCTCGAGGCAGCGGTGCTGCTGGCCCGCAGGCACGGCAGCGTCGTCGCCGTGTCCGGACCGGTCGATCTCGTCACCGACGGCGAGCGGACATGGCGCATCGCGAACGGCCACGTGCTGCTGACGCGCGTCACCGGCGGGGGCTGCGCCCTGGGAGCGCTCATGGCGGCCTTCCTCGGTGGGGCCGCCCACCTCTCGGCCGACCCGCTCCTCGCGGTCGCCTCGGCCACCCTCGTCTACACCGTCGCCGCCGAGCGGGCCGCGCAGGCAGCGGCCGGGCCCGGCAGCTTCGCGGTCGGGCTGCTCGACGCGCTGGACGCCCTGGAGCCCGGAGAGCTGGCCGCCGCGGCGCGCGTCGAGGCGGGCACGCTGTGACCGCCGACCTGTCGCTGCATCTCGTCACCGACCCCGTGCTGTGCGGCGAGCGAGGCGTCGTCGAGACCGTCCGGCTCGCCGTCGCCGGCGGGGTGCGGGTCGTGCAGCTGCGCGACAAGACGGCGACCGACGCCGAGGTCGTCGAACAGCTCGTCGAGCTCGCGGCGGTCATCGACGGTCGTGCCCTCCTCCTCGTCGACGACCGGGTGGACGCAGCGGTGGCGGCGAGGGAGCGGGGGGCGCGTGTCGACGGCGTCCACGTCGGCCAGAACGACGCGGACGTGAGGTGGGCGCGCGCGAGGCTCGGGTCGGACGCGCTCATCGGGCTCACCGCGAACCGTCCCGACCAGCTCGCCGCGGTGAGCGCCCTGCCCGCCGGCACGGTCGACTACCTCGGCGTCGGCGTGGTCCGGCCCACGCGCACCAAGCCCGACCATCCACCCGCGCTCGGCGTCGACGGGTTCCGTGCCCTGGCCGCGGCCACCCCGCTCCCGTGCGTGGCCATCGGCGGCATCGGCCCCGACGACGTCGAGGCACTGCGGGACGCCGGGGCCGCGGGGGTCGCGGTCGTCTCCGCGCTGTGCGCCGCGGACGACCCGGAGGCGGAGGCGGCAGACCTCGCCCGTCGCTGGCGGGCGGGCATCGCGCCCCGGGTGCTCAGCATCGCCGGGAGCGACCCCTCGGGGGGCGCCGGCATCCAGGCCGACCTGAAGTCCATCGCCGCCAACGGCGGCTACGGCATGGCGGTGCTCACCGCGCTCACGGCCCAGAACACCCGCGGCGTGCGGGCCGTGCACGTCCCGCCCGTCGACTTCCTCGGTCAGCAGCTCGACGCCGTGTCGGACGACGTCGCGGTCGACGCCGTCAAGATCGGGATGCTCTCGGACGCGGACGTCATCCGCACCGTCGCCGACTGGCTCGACGCGGTGCGCCCGCCGGTCGTCGTCGTCGACCCCGTCATGGTCGCCACGAGCGGCGACCGCCTGCTCGACCCCGACGCGGAGGTGGCGCTGCGCGAGCTGCTCGTGCGGGCCGACGTGGCGACCCCCAACCTCGCCGAGCTCTCCGTGCTCGCGGGGCGAGCGGTCGACGGCTGGGAGGAGGCGCTCGACGCAGCGCAGGAGCTGTCGGCGTCACTCGGCGTCGCCCTGCTGGTCAAGGGTGGCCACCTGCCCGGCGACGAGGCGCCCGACGCGCTGGTCGACGCGACCCGGGGGGTGCGGCAGGAGTTCCCCGGACCCCGCATCGCCACCGTCCACACCCACGGCACCGGCTGCTCGCTGTCCTCGGCGCTCGCCACCCGGCTCGCACACGGCGACAGCCCCGCCGACGCGGTGGCGGCCGCGCGCGGGTGGCTGCGCGAGTCGCTGCGGGCCGCCGACCGCCTCCGCGTCGGGGGCGGGCACGGGCCGGTCAGCCACTTCGCCGGGCTGTGGTCCCGCGGCGGGCTGGAGACCCGGCCGGCCGCGGCGGAGGTCGCCGACGAGTGGTGGGGGCGCATCGCCGGCATCCGCGCCCGCATCGACGAGCTGCCGTTCATCCGGGCACTCGCCGACGGCACCCTGGAGCGCGAACGCTTCCTGACCTACCTGGGCCAGGACGCGCTGTACCTGCGCGACTACGCGCGCGTGCTCGCGCAGGCCGCCCGGATCGCTCCGACACCGACCGAGCAGGCGTTCTGGGCGCAGGCCGCGCACGGCGCGATCGCCGGTGAGCTGGAGCTGCACGCATCGTGGCTGGACCCCGACGGCGACCTCGGGGCGGCCACCGTCGACCTGGCACCCTCCGCGGCGACGACCGCCTACCTCGACCACCTGCGCTCGGCGGCGTTCGCCGGCGACTACGGCCGGCTCGTCGCCGCCGTCCTGCCGTGCTTCTGGCTGTACACCGACCTGGGCCGACGGCTGGAGGCCGGCGAGCTCGGCGAGCGCGCCCGGGACCCGGGCCACCCCTACGCGTCGTGGCTGGCCACCTACGCCGACCCGGCCTTCGCGCAGGCGAACGACCAGGCCATCCGGCACGTCACCGAAGCGGCGGCCGCGGCCGGTGCGGCCGATCGGACGAGGATGTTCCGGGCGTTCGAGCTCTCCAGCGCCCACGAGCTCGCCTTCTTCGCCGATCCCGGGCCCGCTGCCACGCCACGGGGTGCGTAGGCCTCTGGCCACCGGAGACGAGATCGCCATGGCCCCGGGGAGACGGCCTCTCCTCCAGGGCAACTGGTCGGGCTGACAGGATTTGAACCTGCGACCCCTTGACCCCCAGTCAAGTGCGCTACCAAGCTGCGCCACAGCCCGTGGCTGCTCCCTCACGGGAGCGGTCGAAACCTTATCCCACGCCCACCCGCGCGGCCGAATCCGCCCGCCTCAGCGGCGGGCCCGGCGCTTCTCGCGCACCCGGACGGAGATCTCGATCGGGGTCCCCTCGAAGCCGAACTCCTCGCGCAGCCGGCGCTCGACGAAGCGGCGGTAGCCGGCCTCGATGAACCCCGAGGCGAAGAGGACGAACCGCGGGGGGCGGGTGCCGGCCTGGGTGGCGAAGAGGATGCGGGGCTGCTTCCCGCCGCGGACGGGGTGCGGGTGGGCGGCGACGACCTCGCCGAGGAAGGCGTTCAGCCGCGCGGTCGGCACGCGGGTCTCCCAGGAGTCCAGCGCCCGGTCGAGGGCCGGCACGAGGCGCTCGAGATGGCGACCGGTGCGTGCCGAGAGGTTGACCCGGGGCGCCCAGGGCACCTGGACGAGGTCGCGCTCGATCTCCCGCTCGAGGAAGTGCCGACGCTCCTCGTCGGTCAGGTCCCACTTGTTGTACGCGATGACGAGCGCCCGGCCGGCGTCGATGACCTGCTGGACCACCCGGACGTCCTGCTCGGCGATCGGCTCGCTCGCGTCGATGAGGACGACCGCGACCTCGGCCTTCTCCAGCGCGGTCTGGGTGCGCAGGGAGGCGTAGAAGTCCGCCCCCCGCGTCTGGTGCACGCGCCGGCGGATGCCGGCGGTGTCGACGAAGCGCCACGAGCGGCCCGCGAGCTCGACGACCTCGTCGACCGGGTCGCGCGTGGTGCCGGCGACGTCGTCGACGACCACCCGGTCGGTGCCGGTCAGCTTGTTGAGCATCGAGGACTTCCCGACGTTCGGGCGGCCCAGGAGCGCGACCCGGCGGGGGCCCCCCGGCTGGTAGGCGGTCACCCGAGAGACGGCGGGGAGCACCTCGAGGAGGGCGTCGAGGACGTCACCGCTCCCGCGCCCGTGCAGCGCGGAGACCGGCCACGGCTGCCCGAGCCCGAGGTTCCACAGCGCGGCGGCGTCGGCCTCGGTGCGCTGGTCGTCGACCTTGTTCGCGACGAGCACGACCGGCTTGCCCGAGCGCCGCAGCATCCGCACGACGGCCTCGTCGTCGTCGGTCGCCCCGACGGTGGCGTCGACGACGAAGAGCACCGCGTCGGCGAGCTCGACGGCGATCTCGGCCTGCTCGGCGACCCTCAGGTGGATGCCCGTCGCGTCGACCGCCCACCCGCCGGTGTCGACGAGGGTGAACCGCCGCCCGGACCACTCCGCGTCGTAGGCCACCCGGTCGCGGGTGACGCCCGGGACGTCCTCGACGACGGCCTCCCGGCGGCCGAGGACGCGGTTGACGAGGGTGGACTTGCCGACGTTGGGCCGACCCACGACGGCGACCACCGGGGCGGGCGCGCGGACCTCACCGTCCTCGTCGAGCAGCCCCTCGGCCTCGAGGAGCGCGCGGTCCTCCTCGTCGAGCTCGAAGTCCTCGAGACCGGCACGCAGGGCCCGCTCGATCGCCTCGGGGTCCTGGGTGCGGGTCGGCTCGTCCGTGCTCATCCCCCCATTCTCCCGTATGCGCGCGGGTGCCGGCGACGCGCGGCTCAGCCGCTCGCGGCGGTGCGCTGCGCGACGACGTCGAGGACCGCGGCGATGCTCTCCTCGAGGCCGAGCTCGGAGGTGTCGACGAGGGCGACGCCGTCGGCGGCCCGGGTGAACGCCGACACCGTCGAGTCGTCCCGGTCACGGCGCACGACCTGGTCGCGGGTGGCCTCGACGGCGGCCGCGTCCGCCGAGCCGTGCAGCTCGGCGGAGCGCCGACGCAGGCGGGCCTCCTCGGAGGCGGTGAGCAGCACACGCACCCGCGCGTCGGGAGCGACGACCGTCGTGATGTCGCGCCCTTCCGCGACGACGCCACCGGCGCGCGCCGCGACGTCCTCGATCAGCTGCCGCTGGAGGCGCTGCAGCACCGGTCGGACCTCGAGGTTGGTCGCGACCGCGGAGACCGCGCTGCTCACCGCGGTCGTGCGGATGGCGGCACCCACGTCGGTGCCGTCGACCGTGACGCTCGGGGCCGCGGGGTCGGTGCCCATCGCGAGCGGCAGGTCACGAGCGGCCTGCGCGACCGCGGCCCGGTCGGTGAGGTCGACGCCGCGCTCGAGGCACGACCAGGTGAGCGCCCGGTACATGGCACCGGTGTCGAGGTAGCCCAGGCCGAGCCGCGTCGCCACGGCACGCGCCACGGTGCTCTTCCCGGAGCCGGAGGGACCGTCGATGGCGATCGTCAGCGGCGTACCCATGGGGCCGCAGCCTAGTGGCCGCCTCACCCGTGGATCCGCCAGCCCCGTTCGCCCAGGGCCTGCGCCAGCCCGGCCGCGGCCGCCGGCAGCACCTCGACCTCGGCGAGGCCCAGCTGCTGGCCGAGGCCGTGGTCGAGGTGGAACTCCTCGACGTTGACGCCGATCGCGCCGATGTCGGCGAAGAGCCTCCCCAGCTGGCCGGGTTCGTCGGGCAGCAGGACGCGTACCGTCTCCAGGCTCGTCGGGGCGGCACCGTGCTTGCCGGGGATGCGGGCCTGTCCCAGGTTGCCGGCGGCGATCACCCCGGCGAGCGCCCCGCGGGCACCCGGGGCGTCGCCTCCGTCGGCGAGCGCGGCCAGCGCCTCGAGCAGCCGGTCGAGGTCCTCGGCCAGGCCGGCGAGCACCTCGCGGACGGCGGGGGCGTTGCCCGCAAGGATCTGGGTCCACAGGTGCGGGTCGCTCGCGGCGATCCGCGTGACGTCGCGCAGCCCCTGGCCGGCGAGGGCCACCGCGTCCTCGTCGAGCGTCTCGAGCCGCGCCGCGACGAGGCTGGCGGCCAGCTGCGGGACGTGCGAGACCACCGCCACGGCGCGGTCGTGGCCCTCCGGCGGGAGCTCGAGGACGGCGGCACCGGCGGCCCGCGCGACGTCGGCGACGAGCTCGCGGGCCTGCGGGCGGGTCTCCGCGGTCGGCGTGAGGACCCAGGCGCGGCCGTCGAAGAGGTCGTGCCGGCCCGACACCGCGCCCGAGCGCTCGCGCCCGGCCATCGGGTGCGACCCGCAGTAGCGCCCCAGGTCGGCGTCGGCGGCGCGCAGCCGGGCCAGCACGGCACCCTTGACCGACGCGACGTCGGTGACCGCCGCGGAGGGCCAGCGCTCGAGCGCGGTGGCGACGCAGCCGGCGGTGACGTCCGGGGGTGCCGCGACGACGACGAGCTGCGGGTCGAGCGTCTCCCCCTCCCCCGGCAGCCGGCCGGCCCCGAGGTCGCGGGCGAGGGCGGCGTGCGTCGGCACGGCGTCCTCGAGGGTCACCTCGTCACCGTGCCGGGTCAGGGCCAGACCGAGCGAGGTCCCGATGAGGCCGGTGCCGACGACGTGGACGCGCATCACAGCCCGGCGGCCTTGTACAGCGCGGCGACCTCGGTCGCGGTGAGCGCCCGCCACTTGCCCGCCTTGGTGTCCCCGAGCCGGACCGGCCCCACCTGCGTGCGCACGAGGGAGATCACCGGGTGGCCGACGGCGTCGAGCAGGCGCCGCACGATGTGCTTGCGGCCCTCGTGGAGGACGACCTCGACGAGCGCCTTGCCCGGCTGGGAGTCCACGACCCGGAAGGAGTCCACGACCACCGGGCCGTCCTCGAGCTCGACACCCTCGCGCAGCCGGCGCCCCAGGTCACGGGGCACCGGCCCGGGGATCTGCGCCAGGTAGGTCTTCAGGACCCCGTAGCGCGGGTGCTGCAGGCGGTGGGCGAGGTCGCCGTCGTTGGTCAGGAGCAGCAGCCCCTCGGTGTCGGCGTCGAGCCGCCCCACGTGGAAGAGGCGCTCCTTGCGGGCACCGACGTAGTCCCCGATGTCCACCCGCCCGAGCTCGTCGCTCATCGACGTCACGACGTTGAGCGGCTTGTTGAAGGCCAGGTAGACCCGCGACTCGTCGAGCTGGACCCGTTCGCCGTCGACGTGCACGACCTGGGTGGGCCGGATGCGCACGCCGAGCTCGGTGACCACCTGGCCGTCCACCTCGACCCGGCCCTGGCTGATGAGGTCCTCGCAGACCCGGCGCGACCCGACGCCGGCGGCGGCGAGCAGCTTCTGCAGCCGCACACCGTCGGGGTCGTGGACGTCCACCCGCGCACGCTGCGGCTCGCGAGGGGGCGTCGTCGGTTGGCTGCGGCGGGTGTTGCCCCCGCCGCGCGGTCGCTGCTGCCGGTCGCCGGCCCGGCGGCCGCCGCGTCCCTTCGGCGGGGTCATCCCCGGCCTCCTTCGGCGATCTCGTCGAGGACGTCCACCTCGGGCAGGTACGGGGCGAGAGCCGGCAGCTCCTCGACGCTGCCGAGGCCGAGGCGCTCGAGGAAGTAGGACGTCGTGCCGTAGAGGGTCGCGGTGGACTCCTCGTCCTGGCCGACCTCCTCGATGAGCCCCCGGGTGAGGAGGGTGCGGATCACCCCGTCGACGTTGACGCCCCGGACCGCCGCGACCCGTGAGCGGGACACCGGCTGCCGGTAGGCGATGACCGCCAGGGTCTCCAGCGAGGCCTGGGTCAGCCGGGCCTGCTGGCCGTCGAGCACGAACCGCTCGACCAGGGGCGCGTACTCGTGCCGGCTGTACATCCGCCAGCCGCCGCCCACCTGGCGCAGGGTGAACCCGCGCGACTGCTCCTCGTAGCCTCTCTCGAGCTCGGCGAGCGCCCGTTCGACGTCCTCGACCGGCTGCTCCAGGACGGCGGCGAGGGCCAGCGTCGTCACCGGCTCGTCGACGACCATGAGGACGGCCTCCAGCGCGCCGGGCACGCCCCCGGGCAGGTCCGCGACGTCGAGGGCCAGCTGGCCCTCGGCGGGCGCCGCGCCCTGCGGCTCGGGCGCGGTCGGCTCCGGCTCACTCATCGGTGCCCTCCTTCGGGCTGGGGTCGGGGGCCGGCCCCGCGGCGGGGTCGGGCGCCGCGAGCGGTGGCTCGTCGAACTCGTCGGTGACCTCGACCTCGCCCTCCGGCCCGGTCCAGCGCACGGTGAGGTCGCCCAGGGCCTGGGCCTGCTCGAAGCCGATCGCGGACTCCCGGAAGAGCTCGAGCAGGGCGAGGAAGCGCGCGACGACGACGAGGGTGCTGTCGGCGTCGGCGACGAGGCTGCGGAAGGACGCGACCCGCTCCCGGCGCAGCCGAGCGCCGATGACGCCGGCCTGCTCGCGCACGCTGACCTGGGGGGCGTGCAGGTGGGTCAGACCGACGCTCGGCTCGGTCTTGGGTGCCATCGCCCGAGCCGCGACCACCGCCAGCTGCTCCGGGGTGACGGTCATGACCAGCTCGGGCAGCAGGGCCGCCAGGTGCGGCTCGAGGGCCACCGAGCGCGGGTGGCGCCGCCCGGCGGTCGCCATCCGCTCGCCGAAGGTGTGCGCGATGTCCTTGAACGCGCGGTACTGCAGGAGGCGCGCGAAGAGGATGTCGCGGGCCTCGATGAGGGCGAGGTCCTCCTCGTCCTCCGGGCCGGCCTGGGGCAGCAACCGCGCCGCCTTGAGGTCGAGCAGCGTCGAGGCGACCACGAGGAACTCCGTCGCCTGCGAGAGGTCCCAGCCGTCCTCGGACTGCTGCGCCTGGCGGATGAAGGCGACGAACTCGTCGGTGACCGTGGCCAGGGCGATCTCGGTGATGTCCAGCTTGTGCTTGCTGATCAGCCCGAGGAGCAGGTCGAAGGGCCCGGAGAAGTTCTCCAGGTGCACCTCGAACGGGGTGACCGCCGCCCGGCGGGTGATGACGCCGCCGGGCACGGCGGCCGGCTCGGTGGCCGCGGCGGCGCTCTCGCGCTCCGGGGCCCCGGGAGGCGAGGACATCCGGGTCAGGCCGCCCCGCCGCGCGCGATGAGCTCGCGGGCGAGCTGGCGGTAGGCGTCGGCACCCTTGTGCGAGGACTCGTAGGTCGTGATCGGCTCCGCGGCCAAGGTGGCGTCCGGGAACTTCACGGTGCGCGAGATGACGGTGTGGAAGACCTGGTCGCCGAAGTGCTCCACGAGGCTCGCGACGACCTCCCGGGAGTGCAGGGTGCGCCCGTCGTACATCGTCGCGAGGATGCCGTCGATCGTCAGGCGCGGGTTGAGCCGGTCGGTGATCTTCTCGATCGTCTCGACGAGCAGCGCGACGCCGCGCATGGCGAAGAACTCGCACTCCAGCGGGATGACCACGCCGTGGGCCGCGGTCAGGGCGTTGACCGTGAGCAGGCCCAGGGAGGGCTGGCAGTCGATGAGGACGACGTCGTAGTCGTCGAGGACGGGCCGCAGCACGCGGGCGAGGATCTGCTCGCGGGCGACCTCGCCGACGAGCTGGACCTCGGCGGCGGAGAGGTCGATGTTCGCGGGGACGATGTCGAGCCCCTCGACGCGGGTGTGCTGGATGACCTCGCGCACGTCGTGCCCGCGCTCGACCAGGAGGTTGTAGACCGTCACCCCGAGGTCGTGGGTGGGGATGCCGAGGCCGACCGACAGCGCGCCCTGGGGGTCGAAGTCGACGAGGAGGACCCGGCGGCCGACCTCGGCCAGCGCGGCACCGAGGTTGATCGTCGTCGTGGTCTTGCCGACCCCGCCCTTCTGGTTGCACATGGCGATGATCCGGGCCGGGCCGTGGCTGGCCAGCGGCGCCGGGTCGGGGAAGTGCGGCATCGGCCGGCCGGTGGGTCCGAGCTGCCCCTCGGTGGCGATGCGGAACGCCGCGTCGGTCTCGCCCAACTCACACTCCCCGTGCCGCTCGTGCCTCGGTCAGCCTCTCGCTGATCGGGCCGACCCTACCAGCGGGGACCGGGGCGACCGCGACCCCGGGGCCGCTGCCGGCACCGTTCTCAGCGGGCCCTCGGGTGGGCCTGGGCGTACACCTCGCGCAGCTGCTGGACGGTGACGCGCGTGTAGATCTGGGTGGTCGTGACCGAGGCGTGCCCGAGCAGCTCCTGGACCACGCGCACGTCCGCCCCGCCCTCGAGCAGATGGGTGGCGAAGGAGTGCCGCAGGGTGTGCGGTGAGAGGTGGCCGGGCAGCCCGGCCCGCTCGGCGGCGGCCCGCAGCACGGCCCAGGCGCTCTGCCGCGAGAGCCGCGCGCCCCGGACGCCGAGGAAGAGCGCCGGGGTCCCCCGCCCGTGCGCGGCGAGGGCCGGGCGGCCCCGCACGAGCCAGGCCGAGAGCGCCTCGCTCGCGTACGAGCCGAGCGGCACGACCCGCTCCTTGCCGCCCTTGCCGCGCAGCCGCACGACGCCCTCCTCGCCTGCGAGGTCGTCGACGTCGAGGCCGACCGTCTCGGAGATGCGCGCCCCCGTCCCGTAGAGCACCTCGAGCAGGGCGCGGTCGCGCAGGGCCGTGGGGGTGTCCCCGACCGAGGCTGCCGCGAGCAGCCGCTCGACCTGGTCCACGGCGATGGCCTTGGGCAGGCGCTCGGGTGTCCGCGGCGGCGCGACCTCCCGGGTGGGGTCGGCGTCGAGCACGCCCTCGAGCGCGAGGAAGCGGTGCAGCCCGCGGACCGCGACGAGGGTGCGGGCCGCCGAGGAGGCCGCGAGGGGGCCGTGCGTGGCGTCACCCTCGCGCAGCCGGGCGAGGAACTCCGCCACGTGCGCCGGCGTCACGTCCTCGGGCCGGGTCACGCCGACGCTCCCGAGGTGCTCCATCCAGCGCCCGAGGTCGCGGCGGTAGGCGGCGAGGGTGTGCCGCGAGACCCCCCGTTCGACGTCGAGGTGGGTCAGCCAGGCCTCCGCCGCCCGGGCCACCGCCGTGGCCCGGGCCGGCTGCGGGTCCGGACCGCTCAGGAGAGCGCCTCCGCGAGGGGGATGCTCGCCATCCCGAACGCCTCGGCGACCGCGGCGTAGGTGATCTGCCCGCCGTGGGTGTTCAGCCCGCGGGCGAGCGCGTCGTCGGCCTGCATCGCCGCCTGCCAGCCACGGTCGGCCAGGGTCGTCGCGTAGGGCAGCGTCGCGTTGGTCAGTGCCCACGTCGAGGTGTGCGGCACCGCCCCCGGCATGTTGGCCACGCAGTAGTAGATCGAGTCGTGGACCTGGAAGATCGGGTCGGCGTGCGTCGTGGGCCGGCTGTTCTCGAAACAACCGCCCTGGTCGATGGCCACGTCGACGAGCACCGAGCCGGGCTTCATCTGGGAGACCATCTCGTCGGTGACCAGCTTGGGGGCCTTGGCACCCGGGACGAGGACGGTCCCGATGACGAGGTCGGCCTGGAGCACCTGCTCGCGCACCGCCATCGTCGAGGACGCGATCTGGGCGACCCGGTTGTCGTAGCGCCAGAAGCTCATCCGCAGCTTGTCGAGGTCGGTGTCGAGCAGCGTGACGTCGGCGCCCATGCCGAGGGCGATGTTCGCGGCGTTCTGCCCGGCGACCCCGGCGCCGAGGACGACGACCTTGGCGCTGGCGACCCCTCCGACACCACCCATGAGGACGCCACGCCCGCCCTGCGCGCGCATCATCGAGTGCGCGCCGACCTGCGGGGCGAGGCAGCCGGCCACCTCGGACATCGGGTAGAGCAGGGGCAGCAGTCCCGAGGGCAGCTGGACGGTCTCGTAGGCGACCGAGGTGACCCGCCGCTCGACGAGCTCACGGGTGAGCGGCTCGTCGGCGGCCAGGTGGAGGTAGGTGAAGAGGACGAGCCCCTCGCGCAGCCGGTGGTACTCCTGCTCGACCGGCTCCTTGACCTTCATCACCATGTCCGACTCGCCCCACAGCTCGTCGGCGTCCGGCACGATCCGGGCCCCCTGGGCGCGGTACTCGTCGTCGGTGATCGACGAGCCCAGCCCGGCGCCCTGCTCGAGGTAGACCTCGTGGCCGCGACGGCACAGCTCGTGGACACCGACCGGGGTGATGCCGACCCGGAACTCGTTGTTCTTGACCTCGGTGGGGATACCGACCTTCACGGCTATCAGACCCTGTCTCGTGTCCTGGGCCGCGGGCGTCGCGGACCACGCTGGGACGCCACCCGGGCGGGCGGCGATGGAAGTCTAGTGGCGGCGCCCCGCCGTCCGACCCGAGGGAGGAACCCCGTGAAGCTCTACAGCGACGTGACGACCCGACGAGCGGCCCAGGTGGCCGCCGACGTCGGCGTCGTCGTCTGGGTCGTGCTCTGGGTGCGCCTCGGGCTCTGGCTGCACGAGGTGACGCTCCGGCTCGCCGAGCCGGGCCACCGGCTCGCGGACGCGGGTGCCGGCTTCCGCGACACCATGACGAGAGCGGGCGACTCGCTCGAGGGTCTGCCGCTGCTCCAGGACCGGGTCGCCGCGCCCTTCCGGTCCGCGGCCGACATCGGCGGTGACCTGCAGCAGGCGGGAGCCGACCTCGCCGACGGCGTCGGACGCGTCGCCGTCCTCCTCGGCCTGACGACGGCCGCGGCGCCGGTGCTCCTCGTCGTCGGCACCTGGCTACTGCTGCGCTGGCGCTTCGTGCGCCGGGCGAGCGCCGCCGCGCGGTTCGTCGACGCCGACCCCGACCTCGACCTGTTCGCCCTGCGGGCGATGGCCAACCAGCCGATGGAGCGGCTGGCGCGGATCTCGCCGGACCCGGCCGGCGCCTGGCGCCGCGGCGAGCGGGACGTCGTGCGCGCGCTCGCCGTCCTCGAGCTGCGCGAGTGCGGGCTGCGCCCGCCCCCACAGGCGGCCGTCAGCCCGCCGGCGTGACGATGCCGGGGCGCAGGTCCTGCGGTGGGCACACCCACGTCGTGGCGTCGGCGTCGACCTGCTCGCCCGAGCGGATGTCCTTGACCTGGTCCGCGTCGTCCTCGCCGGCCCCGGGGAACCAGACGAACGGGATGCCCCGGCGGTCGGCGTAGCGGATCTGCTTGCCGAAGCGCGCCGCACTCGGCGCGACCTCGCAGGGGACGCCACGGCCCCGCAGTGCCGCGGCCACGAGGTCCGAGCGGCGGCGGGAGGCCTCGTCGACGACGGCGACGAGGACCGCCGCGGGGGTCGACCGGCTCGCGCGCAGGCCGCGCCGGGTGAGCAGGAGGTGGACCAGCCGCGTGACGCCGATCGAGATGCCGACCCCGGGGTAGGTCGTGCGGCCGTCGCTCGCCAGCGAGTCGTACCGCCCGCCGGAGCACACCGAGCCCCACTCCTCGGCGCCGAGCAGCTGGGTCTCGTAGACGGTGCCCGTGTAGTAGTCGAGCCCCCGGGCGATCCGCAGGTCGGCCACGAGGGTCCCCGGGGCGCTCTCGGCCCCGGCGCGCACGACGGCCGCCAGCGCCTCGAGGCCCTCGTCGAGGACCGGGTGCTCCACCCCGAGCCCACGCACGGCCTCGACGAACGAGAGGTCCTGCGAGCGCACCTCGGCCAGGGCCAGGGCGAGCCGCGCCTGCTCGGCGCTCGCCCCGGCCTGCACGAGCTGCGCCGCGACCTGCTCGGGCCCGATCTTGTCGAGCTTGTCGACGATCCGCAGGGTGCCCTGGACGTCGGTGAGCCCGATCCCGAGGTAGAACCCCTCGGGCACCTTGCGGTTGTTCACCTGGATGCGGAAGGGCCCCACCGGCAGTCGGCGGAAGACCTCGGCGACGACGAGCGGCACCTCGGCCTCGAAGTGCGCAGCGAGCTCTCCGGCGTCGACGATGTCGATGTCGGCCTGGGTGAACTCGCGGAAGCGGCCCTCCTGCGGGCGCTCTCCCCGCCAGACCTTCTGCACCTGGTAGCGCCGGAAGGGGAAGTGCAGCTTCCCCGCGTGCTCGAGGACGTACCGCGCGAACGGCACGGTGAGGTCGAAGTGCAGCCCGAGGTCGGCATCCCGGCTGCTCTCCTCGCCCGTGAGCCGGGTGACCCCGTAGATCTCCTTGTCGGCGTCGCCGCCCTTGCCGAGGAGCCGCTCGACCGGCTCCACGGCGCGGGTCTCCAGCGGGGCGAACCCGTGCAGCTCGAAGACCTCCCGGATGGTGTCCAGGACGTGCAGCTCGAGCAGGCGGTCGGCGGGCAGCAGCTCGGGGAAGCCGGAGATCGGGGTGACCTTGGTGGGGGCGCTCACGCCACCAATCCTCGCAGGTGCGGGTTGGTGGCCCGCTCCCGGCGCATCGTCGTCGCCGGTCCGTGCCCGGCGAGGACGAGGGTGGGGTCCGGCAGCGGCAGGACGACCTCGCGCAGCGAGCGGCGCATCGCCGCGGCGTCGCCCCCCGGCAGGTCGGTGCGGCCGATCGACCCGGCGAAGAGCACGTCACCGGAGAGGACCGTGCGCTCCAGCTCCTCCTGCGCCGTGAGGCCGTCGGGCAGGTCGGGGAGCGCGAACATCACCGACCCCTCGGTGTGCCCGGGAGCGTGCAGCACCTCCACGGTGAGCCCCGCGAGCTGCAGCCGCTCCCGGTCGGCGAGCTCGACGACCTGCTCGGGCTCGCGCCAGGTGGCCCGGGAGCCGAACTGAGCCTCCATCATCGCCACCGTGCCCGGGTCGAGGCTCGCGAGGGGGTCGGCCAGCCGGTAGCGGTCCTCGGCGTGGACGTAGGCGGCGGTGGTGCCCCCGCACACCGGCGTCACCGAGTAGACGTGGTCGAGGTGGCCGTGCGTGAGCAGCACCGCGGCCGGGCGCAGCCGGTGCTCGGCGAGCACCGCGGCCAGGGGCTCCTGCACGCCGATGCCCGGGTCGACGACGAGGCACTCCTCGCCGGCCCCCGCCGCGAGGACGTAGCAGTTGGTCCCGAAGGCGGCTGCGGGGAAGGTGACGGCGAGCACGCCCGCGAGCCTAACGGGCAGGCGTGCCTACACTGGGCGCCGCTGGAGCCTCGAGGAGCAAGGACGTGGCGTGACGAGGAAGCAGGAGCGGGCACGGGCCCGCCGGCGCTGGGCGAAGCAGGAGGCGGTCCGGGCGCGCAAGGCCGCCGACCGCGAGCGGCTGCGACGGGTCGGTGCCGTCGTGGGCGTTCTCGTCCTCGTGCTCGGCATCATGGGCGTGCTCGGCCTGACCGTGGGCCGCTCCGGCGGTGCGGCCCCGACGACCCTCGCCGGCTGTGCGGAGCCGCCCGAGGCGCTCGGCACCGGTGCGGAGCTGACCCTGCCGGACAAGAAGACCGCCGAGGGCAAGACCTACGAGGCGACCCTGACGACCAACTGCGGCGACATCGTCCTCGAGCTGGACGGCACCAAGGCGCCGCAGGCGGTCGCCTCCTTCCTCCAGCTGGCCCGCGAGCAGTACTGGAAGAACGCCCCCTGCCACCGGCTGACGACCGACGACGCCTTCAAGGTCCTCCAGTGCGGCGACCCGACCGGCACCGGGCAGGGCACCCCCGGGTACGGCTTCGGCGTCGAGAACGCCCCCGAGGACGGCGTCTACCCCCGGGGCACCGTCGCGATGGCTCGCACCTCGGACGCCGAGAAGGGCAACGGCGGGCAGTTCTTCCTCGTCTACGGCGACACGACGATCGAGGACCCCGACGGTTACACGGTCTTCGGCACGGTCACCTCCGGGTTGGATATCGTCGACAGGGTCGCCGCCGAGGGGGTCGCCCCGAACGACACCTCCCCCACGGACGGCACACCGGCCGCACCGATCAGCATCCTGCGGGTTGCTGTCACCGAGGAGAAGTCCTGACCGTGTCTGAGGACCAGCCCGCCCCCCGCCCGCCCGTGCCCTCCCCCGCCGCACTCGCGCGGCGGGTCGCTCCGCGTCCCCCGGCCGCGGCGCCGGCGCCGGCCGAGCACTCGGAGTCCGCCCGCTTCGGGCGGGTCGACGACGAGGGCCGGGTCTTCGTGAGCGTCGACGGCGGCGAGCAGGAGGTCGGCTCCTACCCCGGCGCCACGCCCGAGGAGGCCCTGCAGTACTTCGCCCGCAAGTACGACGAGCTCGCGGCCTCGGCGGAGCTGCTGCAGGCCCGCCTCGGCAACCCCGAGGTCACGGCCAAGGAGGTCTCCGACGCCCTGGCCACCCTCAAGGAGCACCTGGCACAGGCCAACGTCGTCGGTGACCTGCCGGCACTGCACGCCACGGTCGAGCGCGTCGAGGCCGGGCTGGAGGCCAAGCGCGGTGCCGAGACCGAGCAGCGCCGGGCGGCCCGGGCGCTCGCCGCGACCGAGCGCGAGCAGATCGTCGCCGAGGCCGAGGCGATCGCCGCCCAGCCGCCGGGCAGCACCCAGTGGAAGCAGTCGGGCGAGCGGATGCGGGCCCTGCTGGATCGCTGGAAGGAGCACCAGCGTGGCGCCGCCAAGCTCGACAAGCCGACCGAGGCCGCGCTGTGGCAGCGCTTCAGCCACGCGCGCAACGCCTTCGACAAGGCCCGCCGGGCGTGGTTCGCCGAGCTCGAGACGACCCGCGAGCAGGCCCGCTCGGCCAAGGAGGCCCTGGTCGCCGAGGCCGAGGCGCTCGCCTCGAGCACCGACTGGGGGGCCACCGCACGCGCCTACAAGCAGCTCATGGACCGCTGGCGCCGGGCGGGGCGGGCCGCGCGGGCCGAGGACGACGCCCTCTGGGAGCGTTTCCGCTCCGCTCAGGACGCCTTCTTCACCGCCAAGGACAGCGCGGCTGCCGCCGAGGACGAGGAGTACCGGGGCAACCTCGTGGTCAAGGAGGAGCTGCTCCTCGAGGCCGAGGCGATCCTGCCGGTCACCGACGTCGAGGCCGCCAAGTCCGCCCTGCGGGGGGTCCAGGAGCGCTGGGAGGCGGCCGGCAAGGTGCCCCGCGGCGACCTGGACCGGGTGGAGAAGCGGCTGCGCCGGGTCGAGGCCGCCGTCCGCGAGGCCGACGAGCGCAAGTGGCGCGCGACCAACCCCGAGCTGTCCGCGCGGGCCCAGAGCATGGTCGAGCAGCTCGAGGCCGCGGTCGCCAAGGCACAGGCCGAGGTGGACCAGGCGCAGGCCGCCGGGGACGAGCGCACGGCCGACGCGGCCCGTGAGCGGCTCGCGGCCCAGCAGCAGTGGCTCTCCCAGGCACGAGCCGGGGTCGACGAGTTCGGCGGCTGAGGGCGCCCCGCGACGCGGGCGCGCGACCCGGGCTCAGCCCTCGCGGCGCCCGCCGGTGACCCGGGCCGCGTCGAGGACGCCGTCGACCTTCTGCACCGAGCGGATGACGTGCCCGAGATGGCCGGGGTCACCCATCTCGAAGGTGAACCGGAGCACGGCCACCCGGTCGCGGGAGGTCTGCACCGACGCGGAGAGGATGTTCACCCCGTTGTCGGAGATGACGCGGGTGACGTCGGAGAGCAGCCGCGAGCGGTCGAGTGCCTCGACCTGGAGCTGGACGAGGAAGAGGCTGCTCGCCGTGGGCGCCCACTCGACCTCGATGATCTTGTCCGGCTGGGCGAGCAGGGAGTCGGCGTTCGTGCAGTCCCGACGGTGCACCGACACCCCGTTGCCCCGGGTGACGAACCCGAGGATCTCGTCGCCCGGCACCGGAGTGCAGCAGCGGGCGAGCTTGACCCACACGTCGCTCATCCCCTTGACGACGACGCCCGGGTCCCCCGAGCGGCGCGGTCGCGGATGGTCGGGGACGGGCGTGGCGACCTCGGCGAGGTCCTCGCTGGCCCCTTCCTCGCCGCCGACCGACGCCACGAGCCGGGAGACGACGTGCTGGGCCGAGACGTGCCCCTCCCCGACCGCGGCGTACAGGGCGTCGATGCCGGGGTAGCGCAGCTCCTCGGCCACCCCGGTGAGCGACTCGACCGAGGTGAGCCGCTGCAGGGGCAGCCCCTGCTTGCGCATCGCCTTGGCGAGGGCCTCCTTGCCCTCCTCGATCATCTCCTCGCGGCGTTCCTTGGTGAACCAGTGCTTGATCTTGTTGCGGGCGCGCGCCGAGCGCACGAAGCCCAGCCAGTCGCGTGAGGGCCCCGCCGAGTCGGCCTTGGAGGTGAGCACCTCGACGACGTCGCCGTTGTCCAGGCGCGACTCCAGCGGCACGAGCCGGCCGTTGACCCGGGCCCCGATGCAGTGGTGCCCGACCTCGGTGTGGACCGCGTAGGCGAAGTCGACGGGGGTGGCCCCGGCGGGGAGGCCGACGAGCTGTCCCTTGGGCGTGAAGACGTACACCTCGCTCGCGGTGATCTCGAAGCGCAGCGACTCGAGGAACTCCCCCGGGTCGGCCGTCTCCTTCTGCCAGTCGAGCAGCTGGCGCAGCCACACCATGTCGCCCGCGGGCTCGGTCTGCCCGTCGCGTACCTGGGCACCGGGGGTCTGGGCACCCCGGGCGGCCGGGTCCTCCTTGTACTTCCAGTGCGCGGCGACGCCGTACTCGGCGCGGCGGTGCATCGTGTGCGTCCGGATCTGGATCTCGACCGCCTTGCCGCCCGGGCCGATGACCGTCGTGTGCAGCGACTGGTACATGTTGAACTTCGGCATCGCGATGTAGTCCTTGAACCGGCCGGGCACCGGGTTCCACCGCGCGTGCAGCGCGCCGAGGGCCGCGTAGCAGTCACGGACGGTGTCGACGAGCACCCGGACCGCGACGAGGTCGTAGATCTGGTCGAAGTCGCGACCCCCGACGATCATCTTCTGGTAGACGGAGTAGTAGTGCTTGGGTCGGCCGGTGACGGTCGCCTTGATCTTCGCCGCCCGCAGGTCGGCCCCGACCTCGTCGCGGACCTGGGCGAGGTACTCCTCGCGCGCCGGTGCGCGCTCCGCGACGAGCCGGACGATCTCGTCGTAGACCTTGGGGTAGAGGGTCTGGAAGGAAAGGTCCTCCAGCTCCCACTTGATGGTGTTCATCCCGAGCCGGTGGGCCAGCGGAGCGTAGATCTCCAGGGTCTCCTTGGCCTTGCGCTGCGCGCTCTCCTGCGAGACGTAGCGCCAGGTGCGGGCGTTGTGCAGCCGGTCGGCGAGCTTGATGACGAGGACGCGGATGTCCTTGGCCATCGCCACGACCATCTTGCGCACCGTCTCGGCCTGCGCGGCCTGGCCGTAGGTGACCTTGTCGAGCTTGGTGACGCCGTCGACGAGCATCGCGATCTCGTCACCGAAGTCGCGCCGGAGCGCCTCGAGGCTGTAGGCGGTGTCCTCGACGGTGTCGTGCAGCAGCGCGGCAGCGAGCGTCGTCGGGGTCATACCGAGCTCGGCGAGGATGGTGGTCACCGCGAGCGGGTGGGTGATGTAGTCGTCGCCGCTGCGGCGCTTCTGGCCCTCGTGGGCCCGCTCGGCGACGGCGTAGGCGCGCTCGACGACGGCCACGTCGGCCTTGGGGTGGGTGCTGTGCACGATCTGCAGCAGCGGCTCGAGGACCGGGTTGCGCGGGGGGCGGGTGCGACCGACGCGCGCCAGCGCGGCGCGCGCCCGGGCGCGCGACCCCACCCCGGGTGGGGCGCTGCCCGAGGTGGCGGTGGTCGTGTGATCCGCCATGGAGGAAGTCTAGTCGCGGCTCACGGGACGACGTGCAGCGAGCGCACGGGCCGCTCCCCCAGCCGCCGGCGCCCGTCGAGGAAGCCCAGCTCGACGACGCAGTCGAACCCGACGACGCTCCCCCCGACCCGTTCGAGCAGCTCCCAGGCGGCCAGCGCCGTCCCCCCGGTGGCCAGCACGTCGTCGACGAGGACGACCCGCCGGCCCGGCCCGAGCGCGTCGGCGTGCACCTCGATCGTCGCCGACCCGTACTCGAGGTCGTAGGAGGCCGCGACGGTGTCGCCGGGCAGCTTGCCCGCCTTGCGCACCGGGACGAAGCCCACGCCGAGGGCGTGCGCGAGGGCCGCCCCGACGACGAACCCACGGGCCTCGACACCGGCGACGAGGTCGACCTGCCCCCGGCGCCCGTCGGCCAGGGCGGCCACCACGGCGGCGAACGCGCCCGGGTCGCCGAGCAGCGGGGTGATGTCCTTGAACACCACGCCGGGCTGCGGGAAGTCGGGCACGTCGCGCAGCGAGCGCGCGACGAGCTCGGAGACCCCGACGTCCATGCTCAGCGCTTGGACCTGGGGGTGCGCTTGGGCTGGTTCCGCGGCCCGGAGCGCGCGTACTCGTGCACTGCCCGTCCGGTGAGGGTCGAGCCCTCCTCCCGGGTGGCCGGGGTGCTCGGCAGGGCACCGGCCGGCACCGGCGCGTCCCCGGAGACGGGGGCCGCGTGCTCGGCGTCCTTGGCCACCTTGGCCTGGTGACGCAGCGCCTTCTTCTCGAGCTCGACGACGGCCGCGTCCTTGCGTCGCAGGGTCACGAGGAACGGCGTCGCGATGAAGATCGAGGAGTAGGCCCCGACGAGGATGCCGACGAACAGGACGAGCGAGAGGTCGAGCAGCACGCCCGGGCCGAGGAAGACCGAGCCGACGACGAGGACCGCCGAGATCGGCAGCAGCCCGATGACGGTGGTGTTGATCGAGCGCACCATCGTCTGGTTCACCGCGAGGTTCGCGGCCTGGGCGTACGTGAGGCGTCCGTTGGCGAACGCTTGGTTGGTGTTCTCGCGGACCTTGTCGAAGACGACGACGGTGTCGTAGAGGCTGTACCCGAGGACGGTGAGGAAGCCGATCATCGTCGCCGGGGAGACCTCGAAGCCGACGAGCGCGTAGATGCCCACCGTGATCGCCAGGTCGTGGGCCAGGGCGAACAGGGCGGCCGCGGCCATCTTCCAGTTGCGGAAGTAGATGCTCAGCATGAGCACGACCGCGACGAGGAAGATCACGAGCGCCCGCAGCGCCTGGGCGCTCACCGACGCCCCCCAGGAGGGGCCGATGAAGGTGGCGCTCACGTCCTCCTCGGGGACCTCGAAGGCGTCGGCGAGGGCGGAGCGCACGCTCTGGGAGTCGGTGTCGGAGAGCCGTTCGGTCTGCACCCGCACGGTGTCGGTGCCGACGAGGGTGACGTTCACGCCCCGCTGGTCCTCGGCCGCTCCGACGGCCTCGCGGGCGGTCTGCTCGTAGTCCTGGGGTGCGCTGCTCGTCGCGACCCGGAACTCCGACCCGCCCCGGAACTCCAGGCCCAGGTTGAGCCCCTGGGTGGCCAGGCCGAGCACGGCGACGAGGAAGAGGGCGAGCGAGCCGAGGTAGAACCTGCGGCGGTGGGCGACGACCGCCACCGAGCGCCGGCCCGTGTACAGGTCGTTGCCGAGCTGGGCGAACGAGGCGCTCATGCGCGGCTCCCTTCGGTCTCCCGCAGGGCGGGCGTCGGGGTGAACCGTCCACGACCCGCGTAGCGCATGCTCTTCGCCCCGAGCCGAGAGGGGTCGAGACCGGAGAGCCGGTGCCCGTCGCGGAAGAACGGTACCCGGGTCAGGAGGGTGAGCAGGGGGTGGGTGAACCAGAAGACGACGAGCACGTCGATGACCGTCGTCAGGCCGAGGGTGAACGCGAAGCCCCGCACGCTCGAGCTGGCCAGCAGGTAGAGCACGAGGGCGGCGAGGAGGTTGACGCCGTCGGCGATCAGCACCGTGCGCTTGGCGCGGTTCCACCCGGTCTCGACGGCGCTCGCGAGCGAGCGCCCCTCGCGCAGCTCGTCCCGGACACGCTCGAAGTAGACGATGAAGCTGTCGGCGGTGAACCCGATGGCGACGATGAGCCCGGTGACGCCGGCCATGTCCAGGCGGTAGTTCTGTGCCCAGCCCAGGACGGTGATCGTCAGGTAGGTGAGCAGGCCGGCGACGAGGATCGAGCTGATCGTGACGAACCCGAGCATCCGGTACTGCCCGAGCGAGTAGACGACGACGAGCAGCAGCCCGACGAGCCCGGCGAGGAAGCCGTAGCGCAGCTGCTCGGAGCCGAGGGTCGGGCTGATGTCGACGCTCGACTGCTCCTCGAAGGAGAGCGGCAGCGCGCCGAACTTCAGCTGGTCGGCGAGGGCCTTGGCCGACTCGAGGGTGAACCCGCCGGTGATGCTCGCCCGGCCGTTGGGGATGGCGCTGTCGAAGCGCGGGGCGACGATGACCCGGGAGTCCAGGACGGTGGCCAGCTCGTTGCGCGGCTCCTCGAGGCCCACCATCGTGCGGCTGATGTCGGCGTACTCGTCGGCGCCCTCGCTGTTGAAGGTCAGCGCGATCTCGACGGTGCTCGTCACCGTGCCCTGCTGGTTGGTCTGGTACCCGGCGGTGGCGTCGGAGATCTTGTCGCCGGAGACCGCGACCGGGCCGAGGATGTACTTCGCCGAGCCGTCCGAGGAGCACGTGACGAGCGGCTTGTCGGGGTCGTCGACGAGGTCGTCGAGGGCCTTCTGGTCCGAGCAGTCCAGGTCCTGGTAGGCCTGCTGGACCTTGTCGGTGACCCAGGCGAGGTCGGTGGGGTCGCTCGGGGTGTCCGAGTCGCCGCTCGAGCTCGGGCTCGGGGAGCTCGAGGCCGTCGTGGACGGTGAGGGCGAGTCCTCGGTGAGCGCCTCGTTGAGCGCGCTGTTGTTCGTCGAGGACGAGCTGGGCGCCGGGGAGGCGGTGGCCGTCGGGCTCGAGGAGGCCGAGCCGCTCGCCGTCGGCGAGCTCGAGGAGGACGGGGTCTCGGTCGGCTCCGGGACCCCGGAGGTCACCGCGAGCACGGGCCGGAACTGCATCTGCGAGGACTGCTTGATCGCGTTGCGGACGGCCTGGCTGGGGATCTCGGGGATGCTCACGACGATGTTGCGGTCGCCCTGGGTGGTGACCTCGGCCCCGGAGACACCGCCGGCGTCGACGCGCTGGACGATGATGTCGCGCGCCTGCTCGATCTGCTCGGCGGAGACGCTCTGCCCGCCGGTGGTCTTCGGCTCGAGGATGATCTGGGTGCCGCCCTCGAGGTCGAGACCGAGCTTCGGGGTGGTCTGACCGTCGCTCCACAGGACCGAGCCGGCGAGCAGGGCGCCGAGGGCGAGGGCCAGGACGCCCAGCGCGACGAGCGAGCGTCGGGCGACGGTGCGGGGTGCCGACGCCACGTCAGGAGCCCTCGCCGACGCGCATGCCGATGGCCCGGCGGTCGAACCGCAGGCTCACCCCGTTGCCGACGTCGAGGGTGGCGACCGTGTCGTCGAGGGCGGTGACCGTGCCGTAGAGCCCGGAGGTGGTGACGACCTCCTCCCCCACCTGCAGGGAGGACTGCAGCTGCTGGACCTGCTTCCCGCGCTGGCGCTGGGTGAAGAACATCCAGACGAGCAGGAGGAACGGCAGTCCCAGGATGAGCAGGTAGGCGAGGCCGGAGCCGGAGCCGTCAGACATCGGTGTGTGGTCCTTCGAGGCGGGCGTTCCGCACGTGGCGAGCAGTGGTTCGGCCCGGACGCACCGGGCCGAGGACCCACTCTAGGCGAGAGCCGGACACCTCACCAACGACGCGGGGCGCGCCCGCGTGCCCGGCTCGGGTCGGCATCAGCCCTCGAGGCGGCCCGGCCCGTCGTCCGCGAGCGGCAGCGCGGCCTGCTGCGGCGCGTCGACCGGAGGGGTGAGCCCGAGATGCTGCCAGGCACGGGCCGTGGCCGCCCGCCCCCGGGGGGTACGGGACATGTACCCCTCACGCACGAGGTAGGGCTCGGCGACAGTCTCGACGGTGTCGGCCTCCTCGCCGACGGAGACCGCGAGGGTCGACAGGCCCACCGGGCCGCCGCCGAAGCGCCGGCACAGCGCCTGCAGGACCGCGCGGTCGAGGCGGTCCAGCCCGGCGTCGTCGACGTCGAAGAGGGCCAGCGCCTCGCGCGCGGCGTGGTGGTCGACGTGCCCCTCGCCGTGCACCTGCGCCCAGTCGCGCACCCGGCGCAGCAGGCGGTTGGCGATCCGTGGGGTGCCGCGCGAGCGTCCGGCCACCTCGGTGATCCCCGGCTCGTCCGCGTCGACCCCGAGCAGCCCTGCCGAGCGGTGCAGGATCGTCACGAGGTCGGTGGTCTCGTAGAAGTCCAGGTGGCCGGTGAAGCCGAACCGGTCGCGCAGTGGCGCGGGCAGGAGGCCGGCGCGGGTGGTGGCGCCCACGACCGTGAACGGGGGCAGCTCGAGCGGGATCGCGGTGGCCCCCGGCCCCTTCCCGACGACGACGTCGACCCGGAAGTCCTCCATGGCCAGGTAGAGCATCTCCTCGGCGGAGCGGCTCATCCGGTGGATCTCGTCGAGGAAGAGCACCTCGCCCTCGTCGAGGCTCGACAGGACGGCGGCGAGGTCGCCGGCGTGCTGGATGGCGGGGCCGGAGGTGACCCGGATGGGGCGCTCGAGCTCGGCGGCGACGATCATCGCCAGCGTCGTCTTGCCGAGCCCGGGCGGACCCGACAGCAGCACGTGGTCCGGCGGGGTCCCGCGCCGCCGGGCGGCCTCGAGCACGAGCCCGAGCTGGTCGCGCACCCGGGGCTGGCCCGGGAACTCCGCGAGGCGCCGCGGGCGTAGCGCGGCCTCGACGACCCGTTCGTCCTCGGTGCCGGCCGCGTCCACCACCCGGGCGGTGGCCTCCGGGGGGTCCCCCGCCTCGCGAATCTCGCTGCGGAACCCGTCGCGCCGGTCGGCGCTCACCGGCGCAGCTCCCGAAGGGCCAGCCGCAGGTAGGCGGAGACCTCGGCGTCCGCCGGGGCCTGCGCCGCCGCCCGTTCGACGGCCTCACCGGCCTGCTTGCTGCTCCAGCCGAGGCCGACGAGCGCCTCGGCCACCTGCTCCCGCCAGGGCTCGCCGGCCGCGGCCGGCACCGCTGTGGCGGCCGGTGACCCGGGGGCACCGAGCGCGGCGACCTTCTCGCGCAGCTCGAGCACGAGCCGCTGGGCCGACTTGGCGCCGACCCCGGGGATCGCCGTGAGCGCCTTGGTGTCACCCGCGGCGAACGCGCCCGCGAGCTCGTCCGGCCCCATGACCGAGAGCATGGCCAGCGCGAGCCGGGGCCCGACGCCGGAGACGGTCTGCACGGTCTCGAACATGTCGCGCTCCGCACCGCCGGAGAACCCGTAGAGGGTGAGCGAGTCCTCGCGCACGACGAGGCTGGTGGCGAGGAGGGTCTCCTGCCCGCGGCGGCACGCGGCGGCCGTGGCCGGGGTCGTGTGCACGAGCATCCCGACCCCGCCGACCTCGACGACGACCCGGTCGAGCCCGACGTGACCGACGACCCCGCGCACCGAGGCGATCACCGGCTGCCCCCCTCGGCGAGGACGGCCAGGCGGGCGCTCGCCGCACCGCGCCAGGCGTGGCAGATGGCCAGGGCGAGGGCGTCGGCGGCGTCGGCGGGCTTCGGGGCGGCGTCGAGGCCGAGGATGCGGGTGACCATCGCTGCGACCTGGGCCTTGTCGGCCCGGCCGCTGCCGGTGACCGCCGCCTTGACCTCGGTCGGGGTGTGGAAGACGGCCGGGATGCCCCGGCGCGCGGCGCCGAGCAGGGCGACGGCGCTGGCGTGCGCCGTCGTCATCACGCTCGCCACGTTGACGTCGGCGAAGACCCGCTCGACGGCGACGACCTCTGGCGCGAACCGGTCGAGCCACTGGTCGAGCTCGCGCTCGAGGTAGAGCAGCCGCTCCCCCGGCTCGGCGCCGCTCGGCGTGCGCACCACGCCGACGGCGACCATCGCCGCTCGCCCGGGCCGGCCGTCGACCACGCCGAGGCCGCAGCGGGTCAGGCCGGGGTCGACACCGAGGACGCGCACGGGAACTCCTGGGACGGGGGTGTAGAACACGTGTTCGGCTTCGAGGTTACGGGAGCCGGCCGGCGGCTCCCGCCACCGACACGCCCGGTCAGGGCAGCGCGACCGCGGGGAGGAGCGAGAGCGTGCCGGTGCCGCAGCCGAGGTCGGCCACGGCGGCCGGAGCCGGTGGCGGCGCGTAGCGCAGGAGCTCGCGCCACGCCTCGCGGACCGTGGGGTCGGCCAGGCCGTGGTCGGCGGCCTCGTCGAAGGTCGCGGCCTCGGCGTCCCAGAGGGCCGGGTCGGCCGAGCTCACTCCTCGGCGTCGAGCTCGGCGAGGACGTCGTCGGGGATGTCGCCGTTGGCGAAGACGTCCTGGACGTCGTCGGAGTCCTCGAGCGCCTCGATGACCCGGATCATCTTCTTCGCGCCGTCGAGGTCGAGCGGCACCTGGAGGTTCGGGACCCAGGACGCCTCGGCCGAGTCGTAGTCGACGCCCGCCTCCTGCAGGGCGCTCCGGACGGTCACGAAGTCGCTCGCCTCCGAGACGATCTCCCAGGTGTCCCCGTTGTCGTTGACCTCCTCGGCGCCGGCGTCGAGGACGATCTCGAGCAGCTCGTCCTCGGACTTCTCGCTCTTGGGCACGATGACCACGCCCTTGCGGTCGAAGACGTAGGACACCGACCCGGGGTCGGCGAGCTGCCCCCCGTTGCGGGTGAGCGCCGTGCGCACCTCGGCCGCGGCCCGGTTGCGGTTGTCGGTGAGGCACTCGATGAGCACGGCCACGCCGCCGGGGGCGTACCCCTCGTAGGCGATGGTCTCCCAGTCGGACCCGCCGGCGGTCGCACCCGAGCCCCGCTTGACGGCGTTGTCGATGTTCGAGTTGGGGACCGAGGACTTCTTGGCCTTCTGGATCGCGTCGTAGAGCGTCGGGTTGCCCGCGGGGTCGCCGCCGCCGGTGCGCGCGGCGACCTCGATGTTCTTGATGAGCTTGGCGAAGAGCTTGCCGCGCTTGGCGTCGATCGCCGCCTTCTTGTGCTTGGTGGTCGCCCACTTGGAGTGGCCGCTCATGAACGCTCCCTCAGACTCTCTCTCACGATGTCGGCGAACAGCCGGTGCACCCGGTGGTCTCCGGTCACCTCGGGGTGGAAGGACGTGACCAGCAGGTTCCGCTGCCGCGCGGCGACGATCCTACCCGTGGCCGGCCCGTGCTCGACCCGCGCCAGGACCTCGACCGTCGGCCCGGCCTCCTCGACCCACGGAGCCCGGATGAAGACCGCACGCACCGGCTCGCCCCCGAGCTCGCGGATGTGGAGGTCCTCCTCGAAGGAGTCCAGCTGGCGCCCGAAGGCGTTGCGGCGCACGAGGATGTCCATCCCCCCGAGGGTCTGCTGGCCGGGGGCGCCGTCCGCGAGGCGGTCGGCGAGCATGATCATCCCGGCGCACGAACCGTAGACCGGCAGGCCGGCCGCGATCCGCTCGCGCAGGGGCTGCTGGAGCTCGAAGACCCGCACGAGCTTGTCCATGGTCGTCGACTCGCCACCGGGGACGACGAGACCGTCGACGGCCTCGAGCTCGCTCCTACGGCGCACGGTGGTCGCCCTCGCCCCGCCGCGCTCGAGTGCCTGGAGGTGCTCGCGCACGTCGCCCTGGACGGCGAGGACTCCGATGGTCGCGGTGGTGGTCACGCCCGCCGACTCTACGGCGTGCCGGGGGGTGGGCCAGATGCCGCGCCCCGCCTGTGCACCCGCTCGGTCGAGCCGGCGCTCGCTCGACCGCCCCCGCCCGCGCGCTACCGTCGCCACCATGACCTCCGCGCTGACCGAACGGGCCCGCGCGCTCGACGCCGAGCACGCCGCCACCGACCTGCGCGGCCGCTTCCGCCTGCCTGCCGAGGTGGTCTACCTCGACGGCAACTCCCTCGGCGCCCTACCCGTCGGGGTCGCCGAGGCGGTCTCGGACGTCGTGCAGCGCCAGTGGGGCAGCAGGCTGGTCGCCAGCTGGAACGAGTCGGACTGGTGGGGTGCCCCCACCCGCGTCGGGGACCGGGTCGGCGCGCTGGTCGGCGCGGACGAGGGCCAGGTCGTGTGCACGGACTCGACGACGGTCAACCTCTACAAGTGCGTCGTCGCGGCGGCGCGGATGCGGCCGGGGCGGCGGGTCGTCCTCACCGACCCCGGGTCCTTCCCCACCGACCTCTATGTCACCGAGGCGGCCGCGCGCGACCACGGGCTGACCGTCGAGCGGGTCGCGCCGCCGCAGGCCCCGGCCCGGATCGCCGAGCTCGGCGACGACCTCGTCCTCGCCGCGTACAGCTCGGTCGACTACCGCACCGGCGAGCTGTGGGACCTGCCTGCCGTCACGAGCGCCGCCCACGCGGTGGGCGCCCTCGTGTGCTGGGACCTGTGCCACTCGGCCGGGGTGCTCGACGTCGCGCTCGACGCCCATGGGGTCGACCTCGCGGTCGGCTGCGGCTACAAGTACCTCAACGGTGGGCCCGGAGCGCCCGCCTTCCTCTACGTCGCCCGGCGCCACCAGGAGGCCTTCGACCAGCCGCTCGCGGGATGGAACGGCCACGCGCGGCCGTTCGCGATGGCCCCCGACTACGCCCCGGCGCCGGGGGTGGCGCGCGGTCGGGTGGGCACTCCCCCGATGCTGTCGATGCTGGCGCTCGAGGCGGCGCTGCGCACGTACGACGCGGTGACGGTCGCCGATCTGCGCGCCCGGTCGGTCTCGCTCACCGGGTTCTTCCTCGAGTGCCTCGACGCGCTCCTTCCCGAGGTCGAGGTCGCGACGCCGCGCGAGCCCGGCCGCCGCGGTTCTCAGGTCAGCCTGCGTCACCCGGCGGCGTACGAGGTCGTCCAGGCGCTCATCGCCCGGGGCGTCGTCGGCGACTTCCGCGAGCCGGACATCGTCCGGCTCGGGTTCGCGCCGATGTACCTGACCCACGCCGACGTCCTCCGGGCCGCCGAGCAGCTGCGCGCGGTGCTCGACGGGCGCGAGCACGAGCGCCCCGAGCACGCTGCCCGCCCCACCGTCACCTGAGCCACAACTTTCCCTCCGGCTGCCGGAACCTTCAGTGAGCGGCCCCTTGAATGCGGCAGGTCGCTGAAGGTCCCGGCAGGTGTGCGACGGCGGCGAAGGTTCCGGCAGGTGGCTGAAGGCTCTGACAGATTTGCGACGGCGGCGAAGGTTCCGGCAGGTCGCCGAAGGTTCCGGCAGGTGTGCGACGGCGGCGAAGGCTGGCGACGGCGCCAGGGGCTGTCCGAGGGTGCAGCGGCCGGCCGAGCGAGCCGGTGGCACCGGCGCGTCGGCGTCCTGCCGGAACCTTCAGTGAGCGGCCCCTTGCATGCGGCAGGTCGCCGAAGGTTATGGCAGGTGGCTGAAGGTTCTGACAGGTGGCTGACCGCGCCGGCAGGTGGCTGAAGGTATCGGCAGGTAAGTGACTGGCTGCGGGCGCCGGCGGCCGACGGACGTCGCCCCGCGGGCGCAGCTACCAGCCGCGCTCGGCGAGCCGGTGCGGCTGCGGGATGTCGTCGACGTTGATGCCGACCATCGCCTCGCCGAGGCCCCGCGAGACCTTCGCGACGACGTCGGGGTCGTCGTGGAAGGTCGTCGCCTTGACGATGGCCTCCGCCCGCTGCGCCGGGTTGCCCGACTTGAAGATGCCCGACCCGACGAAGACGCCCTCGGCGCCGAGCTGCATCATCATCGCGGCGTCGGCGGGGGTCGCGATGCCGCCCGCGGTGAAGAGGACGACGGGCAGCTTGCCGGTCTCGGCGACCTCGCGCACGAGGTCGTGGGGCGCCTGGAGCTCCTTGGCCGCGACGTACAGCTCGTCGGGCTCCATCGAGCGCAGCCGGTTGATCTCAGCGCGCAGCGTGCGCATGTGCGTCGTCGCGTTCGAGACGTCGCCGGTGCCCGCCTCGCCCTTGGAGCGGATCATCGCCGCACCCTCGGTGATCCGCCGCAGCGCCTCGCCGAGGTTGGTCGCGCCGCAGACGAACGGCACGGTGAAGGCCCACTTGTCGATGTGGTTGGCGTAGTCGGCGGGGGTGAGCACCTCGGACTCGTCGACGTAGTCGACCCCGAGGCTCTGGAGCACCTGCGCCTCGACGAAGTGCCCGATCCGGGCCTTGGCCATGACCGGCACCGAGACGGCCTCGATGATCGAGTCGATCATGTCCGGGTCGCTCATCCGGGACACGCCGCCCTGTGCCCGGATGTCGGCCGGCACCCGCTCGAGGGCCATGACGGCGACCGCGCCGGCGTCCTCGGCGATGCGCGCCTGCTCGGCGGTGACGACGTCCATGATGACGCCGCCCTTGAGCATCTCGGCCATCCCGCGCTTGACGCGCGTCGTGCCGGTGCCGGAGGTGGGGGCGGTCTGCTGCTCGGTCATGGTCGCGATTGTAGGTCGGGCGGGGCGGGCCCGGCGGAGGCGGTCATCGGCCGAGGGCGGCCGGGACCTCGTCGTCGAACTCCACCCGCTCCGGCAGCCCCGCGTGCCCGGCGAGCCGGAACCACCGCACGGCCCGCTTCGCCCGCACCCGCCGCACCTCGCGCACCGCGTCGTTGTGGAAGCGGCGCGCCATGCGCACCCGCAGCGCGCTGGCCCCGATCCGCTCGAGCGCCTCCTCGACGAGCTCGTCGCCCTCGGCCCGCAGCCCGGTGACGAGCTCGTCGGTCAGCGTCAGGGAGAGCACCTCGGTCAAGGTGGCCTCGACCTGCTCGCGACCCCCGAAGTGCTGGCCGTCGAGGAGGTCCTCGGCGAGCGGGTGCTCGGTGGTCCGTTCGATCGACTCGGTCGCCGCGTCGGTGAGCAGCAGGGCGGTGGCCGGGTCGAGTGCGCCGCTCGTCGCGAGCTCCAGCGTGGCCTCCGCCCGGCGGACGAGCTGGGCGTCCAGCGCGGACATCGCCCCCTCGACCTTGGTGTGCAGCCGGTCGAGGCGGGCCGCAGCGTAGGAGAGGTACCAGGCCGCGGCGATGAGCGCGATGACGAGGAAGGTCGCGACCTGGAGGACGTCGATGTCGAGACCGCTCACGACCCGCCTCCCCCGGTGCCGGGCACGCTGCGCACCAGCCGGTTCCACAGGGTGCGCGGGGCGGGGTCGGGCACCTCGGCGTGGGCGCCGGCCAGCACGGTCTCGTAGACGGCCATCACCTGGCCGGAGACGCGGGACCAGTCGAAGGCCCGTGCCCGCTCCCGCCCGGCCGCCCGCAGCGACGCGCGGCGGGCGCCGTCGCCGAGGAGCGCGGTGAGGGCCGCCGCCAGAGCGGAGGGCGACCCCGTCTCGAAGGTGACGCCGCACCGGCCCCCGTCGAGGACGGCGACGAAGGCGGACAGGTCGGAGGCCACGACCGGGGCGCCCGCGGCCATCGCCTCGACGAGGACGATGCCGAAGCTCTCGCCCCCGAGGTGAGGCGCGACGTAGGCGTCGACCGAGCGCAGCAGGGTCGCCTTGTCGGGGTCCGAGACCGCACCGAGGACGGTCGTCGCCGCGCGGGCCCGCGGGTCGGCGCGGCGCAGCAGGTCCTGCGCGTCTCCCGGCCCGGCGACGAGCAGCCGCGTGCCGGGATGGCTCTCGAGGACGGCCGGCAGGGCGCGCAGCAGCACGTCGAGGCCCTTGCGGGGCTCGTCGACCCGGCCGAGGAAGGCCAGCGTCGGCGCCGAGGGCCGCCCGGTCCACGCCTCGCGCGCCGGGGCCGCGCCGAACCGGTCGACGTGCACCCCGTTCGGGACGATGTACGTCTCGCCCCCGAGGTGGCTGCGCACCGTCCGGGCGGCGTCCTCGGAGACGGCGATCCGGCCACGGATCTTCTCCAGCGACGGCCGAAGCAGCGGGTTGGCGGCGTGCATCGCACGGGAGCGCACCGTCGAGGTGTGGAACGTCGCCACGACGGGGTCCTCCGCCGCCCACAGCGCCATCAGCGAGACCGACGGGGTCACCGGCTCGTGGAGGTGGACGATGTCGAACCGCCCGCCCTCCAGCCAGCGGGCGACCCGGGCCGAGGTCACCGGCCCGAAGGTCAGCCGGGCCACCGAGCCGTTGTACCGCACGGGCACCGCCCGGCCGCACGACGTGAGGTACGGCGGCAGGTCGGCGTCGTCGTCCGCCGGTGCCAGCACGGAGACCTCGTGGCCCTGGGCGAGGAAGACCTCGGCGAGGTCGCGCACGTGGAACTGCACCCCGCCGGGCACGTCGAAGGAGTACGGGCAGACCATCCCGACCCTCATCGGCCGACCCCCGCCCGCGCGAGCCGCTCCTCGTCGAGGTCCTCGAGGAAGACCCGCTGGAGCATGTGCCAGTCGGCCGGGTGGCTGCGGACGGCCGCGCCGAGGGCGTCGGCGCACTGCTGGGTCATCGCGAGGACCTTCTCGCGGGTCGCACCGGTGCTCGGGACGGCGACCGCGGGGTGGAAGGTGATGACGATGCCCCAGCCGCGCCCCCGCCGCTCGTGGCGGATGGACACCGGCACGAGCGGCCGGCGCTCGGCCAGCGCCAGCGCGGCCGGCCCGGGGGCCATCCGGGCCGGGCGGCCACACAGGTCGACGGTGACGCCGTGGTGGGTGAGGTCGCGGTCGGCGAGCAGGGGGATCAGCCCGGGCCGGCGCGCGGCCTCCCGCAGCGCCGGGAAGACCGCGGGCCCTCCGGTCAGCGGCAGGATCGTCATCCCGAGACCCTCCCGGAAGGCGAGGAACTCCTCGAACACCTCCTCCGGCTCCAGCCGCTCGGCCACCGTCGTCACCGGCGCGAGGTGCACGCTCGCCCAGGCGCCGGCCAGGTCCCAGTTGCCGAGGTGGCCGAGGAAGCAGACGAGCGACCCGCCCGCGTCGAGCACCTCGCGCACCGGCCCGTCGCCCTCGGGCCGCACACGGGCCGCGAGCTCCTCGGGCCCCAGCTCCGGCAGCCGGAACGCCTCGCAGTAGTAGCGCAGGTAGGCGCGCATGCCCGCCCGGGTGAGGGCGTCGAGCTCGTCGCCCGCCAGGTCGGGGCGCACGCGGGCGTAGTTGGCGCGCAGGGCTCGCGCCCCGCCGCGGGCGACCGTGAGGTCGGCGAGGCCGTCGAAGGCCCGGTAGGCCAGCCCCTCGGGCATCCGCCGCACCGCCCCCCAGCCGAGCCGGTACGCGGCCAGCGTCCCGGCGTCGGTCAGCCGGCGGGGCAGCGACCTCACGCGGGACCCAGGGCCTGGCGACGCACCTCGAGGATCCGCTGGACGACGGTGACCAGGCTCGCGAGCGCCAGGAGCGCCAGGACCGTGCCGAGGAAGCCGGTGGGGATGTCGAACCACCCGGTGAGGCCGGTGGCGACGAGGACCGCCACGAGCCGGTCGGCACGCTCGGCGATGCCGACGTTCGCGGTCATCCCGAGGCCCTCGGCGCGCGCCTTGGCGTAGGACACGACGCTGCCGAGGATGAGGCAGGCGAGCGCGAGCGCGGCCATGTAGGCGTTGCCGCCGTCACCGGAGTACCACAGGACCAACCCGCCGAAGATCGCCGCGTCACCCACCCGGTCGAGGGTCGAGTCGAGGTAGGCCCCCCAGCGGCTCGAGCGGCCCGTGCGTCGCGCCATGATCCCGTCGACCGTGTCGGAGAAGACGAACGCGGTGACCACCAGGGTGCCGACGAGGAACTCGCCGCGGGGGTAGAACGCCAGCGCGCCGGCCGCCACCCCGATCGTGCCGATGACGGTCACGACGTCCGGGCTCACCCCGAGCCGGACGAGGAAGGCGGCCACCGGCGTGAGCAGCTTGGTGAAGAAGGCACGGGCGTATCGGTTGAGCATGGTGCTCGCCAGCGTAGTGGGACCGCCGCGCGGGCCGCGTGAGCCGGGCCGGGCGCGGCGCTCGCGGTGGGGTGGCGCAGGTCTCCCGGGCGTGGGGGTGCGTCCCCTTGTGTGCCGTCGCGGCGTGGAGTTGATTGGGGTCATGAGCAGCGCAGCCACCGCCCCCGTCGTCGCCGACCCCCGTCGGCTCCGCACCGTCCTCCTCGTCGGCCCGAGCGGCGCCGGCGCCTCGCGGCTGTTCGACCGGGTGGTCGACACCCTGGCCCCCGGCCGCAGCACCCGGGCCCGAGGGGACGCGGCGGTGGGCCTGCGGGCGGCGACGCTCGAGCTCGGGGAGGTGGTGCTGACCCTCCTCGACGCCCCGGGCAACCCCGACTTCGTCGGGCAGGTGAGGGCGGGTCTGCGCGCTGCGGACGCCGCCCTCTTCGTCGTCTCGGCCGCCGACGGTGCCGACGCGCACTCGCGCTCGCTGTGGCACGAGTGCGCACTCGTCGGCATGCCCCGCGCCGTCGTCGTCACCCAGCTCGACGCGCGCGACGCCGACTTCACCGCGACCCTGGAGGACTGCCGCGCGCACTTCGGCGCCGGCATCCAGCCGCTCGGGGTCCCCGTCACGGGGCCGGACGGGCAGGGCACCTCGATCGCCGACCTGCTCCTCGGCGAGATCCACGACTACGACGGCGAGCGGCGCACCGTGCGCCCGGCAGGCGCCGAGCACGCGGGCGCCTTCGACACCCACCGCCCCGGCCTCGTCGAGGGGATCATCGAGGAGTCCGAGGACCCCGACCTCATGGACCGCTACCTCTCCGGGGAGGAGCTGGACTTCGCCACCCTCGAGCGTGACCTGCTCCAGGCGGTCGCCCACGGCAGCTTCCACCCCGTCCTGCCGGTCTCCGGCGAGACCGGCGCCGGCGTCGACGTGCTCCTCCACCTCCTCGAGGCGGCCTTCCCGCACCCCGGCCTGCGCCCGACGCCCTCGGTGACGGCGGTGGGCGGCGGCGAGCCCGTGGAGGTCACCCCCGACCCCGACGGTCCGCTCGTCGCCGAGGTCGTCCACACGGCGTCGGACGCGTACGTCGGGCACCTGTCCCTGGTGCGCGTGTTCTCGGGGACGCTGCGTGCCGACCGGCCGGTGCACGTCTCGGGGCACCTCGACCTGCTCGAGGGCCCCACCGGCGAGGGGCACGAGGCCCACGACGAGGACGTCCGTCCGGGCTCGCTCGCGGCGCCGCTCGACGGTGAGCTGCTGCCCAAGGACTCCGCCGTCGCGGGCGAGGTCGTCGTCGTCACCAAGCTCGCCGGCGCGCAGACCTCCGACACCCTCTCCGACCCCGCCCGACCGCTGCTCGTCACCCCGTGGGCGCTGCCGGACGCCCTCCTGCCGGCCGCCGTGCAGGCCGTGACCCGCGCGGACGAGGACCGGATGCCGGTCGCCTTCCACGAGCTGGCGGCGGAGGACCCGGCCCTGCGGATCGAGCACGACCCGGAGACCGGGCAGGTCGTGCTGTGGACGACCGGTCCGGCACACCTCGAGCTCGTCCTGCACCGGCTGCGGGAGCGGTTCAACGTCGGCGTCGAGCAGGTGCCGGTCAAGGTCGCGCTCAAGGAGACCGCGGTGGCCCGCGCCGAGGCCCAGGGGCGGCACGTCAAGCAGTCCGGCGGCCACGGGCAGTACGCGGTCTGCCAGCTGGTCGTGGAGCCGCTGCCCCGCGGTGCCGGGGTCGAGTTCACCGAGGTGGTCGTCGGGGGCGCGGTGCCGCGGCAGTTCATCGGCAGCGTCGAGAAGGGTGTCCATGCCCAGCTCGCCAGGGGCCTGCTCGCCGGGTGGCCGGTCACCGACGTGCGGGTCACCCTCACCGACGGCAAGGCACACAGCGTCGACTCCTCGGACATGGCCTTCCAGACGGCGGCGGGCCTCGCGCTGCGCGAGCTCGCCTCGCCCGCGACGATGTGCCTGCTCGAGCCGGTCGACACCGTGCGGGTCACCCTCGACGACGAGTACCTCGGCGCGGTGATGACCGACATCGGGACCCGCCGCGGGCAGATCATCGGCTCGGAGCCGGACCAGGAGGAGGGCCGCTCGGTCCTCGAGGCGGCCGTCCCCCGCCTGGAGCTGCTCGACTACGCCGTCGCCCTGCGCTCGCTGGCCCACGGCACCGGCACCTTCCACCGTGAGCCGCGCGGCTACGAGCAGCTGCCGGAGCGGATCGCCCGCCAGCACCTGGCCGCGCAGCCCGCGCCGGCGTAGCGCCGCTCAGGCGGGCCAGTGCTCGCTGAGCCGGGAGCGCACGTCCTCGAGCAGCATCGGCAGGGCCTTGGTCCGGGCGATGATCGGGAGGAAGTTGCTGTCGCCGCCCCAGCGCGGGACCACGTGCTGGTGCAGGTGGGCGGCGACCCCGGCGCCGGCGACCTCGCCCTGGTTCATCCCGAGGTTGAACCCCATCGGCGCCGAGGCCGCCTCGAGGGCCCGCACGGCGCCCTTGGTCAGCGTGGTGAACTCGGCGGTCTCCTCGTCGGTGAGGTCGACGTAGCGCGCGACGTGCCGGTAGGGGCAGACGAGGACGTGCCCGGGGTTGTACGGGAAGAGGTTCATCACGACGTAGCAGTGCTCGCCGCGGTGCACGACGAGCCCCTCCTCGTCGCTCTTGCCCGGTGCCGCGCAGAAGGGGCAGCCCTGCCCGGGGTCGGGGTCGGGGCGCTCGCCGTGGATGTACACCATCCGGTGGGGCGTCCACAGCCGCTCGAAGCCGTCCGGATCGCCGACGAAGTCGGCCGGGTCCTCGAGGTCGGGCATGCCTCGATCCTAGGACCGGGGCCGCGGGCGCTCGCGGCGGCCGGCGCGCTCCTTACGGGTCCGGGTCGAGCCGGTACTCCATGAACCGGTCCGAGGCCGGCCCGAAGCCGAGCCGCTCGTAGAGCGAGCGCGCCTGCGGGACGGCGTGCAGCTGGATGCGTGTCACCCCCTCGCCCCGCGCCCACCGCAGCAGGGCCCGCATGAGCTGCTCGCCCGTGCCCCGGCCGCGGGCGTCGCGCGCGACGAAGAGGAGGCTGACGTGGAACCACGCCTCGGCGCCACGGTGGGCGCTCGGCAGCTTCTGGACGCGCGTGCCGTGGACCACCCCGACGGGCCGGCCGCTCGCCTCCTCGGCCAGCCACGTCCGGCGGGCCCGGTCGCGCAGCCACGCGTCGGCGAAGGCGTCGAGGAACCCCGCGGGGATGGTGCTCGCCAGCTCCCGCTCGTGCTGGATGTGCAGGGCGCCCACGGAGAAGGCGTCCCGGGGCTCGGCGGCTCGCACGACGACGCCTTCCATGGCCCGAGCATGGCACGCGGGCGCCCGTCGCGGGCCGCTTCGCTCGGCGGCCCGGCACGCTCAGCGGTGGTCGGGCTGCCCCTGCGCCTGTGCGGCAGCGGCCCTCTCGACCTCGGCGGCATGGTCGGGCACGAGGGTGGACTCGTTGCGGGGCGGGCGCTCGTAGCCCTTGGTCGCCGGACGCGGCGGCACCTCGACCGGCTCCCGTTCGATCGGCTCCCACGGGACCTGGGCGAGCAGGTGGGAGATCATGTTGAGGCGTCCGCGGCGCTTGTCGTCGGACTCGACCTCGAACCACGGCGCCTCGGGGATGTCGGTGTGCACGAACATCACGTCCTTGGCGCGCGAGTAGTCCTCCCATCGGGTGATCGAGGCGACGTCGTTGGGGCTGAGCTTCCAGCGTCGCATCGGGTCCTGTGCCCGGGAGCGGAAGCGCTTCTCCTGCTCGGTGTCCGAGACGCTGAACCAGTACTTCAGGAGGATGACCCCGTCCTCGACGAGCATCCGCTCGAAGATCGGCGCCTGGTGGAGGAAGCGGTGGTACTCGGCGTTGCTGCAGTAGCCCATGACGTGCTCGACGCCGGCGCGGTTGTACCAGGAGCGGTCCATGAGGACGATCTCGCCGGCCGCGGGCAGGTGCGGCACGTAGCGCTGGAAGTACCACTGGGTGCGCTCGCGCTCGGTCGGCGAGGGCAGCGCGACGATGCGCGCGATCCGGGGGTTGAGGTACTCGGTGACGCGCTTGATCGTCGAGCCCTTGCCGGCGGCGTCGCGCCCCTCGAAGACGACGACGATCCGCGCTCCGCGCGCCCGCACCCACGCCTGCATGTCGACCAGCTGGGCCTGCAGGCGCTTCAGCTCGCGCTCGTAGAGCTTCTTGTCCATCCGTGCGACCACCGGTGGCTCCGTCCTGGGGGGTGTCGAGGACCGTCACCGTACGCCGTCGCCGCCCGCACCGGGCACGCACATGGGTGAGGCCCCGGGAAGTATGAGTTCCCGGGGCCTCGTCGACACGCTGTGATGACTCGCGTCTCACGGACCGACATCCGGTCGCCACCACCGTCATCACCCGGTGGCTCCTCACGGCAGAACCGCGAGGCCTGGCGTCCTTCGCCTTTCCGATCCCTCCACCACCGAGGTGGTGAAGTGACTTATTTCTATCCCCGTTCGTGGTGTCGCGCAAGAGCTTTGACGAAGCACTTTGGCCGCGCGGGGCCCGTGTCGGCGTGTCGTCGGCGTGTCGTGTGACTGGCGTGACCGTCGCTCACGAGGTGACCCCGGCGTCTCGCCATCCGGACGCCGGCCTCCGGGTCAGACCTGGGTCTTGGCGCGGATCGCGCCGAGCACCTCCTGCACGGCCTCCTCGACGGGCACGCCGTTCTTCTGCGACCCGTCGCGGTAGCGGAAGGAGACCGCACCGGCCGAGCGGTCCTCCTCCCCCGCGATGAGGACGAAGGGCACCTTGGACTTGCTCGCGTTGCGGATCTTCTTTGGGAAGCGGTCGTCGCTCTCGTCGAGCTCGAACCGCACCCCCTCGGCCGCCAGCCGCTCGCCGACCTCGCGCAGGTAGGGCTCGAACTCCTCGGCGACGGGGATGCCGAGGACCTGGACCGGCGCGAGCCACGGGGGGAAGGCGCCGGCGTAGTGCTCGACGAGGACGCCGACGAAGCGCTCGATCGAGCCGAACTTCGCCGCGTGGATCATCACCGGCTGCTGGCGGGTGCCGTCGGCGGCCTGGTACTCCAGCCCGAAGCGCTCCGGCTGGTTGAAGTCGTACTGGATGGTCGACATCTGCCAGGTGCGCCCGATGGCGTCCCGCGCCTGCACCGAGATCTTCGGGCCGTAGTACGCCGCCCCGCCCGGGTCGGGCACGAGCTCCAGCCCCGAGGCGACGGCGACCTCCTCGAGCACGCGGGTGGCCTCCTCCCACTGGGCGTCCGAGCCGATGAACTTCTCCGGCTTGCTGTCGTCCCGGGTGGAGATCTCCAGGTAGTAGTCCTCAAGCCCGAAGTCGCGCAGCAGCGAGAGGACGAACTCCAGCAGGTGGCCGACCTCGGCCGGTGCGTCCTCCTTGGCCACGTAGGAGTGCGAGTCGTCCTGGGTGATCATCCGCACCCGGGTCAGGCCCGAGAGGACACCGGACTTCTCGTCACGGTAGACGGTGCCGAACTCGAACAGCCGCAGCGGCAGGTCCCGGTAGGAGCGCCCCCGCGAGCGGTAGATGAGGTTGTGGATCGGGCAGTTCATCGCCTTGAGCCGGTAGCTCTGACCGTCGAGGTCCATCGGGGGGAACATGCCGTCGGCGTAGTACGGCAGGTGCCCCGAGGTGTAGAAGAGCTCCTCGCGCGAGATGTGGGGGGTGCCGACGTAGGAGAACCCCTCCTCGATGTGCCGGCGACGGACGTAGTCCTCCATCTCGCGCTTCACGACGCCACCCTTGGGGTGGAAGACAGGCAACCCGGCGCCGAGCACCTCGGGGAAGGAGAACAGGTCCAGCTCGGCCCCGAGCCGGCGGTGGTCGCGCCGCTCGGCCTCGGCGAGCCGCTCGAGGTAGGCCTTCAGCTCCTCCTTGCTCGGCCAGGCGGTGCCGTAGATGCGCTGCAGCTGGGGGTTCCTCTCCGACCCGCGCCAGTAGGCCGCCGCGCTGCGCATCAGCTTGAAGGCGTTGCCGAGCACCTTCGTCGAGGGCACGTGCGGGCCACGGCACAGGTCCCCCCACGCCACCGTGCCGTCCTTGCGCACGTTGTCGTAGATGGTCAGCTGGGAGCCGCCGACCTCGACCGACGCCCCCTCGGCCGCGTCCTCAGCCGCCCCGCCCTTGAGGCCGATGAGCTCGATCTTGTACGGCTCGGCGGCGAGCTCGGCGGCCGCCTCCTGGTCGCTCACCTCGCGACGACGGAAGGTCTGCCCCTCGTTGACGATGCGCTGCATCGTCTTCTCGAGGGCCTTGAGGTCCTCCGGGGTGAACGGGGTCTCGACGTCGAAGTCGTAGTAGAAGCCGTCACGGACGGGGGGGCCGATGCCGAGACGGGCGGAGGGGTTGACCTGCTGGACGGCCTGGGCCAGGACGTGGGCGGCGGAGTGCCGCAGCACCTCGAGGCCGTCCTGCTCGGCGGCGGTCACCGGCTCGACAGCCTCCCCGTCGTGGGCGGCGAGGTGCAGGTCGCGCAGCTCGCCGTCGACCCTGGCCACGAGCACGCCCCGCTGGTCCTCGAACAGCTCGCCGTACGTCGTCCCCTCGGCCACCGATCGCTCGCTTCCGGCGACGTGGACGGTGATCGGGGCGGGCATGCGGGTGCTCCTCGGTGATGGTGGGTGGTGCGCCGGTGGCCCGGCACCCCCACGATGCTATCGAGGCCCCGCGGGCCACGTCGCCGCAGTTCCCCCGACCGGGCCCGCGGCGGATGTCACGCCCGGCTCTCGAGTGTGAGGACGAGGTGTGTCCTCGCGGGGTCGGTGCGCTCGCGCAGGCCGGCGAGCCGCCCGTCCTCGTGCCGTCCGAGGACGAGCTCGACGGTGCTCGGCAGGTACACGGGCGCCGTGAACCACACGCGGCTGCTCGAGGGCCCGAGCGAGCCCCGGCCGAGCGCGGCGAGGGTGCGGGCGTAGGTCCACATGCCGTGCGCGATGTGCCGACGGAACCCGAGGGCGCGCGCCGTGAGCGGGTGCAGGTGGATGGGGTTGACGTCACCGGAGACCCGGGCGTACTCCCGGCCGAGCCCCGCCGGCAGCCGCCACACCCCGGCAGGCGGTCCCTCGGGCAGGTCCGGTGGCGTCTCGCCCCTCGGGGCGTCCTCATGGCCCGCTCCGCGCGCGAGGTAGACGCTGTCGCACTCCCAGACGAGCTCGTCCCCGACGCGGGCCTCGAGCCGCACCGCCAGGGTCCGGCCCCGACGGTGCGGGCGCAGCTCTCCCGCACGGGCCTCGAGGGTCAGGGGCTCGGCGGCGTCCATGGGCCGGTGGGTGGTCACCCGGTTCTCCAGGTGCACCATGCCCGGAAGGGCGAGCGGGAAGTCCGGACGCACCATGAGAGCGGTCTGCACCGGGAAGGCGAGGACCCACGGGTAGGGCTGCGGGACGGTGTCGGAGACGTCGTGGCCGGTGAGCCGCTGGTAGGCGGCGAGCCGGTGGCGGTCGAT
Organism: Phycicoccus endophyticus; assembly: GCF_011326735.1. Classification (GTDB taxonomy): domain Bacteria; phylum Actinomycetota; class Actinomycetes; order Actinomycetales; family Dermatophilaceae; genus Phycicoccus; species Phycicoccus endophyticus. The sequence continues at coordinate 510,369 of NZ_JAANCN010000001.1, forward strand.
GCGGACGTCCTCGACCCGCAGGGTGCGCTCGGGCACCTCCTCGCCCGAGCGTCCACGCGCCGTCAGGGCGGCCCGGGCCAGCAGGGGCCCGGTGGCGGGCAGCCCGCCCAGGGTCTCGGTCGGCATCCTCACGCCCCGAGCAGGCTCTGGCCGCACACCCGCAGGACGTTGCCCGAGACCGCGGACTGGGCGTCGGCCGCGAAGTAGGCGATGGTCTCGGCGACGTCGACCGGTAGGCCGCCCTGGGCCAGGCTGCTCAGCCGGCGGCCCACCTCCCGGGTGGCCAGCGGGATCCGCGCGGTCATCTCGGTCTCGATGAACCCGGGGGCCACGGCGTTGACGGTGACGCCCCGGCGGCGTAGCCCGGGGTCGCAGGAGTAGCCGTCGACGAGGCCGATGACGCCCGCCTTGGACGCCGCGTAGCTGCTCTGCCCCCGGTTGCCGGCGATGCCGGCGATCGAGGAGACCAGGACCACCCGACCGCCGTCGCGCAGCCCGTCCTTCGCCAGCAGCGCCTCGTTCATCCGCAGGATGGAGAGGAGGTTCACCTGGAGGACCGAGCCCCACCGGTCGGCGTCGGTGTTCGCGAGCAGCTTGTCGCGCGTGATGCCGGCGTTGTGCACGACGACGTCGAGGCCGCCGTGGCGGGTGCGTGCGTGGTCGAGGATGCGCGCGCCGGCGTCCTCGCTCGTGACGTCGAGCTGGAGGGCGGTCCCGCCGACCTCGTTGGCGACCTGCGCGAGCTGGGCCCCGGCGGCCGGCACGTCGACGCAGACGAGCGTCGCGCCGTCGCGTGCCAGGGTGCGGGCGATGTCGGCGCCGATCCCACGGGCGGCCCCGGTGACGACCGCGACCTTGCCCGTGAGGGGACCCTCGGGGCTCTCGGCAGCGGTGTCGACCTCGGCGTCGCCGACCCGCACGACCTGCCCGTCGACGTAGGCCGAGCGGGCCGAGAGGAAGAAGAGGACCGTGCCGAGAGCCGCGGCCTCGTGACCGTCGCCGGTGAGCACGAGGTTGGCCGTGGCTCCCTCGCGCAGCTCCTTGGCGACCGAGCGGGTGACCCCCTCGAGGGCACGGCGGGCCGCGCGCTGGGCGGGCGATCCCGCGCCTCGCGGGTCCCGTCCCACGACGACGACACGGGCACAGCGCCCCAGACGCCGCAGGGCCGGCGCCAGCGTGGCCCGCAGCGACTCCAGGTCGGCCGGCGTCTCGGCGGCGGTCAGGTCGAGGACCACGCCCCCGAGCCGTTCCTGCTCGGGAGGCGTCTCGGTCAGGCTGACCCCCGCGGCGGTCAGCCCGCCGCGCAGCGCCGTGACCGCCGGCGTGTCACCGTGCCCACCGACGAGAACCTGGCCCTCGGTGACCGGCTGGCCCGGGGTGTACCGGCGCAGCGGCACCGGCCGGGGCAGCCCGAGGCTCGTGGCGAGCCTCGCCCCCACCCCGGTGTTGACGAACGCGGTGTACCGGTCGGAGCGGGCCATCTCAGGCCGCCTCGAGGATGGCGACGACACCCTGCCCGCCGGCGGCGCAGATCGAGACGAGCCCTCGCGCCCCGGACCCCTTCTCGTGGAGGAGCTTGGCGAGGGTGGCGACGATCCGCCCGCCCGTGGCGGCGAACGGATGGCCGGCGGCGAGCGAGGAGCCGGTGACGTTGAGCCGGTCCCGGTCGATGGCCCCGAGCGGCGCATCGAGCCCCAGCCGCTCGTGGCAGAACTCCTCGTCCTCCCATGCGGCAAGCGTCGTGAGCACGGTCGAGGCGAACGCCTCGTGGATCTCGTAGAGGTCGAAGTCGGCCAGGGTGAGCCCCTGACGCGCGAGCAGCCGCGGCACCGCGTACGCCGGTGCCAGCAGGAGGCCCTCCTCGCCGCCGACGTAGTCCACGGCGGCGGTCTCGGCGTCGACGAACCAGGCCAGCGGGGTCAGGCCGTGCGCCTGCGCCCACTCCGGCGTGCCGAGCAGGACGGTGGAGGCGCCGTCGGACAGTGGGGTGGAGTTGCCGGCGGTCAGGGTCGCCTCGGGGCCGGTACCGAAGGCCGTGCGCAGCGACGCCAGCTTCTCCAGCGTGGTGTCCGGGCGCAGGTTCTGGTCACGGGTGAGGCCGAGGTAGGGCGTCACGAGGTCGTCGAAGAAGCCGCGCTCGTAGGCCGCGGCGAGGTTGTGGTGGGAGGCCAGGGCGAGCTCGTCCTGCGCCTGCCGCTCGATGCCCCACCGGGCGGCCGTGAGCGCCATGTGCTCCCCCATCGACATGCCGGTGCGCGGCTCGGTGGCGGCGGGCACCTGGACGCCGAGGTCGGTGGGCCGCAGGGCGGCGGCCGCCCGGGCCCGCTGGCCCGCGGTGCGGGCGCGCGAGAGCCGCAGGAGCTTCCGGCGCAGCCGCTCGGGGACGACGACGGGCGCGTCCGAGGCGGAGTCCACGCCCCCCGCGATGCCCGAGTCGACCTGCCCGAGCGCGATCTTGTTGGCCACGAGGACCGCGGCCTCGAGCCCGGTCCCGCAGGCCTGCTGGACGTCGTAGGCGGGGGTCTGCGGCGACAGGCTCGAGCCGAGCACGGCCTCACGGGTGAGGTTGAAGTCGCGGCTGTGCTTGATGACCGCTCCGGCCGCGACCTCGCCGAGCCGCTCCCCCGCCAGCCCGTGCCGGGCGACGAGCCCCTCGAGCGCTGCGGTGAGCATGTCCTGGTTGGAGGCCTCGGCGTAGGGGCCGAACTGGCGGGCGAACGGGATCCGGTTGCCGCCGAGGACGGCGGCGCGGCGGGTGGTGGTCACCGGGAGGTGCTCCTTCGCGGGGTACGGGCGGCGGCACGGGGACCGCCGATATCCGGTACCGACGGTACACGGTACCGAGCGTCCCTGCTACCGTCGGGACCCGTGACCTCCGCCGCCCAGCCCGACGGGCGCCGTGCGCGCTGGGACGAGCACCGCCTCGCCCGGCGGCGCGAGCTCGTCGAGGCGGCCGTGGCCGCCGTCCGCGAGCACGGCGCGGCCGTCGGCATGGACGAGATCGCCGCCGTCGCGGGCACCTCGAAGACGGTCGTGTACCGGCACTTCGGGGACCGCGCGGGCCTCTACGCCGCGGTCGCCGACCGGGTGGACGCGACGATCATCCGCAGCATCACCCGCGCGGCCGGCGGCGCCGAGGCCGGCCCCCTCCCGCCGCGCGAGGTCGTCCGGGCGGCGATCGGCGCCTACCTGCACCTCGTCGAGAGCGACCCTCAGGTCTACCGCTTCATCGTCAACGCGCCACTGCTGGCCCCCGGTGAGCGCCCCGAGGGGGACGTCACCGCCGGGATGACCGGGCGGGTCGCCGAGCACGTGGCGCGGATCGTGCGCGACGGGCTGCGCGGCCGGGTCGAGGAGCCCACGGCCCGGCTGTGGGGCGTGGCGCTCGTCGGCATGGTCCGCGCGGTCGCCGACGCCTGGCTCGCCGAGGGCGCGGCGGACGGGCGCACTGCGAGCGACCTCGCGGACGCGCTCACTACGCTCGCGTGGGACGGCCTCTCGCCGAGCTGACCGCCTCAGGCGCTCCACCAGGGCCGCAGCGGACGGCCGTGGTTCCCGGTCTCGTCGGTCTTGGCGGCCAGGACGTGGTGCAGCTGGATCTCGTTGCGCTCGAACGCCAGCCGCGACCCGGCCATGTAGAGGCCCCACACGCGGGCGGTCCCCTCGCCGACCTCGGCCACACACTCGTCCCAGTGCTCGACGAGGTTGGCACACCAGCCCGCGAGGGTCTTGGCGTAGTGCTCGCGCAGGTTCTCCTCGTGGAGCACCTCGAGCCCGACGTCCTGGACCTCGGTGATGATCCGCCCGGACCCGGTCAGCTCGCCGTCGGGGAAGACGTACCGGTCGATGAACGCCCCGGTGGAGGTGGGCCGGTTGTGCGGTCGGGTGATGCAGTGGTTGAGCACCAGCCCGCCGGGGCGCAGCCGGTCCTTGATGAACCCGAAGTACGCGGGGTAGTTCCGCACCCCGATGTGCTCGGTCAGGCCGATCGAGGAGAGAGCGTCGAACCCGGTCTCGGTGACGTCGCGGTAGTCGCTGTGGCGCACCTCCGCGAGGTCGGAGAGCCCCTCCTCGGCGATGGCCTTCTGGGCCCACAGGGCCTGCTCGCGCGAGAGGGTGACACCGAGGGTCGAGACCCCCTGCCGGGCGGCGTAGCGCACCATCCCGCCCCAGCCGCACCCGATGTCGAGCAGGCGGTCCCCGGGCCGGAGGCCGAGCTTGTCGAAGACGAGCCGGTACTTGTTCTCCTGGGCCTGCTCGAGGGTGGCCTCGGGCGTGGGGTAGCAGGCGCACGTGTAGGTCATCGACGGGCCGAGGACCAGCTCGTAGAACCGGTTCGAGACGTCGTAGTGGTGGTGGATCGCCTCGGCGTCGCGGGTCAGGGAGTGGCGCAGCCCCTCGGCGACCCGGCGCCAGCGCGGCAGGCTCTCCTGCGGCGGCGGGGGCGGCGGGGTGAGCCCCTTGACCCCCAGCAGTCGGGCGAGCTCGACGACGTCGTCGCGGCCGGGGCGCCGGTAGCGGATCCTCGACATCGCCGCGAGCACCTCGTACGGGTCGCCGGGGTGGACCCCGTCGACCGTCAGCTCCCCGGTGAGGTAGGCACGGGCCAGGCCGAGGTCGCCCGGGGCGGTCGCGACGTAGGACACCCCGCGCTCGGACTCGACCCGCAGCCGGTACGGGGCGTCGGTCGGGCCGGCTGCGGACCCGTCGTAGGCCTCGAGCCGCACGGGCAGCGGTCCGTCGACGACGGACTCGACGATGGTGGCGATGCTCACGCTCTCTCCTCCAGGGTGTGGTCAGGCACCGCGCACGGCCTTGGCGTACAGGTCGGGCAACCGGTGGTCGGGGTCGAAGCGCTCCTTGAGCGCCGGGTAGTGCGCGCCGCCGTAGTGGCGCCAGAAGGTCTCCTCGTCGTAGAAGGCCTCCGAGTAGAGGGACTTGTGCCCGCCGAGCTCGCTCACCTCGTCCTCGATGCGGCGGTTCGCCGCACCGGGCGGCGCGGCGGGGTCGGCCGGGACCGTGGACCAGAAGCCGACGTTGACGTAGCGCTCCCCCGGCTGGAGCGGGTAGAGGGTCCACGCCTGCTCGCTGCGCAGCTGGAGCGGGCAGAGCCAGACCGGCTCGATGGGCACCTCGCGCAGGAACCAGCGCAGGAAGTCGGCGGTGCGCTCCAGCGGGATCTCGACGTCCTGGACGACCCGCTCGCGCGGTGGGCGGCCCTTGCGCGCCTCGAGCCGGTCGGCGACGTCGAAGCGCCGGTCGAGGGCGACGAGCTTCCAGTAGACGCTCGAGCGCAGCCAGCGCCGGGGCCACAGCCGCCGCACCAGGGGGTTCTGGGCACCAAAGGCCCGGCTGCACCAGAACCAGTCGGTGTCCCAGCGCCAGAGGTAGTCGTGCGTGGTCAGGGTGTCGCGGGCCGGCCGGGGGGCGTCGTGCTGGATCGAGCGGTAGAAGACCCGCTGGCCGGTGTAGTCGCTCGTCGGCCCGGGCTCCTCCGAACGCCGGCCAAGGACCAGGTAGGACTCGTCGGCGCTGAAGACGACACCGTCGAGGTAGTCGACGGCCTCGCCGTCGTGCTCGCCGCTGTCCATCACCGCGCCGACGGCCGCGACGAGGGCGTCGAGGTCGTGGAAGCGTACGTGCCGCAGGCTCACGGTGCGCCCGACGGGCTCGAGCTCGATCCGCAGCCGGGTCGCGTACCCGAGCGTCCCGTAGGAGTTGGGAAAGCCCTGGAACAGCTCGGGGTGCCGGTCGGTGGGGTCGGTGGTGACCACCTCACCGGCGCCGGTGAGCACGTCCATCTCGAGGACGGACTCGTGGGGCAGCCCGTTGCGCCACGAGGTCGACTCGATGCCGAGCCCGGTGACGGCGCCGCCGAGGGTGATGGTGCGCAGCTGGGGGACGACGAGCGGGGTCAGACCGTGCGGGAGGGTCGCGTCGACCAGGTCCTCGTACGTGCACATCCCCTGCACGTCGGCGGTGCGGGCGTCGGGGTCGACGGCGACGACGCCGGTGAGGCCGCTGGTGTCCAGCCCGGGCACGTCGGTGGCGGTGCGCCCCCGGAAGAGGTTGCTCGTGCGCTTGGCCAGCCGGACCGGGGCACCCTGCGGGATGGCGTGGTAGCTCGCGACGAGCCGCTCGACGCCGGCCTCGTGGGCCGCTCGGCCGGTCGTCGGCGCTGAGGTCACCGTCACGAGGGGTCCTCCACGACCTCGACCAGGTCTCCGACCGTGACCGTCCCCGCCTCCCCCACCGCGGCGTAGAGCCCGGGGCACGCGTTGCCCGTGCCCTCCACGGCGAGCAGCACGCCGCCGACCCGGACGACGTGGCCGGCGAGCGACTCGACCTGGGCCGTGGGGGCGTCGAGGACGAGGTTGGCCCGGGTGTGCGGGGAGTCGGCCCCGACGATGGAGACCGCCGCCTTCTTCGGCCGGTCGCCGGTCAGCCCGGCAGCGCCGACCCGCGAGCTGGTGTGCGCCCGGCCGTCGCGCCCCCGCTCCGGGTAGGTGTGGATGGCGCGGACCGACATCTGCATCCCCTATGCATACACCCGAGACGGTGCCGCTGCGTGACGCACCCCACGCTGCGGGCACTGCCCCCCACATATGACGAGGCCGACACCCGGGTCAGAGTGTCGGCCTCCTCACCACGCCCACCCCCTTCGTCCCTGCCCGATGGGGGTGGTGCGGTACTCACCAGTATGCACCGCTTCTTGACTGTTAACAGAGAATCTCTTTACTTTCTCTTTACTCGTCTCACGCCTCGGTCATCACCGACCTCGGGCGGCTCGACGGGCAGGACCCCGGGTGGATGTGGAGGGACTCGAACCCCCGGCCTCTCGCGTGTGAAGCGAACGCTCTAACCAGCTGAGCTACACATCCGGGTGCCTTGCGGCGTGCCGAGGATACCCGGCGCCGTCGCGGCGTGGAAATCGGCTGTGCCCCGGCGGCTCACAGCCAGAGGTTGGCGTGCAGCCAGGCCGCGACGCCGTCCGGGACGATGCCGGGCACACCCATCACCTTGGTGACGCCCCACAGGACGGCCGCGACGAACGCGAACGTCGCGAGGGCGACGCCGGCCTGGGTCCACCGGGACTGGGCCCGCACCCACTGGTCCCACTGGCGCACCTTGTCCTTGACAAACTCCAGCAGCCGAGCCGCCGGCTCGAACTCCGATGACCACACGGCGATCCCGAGGATGACGATGAACCACCCCGGCCCGGGCAGCGGCACGAGGAGCAGCCCTCCCCCGACGAGCACGAGACCGAGGACGGCCACCGCGGCGCGCAGCACGTGCCGGGTCGTCGGGTTGTTGCGCAGCCGTCGCCGCCACTCCCACTCGTCGTCGTCGCCGGCGGGGCGGAAGAACTCCCGACGGTGCTCGGACGCGCTCACGGGTCCACCGTGCGGGCCGCGTGCGTGGCCCAGATCTCGCGCACCGCGGTGGTCACCGGGCCGGGGGCCGCCAGCTCACGGCCGTCGAGCACCGAGACCGGCAGGACGTCCTTGACCGAGGAGGTGAGGAAGACCTCCTCGGCCTGCGCGAGCACCTCCAGCGGCAGCGTCTCCTCACGCACCTCGAGCGCCTCGGCCCGGCACCACTGCAGGACGAGCTCGCGGGTGATGCCGGCGAGGCAGCCGCTCTCCACCGGCGGCGTGCGCAGGACTCCCCCGGTGACGACGAAGACGTTGCTCCCGGTCCCCTCGCACAGCTCGCCGCGGGTGTTGGCGAAGAGCGCCTCGAGCGCACCCTGCTCGTGGGCCCGGGCCAGCGCGACGACGTTCTCGGCGTACGAGGTCGTCTTCAGCCCGGCGGTGGCCGAGCGCTCGTTGCGCACCCAGGGCACGGTGACGGCGGCACCGGAAGGCGGCGGAGGGTCGTGGGCGACCGCGGTGACGACGTAGGTCAGCCGCGAGGCCTGCCGGTCCGAGCCGAGGGGGCCCCGCCCGGCGGTGACGGTCCACCGCAGCCGCCCGAAGGGGATGGGCTCGCCCGCGAGCACCGCGGCGATACCCTCCCGGACGCGGTCGTGGTCGGCGGCCGGCAGCCCGAGACCTGCCATCGAGCGGTCGAGGCGGGCGAGGTGGCGGGAGAGCGCGAACGCCTCGCCGCCGTCCACCTTGGCGGTCTCGAAGACGCCGTCCCCGACGGTCACGCCGTGGTCGAGCGCGCTGAGCGCCGGCTCGTCGGGCGCCACCCTGGCGCCGTCGACCCACACCCGGACCTCGCTCATGCCTCACACCCTTCCAGACGCGGCCCCCGCGCCGGCGGCGAGCCCGACGAGCCGAGCCGCCTTCAGCTCGGTCTCGTCCCACTCGGCAACGGGCGAGCTGCCCCAGGTGATCCCCGCCCCCGTGCCGAACCGCAGCACCCGGGTGCCGTCCGCCCGCCGCGCGGCCCAGAACGTCCGGATGCCGACCGCGAGCTCGGCCTCGTCACGGTCGGCGTCGACCCACCCGACCGCGCCGCAGTACGGACCCCGAGGCACCGGCTCGAGGTCGGCGATGGCCTGCAGGGCGGTGTGCTTGGGCGCACCGCTCACCGAGCCGGGCGGGAACGTGGCCTCGAGCACCTGTGCCCAGGTGGCTCCGGGGCGCAGGTGCCCGGCGACGTCGGAGACCAGATGGACCAGGCCGGGGTGCCGCTCGAGCCGGCAGAGCGCCTCGACGATGACCGTTCCCGGGGTGCTGACGTGCTGGAGGTCGTTGCGGACGAGGTCGACGATCATGACGTTCTCCGCGTAGTCCTTCGCGAGCAGCCCGTCCGCCGCCACGGCGGTGCCCTTGACCGGGCCGGAGACCAGGCGCGCGCCGTGCCGCCCGAGGTATCGCTCGGGCGAGGCACACGCGACCTCGACCCCGGCCTCGGGCAGGTCCAGGGTGGCCGCGAACGGCGCGGGGTTGCCGGTGGCGAGGCGCTCGCCGAGCGCCAGCAGCGAGGCGTCCTCGGGCAGCTCGTGCTCGAGGACCCGGCAGAGGTTGACCTGGTAGACGGTGCCCGCGGCCACCCGGCGGCGGACCTCGGCGACCCCGGCGAGGTACTCGGCCCGCTCGAGGCTGCTCGTCCACGGGCCGGCGAGCCTCGGCCACGGGTCGCGACCCCCCGGGGGCCGGCCGGCGGGAGTGCGCTCGACCTCGGCCATCCGCACGGCGGTGAGCTCGCCCTCGAAGGTGACCACCACCGCCCAGAACCCCTCGGTCAGGTCGTCGGCGTCGTGGGTGACGGCCTCGACCCCGCGGGCCTGCACCGCTGCGAACCGCGCGACCGCCACGCCGAGCATCGTAGGGCCCGGGGTGGCGGTCGCAGGACGGCTCAGGCGGTGACGGTGGCCTCCTGGTCGAGAGCGGCCGCCACCCGGCGGTGTGCGGCCCAGATCTCCTCGGGCAGGTCGGCGAACTGCTCCAGGTGCTCCCGACGGTGGTCCATCTCCTCGCGCCAGCGTTCGACGTCGATGCTGAGGATCGTCTCGAGGTCGCCGTCGTCGATCTGGAGACCCTCGAGGTTGAGCTCCTCGCGCAGCGGCACGACGCCGACCGGGGTCTGCCGCCCGGTGACCTCACCCTTCTTGAGCTGGACGAGCCACAGCAGCGCCCGCAGGTTCTCCCGGTAGCCCGGCCACAGGAAGTGCCCGTCCTCGGGGTCGCGCTGGAACCAGTTGACGTGCGCGAAGATCGGCTGGTCGCTGGTGGCGCCGACGATGTCGAGCCAGTGCTGGGCGTACGCACCCTCGGGGTAGGACATGAAGGGCCGCATCGACATCGGGTCGTACCGCAGCTTGCCCTCGACGCCCTCGGCGGCGAAGGTCGCCTCGGCGCCGAGGGTGAGCCCGTCGTACACGCCCTCGGCGAGGTCGGTGATCGCCCGCACGAGCGGTTCGCGGTCACGGGTGCGACCGCCGAAGATGATCGCGTCGATCTTCACACCCTTGGGGTCCTCGAAGTCCTCGGCGACGTTGGGGACGTTGGCCAGGGTCGTCGTGAACCGGCTGTTCGGGTGGGCCCACGGCTCCCCCGCCTCGTCGGGGTTGCGGTCGGCGATCAGCTCGCCCTTCCAGTCCCGCCAGCCGGTGACGTCCTCGGGCGGGTTCGGCGTGCGCCCCTCCCACCACACCTCGTGGGTGTCCTCGTTGTAGGCGATGTTCGTGAAGAGGGCACCGGTCCCGGGCGCCACCGCCTCCAGCGCCGTCGGGTTGGTCTTCTCGTTGGTGTCCTTGGCGACGCCGAAGACGCCGTTCTCGGGGTTGAGCCCGTAGAGGCAGCCGTCCTCGCCGACCCACAGCCAGGCGATGTCGTCACCGTAGAAGGAGACGTGGTAGCGCTCGCCGAGGGCGTCGGGCGCGAGGGTCATCGCGAGGTTGGTCTTGCCCGAGGCGCTCGGGAACCCGCCGCAGACGTGGTGGGTCTCGCCGGTCTCCTTGTCGGTGATCCCGAGGAGCATGAACTGCTCGCCGAGGAACTCCCGAGAGGCCCATCCGTCGTACGCCGCCTGGCGCAGCCCGTGGGCGATCTTGCCGAGCAGCGCGTTGCCGCCGTAGGAGGAGCCGAAGTGCAGGATGGTCCGCTCGTCGGCCACCGTGACGAAGTAGCGCTTGTCGTGCGGCGTGCCCTGGCCGAGGTTGGGCAGGTCGCCGGTGACGTGCACGGCGCGCACGAACATCTCGGGGTCGGCGAGGTGGTTGATCAGGTCGACCCCGACGCGCGCCATCCGGATCATGTGCAGGCACACCGTGCGGTTGTCGGTCAGCTGCACCCCCGCCGCGAACCGCTCCAGCGGGGACCCCAGCGGTGCCATGAGGTACGGGATGACGTACATCGTCTTGCCCGCGAGGGCCCCCTGCATGTGTCCCTCGACGACGGGGCGGATCTCGTCGCTGTGCCGCCAGTTGTTGTAGACGCCCTCGTCCTGCGGGCGGCTCGTCGCGACGATGGTGCGCTCCTCCGAGCGCGCGGTGTCCTTGGCGTAGCTGCGCGAGTAGTACAGGCCCTCACCGGCCGGCTGGATCTCCCCCGAGGCCAGGGACTCCTCCACCAGCCGGGCGTCGTCGGAGGCGCTGACGACCTCCACCCGCTCGGCGCCGAGGAAGTCCGCCCAGTGGCGGACGTACTCGCGCACGCTGGTGTTGGTCAGCCCCGCATCGTCCAGGGACTTGTCCAGGTCGGCCACAATGCTCACCCTTTTCGGTCGTCATGCCGGTCAACCCGAGGACAGAGCCACGACGTGTCCGCCCCTCGAGGTAGCCCATTGCACCGCACCCGCGACGAGGGGGTCCACAGCGGAAGCGCTTAGATCCGGGAGTCCTTGGTCACATCCGGCCTCCAGGGGGCGAGACTCCGGTCACATCGGCGCTCTGCGGCGACTTCCGCTGTGCGACAACGTTGTCAGCGACGGGCTCCCGTGCCGGCCGCGGTCGCGGCGCCCGCTCAGGTTGCCGAGGCCGCCCTGATGGCCTCGATCGAGGCGTCCAGGGCCGCGTCGAACTCGGCCTGGCTCATCTGCGCGCTCAGCCCCTCGGTCAGCGCCCGCGAGAAGCTCGCGATGACGCCCTCGGCCCGGCGGAGCCGCTCGACGGCCTCTTCGCGGGAGTACCCGCCCGAGAGGGCCGCCACCCGCAGCACCCGCGGGTGCGCGAGCAGGCGACGGTGGCCGTCGTCCGCCTCGGGCAGGGTGAGCTTGAGGACGACGGAACGGTCCTCGGCGAGGGCGTCGAGGTGCACGAGGAGGGCACGTTCGAGCAGCTCCTCGGCGGTCGCCTTCTGCGGGCAGTGGATGTCGACCTCGGGCTCGACGATCGGGACCAGGCCCGCGTCGAGGATCCGGCCGGCCAGCTCGAACTGCTGGTCCACGACGGCGTCGATACCGGCGGGGTCGGCCTCGAGGACGAGCGAGCGCATCTTCGTCCCGAACACCCCGTGCGAGAGGGCCCTCTCGAGCAGCGCGTCGAGCCCCGGGACCGGCTTCATCAGCCGCACGCCGTCGGCCGGCTCCGCCAGGCCCTTGTCCACCTTGAGGAAGGGGACGATGTGCTTGCGCTGCCACAGGTACTCGGCCGAGCCGAGGCCGTCGATCTCGCGGTCCATCGTCTGCTCGAAGAGGATCGCGGCGAGGATGCGCTCGCCGTCGAAGACGGGGCTGGTGATGATCCGGGTGCGCATCTGGTGGACGAGGTCGAACATCTCCTCCTCGCCCGAGTAGCTGTCCTCCTCGATGCCGTAGCGCCGCAGGGCTCCCGGCGTGCTCCCGCCGCTCTGGTCGAGGGCCGCGATGAAGCCGGCCCCGGTCGAGACCTTGGCGAGCATCTCCTGGTTCACGATGGGCTCCTCTCTGCGGAGGGCCGTCGCCGACGGGTGCGGGCGCACCGCCCACCGCCACCTCTCCAGCGTGCGCCGCGGCCGGGCCCGGGGCAAGGACGGGGGTCACATCAGGGGGTGTGCGCCCCGAGCACCGGGTACGACACTGCACGCAGGAGCACCGACCCCGCGAGGAGCGACGCCGATGACCACTCCCCCGCCCCGGCCCGCGCCCCCCGGGCCCGAGGACCCGTCCCCCGGCAGCGCGGCGGACGCCGGCGCGCTCCTGCGGGTGCGCCTCGCCGGTCTCGCCGTCCTCGCCGTGCTCGCCGTGGCCGGGCTGCTGTGGGCGAAGTGGCTGCCCTACGGCGGCAAGGTCGAGGGGCTCGCGACGAGCCGCCACTGGAGCGGGTCGGCGATCTTCGGCGCGAGCGGCGCGCCGGGGTCGCCACCGTCCCTCGCCGGGGCCGTGGAGTTCACCCGGGCCTACGCCGCCGCGGTGTGGAAGGCGGCGGTCGTCGCCGTCGTCCTGGCCGCCGCCCTCGAGGCGCTCGTGCCGCGGTCCTGGCTGCTGCGCCCGCTCAGCCGCCCCGGGGCGCTGCGCCAGGGCGTCACCGGCGGCCTGCTCGCCATGCCGAGCATGATGTGCACGTGCTGCACCGCGCCGGTGACCATCGGGCTGCGCCGCCGCGGCGCCCCGGTCGCCGCCAGCGTCGCCTACTGGCTCGGCAACCCCGTGCTCAACCCGGCGGTGCTCGTCTTCCTCGCGCTCTGCCTGCCCGGCGAGCTCCTCGCCCTGCGCGTGCTCGTCGGGGTACCCCTCGTCCTCGGCGCCGCCGTGCTCGCCTCGCGCCTGGCCGCAGGCCGCCCCGCCGACCCGAGCGGGCTCGTCCCCGTCACCGACGAGCCCACCGGCGGGCGGCAGATCGCGGCACGCTTCGGGCGATCGCTCGCGCGCTACCTCGTGGTCGTCGTGCCCGAGTACCTCGTCGTCGTCCTGCTGACCGGCGCGGTGAGTGCCTGGCTGTCGGACTGGACGGGCCTGGGGTCCCTCGCGGGGCCGCTGGCGATCCTCGTCGTCAGCGTCGTCGGCGCCCTCCTCGTCATCCCCACCGGCGGGGAGATCCCGGTGGTCGCCGGGCTCGCGGGTGCCGGGCTGGCCACCGGCTCGGCCGCCGCCCTGCTCATCACCCTCCCCGCGCTCAGCCTGCCCTCGGTGGTCATGGTGGCGCGCAGCCTCACCTGGCGGGTCACCCTGGCCGTGACCGGGCTCGTCGTGCTCGCCGGGGTCGCCGCGGGTCTCGTCGCCCGGGTCGTCGGCTGACGCTGCCCGCCTGGGCGCCGCCCCCGCTCAGAAGACCGGCTTGCCGCCGGTGACGCCGAGGACGCTGCCGGAGACGTAGCGCGCCTCGTCCGAGGCGAGGAAGAGGAAGGCCGCCGCGACCTCGACCGGCTGGCCGGGCCGCCCGAGCGGGGTCGTGGTCCCGAAGGACTCGACCTTCTCGGCGGACATCGTCGCGGGGATGAGCGGCGTCCAGATCGGCCCCGGCGCGACGGCGTTGACCCGGATCCCCCGCGGTCCGAGCTCCTGGGCGAGGTTGACGGTGAGGTTGGTCAGCGCACTCTTGCTCGCGGCGTAGTCGAGCAGGTGGTCGGCCGGCTCGTAGGCCTGGACGGACGTCGTGACCAGGACGTTGCCCCCGGAGCTCTCGAGGTCGCCGACGAGCTCGCGCACGAGCCAGAACGTCGCGAACACGTTGGTCGCGAAGGTGCGCTCGACCTGCTCGGGAGGGAAGTCCTCGAGGCGGTCGTGGGTCATCTGGTAGGCGGCGTTGGAGACGAGGACGTCGACGCCGCCGAGGTCGGTGCGCGCCCGCTCGGCGAGCTCACGGACCGCGTCGTGGGTTCGCAGGTCGGTCTCGTGGAGGACCGCGAGACGTCCCTCGGCGGCCACGAGCTCGGCGGTGACGCGGGCGTCCTCGGCCTCCTCGGGCAGGTGGGCGACGAGCACGTCGGCCCCTTCACGCGCGAAGACGAGGGCAACCGCCCGGCCGATGCCGGAGTCGCCGCCGGTGACGAGCGCGCGCCTGCCCGCCAGCCGCTCCCGCCCGACCCACGAGTCGACGCCGTGGTCGGCAGGCGGGTCGAGCGCGGCCTCCGAGCCGGGCCACCGCTGCTCCTGCGGGGGCGGGCCGTCGGGCATGGGGCCGTCGGCCGGAGTGCTCATGCGTCCCTCCGGGCTCGGCGGGACGGTGCACCGGCGGGTGCGGTCGTGGGCTGGCGTGCTGCGGGCATCGCGGCTCCTTCGGCGGTGCGGTGGTCACCTCACCGCTACCCGGTTCGGCGGCGGCCATGCGCCCCGGGTTGGTTGGGCCCGACGCACCGGGGGTAGCGAGGTGCCATGCCCCTCCCCGGCCCCTCGGTCGCCCTCGTCGCCGGAGGCTCCCGCGGCCTCGGCCTGGCCGTCGCCCGCGAGCTGCTCTCGCGAGGGTGGCGGGTACACGTCGCAGCCCGGGATGCCGCCGAGCTGGAACGGCTGGCGCACGAGGCCACCGCGGGGCTGCTGCGCACCCACGTCGTCGACGTCGCGGACGCCGAGGCCGTCGGGCGGCTCGTCGGCGCCGTGGTGGAGGCCGACGGGCGGGTCGACGCCGCCTTCCACGTGGCGGGAACCATCCAGGTCGGCGCGCTCGAGTCGGTGACCCTCGGGCACGTCGAGGAGGCGATCGGCACGATGCTGTGGGGGCCGGTGCACCTCAGCCTGGCCGTCCTGCCGGCGATGCGTCGCCAGGGGCGGGGCCGGATCGGCGTGGTCTCGTCGGTCGGGGGCCTCGTGGCGGTCCCGCGGCTGCTTCCGTACAGCATCGCCAAGTTCGGCGCGGTCGGGCTCGCCGAGGGGCTGGCCGCCGAGCTCGCCGGCACCGGGGTCACCGTCACCTCGGTCACGCCGTGGCTCATGCGCACCGGTGGCCACGAGCACGCGCACTTCACGGGCGACGGCGCCGCCGACCACGCCTGGTTCGCCCCGGGCGCCTCGCTGCCCGGGCTGACCGTGCCGGCCGAGCGGGCGGCCCGGCGCATCGTCGACGGCGTGCTCGCGGGCCGGGTGGTCGTCGACACCTCGCCCCTGCCCCGGCTGGCCCGCGTCGTCCACGGGCTCGCCCCCGCCACCACGGTGCGCGCCCTCGGGCTGGCCGCCCGGGTGCTCCCCGGGGCTGCGCCCCGCCGCGACTGGCGCGCCCGGGACGCGCCACACACCGACGGCCACGCCGTCGCCCACCGCCGCGGCGACCGGGTGCTCGGGGTGCTCACCGCGGCGGGACGACGAGCGGCGCGCCGGCTGAACCAGCCGGCGGCCCGCCCGACCCCCGAGGAGGTCGCGGCGCCGCCGGACGCACGAGGAGACTGACCCCCGTCCCCGCGGGTCCACGCAGCCGCCGCCCGCCACGCCCGGATCTCACAAGGACGCCCATGCTCACTGCTCTGCTCTGGGGGGCCCTGGCCGCCTCGTCGCTGCTCGTCGGGGCGGCGCTCGCCGCCGTCCGGCCGTGGCGCCCCGCCCTCGTCGGGACCGTCCTGGCCTTCGGTGCCGGCGCCCTGATCTCCGGTGTCGCCTACGACCTCGCCGAGGAGGGGCTGCGGCAGTCCGGGGCGCTGCCCGTGGCGGTCGGCATCACCGTCGGCGCGCTGAGCTTCTACCTCGCCAACCGTGCGGTGGGCCGGCTCGGCGGACGCGACCGCGGCTCGGGAGCCGGGCTGCCGCTGGCCGTCGGGGCGCTGCTCGACGGCATCCCCGAGCAGGCGGTCCTCGGCATCGGGCTGGCCTCGGGCGACGGGGTGAGCATCGCCCTGCTCGTCGCGATCTTCATCTCCAACGTGCCCGAGGCCGTCGGGTCCTCGGCGGACATGCTGACCGGAGGCCGCTCGCGGCGTGGCGTCCTCGCCCTGTGGGCTGCGGTCGGGCTGGTCTGCGTGGCCGCGACCGTCGCGGGCTTCTCGCTCGCCGACGTCGCGGGCCCGCAGCTCTCGGGCGGGATCGACGGGTTCGCGGCCGGGGCCCTGCTCGTCATGCTCGTCGACGAGATGGTCCCCGAGGCGCGCAGCAAGACCGGCACGTGGGCGGGGCTCGTGACGGTCCTCGGGTTCTCGCTCGCTGCGGGGCTCTCCCAGCTGACCTGAGCCGGCCGCGACGTCGGCGCCGGGCTACCCGACGCGTTCGAAGGTGACGAGCAGCCCCTCGACGCCACCGGGACCCATGCGTCCCTTGACGTCGGCTGCCGTGATCGCCTTGAGCTGCCATCCCTCGCGCGCGTGCTCGTTGAGCACCTTCTCGAGCCGCTCGCCGGACATCTTGCCGCCGATCATCTTCTCGCGGAGCTCGACCACCTTGTACTCGTAGGCCATCCTCGGGTCCTCCTGTCACCTGGGCGTGCCGTCCTGTGACCGTAGCCGCATCGGGCCCTGGCCTGCCGACGGGTCGCCGGCATCGAGCAGGATCGGAGAAGCATCCGCCGGCCCGAGCGGCCTATCGTGAGCGTCATGACGGTCACCCTCGGCAGCGACGAGGAGCCCGGCGTCGCCCTCGCGCCGTGCGAGCCGCGGGCCGCCCGCCGCCCGCGGGACTGCACCGTCCGGGGCCTCTCCGGCAGAACGGTCCAGGTCATGGCCGCGGAGCCCTCGCCGTGAGGCCCGCGTACGTGGGTCGTGGGAGGCGATAGCCGTGCCGATGCCCCGGCGAGCGAGCGTCGACGACTTCTTCGCCCGGCTCGAGGACGTCCAGCGTCCTCATCTGGAGGCGCTGCGGTCCTTGAGCGTCCGGGTTGCCCCCGACGCGCGCGAGGAGCTGAAGTGGAACCTGCCCACCTACGTCCGGGGCGAGAGGAGGACCCTGTGGATGCTGCAGAACTTCGCCAGGCACTGCTCGCTGCGCTTCTCCCCGGAGTTCTTCGCCACGCAGCGGGCGGCGGTCCTCGCGGCCGGCCAGGAGTGTGGCGCAGGGTTCGTCAGGCTGCCCTACGACCGTGAGCTCCCCGTGCCCCTCCTGGAGTCCCTCATGCGCGCTCGCCTGGCCGACAGCGACCCGACCGGAGGCTGACCGCCGACCGTCGCCCGTGCTCGGTACCCCAGCGGTCGTCACCGCCGTCCGTGCGGCCGCTACCGCACTGCCGGCGTGGTCATCGAGGTCGACTCTCTCGAGGTGCTGCCGTTCTCGGCCGTCACCGACGAGGACGTGGCCGCATCGGGCGAAGCCGACCCTGAGGCACTTCGGGACCGGGCGGCGCACGCCGGGCCGATCCGCGAGGACACCCTCGTCCACCGGGTCGAGTTCCACGTCGTGTAGACGCGTGTGGCGGGCTCGACGCGTCCGGCGCCGCTCGGCTGCGGCAACGCGCGGTGCGCCCGGGGCGACCGGTACGAGAACGGCCCCTGGCCCGCGTCTCCGCAGGTCAGGGGCCGTTCGTCGTGGTGGGCGATACTGGGTTTGAACCAGTGACCTCTTCCGTGTCAAGGAAGCGCGCTACCACTGCGCCAATCGCCCGTGGGGGTCCTACTCGAGGTGGAGACGGGATTTGAACCCGTGTACGCGGCTTTGCAGGCCGCTGCCTCGCCTCTCGGCCACTCCACCATTGGGGGCGGCTAAACCCTCCGAGCGGATGACCGGCCTCGAACCGGCGACCTCAACCTTGGCAAGGTTGCGCTCTACCAACTGAGCTACATCCGCGTGCGTCGAGAGGCCATCCGCGGGCGGCGTCCCCTCTCGGCGTGCTCCGAGACAGTAGCCGATCGGCGGGGCGAACTCCAAACCGGCGCGGCCGCCCGAGACACCCGGGCCGGCCCCTCGCCGACGGCGGTTCAGCGCTCCGGCTCACCCGCCCCGACCCGCGCCGCCGAGGCCGCCGTCTCCGCCGGGGAGGACGCGTTCGACATCGGCGTCAGCGGCTGGTTGGCGGCCCGCCGCAGGCTGCGCAGGTCGAGCTCGTCGGAGTCCTCGTCGGCCATCGTCGCGTACCCCTCGAACGGGTCGACGCGCGCGGGCTGCTCCTCCGGCGGGCGACGGCGGGTACGCAGCCAGTCGACCAGCCGGGTGTGCAGGGCACGGCGCTCCTCGACGGGCCACAGCTCACGGACCGCGGCGTTGAGGGCGGCGCCGATGAGCACGGCGATCGCCAGCGCGTAGAGCCAGATGAGGATGACGATCGGCGCCGACAGCGGCCCGTAGATCGACGCTCCGCCGAGCGAGGCCGCGATCGTCCCCCGCACGACGAACGAGGCCAGTGCCCAGATGACGAGAGTGAGCACCGCGCCGGGCACGTCCCGGGTCCACGGCGAGCGGCGCGGTGTCGCCACGTGGTACAGGCTCGTCAGCCCGCCGACGGTGAGCACCGTGACGAGCGGCCAGTACAGCAGGACGAGGTTGTCCCACGGCGAGGGCAGCCAGCCCCGGATGATCGTCGGCCCGAGGAGGACGA
Source organism: Phycicoccus endophyticus (assembly GCF_011326735.1). Classification (GTDB taxonomy): domain Bacteria; phylum Actinomycetota; class Actinomycetes; order Actinomycetales; family Dermatophilaceae; genus Phycicoccus; species Phycicoccus endophyticus. Next base: position 529,126 of record NZ_JAANCN010000001.1, read on the forward strand.
GCGGGATCGTGATGATCCCGAGGACGAGGGCGACGACGTAGAGCGAGAACGAGAGCGCACGGGTCTGCACGATGCCGCGCACGCCCGACTGCCCGTACATGATCGAGATGGTGTCGACGAACACGTTCAGGGCCCGCGAGCCCGACCACAGCGAGAGCAGGAACCCGATGGAGAGCAGGTCGGCGCGCCCCGCCTCGAGGACGTCGTTGACCGTCGGCCCGAGGACGGAGTCGATGACCGGCTGGGTGAGGAACTGCGCCGAGTAGTCGAGAATGTCCTGGCGCACCTCGACCACCGTGTCCGGCCCGAGTGCGGTGCCGAGGTAGCCGATGCCGCCGAACAGCCCGAGCACGAGCGGCGGCAACGAGAGCAACGCAAAGAACCCTGCCTCCGAGGCCAGCCCGGTCACCCGGTAGCGCAGGCAGATCCGCGTCGTCACGACGGTCAGCCGAGCGGTCGGCAGCGCGCCGGGGACCCGCGCGAGGGCCCGGCGCGCGCGATGCCTCGCGTCCGTCATGCGCCCACGGTAACCGCCGTAGAGTGCCAGGGTGCGGACCCATGACGTGACCAACCAGGTGCCGACGCTGCAGGGACACGACGTGTACGGCGGCGACCCCGCCCTCACCGAGGCCGTCGACCGCTGGGTCCGGCCGCACGACCCGGACGGTGTGCGCGCCCTGCACGAGCTCGGCCGGCTCGCCGGGACCCCCGAGGCGCGCACCTGGGCCGACCAGGCCGACCGGGTCGGCCCGCTGCTGCGTACGCACGCCCCCACCGGCGAACGCCTCGACGAGGTCGAGTTCCACCCGGCCTACCACCGCCTCATGGAGGTCGCCGTCGGCGAGGGGCTGACCGCCGAGCCGTGGACCCGCCCCGAGGGCACCGGCGCGCACGCCCGCCGGGCGGCCGGCTTCCTCGTCTGGTCCCAGGTCGAGGCCGCCCACATGTGTCCGGTCTCGATGACCTACTCCGCCGCCCCCGCCCTGCTCGCCAACGCCCCCGGGCTCGCCGAGCAGTGGGTGCCCGGGCTCGCCTCGCGCGGCTACGACCCCGTGCTGCGCCCTCGCGCGAAGAAGCCGGGGCTCACCGTCGGGATGGGGATGACCGAGAAGCAGGGTGGCTCGGACGTTCGCGCGAACACCACCCGGGCGCTCGCGGCACCGGGCGGCCCGCTCGAGGGCGAGACCTACCGGCTCACCGGCCACAAGTGGTTCTGCTCGGCCCCGATGAGCGACGGCTTCCTCGTCCTCGGCCAGGCCGACGCCGGGGTCACCTGCTTCCTCCTCCCCCGCGTCCTCGACGACGGGACCCGCAACGCCATCCGCATCCAGCGCCTCAAGGACAAGCTCGGCAACCGGGCCAACGCCTCCTCCGAGATCGAGCTCGAGGAGGCCTGGGCGCTGCGCGTCGGCGACGAGGGCCGCGGGGTGCGCACCATCATCGACATGGTCGCCTCGACCCGCCTGGACTGCGTGCTCGGCTCGACCGCCACGATGCGCGCCGCCCTGACCCGTGCCGTCCACCACGCCCGGCACCGCAGCGCGTTCGGGGCCCGCCTGGTCGACCAGCCCCTCATGCGCAACGTCCTGGGCGACCTCGCGCTCGAGACCGAGGCCGCCACCGTGCTCGGGATGCGCCTCGCCCACGCCGTCGACGCCGGCGAGCACGAGCTCTCCCGGCTCGGGGTCGCGCTCGGCAAGTTCTGGGTGTGCAAGCGGACCGCGCCGGTGGTCGCCGAGGCCCTGGAGTGCCTCGGGGGCAACGGCTATGTCGAGGAGAACGGCCTCGCCCGCCTCTACCGGGAGGCCCCGCTGAACTCCATCTGGGAGGGCTCGGGCAACGTCAACGCCCTCGACGTGCTGCGCGCCATCGCCCGCGAGCCGGCCTCGCTCGCCGCCCTCGGCAAGGAGCTCGCGCTCGCCCGCGGCTACGACCCGGGGCTCGACGCCGCGATCGACGCCTGCGAGGAGGCGGGCGCCGCGGCCCTGGCCGACGACGCGCCGTGGGGTGCCCGCCGGCTCGTCGAGCGGCTCGCGCTCACCCTCCAGGCGGCGCTGCTCGTGCGCCACTCCCCCGGACCGGTGGCCGACGCGTTCGTCGCCAGCCGGGTCCGTGGAGAGCACGGCGCGGTCTTCGGCACGCTCGACGCCGGCCTCGGCCAGCAGGCCGCCCGCACCCTCATCGAGCGCGCGCTGCCGTCCTGAGCCCGCGCCGTCGCGGCCCGGCTGCCCGGCACGCCCGCCCGGGCGTCAGGGCGACATCTCGAGGCGCTGCTGCTCGGCCTCGACGTCGAAGTCGGCCGCCGGCCACTGCGGGTCCATCCCCTCCAGCGCCTCGAGGAGCAGGTTGGTCACGGCGAGGCGGGCGTACCACTTCCGGTCCGCGGGCACGACGTGCCACGGCGCGGCGTCGCTCGAGCACCGCTCCAGGGCGGCCTGGTAGGCCGCCATGTACTCCGGCCAGTGGGCGCGCTCGTCGAGGTCGCCGGGGTTGTACTTCCAGTGCTTGTCACCGCGGGCCAGCCGCTCGGCGAGGCGCTCCTTCTGCTCCTCGGGCGAGATGTGCAGCATCACCTTGACGACCGTCGTGCCGGCGTCGACGAGCCCCTGCTCGAAGTGGTTGATCTGGCCGTAGCGGCGCGCCCACGTCGCCCGGGGGACGAGGTCGTGCACCCGCACGACGAGCACGTCCTCGTAGTGCGAGCGGTCGAAGACGCCGATGATGCCCGGCCCGGGCAGGGCCCGGCGGATCCGCCAGAGGAAGGGGTGGCGTCTCTCCTCGGCCGTCGGCACCTTGAACGCGGTGATCCGTACGCCCTGCGGGTCCACCGCACCGACGACGTGCCGCATGATGCCGCCCTTGCCCGCCGTGTCCATCCCCTGGATGACGAGCAGCACCGAGCGCTCGCCGCCACCGCGGGACTCCGCGAAGAGCCGCTCCTGGAGGTCGGACAGCCGCTGCTGGAGCCCGGCCATGAGCGCCTCGGCGTCCTTCTTGCCTCCGTCGAACCCGGGGGTACCGCGGGTGTCGACGTCCGCGAGGTCGAACCCGTCTCCGACGCGCAGCACGTGCGACCAGGATGCGGCCTCCACCGCCTCGTCCCGGCGCGCGGCCCGCGCGGCGTCCGCCTTCTTGCGGGCCTTCTTCGCGGCCTTCCCCCGCAGGGGCGCCGCCTCGGGCGCGCCGCCCTTGCCGCCGGACCTCTTCTTCTTCGTGCCCTTGCCCATGACGGCATCCTCGCAGAGCCGGCCTGCGAGGATGCCCCTCGTGCGCGTCCTCCTCGACCCCCGCCGGCCCGCGTCGCCCGGGTCGCGCCCGAGCACCGAGCAGCTCGCCGGGCTCTACGCGCCTCCGCGACGGCGCTGGGTGCGCTCGAACATGGTCACCACCCTCGACGGCTCGGCGACCGGTGCCGACGGCCGCAGCGGCTCGGTCGGCACCCCCGCCGACCGGCGGGTCTTCGACATCCTGCGGGGGCACGCCGACGCCGTCCTCGTCGGTGCCGGGACGGCGCGCGCCGAGGGGTACCGGCGCCTGCGCGTGACGCGGCGCACTCCGCATCCGGCCACGCTCGTCGCCGTGACCCGCAGCGGTGGGGTGCCGGACGGGCTGCGGTCCCCGACCGAGGGGCGCGGACCCGCCCTGCTCGTGACGTGTGCGGCCGCGGGGCCGCGCGCGCTCGCGCGGGCCCGCGCGACCCTCGGCGAGGAGTCGGTCCTCGTCTGCGGCGACGACCTCGTCGAGCTGCCCGCCGCCCTGGACGCCCTCGCCGAGCGCGGGCTGCGGCACGTCCTCCTCGAGGGCGGCCCGTCGCTGCTCGGGGCCGCGCTCGCGGCCGGGGTCGTCGACGAGATGGCCGTGACCGTGGCCCCCACCGTTGTCGGGGGCGGCTTCCCGCGGATCGTTGCCGGCCCTGCCCTGGCCACCCCGGTGGGGGTCGCGGTGCGCCCGCACCTGCTGCTCGAGCAGGCCGGCACCCTGCTCGGGCTGTGGCGGGTGCGCCGCCGGGGTCAGCCGGCCACGTAGGCGCCGACGAGCTCCTCCCAGCGCTGAGGGTCGGTGTTCCACTCCTTGCAGTGCCGCGCGAGCCGCCACTGTTGGAAGTCGACGAGGTCGGGACGGGCCTGCGCCAGCGCGAGCGAGGGGCCGAAGGGCACGAACTCGTCGTCGGCGGAGTGGATGAGCAGGACGCGGTGGCGCAGCTCGTCGGCCCGGCGCACCCAGTCGGTGAGGGCGAGGTCGACCCCCTCGTGCACGCCGACGAGCCGGTGTCCCCAGCGCTGGCGCATCATCACCCGGGCCAGCGAGCCGACCGGCCGCGGCAGGTGGTGCTCGCGGGCGTGGTGGGCCAGGACGTCGCCCCAGTCGACGACGGGTGCGTCGAGCACCACCCGGCTGACCGCGTCCGCCCGCGGCGAGCGGTCGAGCACCTGCAGCACGATGGCACCGCCCATCGACCAGCCCGCGAGGAGCAGCTCGCCGGCACCGCGCGCCGCCGCGTACCCCATCGCCGCGTCGACGTCGCGCCACTCCGAGAGCCCGAGTGCGTAGCGCCCGTCCGGCCCGGCGGGCACGCCCTCGTCGTTGCGGTAGCTCGGCACGAGGCAGGTCCAGCCCTGCGCGAGCAGCGGCGGCACGGCCCGCAGCACCTCCTCGCGCCGCGCGCCGCGGCCGTGGACGAGCACGGCCCAACGGTCGGTCGGGGAGCCGCCCGGGGCGACGACCCACGCCGGCATCGGGCCGAGCTCGCCGTCGTAGGTGACGTGCTCGGTGGGCAGCCCGAGGCTCTCCTGCGGCGGCCCCCCGTGGAAGTAGGAGTTCCAGCGGGCCGGCCCGGGGGCGAGCCGCCCCCGGTCGACCCCGAGCAGCTCGCGGCGCACGGCCCCCGCGGCGGGGTCCAGCTCGAGCACCTCGCCGAGGCGCGCGTGCCCCTCCCCGCCGTCGAGCCACAGCCCGTACCGTCCGGGGACGACCGTCTCGGCGGTCGTCTCGAGGGTGACCTCCCCCTCCCCGACCTCCCGGACCAGCACGTCGTCGGGGCGACGAGCCTCGGGCGTGAGCACCCGGCGGGCGAAGTACGCCGCGGCGGCCAGCGACCCCCCACCCGAGGCGAGCGCCGCCGTCCCGCTGACCGCGGCCCCGGCGACCGCCGCGCGACGTGCCCGGGGGTGCCCGCGCAGGGGCTGGGCGCGCGTCACCGGCCCGCTCATCGCCGGCCGCCCGCGAGGACGGCCGACAGGTCGTAGGACACCGGCTCCTCGAGCTGGTCGTAGGTGCACTCGCGCGGGTCCTTGTCGGGGCGCCAGCGGACGAACTGTGCCGTGTGCCGGAAGCGGACGCCCTCGAGGTGGTCGTAGCGCACCTCGACGACCCGCTCCGGGCGCAGCGGCGTGAAGGAGAGGTCCTTGCCGGCGGCCCACCGGCTGCCGGCGGCGTTCTGCGGGGTGCGCGTACCCTCCTCCTGCCGCGCCCAGGCCCACGGGTGGTCCTCGAAGCCGGTGACGAGGGGCTGCAGCTCCTCGAACAGCTCGCGGCGCCGGGCCATCGGGAAGGCGCCGATGACCCCGACCGACAGCAGCGTCCCGGTGTCGTCGTGGATGCCGAGCAGCAGGCTGCCCACGGCGTCGGGGCCGGACTTGTGGGTGCGGTAGCCGGCGACGACACAGTCGGCGGTGCGCTCGTGCTTGACCTTGAGCATGGTGCGCCGATCCGGCTCGTACCGGCCGTCGACCGGTTTGGCGACGAGCCCGTCCAGGCCGGCACCCTCGAACTCGGTGAACCAGGCGGCGGCGACCTCGGGGTCGGAGGTCGCCGGCGTCAGGTGCACGGGTGGGCGCGCGTCGGCGAGGGCCCGCTCGAGCAGTGCACGGCGCTCGGCGAACGGCCGCCCCGTGAGGTCGTCGTCGCCGAGGGCGAGCAGGTCGAAGGCGACGAACCGGGCCGGGGTCTGCGCGGCGAGCCGGGCCACCCGGCTGGCCGCGGGGTGGATGCGCTGGCTCAGCAGCTCGAAGTCGAGCCGGTCCTCGCCGGGACGCACGACGATGATCTCGCCGTCGACGACGCAGCGCTGCGGGAGGTTGTCGAGGACGGCCTCGACGACCTCGGGGAAGTAGCGCGTCATCGGCTTCTCGTTGCGGCTGCCGATCTCGACCCGGTCGCCGGAGCGGAAGACGATGGAGCGGAAGCCGTCCCACTTCGGCTCGTAGACGACCTCGGTGTCCTGGAGCGCCTTGGCGTCCAGGCCCCGGACCGGCTTGGCGAGCATCGGCGGCACCGGCGGCACGAGGGGGATCCCCCACTCCTCGCGCAGGGCGGCGTCGCGCTCGGCCTTGGGCGCCATGTACTCGTCGTCGGCCTTGTCCTGCCGGCGCTTGCTCGGCTGCACCCGCGGCGGCTCGCCGGGCATCTTCGGGTAGTCCGGGGGGAAGCTGAGCTCCCCGAGGCCGCGCTCCTGGACATCCTTGTCCCACAGGACGACCGCCGCGGCGACGTCGCCCACCGCGTCGTCGATGCCGGCCCAGGCGTCACCGCGGTCCTCGAGGACGTCCGGGACGGTGAGCACCGTGAAGTCGCCCGGGGCGACCGTGCCGAGCTCCTCCCAGCTGACCGGCATCGACACCGGAGCACCGGGCAGCGGCCGTGGGCTGTAGGCGGAGGCGATCGTGCGGTCGCGGCAGGCCTGGTTGAAGTCGACGAAGACCCGTTCGCCGCGCTCCTCCTTCCACCACGAGGCCGTGACGAGCCGCGGCAGGCGCCGCTCGAGCTCGCGGGCGATGCCGATCACCCCGTGCCTGACGTCGAGGAACTCGTGGGTCGGCCGGATGCGGGCGTACACGTGCACGCCGCGGTTGCCGCTGGTCTTGGCCCACGCGGTCAGGCCGAGCTCGGCGAGCAGCTCACGCAGCGCCCGGGCCGCCTCGACGGCGTCGGTGAAGGTGCGGCCGGGCTGCGGGTCGAGGTCGACGCGCAGCTCGTCCGGGTTGTCGGTGTCGGCGGTGCGCACCGGCCACGGGTGGAAGGTGACGGTGTTCATCTGCACGGCCCAGAGCGCCGTGGCGACCTCGTCGACGACGAGCTGGGGGTGCCGGCGGCCGCTCGGGTAGCGGCAGGAGACGGTACGCACCCACTCCGGCATCCCCGTGGGTGGGTTCTTCTGGTAGAACTCCTCGCCCCCGACGCCGTCGGGGAAGCGCTGCAGGGTGACCGGACGGTCGCCGATGTGGCGCACGAGGGGGTCACCGACGGCCATGACGTAGCCCGCGAGGTCGCCCTTGGTGACACCGGCGTCGGGCCACATGACCCGGTCGGGGCTGCTCAGGCGCACCTGGCGGAGCCCGCCGGGGCCCTCGACCTCGACGATCTGCGCATCGGCCATGCCCGGAGCCTAACGAGGGGCGAGGGCCGTCGGGTTCTCACGAGGTCCTTTCACCCCCGGCATCCCGGGAACCATCACCCGCGTCTCGGTGTTGGGACGGGCATGACGATGAAGCCGACCGGCCACGAGTACACCGTGCGCAAGTCCGACGCCGAGTGGCGTGAGCAGCTCTCACCCGCGGAGTACCAGGTGCTGCGCGAGGCGGGGACGGAGCGGCCGTGGACCGGCGAGTACACCGACAGCAAGACCGTCGGGGTGTACGCGTGCCGGGCCTGTGGCGCGGAGCTGTTCCGCTCGGACACCAAGTTCGAGTCGCACTGCGGGTGGCCCTCGTTCTGGAGCCCGCTCGCCGGCGATGCCGTCGAGCTCCTCGAGGACCGCTCGCTCGGCATGGCGCGCGTCGAGGTGCGGTGTGCCTCGTGCGGCAGCCACCTCGGCCACGTCTTCGAGGGCGAGGGCTTCGACACCCCGACCGACCAGCGCTTCTGCATCAACTCGGTGAGCCTCACGCTGCATCCCACCTCCCCCGCCTGACCCCAACTTTCCCTCCGGCTGCCGGAACCTTCAGCGACCTGCCGGTTGCAAGGGGTCGTTCGCCGAAGGTTCCGGCAGGTCGGGCTCGACGCGGCGAGTCATCCGTAGGGTTTCCGACCGCGTGGCTGGCCGGCGCGGGACACGGTCGAGCCCGGCGGGCCGCTCGAGCGATGACGAGAGTCGAGCTCAGGCGGCACGCACGGCAGAACGTACGGCGGCGGCGACGGCGCCGGGGCGTTCGAGGTCTGCCCACGTGATGCGGACGACGACGTAGCCGAGCCGGCGGAGCCGGTCCTCTCGTCGCTTCTCGGCCCAGAGCACCGCCGGGTCGCCCGAGCCGTACTTCACCCGGCCGTCGAACTCGACGATGACGTTGCTCCCCTCCACGAGCCAGTCGACCCGGGCGACGAGCCGTCCCCGGCCGTCCCGGATCTCGACCTGCGGGGTCACCGCGATACCGGCGAGGGCGAGCGCCAGGCCGCACCGTGACTCCCCGACCGACTCGCGACGTCCGTCGGCCAGGTGCATCGTCGCCAGCGCGCGACTTCCGTGCCGCCAGGTCGCGACGGCGGCCACCTCCGTAGCGAGCGCGTCTGCCTCCACGAGGCCTCGGTGGAGCGCGGCGTCGGCCGACACCACGCCCGGCGCGATCCCGTGGTCGACCGCGTGCTCGACCAGCGCGCGAGCGACGGGCTGGGCCGGTCCGACCGCCGACGGGGCGACCTCGCCGACGCCGTGCCGGACGGTGAAGCAGGCAACCCCGCGCCACCGGTCGGGCGGGCGGCGTACGAGGGGGCGGCGCAGGTCGACACCCCACACCGGCAGGCCGTGGGCGAGGACGGCAGAGGTCCCGGCGAGGACCGCGTCCGGGTACACCAGGAGCGCCGCGGCGCACAGCTGGAGGTGACGGCGCTCGGCATCCGGCTCGAGGAGGGCGCTGACGAGGTACACGCCGCGGCCCGGATGCGCGAGCACCCCGGCTCGCACGAGCGCGACCAGGCCGGGCGCCGAGATGCCGCACGCCGCGGCCTGGGCGGTCGTGAAGGCACCGTGCTGGGCAGCAGCGGTGTCCAGGAGGGCGGCATCGAGGGTCGGCACGAGCCGATCATCGGACTGCTCGAGACGGCCATCCAGGCGTCAACCCCGGGCTGTGGACGACCCGGTCGTGACGCGGGCCCTGTGGACGGGACCGCTGCGGGCGTCCGTCATGCCGGAAGCTTCAGCGACCTGCCGCGTACAAGGGGCCGCTCACTGAAGGTTCCGGCAGCCGGAGAGAAAGTTGTGGTCAGCGGAGGCGGGTGAGCAGGTCGCGGACCTCGACCCGCGGGCCGGTGTGGAAGGGGACCTCCTCGCGCACGTGCATCCGGGCGCGCGAGGCCCGCAGGTCGCGCATCAGGTCGACGATGCGGTGCAGCTCGTCGGCCTCGAAGGCGAGGATCCACTCGTAGTCGCCGAGCGCGAACGAGGAGATGGTGTTCGCCCGCACGTCCGGGTAGCCGCGCGCCATCTGCCCGTGCTCGACGAGCAGGTCGCGTCGCTCCTCGTCCTCGAGCAGGTACCAGTCGTAGGAGCGCACGAACGGGTAGACGCACACGTACCGGCGCGCCTCCTCCTCGGCCATGAAGGCCGGGATGTGGCTCTTGTTGAACTCCGCCGGGCGGTGCAGCGCGGCGGCCGACCACACCGGCTCCAGGTGCTCACCGAGGCCGGTGCGCAGCAGCCGGTGGTAGGCGTCCTGGAGGGCCTCGATCGTCGGCGCGTGCCACCAGACCATGACGTCGGCGTCGCCACGCAGCCCGGCCACGTCGTAGACGCCACGCACGACGACGTCGTCCTCGGCGAGCGCGGCGAACAGCTGCTCGACCTCGTCGGCGAGCGCGTCGCGGTCGGCGTCCCCGACCGGCTCGGCGAGGGCGAACACCGACCACATGGCGTAGCGGATGGTGTCGTTGATCTCCCGGATGCGGGAGGCCCCGGGCCTGCTCGGCGCGGGGCGGCTGGGGGTGCTCATCCGGACTCTCCTTCGGACGCGATGGTGGTGGCCGCGACGCCCGCGGCGCTCGTGACGTGCTCGGCCACGGCCCGGGCGGCCCGGGTCGCCGAGGCGATGACGGCGGGAATGCCCACGCCGTCGTAGACCGCGCCGGCGACCTCGACACCGGGCAGGCGCGCGAGGTCGGAGCGGACGGCGGCGACGCGGCCGAGGTGGCCGACGGCGTACTGCGGCAGCCCCCCGCCCCAGCGCTGGACGTGGTGGTCGACGACGGGCGGCAGCGGCGCACCGAGGGCCTCCCCGACCTCGGCGACCGCGAGCGTGACGAGCTCGGCGTCGTCGCGCTGGAGGGCGGCCTCCTCGCCGGCGCGGCCCAGGGACGCGCGCAGGTGGACGACCTCGGGCGAGAGCGCACCGACCCAGCCCCACTTGGCGAAACTGAAGGTGGCCGCCTTGACCCCGTGGCCGTCGACCGGGGGGACGAGGAAGCCGGAGCCGGGCAGGTCGGGCAGCCCGTCGCGGCGCACCGCGAGGGTGACGACCGCCATCGAGGCGGTCTCGACCTGCCCGAGGGAGCGAGCCGCAAGGGGGGCGAGCTCGGCGAGCAGGCGCGCGGCGGGGGTCGCAGGCACCGCGAGCACGACGGCGTCGGCCTCGACCGTCGCGGGGTGGGCTGCCGACCCGACGACGAGCCGCCAGCGCTCCCCCGCCCGCTCCAGGACGCGGACGACGGCGTCGGTGCGCAGCAGGGCACCGCGGGTGCGCAGCTCGTCCTCGACGAGCCCGGGCAGCCGCCCGACCCCACCGCGGATGCCGGCGAAGGGCGAGCGCGGGGCGGAGCCGCCGGGCGCCGGTGGCCGCGCGGCGGGTGGTGTGCGCAGCGACTCGCCGCGGACCGCGCGCTGCCACAGCGCCGGCACGGTCGCCTGCAGGGAGAGCCGGTCGGCGTGGCCGGCGTACACGCCGCCGAGGAGCGGCTCGACCAGCCGGTCGACGACGGCCCGGCCCATCCGGTGGCCGACGTACTGCCCGACCGACACGTCCGTCTCGACGCGCTCGCCGGGCCACGGCTGCTCGTCCGTCGCGCGCGCGACCTCGGCGTCGTCGAGCAGGCCGCGGGCGGCGGGCGGGTCGGTGGGGACGCCCATGACCGTCCCGGTGGGCAGCGGATGGAGCGCCCCGCGGCTCCACACCTGGGCTGACGTCGTCGCCGGGGTCACGAGGTCGTCCTCCTCGAGCCCGGCCCGCCGCGCGAGGTCGACCGCCTCCGGACGCACCGCGAGGAGGGACTCGGCGCCGACGTCGACGCGGTGCCCGGCGACGGGCTCGAGCCGCAGCTTGCCGCCGAAGCGGTCACCGGCCTCGAGGACCGTGACGTGCGCCCCGGGCACCGCGTCGAGCACCTCGAGCGCAGCGGCCAGGCCGGCGATGCCACCCCCCACGACGGCGACGTGCGGCCGGGTCGGCAGGGAGTCCGCGGGCATGGACTCAGCGTCTCACGGGGGCGGCCGGCGGCTCCGGGCACCCCTGGAGGGCACCGCTCGCCGAGGTCGTGACCGGATCGAGACCCTCGCGAGGGAACCCGGCAAGGCGCCGGCGCGCCCCATCGGCGACCGGTCCTCGACGAAGGAGCCACCGTGCGAGCAGCAGCCCGACCCTCCCTTCCCCGCCTCGCCGCGGCGCTCGCCGCAGGCCTCGCCCTCACGCTCCTCGGTGGCTGCAGCTCCGGGGGGGACGGTGACGCCGGCAGCTCGGCCGACATCGCGGCCGACGCCCCCGGCGAGGACCGGGCCGGCGCTGCACAGGGCGAGGTGGCCACCGGTGAGGCGGACACCGTGCAGGTCACGGCGGCCTCGGTCGCGGACCGCCGGCTGGCGCGCCGGGCCGACGTCGAGCTCGAGGTCGAGGACGTCGCGGCGGCCGCGGCGAGGCTGCGGACGCTCGCCGCCCGCGCCGGCGGTCTCGTGGTCTCCGAGCAGGTCTCGGGCACGGGCGCGACGGCGCCGGAGGACCCCGACGCCCCGGGGTGGGGCACGGTGACCATCTCCGTGCCGGCGGAGTCCCTGGACTCCACCCTCGAGGACGTCGCCCGTCTCGGCAGGCTGCTCTCCCGCAGCACGACGAGCGAGGACGTCACCGCGCAGTACGTCGACACCACGGCCCGCCTGCAGACGATGCGGGCGAGCGTCCAGCGGGTGCGCACCCTCCTGGGCCGGGCCGAGAAGATCGCCGACGTCGTGAGCATCGAGGCCGAGCTCTCCCGCCGGCAGGCCGACCTGGAGTCCCTCGAGCGACAGCTGGCGAGCCTCGAGGACCAGGTCGCCCTCTCCCCGGTCACCGTCGGGCTGAGCACGGCGGACGCGCAGGAGGAGGACCCCAGCGGCTTCCTCGCCGGGCTCGCCTCGGGCTGGAGCGCCCTGACCACCTCCGTCCAGGTGCTGCTCACCCTCCTCGGGGCGCTGCTGCCGTTCGCGCTGGTCGCCGCGCTCGTCCTCGTCCCGCTCGTCACCTGGCTGCGCCGACGTACCCGCTCCGGTGCGCTCGAGGGCCCGTCAGCTCCTCCGCCGGCCGCCCCGACGAGCTGACGGGGCAGGGCGACGCCGGGCTCAGTGTCGGGCGTCCTCGGCGAGCACCTGCTCGCGGAGGATGTCGGCGTGGCCGCAGTGCTGCGCGAGCTCACGCAGCAGGTGCAGCTGGACCCATCGCAGCCGCAGGGGCCCGCGCCGGTTGCCCTCGACGAGGTCCTCGAGGGCCACTGCGGCGTGGATGGCCCTCGCCGTGGCGCACGCGGCGTCGTGCGCAGCGAGGACCGAGGCCACGGTGTCGTCCTCGGTGAGGAGGAAGGACTCCCCGGCGACCTCCGGCAGGCCCAGCTCGGCCCGGGGCCTGCGCAGCACCGCCTCCTCGGACCAGACCCGCTCGACGAAGACCGCGTGCTTGACGAGCCCGAGCAGCGTCGTCGCCGACGGGACGAGCCGCCGGCGGGCCTGCTCCTCGGTCAGCCCGTCGAGGGCATCACGCAGGCCGGCTCGCTGCTCGTCGAGGAATGCCTCGATCATCGTCCGCTCGTCGGCCCGCAACACCTCCGGCTCGAGGGTCATCGCGCCGACACCTCGTGGACGAGCTCGACGACCCGGGTGAGCACGTCGGGGTCGGTCTCGGGCAGCACGCCGTGGCCGAGGTTGAACACGTGCCCGGGAGCCGCCCGGCCCTCCTCGACGATCTCGACGACCCGGGCGCGCACCGCCTCCCACGGTGCGAAGAGCAGGGCGGGGTCGAGGTTGCCCTGCAGGGCCCACCGGCCGCCGGTGCGCTCGAGGGCGTCGGTGAGCGAGACGCGGTAGTCGACGCCGACGACGTCGGTCCCGGCCTCCCCCATGAGGGTGAGCAGCTCCCCGGTGCCGACGCCGAAGTGGATGCGCGGCACGTCGAGGCCCGCGACCGACGCGAGCGCCGCCGCGGAGTGCTCGGCGACGAAGCGGGCGTAGTCGGCCCGGCTGAGGGCGCCCGCCCACGAGTCGAACAGCTGGACCGCCGAGGCCCCCGCCTCGACCTGGACCCGCAGGAACGCCCCGGCGACCCGCGCCAGCTGCGCGCACAGGTCGTGCCAGAGCCCGGGGTCGCCGTGCATGAGCGCCTTGGTGTGCTCGTGGTTGCGCGAGGGCCCGCCCTCGACGAGGTAGGAGGCGAGGGTGAACGGTGCGCCGGCGAACCCGATGAGCGGGGTGGCGCCGAGCTCGGCGACGAGCAGCCGCACCGACTCGGTGATGTCGGGGACGTCCTCGGGGGCCAGGTCGCGCAGCCGGGCGAGGTCGGCGCGGGTGCGCACGGGTTCGGCGACCACCGGCCCGACCCCGGGCACGATGTCGAGGTCGACGCCGACCGCGGCCAGCGGGACGACGATGTCGGAGAAGAAGATCGCCGCGTCCACCCCGTGCCGGCGCACCGGCTGCAGGGTGATCTCGGTGACGAGCTCGGGACGGCGGCAGGCCTCGAGCATGCCGACGCCCTCGCGCACCCTGCGGTACTCCGGCAGCGACCGGCCGGCCTGGCGCATGAACCAGACCGGCGTGTGCGGGACCGGCAGCCCGCGGGCGGCGCGCACGAGGGGAGAGTCCTGCACGGTCGCGGCCGGGGACGGGATGGTGCTCACGAGCCGACATCCTCGCATCCGTCGGCGGGCCCGGCGGACGACCTTCGACGCGCTACGCGGCGACGAGCACCGCTCCGACGGCGGCCAGGGCGACGCCCGCCTGCTGCACCCGGCGCAGCCGCTCCTGCAGGACGGCACGGGCGAGGAGCACGGTGACCACGGGGTAGAGCGAGCCGAGGACGGAGGCCAGGCTGACCTGCCCCCGCGAGGAGGCCAGGGCGAAGAGGGCGTTGGCGCCGAGGTCGCCGGCGCCGATGACGAACAGGCCGGGGACCTCCCGGGCACCGACGCCGCCGGCGGTGCGCAGCACGAGCGAGAGCAGGGCGAGGACCGCGACCGAGGTCACCCGCATCCCCCAGAGCGTCATGAGCGTCGACTCGCGGGCGCCACGGTCGATGAGGTAGAGGGTCAGGCCGAAGCCGAGGGCCGCGCCGGCGGCCAGGGCGACCGGGCGCACCGACAGCCCGGCGGCCAGCTCGGGGCCGGAGGCCAGGCTCACCCCGGCGACCGCGAGCACCATGCCGCCCCATGCGAGCGCCGAGGGGCGCTCCCCGCCGAGCACCCCGAGCACGACGGGGACGACCACCCCGAGCCCCGCGATCGGCGCGACGACGCCCATGGTCCCGGTCGCGAGGGCCGTGTAGAAGCACACGAGGCCCGCCAGGCCGCTCAGTCCGGCACCGACGGCCCAGGGCAGCCAGCCGAGCCCCTCGCCGGGCCACCGCAGCACGAGGACGGTGAGCACGACCAGCGCCAGCCCCTGCGTCCAGCCCACGACGGCGACGGGGTGGCGCCGGCGGCTGGCGAGACCGGCGAGGAAGTCCGAGGTGCCCCAGGCCAGCGAGGAGCCGAGGGCGAGGAGGCTGAGCACCCCCGGAGCGTAGGGCGCCGAGTGGCGTCGCCGGGACACGGCCGGCGCTGCCGGCGGTCCAGCCGTGACCGGCGTGGCCTCACGCCCGGCACGCCGGGCTCGTCCTACATTGCTCGGGTGACGCGCAGCACCGTGACCGGGCGCGAGTCCCCGGAGTTCGCCCGGGCTCTCGAGGAGCTCCACCATGCGCGGCTGCGCCCGGAGCTGCGGCTCACCGAGGTGCCGGCGCCCCAGCGCATCGCCCCGCACGCCGTGGCGATGACCGCCGACGTCCTCGACCCGCGCGACCCCGACGCCGAGCTGGCCTCCGGGCGGTTCGTCCTCCTCCACGACCCCGCGGCCCCCGAGCCCTGGGACGGCGAGTGGCGTGCGGTGACCTTCGCCCGGGCCGAGCTCGAGCCCGAGTTCGCCGCAGAGCCGCTGCTCGGCGAGGTCGGCTGGAGCTGGCTGACCGACGCCCTCGACGCCCGCGGGGTCCCCTTCGCCGCGGCCGCCGGGACGGTGACCCGGGTGGTCTCGGAGAGCTTCGGTGGCCTCGCCGACCGACCGGCCAGCGTCGAGATGGAGCTGCGCGCCTCGTGGACCCCCCTCGGCCCCGAGGTGGGCGAGCACCTGCTCGCATGGTCGGACCTGCTGTGCACCATCGCCGGGCTCCCCCCGCTCCCCGAGGGAGTCGTCGCGCTGCCCGGCCCCCGGCGGTGACCTCCGGCATGAGCACCCCCTCGGACCTGCCCGCGGGCGTGGACCCGGCCGGTGAGGACGTCCTCGCCGCCCCGCCGGTCCCACCGCAGGAGCCCGTCCCGCTCGAGGAGCCGGCCGACGGCGTCCCGCCCGTCGTCGAGACCGAGCGGGCGCTCCAGGAGGCCGCGCGGGCCGTGGCCCACGGTGTCGGGCCGTTGGCCATCGACGCCGAGCGGGCCTCCGGGTATCGCTACGGCCAGCGGGCCTACCTGGTCCAGGTCCGTCGCGAGGGCTCGGGCACCTGGCTCGTCGACCCGATCGCCGTCCCGGACCTCGGCCCCCTCGACCAGGCCGTGGGAGCCGCCGAGTGGATCCTGCACGCCGCGACCCAGGATCTCGCCTGCCTCGCCGAGGTCGGCCTGCGCCCGCGCCAGCTGTTCGACACCGAGCTCGCCGGCCGCATCCTCGGCCTGCCCCGCGTCGGCCTCGCGGCCGTCGTCGAGCACTACCTCGGGCTGCGGCTGGCCAAGGAGCACTCCGCGGTCGACTGGTCCACCCGGCCGCTGCCGGAACCGTGGCTGCGGTACGCGGCGCTCGACGTCGAGGTCCTCGGCGAGCTGCGCAACCTCATGGGCGTCGACCTCGCGGCCCAGGGCAAGGACGAGTGGGCGCGCCAGGAGTTCGCCGCCCTCCTGTCGTGGGCGCCGACCGAGCGGGTCGACCCGTGGCGGCGCACCTCGGGGATCAACACGCTGCGCTCGCGCCGGGCCATCGGGGTGCTGCGCGAGCTCTGGTACACCCGGGACGCCATCGCCCGCGAGCGCGACACCTCCATCGGCCGGGTGCTGCCGGACACCGCGCTCGTCGACATCGCCCGGGCCGCCCCCCGCGACCCCTCCGGGCTGCCGTCCGGGCACCGGGCGATCCGCCGCTACGCCCGCCAGTGGGTCGAGGCGGTCACCCGCGCGCTGGACCTGTCCGAGGAGGACCTGCCACCGCGCACGCTGCCCTCGGACGGTCCGCCGCCACCGCGGGTGTGGGCCGACAAGGACCCCGTGGCGGCGGCCCGGCTCGGGGCCACCCGGGCCGCGCTCACCGCGTTCGCCGAGGAGCACACGATCCCCGTCGAGAACGTCTGCTCCCCCGACCCGCTGCGCCGCGTCGTGTGGTCTCCCCCGGCCGAGCGCTCGGTCGAGGGGTTCGCCGCCGCGCTCCAGGGCCACGGCGTGCGGCGCTGGCAGGCCGAGATCGTCGCACCGCTGCTCGTCGCGGCCTTCGAGGCCCACCCGGACGCCTGAGGACCCCGCCCGCCCGTTGACATGCAAGCAGGCACTTGCATATGGTGACCGGGTGGACGACGGTGCCGACGCGGTCTTCCGGGCCCTCGCCGACCCGACCCGGCGGGCCCTGCTCGACGCGCTGCTCGAGCGCGACGGGCAGACCCTCTTCGAGCTGTGCACCCGGATGGCCGACACGGGTGTCGGCTCGAGCCGACAGGCCATCTCCCAGCACATCGACGTGCTCGCCGGAGCCGGCCTGGTCCACGTGCGCCGCGAGGGGCGCTACCGGCTGCACGACCTCGACACCACCCCGCTGCACCCCCTACGCGAGCGCTGGCTGCGCGCCGAGAAGAGGAACCGACCATGAGGATCACCCGCACGAGCGTCTTCGTCGACGACCAGGCCAAGGCGCTGGAGGTCTACACCCGGCTGCTCGGCTTCGAGGTGCGCCACGACATCCCCCTCGGGGAGCACCGGTGGCTCACCGTCGTCAGCCCCGAGGAGCCCGACGGCGTCGAGGTCGTCCTCGAGCCGAACGAGCACCCGGCCGCGCGCGCCTTCACCGAGGCCCTCGCCGCCGACGGCATCCCCTCGACCTCGTTCACCGTCGACGACGTCGAGGCCGAGTACGACCGGCTCACCGGACTCGGGATGACCTTCACCCAGCCACCCACCCCGACCGGGCCGGTGGTCACCGCCGTCCTCGACGACACCTGCGGCAACCTCGTCCAGCTCGTGTCCGCAGCGCCGGCCTGACGCCGGTCTCAGCCGTAGAGGCCCGCCTCGTACTGCTCCCCGTAGTAGGCGTCGAGCTGCTCGAGCGAGCGGCCGTCGGGCTCGACCTCGTGAGCGAGGACCGCCCGGCGTGGCACGCGCTCCTGGGGCGCCCAGGTCCCGGTGTCCCACAGCCGCGAGCGCAGGAACGCCTTGGAGCAGTGGAAGAAGACCTGCTCGACCTCGACGACGAGGGCGAGCACCGGGCGGTGGCCCCGCACGACCATCTCCTCGAAGAACGGGGCGTGCGAGACGAGCCGGGCGCGGCCGTTGACCCGCAGCGTGTCGCCCCGGCCGGGGATGACGAAGACCAGCCCGACGTGGGGGTTGTCGAGGACGTTGCGGTAGCCGTCGACTCGCCGGTTGCCGGGGCGCTCGGCGATGGCCAGGGTGCGCTCGTCGAGGACGTGGACGAGCCGTCCGGCGGGGTCGCCCTTGGGCGAGGCGTCGCAGGTGCCCTCCGGCCCGGCGGTCGCGAGGACGCAGAACGGCGAGGCGGCCAGCCACTCGCGGTCGACGTCGAGCAGCCGGTCCCGCTCCTTGTCCCGGGCCCTCGCCGTCGGCTCCCCGACGAGCGCCCCGAGGGCGGCCTCGTCCTCGACCACGGTCCACGTCGCGTCCTCCACGCCCGCCAGGGTAGAGGGGCGTGAGGCCCCTCACGCCCACCGCCGTCGACGACTAAGCGCTCGCTTAGTACGATCGCCGGTGTGCCCGGGGGTCCCCGGCACCCATCCGCACCCGACCAGGGAGGCCACCGACGTGCCCCGTGAGCTCCAGGAGGTCGTCTTCGTCGACGGCGTCCGCACCCCGTTCGGCAAGGCGGGCGAGAAGGGCATGTACGCCCAGACCCGCGCCGACGACCTCGTCATCAAGTGCGTCCGCGAGCTGCTGCGCCGCCACCCCGAGCTGCCGCCGGAGCGGGTCGAGGAGGTCGCGGTCGCCGCGACCACCCAGATCGGCGACCAGGGCCTGACCCTCGGCCGGCTCACCGCCCTGCTCTCCGGCCTGCCGAAGAGCACCCCGGGGTACTCGGTGGACCGGATGTGCGCCGGGGCGATGACCGCGGTGACGAACGTGTCGGCGGCCATCGGCGTCGGCGCGATCGACGTGGCGATCGCCGGCGGTGTCGAGCACATGGGCCGCCACCCGATGGGCGAGGGCGTCGACCCCAACCCGCGGATCGTCGCCGAGCGGCTCGTCGACGAGTCGGCGCTCGTCATGGGCAAGACCGCCGAGAACCTCCACGACCGCTTCCCCGCCCTGACCAAGGAGCGCTGCGACGCCTTCGCCGTCGGTAGCCAGCGCAAGCTCGCCGCCGCCTACGAGGCCGGCCGGGTCCAGCCCGACCTCGTGCCCGTCGCCACCCGGCACGTCGAGAAGGGCTGGGGCCTGGCCACCACCGACGAGCCGCCGCGCCCCGGGACGACGCTCGAGGAGCTGGCCGGCCTGAAGACACCGTTCCGCCCGCACGGCCACGTCACCGCGGGCAACGCCGCCGGCCTCAACGACGGGGCCACGGCGTGCCTGCTCGCGTCGCAGGCGGCAGCCGAGGAGCTCGGTCTGCCCGTCGCCATGCGCCTGGCGTCCTACGCGTTCGTCGGCGTCGAGCCGGAGGTCATGGGGGTCGGCCCGATCCCCGCGACCGAGAAGGCGCTCGCGAAGGCGGGCCTGGGCATCGAGGACATCGGGCTGTTCGAGCTCAACGAGGCCTTCGCCGTCCAGGTGCTCGCCTTCCTCGACCACTTCGGCATCGCCGACGACGACGAGCGGGTCAACCCGTGGGGTGGCGCCATCGCCACCGGGCACCCGCTCGCCTCCTCCGGGGTGCGGCTGATGACCCAGCTCGCCCGGCACTTCGAGGAGCACCCCGAGGTGCGCTACGGCCTCACCGCGATGTGCATCGGCATCGGGATGGGCGGCGCCGTCATCTGGGAGAACCCGCACCACGCGGACTACGGGAAGGACGCCTGAGCCATGACCACGACCACCCCGTCCCCCGCGATGCCCGCCGAGGTCGTCACCCGCACGCCCGTCCAGGACGTCGTCCTGCCCGGCGGCGCCGGCACCCTGGCCCTGGTCACGCTGGAGAACGGCAAGGACCACACCCGGCCGACGACCTTCGGGCCGGAGGGCGTCGCCGGGCTCCAGGCCACCCTCGACGGGTTGCGCGCCCGCGCCAAGGCCGGCCAGGTCCAGGCCGTCGCCGTCACCGGCAAGCCGTTCGTCTTCGCCGTCGGCGCCGACCTCTCGGGCATCCCCTACGTCACCGAGCGCGCCCAGGCGGTCGAGATCGCCCGAGCCGGCCACCGGGCGTTCGCCACGCTCGCCGACCTGCCGGTCCCGACGTTCGCCTTCGTCAACGGTGCCGCGATGGGCGGTGGGGTCGAGCTCGCGCTCTCGGCCGACTACCGCACCGTGTCCGCGGGCGTGCCGGCGTTCGGGCTGCCGGAGACCTTCCTCGGCCTGCTCCCCGGCTGGGGCGGCTGCTGGATGCTGCCGCACCTCGTCGGGCCCGAGGCGGCCCTGACGGTCATCGTCGACAACCCCCTGGCGAACAACCGGATGCTGCCGGCCCGGGACGTCGTGCGGCTCGGCGTCGGCGACGTCCTCCTCGAGCCCGCCGACTTCCTCGAGGACTCGCTGCGCTGGGCGGCCGGAGTGCTCACCGGCACCGTGCCGGTCGAGCGCACCCCGGTCGACCTGGAGGACGCCGAGACGTGGGAGGCGGCGTGCGACGCCGCCCGCACCCGCGCGCTGGCCAAGACGGCCGGCCGCTCCCCCGGCGTGCTGCGGGCCGTCGAGCTCGTGCGGGCCGCCCGGACCGCCAGCC
This sequence comes from Phycicoccus endophyticus, assembly GCF_011326735.1. Lineage (GTDB taxonomy): Bacteria > Actinomycetota > Actinomycetes > Actinomycetales > Dermatophilaceae > Phycicoccus > Phycicoccus endophyticus. The sequence continues at coordinate 549,617 of NZ_JAANCN010000001.1, forward strand.
GGGAGGCGGCCTTCGCCGCCGAGGACGAGGCGCTCGGCGACCTCATCATGTCCGACGAGCTGCGCGCCGGCCTCTACGCCTTCGACCTGGTCCAGAAGCGGGCCAAGCGGCCGGCCGGTGCCCCGGACAAGGGCCTCGCCCGCCCGGTCACCAAGGTCGGCGTCGTCGGCGCCGGGCTGATGGCCAGCCAGCTCGCCCTCCTGTTCGCCCGCCGTCTCGGTGTGCCGGTCGTCATGACCGACCTCGACGAGGAGCGCGTGGCGCGGGGCGTCGGGTACGTCCACCACGAGGTCGACCAGCTGCTCGCGAAGCGCCGCATCTCCCCCGACACCGCCTCGTTCCTCACGGGCCTGGTCACCGGCACGACGAGCAAGGACGGCTTCGCCGACGCCGACCTGGTCATCGAGGCGGTCTTCGAGGAGATGTCGGTCAAGCAGCAGGTGTTCGCCGAGGTCGAGGCGGTCGTGACGCCCGAGTGCGTCCTCGCGACCAACACCTCCTCGCTGTCGGTCACCGAGATGGCGAGCGGGCTGGCCCATCCCGAACGGGTCGTCGGGCTGCACTTCTTCAACCCGGTCGCCGTCATGCCGCTGCTCGAGGTCATCCCCGGGGAGCGCACCGACGAGGCGACGCTCGCGACGGCCTTCGCCGTGGGCAAGGGCCTGAAGAAGACGTGCATCCGCTCCACGGACTCCGCGTCCTTCGTCGTCAACCGGCTGCTCGGCCGGTTCATGGGCGAGTACTCGCGGGTCGTCGACGAGGGCACCCCGGTCGAGGTCGCCGACCGCGGCGTCGCCGGGCTGGCCCCGATGCCGCCATTCGTCCTGCTCGGGCTCGTCGGCCCGGCGATCGCCCTGCACAACAGCGAGACCCTGCACCGCGCCTTCGGCGACCGGTTCTTCGTCTCCCCCACCCTGCGGCGCCTCGTCGAGGCCGGCAAGCGCGGCTACTACGCGAGCGACGACACGGGCCGTCCGGTGCCCGACCCGGAGGTCGACGCGCTGCGCGAGCGCCCGGAGAACCCCGTGGAGCTCACCGCCGAGGAGGTCCGCGAGCGGGTTCTCGGGGCCCTCGCCGAGGAGGTCGGGCTGATGCTCGCCGAGGGGGTCGTCCAGGCCCCCATGGACATCGACCTCGCGATGGTCACCGGCGCGGGGTTCCAGTTCTGGAACGGCGGGCTAGTGCCCCTGCTCGACCGCGAGGGCGTCACCGAGCGGGTCCTCGGGCGCCGCATCCTCCCGCACGGGGTGGCGAGCGTCCCGGCCTGAGCGCCGGACCGCTACGGCGTCGGCCCGGGCCCAAGGGTCCGGGCCGTCGCCGCAGGTCAGGGGGCCGCCACCGGGCACCGGCGGGTGACCTGCCCGGCTGGCTTGGTTTATCTCACATGTGATCTACGATGGTCCGGTGACGACGACCACCGACACGTACCTGACCCGCATCGGCACCCTCATCCGGGACGCCCGACGCCACCAGGGGCTCACCCAGAGCGAGCTCGCCGACGTCCTCGGGACGAGCCAGAGCGCGGTCGCGCGGATCGAGCAGGGCAAGCAGAACCTCTCGCTCGAGATGCTCGCCCGCGTCGGCGAGAAGCTCGACAGCGAGTTCGTCTCCCTCGGCCACTCCGGCCCCCAGCACCTGCGCATCGTCGGCGGGCGCAAGCTCTCCGGGTCCATCCCGGTCAAGACGAGCAAGAACGCCGCCGTGGGTCTGCTGTGCGCGAGCCTGCTCAACCGCGGGCGCACGACGCTGCGCAACCTCGCGCGGATCGAGGAGGTCAACCGGATCATCGAGGTGCTCACCTCGATCGGCGTGCGCGTGCGCTGGCTGCCCGACAGCAACGACCTCGAGGTCGTCCCGCCCGCGCGCCTGGACCTCGCCGGCATCGACGTCGACGCCGCCCGACGCACCCGCACCGTCATCATGTTCCTCGGCCCGCTGCTCGCCGAGTACGACGAGTTCCGCCTGCCCTACGCCGGCGGCTGCGACCTCGGCACCCGCACCGTCGAGCCGCACCTGTCGGCGCTGCGGCACTTCGGCCTCGACGTCACCGCCACCCACGGCTTCTACGAGTCGGTCGTCGACCGCAGCCGGCACCCGAAGAAGGCGATCATCCTCACCGAGCGGGGCGACACCGTCACCGAGAACGTGCTGCTCGCCGCGGCCCGCTACGAGGGCACGACGGTCATCCGCAACGCCTCCCCCAACTACATGGTCCAGGACCTGTGCTTCTTCCTCCAGGGTCTCGGGGTGCGCATCGAGGGCATCGGCACGACGACGCTGACGGTCACCGGGGTGGGCCAGGTCGACACCGACATCGAGTACTCCCCCTCGGAGGACCCCATCGAGGCGATGAGCCTCATCGCGGCCGCGGTCGTCACCGGCTCGATGATCACCGTGGAGCGGGTGCCGATCGAGTTCCTCGAGATCGAGCTGGCCACCCTCGAGGAGATGGGCCTGACCTTCGACACGACCGAGGAGTACCTCGCCCAGAACGGCCACACCCGGCTGGTCGACCTGACGATCCACCCCGGCCCGCTCGTCGCGCCGAAGGACAAGATCGCGCCGATGCCCTTCCCGGGCCTGAACATCGACAACCTGCCCTTCTTCGCCCTCATCGCCGCCGTCGCCGAGGGCACGACGATGATCCACGACTGGGTCTACGAGAACCGGGCCATCTACCTCACCGAGCTGACCAAGGTCGGTGCCCAGGTCCAGCTGCTCGACCCGCACCGGGTCATGATCACCGGGCCGACGCCGAAGTGGCGGGCCGCCGAGGTGATGTGCCCGCCGGCGCTGCGCCCCGGCGTCGTCGTCCTGCTCGCGATGCTCGCCGCCCCCGGGACCTCGGTGCTGCGCAACGTCTACGTCATCAACCGCGGCTACGAGGACCTCGCGGAGCGGCTCAACGCGCTCGGCGCGACGATCGAGACCTTCCGCGACATCTGACCGGCGCGCCGCCCGGGGCCGGCGTCGTCCTCTCGGTGCCGCGCGAGAGCGTGTGCGCCGCGACGGCGAGCCTCAGCCGCCGGCGAGGGCGCGGGCGCGCTGGTCCACGCCCAGCTCGCCGTAGGGGTAGTCGGTGGCACCGGGGTCGCTCGCCTCGTCGAGCGCCGCCCGCTCCTGGTCCGTCAGCTGCAGGTCGACGGCCGCGAGGTTGGTCCGCAGCTGGTCGGTCGTGCGCGCACCGAGGATCGTCGCCGTGACCGCGGGACGGTTGTTGACCCAGGAGAGGGCGACCTCGGCCATCGAGCACCCGCGGCTCTCGGCGACCCGCTCCACGGCGTCGACGATGCGCCACGTGCGGTCGTTGCCCCGCCGGTCGTAGGCCTCCATGCCGCGTCCGGGGTCGTCGCCGAGGCGGGTGTCCCCCGTCGGCCGCTCGTCACGCCGGTACTTCCCGGAGAGCCACCCACCCCCGAGCGGGCTCCACGGCAGCAGCCCCATGCCCGCGTCCAGCGCGGCCGGGACGATCTCCCACTCGATCTCCCGGACGACGAGGCTGTACTGCGGCTGCAGCGTGACCGGCTGCCGCAGCCCGAGGGCGCGGGCGGTGAGCACCGCCTTCGTCAGCTGCCAGCCGGTGAAGTTGGACAGGCCGTAGTAGTGGATCTTGCCGGCCTGGACGAACCCGTCGAGGGTGCGCAGCGTCTCCTCCATCGGGGTGTGCTCGTCGAAGGCGTGCACCTGGTAGAGGTCGACGGCGTCGACGCCGAGCCGGCGCAGGGAGTCCTCGAGGGCGCGGGTGAGGTGGCGGGTCGAGAGGCCGTTGCCGTTGGGGCCCTGGTCGGTGGCGGCGAACCGGCCCTTGGTCGCGAGGACCACCCGGTCGGTGACCTCCCGCGGGCGGCTCCTCAGCCAGGCGCCGATGATCTCCTCCGAGACGCCCGCGGAGTAGACGTCGGCGGTGTCGACGAAGGTGCCGCCGGCCTCGAGGAAGACGTCGAGCTGCTCGTGCGCGCCGGCCTCGTCGGTCTCGTTCCCGAAGGTCATGGTCCCCAGGCAGAGCTCGGAGACGGCACATCCACTGTGGCCCAGACGTCGGTAGCGCATGGGGTCGACCCTAGCCCGGCGCCCCCGCAGCCGTCGGGTGAGCCGGGTGGGGTGACGTCAGCCGAGCCCGGCGCGCAGCCGGTCGGCCACGGCGTCGGGGGTGAGCCCGACGGCGTCGAGCACCTGGCCGCGCGAGGCGTGCTCGAGGAACTGCCGGGGCAGCCCGAAGAGGTCGACGGGGACCTCGACCCCCGCGTCGCGCAGGGCCTGGGTGACCTGGGAGCCGATGCCGCCGACGACGACGTTGTCCTCCGCGACGGCCACCCGCCGGGCCGCGCGCGCGAGCGACACGACGGCGTCCGGCACCGGCAGCGCCCAGACGGGGTCGACGACGCGGACCCGGTGCCCCTCGGCGGCCAGCTTCTCGGCGGCGGTGAGCGCGGTGGCGGCCATCGAGCCGACGCCGACGAGCAGGACCTCGACGTCGTCCTCGTCGGGCTCGGCGAGGACGTCGACACCCCCGACGGTGCGGACGGCCTCGACCGGCTCCGCGACGGTGCCCTTGGGGAAGCGGACGACCGAGGGCGCGTCGGCGATGGCCACCGCCTCGCGCACCGCCCGGGCCACCTGCTGGCCGTCGCGCGGCGCCGCGAGGTGCAGGCCGGGCACGACACCGCTGATCGACATGTCCCACATGCCGTGGTGCGAGGCTCCGTCCGGCCCGGTGACGCCCGAGCGGTCGAGCACGACGGTGACGCCCGCCCGGTGGAGCGCGCAGTCCATGAGCAGCTGGTCGAAGGCGCGGTTGAGGAAGGTCGCGTAGACCGCGACGACCGGGTGCAGCCCGGCGTAGGCGAGCCCGGCGGCCATCGTCAGGGCGTGCTGCTCGGCGATGCCGACGTCGAAGGTGCGCTCGGGGAAGCGGCGGCAGAACGGCTCGAGCCCGACCGGGATCATCATCGCGGCGGTGATCGCCACGAGGTCCTCGCGCTCGCGCCCGAGCTGGACCATCGTGTCGGCGAACTCGTCGGTCCAGCTGCGCCCGGCGATCTCCAGCGGGAGCCCGGTCTCGGGGTTGATGACGCCGACGGCGTGGAACTGGTCACCCTCGTCGTTGACCGCGTGCTCGTAGCCGCGCCCCTTCTGGGTGATGACGTGGACGAGCACCGGGCCCCCGAAGGCCCGGGCCTTGCGCAGGGCCGCCTCGAGGGCCGGCTCGTCGTGCCCGTCGACCGGGCCGACGTACTTCAGGCCCAGGTCCTCGAACAACCCCTGGGGGGCGACGATGTCCTTGATCCCCTTCTTGACGCCGTGCAGCGTCTCGTACATGGCACCGCCGACGTAGGGGGTGCGCGAGAGCGTGTGCTTGCCCCAGTCGAGGAAGCGCTCGTAGCCCTGGGTCGTGCGCAGGGTCGCGAGGTGGTCGGCGAGACCGCCCCGGGTCGGGGCGTAGGAGCGCTCGTTGTCGTTGACGACGATGACGAGCGGGAGGTCCTCCTCGGCCGCGATGTTGTTCAGGGCCTCCCAGGCCATCCCGCCGGTCAGCGCGCCGTCGCCGATGACCGCGACCGTGTGCCGGTCGCGCTCGCCCCGGACCACCCGGCCCGCGGCGATGCCGTGCGCCCACGACAGGGAGGTCGAGGCGTGCGAGTTCTCGACGACGTCGTGCTCGGACTCGGCCCGGCTCGGGTAGCCGGCGAGGCCCCCGGCCCGGCGCAGCCCGGAGAAGTCGCGTCGCCCGGTGAGCAGCTTGTGGACGTAGGACTGGTGGCCGGTGTCGAAGACGACGGCGTCGTGCGGGCTGTCGAAGACCCGGTGCAGGGCGATGGTCAGCTCGACGACGCCGAGGTTCGGGCCGAGGTGGCCCCCGGTGCGCGAGACCTGCTCGACGAGGAAGGCCCGGATCTCCTCGGCGAGCGCGGGCAGCCGGTCCGCGGGGAGCGCCTTGAGGTCGCGGGGACCGCTGATCCGTTCCAGCAGGCTCACCGGGCCTACCTCCTCGTCGCTCGGGTCCGGGCCAACCCCGCAAGTCTAGGCGCTCGGGCCCGCCCGGCCCGCACCGCACGGGCCGTGGCCGGTGGCCTCCACGAGACCTCCGGACGGTCTCCAGGCGGGGCGCGACCCGGTCCTCGGGCCCGCTCACAGCCGCGGGACGAACTCCAGGCCCCGTAGCGCGTCCAGGAGGAGCCCGGCCGAGCGGCGCGCGGCGAGCAGCCGGACGCCCTCGCACTCGAGGTCGGCGAGCACCTGGGCGACCCCCTCGGGACCGATGTCCTCGCCGAGCGCGACCCGCACCTCCCGGTAGGAGCCGCGCATCGCCTCGAGCTGGGCGTCGAGGTGGCGTACCGCGAACCAGCCGAGCGCGACCGGGTGGCGGCGCCAGGACGGGTAGAGCCGGTAGTCCGGCGGGCAGTGGTCGAACAGCCAGCCGACGGCCCGCTGCTCCCACCCCCGCTCCCCCGGCGGTGGGACACCCGGCGGCCAGCCGGGGGGACCGCCGGCCCCCGTCGCCCCGGCGGTGGAGCGGCGCCGGGCCGGCGCGGCCGGGGTCGGGGCGCGCAGCGGGGGCCCGCCACCAACCACCTCCTCGAACATGTGTTCGATGGTAACCCCGCTCGACCACATGGTGGACCCGGGATGCAGGAATAACCTTGCGTTATAGATTGCATGACGCCCAGTGATCCCCTACCCGTCCCGAGGACCCTGCGATGACGACGACGGACCCGGCCTCCCGCGCCCTGCGGCCACCGCGCCCCGGGCGCAGCAACGGCCAGTGGGCGCTCGACGGCCGCACGCCGCTGAACGCCAACGAGGAGGCCAAGCAGGCCGGGGGCGGGCTCGAGGTGCGTGAGCGCATCGAGACCGTCTACTCCCGCGAGGGCTTCGCCTCCATCCCCGCCGACGACCTCGACGGCCGGTTCCGGTGGTGGGGCCTGTACACCCAGCGCCGCCCGGGGATCGACGGCGGCCGCACCGCGACCCTCGAGCCACACGAGCTCGCCGACGAGTACTTCATGCTGCGGGTGCGCCTCGACGGCGGTGCGCTCACCCTCGCCCAGCTGCGCACCCTGGCCGAGATCTCCACCGAGTACGCCCGGGGCACCGCCGACATCAGCGACCGGCAGAACATCCAGTACCACTGGGTGCGGGTCGAGGACGTCCCGGAGATCTGGCGGCGGCTCGAGGCGGTGGGGCTGCAGACGACCGACGCCTGCGGCGACACCCCGCGCGTCGTCCTCGGCAGCCCGCTCGCCGGGATCGCCGCGGACGAGATCCTCGACCCGACCCCGGTCATCGACGAGATCGTCTCCCGGTTCGTCGGCGACCCCGAGCTGCAGAACCTCCCCCGCAAGTTCAAGACCGCCGTCACCGGCCACCCGAGCCTCGACGTCGTCCACGAGACCAACGACATCTCCCTCGTCGGGGTCCTCCACCCCGAGCTCGGGCCGGGCTACGACCTGTGGGTGGGCGGCGGGCTCTCGACGGCTCCGCGGCTGGCCGAGCGGCTGGGCGCCTTCGTCCCGCCGGAGCGGGCGGCCGAGGTCTGGTACGCCGTCGTGCGGATCTTCCGGGACTACGGCTACCGCCGGCTGCGGACCAAGGCCCGCCTGAAGTTCCTCCTCGCCGAGTGGGGCGCCGCGAAGTTCCGCCGGGTCCTCGAGGAGAACTACCTCGGCACGCCCCTGCCGGACGGGCCCGCGCCCGCGGCCCCGACGACCCCGGGCGACCACGTCGGCGTCCACCGGCAGAAGGACGAGCGCTACTACGTCGGCGCGGCACCGACCGTCGGCCGGGTCAGCGGGGAGGTCCTCGCCGGGCTCGCCGAGCTCATGGCCGCCGCCGGCACCGACCGGCTGCGGCTGACGCCGCACCAGAAGCTCGTCGTCCTCGACGTGCCGGCCGAGCGGCTCGACGCGCTCGTCGAGGGGCTCACCGCCCTCGGGCTCTCGGTGCGCCCGAGCCCGTTCCGGCGCGCCACGATGGCGTGCACCGGCATCGAGTACTGCAAGCTGGCCATCGTCGAGACCAAGGCGACCGCGGCCGGGGCCGTCGCCGCGCTCGAGCAGCGGCTCGCGGACGTCACCGAGCAGCTGGCCACGCCGATCACGCTGCACGTCAACGGCTGCCCGAACTCCTGCGCCCGCATCCAGGTCGCCGACATCGGCCTCAAGGGCCAGATCGTCACCGTCGACGGCGAGCAGCGTCCGGGCTTCCAGGTCCACCTCGGGGGTGGGCTGGCCTCCACCGAGCGGGACGAGGCGGGCCTGGGCCGCACCGTGCGTGGCCTGAAGACCACCGCCGAGGAGCTCCCCGACCTCGTCGAGCGGCTCGTGCGCCGGTTCGTCGACGCGCGGGCCGACGGCGAGAGCTTCTCCTCGTGGGTCCACCGCGCCGACGAGGAGGACCTGCGGTGACCGCCGTCGCCCGGCGCACCCGCCGCTCCACCGGGCGGCTGCGGGCCCTCGCCGCCGACGGCGCCGACCGGCTCGGGCAGGCCGGCGCCGAGGAGGTCCTCGCCTGGGCGGCCGCCACCTTCCCCGGCACCCTGACCGTCGCGAGCAGCATGGAGACCTCCGTGCTGCCGCACCTGGTCTCACAGCAGGTGCCCGGGGTCGACGTGCTCTTCCTCGACACCGGCTACCACTTCGCCGAGACCCTCGGGGCCCGCGACGAGGTCGCCCACACCCTCGACGTCACCGTCGTCGACGTCCGACCGGAACGCACCGTCGCGCAGCAGGACGTCGAGCACGGTCCGCGCCTCCACGAGCGCGACCCCGCCGCCTGCTGCCGCATGCGCAAGGTCGAGCCGCTGCGTGCGGCCCTGGCCGGCTACGAGTGCTGGGTCACCGGCGTGCGCCGTGAGGAGTCGGCGAGCCGGGCCGACACGCCCCTCGTCGCCTTCGACGAGACCAACGGCCTGGTCAAGGTCAACCCGCTCGCCGCGTGGAGCGCCGACGACGTGCTCGGCTACGGCCTGCGCCACCGGCTGCCGGTCAACCTCATGCTCTCGTCCGAGTACCCGTCGATCGGGTGCGCGCCGTGCACCGCCCGGGTCGAGCCGGGGGCCCACCCCCGCTCCGGACGGTGGTCGGGGATGAGCAAGACCGAGTGCGGGATCCACGGATGAGCCTGCCGGTGGCCCTCGACCTGCGCGGTCGCCGCGTCGTCGCCGTCGGTGGGGGCCCGGTGTCGGCACGCCGGGTCGCCGCCTTCCACGCCGAGGGGGCCCGGGTCCACGTCGTCGCCCCGTGGCTGTGCGAGGACCTCGCCGGGCTCGCCGGTACCGGGGAGGTCACCTGGGCCGAGCGCGACTACGCCGGCCCCGAGGACCTCGAGGGCGCCTGGCTGGTGCACACCGCGACCGGCGACCGGCTCGTGGACGCGACCGTGCGGGCCGACGCCCAGGCGGCCCGGCTGTGGTGCGTGGACGCCACCGACGCCGAGGCGAGCGCCCTGGCCGTCCTGGCCCGCCACCGGGTCACGACCCCGGACGGGACGCTCACCGTGGCCGTCCACGCCGACGGCGACCCCGGGCTGGCCCGCGACGCCGCCCGCTCACTCGCCCGGGACCTCGCGACGGGCGGCACCGACCTGCGCCGTCGGCGCCCTCGCCGCGGACCCGGGTGGGTCGCGCTCGTCGGCGGTGGCCCGGGCGACGCCGGGCTGCTCACCGCCCGCGGGCACGAGCTGCTCGCCGCGGCCGACGTCGTCGTCGTCGACCGGCTCGCCCCCCGCGACCTGCTCGAGGCGCTCCCCGCGAGCGTGCGGGTCGTCGACGTCGGCAAGCTGCCCGGTCGGCATGCCGTCCCCCAGGACCGGATCACCGACGTGCTCCTCGAGGAGGCCCTGGCCGGCCACGGCGTGGTGCGGCTCAAGGGCGGCGACCCGTACGTCTTCGGGCGGGGCGGCGAGGAGCGGCTCGCGTGCGAGGCCCGCGGCATCGCCGTCGAGGTGGTCCCGGGCGTCACGAGTGCGGTGGCCGTGCCCGCGGCGGCCGGTATCCCGGTGACCCACCGGGGGGTCAGCCGCGGGTTCACCGTCGTCACCGGCCACGACGAGCTGCCGGCGCTGCCCACCGGCTCCGAGCACACCCTCGTCCTCCTCATGGGGGTGGCGACGCTGGGCGCGTCGACCCGGGCGCTGCTCGCGGCCGGGCGCGCGGCGGACTGCCCGGTGGCCGTCGTCGAGCGCGGCTGGCAGCCCACGCAGCGCACGACGGTGGGCACCCTCGGGGACATCGCCGAGCGGGCCCGGGCCGCAGGCGTCGAGAACCCCGCGGTCGTCGTCGTCGGCGACGTCGTCCGGCTGGCCCACCCGGCCGGCTAGGAGGACCCGGGCGGGTGGGCCGGCCGGCGCTCGGCTACGCGAGCGAGCGCAGGACGTACTGGAGGATGCCGCCGTTGCGGTAGTAGTCCGCCTCGCCGGGGGTGTCGATCCGCACGACGGCGTCGAAGGAGGTCTGCGAGCCGTCCTCGCCGGTCGCGACGACCGCCACCGTCCGCGGGGTGCCACCCTCGTTCATCGCCTCGATCCCGGTCACCGAGAAGGTCTCGGTGCCGTCCAGCCCGAGGGAGTCGGCCGACTCACCCTGGGGGAACTGCAGGGGCAGCACGCCCATGCCGATGAGGTTGCTGCGGTGGATCCGCTCGTAGGACTCGGCGATGACCGCCGCGACCCCGAGCAGTGCGGTGCCCTTGGCCGCCCAGTCCCGCGAGGAGCCCGACCCGTACTCCTTGCCCGCGAGGACGACGAGCGGCACCCCGGCCTCCTGGTAGGCGGCCGAGGCGTCGAAGATCGTCGTCTGCTCGCCGCCGGCGAGGAAGTTGCGGGTGAACCCGCCCTCGACGCCGTCGAGGAGGAGGTTCTTCAGGCGGATGTTCGCGAAGGTCCCGCGGATCATCACCTCGTGGTTGCCGCGGCGGGAGCCGTAGGAGTTGAAGTCCTTGCGCTCGACGCCGTGCTCGGCGAGGTAGCGGCCGGCGGGGCTGTCGGCCTTGATCGACCCGGCCGGGCTGATGTGGTCGGTCGTCACCGAGTCCCCGAGCTTGGCGAGCACCCGGGCGCCGCTGATGTCCGAGACCGGCTGCGGGTCCGCGCCCATGCCCTCGAAGTACGGGGGCTTGCGCACGTACGTCGAGTCGGCGTCCCAGGCGAAGGTGTCGCCCTCCGGGGTCGGCAGCGAGCGCCAGCGCTCGTCGCCCGCGAAGACGTCGGCGTAGTCCTCGGTGAACATCTCCTGGCTGATCGCCTGCTGCACCGTGCGCTCGACGTCGGCGGCCGAGGGCCAGATGTCGGCGAGGAAGACGTCGGCGCCGGACTCGTCCTGGCCGAGGGGCTCGGTGGCGAAGTCGAAGTCCATCGTCCCCGCGAGGGCGTAGGCGATGACGAGCGGCGGGGAGGCGAGGTAGTTCATCTTGACGTCGGGGTTGATCCGGCCCTCGAAGTTGCGGTTGCCGGAGAGCACCGAGACCACGGCCAGGTCGTTGTCGTTGATGGCCGCGCTGATCTCCTCGGCGAGCGGGCCGGAGTTGCCGATGCACGTCGTGCAGCCGTAGCCGACGAGGTGGAAGCCGAGCTTCTCGAGGTAGGGCCACATGCCGGCCTTCTCGTAGTAGCCGGTGACCACCTTGGAGCCGGGGGCCATCGAGGTCTTCACCCAGGGCGCCACCGTCAGCCCTCGCTCGACGGCGTTCTTGGCGAGCATCGCGGCCGCCATCATCACCGAGGGGTTCGAGGTGTTGGTGCACGAGGTGATCGAGGCGATCGAGACGATGCCGTGGTCGATGGTGAACGACACGCCGTCGGCGGTGGTCACCGGTACCCGCGTCGTCGGGCGCTCGGAGCTGTCGACGTGCGGCGGGGCCTCACCGCCGTTGTTGGCGTCCTCCCCCTGCGGCGAGGGGTCGGAGGCGGGGAAGGAGGCCGCCTCGCCCTGCGCGCCCTCGGTGTGCTCGACGTAGGCGGGCAGGACCTCACGGAAGGCCTTCTTGGCGTCGGTGAGCACGATCCGGTCCTGGGGTCGCTTCGGACCGGCGATCGACGGGACGACGGTGGACAGGTCGAGCTCGAGGAACTCGCTGTAGCGGGCCTCGCGGCCGGGGTCCAGCCACATCCCCTGCTCCTTGGCGTAGGCCTCGACGAGCGCGACCTGCTCCTCGGAGCGGCCGGTGAGCCGCAGGTAGTCCAGGGTGACGTCGTCGATGGGGAAGATCGCGCAGGTGGAGCCGAACTCGGGGCTCATGTTGCCGATGGTCGCCCGGTTGGCGAGCGGCACCGCGGAGACGCCCTCGCCGTAGAACTCGACGAACTTGCCGACGACGCCGTGCCTGCGCAGCATCTCGGTGATCGTCAGGACGACGTCGGTGGCGGTGGCGCCGTCGGGGATGGCGCCGGAGAGCTTGAAGCCGACGACCCGCGGGATGAGCATCGAGACCGGCTGGCCGAGCATCGCGGCCTCGGCCTCGATGCCGCCGACGCCCCACCCGAGGACGCCGAGCCCGTTGACCATCGTCGTGTGGCTGTCGGTGCCGACGCAGGTGTCCGGGTAGGCGACGCCGTCGCGCACCATGACGGTGCGCGCCAGGTGCTCGATGTTCACCTGGTGGACGATGCCGGTGCCGGGCGGGACGACCTTGAAGTCGTCGAAGGCCGTCTGGCCCCACCGGAGGAACTTGTAGCGCTCGCCGTTGCGCTCGTACTCGATCTCGACGTTGCGCTCGAAGGCGTCGGCGCGGCCGAAGACGTCGATCTGCACCGAGTGGTCGATGACGAGCTCGGCCGGGGCCAGCGGGTTGATCTTCGTCGGGTCGCCGCCGAGGTCGGCCATCGCCTCGCGCATCGTCGCGAGGTCGACGATGCACGGCACACCGGTGAAGTCCTGCATGAGCACGCGCGCCGGGGTGAACTGGATCTCGGTGTCCGGCTCGGCGTTCTCGTCCCAGCCACCGAGGGCCCGCACGTGGTCGGCGGTGATGTTGGCGCCGTCCTCGGTGCGCAGCAGGTTCTCGAGGAGCACCTTGAGGCTGTACGGGAGGGAGTCGCTGCCCTCGACCGCCGAAAGCCGGTAGATCTCGTAGGAGTGCTCACCCACCTCGAGCGTTCCGTGGGCGTCGAAGCTGTTCGTGCTGGCCACCGGGGCTCCCTTCAGGGTCGTTGCGTCGTCGCACGGTCCCGCATTTATCTTGACGTCAAGATATCTAACCACACGGGGTCGACCTCCGTCGAGCCTATGCCGCCGCACGAGCGAGCGCGACAGTGCCTCTCGGCTGGCGGCGCGGGGGGCACGGGAGGACACTCGGAGGATCCGCGGGGGGTCTGCGGACGGGGGCCCGGTCACCCACGCCGACCGGGAGAACACTGGAGCAGTGCCATGTCCACCACCATCCGACGTCTCACCGGTGCCGGGGGCACCGCCGTCCTTCTCGCCGCCGGAGCGCTGGCCGGCGCGCCGACGGCCTCCGCAGGCACCCCGTGCCCGAGCAACCGGCTGTGCTTCTACTTCAACTCCGACTTCGCCGGGGCCCGGGCGGACTACCGGCGCAGCGACGCGACGATGACCAACGAGCTGTTCAGCGACGGGGGCGGAAGCGGGTACAACGTCGTCGTCAACAACAACGCGGCGTCCGTGCGCAACCGGACCGGCGAGGTCGTCTACCTGTTCAACCGCGCCCACTGCACCCTGGCCGCGGGCGAGAGCGCCCCGGGCCTGGCTCCGGGTGCCAACGTCAACCTCGCCTCGGTCGGGCTGAAGAACAAGGTCTCCTCCTTCCTCATCGTCAACAAGGGACGGTGCATCGACCGGGACCAGACCGGAGCCTGAGAGCCCGCGCCGGTGCGGTGGCGCCCGGCGCCACCGCACCGGCCGGAGCTGGGCGACGCGACCTCACGCCGGTCTGCGTACGAAGTGGGCCACGCACTCGACGTGGTGGGTCATCGGGAAGGCGTCGAAGGCACGCAGCCGGGAGAGCCGGTAGCCGTGCTCCTCGAGCGCCGCCGTGTCCCGGGCGAGCGCCGCCGGGTCGCACGCGACGTAGGCGAGCGCCCGTGGCCGCAGCCTCGCCACGGCCGCGACGACCGCCGTCCCGGCACCCGTCCGCGGCGGGTCGAGCACGACGAGGTCGGCCCGTGGCGGCAGCAGCGGCGACCTCGACGCACGCGTCGCCCGTCCGCGGCCGCGCCGGCGCTGGGGGCGCGGCACGCCGAAGGCGTCGTCGACGCGGGCGGCGAGGACGACGACGTTGCCCGCGCCGGCGAGCGCGGCCTCGGCCCGCGCCGCCGCGTCGCGGTCGGCCTCAACGGCCACGACCTGGCCGCTCGGGCCCACCGCCTCCGACAGCGCTGCGGCGAAGAGGCCGACGCCGCTGTACAGGTCCAGGGCCCGCTCCCCCGGCCGGACGGCCAGCTCCTCCATCGCCGCGGCGAGGAAGGTCGACGCGGCACCGGGATGGACCTGCCAGAAGCCACGGGCCGAGACGGTGAAGTCCCGCTCGAGCCGGCCCTCGCCCTCCACCGCCGTCCAGGCCGCCCGTACCCGCTCGACGACGTCGGGCGGGTCCTGGCCCGGCACGGCGACCGCCACCGGGTCGCCGACCGAGGGCGCGACCGCGTCGACGACCTCCGCCCCGGGCCAGGGGCGCCCGGGGACGTCGAGCGCGCTGACCCCGTCGGCGGCGATCCGGCAGACGTCGACCGGCACGACCTCGTGCGAGCGGTGCCGGCGCAGCCCCGCCCGGCCGCCGGGGTCGACGGCGAACTCGACGCGGGTGCGCCAGCCGAGCCCCGCCCGGTCCCCGGGCACCGCCTCGACCTCGACGTCGACGTCGACGTCGAGCCCGGCGAGCCGGGCCAGCTGCTCGCGCACGACCCCGGCCTTGAGACGGCGCTGGGCGGGGAGCGAGACGTGCTGGAGGTCGCAGCCGCCGCACCGGCCCGGGCCGCTCCACGGGCACGGCGGCTCCACCCGGTCCGGCGAGGCCTGGAGGACCCCGACGGCGTCGGCCCGCACGAACCGGCCCCCGGCGCCCACCTCGGTGACCCGGGCGCGCACCCGCTCCCCGGGCACCGTGTGCCGGACGAAGAGCACCTGTCCCGCGTGACGCGCCACGCAGTGACCACCGTGGGCGAACGCGGTCGCCTCGACCTCGACCTCGTCGTCGACGGCGAGCCCCGGCGGCCGCTCCCCCGTCACAGGTCGCCGCGCCGGACGTCGCCGGCGACCGGGCCGTCCATCCGCTCCTCCATGCCCTGGGAGGAGGCGAGCTGCCACGGCACGGTGGACACCATGACGCCGGGGGTGAAGATCAGCCGGGTCCGCAGCCGCAGCGCACTCTGGTTGTGCAGCACCTGCTCCCACCAGTGGCCGACGACGTACTGCGGGATGTACACGACGACGAGGTCGCGCGGGTTGTCGGTGCGGATCGACTTCACGTAGTCGACCACCGGCCGGGTGATCTCGCGGTACGGGCTGTCGAGCGCCTTGAGCGGCACCGGGATGTCGCGCCGGTCCCACTCCTGCTGCAGCGCCTTGGTCTCGTCGGGGTCGACGGCCACGGTGACGGCCTCGAGGACCGAGGGCCGGGTGGCCCGCGCGTAGGCGAGCGCCCGCAGCGTCGGCTTGTGGATCTTCGCGACGAGGACGATCGCGTGCACGCGCGAGGGCAGCATCTGGGCCTTGGTGTCGCCCTCGATGACGGTCAGCTCGTCGCTCACGTGGTCGTAGTGCCGGCGGATGGCGAGCATGAGGAAGAACAGCAGCGCCATCGCGGCGATGGCGTACCCGGCACCGTGGACGAACTTCGTCGCGAGGACGACGACGAGGACCAGCCCCGACATCGTCGCGCCCACCGCGTTGATGACCCGGCTGCGCAGCATCCGCGAGCGCACCGCCGGGTCCTTCTCGACCCGCAGGTGGCGGTTCCAGTGCCTGACCATGCCGGTCTGGGAGAGGGTGAAGGAGACGAAGACCCCGACGATGTACAGCTGGATGAGCCGGGTGACGTCGGCGTCGAAGATGACGACGAGGAACGCGGCACCACCGGCGAGGATGAGGATGCCGTTGGAGAAGGCCAGCCGGTCGCCGCGGGTGTGCAGCTGCCGGGGCAGGAAGCCGTCGCGGGCGAGGATCGAGCCGAGGACCGGGAAGCCGTTGAACGCGGTGTTCGCGGCGAGCACGAGGATGAGCCCGGTGACGACCGAGACGAGCACGACCCCGAGGTGGAAGTCGGAGAAGACCGCCTTGGACACCTGGCCCATGACGGTGTCCTGGACGTAGCCCTCGCCGACCGGGACACCGTCGCGCAGCAGCTGGTTGGCCTCGTCGTCGGCGTACTTGACCTGGGTCCACCCGGCGAGCGCGACCATCGACATGAGCATGGTCACCGAGATCGTGCCCATGAGCAGCAGAGTCGTCGCGGCGTTGCGGCTCTTGGGCTTCTGGAACGCCGGGACGCCGTTGGAGATCGCCTCGACACCGGTCAGGGCGGCACAGCCGGAGGAGAACGCCCGCAGGAACAGGAAGGCCATGGCGATCGAGCCGAGATGGGTGAAGCCGTCCTCGGGGCGCAGCTGCAGCGGTGCGCTCTCGGCGAGCGGCAGGTCGCCGGCGAGCTTGCGGTAGAAGCCGACACCGGCCATCCCGAGAACGGCCGTCATGAACAGGTAGGTGGGGATCGCGAAGGCCGTCCCCGACTCCCGGACGCCGCGCAGGTTCATCCCGGTGAGGACCGCGATGATGGTCACGGCCGCCAGGGCCTCGTGCCCCCGGATGAACGTGAAGGCCGAGGCGGCGTTCTGCACGCCCGAGGAGACCGACACCGCGACCGTGAGGACGTAGTCGACGAGCAGCGCGCTCGCCACCGACAGGCCGGCCCGGGGGCCGAGGTTGACGCTCGCCACCTCGTAGTCCCCGCCGCCGCTGGGGTAGGCGTGCACGTTCTGGCGGTAGCTCGTGATGACGACGGCCATGACCGCGACGACGACGAGCGCGATCTTCCACGACTGGGTCAGGGCCAGGGTGCCGCCGGCCAGGCCCAGGGTCAGCAGGATCTCGTCGGGGGCGTAGGCGACCGAGGAGAGGGCGTCGCTGGCGAAGACGGGCAGCGCGAGCTTCTTCGGCAGGAGGGTCTCACCCAGCCGGTCGCTGCGCATCGCCCGCCCCACGAGGACCCGCTTGACGAGGCGGCCGGGCGTAGACACGAGGACAACTGTATGCAGAGCGGGCACCCCCCGTGCGCCCGTCCCGGACGCGGGTTCCGACGGGGGGGCCGCGTAGTAGCGTCGGGCCCGTGCACTTCGTCATCATGGGCTGCGGCCGGGTCGGCGCCTCCCTCGCCCGAGCCATCGAGCGGGCCGGCCACGAGGTCGCCGTCGTCGACCAGGACGAGGCCTCCTTCCGGCGGCTCGGCACCGCGTTCGAGGGGCGCACGGTGACCGGCGTCGGCTTCGACCGCGACTGCCTGCGCGCGGCCGGCATCGAGGAGGCCTACGCGTTCGCCGCGGTCTCCAGCGGCGACAACTCCAACATCCTCGCCGCCCGCGTGGCCCGCGAGAAGTTCGGCGTCGAGAACGTCGTCGCGCGCATCTACGACCCCGGGCGCGCCGAGATCTACCAGCGCCTCGGCATCCCCACCGTGGCGACGGTGAAGTGGACCAGCGACCAGATGCTGCGCCGCCTGCTCCCCCAGGGCCACGTCCCCGAGCACACCGACCCCTCGGGCCGGGTGGTCATCGCCGAGATGCCCGTCGCGGCGAGCTGGATCGGCCACCGGGTCAGCGAGATCGAGGTCGCGACGGGAGGCCGGCTGGCCTACCTCACCCGCCTCGGCGACGGGTTCCTGCCGGGCCCCGACACCGTGTACCAGGAGGGCGACCTCGTCCACCTCGCCCTCCGGCGCGAGGACCTCGCCACCGCCGAGCGCGTCCTCGACGCGCCGCCCCCGAGCCACTGACCCCGAAAGGCCCCCGACCATGCGCGTCGTCATCGCCGGAGCCGGCAGCGTCGGGCGTTCCATCGCCCGCGAGCTGATCCGCAACGGCCACACCGTGCTCCTCGTCGACCGGGAGGCCGACGGCGAGCGGGTCTCGAAGGTGCCCGAGGCCAGCTGGCTGCAGGCGGACGCCTGCGAGATCGAGGCGCTGTCCGAGGCCGGCCTGGCCGACTGCGACGTCGTCGTCGCCGCGACCGGCGACGACAAGGCCAACCTCGTCCTCTCGCTGCTCGCCAAGACCGAGTTCGGCGTGCCGCGCACGGTCGCCCGGGTGAACAACCCCAAGAACGAGTGGATGTTCGACGAGGCGTGGGGGGTCGACGTCGCCGTCTCGACCCCGCGGCTGATGACCGCCCTCGTCGAGGAGGCGGTGAGCGTCGGCGACCTCGTGCGGATCTTCGAGTTCCAGCAGGGACGGGCGATGATGGTCGAGATGACCCTCCCCGTCGGCAGCCCCTACGCCGGCAGCCGCGTCGGCGACGTCACCTTCCCCGGCGACACCGTCCTCACCGGGATCATCCGCGACGGCTCCCCCATCGCCCCGAGCCGCGACGACGCCCTCGAGCCGCTCGACGAGCTGCTCTTCGTCACCACACCCGACGCCGAGGCCGAGCTGGAGTCGATGCTCTCGCCCGGGACCCGCCACCGGCGTGAGGACGAGGACGAGGACTGAGCGGCGCCTCAGCGCCCGTCGGGGGTCTGCGTCTGCGGTGACGGCTCGAGCGGCGTGTGCCCGGAGACGAGCAGCCACCCCATGACGGCGACCCCGCCCACCCACAGCGGCCAGCCGAGGACGACCTTGGCGACCCCGAGCAGGGCCACCTGGGAGCCGGCGTACAGGGGGACCATGACGGCGAGCCGCACGACGTAGACCGCGACGAGCACCCAGGTCAGCCGGACGCACACCTGGACCATCCCGCGGTCGCGGCGCCAGCCGAAGGGGTCCTCGGCGGCCCGTGGGTCACCGGCGCCGACGAGGAAGCCGACCACCGGCCAGCGCAGGGCGATGGAGGCCAGGGTGCCGACGAGGAATGCGGCGCTCGCGAGGATGCCCGGGAGGAAGGCCGCCTCGGCCCGACCGGAGCGCACCGCGAAGAAGGCGGCGATGCCGGTGGCCAGGAGCGCCCCGAGGACGTGCTGCAGCGAGGACCGCTGGACCAGGCGCAGCGCGGCGAGGACCACGGCGAGGGCGACGGCGACGACCGCCGCGGCCCGCACGTCGTGCCCCGAGAGCGACCACACGAGGACGAACGCGACGGTCGGCACGGCGGTCTCGAGCGACCCGCGCCAGCCCCCGAGCGCGACCGAGAGCCGGTGGCGGATCAGCGACTCGACCGTCTGTGCGCTCGGCGCCACGGTCACCGGGTCCTCGGCGGTCACTGCTTCGGCAGGATCTCGTAGGACGGGTTGAAGATCGTCGGCACGCCCTTGTGGGTCGCGACCCGCCCCCGGGCCCGCAGGAAGGCGCCCGGCTCCACCCCGCCGATCGAACGCCGACCCACCCAGACGAGGTTGACCGACCCCTTGCCGTCCCACACCTCGGCCACGAGCGCGGGGACGCTGCGCCGCGGCGGCAGCGTGACGGTGCGGACGGTGCCGCACACACAGGCGGGGTAGCGCGGCGCGAGCGCGGTGAGGTCGTCGCCGCCCTCGGAGGCCGACTGCTCCTGCAGCTCGTCGGCGTCCTCCTCCAGCGGGGTGCGGGCGAGGTTGCGCAGCCGCTCGTGGACGCCCATCAGCGCACCTCGGTGATCTCGGGGCCACGCTCGAACGGGTCGATGCCGGTGCCCTCGGCGCTCTCGTCGTCCTCCGGCTCGGGCTGGGCGTCACGGGGCAGGCGCAGCGGGAGCAGCTCGCGCGGGGCCATCGGCTCACCGCCGCGGACGACGACCAGGCCGCGGAAGACCTCGAGCAGGGGCGCGGCCGCCGCGTCGTCGATGGCCGCGCGTCCGGACAGGACGCCCCGGAGGAACCACCGGGGGCCGTCGACGCCGAGGAAGGTCGCCGGTGCGAAGACGGTGCGTCCGTCCGGGCCGGCCGAGGGCATCCGGGTGCGCAGCTCGGTGCCGAGGTCGCCGGTGCGCTCCTCGGCGGTACCGCCCTGCGCCTGGACCGTGCGCGCGATCTCGGCGCGGATGTCCTCCCAGAGCCCGCTCGAGCGCGGCGCGGCGAAGGCCTGCACCTGCAGCGCGGACTCGCCGAGGACGGCGGTCGCCGCGTTGACCTGCTGGCTCTCCTGCTCGACCTCCAGGCGCAGCTCCATCCCCTGGACCCCCCGCACCCAGAGCGCCCCGAGATCGAGCCGGCCCTCCCGCCCCTCGACGTCGTTGACGTCGAACGGCCCACCCGGGCGTGGGGATGCAGCCTGCGCGGTGGGGACCTCCTCGGCACCGGCCTCGTCGGTCACGGCCTCCTCGGCCGGGTCGGCCTCGTCGGGCGCGACCGGCTGCGGGTCGGCGGGCTTGCTCCTGCGGAAGATGCTCACGGCGGTGGTCCTCGGACGGTGTGGCGGTCGGCGGGTCACCGGGTGGTCGGTCGGCCGAAGCCGCCGGTGGACCCGTGCCCAGTCTCCCCCCGGGCGCTCTCGGGAAGCGAATCGGTCGGGACGAAGTCGGCGTGCAGGTAGCTCTGGACGACGAGCTGGGCGACCCGGTCACCGACGTGGACGGTGAACGGCTCGTGCGGGTCGAGGTTGACGAGGTTGACGAGGACCTCGCCGCGGTAGCCCGAGTCGAGCGTGCCCGGCGCGTTGACGACGGTCACGCCGTGCCGGGCCGCGAGCCCGGAGCGCGGGTGGACCAGGCCCACCGTGCCCGGCGGCAGCGCCAGGGCGATGCCCGTCGGCACGAGCGCCCGCTCCCCCGGCGCGAGGGTCACCTGGGCGACGCTCGCCAGGTCGGCCCCCGCGTCGCCGTCGGTGCTGTAGCACGGCAGGAGGGCGTCCTCGTGCAACCGGCGCACGGCGACCGGGACGCGGGTGGGGGTGCTCACGGACGCAGGGTCAGGCCGCGCAGTCGCGGCAGACGAGCACGCCCGCCTTCTCGCTCGCGAGCTGGCTGCGGTGATGGACGAGGAAGCACCGCGAGCAGGTGAACTCGTCGGACTGGCGCGGGAGGACCCGCACCGAGAGCTCCTCGCCGGAGAGGTCGGCGCCGGGGAGCTCGAAGCCCTCGGCCTGCTCGGTCTCGTCGACGTCGACGCTCGAGGACCGCTTGTCGACCCGACGGTTCTTCAGCTCCTCGATGGAGTCCTCGGAGAGCTCGTCGTCGGTCTTGCGCGGTGCGTCGTAGTCGGTTGCCATGCTGGGGTCCACCCTTCGTCGTGCCGTACCGGCCCGGACAACGCACAGGCGGCTCGGTTTGTGCCCGGCCCGCCCTCGTGTGCGCGCCAGATTGTGCACCATGGCGGCCTCGGCCGCCACGCCGGTCCGGCCGACGGGCCCGGTGCGCCGCCGGCCCCAGCGTCCGTGCAGGTCAGGCGGGTGCGTCCGGCAGGCCGACGTGCTCGCGCGTCAGGGCCCGTACCCGGTCCGAGAGCGCCTCGGCGACCCCCGGCGCCGCGGCCCACGTCAGGGCCTGGGCCGCCACCTCGTCGAAGGGCCCCCCGACGCGCGCGCCGGCCTCCCGGGCCACGAGCTCACCGGCGGCGCGGTCCCACGCGTGCAGACCCGTCTCGTAGTAGGCGTCGAGCCGGCCGGCGGCGACCGCGCACAGGTCGAGGGCCGCGCTGCCCTGACGCCGAATGTCGCGGACCGCCGGCAGCAGCTCGACGAGCAGCCGGGCCTGTCGGGCCCGCAGCTCGGGGGCGTAGCCGAAGCCGGTCCCGACGAGGGCCAGCGCCAGGTCGCCCGTCGAGCGGGCCCGCAGCCGGCGGGTGTCCCCGCGAGCGTCCAGCCAGGCCCCACCGCCCTCGCGCGCGTGGAAGAGCTCGCCGCTCTCGGGGTTGGCGACGGCCCCGGCGACCGCGCGCCAGCGGCCGCCCTCCCCGGGGTCGCCGACGACGGCGGCCACCGAGACGGCGTACTGCGGCACCCGGTAGAGGTAGTTCGTCGTGCCGTCGATGGGGTCGACGACCCAGGTGACCCCGCTCGTGCCGTCGCGTCCGCCCTCCTCCTCGCCGAGCACGGCGTCCCGCGGGCGCAGGGCGGCGAGCCGGTCCAGGAGCAGCTCCTGGCTGCGCTGGTCCATCTCGGTGACGACGTCGGTCGGGGTGGACTTGGCGGCCACCCCGAGGTCCTCGGGCCGTTCCTCGACGACGAGCCGGGCCGCCTCCCGGGCGACCCGGCAGGCGACCTCCTCGAGCTCCGCGAGGTCCACCCCGGCCGGGACGGCGGGCTCGGGGCCCGCGGCCGCGCTCATCCGTCCCGCCCGCACAGGGCCGGCTTGGCGACCCGCAGGTTGGGGCAGCAGCCGGGGTCGCACACCGAGGGCCGCACGTCGCCCGGCAGCCAGGTCGCGGGCACGACGACCTCGCCGCGCGCCTCGGCGGCCCGCTCGAGGAGCAGGTCGACCAGGCCCGGGGCGAACTCGTCGTCGCCGTGCGGGGTCGGGACGCGCACGAAGGGCACCCCGACCCGCCGGGCCGTCTCGGCGGCCTCGGTGTCGAGGTCGTGGACGACCTCCATGTGGTCGGAGACGAACCCGATGGGCGCGAGCACGACCGGGGCGGAGGACTCGGCGGCGAGCTGCTCGATGCGGTCGTTGACGTCCGGCTCGAGCCACGGCTGGCTCGGCGGACCCGAGCGCGAGCAGAAGACGAGCTCACCGCGCACCGTGGCCCCCAGCTCGGCTCCGACGACCTCGTCGAGCCGCCGGGCCAGGCGCAGGTGCTGGTCGGTGTAGAGGTTGCCCTCGCCGTCCCCCGGCCCCGAGGTGTCGTCCATCGCGACCGGGATGGAGTGGGTGACGTAGAGCACCCGCGCCGCGCCCGGCTCGGGCAGCTCGCGCAGCGCCGCCGTCAGGGCCCGCGCCCAGGCCCGGCCGAGGCCGGGGTGGTGGACGTACTGGCGGACCTTGTCGACGACGAGCCCGTCGCCGGCCGGCCCCACCTGCTCGAGGGCGGCGGCGAGGTCCTCGCGGTACTGCCGGCACGAGGAGTAGCAGGAGTACGCGCTGGTGAACAGCGCCACGACACGGGTGGCGCCGTGGCCGAGCGCCTCGTGCAGGGCGTCGGCGAAGAACGGCTCGCTGTTGCGGTTGCCCCACAGCACGGGGACCTCCAGCCCGCGGCGCTCCAGCTCGGCGCCGAGCCGGACGATGAGGTCGCGGTTGAGGTCGTTGATCGGGCTGCGGCCGCCGCGGGCGTAGTAGTGCTCACCCACCTCGACGAGCCGCTCGTCGGGGATGTTGCGTCCGGCGGTCACCCGCCGCAGGTACGGCACGACCTCCTCCGCGGACTCCGGGCCACCGAAGGAGCCCAGGAGGATGGCGTCGTACGGGGCGAGGTCGGCGGCGGCGGACATGGGACCACGCTATCCGCCCGATCCGGGCGCGTCCGGCGTGGGCTCCACGGCCGGGGCCCCGGTCGGTGGCATCGTCGAGGGGACGACCAGCGACCCGGGAGATTGCGACATGCAGGACCTGCGCCTCATCGGCGTCCACGAGGACGGTCAGCACCTCCTGCTCGCGGGCAGCGACGGGGGGCGCTACCGGCTGCCCCTCGACGAGCCCCTGCGGGCGGCAGCCCGCCGCGACCGCCCCCGGCTCGGACAGCTGCAGATCGAGATCGACGGCGGGATGCGCCCTCGCGAGGTGCAGGCGCTCATCCGCCGGGGGCTCTCCGCCGAGGAGGTCGCCGACCGGGCCGGCTGGACCCTGGAGAAGGTCCGCCGGTTCGAGGTCCCCATCCTCGCCGAGCGCGAGCACGTGGCCCGGGTCGCCCGCGGGTGCGCCGTCGGCACGCGCGGCGCCGGCCCGGTGACCCTCGAGGAGCGGGTCGGCGAGCGGCTGCGCGACCGCGGTGTCGAGCGCGACCTCGTCGAGTGGGACTCCGCCCGGGACGAGGACGGTGTCTGGCAGCTGTCGATGACCTTCGCCGCCGGCGGCCGCCGGCGCACGGCGACCTGGCACTACGAGCCGCTCGGGGGGTCGGTGAGCCCGACCAACGACGAGGCCCGCTGGCTGAGCGAGGAGGCGACCTCGGGGCTCATCCCGGCCCCGCACCAGGCCGGTCCCTCGGAGGACCTCGACGTCTACGACGTCGACGCCGACGGCGGGATCGAGCCCGTGCCCGTCGAGCGTGCCGGCCACGAGCCGATCGACCTCATGGCCGCGATGCGCGAGCACAGTGCCCGGGGTCGACGCTCGCGCCGCCGGACCTCCCCGACACACACCCCGGGCGAGGAGCAGCCGCGCACCGACGCGCTGCCCATCGAGGAGCTCTCCGGCGACCTGCTCCAGGCCGGCCCGCCTCCGGTCGCCCGGGCCCGCAAGCCGGTCGCCGAGCACCTCGAGCCCGGCGACCCCCAGGCGGAGGCCGACACGCTCGTCGGGGGGTGGCCACACGACGGCGCCCCGGCGCCGACGGAGCCCTCGCCCGACGACACCGAGGCACCCGAGGGCGAGCACCCACCGCGGCACGCCCGCCCGGCGGCGAACCCCTCGCGCAAGCCGCGCCCGAGCGTGCCCAGCTGGGACGACATCGTCTTCGGGACCAAGGGCTCCGGCCCCGCCTGAGGCTCGCCCGGCGTCAGGGCCGCGGCGGCAGGGGGCAGGCGTCGAGGTCGAACGGCAGGGTGTCCGGGGTCGGGGACGCCGCGAGCGCCGCCCGGCTGTTCATGCGGCGCATGTGGTGACGCCGGCAGAGGACCTCGTACTCGACGACCCCCGCGCGCGCCGAGGCGGTGTCGCCGACGACGACCTGCTCCCCCTCGACGACCATGACCCCGTCGACGACCCGGGCGTTGTGCGTGGCCCGACGCCCGCACCAGCACAGCGCCTCGACCTGGAGCACCTCGACCCGGTCGGCGAGCTCGATGAGCCGCCGCGAGCCGGGGAAGAGCTCGGTGCGGAAGTCCGCGGTGATCCCGAAGGCGGTCACCTCGACGCCCATCTCGTCGACGACCCGCGCCAGCTGCTCGACCTGCCGGGTCGTGTAGAACTGCGCCTCGTCGCAGATGAGGTAGTCCACCCGGCCACCGGCGGTCAGCTGCTCGACGACCGCGTCCCAGAAGTCGAGGTCGTCGCCCACCTCGACGGCGGTGGTCTCGAGCCCGAGGCGCGAGGAGAGCACCGACTCCCCGGCGCGGTCGAGCTTGGTGAAGATCAGCCCCTCTCGCCCCCGGGCGCGCTGGTTGTGGTCGATCTGCAGGGCCAGGGTGGACTTGCCGCAGTCCATCGTCCCGGAGAAGAACACCAGCTCGGCCACGGGCGCCAACCCTAGGCGACGGCGGCGGGCACGTGGAGGACCGGCACGGCCAGCTCCTCGGCGGTCAGCCCACCGTGCATCCCGAGCAGTGCGAGCAGGGGGGCACGCATCCGCCCGGAGTCCATGACCGCGAGGTCGCCGTCGGCGACGACGACGACGTCCCCGATCCGCTCGAGGTTCGCCGGGGCCACCGGGCCGAACCAGCCGGCGGCCACGGCCTCCTCGCGCCGGCGCACCCAGGCCCGGGTACCGAGCCGCTGCGCCCAGGTCGCGGCGACGTCGCCGGCGGCTCCGGCGCGGCAGTAGACGTGCGTCGCGCGCGGCTCGCCACCGAGGTGGCGCACCCCGTCGAGCAGGGCCGGCTCGCGCGCGACGTCGACCCGGGTCTCGTGCGGGCAGGCGACCATCCCGTGGTCGGCGGTCACGGTGAGCGAGGTGTCCGGGGGGAGCCCCGCGGCGAGCCGGGCCAGCTCGGCGTCGACGAGCTCCAGCTCGGCGGTCCACTCCAGGGACTCCGGGCCGTGGACGTGCCCGAGCTTGTCGACCTCGCCCCAGTAGAGGTAGGTGAGCGTGCGCGGCGCGCTGCGCGCGGCCCGCAGGGCCACGTCGACCCGGTCGGCCAGCGGGTCCGCCGCCGCGAACCGGCCACCCCGCAGCGCCGCACGGGTCAGCCCGGAGCCGTCGAAGAAGGCGGGGCCGATCCGGGTCACCGTGACGCCGGCCGCCTCGGCCCGCTGGAACCACGTGCGCAGTGGCTGCCAGGACTCCGGCGGCGGCCCGTCCTCCCAGGACAGCTCGTTGAACACCCGGTCCTCCCCGGGCAGGAGCACCTCGTACCCGAGCATGCCGTGCGCCCCCGGTGGCGCTCCGGTGCCGAAGGTGCCCATCGAGGTCGCGGTCGTCGAGGGGAAACCCGCCGGCACCCGGCGGGTGGCCCCCGCATGCTCCCGGAACCACGGCGCGTGCCCGAGGCGGCGGGTCAGCTGGTCGGCGCCGAGGCCGTCGACGAGGACGACGACGGCGCGCCGGGCGGGGGGCAGGGCCAGCCGCCCGGACCAGCCGGCACGCCCGTCGTCGGCGGGCACCCCGAGCGAGGCGCAGACGCTCGGCAGGACGTCGGCGAGGCTGCCCGCCGCGTAGTCCGGCGCGGCAGGGCGGGTCACCCGCTCAGCCCCGGCCGATGGCGGCCGACAGGTCGCGCGCGAAGGACAGGGCGCGCGAGAGCTGGTCCTCGCCGTCGGCGGCGGCGGCGATCCGCAGCGCGATGTCGTCGCCCGTGACCGTCCCCTCGTAGCCGTGGTCGGCCTCGCAGTCGGGGTCGCTGCACGAGGCGGGGACGAGGTCGACGCGCGCCACGGTGCCCCAGCCGAGGGTCAGGGTGACCTCGCGGCCGAGGGACCCGGGGACGTAGCGCTCCGGGCGCTCGACGACGT
This sequence comes from Phycicoccus endophyticus, assembly GCF_011326735.1. GTDB lineage: Bacteria > Actinomycetota > Actinomycetes > Actinomycetales > Dermatophilaceae > Phycicoccus > Phycicoccus endophyticus. The sequence goes on from NZ_JAANCN010000001.1 coordinate 576,390, forward strand.
GGGTGAGCATGACCCCCTTGACGGCGTGCAGCGGGATCGCCTCCGTCGTGGCGGTCGCGACGTCCTGGGGCGCGGGCGGCTCGTCCGCGTGGTCGTCGGCGTGCGCGATGAGCAGCCGCGAGGGCGTGAGCACGAGGACGGTGATGTGCCGGCGCACGACGTCCCGGTCGAAGGTGGTCTCCAGGTGCACGAGGTGGTTCTCGACCCGCTCCCCCGCCAGGGCGGCGGCGACGATGTCGCCGACGAGCGCCGGGAAGTACCCGGCACGCTCGATGTCGGCGGTGAGCTCCGCCGGGAGGACGGGGGCGTCGTGGGCGCTGGTCATGCCCCCATTGTGCCGTCCCGCCGCCCCCCGGGGACGGCGAGGCGCCCCTAGGTGAGCGAGCGGCGGCCGGGGTCGATCCGCCGCGGGGCGGGCGCCACGGTGATCTCCGCCCCGAGCACCTCCACCCCGCCGGGGTGGGCGTTGACCGGGTTGAGCACGAGCGAGGCCACCTCGGGCATGTCGTCGGCGAGCACCGAGATCCGGCCGATGAGGTCGGCGAGCGCGGCGCGGTGCACGGGCGTCTGCCCCCGGTAGCCGTGCAGCACGGGCGCGGCCTTGACCGAGGAGATCAGCTCCGAGACCGTGACGTCGGTGAGCGGTGGGATCCGGTAGGCGACGTCGTCGAGCAGCTCGGTCGGCAGGCCCGCGACGGAGAAGCCGATGACCGGGCCGAAGAGCGGGTCCTCCTCGGAGGTCACGACGCACGCGACGCCCTGGCTGGCCATCGTCTGGATGACGAACCGGTCCGCCTGCAGCGGGGCGAGCCGCTCGCTCAGCGAGGCCCAGGCCGCGCGCAGGGCCGACTCGTCCCCGAGGTCGACCCGCACACCGCCGCTGCCGCCCTGGTGGCGCACCATCGGCGCGACGGACTTCAGGACCACCGGGTAGCCGGCCTCCCGCGCCGCCGCGACGGCCTCCTCGACCGAGCCGACCTCCCGCCGGCCCCACAGCTGCACGCCGTAGGCGGCGAGCAGGGCGGTCGCCTCGTCGTGGGTGAGCCGGCGTCCGTTCGGGCTGACCGACAGCACGGTCTCGACGACGTCCTCGGCGACCCGCCGGTTGATCCCCACGGGGGCCACCGGCGTGCCCTGGTCCCGGGCCCGCCACTGCCCGTAGCGGGTGGCCGCGGCGAGCGCCCGCACGGCGTCCTCGGGCATGGCGTACACCGGGATGGCCCGCCGCTCTCCCCCGGTGCCCTGGACCGAGCCCCGGTCGTCGACGCCGCGCATCCCGAGGAAGGTCGCGACGCACGGCTTGTCCGCGTCCGCCGCGGCACCGCGTACCGCCGCGGCGACGTCCTGGTCCCCCGTGGCCAGGGGCGGGATGAAGCAGGAGACCACCGAGTCCACCCCGGGGTCCTCGAACGCACGGTCGAGGGCGGCCCGGAAGTCCGCGGCCGAGGCCTCGCTCGGCAGGCACACCGGCCCGTGGGCGACGGTGAGCCCCCAGCTGGTGCAGGCGTCACCGGTCAGCGCACCGAGGGCGGCGGAGTTGCCGACGATCGCCACCCGGTCGCCGGCGGGCAGCGGCTGGTGCACGACGAGCTGGGCGACGTCGAAGAGCTGGTGGACGTTCTCGACGCGGATCACCCCGGCCTGCTTGAGCATCGCCGAGAAGACCGCCGGACGGGCCTTGGTCTCGCGCACGGTGTGACCCGGGGGCACGCCGAAGCGGGAGACCCCGGACTTCACGACCATGACCGGCTTGATGAGGGCGAGCTTGCGGGCGATGCGGGAGAACTTGCGCGGGTTGCCCATCGACTCCAGGTAGAGCCCGACCGCGTCGGTCGCGTCGTCGTCGATCCAGTACTGCATGAAGTCGTTGCCCGAGACGTCCGCCCGGTTGCCGGCCGACCCGAAGGTCGAGATGCCGAGGTTGCGGCGGGCGGCGGAGGCGAGCACGGCGATGCCGAGGGCGCCCGACTGGGCGAAGAGCCCGAGCCGCCCCGGGGGCGGCACCGTCGGGGCGAGCGTGGCGTTGAGGCGGACCTGCGGGTCGTTGTTGACGATCCCGAAGGAGTTGGGGCCGATGACCCGCATCCCCGCGCCGCGGGCCCGGCGGACGAGCTCCTGCTGCCGGGCGGCTCCCTCCGGGCCCTCCTCGGCGAACCCCGCGGAGACGACGAGCAGCGCCTTGACCCCGGCCCGGGCGCACTGCTCGACGACACCGAGCACCGCCGTCGAGGGCACCGCGACGATGGCCAGGTCCACCTGGCCGGGCACGTCGAGGACGCTGGGGTAGCACGTGAGCCGACGCAGCGTGCGCGCGCTGGGGTTGACCGGCACGACCCGCCCGGTGAACCCGGACTCGGTGAGCCGGTCCAGCAGCTGGCCGCCGAAGGTGTCCCGCCGCCGGCTGGCCCCGACGACGGCGATGGTCTCCGGCCGCAGCAGGGCGCGCAGCGACTGCGCCTCCGCGCGGTGCTCCCGGCTCATCTCGACCGCGCGGGAGCGGTCGGTCGGCTCGATGTCGAAGCCGACCTCGACGACGCCGTCCTCGACCCGGCGGGTGACCTCGTAGCCGGCGTCGGCGAACACGGCGAGCATCTTGCGGTTCTGGGGCAGGACCTCCGCGGTGAACCGCGCGATGCCGAGGTCGCGCGCCACGGCCGCGAGGTGCTCGAGCAGCACCGAGCCGATGCCCTTGCCCTGGTAGTGGTCGCTGATGTTGAACGCGACCTCGGCGCTGCGGGCGTCGATGCGGTCGAAGCGCCCGATCCCGATGATCTCCTCGCGCATGGTCACCACCAGCGCCACCCGGTCGGTGTAGTCGACGTGGGTGAAGCGGTGCACGTCGGCGTCCGAGAGCCGGCGCAGCGGCGCGAAGAAGCGCAGGTAGATCGACTCGTCGGACTGCGCCTCGTGGAAGCGGCGCAGGGCGTCGGCGTCGTCGGGGCGGATCGGGCGCAGGCTCGCCACGGTGCCGTCGCGCAGGACGACGTCGGCCTCCCACGCGGCCGGGTACCCGGGTGGGAGCGTCACCTCCGCCATGGCCGACATCCTGCCATCCGTCGCCCCCGGCCGCTGCCGGGCACACTGGCCTCATGGAGCTGCGCGAGGTGGTCCGTCGGCGGCGGATGGTGCGCCGGTTCGACCCGGGCCGGCCGGTCCCCGAGAGCGTCGTGCGCGACCTCGTGGCCCTCGCGGTGCGGGCCCCGAGCGCCGGCTTCAGCCAGGGCTGGGACTTCGTGGCGCTGCTCGCCCCCGAGGACCGCGAGCGGTTCTGGGGCGCAGCGGCCGGCAGCGGGCCGCCCGACGCGTGGCTGCGCGGGGTCTCGGCCGCACCCGCGCTGCTCGTCTGCCTCTCCAACCCGGGGGCCTACCTCGACCGCTACGCCGAGCCCGACAAGGGTTGGAGCGACCGCTCCCTCGAGCACTGGCCGGTCCCCTACTGGGACACCGACACGGCCATGGCGGCGATGCTCGTCCTGCTCGGGGCACAGGACGCCGGGCTCGGCGCCCTCTTCTTCGGCGTCCCCGCGGGCCGCCACGGCGCGGTCCTCGAGGCGCTCCGCGTGCCGGACGACCGGCACGTCGTCGGGGTGGTCGCCCTCGGGCACGAGGCGGAGCGGGTCGTGGGGTCGGCCGCCACCCGGCCCCGGCGAACCGTCGAGGACGTCCTCCACCTCGGGCGGTTCGGAGTGTCGTGACGCCCGGGGCCCGGGCGTTTGTGAGGATGGCCTGGACCCCTGCCGGCACCCCCGGCTCCCCCGAGGACGAGGACACCCGGCACCACCATGGCCAAGCGCACGAGCACTCCGCCCCCCGAGGACGCTCTCGGGCGGGTCGTCGACATCGACGTCGAGGAGGAGATGCGCACCGCGTTCCTCGAGTACTCCTACAGCGTCATCTACGCCCGCGCCCTGCCCGACGCCCGCGACGGGCTCAAGCCGGTCCAGCGCCGCATCCTCTACGGCATGGCCGAGCTCGGCCTGCGCCCGGACCGCCCGCACGTGAAGTCCAGCCGGGTCGTCGGCGAGGTCATGGGCAAGTACCACCCGCACGGCGACCAGGCGATCTACGACGCGCTCGTGCGGCTGGCCCAGCCCTTCACGATGCGGCTGCCGCTCGTCGACGGCCACGGCAACTTCGGCTCCCTCGACGACGGGCCGGCCGCCTCGCGCTACACCGAGGCCCGGATGGCACCCGCCGCGCTGCTCATGGTCACCGGGCTCGACGAGGACACCGTCGACTACGTCCCGAACTACGACGACAGCCTCGAGCAGCCCGGGGTGCTGCCCGCCGCCGTGCCCAACCTCCTCGTCAACGGCACGAGCGGCATCGCCGTGGGGATGGCGACGAACATGCCGCCGCACAACCTCGTCGAGGTCGTCGGCGCGGCCCGCCACCTCATCGACCACCCGAACTGCTCGCTCGAGGACCTCATGAAGTTCGTCCCGGGCCCCGACCTGCCCGGCGGCGGCCGGGTCGTCGGGCTCGAGGGCGTGCGCGACGCCTACCTCACCGGCCGCGGCCGGTTCGTCACCCGGGCCACCGCCCGGATCGAGAAGGTGACCGCCCGGCGCACGGGCATCGTCGTCACCGAGCTGCCCTATCTCGTCGGGCCGGAGAAGGTCATCGAGCGGGTCAAGGTCCTCGTGCAGTCCAAGAAGCTCCAGGGCATCAGCGACATCAAGGACCTCACCGACCGCAAGAACGGCCTGCGGCTCGTCATCGAGGTCAAGAACGGGTTCAACGCCGAGGCGGTCCTGGCGCAGCTGTACAAGCACACCCCGATGGAGGACTCCTTCGGCATCAACAACGTCGCCCTCGTCGACGGCCAGCCGCAGACCCTCGGCCTGAAGGACCTGCTGCGGGTCTACGTCGACTTCCGGATCGAGGTCGTGCGCCGCCGCACCGCCTACCGGCTGGCCCGACGGCGCGAGCGGCTGCACCTCGTCGAGGGCCTGCTCGTCGCCATCCTCGACATCGACGAGGTCATCCAGCTCATTCGCGCCAGCGACGACGCGGCCGCGGCCAAGGAACGGCTCGTCGCCGTCTTCGACCTCTCGAGCGCGCAGGCCGACTACATCCTCGAGCTCCAGCTGCGCCGGCTGACGAAGTTCTCCCGGATCGAGCTCGAGGCCGAGCGCGACGAGCTGCAGCGGGCCATCGAGGAGCTCGAGGCGATCCTCGCCGACGACCGCCTGCTGCGGCGGACGGTCTCGGGCGAGCTCGCCGAGGTCGCCAAGGCCCACGGCACGCCGCGGCGCACCGTCCTGCTCGAGTCCGCCGGCACCGCCGCGACCCCGACGACGCCGCTGGAGGTGAGCGACGACCCGTGCTGGGTGCTGCTCTCCTCCACCGGCCTGCTCGCCCGCACCTCGGGCGCCGACCCGGTCCCCGCGGACGGCCCGCGGGCCAAGCACGACGCCGTCGTCGGTGCCGTGCGCACGAGCGCGCGCGGCGAGTTCGCGCTCGTGACCTCCCGCGGCCGGATGGTGCGGATGTCGGCCCTCGAGCTGCCCGCGCTGCCTCCCCTCGGGGGCGCACCGAGCCTGTCCGGCGGCGCCCCGCTCGCGGTCTACGTCGACCTGCCTCGCGGTGAGGAGCCGCTGACGATCGTCTCGCTCGACCCCGGCGGTCCGGGCCTCGCCCTCGGCACCGCCCACGGGGTCGTCAAGCGGCTCACGCCCGACTACCCCAAGGGCGGCGACTGGGAGGCCATCGGCCTCAAGGACGGCGACACCGTCGTCGGCGCCGTCGAGCTGCGCACCGGCGAGGAGGACCTCGTCTTCGTCACGAGCGACGCCCAGCTGCTGCACTTCCCCGCCGCCGCCGTCCGCCCCCAGGGGCGCGCGGCAGGGGGGATGGCCGGCGTACGGCTCTCGCCGACGGCCTCCGCGGTGTTCTTCGGCGCCGCCGCCCCGGACGCCGAGAACGTCGTCGTCACCGCGGCCGGCTCCGCCGACGCCCTGCCCGGCACCCAGCCCGGCTCGCTCAAGGTGACCCCGTTGCAGGAGTACCCCGCCAAGGGCCGCGGCACCGGCGGCGTGCGCGCGCACCGGTTCCTGCGCGGCGAGGACACCCTCGTGCTCGCCTGGGTCGGCGCCACCCCGGCGCGGGCCTCCGGCGCCGGCGGCGTCGCGCTCGAGCTGCCCCCGGCCACCGGCCGGCGCGACGGGTCCGGTAGCCCGCACGGCGCGGTCATCGCCGGGATCGGCGCCCCCGTGCGCTGAGGTGCGCGCGGCCGGACGGCCGTCGTGTTACGGGATCGTTACCGCCGAACGCCTCGGAGGCGTTGACTCGGTGCGTAAACGCTTTTACCTTTCTTCAGGATTTCCTCAGCGCCGAGGCACCGGCCGCGGCGCGCCCAGTGAAGATGGAGGCGGGCTATGCCCCTGAACTCGACGCGCCGCGCCGCGGCGCTCTCCGGAGCCCTCGCGCTGGCTCTCGGCGTGAGCGCCTGCGGCTCGAGCGACAGCGACGCCGGATCCGACGAGACCGGAACCGAGATCGACTGCGCGCCCTACGAGGCGTTCGGCGACCTCGACGGCACGACGGTGACGGTCTACACCTCGATCACCGCGCCCGAGGACGAGCCGCACATCGCCTCGTACAAGCCGTTCGAGAACTGCACCGGGGTGACGATCAAGTACGAGGGCTCCAAGGAGTTCGAGGCCCAGCTGCCCGTGCGCGTCCAGGGCGGCAACGCCCCCGACATCGCCTACCTCCCCCAGCCCGGGCTGCTGCAGACGATGGTCGCGACGGGCAAGGTCGTCGCTCCGCCGCAGGAGGTCGAGGACAACGTCGACGCGAACATGCCCGACTTCAAGGAGTACGGGACCGTCGACGGCACGTTCTACGCCGCGCCGCTCGGCGCCAACGTCAAGTCCTTCGTCTGGTACTCGCCGCAGATGTTCGCCGACGGCGGGTACGAGATCCCCACGACGTGGGACGAGCTGATGTCGCTGACCCAGCAGATCGCCAGCGACAACCCCGACTCCAAGCCGTGGTGCGCGGGCATCGAGTCCGGTGACGCCACCGGGTGGCCGGCCACGGACTGGATCGAGGACGTCATGCTGCGCACCGCGGGTGCCGAGACCTACGACAAGTGGGTCAACCACGAGATCCCGTTCAACGACGCGTCGGTCGCCGAGGCCCTCAACGAGGTCGGCAAGATCCTCAAGAACCCCGACTACGTCAACGGCGGGTACGGCGACGTCAAGACGATCGCGACGACCTCCTTCCAGGACGCCGGGCTGCCGGTCCTCGACGGCTCGTGCTACATGCACCGCCAGGCCTCGTTCTACGCGGCGAACTGGCCCGAGGGGACCAACGTCGCCGAGGACGGCGACGTGTGGGCCTTCTACCTGCCGGCGATGACCGCCGAGGAGCACCCGGTGCTCGGCGGCGGCGAGTTCGTCGCGGCCTTCGCCGACCGCCCGGAGGTCAAGGCCTTCCAGACCTACCTCTCCTCGGTCGAGTGGGCCGACGAGCGGGCGCGCACGTGCGGCAGCGGCGGCTGCGTCACGGCGAACAAGAACGCCGACGCCTCCCTGCTGGAGAACCCCGTGGACAAGCTCTCCGCGGAGCAGCTGACCGACCCGAACGCCACCTTCCGGTTCGACGCGTCCGACCTGATGCCGGGCGCCGTCGGTGCGGGCACCTTCTGGAAGGGCATGACCGACTGGATCATCGGCCAGGACGACCAGACCACGCTGGACTACATCGAGAAGTCCTGGCCGAAGTCCTAAGGACCGGCCGCTGACCGGCCCACCGGTCCGTCCCGGGGGCGGGGCGCACACCGCCCCGCCCCCGGCCTCTCCGCTGAACCCAGCCCGACCCGAAAGGCGGACCGCATGGCGCCCGTGACCCTCGCCGCCCTGCCCGCAACGATCCTGCCCGAGCCCCTCCTGCGCGCCGAGAGCGTCGGCGGCAAGTTCGCCCTCATGATCTTCGCCGTCGTCGTCTTCGCCGTCGTCTTCGGTCTGGTGCTCCTCCTGGCCACGCTCTTCACCGGCCGGCGCGGCGAGCAGGTGCAGGGCGCCCTCTTCGCCCTGCCGGTGGTCGGGCTGCTCGGCGTCGGCCTGGTCTACCCGGCGCTGCGCACGATCAACCAGTCCTTCAAGGGGCGCACCGCCGACGGGCCGTACTCACTCGAGAACTACGCGACGATGTTCACCTCGCCGGACCTGCTCGTCGTGCTGCGGAACACGGCGATCTGGGTGGTCCTCGTGCCCTTCCTCGCCACCGGGATCGGCCTGCTCTACGCGATCCTCATCGACCGGGCGCGGGGCGAGGCGTTCGCCAAGGCGCTGATCTTCCTGCCGATGTCGATCTCCATGGTCGGGGCGAGCATCATCTGGAAGTTCGTCTACGAGTACAAGCAGACCTCACGCCCGCAGACCGGCCTGCTCAACGGCATCCTCAAGCTCCTCGGGTTCGAGACCCGACAGTGGCTGCTCGACGTCCCGCTGAACACGCTCATGCTCATCGTCGTCATGGTGTGGATCCAGGCCGGGTTCGCCATGACCGTCCTCTCGGCCGCGATCAAGGCCATCCCCGACGACATCATCGAGGCGGCCAAGCTCGACGGCGTCAAGGGCATGGCGATGTTCCGGTACATCACCCTCCCGAGCATCCGCTCGGCCCTCGTCGTCGTCCTGACGACGATCGGCATCGCGACGATGAAGATCTTCGACATCGTCCGGACGATGACCGCGGGGCAGTTCGACACCTCGGTCGTCGCCAACGAGTTCTACAACCAGATCTTCCGGTACAACGCGCCCGGGATCGGGGCCGCCCTCGCGGTGCTGCTCTTCGTGCTCGTCATCCCGATCGTCGCGTACAACGTCGTGCAGATGCGCAAGGAGGCCTGACGTGAGCACCCTCGAGCCCACCGCGCTCCCCGACAAGGTCAGCGAGGAGATGGAGCAGACCACCCACCCGGGCCGGCCGCGCCGCCGCCGCCGCCGCTCCGCCGCCGGTGACGCCGCGCGCGCGGTCACCTCGCCGTGGGCCTCGCTCGTCGCCGTCGTCATCGCCGTCCTGTGGACCATCCCGACCATCGGGCTGTTCGTCACCTCCTTCCGCAGCCAGCTGGACATCCAGCGCAGCGGCTGGTGGACCTCCTTCCTCCACCCGGGCGACTACACGCTCGACAACTACACGCAGGCGCTGTCCTCGACGAGTACCTCGAACATCGTCCAGGCCTTCATCAACACGATCGTCATCACCCTGCCGGCGGTGGTGCTGCCGATCTTCCTCGCCTCGCTCGCGGCCTACGCCTTCGCCTGGATCCCCTTCCCCGGGCGGGACGCGCTCTTCGTCGCGGTCTTCGCCCTCCAGATCGTCCCGCTGCAGATCGCGCTCGTGCCGCTGCTCGACATCTACGTCAACAAGCTCGGGTTCGGCGCCTCGTACTGGAGCGTGTGGCTCTCGCACACGATCTTCGCCCTCCCGCTGGCGACCTTCCTCATCCACAACTTCATGAAGGAGCTGCCCGGCGAGCTCATGGAGGCCGCCCGGGTCGACGGGGCCGGGCACGTGACGATCTTCTTCCGGATCCTCCTGCCCCTGCTCACCCCGGCGATCGCCGCGTTCGGCATCTTCCAGTTCCTCTGGGTCTGGAACGACCTGCTCGTCTCCCTCGTCTTCCTCGGTGGCACGCCCGACGTCGCGCCGATCACGGTCTTCATCGCGGCGCTCGCCGGCTCGCGAGGCAGCGCGTGGTACCTGCTCTCCGCCGGTGCGTTCATCTCGATGGTCGTCCCCGTCGCCGTCTTCCTCGGCCTCCAGCGCTACTTCGTGCGCGGCCTGCTCGCGGGCGGCCTCAAGGGCTGAGCCGCCGCCCGGGACGACGAGGAGGTCGCCATCAGCACGATCACCGACGTGGCCCGGGCGGCCGGGGTCTCGGTCGCGACCGTCTCACGCGCCCTACGGGGCCTGGACCGGGTCTCCCCCGAGACCCGCCGGCGCGTCCTGGCCGTCGCCGAGCAGCTGCACTACGTCGCGTCCCCGACGGCGACCTCGCTCGCGTCCGGGCGTACCCGGGTCGTCGCCGTCGTCGCGCCCTTCCTCACCCGGTGGTTCTTCGCGACCCTGCTCAGCGCCATCGAGAAGGAGCTGCGCGCCCACAGCCACCACGCCATCCTCTTCGACCTCGAGGACGACACCTACGACCGGCGGCTGCCGCTCACCCAGAACATGCTCTGGAAGCGGGTCGACGGCGTCATCACCCTGAACGTCCCGATGGACCCCGAGGAGGTCGCCGTCGTCGAGCGGCTGGAGGTGCCCCTCGTCTCGGTCGGCTCCCCCGTGCCCGGACGGCCGTGCGTGCGGATCGACGACCGGGCGGCCATGCGCACCGCGGTCGAGCACGTCCTGGGTCTCGGGCACGAGCGGGTCGGCTACGTCGGTGTCGTCCCGGACACCGCCGCCCACGTGCAGACCCCCCGCGACCGGCTCGCCGCCTTCCGCGAGACGATGACGGGCGCCGGTCTGCCGGTGCCGGCCGAGTGGGTCCTCGGCTCGGACTGGACCGCCTGGTCGGCCGCCCACGACGCCCGGGCGCTGCTCACCGCCGGCCGGCGGCCCACGGCCGTGGTCGCCGCCTCGGACGAGATGGCCATCGGCGTGCGCGAGTGCGCCCTGCGCCTCGGGCTGCGCGTCCCGGAGGACCTCTCGGTCGTCGGGATCGACGACCACGTCCTCTCCTCGGTCCTCGGGCTGACGACGGTCCGCCAGGACGTCACCGCCCAGGGCCGGCTCGCCGCCCGGCTGCTCCTCCAGGTGCTCGCCGGCGAGGAGGTGCCGGCGCAGGACGTCGTCCTGCCGACCGAGCTGGTCGTGCGGACCTCGACCGGCCCGGCGCCGTGCAGTGCGCCGCGGGTCAGTTGACCGTCTCGTCCCCGGAGAGGTCCTCGGGGTCGCGCAGGTAGGTGCGCTTTCCGAGGAAGGCCCGGTTGGCCAGCCAGGTCAGCACCCAGAGCACGACGCCGATGCCGAGCAGCCACGCGGCGATGACGTACTCGATCGTGTCCCGCCCGGTGACCGGGAGGACGAAGAAGAAGCACGCCACGGCACCGACGACCGGCAGCACGGTCGGGGTGACGAAGTGGTCGCGCTCGATGACGTCGCGCCGCAGCACGAGGACGGCGACGTTGACGATGGTGAACACCGCGAGCAGGAGCAGGGCCGTGGTGCCGCCGAGGGCCGCCACCGCGTCCCCGCTGTTCTCCGTGACGAGGACGACGAGGCCGAGGGCCAGCGCCGTCGTGAAGAGGATGGCGACCCACGGGGTACGCCGGCCGCGGTGCACCCACCCGAGGACCGGTGGCAGCACGTCCTGGCGGGCCATCCCGTAGATGAGCCGGCTCGCCATGAGCATGTTGATCAGGGCGGAGTTGGCGACGGCGAACATCGCGATGAACGGCATGACCGACTCGATGGGGAAGTCCGGCATGCCGGCCGAGACGACCTTGGTCAGCGGCGTGTCACCCTCGCCGAGCTCGCCCACGGGCACGAGGGCGACGGCGAAGACCGCGACGAGCACGTAGATCAGCCCGGTGACCCCGATGCCGGTGATCATCATCCGGGGGAAGGTCCGGACCGGGTCGTGGGTCTCCTCGGCCATGTTCACGGCATCCTCGAAGCCCACCATGGCGAAGAACGCGAGCGAGGTCGCGGCGGTCACGGCCACGAAGACGCTGCGGTCCCCCGAGGTGTCGAAGACCGCCACCCGGGAGAAGTCGGCCTGGCCGCCGGTCGCGGCGTAGACCCCGACGAGGATGACGAGCAGCAGCCCGGACAGCTCGATGCAGGTGAGGACGACGTTGGCCTTGACGCTCTCCCCGACGCCCCGGAAGTTGACCGCGGCGACGAGGAGCATGAAGGCGAGCGCGACGCCGAGGACGAGGCCGGAGCCCTCGCCCTCGAGGCCGAACCCGTCGACGAGGTTGGCCGCGAACGCCTTGCTCGCCGTCGAGGCCGAGGTGATCCCCGAGGACATGACCGTGAAGGCGACGAGGAAGGTCACGAAGTGGATGCCGAACGCCTTGTGCGTGTAGAGGGCCGCCCCGGCGGCGGTCGGGTACTTCGTCACGAGCTCGAGGTAGGAGAACGCCGTGACGAGCGCGACGGCGAAGGCCAGCAGGAAGGGGGCCCACGCGGCACCGCCCACCTCACCGGCGATCTTGCCGGTCAGCGAGTAGACACCGGTGCCGAGGATGTCGCCGACGATGAACAGCAGCAGCAGCTTCGGGCCGATGGCGCGGTGCAGCTCGGTGTCCTCCTCGCCCGAGACCGACCCGGCGCCGTCGGGCTCGCGGACCTGTGTGCTCATCGCGTGCTCCCCTCGCCAGGACGCCGCGGGTAGGCGTCGGTCGCACCACTGTGGCCCCTGTGGGCCGGCCCGGCAAGGCGCCGCGCGCGGGGCCTTGCCGGCTCAGGCGTCGATCCGCTCCCGGTCGAGGGACTCGGCGCCCTCGATGATGAAGTCCTTGCGCGGGCCGACCTCACTGCCCATGAGCAGCTCGAAGACCCGGGCCGCCGCGTCGACGTCGCGCAGCGTGACCTTGCGCAGGGTGCGGTGGGCCGGGTCCATCGTCGTCTCCGCGAGCTGGTCGGCATCCATCTCGCCGAGGCCCTTGTAGCGCTGCAGGGGCTTGGTCCGTCGGCCCCGCTTGGCCAGCGCCGCGAGCGTGCGGCGCAGCTCGGCCTCGGAGTAGGTGTAGATGACCTCGTTGGCCTTGGCGCCCGGGTTGACCACCTCGACGCGGTGCAGCGGCGGCACCGCCGCGTACACCCGACCGGCCTCGACGAGGGGGCGCATGTACCGGAAGAACAGGGTGAGCAGCAGCGTGCGGATGTGGGCGCCGTCGACATCGGCGTCGGTCATGATGATGACCTTGCCGTAGCGCGCCGACCCCAGGTCGAAGGTGCGCCCGGAGCCGGCGCCGATGACCTGGATGATCGAGGCGCACTCGGCGTTGCCGAGCATGTCGGTGACCGAGGCCTTCTGGACGTTGAGGATCTTGCCGCGGATCGGCAGGAGGGCCTGGTGGTCGCTGCTGCGGGCGAGCTTGGCCGTCCCGAGGGCGCTGTCGCCCTCGACGATGAACAGCTCGGTGTGCTCGGGGTCGCTGCTGCGGCAGTCGGCGAGCTTGGCCGGCAGCGTCGAGGACTCCAGGGCCGACTTGCGCCGCTGGGTCTCCTTGTGCAGCCGGGCGCTGATCCGCGACTTCATCTCGGCGACGACCTTCTCCAGCAGCGTCGCCGCCTGCTGCTTGACCGGCCGCCGGGTCGTCGTGAGCAGCGCGGTCAGCTCGCGCTCGACGACCCGCGCGACGATCTGGCGGACCGCGGCGGTGCCGAGGACCTCCTTGGTCTGGCCCTCGAACTGCGGCTCGGCGAGGCGCACGGTGACCACCGCGGTGAGCCCGGCGAGGACGTCGTCCTTGTCGAGCTTGTCGGTGCCGGCCTTGAGCCGGCGGGCGTTGGCCTCGACCTGCTTGCGCAGGACCTTCAGCAGGGACTGCTCGAAGCCGGCGATGTGAGTGCCGCCCTTGGGGGTGGCGATGATGTTGACGAACGAGCGGACGGTCGTGTCGTACCCCGTGCCCCAGCGCACGGCGACGTCGACCCCGCACTCGCGCTCGACCTCGGTGGGCGTCATGTGGCCCTGGGCGTCCAGGACGGGGACGGTCTCGGTGAAGGTGCCCGTGCCCTGGAGGCGCCAGACGTCGGTGACCGGGGCGTCGCTCGCGAGGTACTCGCAGAACTCCGAGATGCCGCCGTCGTGGAGGAAGACCTCCTCGGTGGGCTGCTCGCCGCGCTCGTCGCGCACGCTGAGGGTCAGCCCGGGGACGAGGAAGGAGGTCTGCCGGGCCCGGCCGAGGAGGCTCTCGAGGTCGAGGGCGGCGTCGGCGAGGAAGATCTGCGGGTCGGCCCAGTAGCGCACGCGCGTGCCGGTGACGCCGCGCTTGGGCTTGCCCACGACCTCGAGGTCGCTCGTGCGGGTGTACGGGGTGAACTCGTGGCCGGGGTCCTTGGCGCCGTGGGCGCCGGCGACGTCGGAGAACATGCCGGGCTCGCCGCGGCGGAAGCTCATCGCGTAGGTCTTGCCGCCGCGGTCGACCTCGACGTCCATCCGGGCCGAGAGGGCGTTGACGACGGACGCGCCGACGCCGTGCAGCCCGCCGGACGCGGTGTAGGAGCCGCCGCCGAACTTCCCGCCCGCGTGCAGCCGGGTGTAGACCAGCTCGACGCCGGTGAGCCCGGTGCGCGGCTCGATGTCGACCGGGACGCCGCGTCCGTTGTCCCGGACCTCGACCGACCCGTCGCGGTGGAGGATGACCTCGACCCGGTCGCAGAAGCCGCCGAGCGCCTCGTCGACGGCGTTGTCGATGATCTCCCACAGGCAGTGCATGAGCCCGCGGGAGTCCGTGGAGCCGATGTACATCCCGGGCCGCTTGCGCACCGCCTCGAGGCCCTCGAGGACCTGGAGGTGGTGGGCGGTGTACTCGGACGCGGACTTGCTCGTCGCGGTCTTCTTCGCAGCGGTCGCAGGCACCTCCGCAGGGTAGTCGTCCCCGCCGTCGCCCCCGGTGAGGCGCACCGCACGCCCCCAGGACGTCGCCTCGTCAACGCCCCCCGCCCCGCCCGTCTCGCTCCACCCCATCCCCCCGTCTCTCATTCGACCAATAGGTCACGACAGGAACGTCACCGACGTGACCTATTGGTCACTCAGGCGACAGGGAACGTCACCGACGTGACCTATTGGTCGATTCGAGGACGGGGGGAGCGACGCCGGGAAGGTCACGATCTCGACACCACGCGGGCCGTTCGTGGCCCCCCTGCGCTCGGGGAAGCATCCGGCGTGCTTGACTGTTGGACGAGTCGCCGACCCGAGCCGACGATGCCGACCGGGCCGGTGACCGAGAGACAGCAGGACCGACGCGAGCCGAGGAGGCCGACGTGAACGCCGCACTGGCACCCACCCTGACTCCCGCGGACCGCTGTGACCGTTGCGGGGCCCAGGCCTACATCCGGGCCCGGCTGCACGCGGGCGGGGAGCTGCTGTTCTGCGCCCACCACGGCCGCGAGCACGTGCCCGCCCTGGCCGACAAGGCCGAGATCATCGACGAGAGCGAGCGGCTGACCGAGCCGTCGGTCCCCATCACCGACGCCTGACGTGGAGTCGATGGCGCAGGACGCCTGGCTCGTCCTGCCGCCGCTGCTCATCCTCCTCGGGCTCGTGGGCATCGTCGTGCCCGCCCTGCCCGGTACCGCGTTCGTCCTCGCCGGCGTGGCCGTGTGGGCCGTGACCACGCACACCGCGACCGCCTGGGTCCTGCTCGTCCTCGCCGTGCTCGTCGCCGCCGCCGGACGGGTGCTGCAGTACCTGCTCCCGGGCCAGCGGATGCGGGAGGCGGGGGTGCGCACCTCGACGCTCGTCGTCGCGCTGCTGCTCGCCGTCGTCGGATTCTTCGTGGTCCCCGTCGTCGGTGCCGTGCTGGGCTTCGTCCTCGGCGTCTGGCTCGTCGAGACCGGGCGAGGGTCCTCGCGCGGCGAGGCGTGGGTGCGGACCCGGCACGCGGTGGTCGCCGTCGCCCAGAGCATGGGCATCGAGCTCGCGGCGGCGCTCGTCGTCGCCGGGCTCTACGTCGTCGGGCTGCTGCTCGGCTGAGCCGGGCGCCCGCGCCCGCTCACCAGTTGTTCTCGCGCCGCTCCCAGCGCTCGTCGAGCCGGTCCAGCAGGGAGCTGCCCCGCCGACGGCCCTTGGCCCCCTTGGGGGCCGAGACCTCGCCGTCCTCCTGGACGAGCCCGAGCCGCGCGGGCCGGGGCGGGGTGACGGCGTAGGCGACCGAGGCGACCATAAGGGCGAACCCGAGCGCGCCGACCCACATCGTCGTGCTGATGCCGACGAGCACGAGGCCGAGACCGGCCAGGACCCCGACGGCCCCGAGGACCCACCGGCGCCGCTGCAGCGCGGCCAACCCTCGCCCCTTCATCTGCGAGGCGAACTTCGGGTCCTCGGCGGCGAGCGCCTGCTCCATCTGGTCGAGCATGTTCTGCTCGTGGTCGGAGAGGGGCACAGATCCTCCCGTGGTCGGCCGGGGCGACCGGCTGGACGCCCCGGGTTGTCCCTGGGTACTCAGGATAGGTCGCGAGGTGCCCCGGCGGAAGCGGACGGGTCACGTTGGACGAGACTGGCGGGCCGGACGACGTCTGCCCCGAACCGGGCCCGGGCCCGGTCGACCGCCCGGTCGGCGTCCCGCCAGCCGTGCTCACGCTCCCCGAGGACCCCCTGGAGCGGTGCCTGCGCGACGGGGACCAGGCCGGACATCCGGACCCCGACGAGCCGCACCCGCGCCCGCTGCAGGGCGAGGGCGTCCAGCAGCCCGACCGCGCTCGCGTGGAGCGCGCGGGCGGTGTCGACCGGGTCCCGCAGGGTGCGCGAACGGGTGATCGTCGTGAAGTCGCTGAACCGCACGGTGAGGGTGAGGGTGCGCCCGGTGAGGCCCGCGGCGCGCATCCGGGCGGCGGTCCGCTCGGCCAGGGCGAGCAGGTGGCGGCGGATGAGGACAGCGTCGTCGAGGTCGGACTCGAACGTCGTGCTGCTGCCGATGCTCCGCTCCCGCTGCTCGCGTTCGACGCGGCGGGGGTCACGCCCCCAGGCGAGGTCGTGCAGGTGGCCGCCGGTCGCCGGGCCGAGCGCCCGCTCCAGGGTGGCCCGCGGCGTGTGGGCGAGGTCGGCGACGGTGTGCAGACCGAGCCGGACCAGAGCCTCCTCGGTGCGCTCCCCGACCCCCCACAGGGCCCCGACGGGCAGCTCGTGGAGGAACGGGAGGACCTCCTCGCGTGGCACGACGAGCATGCCGTCGGGCTTGGCCAGCGTCGAGGCCAGCTTGGCGACCACCAGGCTCGGGGCGACCCCCACCGAGCAGGTGATCCCCTGCTCGTCGTGGACGGTGTCGCGCAGGAGGCGCCCGATCGCCGCCGGGCTGCCGTGGCTGCGTGACGCGCCGGAGACGTCGAGGAACGCCTCGTCGAGGGAGAGCGGCTGGACCCGGGGGGTCACCGAGCGGAAGGTCTCCATGACCGCTGCGGAGATCCGTGCGTACAGGTCGTGGTCTGGACGCAGCACCGTCGCCTGGGGGCACAGCCGGCGGGCCCGGGACATCGGCATCGCCGAGGTGACCCCGAAGCGCCGGGCCTCGTACGTGGCGGAGAGGACGACCCCCCGGTGGCCGCCACCGACGATGACGGGGGTCCCGACGAGGTCGGGCCGGGACAGCAGCGTCGCCGAGGCGTAGAAGGCGTCCATGTCGACGTGCAGGACGGTGCACCCGGTGTCGTCCGGGACGGTGGTGGCCGCCGGCCGCGGCGGGGCGAAGGGGCGGCGGCTCACCGCGCGCTCCCCCGGCGGCCCGGGACCTCAGCCGCGACGGGCCAGGACGTGGAGGGCGCTGCCCAGGCTGCCGAGGAGGCGGTGCTCCTCCGCCTGCGCGGCGGCCTCCTCGAGCGCGAGCAGGGCCGCCCGGTCGGCCTCGGAGTCCAGCAGCGCGGACGGGACGAGGTCGGCGAAGACGCGCACCCCCTGGACGTGGACCGGGGTGAGGCCGTGCTCCTGCACGAGCGCGACGACGGCCGGCTCGTCGAACCGGCGCGGGACGGGGTCCTCCTCGCCCCAGCGGCCGTCCGGACGCTCCAGGACCGCCCGGGCACGCTCGAGCCGGCCCGCGAGGGCGTTGCTGAGGACGGCGTGCAGGCGCTGGGCGACGACGAGGCTGAGGGTCGCGTCGGGCGCGAGCAGCGCCGCGGCGGCCCCGACCGCCGCACCGGGGTCGTCGACGACCTCGAGGGTGCCGTGGAGGCAGACCAGGTCGAAGGCGGCCTCCGGGCCGACGAGGGCGCCGACGGTGTCGGCGTCGCCCTGGAGGGCACGCACCCGCTGCTCGACCCCCTGTTCCACCGCGCGCCGGCGCAGCGAGAAGAGGGCGTCGGGGCTGGGGTCGACGACGGTGAGCTCGTGCCCGGCGACGGCGAGGGGGACGGCGGTGCCGCCGGTGCCGCCGCCGAGGTCGAGGACCCGCAGGGCCCGCCCGCGCGTGGCCCGCAGCTGCTCGGCGTGGGCGTCGAGGACCCGCTGGACCGCCGTCGTGCGCGGCGCGCCCGCGGGGCGACGAGCGCGGTCGTCGGACACGGTGGGACTCCTCGTCGGCGCCGGGATGGGGCTGGTGCGGTGCCCACCCTAGTGTCCCGAGCTGCCCGGGCTGGCGTGCCACAGCTTGCGGGACGGCAGGGCCGGCACCACCGGGCCGGACGGGGTGCCACGCCCGGCGCGGGGGTCGGCGCCGGCCGGGCGGATGTCGGCGTACGGCGACTGCCTGAACCCCGAGGCGTGCACGAGGACCCGCCGGCCGGCCTGCTCCTCGGCCGCCCGGGCCGCCTGCTCGGCCGCCTCGGCCCGGGCCACCGCGTCGGCCTCCCCCGCGGCCACCGCGCAGCGCACGGCGTCGAGACCCCCGAGCCGCCAGGCGTCCCAGAGGGCCGCGAGCTCCCATGCGCCGGTGGCCCGGACCGACACCCCTCGGTCGCCGGTGCGGCGCAGCACGCCGCGGACGAGCAGCAGCCAGCTGTGGAAGACGACCTCGGCGTAGGGGCCCTGGACGTCCTCGAAGAACGTGCAGTCCGACGGGCCCGTCCCGTCGTCGAGGGTGAGGAAGACGACCCGTCGCCCGGAGCGCACCGGCGGGGTCTGGGTCGCGACCTTGACCCCGGCGACCCACACCTCGCCACGGCTGCGGGTGGCGAGCAGGTCGCGGCTGCGGGTGACCCCGAGCGCGGTGAGCAGCGGCTCGTAGAACGCGACGACGTGGTCCGAGACGTCGAGACCGAGGACGTCGAGCTCGGCGCGCACCCGCTCCGGACCGGTCATCTCCGGCAGCCCGGTGCCGGCGACGAGCCGGGGACGGTCACCGAGGTCGAGGGTCAGCTGGGTCGGCCGGGCCCGGGCCGGGAGGACCTCTCGGGCCGCCCGGCTCTGCGCGGCCGCCCGGGCCCGGACGTCGGCGCCGGCCGGCTCGACCTCACGGGCGGGGACCTGCGGCACGGCCCGCCGCCGACCACCCCGGGGGCCGGCCCGCCCCCGGTCCCAGCGCTCGAGCTCGGCGACGTGCAGGAGCAGGTCGCGCCGGGTGACCCGGCCCCGCCGGCCCGGCCCCCCGGCGAGGGTGGTGCCGTGGAGGGCGTCGAAGGCGCCGGCGAGGACGAGCCGCTCGGTGACCGGGCGGCTCGGCCGGGCCCGGGCCCAGAAGTCGCCGAGGTCGGTGTAGGGCTGGCCGGCGACGGTCCGGGCGACCTCGGCCTCGCTGATGCCCTTGACGTCGGCGAGGGAGAGCCGGATGCCGTACGGCTGCGGGTCGCGCTTCCAGCCGGCCACCCGCTCCGCGCCCGAGGCCGCCTCCTCACCCGGGGCCTCGAGGACGGGCTCGATGCGGTAGGTGTCGCCGGAGGCGTTGACGTCGAGCCCGAGGACCGGGATGCCGAAGCTGCGGGCGTCGTCGAGCAGGAGGCGTTTGGGGTACATCCCCGGGTCGTGGGTGAGGACGCCCGCGAGGAAGGCCGCCGGGTGGTGCGCCTTGAGCCACGCCGAGTGCACGGTCGGCAACGCGAACGCCGCCGCGTGCGCCTTGCAGAACCCGAAGCTCGCGAAGGACCTCAGCACCTCCCAGATCCGGTCGCGGTCCTCGGCGGCGTACCCCCGGGCGGCGGCCGCGGGCCGCCACCATGCCTCGACCTCCTCCTGGCCCCGCGGGGTGCCCATCGACCGGCGCACCTCGTCGGCCTGGGCGAGGGTGACCCCCGTGGTCTCGGCGACGATGAGCAGCACCTGCTCGTGGAAGACGACGACGCCCTCGGTCTCCTCGAGGGCGGGCACGAGGCTCGGGTGGAGGAAGCGCCGCTCCCGCCAGCCGTGCCGGGACTCGAGGAACGGCGTGATCATGTCGGACTTGACCGGTCCGGGCCGGAAGAGCGAGATGTCGACGACGAGGTCCTCGAAGGCGCTCGGGCCGAGCTTGCCGACGAGCTCACGCTGGCCGGGGCTCTCGATCTGGAACATCCCGAGGGTGCGGGTCGTGCGGATGAGCTCGAAGGTCTCCGGGTCCTCGAGGGAGACCTGGGCCTCGTCGTCGAGGTCGATGCGCTGCCCGCTCACCCGCTCGACCTCGGCGACGGCGTGGGCCATCGCGGACTGCATCCGGATGCCGAGCACGTCGAGCTTCAAGAAGCCGAGGGTCTCGACGTCGTCCTTGTCGAACTGGCTCATCGGGAAGCCGAGCCAGCTGGCCTCGACCGGTGTGCGGTCGAGCATCCCCGCGTTGGACAGGACCACCCCGCACGGGTGGAGGGCGATGTGCCGAGGCAGGCCGTCGAGCGCCTCGACGAGCTCGAAGAAGGCCGTCATCCGGGCCGACCCCAGGCCGCGGGAGCGCAGCTCGGGCAGGTCGGCGACGGCGTTGCGGGCGTCCCGGGCCCGGATGTGCGGGAACGCCTTGGCGATCTCGTCGACCTCGAGCGGCGGCATCCCGAGCGCGGCGCCGACGTCGCGCACGGCGTGACGCACCTTGTAGGTGTCCATCATCGACACGCAGGTGACCCGCTCACCGCCGAACCGCTGCAGGACCGCCTCGTAGACCTCGGTGCGCCGGGCGGACTCGACGTCGATGTCGATGTCGGGCAGCTCGGCCCGCAGCGGGGAGCAGAACCGCTCCATGAGCAGGCCGTGGCGGACCGGGTCGACGCCGCTGATGCCGAGCAGGTGGTTGACGAGGCTGCCCGCCCCCGACCCACGGGCCGCGACCCGCACCCCGCGCTCGCGCACGAGGTCGGTGACCTCGGCGACGGTGAGGAAGTACGTCGGGTAGCCGAGCGAGGCGATGACGGCGAGCTCGGCGTCGAGCCGGTCGTGGACAGTCCGCAGGCGGGCCTCGCCGGCCCCGGGATAGCGCCGCCCGACCCCGGCCCGGGCGCGCCGGGTGAGGACGTCCATGGGGTCGGTGCCGGGGGCGATGCCGAGGACCTCGGGCTCGGGCAGGTGGACCGCGCCGATGCCCAGGTCCGTGCGAGGGTGCTGGACGCACTCGGCGGCGAGCCGGGCGGTCATCGTCAGGAGCCGCTCGGCCCGGGCGGTGTCGCCCCCGGTGACCGCGAGGGCTCGCGCGCGCATCTCACCCGTGCCCGCGAGATGACCGGCGTCGGTGACCCGGTCCAGGTGGCGGGAGTCGAGGACGACGAGCCGGCGCGCGGCGTCGAGGACGTCGACGGTGCGGACCTGCCCGGGCTCGGCGTGCCGGACCGCGGCGCTGAGGACGGCCGGCACCCCGGCGGCGTCGGCGAGGCCGAGCAGGTGCGCCGCCTGGGAGCGACATCCCGGGGTGCCCTCCGGCCCGCCGTGGAGGACGACCTCGAGCGCGAGGGCGTCGCGTGGCAGGAGGGCCCGCCACCGGGCGAGCAGGTCGCGGGCCCGGGCACGCTGCCCGGCGAGCAGCGCCCGCCCGACGTCGGAGTCCGGACCGAGGAGGACGACGAGTCGGGCCGGTCCGGCGGGCCGGGTGGGGTCCGCGGCGCCCGCGGGGCCCGTGTCCTCCGCCGGGGCGGTGCCGTCCGCCGGGGCCGTGCCGTCCGCCGGGGCCGCCCGGCGGGCCAGGAGTGCCGGTGTCGTGACCGGGACGCCGCGCTCACCGCGCAGGTGGGTGTCGGTGACGAGCCGGACCAGCGCCGCCCAACCGGCACCCGGGGCCATCCCTCCGGCGCTGCCGCGGGCCAGGACGGTGACCCGGGGCCGGCGGGGGTCGACGAGCGCCCCGCCCCGGACCGGGGTGCGCTGGCGCGGGGGTGGGGGGCCCGGCTGCAGCTCCTCGGTGGCCAGGTCGACGCCGAGGACCGGGTCGACCCCCGCGGCGGCGCACGCCTGGGCGAACCGGACCGCGCCGTAGAGGCCGTCCCGGTCGGTGAGCGCGAGGACGCCCTGGTCGAGGTCGACGGCCCGGGCGACGAGGTCCTGCGGCATCGAGGCGCCGTAGCGCATCGAGAACCCGGAGGCGACGTGGAGGTGGGCGAACCCGTCGATGCCGGACACGGGCGACCTCAGGCGGAGCGGACGGGTGCGAGCCGCCGGTGCAGGGGGGCGACGGGGAGCCCGAGCCGGGCCGCGACGAGGTCGACGAAGGTCTCGGCCTCGCGCAGGAGGTCGTCGGCCTCGCGGGCGACGACGTGCACCAGCCCGGTCTCGACGCCGACGCGCTGGCCGGTGACCTCGGCGAACCGCTGCGCCCACTCGGCGAGCTCGGGGGCGGTGCGCGTGGCGAGCACCCAGACGTCGTGCGGCCCGGAGCCGGGGGCCTCGGGAGCGGGCCGCGCGGCGACGAGCGCGGCCGCGGCCCGCAGGGCGGCCAGCGAGGCGTCGAGATAGCGCGCGGAGGCGAGGGAGGCGGCATACCCGCTGGTCAGGGCCTCGCGGGAGCGCTCGAGGAGGTCGAGGGTCGTCGCGGCGTGGGGCATCGGGGTCGCTCCTCGTCAGTCGTGGGCTCGCAGGAGGAGCCAGTGGTCGTCGTCACGGGCGAGGTCGAAGACCCCGACGGGGCCGACCGGCGGGCGGGCCTCCACCCGCCACACCCGCCGCTCGGTGGCCGGGTGCGCGCCGGCGGTGCTCGGGGCATCGCCCTGCCCCACCGCGCGCCACCAGGGACGCCGCTCCTGCCAGGTGTCGAGGACCGCGCAGACGGTGTGGCGCCGTCCTCGCCAGACGAAGGTGCGCGGGGTCCCGTCACGTCCGCCCGTGGGGCTCGGGGCGTGGGTCGTCACGACGAGCGGGTCGTCGTGACGATGCGCCATGGCCACCTCCGGGGCGGTCGGCGACCGGGACACCACGGCCGCTGGGAAGAGCTCGAACATCTGTTCGAGCAAGCCCCCACTGTAGCCCCCGCTCCCGGCCTGCCGTCAAGGCGCCGACCGCCCCACCCCATCCCGCCGGAAGACCTCTCCGAACCATGCCGACCGCGCCGGCCCGAGGCGATCTCGCTCACCCCTGGCGTCATGGCAGCAGGGACGAGCGAGATCGCCATGGTCTGTCGACCTGAGCATGAGTCGGAGAGGTCTTCCCCCGGCGGGGGTGGGGTAGGGGCCGCGGGGGCCCGGGGCGTCACTACGCTTCGGTCATGTCGCCCGAACCCGCTGGGGTCGTTCCCGAGGTCCCGCCTCCCCAGCGTGACCTCACCGCCCACCGGCGCGTCGCCGCGGTCCTGCAGACCCTCGCCCTCCACCACGTCCACCCCGAGCTGCGCCAGCTGCCCGGCGCGGTCCGGACCGCGCAGGCCGCCGCCGAGGCGCTCGGGGTGACGCCCGCCGAGATCGCCAACAGCCTCGTCTTCGCCGCGAGGACCGCCGAGGGCGCGACCGAGCCCCTGCTCGTGCTCGCCTCCGGCGGCCACCGGGTCGACACGACGAAGGTCGCCGGCCTGCTCGAGCTCGCGGACCTCGCCCAGGCGACCCCGGAGTTCGTCCGCCGGTACACCGGGATGGCGATCGGCGGCGTCGCGCCCGTGGGACACCCCGAGCGGATCCGGACCGTCGTCGACGTCACCCTCGGCCGCTACGACCGCGTCTGGGCCGCGGCCGGGCACAGCCACGCCGTCTTCGCCACGACCTACGACGAGCTGATCCGGATCACCGGCGGCACCCCGATGGACGTCGCCTGAGCCCGCTCCGCCCCGCCCCGCTCGTCCATCCGAGGACCGGCGCCCTCAGGGCTCGAGCCCGAGTGCGTCGTGGACCTCGAGGGTGGCCGTCGAGCGGTTCATCGTGATGAAGTGCAGCCCGGGCGCCCCCTCCGCGAGCATCCGCTGCCCGAGCTCGACCGCGATCGCCACCCCGACCGCCCGCACGGCCGCCGGGTCGTCCTTGACCGCCTCGAGCCGTTCGACGACCTGGGGCGGCAGCGGGGTGCCCATGAGCTCGCTCATCCGCTGGGTCTGCCGGTAGCTCGTCACGGGCATCAGGCCCGGGGTCACCGGCAGGTCGCGCCGAGCCGCCACCCGGTCGCGCAGCCGCAGGTAGCTCTCGGCGTCGAAGACCATCTGGGTGATCGCGAACTCCGCACCGGCGTCGGCCTTGCGCACGAGCACGTCGACGTCGTGCTCGAGGCCGGGGCTGTCGGGGTGGACGTCGGGGAAGGCCGCGACCCCGAGCGTGAAGTCGCCGAGCCCCCGCACGAGCCGCACGAGGTCCTCGGCGTGCTCGAGACCGTCCGGGTGCGGGGTCCAGGCCCCCCGGACGTCCCCCGGCGGGTCGCCGCGCAGCGCGAGGACGTTGCGGACCCCCGAGGCGGCGTAGTTCCCGACGACGCGCCGCAGGTCGGCGACCGACTGCCCGACGCACGTCAGGTGCGCGAGCGGGGTGAGCGAGGTCTCGTCGGCGATCCGGGCGGTGACCCGCACGGTGCGGTCCTGGCTGGTCCCCCCGGCGCCGTACGTGACCGACACGAACGCCGGGCGCACCCGCTCCAGCCGGCGCACGGCGTCCCAGAGCGCGGCCTCGGCGGCGTCGTCCTTGGGCGGGAAGAACTCGAAGCTCACCGAGGGGCGCGGCTCGCGCAGGCGCGCCGGGATGGACGCCACGAGGTGCTCCGGGCGCCCGCCTCCGCCGTAGTGGGCCATGGCGCCGAGGGTACGCGGGCGGGGACACCGTAGGCTGCCGGGAGCCACCATCCGACCGCCTCCTGCCCGCCGAGGAGACCCTCAGTGACCAGCGTGCTCGACACCGCCGACCTGCGGCGCCGGGTCCAGCGCGTGCTCGACGACGAGCTCGCCGCCCAGACGCTCGTGCTCGCCGAGCTCGGTCCCGACGTCGAGGACCTCCTGCACGCCGTCGGCGACCTGCTGCGCGGTGGCAAGCGGCTGCGCGCCGCCTTCCTCTACTGGGGTGCGCGCGGTGCGGGGCTGCCGGACTCCGAGGAGCTCGTGCGGCTGAGCAGCGCGATGGAGCTGTTCCAGGCGGCGGCGCTCATCCACGACGACGTCATGGACGACTCCGACACCCGCCGCGGGATGCCCGCAGCGCACCGGGCCCTCGCGACGCGGCACGCGGCCCGCGGCTGGAGCGGTGACGACGAGCGGTTCGGACTCGCCGGCGCCGTCCTCGCCGGCAACCTTTGCCTCACCTGGACCGACGAGCTCTACGCCACGTGCGGCCTGCCCCCGGCCGCCCTGGCCCGCGGCCGCGCGGTCTTCGACCGGATGCGCACCCAGCTCATGGCCGGGCAGTTCCTCGACGTCGTCGAGTCGGCCCGCCCGTGGGAGGGTCTCGGCGACGAGGAGCGGGTCGCCCGGGCCGGGCGCGTCATCCGCTACAAGAGCGCCAAGTACACCGTCGAGCACCCGCTGCTCATCGGGGCCGGCGTCGGCGGGATGGATCCCGCCGGGGTCGAGGCGCTCTCCCGGTACGGGCTCGACGTCGGACGCGCCTTCCAGCTGCGCGACGACCTCCTCGGTGTGTTCGGCGACCCCGACGAGACGGGCAAGCCGGCCGGCGACGACCTGCGCGAGGGCAAGCGCACCGTGCTGCTCGCCCACGCCCTCGCGGGCGCCGACGCCGGGGGGCGGGCCCGGGTCGAGCGGCTGCTCGGACGGGCGGACCTGGCCGTGACCGACGTCGAGGAGCTGCGCGGCATCATCAACGGCTCCGGGGCGGTGGCGCTGCTCGAGGACGAGATCGCCCGGCTCGCCGGGAGCGCACGGGCGGCGCTCGCCGAGGTCCCCGCCCTGGACCCGCTCGCCCGCGAGGTGCTGCACGACCTCGTCGCGACGGCGACCGCCCGCTCGGCCTGAGGCCACGGCGCGGCCGCGGGCCCCGGTGCGCTAGAAGGCCTCCTCCATCGCGCGCCGGCGCACCTCGGTCTTGAAGCCCGCCCGGATGGCGTCCAGCGGCGCACCGGCGACGGGCAGGGTGGGGTCGGGGGTGTGCAGCCAGCGGATGATCTCCGCGTCGTCCATCCCCCCGTCGGCGAGCACGGTGAAGGTCCCACGCAGGGCGGGGATCGGGCCGTCGTCGTCGAGGAAGCCGGCCGGGACGCAGAGCACGCCGCGCTCGCCGCGGCGCACCCCGAGCAGCTCACGGTCCTCGAGGAGCCCGCGCACCGTGGACAGCCGCACCCCGAGCAGCTCGACGAGGTCGGGCAGCGTCAGCCACCGCGGCACGAGGGTCTCGAGGTCAGGCAGGGGGTCCGGGGTGGTCTCGCTCACGCGGCCAGCGTGCCACGCGGGTCACGGGCGTGACGAGTCGGATGTACCGAGCCCACCCGAAACACACGGCACTCCGCTACCGTATGCCACACAGATCACAGAAACCTCGTACGACACGCCCATGTCGGACCGTCGAAGGACATTCCTCATGTTCGCGCTCGCCGCCCCACCCGTCGCCTCCGCCGAGCAGGCCGTCCTGCCCCACCTGACGGCGCGCGCGTGGCGGAGCTACACCGTCCGCTCCGGAGACACCCTCGACGGCATCGCCCGCCGGCACGGGAGCACGGTCCGCGCCCTCGTCGCGCACAACGACGTCCGCAACCCCAACCTCATCTACCCCGGTGACCGGCTGCGTGTCCCGGGCGGCTCGACGAGCACGGCCGGCGCGGCCGGCGCCCGCTCCGGCGGGGCACCGGCGGTACGCACCGCGCGCAGCGTCCACGTCGTGCGCCCGGGCGACACGATGGGCCAGATCGCCGTCCGCTACCGCGTCTCGCTGGCGAGCCTGCTCAAGGCCAACCGGCTCTCGGCCCGGTCGGTGATCTACCCCGGCGACCGGATCGTCGTGCGCCGCACCACCTCGCGCGCGGCCCGCTCGCGGGCCGGCTCGGCATCCGGCTCGGCCGAACGCCGGGCCACGAGCAGCCGCGCCAGCGCGACCACGGCCCGGTCCTACACCGTCCGCTCCGGGGACACCCTGAGCGGCATCGCGGCCCGCTACGGCTCCTCGGTCACCGACATCGCCCGTGCCAGCGGAGTCTCCAGCGCCGCCCTGCTGCGCATCGGCCAGCGGCTGCGCGTCCCGGTCACGGCCGGCCATCCCGTCGCCGACACCTTCAACGGGGTGCGCTACCCGAGCTCGGTCGTCGGGGCCGCCCGCGGCAACCACGACCGTCTCGCCGGCCGGGCCGTCCCGAGCCGTG
Source organism: Phycicoccus endophyticus (assembly GCF_011326735.1). Lineage (GTDB taxonomy): Bacteria > Actinomycetota > Actinomycetes > Actinomycetales > Dermatophilaceae > Phycicoccus > Phycicoccus endophyticus. The sequence goes on from NZ_JAANCN010000001.1 coordinate 603,607, forward strand.
CCGAGACCAAGCGGCTCATCGTCGCCACCGCCCGCCGCCACGGCGTCGACCCCAAGCTCGCGCTCGCCATCGGCTACCAGGAGTCCGGCTGGAACCAGCGCGCGGTCTCCCCCGCCAACGCCGTCGGGGTGATGCAGGTCATCCCCTCCTCCGGTCAGTGGGCCTCGAGCCTCGTCGGCCGCCGGCTGGACCTGCTCGACGCCCGGGACAACATCACCGCCGGCGTCGTCATGCTCCGCGCACTCGGGCGCTCGGCCTCGAGCACCAAGCAGGCGGTCGCCGCGTACTACCAGGGGCTCGCGTCGGTCCGCGAGCGTGGGATGTACGCCGACACCAAGACCTACGTCCGCACGGTCCTCAGCCGGCGCGCCACGATGTGACGCGCCGGGCGGTGCCCCGGGGAGCGGCCCGCCACTACGTACACTCGCACGGTGTCATCCACCGTGGACGCCCTCGTCGGGCGCACCCTCGACGGGCGCTACCGCGTCCTGTCGCGGCTCGCCGACGGCGGGATGGCCACGGTCTACCTCGCCCTCGACGAGCGCCTCGAGCGCGAGGTCGCCCTCAAGGTGATGCGCCCGCACCTCGTGCACGACGAGACCTTCGTCAGCCGCTTCCGCCGCGAGGCCCGCTCGGCGGCCTCCCTCTCCCACCCCAACGTCGTCGCGGTGTACGACCAGGGCGAGGACGACGGCCAGGTCTTCCTCGCCATGGAGTACGTCCCCGGCGCGACCCTGCGCGAGATCCTCCGCGAGGAAGGGCTCCTCTCCCCCCGGGCCGCCCTCGACGTCCTCGAGTCGGTGCTCATGGCACTCGCCGAGGCGCACGCCAAGGGCCTGATCCACCGCGACGTCAAGCCCGAGAACGTCATCATCAACGACAACGGGACGGTCAAGGTCGCCGACTTCGGGCTCGCCCGGGCGGTCTCGGGCCAGACGATGACGAGCTCGACGGGCGTCCTGCTCGGGACGGTCGCCTACCTCTCGCCCGAACAGGTCGAGCGTGGGGTCGCGGACGCCCGCTCGGACGTCTACGCCGCCGGGCTCGTCCTGTTCGAGATGCTCACCGGGACCAAGGCGTTCACCGGGGAGACGCCGATCCACGTCGCCTACCAGCACGTCCACGGCGGGGTTCCGGTCCCCTCGGCCCGGGTCGAGGACCTCCCCCCGGCGCTGGACGACCTCGTCGCCGTCGCGACCGCCCGCGACCCCGACGAGCGCCCGGCCGACGCCGCCGAGCTGCTCGCGCTCGTGCGCCGCACCCGCGCCAGCCTCACGCCCGCCGTCCTCGACGCGCGGCCCGAGGGCCCGGCTGCCGCCGTCGCGGCGAGCGTCCCGACCGCCACGGCCGCCCTCCCGGTCCGCGACCGCTCCGCCGTCGTCCCCGCCCAGGACGCCGAGCGCACCACGACGATGAACGTACCGGCGGCACCGCTCGAGGGCGTCGTCGTCGGGCGCCGGCGCCGCGGACGCAACTGGTGGCCGGCTGCGGTCGCCTCGGTCCTCCTCGCCGCCGCGACGGCGTGGTTCTTCTTCCTCGGCCCGGGTGCGGCCGCCACCGTGCCCTCCGTCCTCGACCGACCGCGGGAGGCCGCGCTGAGCGCGGTCGGCGCGGCACACCTGGAGGCCTCGGTCGAGGAGTCCTTCTCCGAGACCGTCGCCAAGGGGACGGTCATGGCCGTCGACCCGGGCGTCGGCTCGACGGTGCGGCGCGGCACCGAGGTGACGCTCACCGTCTCCAAGGGTCCGGAGCGCTACGCCGTGCCGGACCTCGCCGGCTCGACCGTCGCCGAGGGCAAGCGGCGCCTCGCGGCGCGGCACCTGGCCCTGGGGAAGGTCACCGAGGAGTTCTCCGAGAAGGTCCCCGACGGCCAGATCCTCTCGGTCCGCCCCGCGGCCGGCAGCAAGGTCAAGCGCGACACGAAGGTCGCCCTCGTCGTCTCCAAGGGGCGCCGGCCGATCGAGGTCCCCGACTACACCGGCGAGGACGCCGACGAGGCCACCGCCGCGCTCGGCGACCTCGGGCTCACGGTCGACGCCTCCCGGCAGGAGAACAGCGACACCGTGCCCGAGGGTGCCGTCATCAGCCAGTCCCCGCGCGACGGCACCCTCTTCAAGGGCGACCCGGTCACCCTCGTCGTCTCCAAGGGGCCGGTCATGGTCGAGGTCCCGAACGTCGTCGGCAAGCAGCTGGGCGAGGCCCGGCGCATCCTGCAGGACGCCGGCTTCCAGGTCGCCGTCGAGAAGGCCCTCGGGGGGATCTTCGGCACGGTGCGCTTCCAGGACCCCGCGAGCGGAACCGCGCCCCACGGCAGCACGGTGACGGTGACGATCGTCTGAGCCCGGTTCGGAGGACCGGGCCGCCTGCACCGGGGGACGTCGGCGGGGCGCCCGGTGGCTCAGTCCTGGGAGAGCATCTCCGCGACGAGGAAGGCCAGCTCGAGGCTCTGCTGGTGGTTCAGCCGTGGGTCGCACACCGACTCGTAGCGGGTCCCGAGGTCGGCGTCGAGGATCTTCTCCGACCCGCCGATGCACTCGGTGACGTCGTTGCCGGTGAGCTCGACGTGGATGCCGCCGGGGTGCGTACCGAGGCTGCGGTGCACCTCGAAGAAGCCCCGCACCTCGTCGACGACGTCCTCGAAGTCACGGGTCTTGAAGCCGGACTCCGAGGCGAAGGTGTTGCCGTGCATGGGGTCGCACACCCAGGTGACGAGCGCACCGGAGGCCGTGACCTTCTCGACGACAGCCGGCAGCGCCTCGCGCACCCGCCCGGCACCCATCCGGGTGATGAACGTCAGCCGCCCCGGCCGGCGGTCGGGGTCGACGAGGTCGACGATCCGCAGGAGGTCGTCGACGTCGGCGTCGGCCGAGACCTTGACGCCGACCGGGTTGCGCACCCGGGAGACGAAGTCGAGGTGCGCGCCGTCGAGGTCGCGGGTGCGCTCCCCCACCCAGATGAAGTGCCCCGAGGTGTCGTAGAGCTCGCCGGTCCGCGAGTCGACCCGGGTCAGCGGGCGCTCGTAGTCCAGCAGGAGCGCCTCGTGGGCCGAGAAGAACTCCGTCGTGCGCATGGCCTCGAAGTCGGCGCCGCAGGCGGCCATGAAGCGCATCGCCTTGTCGATGTCGCGGGCCAACCGCTCGTAGCGGGCGTTCGCGGAGTTCGTCACGAACCCCTTGTTCCAGTCGTGGACGCGGCGCAGGTCGGCGAAGCCGCCGGTCGTGAAGGCCCGCACGAGGTTCAACGTGGCGCTGCTCGCGTGGTAGGCGCGCACGAGCCGCTGCGGGTCCGGGGTGCGGGCCTCGGGGGTGAACTCGAAGTCGTTGACCATGTCGCCGCGGTAGGCCGGCAGCGTCCGCCCGCCGCGGGTCTCCTCGTCGCTGGAGCGCGGCTTGGCGTACTGCCCGGCCATCCGGCCCACCTTGACGACGGGCATCGACGCGCCGTAGGTGAGCACCGCGGCCATCTGCAGGATCGTCTTGACCCGGTCGCGGATGTTGTCGGCGGTCGCCGACTGGAAGGTCTCCGCGCAGTCGCCGCCCTGGAGGACGAAGGCCTCGCCCCGGGCGACCGCCGCCATCCGCTCCTGCAGGACGTCGCACTCGCCGGCGAAGACGAGCGGCGGGTAGCTCGCGAGCGTCCCGACGGCGGCCTCGAGCGCGGCGGGCTCGGGCCACACCGGCTGCTGGGCAGCCGGGCGGTCGGCTCCGGCGGCGAGCCGCTGGAGCGGGTCGGAAGTCGGGGTCGGGCTCACGAGCGACCATGGTAGGTGGGCCCACGCCCGGCCGGCGACGCGGGCCGGATGCCGGATGTGCTCAGGCCGGGTCCTCGTCCTCGAGCCCGTGGGCGAGGGCGAAGCGCACGAGCTCGACCCGGTTGTGCAGGTGGAGCTTGCCGAGGGTGTTCTGCACGTGGTTCTGCACGGTGCGGTGCGACACGACGAGCTGGGCGGCGATCTCCTTGCTCGACATCCCGGTCGCGACGAGCCGCAGGATCTCGGTCTCCCGGGGCGTGAGCGCTGGGATCGGCCCGTCGCCCTCGGGCCGGCCCTGCGCCCCCTGGGCCGCGCCCATCCGCCGGTACTCCCCGAGGACGAGCCCGGCCAGACCGGGGGTGAACACCGCCTCACCCCGGCCGGTCGCGAGGACGGCCTCGAGGATCTCCTCCGGGGCGGCCGACTTCACGAGGTAGCCGGTCGCCCCCGCCTTGATCGCGGCGAGGACGTCCTGCTGCTCGCCGCTGGCGGAGAGGATGAGCACCCGGGTCGGCAGGTCACCGAGCGCGCGGCACACCTCGTCCCCGCGCATCCCGGGGAGGTTGAGGTCGAGGACGAGGACGTCGGGGCGGACCGCCCGGGTGCGGCGGACGGCCGAGGGCCCGTCGCTCGCGGTCCCGACGACGGCGACGCCGCGGGAGACCAGGTCACGCTCGAGGGCGGCGAGCCACAGCGGGTGGTCGTCGGCGACGAGCACCCGCGGCGGCACGGCCGCGGCCGGCCCCGGCTCCTCCCCGGTCACGGCGCCTCCCCCGGTGGACGGCGCGGCACGACGATGCGCACGGTGCACCCCGCACCGGGGCGGGTGGTCCACACCGCCGACCCCCCGAGGTCCTCGACACGACCCCGGATCGAGGAGCTGACCCCGAGCCGCCCGCGCCCGGCCGCCGCGTGCAGCACGGCCGGGTCGGCGCCCACGCCGTCGTCACGCACGGTGAGCTCCACGCCCGTGGTGTCACCCTCGAGGAGCACCCACGCCCGAGCACCCTCCCCGGCGTGCCGTGCCACGTTGTCCAGGACCGCGGCCAGCGCCGCGTCGAGCTCGTGCGCCACCTGCGGGTCGACGAGGACCGGGTCGCCCGGCGCGGCGACGCTCACCCCCGGGCGCTCGTGGGCGCTCACGAGCACCCGCAGGTCCACGTCACCTCCCGGTCGGCCACCGAGGCGTGCCGGCTCGCCCGAGGTCCCGGTGCCGCTGACGAACCGGCGCAGCGCCCGTTCCTGGTCGGCGGCGAGCTCCGCGAGCTCACCGGCCGGCCCCGCGAGCTCGGTGCCGCGGCGGTGGATGTACGCGAGCGTCTGCAGGACCCCGTCGTGGACCACCCTGGCCAGCCGCTCGCGCTCGCGCAGCCGCTCACGCTCGAGGAGGACCTGCTCCTCGCGCACGAGGGCCGAGCGCGACAGGTCGACGGCGAGCCCCACGAGGCCCCCGAGGAGGACGAGGATGACGATGTTGTGCACCGTGGCCTGGGTGGGCCGCCCGGCGATCTCGGCCAGGTCGGCCGCCGCGACCACCGCGGCGGCGAGCAGCCCGCCCCGGGCGCCCGCGAGCACCGCGCAGCCGGCGACCGAGCCGGCCGCCCACACGGTCGGGAGGGTGACCTCCCCGGCGGCCACCGCGCCGGTCCCGTCGGCGAGGGGTGTCGCGAGGATCCCGCCCACCGAGATCACGACCTCCAGGGCCATGAGCCGCCGGCTGCGGTGCCGGTAGAGCAGCAGCCCGAGCGACCAGGCCGCCATCACCGCGAGCACGGCCACGGCCACCCAGGGCCGGACCATCTCGGCGCGCCGCTGCCAGGCGAGCAGGACCGCGTAGGCGGCGGCGATCGGGCGGAAGAGGTCCAGGCCGCGCAGGAACGCGTCGACGACGACCGGCTCCTGCCTCCCCGTCCGCGGCGAACGCGCCGCCAGCACCCCCATCGGACCCCTCAGCTCGCGCGCCGCTGCGGCCCCTGCTCGCTGCGCCCCTCGCCGTCGGCGGTGAGCCCCTCGGCGTCCAGGGCCTCCTCGAGCTCGCCGGCGGCCCGGCCCGGCAGAGCGGCCTCGGCCGCCGCGCGCGCGGTGGACCGGCGCTCGCGGGCGAGCCGGTCCTTCATCGCCGTCGCGTACATGTCGACGTACTCCTGACCGGAGAGCTCCATGAGGGCGTACATGATCTCGTCGGTGACCGAGCGCAGGACGAAGCGGTCGCCCTCCATCCCCTCGTAGCGGGAGAAGTCCAGCGGCTCGCCGACCCGCACCCCGACCCGCACGAGCTTGGGGATGCGAGCGCCGGTGGGCTGGGCCTTGTCGGTGTCGATCATCGCGACCGGGATGACGGGCACCCGCGCCTCGAGGGCCATCCGGGCCACGCCGGTGCGGCCCTTGTACAGCCGGCCGTCGGGGCTGCGCGTCCCCTCGGGGTAGAGGCCGAGCAGCTCGCCCCGACGCAGCACCTTCAGGCCGGAGCGCAGGGCGGCCTCGCTGGCCCGTCCACCGGAGCGGTCGATCGGCAGCTGGCCGACCCCCTTGAAGAAGGCCGCCGTGAGCCACCCCTTCAGGCCGGCGCCGGTGAAGTAGTCGGCCTTGGCGAGGAAGGTCATCCGCCGGGGCACGAGGAGCGGCAGGAAGATCGAGTCGGAGAAGGAGAGGTGGTTGCTCGCGAAGATCGCGGCGCCCTCCTGCGGGATGTTCTCCTCCCCCTCGACCCACGGCCGGAAGAGGAGGCGCAGGATCGGCCCGAGGACGACCGTCTTCAGCACCCAGTAGAACACCCGACCACCCTTCTGACCTTGTCGCGGGCAGCCTAGTGCACCCCTGCCCCGCCTCCCGGTGCGACGACGGCCGGGCTGCGCCCACCGGGTGTTCGCGTGCGAAGATCGTCCCGAGCACCGTGGAGCGAGGAGCGACCCGTGGACGAGCGGCCCGAGGAGATGGACGAGCGGGACGTCGACGCCCGGTTCGCCTCCATCGTCGCGGCCTGGGAGTCCGGCCCGCAGCCCCCCGCGGAGGCGTCGGGCACCGACCCCGAGCCCGTCGACCCCACCGGGCTCACGGGCGAGGAGCCTCCGGGCGACGGCGAGCCGGCGACGGACGGCGAGGACGCCCGCCCCCCGTGGGTCAACCCCTCCCCCGTCGAGCTCGTCCTCGGCGGGAGCCGGTGGCGCGCCCCTGACCCGGAGACCGGGGCACCCACGCCGCTCGACGAGGAGCACTTCGAGCCGCCCGCGGTCCAGCTGCCACCCCAGGAGGACCTGCACTTCTGGGGGGCGGTCGTCGGCCTCGTCGCCGGCCCGCTGTGCCTGCTCTACGTGGCGCTGGCCCGGCCCTTCCACAGCACCCGCTGGTTCCTCGCCGGGGTCGGCCTCTCGCTGCTCGGGTTCGTCCTGCTCGTCCTGCGCCAGCCCCGCCACCGCGACGAGGACGACGACGGCGCCCGGGTGTGAGCGGCCCCCTCGGCCCGGGCTGCAGTACCGGGCCCCGGGTGCGGCGCGAGAGCCGCCCGCCCTACCAGGCCAGCTCCCCGTCCTTGTCGAAGAAGCCACCCGTCGGGCCGTCCACACCGATCGACGCGAGGCGCGCCACGACCTCGGCACCGACGGCGGGGTCCGCCGCGGCCGCGTTGCCGTGGAGGTCGGTCGCCAGGAAGCCGGGGTCGACCGCGTTGAACCTCACCGACGGGACCGCCTGGGCGTACCTGACCGTGAGCATGTCGACCGCAGCCTTCGTCGCCGAGTAGACGATCGAGTGCACGCCGAACTGGTGGGACGTCGGCTCGGTGACGAGGGCGAAGGAGCCGAGCCCGCTGGAGACGTTCACGACCACCGGACAGTCCGAGCGGTGCAGCAGCGCGAGCGCGGCCTGGGTCACCCGGACCACACCGACGGCGTTGGTCTCGAACTGGTCGTGGGCGATCGGTCCGGTGAGCCCGTCCGCCCCGTCCAGACCGTCGAACACGCCGGCGTTGTTGACCAGGACGTCGAGCCGACCCTCCGCGTCCTCGATGGTGCCCAGGGCATCCTCCACGGAGTCGTCGTCGGTGACGTCGAGCTGGACGAACCGGGCGCCGAGCTCCTCCGCCGCCGCCCGGCCGCGCTCTGGGGACCTGGCCGCCGCGTACACGATGTGACCATCCCTCACGAGGCGACGGGCAGTCTCGTATCCCAGTCCCTTGTTGGCCCCGGTGACCAGGACGACCGACACCTCGAGATCCCTCCGCACATCGTCTCGTCCGATGCTGCTCTCCACCGGCAGGATACGGGTTCGTCGTCGGCAGGCCCGCTCCTGCGTGCGCACAGAGCGACCGGACCCCGACCCGCCGACGAGGCAGTGGCCACTCGCCCCACCGCGACCGAGAGCTCAGGCCCGCCCTCGGCTGCGCAGAGGTCCGCCGAGCTCGAGGTCGACCCAGGCGGGCCGGTGGTCGCTCGCCCGCTGCCACACGCCGTCGGGGACGGCGACCTCCCCGGCGTCGAGCACCCGGATGCCGGGCGAGACGAGGAGCACGTCGAGCCGGCGGCGGGGGGCCCGCGCCGGGTAGGTCGGCAGCGGCGGCCCGGCGAGCCGCAGGCCACCGGCGAGGAGCAGGCGGCCGACGGGACCCTCGGGCTCCTCGTTGAGGTCACCGGCGAGCACGACCGGCCCGCGTCCCGCGAGCGCGGCGAGCACCGAGCGGGCGTGCCGCACCCGCTCACTGGCCCGCAGCCCGAGGTGCACCGAGACGGCCGTGAGGACGGCGCCGTCGGCCAGCCCGACCTCTGCCTCGGCCCAGCCCCGGGTGCGGTCCGGCCAGCGTACGGGCAGCCGGTGGTGGGCCGCCCGCAGCAGGCTCGTGCGGGGTGAGGTGAGCACGGTCGTCCCACCGCTGCCGGTGTGCCGCCCGCTCCAGCGCATCCCGCACGCGTCGGCGAAGCGCCGCACCCGGGTGGGCCCCCCGAGCCGGCGGGGCACCTCCTGGAGGCAGAGGAGGTCCGGGTCGAGTGCGCGGACCAGGCGCGCGGCGAGGCGGTGGTCGTCGAGGAAGTCGCGGGTGTTGTACGTCGCCACCCGCAGCCGCTGTCCGGGCACGGTCAGCCGGCCGGCGAGGGCTCGGCGTCCCCGGCCCCCTCGGCGTGCTCGACGGCCTCGGACCACGCGAGGTCGGCGGCACCGACCCGGGCCAGGTCGGCCGCCCCGACGAGGCCGGCCTCGTTGCCGAGCTGGGCGGCGACGATCGCCGCCTCGGGCCGGTAGCCGCGGCCGGTGAGCTGCCCGCGGAAGGCGGCCCGGGCGGGCTCGAGGAGCAGCTCGCCCGCGGCGCTCACGCCCCCGCCGACGACGAACGTGCCGGGGTCGAGCGCGGCCGCGAGGTTCGCGATGCCGATGCCGAGCCACCGGCCGATCTCGCCGAGCAGCTCGCGCGCCAGGGCGTCGCCGTCGCGGGCGGCCTCGGTGACGAGCGGCCCGGTCAGCTCGCCGGGGTCGCCCCCCACCCGGGCGAAGAGGTCGGAGACGACGGGGCTGCCCGCCGACATCAGGGAGCGTGCCTCGCGCACGAGGGCGTTGCCGGAGGCGTACTGCTCCCAGCAGCCCCGGTTGCCGCACTCGCAGCGGATCCCGTCCGGCACGACCTGGAGGTGGCCGAACTCGCCGGCGATCCCGAACCGGCCCCGCAGGACGCGGCCGTCGATGACGATCCCGCCGCCGATGCCCGTCCCGAGGTTGACCATGACCAGCTGGCTCTCGCCACGCCCGGCACCGAAGCGGTGCTCGGCCCAGGCCGCGGCGTTGGCGTCGTTGTCGACGAAGATCGGCAGCGCGAGCCGCTCCCCGAGGGCGGTGCGCAGGGGCTCGTTGCGCCACGACAGGTGCGGGGCGAAGACGACCGTCGCCCGGTCGGCCGCGACGAAGCCCGCGGCGCCGACCCCGACGGCGACGACGTCCGCCTCCTGGGCGAGCAGCTCCTCGACGGCCGAGACGATGGTGTCCTCGACGACCCGCGGGCTCGTCGAGCGGTGGGGGGTGTCCCGGCGGGCGCGCCGGCGCACCCGGCCGGAGGCGTCGACCACGCCGGCGGCCACCTTCGTGCCACCGATGTCGACCCCGATGGCGAGCGGCCCGTCAGCCATCGCGGCCCTCCTGCTCGGGGTGGTCCTGCGGCGAACGGGCAGCGGCGAGGTCGGTGAGGACCGCCTGGGCGAACCCGGCGAGCTCGGCGAGCCCGCCGAGCGCCTCCGGGCTCAGCTGACGCACGAACGCCGAGGCCCGGCACAGCGGGCACCACCGGCACACGGGGTCCTCGCAGTGGAAGCCGGAGCCGTCCTCGCGCGAGCCGGTCTCCTTCGGTGACGTCCGTCCCGGGCCGGCGCCCGCGCCGTCGTCACCCTCCTGGCCGGCCCGCCGGATGCTCTCGAGGAGCCGCCCCGCCTCGTCGGCGACGCTGCCCACCTCCTCGTGCCAGCCCTTGGCGGCCATCGTCGCGTTCAGCCCTCGACGCGCTTCTTCAGCTCGGTCAGGGCGGTGCTGATGATGTGCTTCTCGGCCTTGCGCTTGAGCATCCCGAGCATCGGCATCGTCAGGTCGACCTCGAGGTCGTAGGTCACCCGGGTGCCGTCGCCGGCCTCCTCGAGGGTGTAGCTGCCGGTGAGCCCCTTGAGCAGGGTCGCCCGCACGAGGTGCCACGAGACGGTCCCGGTGCCGCCGTCGGTGACGTCCCAGTCGTACTCGAGGACGTACTGGTCCTTGATGGCGCCGGCGTCGAGGGTGAACTCGACCTGGTCGGCCCACCCGTCGCCGTCCTCGGTGAGCACGCTGCACTCCTTGACCTGCTCGGCCCACTGCGGGTAGGCCTCGAAGTCCGCGATGACGTCGAGCACCTCGCCGGGAGCGGCGGCGATCTCGACAAAGGAGCGGGTGCGGTCGGCCATGGCACCGCAGGCTACCCGGCCCGCGGGGCCTAGAGTTGTGGGGCTGCCCCACCCGCGTACGAAGGAGTCCGACGGTGCCCGAGACCTCCAGGCCGCTCGTCCTGCCCGCCACGAGCGAGGGGACGCTGGGCGAGGTGCCCGCCCGCCGTGCCGCGGAGCACCCGGACCGGGTGGCCTTCTCCGTCCGGGAGGAGGACGGCTGGCGGAGCGTGACGAGCGCGGGCTTCGCGGCGGAGGTCGACGCGCTCGCCAAGGGGCTCCTCGCCGCGGGGGTCGGGACGGGCGACGTCGTCGGCATCATGAGCCGCACGCGCTACGAGTGGACCCTCGCCGACTTCGCCCTGTGGGCGGTCGGGGCGGTGCCGGTGCCGGTGTACGAGACCTCCTCGCCCGACCAGGTCGAGTGGATCCTCGGCGACTCCGGCGCGGTCGCCGTGCTCGTCGAGACCGAGACCCACCTCGCGGCGGTCGAGAAGGTGCGCGGGCGGCTGCCCGCCCTCGAGCACGTCTGGGTCCTCGACCACGGCGACCTGGAGACGCTGGCGCGCGACGGCGCCGACGTCGGCGACGACGAGCTGCGCGCTCGGGGCGAGGGGCTCTCGCGCGAGAGCCTGGCGACGGTCATCTACACCTCGGGCACCACCGGCCGGCCCAAGGGCGTCGAGCTGACCCACGGCAACTTCCTCACCCTCGCCGAGAACACCGCCGAGGAGATCGCCGAGGTGGTCAAGGGCGAGGACTCGGCGACCCTGCTCTTCCTCCCGCTCGCGCACGTCTTCGCCCGGTTCATCGAGGTGCTCGCGGTCGCCGCCGGCGTGCGGATGGGCCACTCGGCGGACCTGAAGACCCTCATGGAGGACTTCGCCTCCTTCCGGCCGACCTTCATCCTCGCCGTGCCGCGCGTCTTCGAGAAGGTCTACAACTCGGCCGAGGCGAGCGCCGAGGCCGACGGCAAGGGGCGGATCTTCGCCGCCGCCGCCTCGAGCGCCATCGCCTGGTCGGAGGCCCTGGACGCTGGCACCGTCCCGCTCGGCCTGCGCCTGCGGCACGCCGTGTTCGACCGCCTCGTCTACGCCCGGCTGCGGGCGGCGATGGGCGGGCGGGTCCAGTACGCCGTCTCGGGCGGCGCTCCGCTCGGCACCCGGCTCGGGCACTTCTTCCGCGGCATCGGCGTCTCGATCCTCGAGGGCTACGGCCTCACCGAGACCACCGCCCCGGCCACGGTCAACCGCCCGGCGACGATGCGGATCGGCACCGTCGGCCCCCCGCTGCCCGGGGTCGGCATCCGGATCGCCGACGACGGCGAGGTGTGCATCCGCGGCATCAACGTCATGCGCGCCTACCGCGGCAACCCCGAGGCGAGCGCCCAGGCGGTCGTCGACGGCTGGTTCCACACCGGTGACCTCGGCGAGCTCGACGAGGACGGCTACCTGCGGATCACCGGTCGCAAGAAGGAGATCCTCGTCACCGCCGGCGGCAAGAACGTCGCACCGGCCGTCCTCGAGGACCGCCTCCGGGCCCACCCGCTGATCAGCCAGTGCATCGTCGTCGGCGACGGCAAGCCCTTCATCGCCGCCCTGGTCACCCTCGACGAGGAGATGTACCCGACGTGGGCGGCCAACCACGGCCTCGAGCAGGTCCCGCTGAGCAAGGCCAAGGAGGACCCCCAGGTCCGTCAGGAGGTGCAGCGTGCGGTCGACGACGCCAACACCGCCGTCTCCAAGGCCGAGTCGATCCGCAAGTTCGCCATCCTCGACACCGACTTCACCGAGCACTCCGGCCACCTCACCCCCTCGCTCAAGCTCAAGCGGACCATCGTCATGCGCGAGTTCGCCGACGAGGTCGATGCCCTCTACGGTGGCTGACCCGGGCGCGCGGGTGGCCACCCGTGGCCCCCTGCGCCTGCCCGAGGCCACCCTCGCGGTGGCGTGGCTCGCGTGGTTCGCCGCGGCCCAGTGGAGCGTCGTCCGCTTCCGCGTCCCGATCCTGCTCACCCTCACCGCGTGCACGGCGCTGCTCGCGTGGTGGCTCGTGCGGCGGCACCGCCTGGCCCCGGGCCGGTGGCTGGCCGCCGGCGTCGTCCTCGGGTCGGTGCTCCTCACCCTCACCGTGCCGTTGTTCACCTACCTCCGGGGCGGCTGGCTCTCCGCGGCGCTCACGGTGACGACGGGGGCGGGGGTGGCGTGCGCCGGGCTGCTCCTCGCACCCGGGCGACGGGCCCGGGGTGCCGCCCTTGGCGTCGCGGCGCTCGCCCACGTCGTGGTGGGGGCGCTCACGGTCCTCGGCGACCGCGCCCCCCGGATCGACGTCTGGGTCATCCTCCAGCAGGGTGCCGACGTCACGGGGCGCCTCGGCAACGTCTACACGGCGCAGTGGAGCGGGTCCCCGGGGGTCCAGGACCACTTCACCTACCTGCCGTGGATGGCGGTGCTCACGGCGCCGGGGAGGTGGCTCGCCGGTGATGTGCGGTGGGCGCTCCTCGCGTGGGGGCTGGTCCTGCTCGCCGGCCTGTGGGCCCTCGCCGGCGGCCGGAGCGGGACGGGCCGGGCCGCCGCCGGAGCCGCCGTGCTCGTCCTCGCCCCGGGCACACTCACCCAGGTCGACCAGGCGTGGACCGAGCCGGTCCTGGCCGCCCTCCTCGTGTGGTGGGCCGCCCTGGTCCGGCGTGGGCACGCCTGGTGGGCCGTCCTCCCCCTCGCGCTGGCCTGCGCGAGCAAGCAGCACCTCGCGCTGCTCGCGCCGGTGCTGCTCGTGTGGCGCCCCTTCGGGTGGCGTCGCACGCTCGCGACGGGGGCGCTGGCCACCGTGCTCGTGCTGCCGTGGGTGCTCGCCTCCCCGACGGCCTTCGTCGAGGACACGGTGACGACGCTGCTCGGCTTCCATCCCATCCGCTTCGCCAACACGTGGTACCTGTTCTTCCTCCACGAGTACGGCGTGAGCCTGCCGTTCGCCGTGACCGGCACCGCCATGGCCGGCGCGGTCGGCATCGCGGCGTGGGTGGTGTACCGGCGCCGCCCCCCGGTCGAGGAGCTGCTGCGCTGGCTCGCCCTGGTCCTCGCGGTGGCCAACCTGGTGAACAAGCAGGCGTTCTACAACCAGTTCTGGCTCGTGGCGGTCCTCGTGCTCGCCTCGCTCGTCGTCCCCCCGACGCGGACCGCGCCCGAGCCGGCGGCGGGCGAGGTCACGGGGCCAGGTCGGCGAGGCGTCGGCGCCAGTCCCGGGTGAGCCCGGCCCGGTCGGTGCCGAGGACGGCCGGCATCGCGGCGTCGCAGGCCCGCTCGGCGGCCGCCTCCCCGCCGGTCACCGAGCAGCGGCGCAGCAGCTCGTGCACCGCGTCCTCACCGGCGCGGGCGACGGCGGCCTCGACCACCTGCCAGGCCGCGAGGTAGCCCACCTCGAGGTCACCGGCCGCCGGGTCGAGCTCGTCGGCCGACGGGACCCGGGCCGGCGCGGTGCCGTCGGCCACGGCCCGGGCGAGGGGCCGCAGGAGGGCCGAGTCGGGCACGTCGGCCTCGGCGTAGCCGACGTGGTCGGCGTACCCCTCGGCCAGCCACCGCGGTGCGCTGCCGGGAAGCGTCGCGCGCACGGCCACGTGCGCGAGCTCGTGGGTGAGGACGACCCTGTCGCCGGCGGCCGTCAGGGTCCGCCGCGCGCGCGGGTCGAGGACGACCTCGTCGCCGGTCGCCCGCCCGTCGGGGCCCACCGGGCCCTCGGTCGTCGCCGCGACCTCCCCGACGGCACCGGTCGCCTGCCCGAGCAGGGCGGCCGCCTCGGCCGCCGTGTCCGGCGCGAGGACGAGTACCTGTGCCGGGGTGCGCGACCAGGACCGGCGCAGGGCCGGCAGTGCGTGCTCGACGGTCGCGGCCGTCTCGCGCAGGACGGCGCGCGGGGCCGTGCCGGCCACGACGGCGGCGACGCCGCGCTGGACCGCCAGCGCGGGCATCGCCACCCACGGCGGTGCGGCGAGACCGCTGACCGCCCGTTCCGACGCCACCCGCCACCCGGCGGCGGTCCATCGCAGGGCGTACCCCACGGTGGCGCTGCGGGCGGCTCTGTCCAGGCCGGTGAGCCGGTAGCGGACGGTGGCCGAGACCGCACCGGTGCCCGCGGGCGGGTCGGCGACCTCGTGCGTCAGCCGCCGCACGCCGAGGGCACGGGCCGCGGCGAAGGACCGCAGCTGTCGGCGGCCCGAGGCGCTGGCCGGGTCGGCGAGCGTGGCGGCGAAGGCCGCCCGGTCCCCGGCGAGGACGGCGCGCTCGCGGCGGGTCAGCAGGGTGTCGAGGGCCGCGGCCGGCGGGTCGACACCGGCGGAGGCCCCGGGCGCCGCAGCGCTCGACGTGGCGGCCGGCACCG
>NZ_JAANCN010000021.1 GCF_011326735.1 Phycicoccus endophyticus
CGTCGCCGCCACCCTCAACAGCCGCCCCCGCAAGACCCTCGGCTGGAAGACCCCAGCTGAGGCCTTCGCCGAGCAACTACAGTCCATCCCACAAGCCGGTGGTGCAACGATCGATTGAACCCAGCCAATTCCGCAGCAGGAAGCACGTCCGCGCACTCCACCGTCACGACATGGTCGGGTCAATGGGCCGGGTCGGCGCCTGCGGCGACAACGCCGCCATGGAGAGCTTCTTCTCCCTGCTCCAGAAGAACGTCCTCGACCGGCGCACCTGGACCACCCGCGACGAGCTCCGGATCGCCAACGTCACCTGGATCGAACGGACCTACCACCGCCGCCGACGGCAGGACGCCCTCGGCCGATTGACCCCCATCGAGTACGAGACGATCATGACCACACCGGCCACTCAGGCCGCCTGACCCAACCTGTCACCTATCGGTGCAGCAGTCCCGCTCGCCGACGTCGAGACCAGCTACGAGACCGCCCGAACCACCCTGACCGAAGTCCTCGACCTCCTGCGTGACTGCCACGCCGCCTACCTCGAGGCCAACGGCGACATCCGTCGCCTATTCAACCAAGCCTTCTTCACCCGGATCGTGATCGAAGAGGACGACGAGACCCGGGAACGCCGCCTCCACGTCGACCTAAACAGACCCTTCGACGCCCTCCTCGACCGCGCCTCCGCCAGTGCCCAAGGAGCCACGGACGACGCGCCGAAACGCGAAACCGCCCGCCGGACGAATCCGGCGGGCGGTCTACCCACGATCCAGGGTTCTGATAAGAACCCTTTGGTGGAGCTGAGGGGATTCGAACCCCTGACCCCCTCCATGCCATGGAGGTGCGCTACCAACTGCGCTACAGCCCCGAGTGGGTGACCCCCGCAGGGGCGACGGGAAGTCTACCTACGCCCCGGTGGTCACCCAAATCGGCCTCAGGGGGGCGTCGCCGGGCCGGCCCCGCCGGCGCCCGCCGAGGCGTTCCACGCCTGCAGGCGCCAGCCGTCTCGCCCCTCGACGAGCTCGCCCCAGTGGCAGTTGCCGAGGCCGCCGAGCACCCGCCAGGCGACCCGGTGCTCCAGCCCGAGCAGCCACCCCACGCCGGCCCGTCCGGCAGCCCCGTGGGTCGAGACGACGACGCACTCCCCCGCGCCCATCGCCCCGAGCACCTCCTCGAGCGCCTCCGCGACCCGGGCGACGACGTCGGCCATCGTCTCGCCGTCCCCCCCGCGGCGGACGTCCTCGCCGCTCAGCACGGCGGCCCGCTCCTGCGGCCAGCGCTCGGTGACCTGCGCGTTGGTCAGCCCCTGCCAGCGTCCCGCGTGGATCTCGCGCAGCCGGGCGTCCTCGTGCAGCGGGACACCACACGCCCGGGCGACGCTCTCGCCCGTACGGCGCGCCCGCTGCAGGTCCGAGGTGACCACCCGGGTGGGGCGCAGCGCCGCCAGGGCGGGCCCGACGGCGGCGGCCTGCTGCTCCCCACGGGCCGAGAGCGGGCTGTCGAGCTGGCCCTGCCAGATGCCGGCCGCGTTGTGCGTCGTCTCGCCGTGGCGGAGGACGACGAGCCGCCGGGGGCCACCGGGGCCGGCGCTCACCGCCCGCCCTGCTCGGTGCCGACGACCCCGAGGTCGACGATCGGGCAGTCGCGCCACAGCCGGGCGAGCTCGTAGAACTCGCGCTCCTCGTCGTGCTGGACGTGCACGACGATGTCGCCGAAGTCGATGAGCACCCACCGGCCCTCGCGCCGGCCCTCGCGCCGCAGCGGGCGGGACCCACGCTCGCGCAGGACGTCCTCGACCTCGTCGACGATCGAGCCGACCTGCCGCTCGGTCTCGGCCGAGACGATGACGAAGACGTCGGTGAGCGCGAGCTCGTCGGAGACGTCGATCCCCGTGATGGTCGTCGCGAGCTTGTCCGAGGCCGCGTGCGCGGCGGCCCGGGCCAGCTCGAGGGCGTGGTCGGTGGCGGTCACGGTGCTCCTCGGTAGAGGTGGTACTTCGAGATGTACTGGACGACGCCGTCGGGCACGAGGTACCAGACGGGCTCGCCGTCCCGGACCCGCTCGCGGCAGTCGGTGGAGGAGATCGCCATCGCCGGCACTTCCTGGAGGGTGACCCCGTCCGCCGGCAGCCCGAGCTCGCTGAGGACGTAGCCCGGCCGGGTGACACCGACGAAGTGCGCGAGCCGCCACAGCGCGTCGGCGTCCTTCCACGACAGGATCTGGGCGAGCGCGTCGGCGCCGGTGATGAAGAACAGCTCGGCGTCCGGGCGTTCGGCGTGCAGGTCGCGCAGCGTGTCGACGGTGTACGTCGGCCCCTCCCGGTCGATGTCGACCCGGGAGACGGTGAAGCGCGGGTTCGAGGCGGTCGCGATGACCGTCATCAGGTAGCGGTGCTCGGCCGCCGAGACCTCACGGGCGTCCTTCTGCCACGGCCGGCCGGTCGGCACGAAGACGACCTCGTCGAGCCCGAAGAGCGCCTGGACCTCCGAGGCGGCGACGAGGTGGCCGTGGTGGATCGGGTCGAACGTCCCGCCCATCACCCCGACCCGCAACGGCACCTCGCTCAGTGGTGCCCCGGGTGCTCGGGCCAGTGCGCCTCCTCGCGCTCCGGCTCGCCGGCGGCGGCGGGCGGGGGCGCGTACTTGTGGTGCGTGCCGCGGAAGGACCACGTGACACCGAGGAGGAAGGCGAAGGCGAGGATCGCGAGGACGCCGACGAGCCACGGGGGGATCGGGAGCTCCCGGTGGGCCTCCTCGGCAGCGATGAGCACGGCGGTCGTCGACATGCGGACCACCCTACCGTCCCGGTTGTCCACGGATTTCGTCCACAGGGCTGTGCACGACGGCGCCGCCGAGCACCACCGCTTGTGGACGACACGCCATCGCCCCGTGGGGGCCGAAGAAGATGCTCACAACCGCTTGCACCGGTGGGCCCGGGGCGACTAGAACAGTCCTCGCGCCCCCTCGGCGGCACCGGTGCGAAAGGCCTTCGGGCCGTAGTCGTCCCGGGGGCGGGTCGTTCGGATAACGGCACACCGACCTCGCTCGCGGGAGACCGCGACGGGGCCGTACCGTCCCCCACCGGGGCGGTGCGCCGCGCGCGACGGCGCGGGTGCCGCGGCCGACGGCCCGGAGTCGAAGTTCGCCCACCGGGCGGCGCCACCGTCGCGTGGCAGACCTCTGTGCGGCCTCGTCGCAGGGACCGACCGGCTCGAGTCACCCCGGCGACAGGGCGCCGGAGAGGGCCCCCGAATCTCATACTCGGGGGCCCTCCGACGTGCACAGGCCGTGCACGGCCACACACAGCCGGGGCACGGGGTCGGCCCCTACCCTGGACGTCATGGCCGAGCCCACCCCGGAGCTGAGCGTCGTCGTCCCGATGTTCGACGAGGAGGCGGTGCTGCCCCTCTTCGTCGAGCGGCTGCGCCCGGTCGCCGAGACCTGGGGGGTGCCCTACGAGATCCTCTGCGTCGACGACGGCTCCCGGGACGCCACCCCCGTGCTCCTCCAGCGCCTGCGCCGGGAGTGGCCGGAGGTCCGGGTGCTGCGGCTGCGCGCCAACGCCGGGCACCAGGCGGCCATCTCGGCCGGCCTGTCCCGGGCGCGCGGACGGTGGGTCGTCACCATCGACGCCGACCTGCAGGACCCGCCGGAGGTCATCGGGACGATGCTGCGGGTCGCCCGTGAGGAGGGCGTCGACGTCGTCTACGGCGTGCGCGAGGACCGCTCGAGCGACTCGGTGTTCAAGCGGGTCACCGCACGCGCCTTCTACCGCTCCATCCGCGCCCTGTCCGACGTCGACGCGCACGTCGACGCGGGCGACTTCCGGCTGATGTCCCGGGCCACCGTCGAGGCGGTGTGCGCGCTGCCCGAGCAGGGCCGGGTGCTCCGCCTCGTCGTGCCGGCTCTCGGCTTCCCGAGCGCCTCGGTCGGCTACCGCCGCGAGCGCCGGGCCGCCGGTGAGTCGAAGTACCCCCTGGCCCGGATGCTGCGCCTGTCCCTCGACGGCGTCACGGGCTTCTCCATCGTGCCGCTGCGGCTCGCGACATGGCTGGGCCTGCTCGGCGGCCTGGGCGCGCTCGCCGTGCTCGTGTACGCGGTCGTGGCGATGCTCCTCGGCGACACCCTCCCCGGCTGGACCTCGACGGTCGTCATCGTCGCGGGGGTCGGCGCCGTGCAGCTGCTCGCCCTGGGCATCCTCGGGGAGTACGTCGGACGCACGTACACGGCTCTCCAGGCCCGCCCGAGCTACTTCGTGGCCCACGACAGCCTCGAGGAGGTCCGGGCACCGGTACGCCCGCACGTCGTCCCCGTGCGGGACGACGTGCGGGACGAGCCGGCCGACGACGTCGAGCCGGGCGGGCCGGGCGAGGACGCGGGGCATCCGCCGCCCCGGCGGGCGGCCGGCGGTCAGACGCGGACCTGACCGTCCCCCTCGACGACCCACTTCGTGCTCGTCAGCTCCGGCAGCGCCATCGGGCCGCGGGCGTGCAGCTTCTGGGTCGAGATGCCGATCTCGGCGCCGAAGCCGAACTCTCCCCCGTCGGTGAAGCGGGTGCTCGCGTTGACCATGACCGCGGCCGCGTCGACCTCCGCGACGAACCGGCGGGCCGCGGCACGGTCCTCGGTGACGATGGCCTCGGTGTGTCCCGACCCGAACCGCCGGATGTGCGACATCGCGCCGTCGAGGTCCTCGACGACGCCGACGGCCATCTCCAGGCCGAGGAACTCCGTGGCGAAGTGCTCCTCGGTGGCCGGGTCGTGCGGGACCCCGGCCGCCTCCGCGCTCGCCGAGGCCACCGGGTCGGTGTGCAGCAGCACGCCCTCGGCGGACAGCGCGGCGAGGACCTTGGGCAGGAACGCGTCCGCGACGTCGCGGTGGACCAGGAGGGACTCGGCGGCGTTGCACACGCTCGGCCGGTGGGTCTTGGCGTTGACGGCGATCGCGAGCGCCTCCTCGAGGTCGGCGCCGGCATCGACGTAGACGTGGCAGTTGCCGACACCCGTCTCGATGACCGGCACGCTGGAGCCGGTGACGACCGCCTGGATGAGCTCGGCCCCGCCTCGCGGGATGAGCAGGTCGACGAGGCCCCGCGCGGTCATCAGCGCGCGGACGACGCCGTGGCCGCCCTCGAGCAGGCTCACCGCGTCCGCCGGCAGCCCGTGGGCCTCCAGGGCGCGGCGCAGGACGCCGACGAGTGCCCGGTTGGTCTCGGCGGCCGCGCTGCCCCCGCGCAGGACGACGGCGTTGCCGGACTTCAGCCCGAGGCCGGCGGCGTCGACCGTGACGTTCGGGCGGGCCTCGTAGATCATCCCGACGACCCCCATCGGGACGCGCACCTGGCGGATCTGGAGGCCGTTGGCGAGGGTGGAGCCGCGCACCACCTCCCCGACGGGGTCCGGCAGGGCGGCGATGTCGCGCAGCGCCTGCGCCACCGCCGCGACCCGGTCGGGGTCGAGCCGCAGGCGGTCCTGCAGCGAGCCGGCCATGCCCTCGGCGCGACCACGGTCGAGGTCGCGCTCGTTCGCGGCGACGACCTCGTCGGTGGCCGCCAGGAGGGCGTCCGCGAGTGCCTCGAGGGCGGCGTCCTTCTCCGCCCGCGAGAGCAGGGCGAGCCGGCGGGAGGCGGTGGCGGCGGCCTCGGCGACCCGCCGCACCTGCGCGGTGTCGGCGGCGTCCGGAGCGGTCGTGGGTTCGGCCATGAGCCCAGGGTAGGTCGTGCCGGTGGGCGGGGGCGGCCTCCGCCCACCGGACCGCCCGCGCCCGCCGCCCGGGCGGTGACAGGATGGGCAGGGTGACGACGATCCTGTCCATCCAGTCCTCGGTCGCCTACGGCCACGTCGGCAACTCCGCCGCCGTCTTCCCCCTCCAGCGCCTCGGGGTGGAGGTGTGGCCCGTCCACACCGTCCACTTCAGCAACCACACCGGCTACGGCGCCTGGCGCGGGCCGCTCATGGCACCCGAGGACGTGCGCGAGGTGGTCACCGGGGTGCAGGAGCGCGGCGCGCTCGAGGAGGTCGACGCGGTGCTCTCGGGCTACCAGGGGGGCGAGCAGATCGGCGAGGTCATCCTCGACGCCGTCGCTCGGACCAAGGCGGCCAGCCCCCGGGCGATCTACGCCTGCGACCCGGTCATGGGCAACGCCAAGTCCGGCTGCTTCGTCCACCCGGCCATCCCGGTCCTCCTGCGTGAGCGGGTCGTGCCGCAGGCGGACCTGATCACCCCGAACCAGTTCGAGCTGGGGTTCCTCACCGAGACCGAGCCGGACGACCTGGACTCCACGCTGGCCTCGGTGGAGGCCGCCCGGGCCATGGGCCCCTCCACCGTGCTCGTGACGAGCGTGCTGCGCCCGGACCGGCCGGAGGGCACCATCGAGATGCTCGCGGTGCACGGCGACGGTGCGTGGATCGTGCGCACCCCCCATCTGCCGCTCAAGGCCAACGGCTCCGGTGACGTCACCGCGGCCCTGTTCACGGCACACCTGCTCGAGACCGGCGACGCCGGCCTGGCGCTCGGGCGCACGGTCTCCTCAGTGTTCGACCTGCTCCAGCGCACGCTGGACTCCGGCCGGCGCGAGCTGCAGCTCGTCCAGAGCCAGGAGGAGATCGCCCGTCCGCGGATGCAGTTCGACGTCGAGCGCCTGCGCTGACCTCGAGGCCGGGGGCGAGGCCCGGGCGTCAGAGGAGGACGAGGTGGTCGCGGTGGACGACCTCGCGCTCGTACGCCGGCCCCAGCTCGCGGGCGAGGTCGCGGGTGGACCGCCCGAGGAGGCGGGGCAGCTCGCCGGAGGCGTAGTTGACCAGGCCCCGGGCGATGACCCGCCCGTCCGCGGCGCAGACGTCGACGGGGTCGCCGGCGGCGAAGGAGCCGCTGACCGCCGTGATGCCCGCCGGGAGCAGCGACTTGCGGCGGTCGGTGAGCGCCGAGACCGCACCGTCGTCGAGGACGAGGCGCCCGCGCGCCGTCGTCGCGTGGGCGAGCCACCGCTTGCGCGACGCCTGGGTGGCCGCTGCGGGGGCGAACACCGTACCCACGTCGGCCCCGGAGAGCGCGGCCCCGACGTCGGGCAGCCTGGTGAGCAGCGTCGGGATGCCGGCCCCGCCGGCGATCCCGGCCGCCTCCACCTTGGTCACCATGCCGCCGCTGCCGACCGCCGAGCCGGTACCGCCGATGGTCACGGCGTCCAGCTCGGCGCTCGTCGTCACCAGGGGAACCCGGCGGGCACCACCGCGCGACGGCGGGCCGTCGTAGAGGGCGTCGACGTCGGTGAGCAGCACGAGCCCGCCGGCGCCGACGAGGTCCGCGACGAGCGCGGCGAGCCGGTCGTTGTCCCCGAAGCGGATCTCCTGGGTGGCCACGGTGTCGTTCTCGTTGACGATCGGCACGATGCCGAGCTCGAGGAGCCGCTCGAGGGTGCGCCGGGCGTTCGTGTAGTGGCTGCGGCGGGTCGTGTCGTCGGCGGTGAGGAGCACCTGCCCGACGGTCAGCCCGTGTCGGCCGAAGGCCGCCTGGTAGGCCGCGACGAGCGCGCCCTGCCCGACCGACGCGGCCGCCTGCTGGGTGGCCAGGTCGGTCGGCCGCCGCCCCAGGCCGAGCGGCCCGATGCCGGCGGCGATGGCGCCCGAGGAGACGAGGACGACCTGGCCGCCCGCCACCCGCCGGGCAGCGAGGACGTCGACGAGGTCGGTGAGGGCACGCTCGTCGAGCCGCCCGCCGCCGGGGCTCGTCAGGGAGGACGAGCCGACCTTGACGACGAGGCGGTGCGCCTCGCCGACCGAGCGCCGCAACCCGGCGGCGGTGTCCTCCACGGCGCTCACTCCCCGTCCGACGCGCTCGACCAGTGACCGGCCCGGCGCTCGGCGGCGAGCTCGTCGCGGGCGGCGCTCTGGGCGTCCTTGCGGCCGTGGAACTCCTCCCGCTTCTCGGCCCGGGTCTTGCGGCCGGCGTCCTCGAGGCGCAGGTCGCTGCCCCGGGGCCCGGCGAGCAGCTCGGCGCCGCTGCTCATCGTCGGCTCCCAGTCGAAGACGACCGCGTCCTCCTGCGGGCCGATGAGCACGGTCGAGCCGGCCACCGCGCCCGCCGCGAGCAGCGCCTCCTCGACGCCGAGCCGGTTGAGCCGGTCGGCGAGGTAGCCGACGGCCTCGTCGTTGGCGAAGTCGGTCTGGCGCACCCACCGGGTGGGCCGCTCCCCGGTGACCCGGAACACCTCACCCTCCGGCGTGTTCTCCCGGGTCACCCGGAACCCGGAGTCGTCGAGCGCCTTCGGCCGCAGGACGACTCGGGGCCGCTCGAGGACCTGCTCCTCGAGCTCCGCGCGAGCCTCGGCCACGTGACGGGCGAGCGCGAAGGAGAGCTCGCGCAGGCCGACGTGGGCGACCGCGGAGACGATGTGCACCTCGAGCCCGCGCTCCTCGAGCATCGGGGCCACCATCTCGGCGAGCTCGCGCGCCTCCGGGACGTCGGCCTTGTTGAGCACGACCACCCGGGTGCGTTCGGACAGCGGCCGGCCCCCGAGGCTGTCGTCGGGGACGTACGCCGCCAGCTCCTCCTCGATGACCTCGAGGTCGGTCATCGGGTCGCGCCCGGGCTCGAGGGTCGCGCAGTCGACGACGTGGACCAGGACCGAGCAGCGCTCGACGTGCCGGAGGAACTCCAGCCCGAGGCCCTTGCCCTGGCTCGCGCCCGGGATGAGCCCCGGGACGTCGGCGACGGTGAACCGCTCGCTGCCGGCGGTGACGACGCCGAGGTTGGGCACGAGGGTGGTGAACGGGTAGTCGGCGATCTTCGGCTTGGCCGCGGACAGGACCGAGACGAGCGAGGACTTGCCGGCGCTCGGGAAGCCGATGAGCGCGACGTCGGCGAGGGACTTCAGCTCGAGGACCACCTCGCGCGACTCCCCCGGCTCGCCGAGGAGGGCGAAGCCGGGCGCCTTGCGGCGTGGGCTCGCCAGGGCCTTGTTCCCCAGCCCGCCGCGCCCGCCGCGGGCGACGGCGAACGTCGTCCCGGCGCCGACGAGGTCGGCGAGGACCCGACCGTCGGCGCTCTTGACGACCGTCCCCTCGGGCACCGGGAGCACGAGGTCGGCACCGTCGGCCCCGTTGCGCTCGTCGCCCGCCCCCGGACGCCCGTTCTCGGCGCGCCGGTGCGGGCTGTGGTGGTAGTCCAGCAGCGTCGTGGCCTGGGGGTCCACCGCGAGGACGACGGAGCCGCCGTGGCCGCCGTTGCCGCCGTCGGGGCCCCCGAGGGGCTTGAACTTCTCGCGGCGCACCGAGGCCACCCCGTGGCCGCCGCTGCCGGCTGCCACGTGGAGGACGACGCGGTCGACGAAGGTCGCCATCGGTGCTGCTCTCCTGGGACTGCGTGAGGGGCGGGCCGTGTGTGGCCCGCCCCTCACGACGTGGTACGTGGTGCCGGGCACCGGGCCCGGCGACGCGTCACTCGGCGGCAGCGGCCGCCGGGACGATGTTGACGACCTTGCGGCCGCGCCGGGTGCCGAACTCGACGGCACCGGGGACGAGCGCGAACAGCGTGTCGTCGCCGCCGCGGCCGACGCCGTCACCGGGGTGGAAGTGCGTGCCGCGCTGGCGGACGAGGATCTCGCCGGCCTTGACGGCCTGGCCGCCGTAGCGCTTGACGCCGAGGTACTGGGCGTTGGAGTCGCGACCGTTGCGGGTCGAGGACGCACCCTTCTTGTGTGCCATGTCTGAAGTCCTGTCCGTGAGGTCCGAGCGGGTCAGGCGTCGATCGCGGTGATCGTGACCTGGGTGAGCGGCTGGCGGTGCCCCTGGCGCTTGCGGTAGCCGGTCTTGTTCTTGTACTTCATGATCGTGATCTTCGGGCCCTTGGCGGCCTTGACGACCTCGGCGGTGACCGTCACCTTGGCCAGCTTGGAGGCGTCGCTCGTCACGGTGCCACCGTCGACGACGAGCAGCGGCTGGAGCTGGATGGTGTCGCCGGCCTCGCCGGTCGTCTTGTCGATCAGCAGGGTGTCGCCGACGGAGACCTTCTCCTGCCGACCGCCTGCGCGCACAATCGCGTACACGTTCGTTCTCACTTCCTTCGTCGGGTGCGCTCTCTCGGACCGGCCGGTCGCGACCCCGTGGACGACACGGGACACCAGCGCGGTGGGCGCACCGGCTGACCAGGGTACCGGCGGCGCGGGGCCGGCTCCAAATCCCCTCGGGGTCAGTCGCCGCTCGCCACGCTCTGCGCCGGCTCACCCGCGGTGGGCGGCCCGGCCGGGGCGACGACCCGGCCGCGACGACGGCGCGGGCGGCGGGCGGGAGCGGTCTGCGGGGCCGGCTCGGCCTCGGAGGCGACCGGGGCCGGCTCGGCCTCGGAAGCGACCGGGGCCGGCTCGGCCTCAGCCTCGGCGACCACCGGCTCCGCCGGCGGCGCCGGCTGCTCCTCGGGCTCGGCACCGGCGAGCGCGGCGACCTCGGCCGCGACCTGCTCGGCGACGTCGCTCTGGTCGGTGTGCTTGAGGGCTGCGGCGTGCGCCGCCGCCGCGATCTGCG
Source organism: Phycicoccus endophyticus (assembly GCF_011326735.1). Lineage (GTDB taxonomy): Bacteria > Actinomycetota > Actinomycetes > Actinomycetales > Dermatophilaceae > Phycicoccus > Phycicoccus endophyticus. The sequence continues at coordinate 10,512 of NZ_JAANCN010000021.1, forward strand.
CGGCGGAGGGGCCCGTGCCGGCCTTGTCGGCCTTCTCGCCCTCGGACGCGCCGGAGTCCTTCGACCCCGAGCCGCCCCCACGGCGGCCGCGCGACCGGGACCCGCCGCCGCCGTCACCGGAGCCACCGCGCTCGACCGGCTCGGTGTGGACGACGATCCCGCGCCCGCCGCAGTGCTCGCACGGCTCGGAGAAGACCTCGATGAGCCCGGAGCCCACGCGCTTGCGGGTCATCTGGACGAGCCCGAGCGAGGTGACCTCGGCGACCTGGTGCTTGGTGCGGTCCCGCCCGAGGCACTCCAGGAGGCGGCGCACGACGAGGTCGCGGTTGGACTCCAGGACCATGTCGATGAAGTCGACGACGATGATGCCGCCGATGTCGCGCAGCCTCAGCTGGCGAACGATCTCCTCGGCCGCCTCGAGGTTGTTCTTGGTCACCGTCTCCTCGAGGTTGCCCCCCGAGCCGACGAACTTCCCGGTGTTGACGTCGACGACGGTCATCGCCTCGGTGCGGTCGATGACGAGCGAACCGCCCGAGGGCAGCCAGACCTTGCGGTCCATCGCCTTGGCGATCTGCTCGTCGATCCGGTGCGCCGCGAACACGTCCTCGTCCGCGGTCCACCGGGTGACCCGCGCGGCCAGGTCGGGCGCGACGTCCTCGACGTACTCGCTGACCTCGGACCAGGCGCGCTCACCGGAGACGACGAGCGAGGCGAAGTCCTCGGTGAAGACGTCCCGGATGACCCGGATGGTCAGGTCGGGCTCGCCGTGCAGCAGCACCGGCGCCCCGCCGCTGCCGGACTTCTTCGCGCGGGCCGACGCGGCCTTGTCCTGGATGCGCTGCCACTGCTTGACGAGCCGCTCGACGTCGGCCTTGAGGTCCTCCTCGGAGGCGCCCTCGGCCGCGGTGCGGACGATGACGCCGGCGCCGTCGGGGACGAGCTCCTTGAGGATGCCCTTGAGCCGGGCGCGCTCGGTGTCGGGCAGCTTGCGGGAGATGCCGGTCATCGAGCCCTCGGGCACGAAGACGACGAAGCGTCCCGGGAGCGAGACCTGCGAGGTCAGCCGGGCGCCCTTGTGCCCGATGGGGTCCTTGGTCACCTGGACCAGGACGGTGTCGCCGGAGGAGAGCGCGTTCTCGATCCGCTTGGCCTGGCCGCCCTCGAGCCCGGCGGCGTCCCAGTTGACCTCACCGGCGTACAGGACGGCGTTGCGACCCTTGCCGATGTCGACGAACGCCGCCTCCATCGACGGCAGGACGTTCTGCACCCGGCCGAGGTAGACGTTCCCGGCCATCGAGGCGGTCGTCTCGCGCGAGACGTAGTGCTCGACGAGGACGCCGTCCTCGAGGACCCCGATCTGGGTGCGGCCCTCGCGGCCGCGCACGACCATGACCCGCTCGACGCTCTCCCGGCGGGCGAGGAACTCGGCCTCGGTGATGATCGTGCGGCGCCGGCCGGCCTCGCGACCCTCGCGGCGGCGCTGCTTCTTGGCCTCGAGGCGGGTCGAGCCCTTCACAGCGGTGGGCTCGCGGTCCGAGCGGGGCTCGCGGACCCGCGTCACGGTGCCGGGCGGGTCGTCGGACTCCCCGCCCCCGGACCCGCCGCGCCGGCGACGGCGCCGACGGCGGCTCGAGGAGGACTCGCCCTCACCGTCGGACGGCTCGGGCGTCTCGGCGCTCTCGGCCTGCTTGCCCTTGGTGCCGCGGCCCCGGCGCGAGCCGCCCTCCTCGGAGGCGCTCTCCTGCGCGGCATCACCGCTCGCGGGCTGCTCCTCGTCGCTGCTCCCCCGGCCTCGGCGACCCCGGCCACCGCGCCGGCGACGGCGCGAGCCGCCCTCCTCCGCGTCGGCGGTCTCTGCCGTCGGGGACGGCTCGCCCTCCGCGGCGGCGTCGCGGGCGGGCGGCTCGTCCTCGCTCGCAGCGGCCGGCTCGGGGCTGCGTGGCGCGTCGCTCGGGGCCTGTGCGGGCGAGGTGGCCCGGCGGCGCCGGGGGGCGACCGCCGGCTCGGGCGGCTGGAAGAGCAGGCCGAAGGCCGGGCCGGAGCCCTCACCCGACGGGGCGGCCTCCGGCGGGGTGGGCTCCTGCGGCGGAGCGCTCGTGCCCGCTGCCTCTTCGGCCGGCGGGGCCGTGGCGCTCTTCTTCGCCGCCTTGGTCGCCCGCTTGCGGGGGGCCTTGACCGGTGCCTCCGCGGGCGCGTCCTCGCCTGCCGGCGCGGCAGGCGGCTCGGCCGCCGGCGCGGCCTTCTTCGTGGCGCGCTTGCGCGTCTTGGTGGCGCCGGTGGACGAGCTCGAGGCGTCGTCTCCGTCGGCCGGAGCGGTCTCGACCGGCAGGGTCGCGGGCTCGGCGGCGGTGGGGGTGCTCGGGTCGGTGTCGGAAGCCATGTCGGCCCCTTTCGTCACCCGCGGGCCGGCGACCACACCGGGACACGCCCTGGGGCGCTCCCTCGTCGACCGCGGTGTGCGATCGGATCGTGCGGGCCAGCCGCACGGAAGTCGCTGCTGCCCCGGAGCGGCTCGCGCGGGCGGCGCGTCACCCCTCGGGGCCGACGACCTCCTCGTCGGTGGCCAACGGGTCGGCCACCCCGGCACGGTCCGGACGGAGCGGGCCCTGTGCCAGCCGGGTCACCAGGGGCGGGACCGGCGGCGCGAGACCCGTGACCGCCCGGAGTGCGGTCAGGATGTCGTCGGGGCGTACGGACGGTGTGGTGTGCCGTACGACCATCCGCAGTATCGCACACCCGTCCTCGCCGACCCCCGCGACCCTCAGGTCCAGCACCGGCTCGCGCGTGTCGAACGTCCGCGGCCCGGACTTCACGACCCGCGTGGTCTCGGCCCGCTCGAGCGCGAGGTAGGCGGCGAGCGCCGGCTCGACCTGCGGCGGGCGGACACCGCGCAGGCGCACCTCCCACTCGCTGGCCTCGAGCCGGTCGGCGAGCGCGCCCGGTGCGGCCTCGCGGACCTCGAGCACGTCCAGGCCGTCGGGCAGCGCCTCGTCGAGGGCGTCCCGCACCGCCTCCGGCGCGACGCGCTCGGCGAGGCGGATCTCGAGGTACTCGGCCTCGCTCGCCGTCCCGGTCGGTGCCGCGTTGGCGTAGGAGATCAGCGGGTGCGGGTGGAAGCCGGCGGAGAAGGCCATCGGCACGCCCGCACGGCGCAGTGCCCGCTCCAGGGCCCGGGAGAAGTCGCGTGTCGAGGAGAAGCGCAGCCGCCCGCGCTTGGCGTAGCGGATGCGCAGCTTCTGCACCGCCGGCGGCGGCGGGGGTCCCTCGGGAGTGCGCTGGCGGGCCATGGCGCCCCAGCGTAGGAGCGGGCGTCCCCTCGGGCCCAATCCGCGGCGCGCGGACGGCAGGCGCCCGGGCGGCAGGCCCCCGAGTGGCGGCCGGCCGGACGCCGGAGGGCCCGGCACGTGGCCGGGCCCTCCGTCTGCGTCCTGCCGGTCACCAGCGGCCGGACGCCGCCTTGATGTAGCGGGCGGTCGGCGCGCCGACCCCCGTGACGTCGTCCCAGCCGCGAGCGGTGGTCAGGCTGGAGTCGTCATCGAAGGTCCGCACGGTCCTGCGGGTGCCGTCGCTGCCGTTGAGGCCGTTGACGTAGTCGACCCGCACGTTGCCCGGGTCGCCCTCGGGCCGGACGTCGTCGAAGACACCGCGAACGCTGCCGAGCAGGTACAGCAGCGGGTCGGCGAAGCCGATCCGACGCCGCGTCTGCTGGGTGTCTGCCTGGATGCCCGCGAAGAGCGGTGCCGCGAGGCTCGTCCCGCCGATGCGGTACTCGCCGTAGCGGGTGCCCTGGCCGAACTTCGTCGGGGCGTCGAACACCTGGGTCTCCCCGACGAGCATGCCGGTCGTCGGGTCGGCGTCCAGGCCGACGTCGGGCACGCCACGCATCGAGCAGCCGGTCCGGGCGAAGTACTGGTAGAACGGCTTGTCGAACACGTCGCTGCAGCCGCCACCGGCGCCGTAGAGGAACCCGTCGCGGCTCCACGTGCCGTCGACGAGCGAGTACCGCTCGGTGCCCCAGCCGGTCTCGAACTGCCGCTGGCCGCGCTTGTTCACCGCGAGCGCCGTGCCGCCGACCGCCGTCACCCAGGGGTCGGCCGCCGGCCAGTCGGGCGAGACCACGCCGGTGCTCTCCCCCTCGTCGCCACTGTCGCCCGAGGAGAAGTAGAACCCGATCCCCTGGACCGCGCCCTGGAGGAAGATCGACTCGTAGGCGTCGACGAGGGACTGGTCGATCGTCGTGTAGACCGTCCCGTCGATCGTCACGTAGGTCGGCTCACCCCAGGAGTTCGAGACGATCGAGGCCTTGTTCTCGGTGACGATCCGGGCCAGCGCGGCCAGCAGGTCGTCGTCGTAGCAGCTGGCGGCCCCGTAGTAGCGGACGTTCGCGTCGGGCGCCATACCGTGCACGGCCTCGACGTCGAGGGTCTCCTCGCCGAACCAGCCGTTGCCGCCGCACTCCTCGACCCGCGTCGGGTCGTAGTCGGTGTCGTTGGACTGGCTGAACTGCCCGCGCCGGAAGGCCCGGTCGCCGTGGCGCTTGGCGTAGGTGTTGGCGTCCTTGCGGATCGTCGGCGCCGCGAAGGCGTCGGTGATGGCGACCGTCTCGCCCTTCCCGGTGCGCCGGCTCGCGGTCACGCCGTAGGCGGAGCGCAGCTGGCCGGGCACGTAGCCGCACACCGCGTAGGGCAGGTGCTTGCCCTCGAAGGCGGGGTCGGTGCGGTCGACCTTCTGCCCGTAGTACGCCGAGCACGGACCGGAGTTGACGTACCCGTCCGGCGGGCCGAGGTCACTCGGGGACGTCGTCGTCGTGGCGTCCGCCTGGGGGGTGCCCTGGTCGCCCTCGAGGTCCGGCGTCGTCCAGTGCGTCACGGTGTCGAGACCGGTGACCGCGAGGACCGAGCCGGCGATGCCGTCGGGCACGGTCACCGCGGAGGTGGGGGCGGTGCCGGTGTGACCGTCGACGGTGAACGTGCGCAGGTCGGCGGTGAACGCCGACGAGACGGCATCGGTGCTGCCGGAGACCGACACGAAGTGGTTGTCGCTGCCCACGCCGTCGACGTGCAGCCCGGCCGCCTTCGCCCAGCTCTCGACGGCGCGCACGCTGGCGGTGGTCGGTGCGTAGCTCGCCCGGTACTGCCCTGCACTCAGGTAGCGCCCGTAGGAGGAGGAGTCGGGCGAGGAGACGGCCTGCGCGAGCTTCTCCAGGCCCGCCTGGTTGCGCGAGGCCAGCCAGATCTTGGCGTGCGCCTGCGCCGTGGCGGAGGTGGAGCGCTGCGCCCGGGCGTGCGCGGCCCACGAGGGGGCCTTGCTCACCTGGTGGCGGCCGGAGCCGTGGGGCGCGGCCAGGGCCGCTCCCGCGGTCGCGGCGGCCAGCGCCGAGGCGCCGACGAGCGCGACCGCGCTACGTGTGAATGCGGACACGGATGGACCTCCCGGAGGTGTGGGTGTGGCGTGCACCCCACGCGCTCGACCATCGGGCCGGACGGACAGCGCGTGGGGCGGTCCCAACGAACACCGCGAACGCGGGCACCCACCATGACGGGTGTCATGGGGCGGCCCGGGGGTTCCGCCGGGCCCTCAGCGCTCTCTCAGTCGCCGAACCGCTCCCGGATGGCGACGAGCTCGAGCGCGTGGGCGTCGAGCGCGACGTCCTCGGCGCTCGACGGCCGCCACGCCGGGGTGGGGACGGCCCGGCGGTGCTCGTCGAGCCCGACGAAGACGGTGCGGCAGTAGGTGGTCAGCTCGAGAGCCCCGTCCCCCGCCGCGGGGTCGCCGGAGCGGACGTGCACACCGAGGTGCATCGAGGTGCGCCCGGTGTGCAGCAGCCGAGCCTCGACCTCGACGAGGTGGCCGATGCGCAGCGGACGGTAGAAGCGCACGCCACCGGTGAAGACCGCGACGTTGTTCGCGCTGCCGCCCCAGCGGGTCGCGAGGACGTGGGCCGCCTCGTCGACCCAGCGCATGACGATGCCGCCGTGCACCTTGCCGCCCCAGTTGACGTCCGTGGGCGCCGCGAGGAAGCGCATCGTCACCCGTGGCGCGGTCCCGGCGTCGGAGTACACCTGAGCGGCCATCGCCGCCTCCACCTCGGCCCGCAGCTCGGCACGACGCACCGCCCACCGCTGCTGCAGCTCCTCCCCGAGGGTCGCCGGCACGAGCGCCGGCACGGGGGTCGAGCGCCCCTCGTCGTCGACGGCCACGAAGACGATGAGGCACCGGGTGGCCGGCTCGAGGGCACGGGTGCGGGGCGCACCGGAGGCGACGTCGACCGTGATGTGCATCGAGGTGCGCCCGGTGTGGACCACCGTGGCCGTCACCTCGACGAGCTCGCCGACCTCGACCGGGCGGGTGAAGCGCACGTTGCCGACGTACGCGGTGACGCAGTACGTGCCGCTCCAGGCGGCCGCGGCCGCGTAGCCGGCCTTGTCGATCCACTCGAGCACCCGGCCCGCCGAGACCGAGCCGGAGTGGCCGGCATCGGTCGGCGCCGCGAGGAAGCGCAGGGTGATCGTCGTCGGCGGGCGGCCCTCGTCCATGACGGCATCCTGGCCGCCGGCGGGTTCCAGGTCCACCGACGCTGCCGGCGGCTCACAGGTCGAGGCGCATGAGGTCGGCGGCGGGCTCGAACCCGAGCGAGCGGTAGAGCGGCACGGAGACCTCGCTCGGGTTGAGGACGACCCGCACCATCCCTTCGGCGCGGCACCAGTCGAGCACGGCGCCCATGAGCAGGCGCCCCACGCCCCGGCGCCGGTGGGCAGGGGCCGTCCAGACGTTCGCCACGTAGGCCCAGCAGGCGTCCGGGCGGCCCGGCCTCGGCATCCGGGTGAAGACCTGGAGGCCGGCCGTTCCCACCGGGCCCGCGGCCGACCTGGCGACCCAGGCTCGCCGTGCTTCCTGCTGGGCCTCCCACCAGGCGCCCAGCCGCTGCGCGAAGCCGTCCTCGCCGGCCGGGGACTGCTCCAGCATCCACGCCGTCCGCAGAGCCGCCAGGTCGCCGAGGTCCTCGGGCCGGGAGGGGTCGAGCGGCTCGACACGGTAGGCGGGCGCGGGCATCGCGCCGACACCGGCCTCCGGGCCCGGCATCAGTGGGCGTGCTCGGCCATCCGCTCACGACCGGAGCCGAGGACGGTCAGCGGGAGCAGGGTCTTGCCGGTGGGGCCGATCTCGATCTCGGTGCCCATCTGCGGGCAGACGCCGCAGTCGAAGCACGGCGTCCAGCGGCAGTCCTCGACCTCGGTCTCGTCGAGCGCGTCGAGCCAGTCCTGCCAGAGCCACTCCTTGTCGAGCCCGGAGTCGATGTGGTCCCAGGGCAGGACCTCGCTCTCCTCGCGCTCCCGGGTGGTGTACCAGGCGAGGTCGACGGGCTCGTCGTCGAGCGCCTGCTCGGCCGCCGCGACCCACCGGTCGTAGGAGAAGTGCTCCGACCACCCGTCGAACCGGCCACCACCGCGCCACACCGCCTCGATGACCCGGCCGACCCGCCGGTCGCCCCGCGAGAGCAGCCCCTCGACGACGCCCGGCTTCCCGTCGTGGTAGCGGAACCCGATCGAGCGCCCGTAGCGCTTGTCCGACCGGATCGCGTCGCGCAGCTTCTCCAGGCGCGCGTCCGTCTCGTCGGCCCCGAGCTGCGCCGCCCACTGGAACGGCGTGTGCGGCTTCGGCACGAACCCGCCGATCGAGACCGTGCACCGGATGTCGCGGCGACCGCTCACCTCGCGCCCGGTCTCGATGACCTTCTTCGCGAGCTCGGCGATCTGCAAGACGTCCTCGTCGGTCTCGGTCGGCAGCCCGCACATGAAGTACAGCTTGACCTGCCGCCACCCGGCGCCGTACGCGGCGGCGACCGTGCGGATGAGGTCCTCCTCGCTGACCATCTTGTTGATGACCTTGCGGATCCGCTCCGACCCGCCCTCGGGGGCGAAGGTCAGCCCGGACCGCCGACCGTTGCGGGTCAGCTCGTTGGCGAGGTCGATATTGAAGGCGTCAACGCGGGTCGACGGCAGCGACAGCCCCGTGTTCGTGCCCTCGTACCGGTCGGCGAGGCCCTTCGTGACGTCCGCGATCTCGGAGTGGTCGGCCGACGACAGCGAGAGCAGGCCGACCTCCTCGAACCCGGTCGCCGCGAGGCCCTGCTCGACCATCTCGCCGATGCCGGTGATCGACCGCTCGCGCACCGGGCGGGTGATCATGCCCGCCTGGCAGAACCGGCAGCCACGCGTGCAGCCCCGGAAGATCTCCACCGACATCCGCTCGTGCACCGACTCGGCGAGCGGGACGAGCGGCTGCTTGGGGTACGGCCAGGCGTCGAGGTCCATGACCGTGTGCTTGCTGACCCGCCACGGCACGCCCGGACGGTTCGGCGCGACCCGCTGGATGCGCCCGTCGGGCAGGTAGGTGACGTCGTAGAAGCGGGGCACGTAGACCCCACCGGTGCGGGCCAGGCGCAGCAGCAGCTCCTCACGGCCGCCGGGCCGGCCCTCGCGCTTCCAGTCCCCGACGATGTCGGTGACCGCGAGGACGGCCTCCTCGCCGTCGCCGATGATCGCGGCGTCGAGGAAGTGCGCGACCGGCTCCGGGTTGAACGCGGCGTGCCCCCCGGCGACGACGACCGGGTGGGAGTCGTCGCGGTCGGCGGCGTGCAGGGGGATGCCCGCGAGGTCGAGCGCGGTGAGCATGTTCGTGTAGCCGAGCTCGGTGGAGAAGGACAGCCCGAACACGTCGAAGTCGCCCACCGGGCGGTGTCCGTCCACGGTGAACTGCGGCACGCCGTGCTCGCGCATCAGCGCCTCGAGGTCCGGCCACACGGCGTAGGTGCGCTCGGCGAGGGCGTCCGGGCGTTCGTTGAGGACCTCGTAGAGGATCATGACGCCCTGGTTTGGCACCCCGACCTCGTAGGCGTCGGGGTACATCAGGGCCCAGCGGACCGTCTCGTCGCCCGCGACCTCCCAGGGCTTGACCGTCGAGTTCAGCTCGCCGCCGACGTACTGGATCGGCTTGCTCACCTGCTCGAGCAGGGGCTCGAGGGCAGGGAAGACGGACTCTCCGGGCATTGGTCAAGGGTAGGTCGCCCGGCCCCCGAGCCCAAACGCGCCGGCGCTCATCCCGTCCTGCCGGAACCTTCACCGACCTGCCCGTTGTACCCGGCAGGTCGGTGAAGGTTCCGGCATCCGGAGGGAAAGTTGTGCCGGGCGGGGGCGGAAGCGGGGGTGGGGTGCTGGGATGGGCTCATGAGCGAAGAGCACGTCGACCTCGTCGTCCTCGGCCTCGGCCCCGGGGGCGAGTCGGTCGCCACGCAGGCTGCGCGGGCCGGGATGACCGTCGTCGGCGTCGACGAGCGGCTCGTCGGCGGCGAGTGCCCGTACTACGGGTGCATCCCGAGCAAGATGATGGTCCGCGCCGCCGGGTCGCTCGCCGAGGCCCACCGGGTCGCGCAGCTCGCAGGCTCGGCCACCGTCGCGCCGGACCTCACCCCCGTCGCGCGGCGGATCCGCGAGGAGGCGACGAGCGACTGGGACGACACCGTCGCGGTGCAGCGCCTCGAGGACGCCGGCGTCACCTTCGTCCGCGGTCACGGCCGGCTCGCCGGACCCGGCGTCGTCGAGGTCGGGGACCGGCGGTTCGTCGCGGGGACGGGCGTGGTCCTCAACACCGGCACCGCCCCTGCGGCTCCCCCGGTCGACGGCCTCGCCGACACCCCGTACTGGACCAACCGCGAGGCGCTGCGCGCCACCGAGGCGCCCGCCGCGCTCGTCGTCGTCGGCGGCGGGGCCATCGGCGCCGAGCTCGCGCAGGCGTTCGCGCGCTTCGGCACCCGGGTGAGCGTCCTCGAGGCGGCGCCGCGGCTGCTCGCGCTCGAGGAGCCCGAGGCCTCCGCGGTCGTCGCGGACTCGTTCGCACGCGACGGCGTCCAGGTCCTCTCGGGTGCCCGCATCCGCTCGGTCACGCACGCCGAGGGCCGGTTCGCGGTGGCCGTCACCGACGCCGAGGGCACCGGGCTCGACCTGAGCGCCGACCGCCTCCTCGTCGCGGCGGGCCGGCGGCCCAACCTCGCCGACATCGGCCTGGACACCGTCGGCCTCGACCCCACCGCGCGCAGCATCGACACCGACGAGCGGATGCGGGCCGGTGAGAAGCTCTGGGCGGTCGGCGACATCACCGGCCGGGGCGCGTTCACCCACATGTCGATGTACCAGGCCGGCATCGCGGTGCGCGACCTCACCGGGGCCGACGGGCCGTGGGCGAGCTACCACGCGGTCCCCCGGGTCACCTACACCGACCCCGAGGTGGGAGCCGTCGGGATGACCGAGCAGCAGGCGCGCGACGCGAGCCTGGCGGTGCGCACCGGGCTGGTCACCGCCCTCGGGACGCGGGGGTGGATCCACGGCCCCGGCGGCGAGGGGCTGGTCAAGGTCGTCGAGGACACCGCGGCCGGTCACCTCGTCGGTGCGACGGCGGCGGGGCCGAGCGGCGGCGAGGTTCTCGCCATGCTCGCGACGGCCGTCCACGCCCGGGTGCCGACCGCCGTCCTGCGCGAGCAGGTCCTCGCCTACCCCACCTTCCACCGCGCCGTCTCCAGCGCCCTGGACGACCTCGACGGCTGACCCCGATGGCACCGGTGACGCCCGAGGAGGCGCTCGAGGCCGCCTTCGCGGCCCAGCCCCGCGAGCGCTTCCTCCCGCCCGGCCAGCGCGCCGCCGCGGGCCGGGACGGCCCGCTCGACATCGGCCACGGGCAGACCAACAGCCAGCCGCGCACCGTGCGCGCCATGCTCGCCCTGCTCGACGTGCGCCCCGGGCAGCGCGTGCTCGACGTGGGCGCCGGCTCGGGGTGGACGACGGCCCTGCTCGCCGAGCTCGTCGGGCCGGCCGGGTGGGTCCTCGGCGTCGAGCGCGTGCCCGATCTCGTCGCCGTCGCGCAGGAGAACCTCGCGGGCGCCGGCGTCCCCCGGGCCACGGTGCGCCTCGCCGAACCGGGGGTGCTGGGGGCGCCGCACGAGGGCCCCTACGACCGGGTGCTCGTCTCGGCGATGGCGACCCGGCTGCCCGGGCGGCTCGTCGAGCAGCTCGCGCCGCGGGGTGTCCTCGTCGCCCCCGTCGCGGGCGTCATGACCCGCGTCGTCCTCGGCGCGCGGCCCGGCGAGCGCTCGGTGAGCGAGCACGGCACCTACCGCTTCGTCCCGCTCGTCACCGACTGACGCGGCGGCCCGCCGAGCCCGAGCCCGCCGGCCCCGACCGCCGGGGTCAGGAGTCGGAGTAGTGCGCGTCGAGCGTGTCCCGGTACCGCTCGGCGACCGCCTTGCGGCGCAGCTTCAGGCTCGGGGTCAGCTCCCCCTGCTCGATGCTCAGGTCCTCGTCGAGGATGGTGAACCGCTTGACGGTCTCCCAGCGGTTGAGCCCGGCGTTCAGCTCGTCGACGTAGCCCTGGACCATCGCGCGGCAGGCCTCGGAGGCGACGACCTCGGCGTAGGGCCGCCCGGCCATGCCGTGCTCGGCGGCCCAGCCGCTGATGGCCTCCGGGTCGAGGGTGATGAGCGCGGAGACGAAGCTGCGTCCGGCGCCGTGGACGACGAGCTGGCTGGCGTACGGGCACAGGCCCTTGAACCGGGCCTCGATGACACCCGGCGCGACGTACTTGCCGCCGCTGGTCTTGAACAGGTCCTTCTTGCGGTCGGTGATCCGCAGGAAACCCCGCTCGTCGAGCTCGCCGATGTCGCCGGTGTGCAGCCAGCCGTCCGGCTCGAGCGTCTCGGCGGTGGCCTCGGGGGCGTTGTGGTAGCCCTCCATGTTCCCCGGTCCACGCACGAGGACCTCGCCGTCGTCGGCGATCCGGACCTCGATGCCGGGCAGCGGCCAGCCGACCGTGCCGTAGCGGTAGGCCCGGGGGCGGTTGACGCACGACGCGGCGCTGGTCTCGGTGAGCCCGTACCCCTCGGCGACGAGCATCCCCATCGCGTCGAACCAGCGGGCGACGTCCGGGTCGAGGGGCGCGGAGCCGGAGATGAACATGCGGATGTTGCCCCCGAACCGCTCCCGGATCTTGCGCCCGACGAGCCGGTCGAGCACCGCGTGCCGCCAGGCGAGCAGCCCGGTGGGGGCCGTGCCCTGCTCGCGCAGGACGCTCACCTCGCGCCCGGTCCGGCTCGCGGCCCGGAACAGCCGCAGCTTCAGGCCGCCCTCGGCCTCCATCATCATCGAGACCCGCGCGTACGCCTTCTCGAAGATCCGTGGCGCGGCGCCCATGAACGTCGGCCGGACGACGGCGAGGTTGTCGACGATCCGGTCCACCCGCCCGTCGATGGCGGTGGCGAAGCCGATCTGCAGGGTGAGCGTGAGCAGGTTCTTGCCGAACACGTGCGCCAGCGGCAGCCAGAGGTACTGCACGTCGTCCTCGTCGAGGATGTGGATGGCGTCGGTCGCCGCGGCCTCGTAGGTCCACGCCCCGTGCTGGAGGCGCACACCCTTGGGCCGTCCGGTGGTGCCGGAGGTGTAGATGATCGTCGCGAGCCGCTGCGGGCCGAGGGCGTCGATCCGCGCGTCGACCGCGCCCGGGTCGCCGTCGAGGTACTCCCGCCCCAGGGCCCGCAGCTCCTCGAGGGTGAGCGTCCAGTCGTCGGCGTCGGGGGTGCCCTCCATGAGGACCACCCGCCCCACCCCCGGGATCCGGTGGCGGATGGCGCGCAGGGTCTCCAGCTGGCCGGTGTCCTCGGCGAAGACGACCCGGGTGGCGGAGTCCTCGAGGATGAACGCGACGTCGTCGGCGATCGTCGTCGGGTAGATCGTCGTCGTCGCGGCGCCGGCGACCATGACCGCGAGGTCGGCGAGCGCCCACTCGTAACGCGTCCCCGAGGCGATGGCCACGCGCTCCTCGGGCTCGACCCCCAGGGCGATGATGCCGGCCCCGAGCTCACGGACGACCTCGCCGAGCTCCCCCCACGAGACGGTGGCCCACTCCTCCCCGCCCTCCCCCGCGACGGCGTGGAGGAAGGCCGGCGCGTGTGGGGTGGCCGCCACCCGGTCCCGCAGGAGGTGCCCCACGCTCGCTGCGCGGTGCTCGAGGACGGCGTGGTCGACGGGCTCGTCGGCGGGGGTGTGGAACTGCGGAGTCACCCGGTGCATGGTGGCATCGTCCTCGGCATCGGTGGCGTGGTCGGAGAATGGTGGCACACCCGGGCCCCGGGGGGAAACGGCTCCCGGCTCCCGGGCAGGTCACCGCCCGGTACCGGCGTGGGTGGCGTCGACGAGGCCGACCGCCAGCCACGAGGCGAGCATCGAGGAGCCGCCGTAGGAGACGAAGGGCAGCGGCAGGCCGGTGACCGGGAGCAGCCCGAGGTTCATCCCCACGTTCTCGAGGACCTGCACCGCGAGCCAGGCGGCGACCCCGACCCCGACGAGCCGGCCGAAGGCGTCCTGCGCCCGGGCGGCGACGACGAGCACCCGCAGGACGAGGACCGCAAGCAGCAGCAGCAGCCCGGCGGCACCGACGAAGCCCAGCTCCTCTCCGGCGACGGAGAAGACGAAGTCGTTGAGCTGGAAGGGCACGAACCCGCCCTGGGTGCGGGGCCCGGCCATGTAGCCCTGGCCCCAGAGCCCGCCGCCGCCGATGGCCAGGCGCACCTGGCTCACCTGGTAGCCCGCGCCCTGGGGGTCGGCCGTGGGGTCGAGGAAGGTGGACAGCCGGGCGCGCTGGTAGTCGCTGAGCAGCGGCGTGGTCAGCGCGGCGACGACGAGGCCGACCGCGGCCAGCGCGAGCGCGGCGACCCAGCGCAGCCGCAGGCCCCCGACGACGAGCACCGCGACCCCGGTGACGACGAGGACGAGCGCCGTGCCGAGGTCGGGCTGGGCGAGCACGAGGGTCGCGGGGACCGCGACGACGACGACGGCGAGCAGCACCTGGCGCGCCCCCGGGTCCTCGCCGCGGTCCACCCGCGCGGCGAGCAGGGCCGCGAGCGCGAGCACGAGACCCACCTTGGCCGGCTCCGCCGGCTGCAGGGTGAAGCCGGCGACGAGCGGGATCCAGGAGCGCGAGCCGTTGACCGTCGCCCCGAGGGGCGTGGGGACGAGCAGCAGGAGGAGGACGCCGAGCAGCCAGGCCCACGGCGCGCCGCCACGGACGGCCGCGCGCCCCGCCCGGCTCACGAGGACGGCGACGGCGAGCCCGACCGCCGCGGTGACCAGGTGCCGCACGAGGTAGGCCGAGCCGGCCGTGCGGACGGTGGCGGACCACACGAGGAGGGCCCCGACGACCGAGGCGCCGGCGGCCGCGACGTACAGGCCCAGGTCGTGGCGGGCCAGGCCGCGCAGCCGGGCCGGGGAGGTCACCCCGGGACGATCTTCGCGAGCAGCTCGCGGCACCGCTCGACGTCCCCGGCCATGGCCTCCTTGAGCTCCTCGACGCCCTCGAAGCGCAGGGTCGGGCGGATGTGGTCGACGAACTCGACCATGACCGTCTCGCCGTAGAGGTCGAGGTCCTCCCGGTCGAGGACGTAGGCCTCGACGGCCAGCCGGTCGTGGGTGTCGAAGGTGGGGTTGGTGCCGACGCTGACGGCCGCCGGCATGGTGCGCTCGGGCGCACCCTCGGGCAGGTCGGTCCGGGTGAGCCAGCCGGCGTAGACACCCTCGCGCGGGACGAGCCCGAGGGAGTCGGCGGCGAGGTTCGCCGTGGGGTAGCCGAGCCCGCGGCCGCGGTGGTTGCCGTGGACGACGGTGCCGACGACCCGGTGGGGGCGACCGAGGATGCGGGCCGCCTCCGCGACGTTGCCCTCCGTGAGCTCGCGCCGGATCACCGTGGAGGAGTACCGCTCGCCGTCGCCGACGTCGTCGAGCGCGATGACCTCGAAGCCGAACTGCTCACCGAGGTCGACGAGGGTGCCGACGTCACCGGAGTTCTGGTACCCGAAGCGGGTGTCCATCCCGACGACGACGCAGCGGGCGTCCAGCCCGCGCACGAACACGTCGCGCACGAAGTCCTCCGGCGTCTGGTGGGCGAACTCGGCGGTGAAGTCGATGACGAGCAGGCCGTCGACGCCGACCTCGCCGATGAGCTCGTCGCGCAGCCGCCCCGGGGTGATCAGCTGGGGGGCGCGCTCGGGGTGCAGGACCGCCACGGGGTGCGGGTCGAAGGTGACCGCCACCGTCGGCAGGCCCAGCCGGGCGCCGGCCTCGCGCAGGGCACCGAGGACGGCACGGTGGCCGCGGTGGACGCCGTCGAAGTTGCCGAGCGTGAGGACGCACGGGCGCAGGGCCTCGGGCGTGCGGGCGGGGTCGGTCCATCGGTGCACGGGGCCCACTCTACGAACTCGCCGGGGCGAAGACGACGAGGGAGCGTGCGGTGGGGCCTGACTCGTCGAGGAGGGCGACCAGGGTGCCGTCCGGGGCGAACCCGGCGACCGGCCCGGGGCGTCCGGGGCTCACCGAGGCCACCCGCTGCCCGTACCCCACCGCCCGGGCCTCCTCGACGCTCAGGGAGCGCGGTTCGAAGGACGCCCGGGCCGCGTCCGCCAGGGGCAGCACCGGCATCGGGGAGCCCTGCCGGGCCTCGAGGTCGGCCAGGGGGTGGGCGTCGGCGAGGGTGAGGCCACCGACCCGGGTGCGCCGCAGCGCGGTGAGGTGCGCCGCGCTCCCGAGCGAGGCGCCGAGGTCGCGGGCCAGCGCCCGCACGTAGGTGCCGGAGGAGACGGCGACCTCGAGGTCGACGTCGAGCACGGCGAGCCCGTCGGCGTCACCGGGGCGCACGTCCCCGACCCGGATGTCGTACACCGTGACCGGTCGCGCCCGCAGCACCACCTCCTCCCCCGCCCGAACCCGCTGGTAGGCGCGGCGCCCGTCGACCTTGACGGCGCTCACCGCGCTCGGCACCTGCTCGAGGTCACCGGTCAGCTCCGCGGCCGCGCGCTCGACGGCGGCCCGGTCCACGGCGGCCGCGCCGGGGGCAGCGGTCACCTCGCCGTCGGCGTCGTCGGTGACGGTGCCCTGGCCGACCCGCACGGTGGCCGTGTACTCCTTGTCGGCACCGACGAGGAAGGTCAGCAGGCGGGTGGCCCGCCCGATCCCGAGGACGAGCACCCCGGTCGCCATCGGGTCCAGGGTCCCGGCATGCCCGACCTTGCGGGTGGCGCACAGCCGCCGGGCCCGGGCGACGACGTCGTGGCTGGTCCAGCCGGCGGGCTTGTCGACGACGAGCAGGCCGTCCGGCGTGGGCTCAGCGCTCGTCGACACCAGGCGCCTCGGCGGGGTCGTCGGCGGCGCGCTCCTTGCGGTAGGGGTCGGCCTCACCGGCGTAACGCGCCTCGGCGGCGGCCCGGGCCACCTCGGCGTCCCGCTCGCGGGCCTCCTTGAGGAGGTCCTCGAGATGGGCGGCGTTCTCCGGGATGGCGTCGGCGACGAACTCGAGCGTCGGGGTGAGCCGGATGCCGAGCTGGCGGCCGACGAACGAGCGCAGCCGGCCCTTGTGCTGCTCGAGCAGACGCGCCGTGGTCGCGCGCTGCTCCTCGTCGCCGAAGACGGTGTAGAAGAGCGAGGCGTGCTGGAGGTCGCCGGTGACCCGCACGTCGGTCACCGTGACGAACCCCAGGTCGGGGTCCTTGACGATGGACTCGAGGTTCGCGGCGGTCACCGTCTTGATCCGGTCGGCGACCCGGCGGGCGCGTGCTTCGTCGGCCACGGCTCCTCCTCTGCTCGGCGGGACGGGGGGATGCTCCACCCTAATGACCGCACCGCACCCTCGGCGACGCCGGCCGGTCCCGTACCATCGGCGCAATGACGAGCGCGGGGACGGGTGTGCTGCGGCTGCTGCGTGCCGCCGTCGCGACCCTCTCCGTGCTCGGGATCTCGGCCGCGGCGCACCAGGTCGGCGGCGGGGAGGCACCCGGGGCGGTCGCGATGGGCGTCCTCGCCCTCCTCGTCGGCCCCCCGACCTGGCTGGCGACCGGCCGGCGGCTCACGGCACCCGCGCTGTTCGCGCTGCTCGCCGCCGCCCAGGGCGCGGTGCACGTCGGGCTGGCGACGATGATGCCCGGGCACGGCAGCGCCGCCCACGTCCACGTCCACGGCGCGCTGCCGGGCGGGCTCGCGACCGGCGCGAGCGCGCCGGAGCACGTCATGCCGATGACGCAGCTCGACCCGCCCATGCTGCTCGCGCACGTCGTCGCGACGCTCGTCCTGGCCCTCCTGCTCGCTCGCGCGGAGGACGCCCTCTGGCGCGTCGTCTCCGCCCTGCTGCCCCGCATCACGAGCCCCGCGCGGGTGCCGGGTCTGCCCCGTCTCACGGTGCCCGCCACCGCACCGGCCCGTGCCACGCGTCCCGTGCGGCCGCTCGGCGGCCGCGCACCCCCGCTCGCGTTCGCCTGAGCCGGTCCGGTCCGCCGGGGCGGCTCCTCGCCGACCCAGCCGACCGACCGCGGCAGCACGCCGCTGCCGTGCCCCAGGAGATCCTTCGTGCACACCACCACCTCGTCAGCGACCCGTCGGGTCGCCCTCGCCGCGGCCGCGGCGATGCTCACCATCGGCCTCGCAGGCTGCGGGTCGACCTCGTCCGAGGAGCCCACGG
Source organism: Phycicoccus endophyticus (assembly GCF_011326735.1). Taxonomy (GTDB): domain Bacteria; phylum Actinomycetota; class Actinomycetes; order Actinomycetales; family Dermatophilaceae; genus Phycicoccus; species Phycicoccus endophyticus. The sequence continues at coordinate 28,056 of NZ_JAANCN010000021.1, forward strand.
ACGCCGGGTCCGCCGGCTCCTCGGCGCCCCTCACCCTCCAGGACGGCTGGGTCAAGGCCGTCGACGACGTCCCCTCGCCCACCTCCACCTCGATGTCGAGCGCCATGCCGTCCTCCTCCGCGAGCGGCAGCGCCGGCATGGACGGCTCGATGCCGATGACCGCCATGTTCGGCACCCTCCACAACGACACCGGCTCCGACATCACCGTCACCGCGGGCTCCTCACCGGTCGCCGGGATGGTCCAGCTGCACGAGACGGTCAAGACCGACTCCGGGAGCATGCAGATGCAGGAGAAGCCGGGCGGCTTCGTCGTCCCCGCCGGCGGCGACTACACCCTCGAGCCCGGAGGGGACCACGTCATGCTCATGGACCTGTCCGCGCCGCTGGCCAACGGCTCGCAGACGTCGGTGACCCTGACGACCTCGGCCGGCGAGGTCACCGTCACCGTGCCGGTCCGCACCTTCACCGGGGCGGAGGAGAGCTACGCCCCGGCCCCCTCGGCGTCGTGAGCGGCAGCGGTGCGGGCGGAGACGGTGCGGCGGCCCCGCGCCGGCGCACCGTCCTGCTCTCCGGGCTCGCCGGTGCGGGGGCGGGGGTCGCCGCCGGGGTCGGCGGCGCCCTCGCCGCCGAGCGCCCGGCACCCTCGCCGGACACCCGACTGGCGGCCGGCCGGGCCAGCGCCCGGGCGTTCCGGGGAACCCACCAGGCGGGCATCCTCGAGGCGCCGCCGGCGCAGGCGGCCTTCGTCGCCTTCGACCTGCACGAGCAGGCCGACGGCGACGCGGTGCGGCGGCTGCTCACGGTGTGGACCGACGACATCGAGCGACTCATGGCCGGCCGCGGCACCCTCACCGACCTCGAGCCCGAGCTCGCGGCCGTCCCGGCGTCGCTGACCGTGACCGTGGGGGTCGGGCCGCGGGTGGTGGAGCTCGCCGGGGCCGAGCGCCCCGACTGGCTGGCGCCGCTGCCGGCCTTCCCCGAGATCGACGCGCTCGAGGACGCGTGGGGCGAGGGTGACCTGCTGCTCCAGATCTGCGCTGAGAGCCCGACGACCGTCGCACACGCCCAGCGCCGGTTGACGACCTCGGTCGCCGACCTGGCGTCGGTGCGCTGGGTCCAGCGCGGGTTCCGCGAGCCCTTCGAGGGCCCCGGGATCCCGATGCGCAACCTGCTCGGCCAGGTCGACGGCACCGTCCAGCCCGACGTCACCGGCCTGGACGCCGACCTGCTCTGGGTCGGCGCGGACGGACCGGCGTGGCTGCGCGGCGGCTCCTCGGTCGTCGTGCGCCGCATCGGCATGCGGCTGGACGCCTGGGACCGCGCCGACCGTGCCGCGCGCGAGAACGCCATCGGTCGGCGGCTCGACACCGGGGCCCCGGTCACCGGGGGGACGCTGGACTCCGCCGCCGACCTCGAGGCGACCGACGAGCTCGGGTTCCACGTCATCGACGACGCGGCGCACATGCGCCGCGCGCACGCCACCGCGCCGCACGAGAGGTTCCTGCGCCGGCCCTACTCCTACGACGACGGGGTCGAGGGCGGGGGCATGCGGACCGGGCTGGTGTTCGTCGCCTTCCAGGCCGACCCCGCGCGCCAGTTCGTGCCGGTGCAGCGCCGGCTGGCCCAGGCGGACCTGCTCAACCTGTGGACCGTGCCGGTCGGCTCGGCCGTGTTCGCGGTGCTGCCCGGGGCCGGTTCGGGCGAGGTGCTCGGCCAGGCGATGTTCGCCTGACCCACCCGCCGGGTGAACCGAGCACGCCGTGCGCCCGTCGGGGCGCACGGCGTGCTCGTTCACTCGAGGGTTGACAGGGCGGGTCGACCGCGGGGCGGCCGGCCCGAGCCGCGTCAGGCGCGGGGCTTCTCGCGCATCTCGTAGGTGGTGATCAGGTCACCGATCTGCAGGTCGTTGTGGCTGCCGAGGTTGATGCCGCACTCGAAGCCCTCGCGGACCTCGGTGACGTCGTCCTTGAACCGGCGCAGGCCGGCCACCTCGACGTTCTCGGCGATGACCACTCCGTCGCGGGTGATCCGCGAGCGGGTGCCCCGACGGATCTCGCCACTGCGCACGATCGACCCGGCGATGTTGCCGAACTTGCTCGAGCGGAAGATCTCGCGGATCTCCGCCGAGCCGAGCTCGACCTCCTCGAACTCCGGCTTGAGCATGCCCTTGAGCGCCTGCTCGATCTCGTCGATCGCCTGGTAGATGACCGAGTAGTACCGGATCTCGACGCCCTCGCGCTCGGCGACCTCGGCGTTCTGCCCCTCGGCCCGCACGTTGAAGCCGATGATGATCGCGTCGGAGGCCATAGCGAGGTTGATGTTGTTCAGCGTGATCGCGCCGACACCACGGTCGATGATCCGCAGGTCGACCTCGTCGCCGACGTCGATCTGCAGCAGCGCGTCCTCGAGGGCCTCGACCGACCCCGACACGTCACCCTTGAGGATGAGGTTGAGGGTGTCGACCTTGCCCTGGGCGAGGGCCTCGTTGAGGTCCTCGAGCGAGATCCGCTTGCGCGCCTTGGCCAGCGACGCCTGCCGGTCGGCCGCCTCGCGCTTCTCGGCGATCTGCCGCGCGGTGCGGTCGTCGGGGGCGACGACGAAGGTGTCGCCCGCGCGCGGCACCGAGGACAGGCCGAGGACCTGCACCGGACGCGACGGGGTCGCCTCCTCGACGTTCTGGCCGTGCTCGTCGAGCATCGCCCGGACCCGGCCGTAGGCCGAGCCGGTGACGATCGCGTCGCCGACGTGCAGCGTCCCCGACTGGATGAGGACGGTCGCCGTGGCGCCGCGGCCCTTGTCGAGGTTGGCCTCGATCGCGACGCCACGGGCGTCCCGGTCGGGGTTGGCCCGCAGGTCCAGCGCGGCGTCCGCCGTGAGCAGGACCGCCTCGAGCAGGGCGTCGATGTTCTGGCCCTGCTTGGCCGAGACGTCGACGAACATCGTCTCGCCGCCGTACTCCTCGGCCACGAGGTTGTACTCGGTCAGCTGCTGGCGGATCTTGGCCGGGTTCGCGCCCTCGACGTCGATCTTGTTGACCGCGACGACGATCGGCACGTCGGCCGCCTGCATGTGGTTGAGCGCCTCGATCGTCTGCGGCATGACGCCGTCGTCGGCGGCCACGACGAGGATCGCGATGTCGGTCACCTTGGCACCGCGGGCACGCATGGCGGTGAACGCCTCGTGGCCCGGGGTGTCGATGAAGGTGATCGGCCGGTCGACGCCCTCGTGCTCCCGGTGGACCTGGTAGGCACCGATGTGCTGGGTGATCCCGCCGGTCTCGCCGCCGGCCACGTCCTCGTGCCGGATCGCGTCGAGCAGGCGGGTCTTGCCGTGGTCGACGTGGCCGACGACGGTGACCACCGGCGGACGGGCCTGGAGGTCGTCCTCGTCCTCGGACTCGACCCCGAACTCCAGGTCGATGTCGAAGGAGTCGTAGAGCTCGCGCTCCTCCTCCTCCGGCGAGACCAGCCGGATGTCGTAGCCGAGCTCGGACCCGAGCACCTTGAAGGTGTCCTCGTCGAGGCTCTGGGTCGCGGTCGCCATCTCACCGAGGTGGAACAGGACGGTGACGAGCGAGGCCGGGTTGGCGTTGATCTTGTCCGCGAAGTCCGACAGGGTCGCCCCCTGGCGCACCCGGACGACGGTCGAGCCGTCGCCCCGGGGCACGGAGACGCCACCGATGGTCGGCGCCTGCATCTCCTCGAACTCCTGGCGCTTGGCGCGCTTGGACTTCCGACCACGCTGGGGCCGGCCGCCACCGCGGCCGAAGGCGCCCTGGGTGTTCCCGCGGCCACCGCGGCCACCGGGGCCGGGACGGCCGCTGAAGCCACCGGGACCGCGGCCACCACCGGCACCGCCGGGACGGCCGCCGCGGGCCGGCCGGTCACCCGGGCGGGCGACGGCACTGCGGTCGGGCATCATGCCCGGGCTCGGGCGCACCCCGCCGGAGCGCGGGCCG
>NZ_JAANCN010000002.1 GCF_011326735.1 Phycicoccus endophyticus
GCCGGGCGCCCGCGACGACCTCAGAGCGTCGGAGCGCTGCTGGCCGCGTAGAACTGCGAGGACTCCCGGCGCCACAGCAGGTAGATGATGTAGCCGCCGAGCGCGACCTGGATGACGCTCAGGATGCGCGAGACCCCGCCCGTGGGCTGGACCAGGCTGGCGAGGAAGGACAGCACCGAGAAGCCGAACAGCACGGTGGCGACGATCCGCGCCCACGACTTGCCCCGGCCGTTCGCCCAGGCCATGAACAGCCACAGGCCGGCCCCGAGCAGCCCGAGCAGGACCGAGAACGCCGTCGCCACGGCGACGGTGGTGTCGAGCAGTGCCGGGTCGGCGGTCTGGCCCGAGTCCTCGAGGCTCTGGCGCGCCGCGTCACGCAGCTGGTCTCCCATGAAGAACACGCTGAGCAGCGAGACCACCGACAGGGCCGCGCCGATCCGCATGAGCAGGACGGCCCGCTCGATCGCCGGCGGCCGGGTGACCGGCCCGGTAGGTGCACCCGCGGCGTACGCCGGTGCGGGCGGCGGTGCGCCGTAGGGGTTCGCCGCCGGGGGCGGTGGCGGCGGGGGCGCCGCAGCGCCGGTGCCCTCGGCCGCAGGGGGCGGCGGGGGCGTCGAGCCGGCGCTGCCGCCGGCCGGCGCGGTGCCGTCGCTCGGGGTCTCCGGCCCGGGGGGCGGCGGGTTCTGGTCGGACATTGCTCATCCCTCCTGTGGGCGGGGCGCCGTAGGGACCGGCACCTTCCGCGGCTCGATCCTGGCACACCCCGCTCGGCGGCGCGGCGAGGTCCGGGACGTGCGCGCGCCGGGTGTCCGGGGCCTGCCGCGGTCGGTGCCGCCCGGCGGCAGTGCCCGCGGCGGCGCCCTCAGGGGCGACGGCGGCGGGCGACCTCGTAGAGTGTGACGCCGGTCGCGATGCCGGCGTTGAGCGACTCCACCGCCGAGCTCATCGGCACCGAGACGATCTGGTCGCACGTCTCGCGGACGAGCCGGGAGAGGCCCTTGCCCTCGGAGCCGACGACGACGACGAGCGGCTCGGAGGCCAGCTCGAGGTCGGGCAGCTCGACCTCGCCGTCCATGTCGAGGCCGATGACGAAGAAGCCGGCCGTGCGGAAGTCCTCCAGGGCCCGGGTGAGGTTGGCTGCCTGGGCGACCGGGATGCGCGCTGCGGCGCCCGCGCTCGTCTTCCAGGCGCTCGCGGTCATCCCGGCCGAGCGGCGGCTCGGGACGACCACCCCGTGGCCGCCGAACGCGGCGACCGAGCGGACGATGGCGCCGAGGTTGCGCGGGTCGGTGATGCCGTCGAGCGCCACGAGCAGCGGCACGCCCGGCGCCTGCGGGTCGAGCAGGTCGCGCGGGTGGGCGTACTCGTACGGGGGCACCTGGACCGCCAGCCCCTGGTGCACCGCGCCGTCGGTGAGCCGGTCGAGCTCACCGCGGGGCGTCTCCAGGACGGGGATGCCACGCTCGGCGGCGGTCTTGACCGCCTCGCGGACCCGGTCGTCGGCGTCGATCCGCCCGGCGACGTACATCGTCGTCACCGGGACGTGCGCCCGCAGCGCCTCGATCACGGCGTTGCGCCCGGCGACGACCTCGCTCGAGGGGGTCTTGCGGCGCGCTCCGGTGGGCCGCCCGCGACCGGTGCCTGCCGGCCCGCCGGGCCGGGTGCCGGCGCCCTTGGCGCCCCGGTGGGCCTTGTGGTGCGGCCGGTCCTCGGCCTTCGGGGTCGGGCCCTTGCCCTCCAGGCCCTTGCGCCGCTGGCCGCCCGAGCCGGCCGTCGGCCCCTTCTTGCCGCCCTTGCGCACCGCTCCCCGGCGCTGGCTGTTGCCGGCCACGTCAGTCCCCCTTGCCGCGGGTGATCGTCCAGCGCGCGCCGGCCGCGGTGTCCTCGACCGTCACCCCGGCCGCGGTGAGCGCGTCCCGGATGGCGTCGGCCGTCTCGTAGTCGCGCGCGGCGCGGGCCTGCGCCCGGGCGGCCACCCGCTCGGCCACGAGGGCGTCGAGGGCCGCGGTGACGTCGTCGACGTCCGACCCCCCGGTCGACCACGCCGGGTCGAGGGGGTTGACCCCGAGGATGTCGGTCATCGCGACGACCTGCCGCGCGGTGTCGGCGGCGTCGTCGTGGTCGCCGTCGTCGAGCGCCGTGTTGCCGGCGCGCACCGCCTGGTGGATGACGGCGAGGGCGTCCGAGACACCGAGGTCGTCGTCCATCGCGGCCCGGAAGTCCTCCGGGAGTGCGGTCCTGGCGTCGGGGACGAGGGTGTCGACCCCGGGCAGGGCGCGGCGCAGGAAGCCCTCGACGCGCTCGACGGCGGTCGCGGCCTCCTCGATCGAGCCCTCGTGGTACTCGATGGTGCTGCGGTAGTGCGCGGCGGTGAGGTAGTAGCGCACGGCGAGCGGGCGGTGCTCCTTGACGACCTCCGAGACCCGCAGCGAGTTGCCGAGCGACTTGCTCATCTTCTCGCCGCCCATCGTCACCCAGGCGTTGTGCAGCCAGTAGTTGGCGAAGCCGAGCCCGGCGGCCCGCGACTGCGCGACCTCGTTCTCGTGGTGCGGGAAACGCAGGTCGACGCCGCCGCCGTGGATGTCGAAGGTGTCGCCGAGGTACTTGCGGGCCATCGCCGAGCACTCCAGGTGCCAGCCAGGGCGCCCGACGCCCCACGGCGTCGGCCAGGACGCCGTCTCCGGCTCGTCCGGCTTGTGCCCCTTCCACAGCGCGAAGTCGCGCGGGTCGCGCTTGCCGCGCGGGTCGGCATCCTCGGCCTCGGCCATGTCCTCGAGGCTCTGGCGGGTCAGCTCGCCGTAGCTCGGCCAGCTGCGCACGTCGAAGTAGACGTCGCCGGAGGCGTCGGCCGCGGCGTAGGCGTGCCCCTTCTCGACGAGGGTCTCCATGAGGCCGACCATCTCCGGGACGTGCCCGGTGGCCCGTGGCTCGTAGGTGGGGGGCAGCACCCCGAGCGACTCCAGCGCGTCGGCGGTCTCGAGCTCGTTGCGGTAGCTGAGGGCGTACCAGGGCTCGCCGTCGGCGGCGGAGCGGGCGAGGATCTTGTCGTCGATGTCGGTGACGTTGCGGATGAGGGTGACGTCGTAGCCGTGCCCGCGCTCCAGCCAGCGGCGGAGGACGTCGAAGGCCACGGCGAAGCGGACGTGCCCGATGTGCGGCGGCGCCTGGGTCGTGAGCCCGCAGATGTAGATCCCCGCCTTGCCGGGCACGACGGGGACGAAGTCACGCAGCTCGCGCGTGAGGGAGTCGAACAGCCTGAGGGTCACTTGCCACAGGCTACCTGCGGCCCGCCGCCGCCCTCGACCCCGCGCCCCGCCCCCACCCCGCCGGAAGACCTCTCCGGGTGATGTCGATGTCGCTCGGCACTGGCGACCTCGTCGGACCCTGCTGCCATGGCGGCAGGGTCCGACGAGGCGAGCATGGTCCAGCGGGCTCGCCAGGAGCGGGAGAGGTCTTCCGGCGGCCGTCCGTGGCGCTCAGTGGCCTCGGTCGATCCACTCCTGCAGATGCGGCGCCTCGGCCCCGATGGTCGTCGGGTCGCCGTGCCCGGTCAGCACGACCGTCTCCGGCGGCAGGTCGAGCAGCCGCGTGCGGATGGACGCGATGATCGTCGGGAAGTCGCTGTAGGAGCGCCCCGTCGCCCCGGGCCCGCCCTGGAAGAGCGTGTCGCCGCTGAAGACCACCCCGAGCGCCGGCGCGTAGAGGCAACAGGCCCCGGGGGCGTGACCCGGGGTGTGCAGCACCCTCAGGTCGACGTCGCCCACGGTGAGCACCTGCCCGTCGGTGAGCTCCCCGCCGGGCGCGGCGTCCTGGCTCATGTCCCAGAGCACGCGGTCCTGCGGGTGCAGCCACGACGTGGCCCCCGTCTCGGCGACGAGGTCGGCGACGGCGTTGACGTGGTCGTTGTGCCCGTGGGTGCACACGACACCGACGACCCGGCGCGAGCCGACGACCTCGAGGATGGCCCGTGCGTCGTGCGCGGCGTCCACGACGAGGCACGCGGCGTCGTCACCGACGACCCAGACGTTGTTCTCCACCTCCCACGACCCGCCGTCGAGCTCGAAGACCCCGGAGGTCACGACCCGCTCGACCCGCACGCCGCCGGGCGAGGTGGGCACCGGCGCCCCGACGTCCGCCGTGGGCGTCATGCCGGGTCCCCGGCCAGCACGACGACCGAGCGCAGGACCTCGCCGCGGTGTATCTTCTCGAAGGCTGCGTCGACGTCGCCGATGCCGATGCGCTCGCTGACGAAGGCGTCGAGGTCGAAGCGTCCCTGCCGGTAGAGGTCGACGAGCATCGGGAAGTCGCGCGAGGGCAGGCAGTCTCCGTACCAGGAGGACTTCAGCGCCCCGCCCCGCCCGAAGATGTCGATCATCGGCAGGGTCACCTCCTTCTCCGGCGTCGGCACCCCGACGAGGACGACCGTGCCGGCGAGGTCGCGCGCGTAGAAGGCCTGCTCGTACGTCTCGGGACGGCCCACGGCCTCGACGACGACGTCGGCGCCGAACCCCCCGGTGAGCGAGCGCACCGCCTCCACCGGGTCCTCGGCCGAGGCGTCGACGGTGTGCGTCGCACCGAATCGGCGTGCGGCCTCGAGCTTGCGGGCGTCGAGGTCGACGGCGATGACCGTGGTCGCGCCCGCGATCGACGCGCCGGCGATGGCCGCGTTGCCGACCCCTCCGCATCCGATGACCGCCACCGAGTCACCCCGCGTGACGCCGCCGGTGTTGACCGCGGCGCCGAAGCCGGCCATGACGCCGCAGCCGAGCAGCCCGACCGCGGCCGCGTCCGCCTCCTCGACCTTGGTGCACTGCCCGGCGGCTACGAGCGTCTTCTCGACGAACGCGCCGATGCCGAGGGCCGGCGTCAGCTCGGTGCCGTCGGTGAGGGTCATCTTCTGGGTCGCGTTGTGGGTGGCGAAGCAGTACCAGGGCTCGCCCTTGCGGCACGCGCGGCACTCCCCGCAGACGGCGCGCCAGTTGAGGATGACGAAGTCGCCCGGTTGCACCTCGGTGACGCCCTCGCCGACGGCCTCGACGCGCCCGGCGGCCTCGTGCCCGAGCAGGAACGGGAAGTCGTCGTTGATGCCGCCCTCGCGGTAGTGCAGGTCGGTGTGGCAGACGCCGCACGCCTCCACGGCGACGACGGCCTCCCCGGGGCCGGGGTCCGGCACGACGATGTCGACGAGCTCGACGGGCGCTCCCTTGGTGCGGGCGATGACACCCTGGACGGTCTGCGGCACGGTTCCTCCTCGGTGAAGCGACGCTGCTCCTGTCACGCTAGCCCGGCGCCGGCCGGGGACGGCAGCGGCCCGGGCCCGTTCCGGCGCAGCACCGGCGAACTCCCGCGTCCGGGAGCCTTTCCGGCGGGGAAAGCGGACGTATCCTGCGCGTGTGCCCCATCCCGTGTTCGACGAGGTGATCCACGAGCCGCACCGGCTGCGGATCTGCGCCTTCCTCGTGCCCACGGCCGGGCGCGACTTCGGGGAGGTGCGCGAGGCGATGGAGCTGTCGGACTCCGCGCTGTCCAAGCACCTCAAGGCGCTGAGTGCGCGCGGCTACACCCGGCTGGAGCGTGCGGCTCGCGGCGGACGCCAGGTGACGACCGTCATCCTCACCCCCGCTGGGCGGGACGCGCTGTGCGGTCACGTCGCCGAGCTGCAGCGGATGGCCCGGATCGTCGGGGCGGACCGTCGGGTCACCTCGGCCCGGCGCTGACGGCGGCCCGGCGTCCCCGAATCGACCAATAGGTCACGTCACGCACGCGACGGGGCCGGCCCGCGTACCTGAAGTGACCTATTGGTCGAATCACGCACGGGACGTGGCCGGCCCGCGTCCCTGAAGTGACCTATTGGTCGAATCACGCACGCGACGGGGCCGGCCCGCGTACCTGAAGTGACCTATTGGTCGAATCACGCACGCGACGGGGCCGGCCCGCGTCCCTGAAGTGACCTATTGGTCGAATCAGACACGGGGCGGTTCAGGGGGGCGGGGAGATGGAGAAGGGGGAAAGGACTCGGTGGTGGCGGTCTAGGTGGGGATGACGAGGGCGGTCGCGATGGCGGCCAGGCCTTCGCCGCGCCCGGTGAGCCCGAGCCCGTCGCTCGTCGTGCCGCTCACCGACACCGGCGCACCGACCGCGGCCGCCAGCACCGCCTCCGCCTCGGCCCGCCGCGTCCCGATCTTCGGGCGCACCCCGACGACCTGAACCGCGACGTTGCCGACGTCGAACCCGGCCGCACGGACCCGGCGCGCCGCCTCGGCGAGCAGGGTGCACCCCGAGGCGCCGGCCCACTCGGGTCGCCCGGTGCCGAAGTGCGCCCCCAGGTCGCCGATGCCGGCGGCCGAGAACAGGGCGTCACACGCCGCGTGCGCGGCGACATCGGCGTCCGAGTGCCCCTCGAGCCCACGCTCCCCCGGCCACAGCAGCCCGGCCACCCACAGCTGACGGGAGGAGCCCTCGGCCGCGACGGCGTGGACGTCGACACCGACGCCGACGCGGGGCATCTCGCTCACGGCGACGATGTTAGGCCCGCGGACCGGCCGGACGTCGCACCCGGCGACCCGCCTCCCAGGGCGCGCGGGCCGCCCGCGAGCCGCTCGGCCCGCTCGAGGTCCTCCGGCGTGGTCACCTTGAAGCCCATCGGGTCGCCGTCGACGACGACCACCCGGTGCCCGGTGCGCTCGACGAGCGCGGCGTCGTCAGTCGCCACCATCCCCGAGGCGTGCGCGGCGAGCAGCACCTCGCGCGGGAAGCCCTGCGGCGTCTGCACCGCCCGCAGCGTCGTGCGCTCGGGCGTGCCGGTGACGACGCCGTCGGCGTCGACGGTCTTGACGGTGTCGACGACCGCGAGCCCCGGCACCACCCCGTCGGCGCCGGCGCGCACGGCAGCCACGACCCGCTCGAAGACGGCGACCGGGGTGAGGCAGCGCGCGGCGTCGTGGACGAGGACGACGTCGCACCCCGGGTCGAGCGCGGCCAGCCCGGCGGCGACCGACTCGGTGCGCTCGGCCCCTCCGGCGACGACGTGCGCACCGACCGGCAGCGACACCGCGGACCACGGCGGCAGCGAGGGGTCGGCGAGCGCCTCGGGCACCACGACGACGAGCGAGCGCAGCCCGGGGAGGGCGGCGACGGTCTCCAGCGCCCAGGCCAGCATCGGTCGGCCGGCGAGCGGCACGAACGCCTTGGGGAGCGAGGCCCCGAGCCGGGACCCGGAGCCGGCCGCGACGACGACGACGCCCACGCCGCTGCGGGCGGCGTGGGCGTCGGTCACGTCAGTGCGGGCAGGTCGCGGGGCGACCGCCGGGCTCAGGAGGCGAGGACCTCGTCGAGGATGGACTCGGCCTTGTCCTCGTCGGTCTTCTCGGCGAGCGCGAGCTCGGAGACGAGAATCTGCCGGGCCTTGGCCAGCATCCGCTTCTCGCCGGCGGACAGGCCACGGTCCTTGTCGCGGCGCCAGAGGTCGCGCACGACCTCGGCCACCTTGATGACGTCGCCGGAGGCGAGCTTCTCGAGGTTGGCCTTGAACCGGCGCGACCAGTTCGTCGGCTCCTCGGCGTAGGGGGTCCGCAGCACCTCGAAGACCTTGTCGAGGCCCGCCTTGTCGACGACGTCACGCACACCGACGAGGTCACAGTTCTCGGCAGGGACCTCGATGACCAGGTCACCCTGCGCGACCATGAGCTTGAGGTAGAGCTTCTCCTCTCCGCGGATCGTGCGGGTGTTGATCTCCTCGATCCGTGCGGCCCCGTGATGCGGGTACACGACCGTTTCGCCGACCTTGAAAACCATGTGTTGTTGTCCCCTTTCGCGACGTCCAGGGTACCACGACACGCCGACGTCGCCCAATGGAGCGGACGAGCATCTGTGCAGGTCAGGGGCCTGAAACGACCGTCCACACCGAAAAATCGGGGCTTGACAGAACCCCCTTGCGCGTGCTGCACGCGCGCGCCCGGACGCGCCCACGGGAGCCCGCGTGCACCCCCGGACGAGCCCCCGCGCGACCCGCGCGGACCACCTCCCGCCCGCGCCCGACGACGGCCGCTCGGACCCCGCTATCCTGTGCGGCGTGACGAAGCGCGCCGCCTCAGCCCTCCGGTTCGCCGGGATCGCCACCGCCGCCCTCCTGGCCGCCGGCTGCGGTGTCTTCTCGCCGGCCCAGACCGACTACAGCTACATCCCCGCCGACGGGGTCGACCTGACCATCCCGGGGCTGGACCTGCGCAACATCGCCGTAGTCACCGACGGCGAGGGTGAGCCCGGCGTCCTCGTCGGGCAGGCGGTCAACGACTCCGGCGACGCCGTCGAGGTCGCGTTCGGCCTCGAGGGGACGACGGGCGCCACGACGTCGGTGCCGGCCTACTCCGGCGAGGCGCTCTCCAGCCCCACCTCGACCGTCGACCTCGGCGCCGTGCCCGCCGCTCCCGGCAGCCTCGTCGAGCTGACCGTGCAGACCCGCGAGGCCGGGCAGAACGTCGTCAGCGTCCCCGTGCTCGCCGCGGAGGGCTACTACGCCGGGCTCGCCCCGAGCGCCAGCGCGAGCCCCACCCCGACCGCCGGCTGACCGCCCGACCGGTTGACCGCCGAGGGCCGGCCGACCGGCCGCCGGCGGCTCACGCCTCGAACTTGTACCCGAGCCCACGCACCGTGACGATGTGCGTCGGCGCCCCCGGGTCCTGCTCCACCTTGGCCCGCAGACGCTTGATGTGGACGTCGAGGGTCTTGGTGTCCCCGACGTAGTCGCTCCCCCACACCCGGTCGATGAGCTGGCCGCGGGTGAGCACCCGGCCGGCGTTGCGCAGCAACAGCTCGAGCAGCTCGAACTCCTTCAGCGGCAGCGACTGCTGCTGCCCCTGGACGGTGACGACGTGCCGCTCGACGTCCATCCGCACCGGCCCGGCCTCCAGGGTCGTCGGCACGAGCTCCTCCGGCTCCGCGCCCCGCCGCAGCACGGCCTTGACCCGGGCGAGCAGCTCGCGCGAGGAGTACGGCTTGGTCACGTAGTCGTCGGCGCCGAGCTCGAGCCCCACGACCTTGTCGATCTCGCTGTCCTTGGCGGTGAGCATGATGACCGGCACGTTGGAGCGCTGGCGCAGCGCACGGCAGACGTCCACCCCGGACAGGCCCGGGAGCATGAGGTCGAGCAGCACGAGATCGGCTCCCGCGGCGTCGAACTCGGTGAGCGCGTCGTTGCCGTTGTCGGCCACGGACACCTCGTAGCCCTCCTTGCTCAGCAGGTAGGACAGCGGGTCCGAGAACGACTCCTCGTCCTCGACGATCAGGATGCGCGTCATGCGGTGCCCTCTCCTCCGGTGGCGGCGGCCACGCCGGGCGGGGGGTCGGCCGCGGGGTCCCCGTCGTCGGCGACCTCGGGGGCCGCGACGGGGAGTCTCATGGTGAACGTCGAGCCACGCCCCTCCTCGCTCCACACGGTGACCTCGCCCCCGTGGTTGGCGCAGACGTGCTTGACGATGGCCAGGCCGAGCCCGGTGCCGCCGGTCGCCCGGGACCGGGCGGCGTCGACCCGGTAGAAGCGCTCGAAGATCCGCTCCTGCTCGGCGGCGGGGATGCCCTGCCCCTGGTCGGTGACCGCGATCTCGACGGTCTCGCCCACCTTCCGGGCGCCGATGCCGACCTTGGTGCGGGCCTCGCTGTAGTTGATCGCGTTGGTCAGCAGGTTGGCGACGGCCGTGACGAGCAGCTCGCCGTCGCCGAACACCCGCAGGTCGCGCTCGGTCGCCAGGCCGAGGTCGATCGACTTGGCCTCCGCGGCGACCCGCACCCGGTCGACCGCCTCGAGGACGACGGCGCCGATGTCGACGAGCTGCGGCTCGTGGAGGGTGTCGGCGACCTGCAGCCGGGAGAGGTCGACGATCTCCTGGACGAGCCGGCCGAGCCGGGTGGACTCGACCCGGATGCGCTCGGCGAAGCGGGTGACCGCCTCGGGGTCCTCCTTGGCGTCGAGCACGGCCTCGGCGAGCAGCGAGATGCCGCCGACGGGCGTCTTCAGCTCGTGGCTGACGTTGGCGACGAAGTCCCTCCGCACCTCCTCGACCCGCCGGGCGTGGGTGTGGTCCTCGGCGAGGACGAGCACGTGGCTGACGCCGAGCGGGGCGACCCGCACGCGCATGACGACGCTGCCGTCGGGGTTGGGCCCTCGGGCCAGGTCGAGCTCGGCCTCGCGGATGACGCCGTCGCGGCGCACCTGGCGGGCGATGTGCCGCAGCTCGTGGTGGACCAGCTCACCGTGCCGCACGAGGCCGTAGGTGAGCGCCGGCGCGGAGGCCTTGACGACGGCGTCGGAGGAGTCCAGGACGATGGCGATCGAGCGCAGCACCGCGAGGACGTCGCCGACACCGCGCGCCAGCGGCGGGTCCTCCGGGGGCGGGCCCTCGGCGAGGCTGCGCTCGGACCAGCGTGCAGCGAGCACCGCGGCGGCCCCGATGCCGAGGCCAGCGAGACCGCCGAGGCCCGCCGCGATCGTCGCGTCCACGCCGCCAGCGTACGGCCGTCCGCGGAGTGCTCCTCGCCACGAGAGGCCCCCCGCCGGGCCGGGTTGCCCGAAGTTCACCTCAGGGGTGTCTATGGTTCACCAGCACCTGAGAGGCTGCAGGGGCGACGGCGCCGCCATGTCGCCCGTGACTCCTGCCCCTCCGCAACCACACCGGAGACCCCCAGCCGTGATGCGCAAGGCCTACCACGACGAGCTCGACCGGATCGCCGAGAGCCTCGTCGACATGACCCATCTCGCCGCGTCGGCGATGAGCCGCGCGACCACCGCGCTGCTCGACGCGGACGTCCACCTCGCCGACTCGGTGATCACCGCCGACGCCGACATCGACGCCCAGCGCGAGCACATCGACCTGCTCTCCTTCGACCTCATCGCGCTCCAGCAGCCGGTGGCCACCGACCTGCGGGTCGTCGTCACGAGCATGCGGATGAGCAGCGACATCGAGCGGATGGGCGACCTGGCCCGGCACGTCGCCAAGGTCGCCCGGCTGCGCTACCCGAACTCGGCGGTGCCGCCGGAGCTGCGCGGGACCTTCCGGGAGATGGGCGCGGTCGCCGAGCTCATCGTCGAGAAGACCGGGTCGGTCATCGCCGCGCGCGACGTCGAGACCGCCCGCGCCATCGCCCGCGAGGACGACGCGATGGACCGGCTGCACCGCGAGCTGTTCGAGCAGGTGACGAGCAAGGACTGGCCGCACGACACCGAGACGGCGGTCGACGTCACCCTCCTCGGGCGCTACTACGAGCGGTTCGCCGACCACGCGGTGTCCGTGGCCGAGCGGGTCATCTGGATCGTCACCGGCGAGTGGGGCGACGAGGCCGACGGCAGCCACGAGGACGCCGAGGACGCCGACGCCTCACCGGCCACCTGACGCCCCGCCGCGACGCAGGTCCTCGCCCCGCGCCGGGATAACGGCGAGGATGGGGCGATGATCGACGAGGGGGACGGGTTCGAGGACTTCGTGCGGGCCCGCTGGGCCGAGCTCGAGGGCGTCGCGCTCGTCGCGACCCTCGCCCCCGCCCGGGCGCTCGAGGTGACCACGGAGGTCGTCCGCATCCTGCGCCGCCGGTGGGCGGCGATGCTCGAGGACGGCGTACCGACGGCGGCCGCCCGGGCCGCGCTCCTGGCCCGTCTCGGCGACCCGCGACGCGGCGGAGGGTGGCTCGGGGCGCGGTGGCCGCACCGGCCGTCGCCGGCCCGCGGCGACCGGCCGGCCGAGGCGGACCCGGCTCTGCGAGCGGCCGTGGCCGCCCCGGACGACCCCGTCCCCGCAGCGCTGTTCGACGCGCTCGCCGCCGAGCCCGCCGCTCGGCGAGCCGAGGCGGCAGCGCGCGTGGTGTGGGAGCTGACACCGGCCGAGGCGCGCGGCCTGTTCCCCGGGCCCAGCCGGCCTCCCGGTGGCCCGTTCGGCCTGTCGGCGGAGCCGATGCTGCTCGCCCACCGCGAGGCGCGTGCGGCCGTCGGCCTGGCGCCGGCGGACCACCGCCTCGAGGAGGACCTGGCGGACGTGCTGCGCCGGCTGGCCGACCACGCTCCGCAGGAGCCTCCCGTCGGGGCGCCGGCCGGGGAGCCGGGGGCCCGGCGCGGCCGGCTGCTCCTCGCCGGCGCCACCGTGGTCACCGTGGGCCTCGGGGTGGCGGCCGCGGGGGCGGCCGGGTGGCTCCCCGGGGACGACGCCGGCGGCTCGGGCGCCTCGGCCACCTCGACCCGGCGGGCCGTCCCGACGACCGCGGGCCCGCAGGACCCGGCCTGGCAGGACGTCCGGCGCTGGCCGGCGCGCGGGGACCTCGCGCGGGACCCCGACGTCGCGGCACTCGTCGCGGCGGCCGCGCCCGGGGCCCGCCTGCTCTACGCCGCCGACGTCGACGGCGCGCGCGTCGTCGTCGCGGCCACGACGCCGGAGGCGGACGACGACGGCGTCGTGTTCCAGGCGTGGTCCGGGCGGGCCGGGCAGCCGGCCGAGGAGCTGCGGGCGGGCGACCCCGCCTTCACCCAGCCCGGGGCGTCCGCCCTCGTCCTCGCCGTCCCTCACGGCCGCGCCGGCGTCCTGCTGGCCCTCGCCGGCCCCGAGGTGCGCTCGATGCAGCTGTCCGACACGGTGCGCCCGACCGCCGGGGGCAAGGTGGTGCGGGAGTGGACCTCGCTCCCGCTCACCGACGGTGTCCGCGCGGCCACCCTCGAGCGCCGGCTCGGACCGGCGGCCCGGGCCCGGTGCGGCGACTACGACGGACCGGTCACCCACCCGACGTCGTGGGACCCGCAGTACCGCGCGGGCGACGCGACCGGCCAGCTCGTCCGGACGGTCGCCGCCGCCACGCGTGTGCCCGTGCGGGACATCCGGGTGCACACGACGACAACTGCCCTTCCGCGCAACGCGCTCGTGGGCATCCTCGGTGACCCCGCCCGGGGCAGGGCTCGGCTCGTCGACCTCACCCTTCCCGGCGGGGCGCTCGTGCGGACCCTGACCTTCACGGCGGGCACCGGCGGCTCACCTGTCGAGGTGACGCTGGCCCCCCGCGTCGTGCCGGCGGTCGCCGCCGACAGCCCCACCGTCCAGCTCCCCGGCGGGGGCGGTGAGGACTCCACGGCCGTCGTCGTCGTCCCCGGGCCGGCCGCGACCGTCCAGCTCTTCGGCGCCCACGGTGGCGGACCGGTCTCCGCCCGGGTGCCGCTCGCCGGACACGGCGCGACGGTGCCGGTGCGAGGGGTGTTCGGCACCCCGTCGCTGCGGGTGCGCCTCCGGGACGCCGCGGGGCGGGTCACCTACGACGAGGTCCCACCGCGCGGACGGTGGCTGCTCGATCTCTTCCCGACCTCGACCGACTTCACGCGCGTCGTCGACTGACGAGCGGTGGCCGGCCGGCGGTGAGGGACCGCCGGGGCGGCGGTGGCGATGAGGGGAGGGACCGCCGGGGCGGTCAGCGGCCCTGGTTGGCGACGGCGGCAGCGGCCGCGGCGGCGGCCTCGGGGTCGAGGTACTCGCCCGGGCCGGTGGGCATGAAGTCGGCGCCGAGCCGGTAGACCAGCGGCATCCCGGTGGGGATGTTCAGCCCGGCGATGTCTGCGTCGCTGATGCCGTCGAGGTGCTTGACGAGGGCGCGCAGGCTGTTGCCGTGGGCGGTGACCAGGACGGTGCGCCCGGCCCCGAGGTCGGCCTGCAGGTCCTGCTCCCAGTACGGCATCATCCGCGGGATGACGTCGGCGAGGCACTCCGTGGCGGGCACGTCGAGCCCGGCGTAGCGCGGGTCGTCGGACTGGTCGTACTCGCTGCCGCGCTCGATGGGGGGCGGCGGGGTGTCGAAGCTGCGCCGCCAGAGCATGAACTGCTCCTCGCCGTACTTCTCCCGGGTCGCGGCCTTGTCGAGCCCCTGGAGGGCGCCGTAGTGCCGCTCGTTGAGGCGCCAGCTGCGACGCACCGGGATCCAGTGCCGGTCGCACGCGTCGAGCGCGAGGTTGGCCGTAGTGATCGCCCGGCGCAGCACCGAGGTGTGCACGACGTCCGGGAGCAGCCCGGCCTCGCGCATCAGCCGGCCACCGCGCACGGCCTCCTCGCGCCCCGTCTCGGACAGGTCGACGTCGACCCAGCCGGTGAACAGGTTCTTGCGGTTCCACTCGGACTCGCCGTGCCGCAGGAGGATGAGCGTGTACTCGGTCATGTCCGCCAGCCTAGCGAGGCCCCGCCGCCGCCCGTCCACCCACCGCCCCCACCGGAAGACCTCTCCGACCCCTGCGGTGCTCGCTGCCCCGTGGCGATCTCGCCCACCCGGTGCGTCATGGCACCAGGGCTCGACGAGATGTGCGCGGGCCGTCGAGATCGACGTGGATGGGAGAGGTCTTCCGGCGGAGCGGAGGTCAGGCGCGGGGCGGGTCGCCGGGGCGCTCGAGGATGTGCCGGAACGCCTCGAGGTTGCGCAGGCTCTCGCCGCGCGAGACCCGCCACTGCCACTCCTTGCGCATCGAGGTGAGGAAGCCCATGACGAGCAGCTCGTTGAACGGTTCGTCCGCGGCCGCGAGCACGACCCCGAGCAGCTGGTCGAGGTAGTCGGCGTCGACCCCGGCGGCGGGCACCCGCCCGGTGACGAACACGTCGCCGGCGCGGTCGACGGCGTAGGCGAGCCCGGGCAGGCGCAGGTTGCGGCTGAGGAGGAAGCGGTACACCTCGCCGTGGTTCTCGTCGGGGTTGCGGATGACGAACGCCGACACCGACAGCGCCTTCTCGCCGCACACGAGGGAGACGACGGTCCGCAGCTTCTTGTCACCCGGGAGCGCGACGACGAGCTCGTCGTCGCGGGCGCCCTGCTCCCACTCCAGGCCGGAGTCGTCGAGGAAGCCCCGCACGACGGCGAGGAGGTCGCCGGCGCTCACGGGATGACCGCCGGCGGCACGTCGCGCAGCCGCTGGGCGTCGTGGATCGAGACGTCCTTGGGGGCCGCCAGCGCCCCGCGGTAGACGGCGAGGAGCTTCTCGGCGGTGCGCGCCCAGCCGAACCCCTGCGCGTGCTCGGCACCGCGACGGCCGAGCACCCGGCGCCGCTCGGCGTCGAGGGCGACCCGCCCGAGTGCCGTCGCCCAGTCGGCGGTGTCGTGCCCGTCGACGAGCACCCCCGCGTCCCCGACGGCCGTCGGCAGCCCGCCGACGTTCGCCGCGACCACCGGGGCCCCGCACGCCTGCGCCTCGACGGCGACGAGGCCGAAGGACTCGCTGTGCGAGGGCACCGCCACGGCGTCGGCGGCGCGGTACCACTGGGCGAGCGTGGCCCGCTCCACCGGCGGGACGACGCGCAGCCGGTCCCCGATGCCGAGCCGCGCCGCGAGGTCCTCCAGGCCCATCGGGGTGCGGACGCCGGAGCCGCTCGCCCCGCCGAGCACCGCGACGACGAGCCGCTCGCGCAGGTCGGGGCGCCGGCGGGCGAGCTCGGCCGCCGCGCGGACGAGCACGTCCGGGCCCTTGAGCGGCTGCACGCGCCCGACGAACAGCAGGAGCACCGCGTCGGGAGGCAGCCCGAGCACCGCGCGCGCCTCGGCCCGCGAGCCGGGCGTGAAGGTCGCGAGGTCGACGCCGGGCTCGGCGACGGCGACCCGCTCGGGCTCGGCGTCGTAGAGCTCGACGAGCTCGTCGGCCTCCCGGCGGGTGTTCGCGACGAGCCGGTCGGCCGCCTCGACGACCTGCACCTCGCCGATCTCGCGGCCACGCGGCTCCGGCTCGTCACCGTCGGCGAGGTGGAGGTTCTTCACCCGGGCCATCGTGTGCATCGAGTGCACGAGCGGGACGCCCCACCGGTCGGCGGCCAGCCAGCCCACCTGCCCGGAGAGCCAGTAGTGGGAGTGCACGAGGTCGTAGTAGCCGGCCGGGGCGTGCGCGGCGACGCGCATCATGCCGGCGGCGAACGCGCACAGCTGGCCGGGCAGCTCCTCCTTGGACAGCCCCTCGTAGGGCCCCGCGGGGACGTGGCGCACGACGACGCCGGGCTCGACCTGGACGACGTCGGGCTGGCTCGCGCTCGTCGCGCGGGTGAACAGGTCCACGGCCGTGCCGGCGCGGGCCAGCTGCCGGGCGACCTCGAGGACGTAGACGTTCATCCCGCCGGCGTCGCCGGTGCCCGGCTGGGCCAGCGGCGAGGTGTGCACCGTGACCATGGCGACCCGGCGAGGCCCCGGCGCGGGGGGCGACGCGGCGGAGGTCGAGGTCATACCGACGAGTCTTCCACGGCCGCGCCGCGGGCAGCCGCGGGGCCGGCGAGCGCGCTCGCTCACCAGGGGCCGTAGGGGCCCTGCCTCCCGCTGCCGCGCCCCATCACCTGGTCGAGCGCGGGCTTGACGTCGGCGAGGTAGACCCCGGCGGCGACGACGGCGATGATCCCGAGCAGGCCGAGGCCGCCGAGCGCGACGACGCCGACGAGGGTCGCGATGCCGGTGACGAGCAGCCAGAACCCCTTGGTCCGCTTGCCGGCCGCCGTGAACGCGTCCGAGCGCCGCCGGGCGCAGTCGACGAGGGCGAACACCTCGACGCCGAGGGCGGCCAGCGACAGGGCGAGGACGATCCAGTACTGGAGCTCGCCGAGGATCCGCATGGGGACAGCGTAGGGGGTGTGCTCACACGTCGAGGACGATGGTCACCGGGCCGTCCCCGACCATCTCGACCTCCATGTGCGCGCCGAAGCTGCCGGTCGCGACCTCGAGCCCGCGGCCACGCAGCGCCTCGACGACGGCGGCCACGAGCGGCTCGGCGACCGCGGCGGGCGCGGCGGCGTTCCACGACGGGCGCCGACCCTTGGCCGTGTCGGCGTAGAGCGTGAACTGGGAGACGACGAGGACCGGCGCCGACTCCTCGAGGAGCGACCGTTCGCCGTCGAGCAGGCGCAGCTCGGCGATCTTGCGGGCGGTCCTGGCAACCTGCTCCGGGCCGTCGTCGTGCGTGACCCCGACGAGCGCGACGAGCCCGGGGCGAGTCAGCTCCCCGACGACGTCGCCGCCCACCCGGACGGCGGCGCGGGAGACCCGCTGCAGCACCGTCCTCACGGCGCCGGCTCCTCGAGGCCGACCGCGACGACGGCGCCGACCGGCTCGCCGTGGCCGAGGACCGGCGCGTCCTCGAGCCGCCCGTACGCCGTGGACTCGACGCCGAGGCGCCGCAGGAGGGCCGCGAGGATGACCCCGCGGGCGCGCTGGCCACCGTCGGCGACCTTGAGCGCGACGCCACGGCCGTCCGGCAGGCCCACGGCGTAGACGGCCTCCGCTCCGTCCTTGGCGAGGAGCCCCGGGGTGGCCCGGATCAGCGCGGTGACGTCGCGCCGGGTGCCGCCGAGCAGCTCGGGGTGGCGGCGCATCGCGTCGGCGACGGCCCGCTCGTCGGTGCCGGGCTCGGCGGCCGCGAGGCGTCCGAAGGCCCGGGCGAGACCGGTGAGCGGCACGGCCATGACCGGTGCGCCGCAGCCGTCGACGGCGACCGGGCCGACCGGGCCGGCGGTGAGGTCCGCGAGGGTCTCGGCGACGGCACGCTGGAGGGGGTGCCCGGGGTCACGGTAGGTGGCGGGGTCCCACCCGGCGGCGCGGCAGGTGGCGAGCATCGCGGCGTGCTTGCCCGAGCAGTTCTGGGCGAGCGAGCTGGCCGGGCGGCCGGCGGCCACCCAGGCGTCCCGCTCGAGCGGGTCGTGGGGCAGGTCGGGGGTGTTCTGCAGGTCGGCCTCGCCCAGGCCGGCGTCGGCGAGCATGGCCCGCACGCCCTCGAGGTGCATCGCCTCCCCGCTGTGGCTGGCGCAGGCGAGGGCGAGGTGGGGCTCGGGCAGGCGCAGCCCGGCGCGCAGCATGGCCAGCGCCTGGAGGGGCTTGTTCGACGAGCGCGGCAGGACGGGGTCGTCCGGGTCGCCCCAGGCCTGCTCGAGCGCGCCGTCCGGGCCGGTGACGGCGACGCTGGCGCGGTGGGCGGACTCGACGATGCCGCCGCGCACGACGTGGGCGAGGACGGGGGCGGCGGCGAGGGCCGGCGGCGTGGGCTGAGGCACCCGGCCGACACTAGCGCCGGCGCCGGGGGCCGCCACCGGCCGGTGGGTGCGCCGGAGGCCGGCCGCCCGGACGGGCGCGTCCAGACCGGTGCCCCGGCTCGGACGGGTCCGAGCCGGGGCACCGGGGCGTCACCGGAAAGGGGGGTCGGTGACAGGGCGCGCCGGGCGCGCCGGGGTGGGTCAGTCGCCGACCTTCTCGGCGGAGGTGCGCGCCGCGGCCGTCGAGGCCTTGGCCGTCTTGCGGGCGCTCGTGCGCGCGGCCTTCGTGGCCGACGTGGTGCGCCGGGCGGCCTTGGTCGTCGTCGTCGACGTGCGCTTGGCGGCGGTGCGGGTGCGCTTGGCCGAGGCGGCGACCTCGGTCTGGGCGCGCTGGGCCTCCTCGGTGGCGGTACCGGAGACGACCGAGGCGACGTGCGCGGCCTCGCGGCGGCCCGTGGTCACCGTGGCCCGGGCGGAGCGCTCGACGTCGGCGACGGCCTTGCGCGCGGTGGTCACCGCGCCCTTGGCCTGGGCCAGGGTGGTCTCGGCCTGCGCGACGAGGTCCTGCGTGGCCTGCTGGGTGCGCAGCCGCCCGACGAGCGTCTTGCCCCGGGTCGCGAGGTCGGCGTAGCCCTCGGAGACCTTGCCGCCGACGACGAGCCCTCGGGTGAGGGCGGTGGCGGGCAGGTCCTTGACCTGGCCGGTCACGGCGTCGACGCGCTTCTGGAGCGCGGCCGGGGCCAGCTCGGTGCGGGCGGCCTCGGCGCGGGTGGCGAGCTCGGCCCGGCGGGCGTCGGCCCGCTTCTGGGCCTCGCGGACCTTCTCGACCGCGAGGTCGGTGGCGCCGGCGAGGGCGTAGAAGGGGGTGGTGTCGAGGGTCTTGCGGAGGTCGTCGAGAACGGCCATGGCGGGCTCCTTCAGGGGGGAGGGCGGGATGTGGGCTGTGGGTCGGGGCCGGCGGCGCTGCCGGTCGGTCGTGCCGGCGCCGGGAGGCGGCGTCACGGGGCGTCGTCCTCGACGTAGGAGTCGTAGATGTCGAGGAGGGTGCGCTTCTGCCGGGCGGTGAGGACCGGGTCCTCGGCCAGCGCGCGGCGGACGTCGGACGTGCGGGCCACGGGGGCGGCCGCCTCGGCGTCGAGGATGCCGGCCCGGACGTAGAGGGACTCGGCCGAGACCTGCAGGCCCTTGGCGAGCTGCTGGAGGATCTCGGCGCTGGGGCGCTTGAGCCCGCGCTCGATCTGGGAGAGGTAGGGGTTGGAGACACCGGCGAGCGCGGACAGCTGCCGCAGCGAGAGCTGGGCGGACGTGCGCTGCTCGCGCAGGTAGTCCCCCAGGCTCTCACCGAGGTCGTTCAGCGGGTTCTTGCTCACGTCCCCCAGTATGCTTGCTCCAGTTAGCATCATGCAAACTCAGGCAAGCGCGACCCCCGTCACACCGGTGCCGGTCGCGCACCTGGCGCAGCGGGCACCTCCCGAGACGACCGGCGCCCGCGAGGGCCTCAGGCGGTGGCGCTCTCGCGCCGGCGCAGGGAGATGTCGGCGCACTCCACACAGGTGTCGTCCGAGACGAGCCCGAGGCGGATCAGCTGGCCGAACGCGAAGCACCCGGCGCAGAACCCGGCGAACGCCTCGAGCGAGGCGAAGACGACGAGCACGGCGAGGAGCACGGCGGCCACCGCGGGCGCACCGAGGAGGAGCGCGACGCTCGCCGCCGCGGTGAACGCCAGCCCCACCCCCTGGGCGAACCGCTTGGGCGCCCCGGAGACCAGGCGCGGCGCCCCGAGCCGCGGAGCGACCACTGCGGTGGCGAACCGGCCGAACGGGTCGAGCCGCGGACCGCTCGCGACGCGCAGGGCGAACCCGGCCGCGAGGACGACGCTCAGCCACAGCCACCCCGTCACCAGCGCCGTCGCCGCGACGACCACGACGCACGCGGCGACCACGCGGGCCGCCTTCTCGTTGACCACCGCGGGGAAACCGATCACGGAACGCATGGACTCCATAACGTCAGATAATGGGTCGCGTCATCCCGCAGCTCGCTCGTGGTCCACTCCTCGGACATCGACGCGGCGCCCGACGCCGGCGGGTCAGCGCCGGCGACGCTCCCGCACCCCGAGCAGCTCGCGCGCCTCGGCGCAGGTCAGCGGCGGACGCTGGAGCAGCCGGGCGAGCTCGGCCGCCCGCGCGACGAGCTCGTCGTTGTGCTCGACGACCCGGCCCCTGCGGAACACGACGTTGTCCTCCATCCCGACCCGCAGGTGCCCCCCGGCCGACAGGGCCGCCGCCATGACGGGCAGGTGTCCCCGGCCGATCCCGGTGGCCGACCACGACGTCACCTCCTCCGGCAGCATCGCGACGCCGGCCATCACCGCGGCCGTCGTCGCCGGCATCCCCCCGGGGACGCCGGTGACGAAGTCGACGTGCACGCGCCCACCGAACGGCAGCCCGTGGGTGTCGAGCAGCCGGCGGAGGGTCGCCACGTGCCCGAGGTCGAACAGCTCGAACTCCGGCACGACCTCCCGCTCGCGCGCCCGGACGTACAGCTCGGCGACGAACGGCCACGGGTTGAGGAAGACGTCGTCGCCGAAGTTCGTCGTCCCACAGGTGAGCGAGCACGAGTCCGGCTCGGCGTCCAGCACGGTGAGGCGGTGCTCCAGGGGGTCGTGCACCGACCCGCCGGTCGAGAGCTGGACGACGAGGTCGGTCGCCTCCCGCACCGCCTCGACCGCGGCGCGCAGGTAGCCCCCGTCGAGGGTGGGCCGGTGCTCCCGGTCACGGATGTGCAGGTGAACCACCGAGGCGCCGGCCGCCTCGCACCGCCGGGCCGTCTCGAGAACCTCCTCGAGGGTCGTCGGCAGCTGCGGCAGGTCGGCCTTGGCGTGCTCGGCGCCGGTCGGCGCGACGGTGATGAGCGTGCCGGTCACCCCGGGCGGCGGCGTCATGGGGCCCATCATGGCAGCCGGCCCGCCGGCCCCTCCAGGCTCCGTGCCGACGGGGCCGAACGCTGCCGCCCTTCCCGGTGCTGCGGCTCCCCCGCGGACCGCCGCGCTACCCCCGCACGACGGGCGTCTGCGCGGCGGCCACGCCCTCGACGAGGCAGTCGACGTCCTCGGGCACCGACCGCTTGACCACGGCGAGGGCGACCGGGCCGTCCTCGTAGTGCCGGGCGACGCTCGTCAGCCGGCCGACCTCGCGCTCCCCGACGATGACGGGCGCGCCCCGCGAGGGCAGCACGTGCCCCGAGCCGTCGAGGTGGAGGAAGACGAGCCGCCGCGGCGGCCGCCCGAGGTTGTGCACCCGCGCGACCGTCTCCTGCCCCCGGTAGCAGCCCTTGTGCAGGTGGACGGCGGTGCGCAGCCAGTCCAGCTCGTGGGGGATGGTGCGGTGGTCGGTCTCGAGACCGAGCCGGGGCCGCCAGGCGGCGACGCGCAGCGCCTCCGCGGCCCACACGCCGGCGAGCGGACGGTCACCGACCGCCGAGGCCAGCCGGTCGCGCGGGACGAGCAGCTCGCGCCAGGCCCGCCCGAGAGCCGGATGGCCCTCGGGCGGCCCGTACGCGACGGTGTCGCCGACGAGCCCCGGCCACGGGTCGACCCAGGCCAGCGGCTCGCCCTCGGCCGACTCGCCGCCCATCGGCTCCCCGAGCACCGCCCAGGAGCCGGAGACGTCGGCGACCTCGACGCGCAGCATGAAGCGCATCGACTCCAGCCAGGCCACGAGCGCCGGAGCCGTCCCGGGCTCGACGCTCAGCCAGGCCCGCTCCCCGTCGTCGACGACGTGCACCGCGTGCTCGAGGTGCCCCTTGGGCGAGAGGACGAGGGTCTCGCGGGAGGTCCGCGGTGGCAGGCCGGTGAGCTCCTGGGTGGTCATCGAGTGCAGCCACGAGAGCCGGTCCGGGCCGGAGACGGTCACCACCCCACGGTGGGAGAGGTCGACGACGGCCAGCCCCTCGGCGAGCAGGCGCTGCTCGCGCATCGGGTCGCCGTAGTGGGCGGCGACCCCGGCGTCGAGCCCCTCGGCCTCGACCGCGCCGGGTCGGGCCAGCAGCGGCGAGGCCGCGCCGGCGGCCGGTGCGTCCTGGCCGGCGGGCGGGACCGGCGAGGGAAGGGCGGCGCTCACGAGCCCTCCCGGCAGGTACGGCACAGCCCGTGGACGGCCGCGTGGCTGACGTCGGCGGCGAAGCCGACCCGCTCGTCGAGCCGGGCGACGAGCTCGTCGGCGGTCGCCAGCGGCACCTCACCGACCCAGCCGCAGCCGCGGCAGAGCAGGTGCAGGTGGGTGGCGTGCTCGGCGAGGTGGTAGCTCGGCGTGCGGTGGTCGACGTGGGTGTGCCCGACGAACCCGAGCTCCTGGAGGGCGTCGAGCGAGCGGTACACGGTCGAGACCGGCAGTGCCCGCCCCCCGTCGGCGGCGACCGCCTCGACGATGTCCTCGGGGGTGGCATGCCCGAGCCGCCCGACGGCGGCGAGCACCCGCTCGCGCTGCGTCGTCAGGCGCTTGCCGCGCGCACGCAGCCGCTCCCCGAGGTCGCTCACCCCTCCAATGTAGGCCGAAGGAGCCTCCCCGCCGCCACCCGCACCTACACTGGCCCGGTGACCGACCGGGACGTGGAGCTCGTGGGGCGTGACGGCCAGGCCGGAGACGACGGCGGGGAGGGCCCGCCCGAGGAGGCCGCCCAGCCCACCCCACGGCGTCGACGCGGCCGGCGCGTCCTGCTCGTCCTCGGCATGCTCGTGCTGCTCGTCGTGGTCGCCGTCGGCGGCTTCGTCGGCTACCTCGGCTGGCGGGTGTCGGACAACATCACCCGTGCCGACCTGCTGCCGACCGCCGCACCCCCGAGCACCGCGTCCGACGGCTCCCCCATCGAGGTGCCGAGCTCGGGCGTCGGGACCAACTTCCTCGTCGTCGGCTCCGACAGCCGTGGCAGCGACCGGGGACGCTCGGACGTCATCGTGCTCGTCCACGTCCCCGAGGACCCGACGAGCATCGAGATGATCCACTTCCCCCGCGACCTCTACGTGAGCATCCCCGGGCACGGGAAGAACAAGATCAACGCCGCGTACGCCTACGGCGGGGAGCCGCTGCTCGTCGAGACCCTCCAGAACCTGCTCGGCATCAAGATCGACCACGTCGCGCGGACGAACTTCGAGGGCTTCAAGAACATGACCGACGCCGTCGGCGGTGTGCGGGTCTACGCCGAGGAGGGCAACGACGCCTCCGGCAACGGCGGCGCTGCGATCCACCGGGGGTGGAACGACCTCGACGGCGAGCAGGCGCTGGCGTTCGTCCGGGAGCGCTACGAGCTGAGCGAGGGTGACATCTCCCGGGGGCGGCGCCAGCTGGCCTTCGTCAAGGCGCTGCTGCTCAAGGCGACGAGCCGCTCGACGCTGACCAACCCGCTGGCCGTCGCGCGCTTCACCGACGCCGCGACCGAGAACCTCGTCGTCGACCGGGACCTGACCATCGGCGCGATGAAGGACTATGCGCTGGAGCTGCGCGGGATCCGCTCCTCCGACGTCGTGTTCGCCACCGCCCCCTTCAGCGGCTTCGCGTCCGACCCGCAGGCGGGCAGCATCGACGTCGTCGACACCAAGCGGATGGCCCTGCTCGGCGAGGCGCTGCGCACCGACACGATGGAGGACTACCTCGACGTGTTCGTCACGCCCTGAGCGCCGGCACGCGCCCGAGGCGGCCGGGTCACTCCACCCGCTTGAGCTCGGCCGAGACGTGCGACTGCATGGGGTGGCCCATGGCGGCCATGTCCATGACCCACATGAGGTTGGAGGCGACGTAGCCGTACATCCGCTGGGCGGCGGTGTACTCCTTGGCGTCCGGGCTGCGCATGACGCCGTCGGTGTGCACCTCGACCTTGGCCGGCTCGGCCACCCCCGCGTAGAGCTCGACGAACCCGGTGGGGTGGGCGAGCAGGAGCTCGACGTTCGTGCCGTCGCTGCCGGGGGTCACCGGGCGCCAGAAGCCCAGCTCGGTCGCGAGCGGACGCACCTGCTTGCCCTCGTCGTCGAGCAGCCAGGTGCGCGACTCCCACCGCAGGAACCGGCGCCCGTCGTGGCTGCAGACGACCTCCTGGCCGAACCGCTCGGACTCCATCGTCGGGTAGCCGACGACGCCCGCGCCGGCCCAGGTGCCGACGAGCCAGGCGAGCGGGGCGAGATCCTCGTGCAGGGAGACGTCGAGCTGGAAGACCATGCCGGCCAGTGTAGGGAGCCCGCCGGTCAGCCGATGAGGACGAGCGCCGCCCCGTAGACGACCACGCCGGGCACGAGCACCCCGGCGGCGGCGACCGCGAGCTGGCTGCGGCGCGCCGTCACCGGCGGGAGGACGACGAGGGCCCGGCGCAGGGCATGGGCGACGGCGGCCGCGAGCAGGCCGACGAGCGCCGCGCTCGAGGCCTGCGGGAAGCCGAGGATGCTCGCGGCGACGATCGCCCCGGCGGCCCCGAGGACCATCGCGACCGGCAGCAGCCACGCCCGCAGCAGGCGCACCCCGGCCGCGAGGTCGGCGAGCGAGCCCACGGCCACGGCGACGAACGCCGCGCTCGCCAGGTCGGTCGCCCGGCCGGAGTACGCCAGGGGCAGCCACGTCGTGCCGACCGTGACCAGGCCGAGCCCGAAGGAGGTGACGCCGATCGACTCGGTGAGCCGGGGACGGCCGTCGCGCCGGGCGATCTGGTGGACGAACATCACCCCGAGGCCGACGGCCAGGCCGACCGGGACGAGCCGCAGGTACGGCTCCTCGCCGGGAACGACGCCGAGCACGGGGGCGGCCACCGCGGCGACGCCGACGGCGAGCGAGGAGCCGAAGCGGCTCGAGCTGCCGAGCAGCCGCGGCCAGCCCCAGGCGAGCACGACGCCCGTCCAGGCCAGCCCGCCGGCGAGGAGGACCGGGTCGGTGCGCAGCAGCGGGACGAGCAGCCCGACGAGCACGACGGTGGCGACGACGACGAGCGGGCGCGGCACGAGGGCCATCTCCGGCAGCACGGGGTGGCGCCGGATGGCCTCGACCCGGGCACGGCGGGCGGCCCGGGTCTCGGGCTCGACCGGCCCCCCGGTGCTCGGTGCCGCCTCCTGGTCCACGCCCGGCATCCTCGCATCACCCACCGGCGAAGGGCGGCAGCACCTCGACGAGCGCCCCCGGCGGCAGCGGCGTGTCGCCCGAGGCGGCCAGGCCGTCGACGAGGACCGAGCACACGGGCAGCACCTCGGCGAGCGCCGGCCGGCCCGCGACGATCCGTTCGGTCAGCGCGGCCACGCTCGGGAGCGCCTCGACCTGCTCGGACTCCACCCCGGCGGCGGCCCGGGCACCGGCCCAGTACCGCACCCGGAGCATGCCGGCGGCCGTGTCGTGTGTCCCACCCTCGGGCAAGGCTCCGTGCCCTCCGTCCATGACACCCTATTCTGTGGGGCGATGGCCCACCTGTTGCTGCTGACGAACACCTTGGCGCCCGGGTCCGAGGTCCTACCGGCGCTCGGGCTGCTCTCGCACCATGTTCGCATCCTGCCCGCGGAGGCCTCGGCGCTGGTCGACGCGCCCGAGGCCGACGCGGTGCTCATCGACGCCCGGCGCGAGCTCGCCATGGCCAAGTCGCTGTGCCGCGTGCTCACGACGACCGGCGTCGTCGCGCCGCTGTTCGCCGTCGTCACCGAGGGCGGCCTCGCCGGGCTGACGAGCGAGTGGGGGGTCGACGACGTCCTGCTCGACACGGCCGGCCCGGCGGAGGTCGAGGCCCGGCTGCGGCTGGCCGTCGGCCGCCGGGGCGAGAGCGCCGAGGACGAGGCCGGCCCGATCACCGCCGGCGCGCTCGTCATCGACGAGGCGACGTACTCGGTGCGGCTGCGCGGCCGGCTGCTCGACCTGACGTACAAGGAGTTCGAGCTGCTCAAGTACCTCGCGCAGCACCCGGGCCGGGTCTACACCCGCTCCCAGCTGCTCCAGGAGGTCTGGGGCTACGACTACTTCGGCGGCACCCGCACCGTCGACGTCCACGTCCGCCGGCTGCGCGCCAAGCTCGGCGCCGAGCACGAGCTGCTCATCGGCACGGTGCGCAACGTCGGCTACCGGTTCGTCCCGGAGGCCGCCGAGGACCTCGACGAGGTCGAGGGCTGAGTGCCGCTCACCGAGCGGCTCGGGGCCGTCGACGAGGCGACCGCCGCCAAGGTGCGCGAGCTGTGGGAGCGGGCCGAGGCCGCGGACGGTGTCGCGGCCGTCTCCGAGGCCTTCCGGCTCGCCCTCGGCGCGCAGCGCGAGGGCGTCGCCCATCTGCTGCGCCGGGACGACGCGGGCCAGCTCGTCGGCTATGCGCAGGTGGCCGACGCCCGAAGTCCGCAGGCGGTCGCCGAGCTCGTCGTCGACCCGGCGGCCCGGCGCCAGGGGCACGGCGCGGCGCTGCTCGACGCGGCGCGCGGCGACGGGGCGCGCAGCGTGTGGGCGCACGGAGACCTGGCGGGGGCCCGGGCGCTCGCGGCCGCCGTCGGCCTGCGCCGCAGCCGCGAGCTGTACCGGATGACCCGCCCGCTCACCGACGCCGACACCGCCGACCCGGCCCTTCCCGAGGGGTACACGGTGCGGGGGTTCGAGCCCGGCCGGGACGACGAGGCGTGGGTCCGGCTCAACGCCGCCGCCTTCGCCGGGCACCCCGAGCAGGGCCGGCTCACCGTGGAGGACCTGCGCGAGCGGATGGCGCAGCCGTGGTTCGACCCGGCCGGGCTGCTCCTCGTCGAGCACGACGGCCGGCTCGCCGCGTTCCACTGGACCAAGGTCGAGACCGGCCCGGCGGACGGGACCCGGCCGGACAGCGCGCCGGGCGCGCCGCGCAGCGGGACCGGGGAGGTGTACGTCGTCGGGGTCGACCCGGCGCAGCAGGGCCGCGGGCTCGGCGCGGCGGTCACCGGCCTCGGCCTGGCCCACCTCGCCCGGCGCGGGCTCGCCGAGGTCGAGCTGTACGTCGACGGCGACAACACCGCGGCGCGGCGCACCTACGCCCGGTACGGGTTCGAGGACGCGGCCGTCGACGTCCAGTACTCCTGACGATCGGCCCACCGTCCGCGCGCCCCGACCTGTCAGGATGGGACGCATGAGCAACGAGACGGCGGTCGACGTCGCGGAGGCGGCCATCGTCAGCGAGGTGTCCATCGCGAGCGCCTCGGCCAGCGAGACCCGCCACCAGCAGCCGCGCGGCGCCAACGGCCGGTTCGTGCGGATGGGCCACCACCACGCCGAGGCCGCCCCGGACCAGGGCATGCCCGCCGACCGTTTCCTCGACCGGGAGATCTCCTGGCTGCAGTTCAACGAGCGGGTCCTCCAGCTCGCCGGCGACGAGAACGTCCCGCTGCTCGAGCGGGCACGCTTCCTGGCGATCTTCGCCCAGAACCTCGACGAGTTCTTCATGGTGCGGGTCGCCGGGCTCAAGCGGCGGATCGCCACCGGCATCGCCGTGCGCTCGGCCTCCGGCCTCGAGCCGCGTGAGGTGCTCGAGCAGATCAGCCACGTCGCGCACGAGCTGATGACGATGCACGCCCGGGTCTACGCCGAGCAGGTCCGCCCCGAGCTCGAGGAGGAGGGGGTCTCCATCGTCCGCTGGGACGAGCTCTCCGACGACGAGCGCGAGCGGCTCGGCACGGTGTTCACCGACCGGCTCTTCCCGGTGCTCACCCCGCTCGCCGTCGACCCCGCCCACCCCTTCCCGTACATCTCCGGGCTCTCGCTCAACCTCGCGGTCATCCTCGTCAACCCGCGCAGCGGCAAGGAGCACTTCGCCCGGGTCAAGGTGCCCCCGATGCTCCCCCGCCTGCTGCGGGTGGAGCCCGGCCCGGAGGAGTCGCCGCTCGCCGACATGTACGACACCCGGTTCGTGCCGCTCGAGGACGTCATCGCCGCCCATCTCCAGCAGCTCTTCCCCGGCATGGAGATCCGCGAGCACTTCACCTTCCGGGTCACCCGCAACGAGGACCTCGAGGTCGAGGAGGACGACGCCGAGAACCTGCTCACCGCGCTCGAGCGCGAGCTGAGCCGGCGGCGCTTCGGCCCGCCGGTGCGTCTCGAGGTCGAGGACGCGATGGACGACCACGTCCTCGACCTCATCGTCCGCGAGCTCGGGGTGGCCGCCTCGGAGGTGTACCGGCTGCCGGCGCCGCTGGACCTGCGGGCGCTCAACGCGATCGCCGACCTCGAGCGCTCCGAGCTGCACTTCGAGCCGTTCGTCGCGCGGACCAACCCCGACCTGGCCCCGACCGAGTCGGCCAAGGCGCGCGACATCTTCGCCGCGATCCGCAAGCAGGACGTCCTCCTCCAGCACCCCTACGACTCGTTCTCGACGTCGGTGCAGGCGCTCCTGGAGCAGGCGGCGGCCGACCCCCAGGTCCTCGCGATCAAGCAGACCCTGTACCGCACGAGCGGCGACAGCCCGATCATCGACGCCCTCATCGACGCGGCGGAGGCGGGCAAGCAGGTGCTCGCGGTCGTCGAGATCAAGGCCCGCTTCGACGAGGAGAACAACATCTCCTGGGCCCGCAAGCTCGAGCACGCCGGCGTGCACGTCGTCTACGGCATCGTCGGGCTGAAGACGCACGCCAAGCTCTGCCTCGTCATCCGTCAGGAGGCCGAGGGGATGCGCCGGTACTGCCACGTCGGCACCGGCAACTACAACCCCAAGACGGCCCGCCTCTACGAGGACCTCGGCCTGCTCACCGACGACGAGCACGTCGGCGAGGACCTCAGCCGGCTGTTCAACCAGCTCTCCGGCATCGCGCCCCGCAGCCGCTTCAAGCGCCTGCTCGTCGCGCCGCGGGCGATGCGCTCGGGGCTCGTCGCGCACATCCGCCAGGAGATCGAGCACGAGCGCGCGAACCCCGGCTCGGGCCTGATCGCGTGGAAGGTCAACTCGATCGTCGACGAGCAGGTCATCGACGCGCTCTACGAGGCCGCGCAGGCCGGGGTGCGGGTGGAGCTGTGGGTGCGCGGCATCTGCGCCCTGCGCCCGGGCGTCCCGGGCCTGTCGGAGACCGTCCGGGTGCGCTCGGTGCTCGGCCGCTTCCTCGAGCACTCCCGGGTGTTCTACTTCGGCGGCGCCGGGGAGCCGGTGGCGTTCATCGGCAGCGCGGACATGATGCACCGCAACCTCGACCGGCGGGTCGAGGCGCTCGTCCGGCTCACCGACGAGCGCCACCTCGAGGACCTGCGCTCGCTCATCGAGCGCGGCATGTCCGACCACTACGCGCACTGGGCGCTCGGCGGGGACGGCCGCTGGACCCGCCACCACCTCGACGCCGAAGGCCGCCCGCTGGAGGACCTGCAGGACTCCCTCATCGAGATGCACGCCAAGCGCCGCCGCAAGGCGCGGCGCCGCTGAGCACCCCATGCCGACGACGATCCCGGCCGCCGGGACGATCCCCTGGCGCGTGGCCGGTGCCACGCTCGAGGTCGCCCTCGTCCACCGTCCCCGCTACGACGACTGGTCCTGGCCGAAGGGCAAGCTCGACCCCGGCGAGGACTGGGCCGCGGCGGCGACCCGCGAGACGCACGAGGAGACCGGGCTGACGGTCCGCCTCGGGCTCCCGCTGCCCGAGGCGCGCTACACCCTCCTGGACCGCGACGGCACCCCCTCGGACAAGGTCGTGCGGTACTGGGCCGCCCGGGTGACCGGCGGCTCGGGCCGGCTGGTCAACGAGATCGACGACGTCGCCTGGCTCTCCCACCGCGAGGCGCACGACCGGCTCGACTACGCCCGCGACCGCGACCAGCTGCTCGCCCTCGTCCGCCACCACCAGGCGGGCACTCTCGACACCTGGCCGCTCGTCGTCGTCCGGCACGCCCAGGCGGTGCCCCGCTCGGCGTGGGACGGCCACGACGACACCCGGCGCCCGCTGACCCGGGCGGGCCGTGAGCGCGCTGGGGCCCTCGTCCCGGTCCTCGCGGCCTACGCCCCCGAGCGGGTGGTCAGCTCGCCGTCGGTGCGCTGCCTCGAGACCGTCGCCCCGTTCGCCGGCGTGGCCGGGATGCGGGTGCGCGAGCGGGAGAGCCTGGCCGAGGAGGGGTTCGCCGACGACCCCTCGCGCGCCCCGGCCCGACTGCAGCGGATGCTCGAGCGGGCGCGCCCGGCGGTGCTGTGCACGCACGGGCCCGTGCTGCCCGCGCTGCTCGACGTGCTGCGCCCGCTGCTCGAGGACGCCGGCGCGCCCGAGCGGGAGCGCTTCGAGCGGTCGGCCGCGACCAAGCTGGTCAAGGGCGAGGCGCTCGTCTGCCACGTCGCGGGCGCCGGGCCCACGGCGCGCGTCGTCGCCGTCGAGCGCCACCTGCCCTGAGCGCCGCCGGGCGCGGCCGCCGCCTCCGGCGCTCGCCCACCCGAGGGCGCGTCAGCCGAAGCGGCCGGAGATGTAGTCCTCGGTGGCCTTCTTGCTCGGGTTGCTGAAGATCTTCGGGGTGTCGTCCATCTCGACGAGCTCGCCGGGCATGCCGGTGGCCTCGAGGTTGAAGAAGCCGGTGCGGTCCGAGACCCGGGCGGCCTGCTGCATGTTGTGCGTGACGATGACGACCGTGTAGTCGCTCTTCAGCTCGTTGATGAGGTCCTCGATGGCCAGGGTGGAGATCGGGTCGAGCGCCGAGCACGGCTCGTCCATGAGGATGACCTCGGGCTGGACGGCGATCGCCCGGGCGATGCACAGCCGCTGCTGCTGGCCGCCGGAGAGGCCGGCGCCCGGCCGGTCGAGCCGGTCCTTGACCTCGGTCCACAGGTTGGCCCCGCGCAGCGACTGCTCGAGCAGCTCGTCCGCGGCCGACTTCGAGAGCCGCTTGGAGTTCAGGCTCACCCCGGCGAGCACGTTCTCGCGGATCGACATCGTCGGGAACGGGTTGGGCCGCTGGAAGACCATGCCGACCTGACGGCGCACGTCGACCGGGTCGGTCTCCTTGGCGTAGAGGTTGCGGTCGTCCATGAGGACCTCGCCGGTGACGTGCGCGCCGGGGATGACCTCGTGCATCCGGTTCAGGGTGCGCAGCACCGTGGACTTGCCGCACCCGGACGGGCCGATGAAGGCGGTGACCGACCGGGGCTCGATGGTCATCGACACGCTCTTCACGGCGTGGAAGTCGCCGTAGTAGATGTCGAGGTTCTTGACGTCGATGCGCTTGGACATGCTGGTGCGGCTCTCCTGGTCAGCGACCGGTCTTGGGGGCGAAGGCCCGGGCGATGAACCGGGCCGAGAGGTTGAGGACGACGACGATGAGCACGAGCAGCAGCGCCGCGGCCCAGGCCCGGTCCAGGCTCGGCTCACGGTAGCCCGGGCTCAGGGGCTTGGTGAACATGTAGTACGCGTAGACCGCGAGGGTGTTCATCGGGCCCTCGGCCGGGTTGACGTTGAGCCCGCGGGCGTAGCCGACGGCGACGAGCAGCGGTGCGGTCTCGCCGATGACCCGGGCGATCGCCAGGGTGATGCCCGAGGCCAGCCCGGAGGCGGCCGTCGGCAGGACGACCTTGGCGATGGTGCGCCACTTGGGCACCCCGAGGGCGAGCGAGGCCTCGCGCAGCTCGTTGGGCACGATCCGCAGCATCTCCTCGCTGTTGCGCACGACCGTGGAGATCATGAGCACCGAGAGCGCGACCGCGCCCGCGAAGCCGTTCTTGGTCCCGATGCCGAAGAGGACCGCCCACAGGGCGAAGGCGAACAGGCCGGCGACGATCGACGGGATGCCGGTCATGACGTCGACGAGGAAGCGGATCAGGTGGGAGACCCGGCCCTTGGGCTGGTACTCGACGAGGAAGATCGCGGTGAACACCCCGATGGGGACCGAGATCAGGGCGGCGAGCCCGGTGATGATCAGGGTGCCGATGATCGCGTGGTAGGCCCCGCCGATGAGCTCAGCGCCGTCACGCTGGGTCGCCTGGTCCTGCAGCCCCGTGACGCCGTTCATCGTCTGCCCGAGGAAGGCCGGGCTGACCACGGTGGCTCCGCCGCGCACGATGACCGTCCACAGCAGCGAGACCAGCGGGACGAGGGCGAGCACGAAGGCGCCGAGCACGAGACCACGGGCCACCTGGTCCACGGCCACCCGGCTGCCCGCCGTCGAGCGGTAGACCGCGTAGACGATGACGAGGTAGGCGACGAACGCGAGGACGACGGCGAGAGCCGGGTGCAGGCCGAGCAGCCACAGCA
This sequence comes from Phycicoccus endophyticus, assembly GCF_011326735.1. Classification (GTDB taxonomy): domain Bacteria; phylum Actinomycetota; class Actinomycetes; order Actinomycetales; family Dermatophilaceae; genus Phycicoccus; species Phycicoccus endophyticus. Next base: position 32,158 of record NZ_JAANCN010000002.1, read on the forward strand.
GCGCCCCGACGACGACGGCGAGCCCGAGGACGATGTAGGACTGCCGGTTCGAGGAGGCCCGCACGGTGTCGAGGTCGACGCCCTCGATCTCGCTGAGCTTGCGCTGGCGGGCCGTCGGCTCGGTCTCGACGCTCATCAGTTCGCCCCCGAGAACTCGGCGCGGCGCTCGACGACCGCCCGGGCGGCGAGGTTGACCGCGAGGGTGATGCCGAAGAGGACGAGACCGGCGGCGATGAGCTCGGAGAGCCGCAGGCCGGCCGCCTCGGGGAAGTTCAGGGCGATCTCGGCCGGCACCGTCGTGTTCCCGGTGTCGATGAGGTTCCACGTGAAGACCCCGGGCGAGAGGATGATCGCGACCGCCATCGTCTCGCCGAGCGCGCGGCCCAGGCCGAGCATCGTGCCGCCGATGACGCCCGGCCGCCCGAACGGGAGGACCGCGGTGCGGATCATCTCCCACTGGGTGGCCCCGAGGGCCAGGGCGGCCTCCTCGTGCAGGCGGGGCGTCTGGAGGAAGACCTCGCGCGAGACCGAGGTGACGATCGGCAGGATCATCACGGCGAGGACGAGCGACGCCGTGAGCAGGGTGCGCCCGGTCCGGGAGGCGGACTCGAAGAACGGCAGGAAGCCGAGGTGCTCCTCCAGCCAGCCGAACAGCGGCACGAGCTTGGGCGCGAACACCTGGAAGCCCCACATGCCGAAGACGACGCTGGGCACCGCGGCGAGCAGGTCGATGACGAAGCCGACCGCGGTGCCGAGCCGCTTGGGCGCGTAGTGCGAGACGAACAGGGCGATGCCGACGGCCACCGGCGTCGCGACGAGCATCGCGATGAGCGAGGCGACGAGGGTGCCGAAGACCAGGGGCCAGACGTAGGAGAGGAAGCCCTCGCCGCCGGTGACCTCCGCCGGGTCGGCGCCGAAGACCGGCAGCGCCTTGGAGATGAGGAAGATCGCCACGCCGGCGAGGATCAGCAGGATGCTGAACGCGGAGGCGGTCGAGAGCCCGCTGAAGACGACGTCGCCGGGGCGGCGGGGCGGCTTGGCGGGGGCGGGGGGCCGCTCGGAGGCGGCGGGAGGAGCGCTCATCGGGGTCCTCGCGGGTCGTGGGGGTGGGGGCAGGAGGCGACCGGAGCGGGCCCGGCAGGGCGGTGCGGCGGCCACCTGAGTATCCAGGTGGCCGCCGCCTCGCGGTGCACGACGGGTCCGGTGGTCAGCTCAGCTGCCGGCCTTGACCAGCTCGAGCGACTGCTCGGCCTTCGAGCGCAGGTCCTGCGAGATCGGGGCCGAACCGGCGGCGTCGGCCGCGGCCTGCTGGCCGTCCTCGGAGATGACGTAGCCCACGAAGTCCTTGACGAGGTCGGCGGTCTCCTGGTCCTCGTAGGTGTGGCACACGATGTGGTAGCTCACGAGGACGATCGGGTAGGCACCGGACTCGGTGGTGTCGCGCGCCAGGTCGAGGGCGAGGTCGCCGTCGACGTCGGACGCGGACAGCTCGGAGGCGTCGACCACCTTGGAGGCGGCCTCCGGGGAGAAGGCGACGAACTCGTCACCGACGCCGATCTTGGCCGAGCTGAGCGAGCCGACCGCCGAGGCGTCGGCGTAGCCGATGGCCCCGTTGGTGCTGCCGACGACCTCGATGACCCCGGTGGTCTGCGCGGCGGCCTCACCGCCGGAGACCGGCCAGTTCTTGTCGACCTCGTAGGACCAGGAGTCCGGCGCGGCCGCGGAGAGGTACTCCATGAAGTTCTCCGTGGTGCCCGACTCGTCGGAGCGGTTGACCGCGGTGATCTTCAGGTCGGGCAGGTCGGCGTCGGGGTTGTCGGCCTTGATCTTCGGGTCGTTCCAGTTGGTGATCTTCTGGTCGAAGATCTGCGCGAGGGTGTCGGGCTTGAGGTTGAGCTCGTCGACGCCCTCGATGTTGAAGGGGATGGCGACCGGGCTGATGTAGACGGGGATGTTCATCGCGCCGTCCGGGCCGCAGGTGTCCTTGACCGACTCGCGCTCGTCCTCGTCGAGGGCGGCGTCCGAGCCGGCGAAGTCGACCGCACCGGAGATGAGGTTCTCCCGGCCGGCACCCGAGCCGACCGAGTCGTACTGGACGGTGACGTCCGGCTGGACGCTCTGGTACCCGGCGATCCAGGCCGTCATCGCCGACTCCTGCGAGCTGGCGCCGGCGCCCTTGAGCGTGCCGGAGAGCGAACCGCCGCCGGACCCGGAGTCGGAGGAGGAGTCCGAGCCGGTGGGGTTGTCGTTGCCACAGGCAGCGAGAGCCAGGGATGCCACGGCGACCACGGCCGTCACCCCGATGCGGTGGAGCTTCACGAAAGGTCCCTCTCTGATCTTCGGCTGCGGCCCGTGCAGGCCGCGAGGAGGCCAGCACCGTTGCCGACTGCCTCGAAACCTAGGGAGGGCAGGTGTCGCCGCGTGCGGACGAGGGTGAACGCCCGGTGACCGACCTGTGAACTCCCGCCCGGGCGTGGCGCGTGGGGCGCCGTCCGCCCGTCGGCAGGGCTCAGAGCAGGAGCAGGCCGCCGAGGACGAGCACGCCCGCGACGAGGGCGGCGCCGGGCACCGTGAGCAGCCAGGCGACGACGATCGAGCGGGCCACCCCCCAGCGCACCGCCTTGGCCGAGCGGGTGGCGCCGGCGCCGGTGATCGCCGCGGTGATGGCGTGCGTCGTCGAGATCGGCGCCCCGGTGATCGTCGCCACCCAGAGCACGGAGGCCGCGGCGGTCTCGGCGGCGAAGCCCTGCGGCGGGTCGAGGTGGATCAGCCCGCGGCCGAGGGTGCGCATGATCCGCCACCCCCCGGCGTACGTGCCGAGGCCGAGGACGAGCGCGAGCAGCAGCAGCACCCACCACGGCGTCGAGGTGTCCGAGCCCGGGCGGTGGCCGCCGGCGACGAGGGCGAGGACGACGACGCCGGCGGTCTTGGACGCGTCCTGCATCCCGTGCCCGAAGGCGACGGCGGCGGCGGAGACGGTCTGGGCGTAGCGGAAGCCGCGCACCGTCGGCCCGGGCGCGGCCGACCGGAACACCCGCAGGATGAGCGCCATGAGGAGGAAGCCGCCGGCCGCGCCGACGAGCGGGGAGAGCACCATCGGGATGGCGACCTTGTCGACCACCGCGCCCCAGTGCACGACCGCGCCGGCGACGAGCGCGGCGCCACCGAGGCCGCCGACGAGGGCGTGCGAGGAGGACGAGGGCAGCCCCCGCCACCAGGTGAGCAGGTTCCACGCGGTGGCCCCGAGCAGGGCGCCGACGCACACGAGGGTGCCCGAGGCGTCGTCCGGGACGGTGACGATGTCCCCGCCGATGGTCTCCGCGACGCGCACCCCGGCGAGCCCGCCGGCGGCGTTCATCGTCGCGGCGAGCGCGAGCGCGATCCGGGGGGTCAGGGCCCGGGTCGAGATCGACGTGGCGATGGCGTTGCCGGCGTCGTGGAAGCCGTTGGTGTACGTGAAGCCCAGCGCGAGGAGCACGACCAGGGCCGTGGGCCACCACTCCACGGCCGTCAGGACTCCCGCACGGCGATCGCCTCGACGGTCAGGGCGACCTGCTCGAAGCCGTTCGCGGTCGCCTCGAGCGCGTCGATGATGTCCTTGTGCTTCATCACCGTCAGGGGGTCGGCCTTCTTGGCGTTGAACAGCTCGGCGAGCATCCGGCGGTACTGCTTGTTCGCACGGTTCTCGAGCCGGGCGATCTCCACCCCGTAGTCGCCCATCTCCTTCATCGAGCGCAGCTGCGGCATGGCGTCGACGGTGAGGTCGGCCATCCGGGAGATCACCTCGACCTGCTTGGCCACGCGGGGCAGCACCTCGTCGACCTGGTAGAGGACGATGAGGTCGACCGCCGCCTCCATGAGGTCGACGCACTGGTCGAGGGCGACGGCGAGGGCGTGGATGTCGGAGCGGTCGAACGGGGTGACGAACGCCCCGCCGACCTTGCGGACGATGGCGTGCGTGGCGTCGTCGGCGGCGCCCTCGATCTCGTGCATCCGCGCGAGGATGGCCTCGCGCTCCTCCCCCTCGGCACCGAGCAGCGCCGTCAGCTGGGCAGCACCCTCGACGAGCTGGCGCGCCGAGGCGGTGAACAGCTCGTAGAACGTGGGGTCCTGCGCGGTGCGGCGAAAGGCCACGGTTCCTCTCCCGGACGGCCCTGGTGGTCGGGGTACAGGCTAGGCCCAGGCGCGCACCCATGCCGAACCACCCTCATTCTCCCGCCTCGAGTGCGCGGGTGGTCGCCGGGGCGACCACCCGCGCACTCAAGGCGGGATGGCGGGCGGGGTCAGCCGGCGGCGGGCGGGGCGGCCTCGGCCGCGTCCGCGTCCGCGTCCGCCCCGGGCGGGTCGTCCACCCCGAGGATCTCGTCGATGCGCTCCTGGCTCAGCGGGCCGTCGGTCTGCGAGGCGGCGAGCACGAGGGCGCCGACGAGGTCGATCTCGCGTTGGAGGTCGTCGTCGGTGAGCGAGGGGTCCCCTGCCATCCGCACACGGTACGGCGCGAACCTGTCCGCAGACTGTCCGGCGACGGGGGGTGGGCGCGCAGGCTCTCAGGAGCCGTGAAGGAGAGGGTGCCGGGCCGGGAGCGCCTCACGGCGCGTGGCCGCTCGTAGCGGCTGATGTTGGGACCCGGGGCTGCCGCGGCCCGGCACCACGACTGACCCTAACGTCTCCTGGCGGCGCAGATGTTCCCGCCGCGCACCCCGCGTGCGCCGGTGGTCGGCACGGTGAGCGCCCTTGCGACCACACCGGGCCCGTCAGTCCAGGTCGCCGGCCCGCCACAGGTTGGCGCACGCCTTGAGGTCCTCCCCGGTGGCGAGCAGCGCGCCGCCGCTGCGGGTCAGGCCGCTCGCCCCGGCGGGGTCGAGCCCTTCGGTGTCGTGGGCGAGCTCGGCCCGGCCGGCGGCGGTGACCGCGCAGAACGCGGCGGCCCGCTCGAGCGCGATGGCGAGGTCGCCGTCGAAGACCCCGGCGAGGATCTGGTCGGCGACCCGCCGCAGCTCCTCGGGGCGGGGCGGCTCGGCGATGCCGGCGACGGCGTGGGCGACGTCGGTGAACCGGATGCCCGCCACGTACTCGCGGCTGGCCTCCTCCGGGCGGCGCTGCACCCACTCGCGCAGGGCGTACAGCCGCCACAGGGCGCCGGGCAGGGTGCGCGCGGGGCGCGAGGACCACAGGTCGGCGACCGTCGGCAGGCCGAGGTCGTCGACGAGGGCGACGAGCCGAGAGGTGACCTGCGGGTCGTGGGCGGCGCGCCCGGCGCCGACGAGGATGGCGGCGGTCTGGTGGGCCACCTCGGTGGCTTCCGCGGGGCCGGGGCGCGTCCCGCCGTGCGCCTCGAGCTCCTCCGGCCCGAAGTGCACGGGCCGGCGGGGCACGGGGCGGCCTCCGTCGCTGGTCATCCCTCGAGTGTGTCAGGTGGTGGGGACGCCCGTGCGGCCCGGGAGGCATCGGGCCGTGAGCGCGGCCCACCGGGTTCGCGCTGGTCACTGCGCGTGGCACGGGCCGGGAACGCCGCTAGGTTTGGGGCCGACCCGGGTGCCCGTGGCACCACCCCGACGCCGTGGAGGACGAGATGGCCAGCGAGGGATCGGCCGCCGAGCGCGAGCGACGCGCCCCGCACGCCGACGACGCCCGCAAGGCGGGCTCCCCGACCGAGGTGCCCCCACGCGGCTGGATGGTCACCCTCAAGGCGGCCTTCGCCGAGTTCCAGCGCGACCAGGTCACCGACCTCGCGGCGGCGCTCACGTACTACTCGGTGCTCTCGGTCGCGCCGGCACTGCTCGCCCTCGTCTCGCTGCTCGGGGTCTTCGGGCAGGGACAGGAGACGGTCGCGACGATGCTCGACCTGCTCCGCCAGCTCGGCCAGGGCGACGTCGCCGAGCAGCTGCGAGGGCCGATCGAGGACATGGTGGGCAGCCAGGCGGCCGGCGTCACCCTCGTCCTCGGCCTGGCGACCGCGCTGTGGTCGGCCTCGGGGTACGTCGGGGCGTTCGGGCGGGCGCTGAACCGGGTCTACGGCATCGACGAGGGCCGTCCGGTGTGGAAGCTGCGGCCGGTGAACTTCGCGGTCACCCTCGGGCTCGTCGTCGGGGCGGCCCTCGTGCTCGTCGGCCTCGTCGTCAGCGGCGGGGTGGCCGAGGCGGTCGGCAACACGATCGGGCTCGGCGACCAGAGCGTCACGGTGTGGGGCATCGTCAAGTGGCCGGTGATGCTCGTCCTCGTCATCGCCATGGTCGCCGTCCTCTACTACGCGACCCCGAACATCCGTCAGCCCCGGATGCGGTGGATCTCCCCCGGCGCCGTGCTCGCGATCGTCGTGTGGGTCCTCGCCTCGGTGGCCTTCGGGTTCTACGTCGGCAACTTCGGCAAGTACGAGTCGACGTACGGCTCGCTCGGCGGCGTCATCGTCTTCCTCCTGTGGGTGTGGATCACGAACATCGCCCTGCTGCTCGGTGCCGAGGTCGACGCCGAGCTGGAGCGGGTGCGCGAGCTCGAGGCGGGGATGGCGGCCGAGCGGGAGCTGCTCCTGCCGCCGCGGGACACCACGCAGTCGGAGAAGGCGCGCGAGAAGCTCGAGGACCGGGTGCGCGAGGGGCGGGCCATCCGCCGCCGGGCACTCGCCGCGGAGCGTCGCGGCAGCCCGCCGGGGCGGCGGCGCGCCGAGGCCGCGCACGACGGGCCGCGGCACCCGGTCGAGCTCGAGCCGCTGCCGTCCGAGGTCGCCCGGGACCGCGAGACCGGGCAGGGATGATTCGACGAACCTTCGACATTGCAGGTCATTGCGCCGACGCGGTACTGTCGGGGGCGTGTCTACGGGTCCTCACCGGTGAACCGCCTCGCGCAGGGGTACTGCCTCGGCGGTCGGTACACGCTGTCGGAGCGGGTCGCGTCCGGCGGGATGGGCGATGTCTGGAGCGCCGAGGACACCGTCCTCGACCGGCAGGTCGCGGTGAAGGTCCTGCGGCCGACGACCGACGGCGAGCCGGTGTTCGCCCGCCGCTTCCGGGACGAGGCGCTCTACACGGCCAACCTCTGCCACTCCAACATCGCGACGGTCTTCGACTACGGCGAGGAAGACGCCCTGGCCTACATCGTCATGGAGCTCGTCGACGGTGAGCCGCTCTCGGAGCTCGTCCGCCGTGAGGGGCCGCTGGAGCCGGCGCGGGTGCGCTCGCTCATGGGCCAGGCGGCGCTCGCCCTCGGCGCGGCGCACGACGCGGGGGTGGTCCACCGCGACGTCAAGCCGGCGAACATCCTCATCGCCTCCGACGGGACGGTGAAGCTCACCGACTTCGGCATCGCCCGGGCCCTCGACGGCGCCGGGCACACCCAGACCGGAGAGGTCGTCGGCACCCCGCACTACCTCTCCCCGGAACAGGCCCTCGGCGAGGTCGCCACCGGGGCGAGCGACCTCTACGCGCTCGGCATCGTCGCGCACGAGATGCTCACCGGCCGGCGGCCGTTCGAGAAGAACACGCCCGTGGCCACCGCGCTCGCCCAGGTCAACGACCCGCCCCCGCCGCTGCCGGGCCACGTGCCACCGGGGCTTCGGGCGCTCGTCGAGCAGTGCCTGTCCAAGCGGCCCGAGGACCGGCCCGCCAGCGCCCGCGAGCTGGGCGAGCGGCTCGGGCTACCCGAGTCCGAGCTCGTCGGCGACGACCCGGCCGCCGAGGTCGTCGGTGCCGCGCTCGTCGACGAGGAGGGTCCGGAGGTGGCCGCGTCCACGAGGGCCTCCGACGCCGGGGCCGCGTCCGACCCGACGCCGACGCTCAGCTCGCTCGATGCGCCGCTCGTGCGCGTGCGCCGGCGGGACGTGCAGCGGCGGCGGGCGCAGGCCGCGGCCCGCCGGGTGCACTGGGCCTGGGCGCCGACGGCGCTCGTGCTCGCCGTGATCACCGTGGTTCTCGCGCTCGGGCGCTGAGCCGGGGGTTTGCCGGGAACACGCGGGGGGCATCACCCGTTCATCCGACCGGACCCGCGCGGGGTCCACTGCTCGGGACTCGCCCTCCCTCGCCGAACGAAAGGTGCATCCCATGGCCACCGACTACGACGCTCCTCGAGTTCGCGACGGCGAGGAAGAGAAGAGCGACAACGTCCTCGAGCTCGACGCCGCCCGCTCGCGCCCCACCACCGACCTGCTCGAGGAGGACACCGAGGCCGTCGACGGGCACACCCTCCCCGGGGCCGACCTCTCCGACCTCTCCCTCGAGGTGCGGGTCGTGCCCAAGCAGGCCGACGAGTTCTCGTGCATGAGCTGCTTCCTGCTCGTCCACCGCTCGCAGGAGTCCAAGCCCGGCACGAACATCTGCCGCGACTGCGCCTGAGCCCCGGCGGTCGCCCGGCCAGGTGTTGGGCGGCCGCGCTCGGCCGTGGGTGCGCGATACTGTCGCCCGGCGCCCGCCGGGGTCATCTCCGGGCGGCGCGGGCCTCTAGCTCAAGTGGCAGAGCTGCGGACTTTTAATCCGTAGGTTGTGGGTTCGAGCCCCACGGGGCCCACCAAAGCCGCAGGTCAGCGACTTGCGCCGTGCTCTTCGAGCCGACTCATCTCGGCTCAGGAAACACCTGAGGGAACACACGGCTGTGAACAGAGCCCCTTGGACGAGGCTCGATCTCCGCACCGCAAGCAGGCAATCGACGTGGGTTGGTTCTGTCGAGGCAAGCCAGTGGTGCCACCGAAACCGTCCCGGTTCTCCCCTCGCCCCTCCATACTTCCACCATGGCGTCCGACCGATGGCAGTCCTTCGCGGCGACCGGACGGTCGACGATCCGAGAGCTCTTCGACTTCAGGGGAGACGCCGCGCTCCCGTTCACCCCGCAAGACGAGGACGTTCGCATAGTCCGAGGAAAGCACGAATACTTCGTGAGAGCAGTGCACCGCGGAGAGATGATGGCCAGCTCTTTCGCTCCGCTGGATGTGCCCACCTTGATCGCATACTTGCTGCTCAGTGGCCTGGTCGACGACATTCGCGCCAAGCGGCCCTGGAAGGTCGGAGTCGTGCGTGTTGCCACGGGTGGGGCCAGGCGAGTCAAGGTCGTCCACAAGGTCACCCTCCAACCCGGCGAGGCAAAGGAGCCTGTAGTGGAAGAACTCGTCGGACGCGTGAACGCCGGGGAGTTCGACACCGCTTGAGGGCAATTGGCCTGCACCTCGAGGTCGGCTCGACTGCAGGACCGGCCGCATCGGGCAGCCCCCTCAATGGTCACCCGTGCGGACCACTCGACAGGGAACGACAGCTGGTCGGTGCGCTGGATCCACGGCACCCCCAGCGGGATGTCGAGATCGGTCATCCGGCCGACGGACAGGACGCACACGTGACGCTCCACCTGTGCTCCGTCGTGCTCGCCGCGAACCTGGATGGTGCGTCCGTAAGGCGTTGCGGTCCAGGTGACGTGATCGGTGAACTCGTGCAGGTCTTCCCGCTCCCACTCCGGGTGCTCAGCGGCACCCAGCGTGAGTGGGGCGGGGAGGCCGAGGGAGCACGAGCGGTGCAGCAGCCACTCGAGCTGCCGCGGAGTTGCCGGATCCCCAGCCAGCCCCGGGTGCCGCATCAACTCGTCGAGGGCGCGGATCGGCTTCGCCATAGCCGCAACCTCTCGGTCACCCGCGGGGCCGACCATTCCACTCATGCTGTGAAGGAACCGCTTGGTGGCACCGAGGTCGACCCCGAGGTAGACCTCCTTGTCCGCCATGGACCGACTCGCCAGATGCATCTGGTCTCGGATCAGGTGCTCGGGCCACCCGGGCAGCGGAGCAGGCGCGTTGGTGTCGTGCGACTCGGCCCAGCGTGAGACCGGGTACGGGCGAGTAGTGATCCGCAGGTGCAGTGAGCGCTTGGTGAGCTGTGCGAGGGCGTCGGCGGTGTCCACGATGAGCCGTTCACGCGCGCTGTCGGGTCGGAAGGACCAGCCCTGCGGCGCGAGGCGGTACCAGGCGGTGATGCGGTCACCGGCGCTGGAGCAGTGGCCGACAATCCGCCGCAGCGCGAGGCCCCGGCTGCTCACGACTCCGCTCCGCCCTGTGTGGTCCCTCTGGCGGAGTGGCGCCCTCGAGGGGCAGCCCGGCCCGGGCGCGAGAGGACGGCGCGGACCCGGGCCGGACGGAGGGTGGAGGTCACAGCACGCGTGTGGTCGCGGGGTGCGCTGACCTCGTTGACGAACCCCCGCAGGACCGAGCCGAGCGGGCGGTCGTGGTCGACGACTCGCAGGATCACCTTGGTGACGGCGATCGTGATCAGGAGCGTGTACGCCAAGGCGAAGAACCCAAGGCCAATGCCGAGGCGGCGCTCAAGCATCTGCAGCAGGAGGAAGACCGCGGCACCCACGCCGTAGGCGACGTAGCGGGCGCGGAACGGGAGGGTCTTGCCCGGTGGGCCGAGCCAGACCGCGTTGACGTTGTAGATCTCGTCGTCGACGGGCAGGCGCATGGCTCAGCCCGTGACGAGCGAGGCGAGCCAGGTGCCGACGTCGTCGGCCCGGCCGGTGGTGGCGACGCCGAGCACGGCGAGGGCGATGACGACGCCGGCGACGACGCGCATGGCCTTGGCGTTGTCTCCGCGCTGGGCGAAGACGAAGAGCATCACGGCGATCAGCAGGAGGAGCAGCGGGATGATGTTCTCCTTGATCCACGCCTGCAGGTTGGCGGTGTCGCCGGTGGCGCTGGACAGCGCCGCGAGTGTGTTCATGGTGTCCCCTTGGTCGAACGGCAGGCGGCCCGGAAGGACCTCCGCGATCAAGTCCGCCAAACCGCGGGGTGCTCGTTCAAGGAGAAGCCGAAATTTTACAAAGTCTTGGAAGGCGATGCCGCTCGACGCACCTCACGCGCGGACGTCGCGGAGAGTCTGGCTCCCCCGCTCCTCATCATCCGGGCCCGCCGGAACGCGTCAAGGGCGCCTCCGGCGTCACTCCGTGATGGCCTTCGGCCACCCTTGACCCAACCCGCCCGGCCCTCCAGATGCTCCGCTACGAGGAACCAGCCCAAAGTCTGGAGACATGGCCCTGCAGTTTCCGTCAAAGATCGTGCTTGGAGTCGTTCTCTCGCCTGAAGCGCGACAACGATCAATCACCAGCTGCTGACCAAAATCCAACTAGCCGCCGCCCGTGTCAGGCAGTGCGACCTTTCGGCTGCTCGTCGCTCAACGTGCTCGAGGTCCTTGACCTCGGCTCAGACCGCGTGATCAGTTAGGTGGTCGAGTACCGCCAGGTGCGCATGCCACCCGTCCAGCGTGGGTGCCGACTCTCCCAGCCAGACCGGTTCAGTCGGCGAGTGACCAGCTAGTTGGTCACGAATTCCACCGCGCGAGACGACGATGCAGGCTTGCCGATGTCGGCTCAACAGCACGCACAACCTACCGGCATCTAGGTGAAACTGGCTCGCGTCACGACGACCAGAGAGTGGATGCCAGACCACGACGATCTGAAACTCACGCCCTTGGAGCACGTTTGCGGTGTCGACCACGACCTCGTCGACGGGCATCCCTGTCCGGGCGCGGGCAACCTGGAGCGCGGTCCGGACGTGGTCTCGTTGATCGCGATGGGTCACCCCGACGGCGATATCGCTCGGCAACAGCGGCCTGGTGCCGTACTCGTCCTCCAGCGCGATGTCGGCGCTGATGAGCTCCTCTACGACATCGACTATCGCCTGGACGGCATCGGGATCGGTTGGGGGCATCGGCACGTCGTCGAGCTCGACGTAGGCCCAACCGCGTCGCGCTGCCGTGTTCACGGCATCTGCTGCCCGTCCGCGGTGGAGTGACGCGATGCCCCGGCTGAGGCGACGCTGATGTGGTTGGGTGCCGGCGGTGAAGGGAACTTCGTAGAAGGCGTCGGAGATCAGGTCGGCTGCTTGGCTGGGTAGCCGCCATGAGACGGGCAGGGCCAGGCGCACAGTCTCGGGTTGGGTAGTCAGGATAGTGGCGGCGGCCGTCTCGAGCGGTGACAGCGGCCGGCCGCGGAATCTGGTGTCGTCCGCGGTGGTGAACGGCGCGAGCTGGCCGGGGTCACCAACCAGCAGCAGCGAGCTCATCATCGCCCCGATCGGGAGCAGTGCATCGGAGCGCATCTGATATGCCTCGTCCACGATCGCGAAGGGCCAGGAGTGGTCGAAGTCGACCGTGGCCCACTTGGCCGCGGGCGCGACGATGACGTCACAGTCGTGAAGGTCGGTGAGCGACTTGCTGAAGGTCAAGCCCTGCTGGGTGCGGATGTCTGCAGGTGGGAGGTAGTCGCCGGCGTGGAGGCGCCCCAGGCGCACGGGTGCAGCACCGCGGCGTTGGTCGGCGACGTATCCGCGGATCATGTCGTCAGCCTGGTCGTTGGTTTGGACGACGATCGGAACCTGCGCCCGTCGGTGGGCGCGCCGACCGATCTCCCGCACGAGGGTGGACTTGCCGGCGCCGGGAGGGCTGTCGACCAGCGTGGAGCGGGCGCCCGCGGTGAGGGTGCCCCAGATCTGCTCGCGGGTGGCGGCGGCCGCCTCCGCGGGAGTCACGGGCTCGGCGTGCATTACGACTCCTCGCTGTCTTCGACGAGCTGCAGGTGGGTCCAGGGAATCTCCTGGACTGTCGAGCGCTGGTAGAACTCGGGCCGTCCGTAGGGGCTCAAGACGATCTCGTCGCCCGCGGTGGGCAGAAGGCCGAGGGTCTTGGTCTGGTTGGCGCCCTTGAGCACCTCGACGCGGATCAGTCCGCTGGCGTCGTTGGGCAGGACCTCCAGCTTCACGCTCGGATGCCTCGAGAGGTAGAGGTTGGTTCCGGCTGGCCGTGCGAAGTCGAGGGTGGGCTCTAGGGTGATCATCGGTCGACGCTGCCTGCGCCCGTTGGCGTTGAAGGTCTGGCGGTCGGCATCCACGGCGACGACTCGTCCGGCGAGCGCCTCACCGGAGGCAACCAGCGCCGCCATGACCAGCGGGTCATCCCACGCCATCTCTCGCTGAAGATTCTGGGTGCGCGACTCCAAGAAGCGCAACCGACCTGCTGCCTGGACCGGAGTCGGGATGTTGCGGAAGAAGGCACGCCCCTCTGCCATGCGGGCGCTGTGGGCCGTCCACACCTTGCGGTCGGACAACCACCGGCCGGCGACGTGGTCTCCGGCCGGCAGGGCGACGAGCTGGTCCAGCGCCCTCCAACAGTCCATCCACGCGGGCACCAGCTGCTCGCGGATCTCCCCCTCGAGCTCGCCGCGCACCGCAGCCTGCGCGGCTGGGTCGTCTCCGGCAACGTGCCAACTCCGGATTAGGTCCGCGAGGACGTCGGCGTCCCAGTTGGGGTCGGAGTCGGGGCCAGCGGGAGGTGCCTGTTCGCCCAGCCGGGCTGCCGCGGGGCCGTCCAGCCCGTCGGGCGGGTCGATCCACCCAAGCAGGGCTGCCAAGTTGAGGTCTTCGGAGGGAAGCTGACCTGTCTGCCAGTGGAGGGTGAGCGCATCGGTGGCTGCGATCATCAGGCTGCTTCCCGGCAGCAGATCGCCGAAGAAGGACAGGTGCTTTCCTGCCAGTGGTACCGATGCCGGAGGCGGCGCGTCTCCGTCGGTGCGGAGGTTGCGCGTGAAGCGACCCACGATCCCCCCGAGCCACTCCGCAGTCCCCGCGTTGGGGACCACGAGCTGCGGGGCGTCCACGCAGGTGCCGCCATCGTCGCGGACCTCGAACCTCGAGAGGTAGGCCAGAAGGTCGATGGCGAACTCGTCGAGGGCCTCGAATCGGAGGGCGCGGTTGCGGGGTTCGGGCACGACCATGCAGTGCGGTGTCTCGTCTCGAGCCGTGCCCCAGACCAAGGCGAGGGGGGCGCCGGGGTCGCCGGCGAGGTGGTAGCCGACGACGACGAGGGGACTAGAGCTGAGGTGGACGTGCCGCCGGGTCGTCGTGGTGACAGCGCGTCGCTCGGCGGCGGCTTGGAGGGCCTGGTGGGTGCGCAGGGCGTTCATGCGAGTCCCCCCGTGGCGATCCGGGCAGCGGCTGCTCCGCGGGCGAGGGCGGCGGCGACCGCGGCTTCGGAGGGACTGGCCGGTGCTCGACGGCCGTCGGCGAGGTCGAGCGCCGCGGCGATGCTGGTGACGTCGCCACACGCACCTGCCACCGCGGTACCGAGCCGGGCGATGGAGCCGTGGCGCTCTGCCTCGTCTCGGCAGGAGTGGAACAGCGGGCAGGAGACGCAGCCATCGGTGAATCGCGGGGGCAGGACGGCGAGGGCCTCGCGGGCTGCGGTGGCAGCCGCGCCGACCTCGTCGTTGTCGGCCCCGTTGTCGGGGTGGGCCGGCAGTTGGGTGCCGGCGGGGATGGCGTCGAGGATGTCGGCGGCGCGCGGGACCGAGGCGAGCTGGCGGGCCAGTCGGCGCACATACATGTCGATATCGATGGTCACCGCGGTCGGCCGGAACGAGAGGTTCTCCGGCAGTACGATCATCGTGGTGGTTTTGACGACCTCGGGCGGTGCGCCGATCTCGACCACGAGCTGCTGCAGGCTCAGCACGTAGACCGCGGTCTGGCGGACGGTGGCCGACGCCTTCGTGGGGTCGGCGCGGCCATCGATACGCGGGTAGGACTTGATCTCGACGACGTGGATGCGCCCGTCGATTGCGAAGGCCAACACGTCTTGCTCGAGGTAGACGGTCTCGCCGCCGAAGTCGAGCCGGGTCATGGCGTGGCGGATGAGGTTGTAGGCCTGGGCCGGGTCGGTGAGCATCTCCTCGGTGCGCTGACGGGTAAGCCGCGCTCGGAGTTCGTTCATCCTGGCGCCGGTAACGCCAGGGTAGGCCTCGCGTACGGCAGCGGCAGACAGGTCGTGTTGGCGGACCTCGGGGATCGCCAGGTCGAGGTGTCGCCGTGCGAGCGCGACGATCTCGGCCATCCCGTTGGCGACCACCTGCTGCTCGAACTGGTTGCCGCGGGTCAGGGCGAACGGCGACTGACGGTCGCGAGGTTCGCCGCTGATCAGGCTGCCGAGCTTGTCGAGGTTGACGCCGGCGGCGTCGAGGGCGGTCCGGCGCTGGCACCCGGGTGCTTCGAGCGCGCCGGCGACCCGACGGGCGTTGAGGGGTTGGCGCGGGAACTCCCCGCGGAAGCCCTCGAGCGTGACCGGCGTGTTGGTCATCGCGATCCTCCGGCGGCGCGGGAGGTGAGGGTGCGGATCGCGGTGCCGAACAGGAGCGACTCGCGGTCCAGCTGGGCGTGGGCTCGCTCGGAGGCATGAGACCGCTCGAGCTCGTCGGTCTCTTCGATCTCCTCCAGCTCCGCTCGGGCAGCATCGGTCACCGTGCTGGGGTCGGCCCCGAAGGGCTTGACGCCGGGGATGGTTGATCCCAGCCGGGCGACCAGGCGCAGCATGGGCGCCTCATAGTTCGTGTTGGCGACGCTCGTGGCTTCGCCTGCCAGCGCGATGGCACTGTGCAGCATGTCGACGCGTGGGGACAGCGGTGCGATCAGTCGCAGACTGGTGGGCCAGGTGGAAAGGGCAACCGTCCCGCGCACAGGTGTGAACCGGTCGTAGGTCAGGGCCGGCACGATGTACACGTCGCGCTCCTGCCGACCGGGCAGTTCCTGCGACTTGCGCCAGCTTCTGGCCTCGTCTCGGCGCAGTGAGGAGAGCTTGGCGGTGTCGACGCGCTCGGCCCAGCGCGCCTTGGTGGCATCGGAAACCAGCCGGGCGCTGGAGGGACGTCCCGTGAGCTGCAGGGCCCGGATCACCTGGTCGCGCAGCGGGGTCGAGGATTCGTACGGGGAAGGGACGGGCGTCCGGTCCCGCTTGGGGTGGACCAACTGGTTGCGGCGCCGCTCGAGCACGGCGACGTGCTGGAGCAGTCGACTCACCTCGGTCGCGTCGCCGGAGGTGGTTGCCTCGATCAGCGCGTCGTTGGCGTCGCTGAGCGCCGCGACCACCTCGACGAGCTCATGAGCGAATTCCATGAAAGCCATGCTACCACGTCTTCCATGTTTTCCACGTTACTCTTAGCGAAGGACCAGGATGCTCTCCACAGCCGAGGCCTTGTTGCGGTACTGCCGGGTGCGAGGGTTCATGCTCGCCCGGTTACGGATGACCGGGAAGTCGTGTCGCTCGGCCCTGTCAAACCCAAGTGCGATCGCCATCTCCCCCAAGATCTTCGCCGTGTCGTTGTGCAGGTCCTTGTAGTAGTTGTCCTGCACGACCAGGACCGCGGGTGCGCCCTCCTTCATGACCCGGTGGAGCTCAGCCAGGGAGTCCCACATCCCGGCGTAGTACTGCCGGAAGTAGTTGGTGTAGTAGCCGGCCGATGCCTTGCTGGCGTGAGCGGCTACACCGTCCAAGAAGGCGGTCGCCGTGGCCCCCCATTGCTCAGCCGTGCCTCGCTTGCCGGTCATCGTGGGCGTGCCGACCATCTGATCGCGAAGTTCCTTGAGGTCGCGCTCGCCGGCACCAAGGATGGCCAGTTCCGGGCGGGTAGCCACCCCGTAGTCGATCCGGGTGCAGTAGGGCGGAGAGGTGATCACGCCGCCCACCGTGCGGGCTTCAAGGGGCAGGTCGCGGCTGTCGCCGAGCCGTGCCTGCACGTCGACACCGCCGACGTAGTTGTCCCGGTGGAGGCCGGCGGCTAGCTCCGCCGCTGAGGCCTGGAACTGATTGACGATCGTCTCAGGGCTCGGGTCGAGTCGGTCTGCCTCGGCAACCTGCTTCCACCACGTCGGATTGGTTCCGGCGCGGGGCGCGATGAGAACCCGAACCGTCCGGAACAGGACGGTGTAGAAGAAGGCGGCCAACGTGCTCATGCCTGAGGCGCCCTGGTACGGGGGTCGAGAGGCGGAACCAGGATCGACGAGGAGTCGCTCAACGCTCTGCTGCACACCGCGAAGAGATCCCGCGGCCATTGGTGTGAACCAGAAAAGAAGGGGGTCTTCGTCCAGATCGACCCTAGCCGCATGAGACACAACGTCTTGCCCTAGTGGGCCGATGCTCGCCCACGCGCCCATGCCTAGCAGCCTTGCTCTGGCGACGACCACGAGTGCTGGATTCACGTCGAAGCCGACGGCGGCAACGTTCCTACTGGCCGCGACAACGGTCGTCGTTCCGGTGCCATTCCAGGGATCCAACACCAAGTCCTCGGCGCCGGCCAATTCTTCGAGAGCATGCTCCACGAATGCAGACGAGTAGCCCGCGTAATAGCGATACCAGGCGTCGACAGCATCGCCGATGGTGCCCACCTTTGGATTTACGAAAGCCCCTGATGTCACTGCGGCCTGCCAATCTCGCGCTACAGAATCGCGCACCTTGCCACTACTCCACTTTCAGGACTCGGACTGGCGACTCCCAATCGTGGACCCTTGAGGTCTCAGCCTAGCCCCACCCGCCAACCATCTTGCCCCTCCGGTCTCCAGGCAGTAGGTCTGCACCACACTGGGTGCCAGCGCGACCGCTTGCGCACGGGAACTGCCGAATAGACCTCTTACGGATCAAGAGCCTGGCTGCGCTCGGCTGCGCCTGCGGGCGGCGCTGGCGCGCCGTCCTCGGCGCGTCTTCACCCCTCCCGCTGGAGCGCTGATTCGCGCCAACCAAGGCGGCCCACCCCAGACCTCACGGTGAGGCTTCTCCCAGCGGCAACACATCAGGTTAAGGCCGGCCTGTGAGCACCTAAACGCTCACGGGTTCCTCGAGCGAATCTCCGATCGCGACTAGGTCGCTACCTAGGCCGATCGCCCCCGCGCGAGCGTGATTGAGCAACATTTCCACCAAGCGCAGCCGCTGCAGCTCAAACGGCCGCCCCGCGGCCATCAACGCACGGGCTCTGGCGGGTTCAGTGATGTGCGGCTGCACAATTATCACTTTCGATGGAGCCCTAGAGTTCCTCGTCTCAAGAAATTCGATCATGTCGGCTCGGTCGCGCTCCCGGCGACCATATAGCCAGACGGCAGGAGACGCGACAGGAGCTCGCCTTAGGGTTTGACTCAATCGCTCCGCATCTAGGTGTCGTAGGTTCTTTACCGCTTGCCCAGTTACCACTTCGAGGCTGCTGGCACTGATTTGCCTCATGGGGCTGGCCGAGTTTGCGCCCTTGACATGGATCAATGAGAGCTCGCCGTCGTCTGCGACGAGGACGAAATCGGCCACCTCGTTGGACCCGTCATCACAGGTGAGATACCCTCGCTTGCCGAAAGTCTTTAGCACCCATGAGAACAGCGATTTGTCGCCGTCTCCGATCGCGTCATGAATTTTCTGAGCCACAGAGAAAGAGGGCTTCTCGCGGGAAATGTCATATCCGCTGAAGGACTCCCATCGCCAAGAACGAAACTCGTGATCTTCGATCTTGCTCTTGTAAACCGCTTCTTGTGTCACCGAATGGCCCGAGTCATAGTGGACAGTGAGAAGTTGGGTGAATTTTAGGGCGGCCAGCACAGGACGCACTTGAGCCGAGTCCGTTGGTTCGCCGTGGTAGCCGAAGGATAGGTCCACCTTGGACTTCGCAATCGAAGGCGTACAGCTGAGGCTGCCGCCAACAGTGCCGTCAAGTCCTACCAAGGCTGTGAACCGCGCGTCGGGGCCCCCTGTGACGATGACCGTCGCACGGTTCAAGGTGTCCCAGGCTGCCAAGAGTTCGCTACTCACTTCCGCTGACGGCAGGTCATCCGGGTCGCACCAGGTCAATTCATAGGCGCCAGATACTCCACCGAGATCTGTTGATTCGGTTGCCAAGAGCGGGAACGGGTGTTCGTCCTCTGCACCCGAAGCAGACGCGTGGGCTAGGGCGCGAAGCAGATCAAGACAAGTCTCGCGAAACTCTGCAAACGTATGTGTTGAGGAGAACCATATTTTTGACCTTCGTGGCGTTGTTCCCACTATTCCGGTCAATGCGCTGAACTCGGGTGAGACATTGACACTAGCGCGTGCCGAACCCAGTGCGAAAGTGCTATCATCTAGAGGATTCAGCGCTTCGCCAACGCTTTGGCCGCTTAACGTCTTCGAGTCCGCCTTTGTCCGTCTACGTCCATGAGCCCCGCGGAGCCAGAGGTTCTTGGCGTCTCCGGAAAGAAGCGTGGAATTGATGATGCCTGCGGGCACGCGCCGAAAGACTGGACGCGGCGATGCGTCGAGCCATCTCTGCAGCTTGGCTTCAATGGTTCCATCGCAACTTATGGCAATCCAGTTTTCGCGCGCGATCCAAACACATAGTGAATAGGTGGTGTCGAGATAAGGCGAATCCTTCTGGGCCCATCCCGGCCGTGTCTGCTTCCTGTAAGCAAAGGCATCGGCGCTGACCTGCGAGTCCTCGTCATCCAAGGCTTCATCCAGCCCTTCGAGGCCATCTGACACTACCTCCGCGCCGTTTCGAGCGCGTTGCGTCGTTACAAATCGAAGCAACGCCTTCCGAAGGACCTTCAACGGGGAGAAAGTCCCTGATGGAAAGGTAAGAACCACAACGGATACGTACGGTTTTAGGGTGTCCGCATGGATCGGCTCTAACGGCGGCTCTTCCGGCGGCATGGCCACACTCTAGGCAATTGACAGGCTACTTGGGTCAGAAACTACGCGACGGCAAACCTCCGTGTCGCGCCGAGTCAGCGCAGGGCGGCTGCCCCACGCCCCCGCCCGAGGCGGGCGTAGACGGTTCCGCCTGCGGCTCCGACAGCCGCAGAGATGTGGATGCCTCACGAACGAGAAGCTCCGTGCGAGGTTCGGAGCTTCCCACCCCGAGATGAGCGAACTGCCGGATGGACTGTCGTCTCTCACCGGAGTCACATGTGGGGTCACATGCAGCGCTGAGCAACCACCACCAGCGAGCTACAGCGACCACCGTTCTCGCAGGTCAGCGCCTGTGCCCGGTCTTGACCAACAGGGCGACTCAGCACTCCGTAGGTTGTGGGTTCGAGACCCACGGGGCCCACCAACATCGCTGTATGCCTTCGCCTGATCTTTGGACGTTTCGCTGTCGGGCGATCGGCGACAGTGTTCCGGTTGATGCGTGCCAGGTGTTTCGGCGGATCCGTGAAACCCGAGTTCATCAGCGACACCGTCTTCGACAGCCTGCACAGGCGCACGAACGCCTCGAGGCGCGGGCCGACGCCTACACCACCGACCGGACCGGACCCCGAGTGGGTCTCCTGGAGGGTCGCCACCGTCGGGGGCGACCCGTCCTGCAACGCCTACACGAAGAACCTCTGCGGGGGTCCTAGGCTCCTTCCGTGGACCGGTCTCCTGCTGTTCGGGGCGCAGTACGCGCGCTAGCCGTCGTGGTTGTCGGCGCGCTCGGCGTGTACCTGTGGTCCTTCTTCCGCGGGGGAGGAAGCACATCCAGTGGGCCGCCCACGGGCAAGCCTGGCGGTGAGCCGTCCTACATTGTCGCTGCCGATGACGCGGGGGCGATTGTGCTGGACGGCCAGCGCCAGACCGTTCGCGGGGTGTCCCGCAGCGGAGGCGACGCGTGGACGTCGACACGCGCATTCGCCGACGGCGACACCGTGGTCTGTGCGGGCACGTGCCCCGCGGCTGTGGCCAGCGGCGGCATCGACGCCCTGAACGGCCTGGGAACTCCCACAGTCACCCCGTTGAATCTTGGTGGTGCGACCGCGTCGTACCCCTCGGCGTTCAAGTCAACCGTTGTGGCCGCGACTGGCGCCAAGTCGGTGCTGGTCCAAGGTGACGCGAGCGGCAGCGCGTGGGTGAGTATCGGAGGCAGTCGAGTGCCCGCGGCGTCCGCGCAGGTCGCGGTAGTGCAGGGGTCTTCCGGGGCCAGCCTCGTGATCGGGTCACGTCCCGATGGTGCATCCGTCGTGCGCTCTCTGACCGCGGGGCACGATGGGTGGGTCCTGGGAGCGGAACTGCCTGCGCACGGCTTCTTTGGCTGCGCCGGAGCCGGTGGGCGAGTCGCGTTCGGGGGCGATGACGGTGTGCTGATCGCCAAGGGCGGTACACGGACCGTGGTGCCGGGCGTGAAAGACCCCAGCGAGTGCTCCTTCACCAGGTCCGGTCTCGTGGTCGCGCAGTTCTCGGCTGGTGCCTCAGCAACGACCACGACGGTGCAGGTCTCGACATCTGCGGGCAAGGCAAGGTGGACGCGAGAGTTCCAGGGCGAGGCCCGGGTCTCGGCCAACCCGAGAGAGGATGCCTTCGTCGTCACCGATGGGAAGACGGCCCGCGTCTATGCCGGAGACGGCAGCCTCCAACGAACCGTTGAGAACGTCAGCCACGCGGTATACCTGCCGTCCGGACAACTCGTCGCGTTGGGCACTGCGGGTGGCGTGAAGTGGCTGTGAGCGTCGAGACCCTCGTCGTTGCGGACGGCGTTCGGCGCGACTACCCCTCGGGGAGCACGGTCGGCCCAGTCAGCCTGCAGATGTCACGGGGTCGGTGCCTCGGGCTCGTCGGCTCCAACGGTGCCGGCAAGACCACGCTGATGAAGATGGTCGTGGGGTTGGAGCGGCCCGACGTCGGCACCGTCGTCGTGTGTGGGCGAGACGTTCAGGCGGAGCGCCCGGTTCCGGGCCTGTCCGGGATGATTGAGGAGCCACGCTTTCACCCGCGCCTCTCCGGGCGAGAGAACCTGTTCGTGATGTGTGGCGGTGACCGGGCACGGCGCGAGCGGATCCCCGAGCTGCTGGACCAGGTGGACCTTGCCGGTGCGGCAGAGAGACCAGTCGGGGGGTACAGCCAGGGGATGCGGCAGCGGCTTGGGATCGCTCGTGTCCTGCTGGCCGCTCCCGACGTTGTGGTCCTTGACGAGCCGACGAACGGGCTCGACCCTGAGGGGATTCGGTGGTTCCGGCGACTTGTTGCGAGCCTGAAGGCCGACGGACGAGCCGTGTTGCTGTCCAGCCACATGCTTCACGAGGTGCAGGCGTCGAGCGACGACTACGTGATGCTGAACCGGGGCGTGGTGGTCGCGGAGGGCGAAACCGGCAGCATCACCGGGGTGGGGTCGTTAGAAGAGCTGTACTTCGCCACGGTTGAGACAGGCGCAGCCGCTCCGTGATCCGCGAAGCGCTCGTGCTCCTTCGGCGAGGGCCAGTCCTCACTGTCTCCGCCTTGCTCGTCGTCGTCACCGCCGTGGGCAGCGCCTCGCCCGCGCGTGCCGTGTCGTCTGCGCTCGGCGCGGCCGCGGACGCGGCACCCCGGTTGTTGCTTCCCTTCGCCCTCGTCGTGGCGCTGTGGATGATGTGCCCAGATACCGACGACCGTGTCGGCGCTGACCGGCAAGCGTTGGGGCTGGACGCCGTGCGATGGACGGCGGCCCGGGTTGTGCTGATCTGCGCAGTCCTGCTGGTGGGGCTGGGCCTTTTCGTCGTGACCCGTAGCCTTGCTGCGTTACTGCTGCCGGGATCACCTCCCTCTGCCGACGTCGCGATCCCCCGTCTTCTGACCATTGCGGTGCTGTCTTCGACACTGTTCGGTCTGTGGGCGGGGTCGCTGCTGCGAGGTCGGCGGACGGCCACCGCGTTGATGGTGTCCTTGACCACGGTGATGATCACTGTGGCTGTGGCCTTCGCGCCGAGAGGCGGCCTCGGTGATCTGGTTCGAAGCCTGTGGCCGGTTTCGGCGTTGCGCGTCATAGCGGGTGGCGGTGAAGGCGTCGCCCCACAGGTTGGGGCGACGGCCGTGGCATCCATCTGTCTCGTGACCTTGTGGGCCGTCTTTCGACTGTCGATGTCCGAGTCCTCGCCCAGTCGCGGCACCACGTCCCCTGGTGGTGATGGGCGCCGCCTGACCTTCCGCTCTGTTGCGGCGGTAGGGGTTGCGGCCTGCGTGGCCGCTGGTTCTGTGCTGCCGACGTTTCTGACGCGGACGCTGCCGTGGTCGTCTCGGCCGTCCACTGTCCTCCAACAACTCAGCGGGACGGATCCCGCCGCACGGACCCGCACCTTTCTGGAGGCGGTGTGGACGCACAACACCGCGGCGGCTGACTCCTTGACGGCGCAGGCGTCCGCTGCACGCACCATTGGGCCGTTTCGCCAAGTGGTGGGGGCTCGCCCCCCGACGTTGGACGTGCATGTCGTTGACATCGGCTCTGAGGGCACGGCAGCTGTCGTCGCTGATGGATTCGCGCAGTCGGTGACCTTCTGCATGTCCCGACGCCGAGGTGCGTGGATTGTCGAGTCCCTCTCGACGCGGCAGGTGTGCTCGTGAACGGTGAGGTGCTTCGCGAGCGGGCAGTGGTCGTATCGAGGAGCAACCTGCCGGTCGCCGTCGTCGGCGGGGCCGTCGTTGCGGCCGTCGTGGTCTGCGTGTGGCCACCGGTGATCAGCGGTGTCGACACGTCGGTCCCACCGCTGGCGGGCTTGGCGTCTTCGCTCAGCGCCGCGGCGCTCGTGGCACCGGTGGCGACCTTCCTCAGCGCTGTTGCTTTCCTTGGCCGCGACGAGGATTCGGGGGTGGGCCGTGAGTATCACCTCGCCGGAGTGCCCCGCAGCGAACGTGTCTTCTGTGACGTCGTCCTCGCTCTGGCTGTGGGCGTCACGTGCGTCGGCGTCATGGCCGTCGGCGGCCTGTTGTTCGGGGTCGCTGACTCGGTTCGGCGAGGCATGGTGGGCCCGTCAGCGCCGCCGGCACCGGCATCCATGTCGTGGACCGGCCTGCTGCCGCTCTTGCTCACGGTGGTTGCTGCGGCGCTGGCGGTTCTTCTGTCGATGGCTGGGCGCTGGTCGACGCGGCGCACCTCGACGGTGATCTTCGCTGTCGTCGCGAGCGGGGTGCTGTTGCTGGCCGTGAGCGCGGGGGAAGCATGGCGGCCCCTGCTGCTGTGCCACCCTCTCGGAGGCGTGTGGTCGCTCCTCTATCGCGGGCCGTCGTATCGCCTGCGCCTCAACACCCCCGCACCACTTGCGGCAGCATCCACCCTTGTGTGGCTCGCGATCCTGTCGGCGTTCGCCTGGTGGCAAGGGCGACCGCAGAGGTCGCGGTAACACGCTCTGCCGTTGACCCATGGAGCCGAACGGGGAGGCACAGTTCCGGTTGGGCTGTCCGGGCCCAGCAGGCTCAACCCGCCGGCGCGGGGCCCCGCGCCGCCAGCAGCCCCTCGACCCCGCGCTCGAACACGGCACAGACGCCCTCGGGGTCGGTGAGGCACCCGGCCGCCATCGCGCCGTCGCGGAGCATGACGAAGTGCCGCGCCGCCGGCCCGGGGTTGGCGACGTCGGTCTCGGCGAAGAGCTCGGCCATCGTCGTCTGGAACCAGTCCCGGTGCTCGAGCACCGCGCGGTGCACGGGGTTGTCGTCGTCGGGGAACTCCGCCGCGGCGTTGAGGAAGGCGCAGCCGCGGAAGCCCTCCGAGCGGATCTGCCCCTGCACCATCGCGCCGACCCCGCGCACCCGGGCCTCGGGGCCGGGCTCGGCCGCGATGATCGACTCGACCGTGCTGCGGATCGACCGGTCGGCCGCGTGCAGGTAGGCCGCGACGAGCGCGTCCTTGCCCTCGAAGTGGCGGTAGAGCGTCGCGCGCGTCACGTGGGCGCTGGAGACGATCTCCTCCACCCCGACCGCGTGGATGCCCTTGGCGTAGAACAGCTCGCTGGCGACCCGCAGCAGCCGCTCGCGCGGCTCGGAGACCACGGCCTCGCTGGTGCTCATCCGGGGATCCTAGCCAGCCCCGGTCCCGCGGCCGCGGCCACCGGCGGAGCCGATGCCCGGTGCGGCGTGCGGCCGCCCGTAGGCCTCGAGCAGGCGCAGCCAGACCTCGCTGATCGTCGGGTACGCCGGCACGGCGTGCCAGAGCCGGGCGATCGGCACCTCACCGGCCACGGCGACCGTGGCGGCGTGGACCAGCTCGGCGACGTCGGGCCCGGCGAACGTCGCACCGAGGAGCACACCGCGGCCTTCGTCGACGACCATCCGCGCATGCCCGCGGTACCCGTCCGCGTGCAGCGAGGCCCCGGCGACGTCGCCGATCTCGTAGTCGACGGCCCGGGCCCGGTACCCCGCCCGCTCCGCGGCGGCGGCGGTCAGCCCGACGGCGGCCACCTCCGGGTCGGTGAAGACGACCTGAGGTACCGCGCGGTGGTCCGCGGTGGCCACGTGCCACCCCCACTCACCCTCCTCGAGCGGGCCACCGGCGGCGCGGGTGACGATGGCGTCGGCCGCCGCCCGCGCCTGGTACTTGCCCTGGTGGGTCAGGAGGGCGCGGGCGTTGACGTCACCGACGGCGTAGAGCCACCCGCCCTCGAGGACCGACCCGTCCGCCCCGAGCGCGCGCAGGGACTCCTCGACCCGCAGCCAGTCGCCGTCGCGAAGACCGACCGAGGCCAGACCGAGACCGGAGGTGTTCGGGGTGCGCCCCACGGCGAGGAGCACCTCGTCGGCCTCGACCTCGCGGCCGTCACCGAGCCCGACCCGCACGACGCCCTGCTCGCGGCGGACCGAGGTGACCTCGGCGCCGAGGCGCAGGTCGACCCCGGCCGCCCGCAGCGAGTCGGCCACCAGCTCGGCGGCGAACGGCTCGACGGTGGGGAGGAGCCCGTCGCGGGCCAGGACGGTGACCTGGGAGCCCAGCCGGGTGAAGGCGGTCGCCATCTCGGCGCCGACGACACCGCCTCCGACGACCGCGAGGCGGGCGGGGACGTGGTCGGCCGCCGCCGCCTCGCGGCTGGTCCACGGCCGGGCCTCGGCCAGCCCGGGGATGGGCGGGACGAGGGCCGAGGTGCCGGTGGCGACGACCACCGCGTGCCGGGCCGTGAGGCGGACGACATCCTCGTCGTCGACGGTGCGGACCTCGACCTGCCGCGGGCCGACGATGCGCCCGCGGCCACGGACCAGGGAGATGCCCGCGCTGTCGAGCCAGGAGACCTGCCCCTCGTCGCTCCAGCCCGAGGCGAACCGGTCCCGGCGCGCCAGGACCGCCGGCACGTCGAGGGTGGCCCCGGTGAGCGTAGGCAGCCCCGGGAGGGCCTGCGCCGCCCGCAGCGCACTGCCGCTGCGCAGCAGTGCCTTCGTGGGCATGCAGGCCCAGTAGGAGCACTCGCCACCGACGAGCTCGGCCTCGACGACGACGGCGCTCAGCCCGCCGCGCACGACCCGGTCGGCGACGTTCTCGCCCGCCGGCCCGCCGCCGATGACGACGACGTCGACGCTCTCGTGCGTCGCGGTCATCGGTCGGCCGCCGTCCGGTCGGCGGAGCCCCGGCCCAGGCGCAGGGCCGAGGCGAGGAAGAAGATGCCGCCGAGGGTGGCGTAGCCGGCGATCCCGGTGACGCTCGAGCCGCCGGAGGACATCGCCAGGAACGCGATGCCGGCGAGCACGGACAGGCCGCCGCTCAGCATGATGGGCCACTGCCCCCCGACGGCGCGCCGTGCGACACCGACCGCGAGCTGGGTGGCGCCCGCGGCGACGGCCCACAGGCCCCAGGTGGCGAGCACGCCGGTCGGCTCGCCGCCGACGACGGCCAGGGCCACGGCGGCGACCGCGCTGAAGGCCACGTTCGCGTACAGCACGGCGGGGCTGCGCCCGTCGGTGCCACGGGAGCGCACGTCGACCAGCGCCGCGGCCAGGTCGACGACGGGGTAGAGGACGAGGAGGAGCCGCGCGGGGGCCCCGAGGTCGCCGGCGACGGCGCCGAAGAGGGCGGCCCAGAGGAGCGCGAAGACGAACCGGCCGAGGTAGAGCCGGCGCAGGACGGTGGTGGGGGACGACGTGGGCGTCACGTCGGGGACAGCTGCCATGGGAGTGCTCCAGAGATCGAGGGGCGGGTCGGAGCTGCTCCGACCCGGACTGGTCGTTCAAAGAGAACGATCGGTCGTTCTCACTGTGACACACGTCCGCGGTCGTGGCAAACCGATCGTTCTCTTTGGGGCTCACTCCCCGGACGGCGCGCGACCTGGCGCCGCCTCGCCGAGCCCGCCCGTCGCCCCGGGGTCGGGGCCCCTCGCGGGCTGTTGCGCGCACCGGCATCAGTCGGAGGACGGAGTACCCCCCGTCGGCGACGTCATGCCTCGGCGGCCGGGAGGTTGGTCCCCCGCTGCTCCTGCCAGCGGCCCCGGGCATCGTCGGCGTCCGTGCTGCGGCTCAGCCGCTCCCACAGGGCGTCGGTCTCGACCCGCTGCCGCCACCGCTCCCGGCCGTACTCGTAGGCGTCGCTGCCCGCGAGCAGCCGCAGCGGCGGCCGGTCGAGCCGGGCGACCTGCAGCACGAGCGCGGCCACCTTCGCCGGGTCGCTCGTCGCCATGTGCTCGAAGCCGGCCATGGCGCGCGCCGCGGCTCCGACGGTCGGCTCGTAGGGGGCACTGACCGGCGGGGTGGTCATCGACGAGCCCGCCCAGTCCGTGCGCATCCCGCCGGGCTCGAGGACGGTGACCCGGATGCCCAGGGGCGCCACCTCGGCCGCGAGGGCCTCGCTGAAGCCCCCCACGGCCCACTTGGCGGACTGGTAGGCCGTCATGCCCGGGCTCCCGATCCGTCCGCCGAGCGAGGAGACCTGGATGATCCGCCCCCCGCCCTGCTCGCGCAGCACGGGCAGGACCGCCCGGGTGACGTGGACGGTTCCCATGAAGTTCGTCTCGAGCTGCCGGCGGAAGACCTCGAGCGAGGTGTCCTCGAACGCGACCCGGTCGCCCTGGCCGGCGTTGTTGACGACGACGTCGAGGCGCCCGAAGGCCTCGACCGCCGCACCGACGGCGGCCGCGGCGGCGTCGGCGTCGGTGACGTCGAGGGGCAGCGCGCGTACCCGTCCGGGGTAGCGGGCCACGAGGTCCTGGAGGGTGCGCGGGTCGCGGGCCGTCGCAGCGACCCGGGCGCCGTCCTCGAGCGCGGCCTCGACGACCCGCCGGCCGAGCCCGCGCGAGGAGCCCGTCACGAAGTACACCTGGTCCATCCCGTCATCCTCTCCGATTTAACGCAATGCCCTTGCGTTGTCAGGCTAGGCAGACCGCGGCGGATATGTCAAACGACGTGCGTTATCGTCGGCGCATGCCCGCTGCCGCCCGCCGTGCCCGCTCGGCGCAGGCCAAGGAGGACCGCGCCCAGGCGTTCCTCGCGGCGGCGCTGGACCTCGCGACGGAGGACGGCGTCCGGGGCGTGACGCTCACGGCGGTCACCTCGCGGGTGGGCCTGCACCCCTCGGCGCTGCGGCGCTACTACGACTCCACCGAGGAGCTGCTCCTCACCCTCGCCGAGCGCGGATGGGAGGACTGGCGGCGTGAACTGCTCGGTCTCCTCGCGGGGCGGACCGGGCTCGGCCCCGCGGAGGCGGGCGCGGCGCTGGCCCAGTCCCTGACCCGGCACCCGGTCTTCTGCGACCTGCTCCTCCACACGGTCCTCAGCCTCGAGGGGGCCGTGCGCCTCGAACGCGCTCGCGCCTACAAGAGCGCCGCCGACGCCGCCTACGAGGAGATGGTGGCCGCCCTCGTCGGCGCGGTCGAGGGGCTGTCGCGCCCCGGGGCCGAAACCGTGCTCGCCACCGCCATGGGGGTCGCCGGCCACCTCTACCAGCTGTCCCGGCCGAGCCCCACCCTCCGGCTGCTCTACGAGCAGGAGCCCAAGTGGGCGCACTCCGCGCTCCGCTTCGCAGAGCAGCTGCGCGAGGTGCTCGTCACCGCCGTGCGCGGCGCGGTCGTGCGCGACGCGCGCTGAGCCCGAGAGGGGAGATGACGAGAGCGCCCGGTGCCAGGCACGGGACTGGCAGTCGTTTGGTCAACCCCGCCACCCGTCCTCGAGTCCGGCTCCAGGGTTCACCTGCCGCCCGCGGGGCGGACTCGAGGCCGCAGCGGGTCACGCCACCGGCGCTGCCGGGCGGGCGTAGAGCAGACCGCGACGCACCAGGGTCTTCTCCACCTCGACGGCCGCCGGGACCACGAGCGCCAGCGCGACGCACACGGCCAGCTGGGCGGCGCTGAGCGCGTCGGTCCTGAAGACCCCCTGCAGCCAGGGGAGGTAGACGACGGCCAGCTGCAGACCGACGGTCAGCACGACCGCACCGAGCAGCGCCGGGTTGGTCGCGAACCGCCGGCCGAAGGACGGCTGGGTCTCCGAGCGCACCGCGAGCGAGTGCCCGAGCTGGGCGAGGACGAGCACGGTGAAGACGACCGTCTGCCAGTTGTCCTCGCCGGCGAGGTAGGCCCACGCCATCCCGCCGAGCGAGACCCCGCCGATGAGCAGCCCGACCCAGCCGATGTGCCAGACCACGCCGTGCGCGAAGATGCTCTCCCCCGGAGGACGTGGCGGCCGGCGCATCACCGTCGGCTCGGCCGGCTCCCGGGCCAGCGCCAGCCCCGGCAGGCCGTCGGTGACCAGGTTGATCCACAGGATCTGCAGGGGCAGCAGCGGCAGCGGCAGGCCGAGCAGCGGCCCGAGGAACATCACCCAGATCTCGCCGGCGTTGCTCGTCAGCGTGTACTTCACGAAGCGCCGGATGTTGTCGTAGATCCGGCGGCCCTCGCGCACCGCGCTGACGATCGTCGCGAAGTTGTCGTCGAGCAGGACCATCGCCGAGGCACCCCGGGCCACGTCCGTACCCCCGGCCCCCATCGCCACCCCGATGTCGGCCTGGCGCAGAGCGGGCGCGTCGTTGACCCCGTCACCCGTCATCGCGGCCACCTGGCCGTCCGCCTGCAGTGCCCGCACGATGCGGATCTTCTGCTCCGGGTCGACCCGCGCGTACACCCGTGCGTCGAGCACCCGGGAGGCCAGCCCCGCATCGTCGAGGGCCGCCAGCTCACGCCCGGTGAGGACGTCGGTGGCGTCGTGGTCGGCTTCGGCCACCCCGACCCGGGCGGCCACCGCATGCGCCGTGTCCGGGTGGTCGCCGGTGATCATCACCGGGACGATCCCCGCCGCCCGGCACTCCGCGACCGCGGCCGCGGCCTCCTCGCGCGGCGGGTCGAGCAGCCCGACGAGGCCGAGCAGCGTCATCCCGTCCTCGACGTCGGCCAGGTCCTCGGGCAGCCGGTCGAGGCCACGCCGGGCCACGGCGAGCACCCGCAGCCCGTCCCCGGCCATCCGCCGGGCCCGCTCCTCCGCCCGCGCCCTGGTCGCCGGGTCGGCCGCGCACCGGGGCAGCAAGACTTCGGGCGCGCCCTTGGCGTAGGCGACGTAGCCCCCCGGCTCGCCCACCGCCGCGTCGTGCACGGTGAGCATCCGCCGGCGCTCGGCGTCGAAGGGGATCTCGGCCCGTCGAGGCACCGGGGCCACGTCCGGGCCGCCCCCCGCACCCTCGGCGGCATAGTGCAGCAGGGCCAGCTCGGTCGGGTCGCCCCGGCCGCCGGAGGCCTCGCCGTCGAGCAGCACGGCGTCGTTGCACGCCACGAGGGCACGCGAGAGCCCCGGGAGGTCGCCGCCCGGGGTCCAGGTCTCCTCGACCGACATCCGGTTGCGGGTCAGCGTCCCCGTCTTGTCCGAGCAGATGTAGGTGACCGACCCGAGGGTCTCGACCGCGGGCAGCCGGCGGACGAGGGCCTGCTGGCGCACCATGGCGGACGCGCCGAGCGCCAGCGAGATGGTGACGACGGCGGGCAGCGCCTCGGGAACGGCGGCCACCGCCAGGCTCACCGCGGTGAGCAGCATCTGGAGCGGGTCCTCGCCGCGCAGGAGGCCGCTGACGAACACGACGGCCGAGATCACCACGACTGCCACGGCCAACCGAGACGAGAGGTGGGAGAGCCTGCGCTGCAACGGGGTACGGACCTCGTCGGTGCTCGTCATGAGCTGGGCGACCCGGCCGATCTCGGTGTCGGTCCCGGTGGCGACGACGACCCCCGCCCCACGGCCGGCCGTCACCTCGGTCCCCCGGTGGACCATGCACGTGCGGTCCCCCACGTGTGCCGTGGCGTCCTCGACCGGCCGCACGGACTTGCTCACCGGCACCGACTCACCGGTGAGCGCCGCCTCGGCCACCTGGAGGGCGGCACCGTCGACGAGGCGAAGGTCGGCGGCGACGACGGTGCCGGCCTCGAGCAGCACGAGGTCGCCGACGACGACCTCTGCGGAGTCGACGTCGAGCGGGCGGCCGTCCCGCACCACGGCGGCGCGCGGCGCCGCCAGGGCGCGCAGGGCCTCCAGCGCCCGCTCGGCCCGGTAGCCCTGGACCACCCCGATGACCCCGTTGAGCACGAGGATGACGACGATCGCGACGGTGTCCACGACGTCGCCGAGCAGCCCGGAGACGACCGCGGCCGCGAGGAGCAGCAGGATCATCACGTCCCGCAGCTGCTCGAGGACGAGGTCGCGCAGCCGCCGCCCGCCACCCTCGGGCAGGACGTTGGGCCCGGACCGGGCCAGGCGCGCGGCCGCCTCCTCGGCGCTCAGGCCGTGGACGGCGTCCGCCCCGACGCGCTCGGCGACGACCTCCGCCGGCAGGGTGTGCCAGGCGGTGGAGCCGTGCGCCTGCGACACCGAGGTCACTCTTCCAGGGTGCACCACAGGCGTTCCCGGGTGAACCCCGTGCGGCTGTGGCGTCCGCGACCCCGTACGTTGGCCTCCACCATGTATGCCTTCCTCCTCAGCACCGCGGTGATCTTCGTCGCCGAGCTCGGCGACAAGAGCCAGCTCATGGCGATGACCTTCGCCGCCCGCTACCGCGCCCGCGACGTCCTCGTCGGCATCACCGTCGCCACGGCGCTGGTCCACCTGGCCTCCGTCGGCATCGGCGCCGCGGTGGGCACCGCGTTCGCCGACTACCAGGGCGTCGTCGCGGTCCTCGCCGGGCTGGCCTTCCTCGCCTTCGCGGCCTGGACCCTGCGCGGCGACGAGCTCACCGACGAGGAGCGCGACAAGGCACGGCGCAGCACCGGTGCCGCCATCCTCGCCGTCGGGGGCGCCTTCTTCCTCGCCGAGCTCGGCGACAAGACGATGCTCGCGACGATCACCCTCGCCACCCGCGAGGGCTGGTTCGGCACCTGGGTCGGCAGCACCGTCGGGATGGTGGCCGCCGACGCGCTCGCCATCGCGGTCGGCGCGCTGCTCGGCCGCACCCTGCCCGAGAAGGCGATCCGCTACGGCGCGGCCGCGCTGTTCGCGGTGTTCGGCCTCGTGCTCGTCGCCGAGGGCGCCGGGCTGCTCTGAGCGCCCGGGCCCCGGTCACGCCTCCAGCGGGCCGGCGAGGGCCCCGCCGCAGTGGTACACGTCGGGGCGGCCCGGCCAGATCCGGCCGGCCTCGTGCATGTCCGCGTCGAGCTCGTTGCGCCACGTCCCGCGCTCGTCGACGAAGTAGCGCACGGCGTGGTCCCACAGCCGCCGGTACCAGCCCTCCCAGTGCGCATCCCCGGTGCGGCGCGCGAGCGAGGCGCTCAGCTGGATGCCCTCGCACACCGGCCAGTGCAGCCGGACGTCGGCGACCGGCTCGCCGTCCCACCCGACGGTGTAGACCAGCCCCGGTCGCCCGTCGAGCGCCCAGCCGCCGTCGAGCGCGCGCCGGGCCAGTGCCTCGGCCCCCTCGAGGAGCCAGGCCGGCGACCCGACGAGCGGGGAGGACTCGAGCTGGAGCAGGAAGCGGGCCCACTCCAGGGAGTGCCCGAAGGTGGCGCCGTACGGCCGGAAGGGATGCATCGGCTCCTCCCGGTTGTACTCCGGCAGCTCCTCCCATGCGGCCGTGTAGTGCTCCGGCAGCAGCCAGCCGTGCGCGCGGGCCGAGCCGTCGACGAGCCGCTCGGCGACGGCGAGCGCACGCCGGTGCCACACGGCGTCGCCGGTGGCCCTGCCCATCGCGAGGAAGGCCTCGACCCCGTGCATGTTGGCGTTCGCCCCGCGGTAGTCCTCGGGGTCGGACCAGTCGGGGGCGAAGGACTCCCGCAGGGTCTCGGTGTCGGGGTCCCACAGCCGGGAGTCGACGACCTCGACCACCTGCTCGAGCAGGGATGCGGCACCGGGGTGCCCGACACCGAGCGCGGCGGACGCGGCGAGCCCGACGTGCACGTGGTCGTAGGTCGACTTGCGCGTCTCCACGCCCGGCTCGGTGAGCCAGCCGCCGTGGACGGGGTCGGCATGCAGCCCGGTCAGTGACGTCACGGCGTGCTCGAGCAGCTCACCGGAGCCCGGGATGCCGTGGCGCACACCGGTGGCCGCCGTGTAGGCCATCCGGGCGGTGAGGAAGAGCAGCGGGGCGCGGCCGGGCAGCGGCGTCCCGTCCGCCGCGAGGTGGTGGAAGCCCCCCTCGCGGCGGATCGAGCCCATCGCGAAGCGGAGCACGTCGGCCAGGCCACGGCCCAGCCACTCGCGGTGCGTCGGGGTGTCGAGCCAGCTGGTCACAGATCCTCCACGAAGAGACGGTAGGTGAGCGTGTGGGCGTCGCCGGGTGGGAGCGTCACGGCGTCGCCCAGGACGTTCGCCCCCTCGACGCACAGCAGGTGCGGCCACTGGTCCCCGACGTCGTCGAGCCCGGCCGCGGCGTCCGACCAGGGGTTCCACACGACCCGGTCGGCGGCCCCCGTGGTCTCCACCCGCAGCCGACGTCCCAGCACCGGGTCGGTGAGCACGACGGGTGCCTCGCTGCGGTAGACCCGGTCGGTCTCGCCGGTGAGTACGAGGTCACCGGCCTGGACGGCGTCCTCGCCGGTCACCTTGTCGTGGAAGGGCGCACCGTCGAGCCCGGTGAGGGTGGCCTCGCGCACGTCTCCGACCGCGAGGTAGGCGTGCAGGGCCTCCTCGAAGGTCACCGGCTCCGGCCCCGTGTTCGTCGTCGTCAGCGCCACCTCCAGGTGCGCGCCGAGGCGGGCGACCAGGTCGAGGCGGTACGGGTGCGGCCACCGGGGCCCCGAGGCGTCCTGTGAGGTGAGCCGGTAGCGCAGCGTCGTCTCGCGGCTGTCGACGTCCTCGCCGACGAAGGCCCACGTGGCACTCCGGGCCCAGCCGTGGGAGGGCGTGGCGTCACCACTCGGCCCGCCCCCGAACCACGGCCAGCACACCGGCACACCGGCGTGCGGGGGGCGGCCCGCCCGCACCGGGACGGTGGGATGGGCGAAGAGCACCGGCGCCTGGCCCGTGGGGGCCCAGCGCAGGACGAGCGCCCCCTGGTCGAGCACCTCCCCGGCGCCGTCGGGGACGTCGACGGCCCGGGTCGAGGGCGCGTCGGGGCTCACCACCCCACCGTAGTGACGCGGTCGGCCCGGACACCACTCACCCCTGCCGGGTCGGCTCCCGGCCGTCGGCGGCGTCCTCCTCCCGGCGCCGCCGGGCGACCAGGCTCGTCACCGTGACGAGCGCGAGGATGCCGACGATGACGGCGAGCGAGGCGAGCGTCGGGACCTCTGGCGTGCTCGGCCAGATGCCGTGCGCCCAGTGCAGGACGAGCTTGACGGCGATGAACGCGAGGATGGCCGCCAGCCCGTGGCCGAGGTGCTCCAGCGCGCCGAGCACCCCCTCGAGGACGAAGTAGAGCGCGCGCAGGCCGAGCAGCGCGAAGGCGTTGGTGGCGAAGACGAGGTAGGGGTCGCCGGTGATGCCGAACACCGCCGGCACGGAGTCGACGGCGAAGACGATGTCGGTGCCGAGGAGGGCCACGGCGACGAGCGCGAGCGGGGTCAGGGCCCGCCGGCCCCCCTCCCGCACGCTCAGCCTCGGCCCGCGGTAGTCCTCGACCACCGGGAAGACCCGGCGCAGCAGCCGCACGGTGCGCAGCGAGCCGACGTCGACCTCCGCCTCGTGCGGGGAGAGGGCGTCGCGCAGCACCTTGACCGCCGTGGCGAGCAGGACGAGGCCGAAGACGAGGAAGGTCCACGAGAACGACGCGACGAGCTGGGCGCCGACGGCGATGAAGACGCCGCGCAGGACGAGCGCCCCGGCCACCCCGATGAGCAGCACCCGCTGCTTGAGCTCCTCCGGCACGGCGAAGGCGGCGAGCAGGAGCATGAAGACGAAGAGGTTGTCGACCGACAGCGACTTCTCGACGAGGTAGCCGGTGTAGTACTCCAGCCCGCGCTCACCCCCGTGCAGCAGCCAGACGTGGACCCCGAACGCGAGCGGCAGGGCGATGTAGAACACCGACCAGCCGACCGCCTCGGCCATCGAGACCTCGTGGGGGCGGCGGGTGAGGACGAAGTCGAGGGCGAAGAGGGCCAGGACGGCGCCGAGGGTGACGGCCCACAGCAGCGGGGTGCCGACCGACTCCTGGGCGGCGGCCGGCTCGGCGGCGGGAAGGAGGGTGCGGACGGTCGAGAGGTGGGGCATGAGGCTCCTCAGGGCAGCGCGGGCGGTCCTGAGGTCTCCTTCACCGCGAGGCGCGGCGCCGCACCGGGAGCGCCGTGGGGCGCTCGTCCTGACCGGTGACGGACTTGGGAAGTACTCCCCTCGTCGCCACCCACTCTACCGGCGGGTGGCCTCGTAGCGCTCGAGCGCGACGCGGCGCTCCTCGGCGTGGTCGACGATCCGGCGGGGGTAGCCGTGCGCGTAGCCGTCGTCGTGCTCCCACGGCTCGTGCGCGGCCGCTCCGGGCAGGTGGCGCAGCTCGGGCACCCACCGGCGCACGTAGTCGCCGCTCGGGTCGAAGCGGCGGCCCTGGGTGACCGGGTTGAACACCCGGAAGTACGGCGAGGCGTCGGTGCCCGTCCCGGCGACCCACTGCCAGCCGTGGTTGTTCGACGCCAGGTCGCCGTCGACGAGCCGGTCGAGGAAGTGCCGGGCGCCGGCCGGCCACCACACGTGCAGGTCCTTGGTGAGGAAGCTCGCCGTGATCATCCGCAGCCGGTTGTGCATCCACCCCTGGGAGAGCAGCTGGCGCATCCCGGCGTCGACCACGGGGTAGCCGGTCTCGCCCCGGCGCCACGCCTCGAGGGCGTCCTCCGGCTCGTCGTAGCGCATGCCGGGCAGCGGGCGCAGGTCGCGCCAGGCACTGCCCGGGTTGTGGTGCAGCACGTCGGCGTAGAACTCCCGCCACGCGAGCTCGTCGCGGAAGACCTCGACGCCCCGCCCGGGCCGGTGCTCCAGGTCGGCGAGCAGGGTGCGCGGGTGCAC
This sequence comes from Phycicoccus endophyticus, assembly GCF_011326735.1. GTDB lineage: Bacteria > Actinomycetota > Actinomycetes > Actinomycetales > Dermatophilaceae > Phycicoccus > Phycicoccus endophyticus. The sequence goes on from NZ_JAANCN010000002.1 coordinate 67,971, forward strand.
CACCCCGAGCTTGAGGTAGGGCGACATCCGGGAGGTGGCGTCGGCCGCCGGCCGGTCGCGCTGGGTGTCGTAGCCCGCGAGGTGCTCGTCGCGGAAGCGGCGCCACCGACGCAGCGCGGCCTCCTCCCCCGGGGTCGGCAGCTCGGGCAGGTCGGTGGCCGCGAGCGCGGCGTCGAGGGCGGCGGTGGCGTCGGCGTCGTTGCGGGCGTGCCGCAGCGGCAGCTCCCGGGGGGTCGGCGCCGGCTGCGGCCAGCCGTGCCGCCGCCAGGCCCGCGCGAACGGGGTGAAGACCCGGTAGGGGTCCCCCGAGCCGTTGCGCACCAGCCCCGGGCCGACGGCGTACGGCGTGCCCGTCTCGGCCCAGGCCACGTCGGCGCGCCCGAGGGCCTCACGGACCTCGGCGTCCCGCGCGGACCCCGAGGGCGTGCTCTCCCGGGTCACGTGCACCGACGACGCGGACACCCGGCGGGCGAGCTCGGGCACGACCCGGCGGGGGTCGCCGTGCAGCAGGGTGAGGGCGCCGCCGAGGGAGTCCTCGAGCGCCCGCAGCGTGCCCGCCAGCCAGGCCCGCCGCACCGGCCCGGCCGTGGCCCACAGCCGCGGGTCGACGACGAACGCCACGACGAGGTCGCCCTCGCCCGCGGCCTCCCGGGCCGCGAGCAGGGCCGGGTGGTCGCGGCGGCGCAGGTCGCGGCGTAGCCACAGCACGGAGGTCATCGGTGCTCCCCGGTCACGAGAGCCGGTCCAGGACGTACGGCAGGAGGTAGAGCATCCCGAGCGACCACGTCAGGTGGGTGACCACGGGCCCGAGGATGCCGCCGGTCACGCGCCGCTGCAGGCCGACGACGACGCCGAGCAGGGCGGCCGCGAGCACGAGCAGGGGGATGCCCGAGGCCGCGGTGACCAGCGTGTACACGAGCGTCGTCACGGCGACGGCGTGCCGGCGGCCCACGCCGGCGTAGAGGGCGCCGCGGAAGTACAGCTCCTCGGCGATGCCGTTGACGACGGTGACCACGGTGACGACCACGAGCGAGCCGAAGCGCGCGTGGTCGAGCAGCTCCTGCACCGGGTCGCGCAGCGCCGGCAGCTGGGCGACGACGACCGCCCCCGCGAGGAAGACGAGGAGGAGGACGACGCCGAGCGTGAGGGACTGCACGACCGCGCGGCTCTCGCCGTGGCCGGTGCGGGTGCGGGCGTGCCCGAGGTGCAGCGGGCCCGAGGCGAACGCCCCGACGGCCCAGACCCCGGCGAGCGCGAAGGTGGCGAGGTAGAACGTCGGGTCGCCCGGCTCGATCCGCAGGGCCCAGCCGAGGACGGCGGCCCCGACGAGCAGGGTGACGACCGCGACGACCCGTCGCCGCCGGAAGGCCCAGTCCGGCTCGGTGTGGTCGCGCGGCACGGGGTCGACGAGCGCGGCGCGCACGAAGGCGCGCAGCTCGGCGAGCGGGCGCACCTCAGCCACGGGGGTCCATCCTCAGGACCCGCCCCCACCGCCGGCCCACGGGGGGTCGGCCGCGGTGACCCGGGCGGGGTCGACGGTGCCGGGCTCGGGCCGTGGGTCGGCGTCGTCGCCGGCCAGCGCGTCGGTGACCGCGCGGTCGTAGCCGAGCGGCCCACCGGGCGGCGGCCCGACGAGCTCGTCGACGTCGTGCTCCTGGCAGACCACCTCGTGCAGCAGGCTCTCGACGAGCGGCTGGGCCAGCCCGGTGGGCACCGGCGTGACGACGCCGACCCACCGGCTCGCCAGCCGCGGGGTGAGCACCGGGACGGTGACGATGGTGCGCGGGAACATCCCGGCCACGCGGGCGAAGCGGGTGATCATCTCGCGGTAGGTGAGCACCTCGGGGCCGCCGACGTCGAGGGTGCGGTTGACCTCCGGCGGCAGGTCGGCCGCCCCGACGAGGTAGTGCAGGACGTCGCGCACGGCGATCGGCTGGATCCGGTTCTCGAGCCACTTCGGGGTGACCATGACCGGCAGCCGCGAGGTGAGGTGGCGCAGCATCTCGAAGGACGCCGACCCCGACCCGAGGATGACCGCCGCCTGGAGCACGGCGGTCGGGACGCCGCTGGCCATGAGCAGGTCGCCGACCTCCACCCGCGAGGCGAGGTGGTCGCTCAGCGGGCCCTCCTGCGGGTGCAGCCCGGAGAGGTAGACGATCCTGCCGACCTCGGCCTCGAACGCGGCCCGCCCGAAGGTGCGCGCCAGCTCGCGGTCGCGCTCGACGAAGCCGCCGTCGCTGTCCATCGAGTGCAGCAGGTAGTAGGCGACGTCGACGTCGGCCAGCGCCTCGGCGAGGGTCGAGCGCGACGTCGCGTCACCCTCGACGACCTCGGCGCGCTCGACCCACGCCCGGTCGGCCAGCCGCGAGGCGTCGCGGGTGACGACGCGCACGGTCCACCCCCCCTCGAGCAGGGCGGGGACGAGGCGCGAGCCGATGTAGCCGGTCGCGCCGGTGACCAGGGCACGGCGACCGGCGCCGGGGGTGTCGCTCACCGGCGCTCGAGCACCTCCTCGAGCTGGGCGGCCGTGCGGTCGCCGAGCCGCTCGAGCAGCGGGGTCATCACCGGGCCGAGGAAGCGGGCCATCCCGCTGAACTCGAACTCGGCGCGGTAGGTGACCGCCGACCCGGTGCCCTCCGGCCGCACGGTGATCGTGTCGTGGCTCGTCGTCGTCGCGTTGCGCCCGACGATGACGATCCGGTCCTCCCCGAGCTCCTCGGTCGTGTACTCGAGCTCGACGGTGTTCCCGGCGAACTTCGAGACGTTGCGGTAGCGCGTGCCGACCCCGCCGTCGCCGCTGACGCGCTCACAGGAGACGGTGCCGGCGTCCCACTCGGTGGCGTTGCGGAAGTCGGCGAGGTACGGCAGCACGTCGGCCGGCGGGGCCGCGGTGGTGATGGTGCGTTCGATCGTCGTGGACACGGGTCTACCTCCTGGAGAAGCGGATCTGGGCGACGTCGAGATAGCCCGTGGCGAACCCGGCCTCACAGTACGCGAGGTAGAACTCCCACATCCGACGGAAGGTCTCGTCGAACCCGAGAGGCTCGATGTCGGCCCAGCGGGCGGTGAAGCTCTCGCGCCACCGCCGCAGGGTCTCGGCGTAGTCGACACCGAACGCCTGCACCCGACCTACCCGCAAGGTCGTCGACCCATGCGTGACGTCGCGGATGGCCTGCAACGAGGGGATGAGGCCCCCGGGGAAGATGTACTTCTGGATCCAGCCGAAGGACCCCTTCGTCGCGAGCAGCCGGTGGTGCTCCATGAGGATGGCCTGGATCGCGACGGCCCCACCGGGGGCGAGCAGGCCGTCGATCGTGTGGAAGTACTCCTCCCAGTACTCCTCGCCGACGGCCTCGATCATCTCGACGCTGACGACGGCGTCGAACGTCCCGGTCGTCTCCCGGTAGTCCTGGAGCAGCACCTCGACCCGGTCGGTGTACCCGGCCGCGGCGACCCGCGAGACGGCGAGGTCGCGCTGCTCGGCCGAGAGCGTCACCGAGGTGACGCGGGCCCCCCGCGCCGCGGCCCGCACGGCGAGCTCGCCCCAGCCGGTGCCGATCTCGAGCAGGCGGGTGCCCGCCCGCACGTCGGCGGCGTCGAGGACGGCCTCGACCTTGCGCACCTGGGCCGCGTGCAGGTCCTGGCCGGCGAGCGGGGCGGCGGGGTCGAACATCGCCGAGCTGTAGGACATCGACGGGTCGAGGAAGGCGGCGAACAGGTCGTTGGAGAGGTCGTAGTGGGCGCTGATGTTGCTCCGCGACCCCTCGAGCGTGTTGCGCTGGGTGCGCGGGATGGCGCGGTCGACGAGGCCGCGCAGGGAGAGCAGCGGCTTCGGCACGAGCTCGCCCATCCGGGCGGCGAACGGCATGAGGGCCTGGGCCAGGTCGGTGCCCTCCGCGGCCCGCCAGTCGCCGGCCATGTACGCCTCCCCGAGCCCGATCTTCGGGTGCTCCTCGAGGCGGCGGTAGAGGGCGTCGGGGCGGACGACCTCGAGGACCGGGCTGTCCGGCCCGCCGGCCCCGACGACCGTGCCGTCCGGGTAGCGCAGGCGCACGGGCATCGGGCGCACGGCGAGCTCGGTGACCCGCCGGGCGACCGCACCGCGGGTGAGGACGCGCGGGAAGCGCAGCCGCGGGCTGGCCAGCTGCAGGTGGGGGGCGTGGGCACTCATGACACGGACTCCAGGGAGCTCTCGGGACGGGGCCGGACGGGCAGCCTGCGCAGCCACAGCCGGATGCCGTGGAGGCGGATGAGCCCGCTGACCCGCTGGGGCATCAACGGGTACCGCGCCGCGGTGCGGGCCACCCGGGCCGTCGTCGCCGGCCGGGGCGCCCCGGACACGCTCGCGGTGAGCAGGGGTTCGGAGCCGACGAGCAGCCGGATGGCGACCCCGACCCGCTCGGGCGTCATCGTCAGCCGGATGGCGTACTCGCCCTCGACGTCGTTGAAGGGGCTGACGTAGAAGTCCTTGTCGGTCTCGGCACGGCCGTCGGCGCCCGGCCGCAGCACGTAGGCGTGCCGGCCACCGTAGGTGTTGTGCACCTCGACGAGCACCGCCCGCAGCGCGCCGCCGGGGGCGAACACCCAGAACGCGGACATCGGGTCGAAGACGTGCCCGAGCACGCGCGCGTGGGCGAGCATGACGACCCGGTCGCCCGCGCTCGTGCCCACGCCGTCGCGCTCGAGCACCCGCAGGACGTTGGCCTTGAGGGCGGCCAGCCCCGGTGCGCCGGCGAGGTGGTCCTCGCCCCGGAAGCCGGCGAGCGGGCGCAGCCAGCGCGGCAGCCGCGGCGGGGCGTCGAGGTCGAGCAGCCACTGGGTGTGCCGGTGGCTGAAGGCGTACCGGAACGGCCGGTGGCGGGTGTGGTGGACCCGGCCGACGACGAGCGCCGGCAGCGGGGGCAGGTCGGCGACGGTGGTCATGACGCGCTCACCACGTGACCCCGAACGCGCGGGCGGCCTCGACCCCCGACCGGCAGCCGTCCTCGTGGAAGCCCCAGCCGTGGTAGGCGCCGGCGAACGCGGTGCGCTCCGTGCTCAGCTCGGGCAGCCGCCGCTGGGCCCGCACTGCCTCGAGGTCGTAGAGGGGGTGGGTGTACTCCATGGTGGCGACGACGCGCGCCGGGTCGATCCGCTCGGTCGCGTTGAGCGTGACGTAGAGCGGGTCGTCGGCGGGCAGCCCTTGGAGGCGGTTCATCCAGTACGTGACGACCGCGCCCCGGCTCTCGTCCTCGTCGACGAGGTAGTTCCACGAGGCGCGGGCCAGGCGCGCGCGGGGCATGAGCGAGCCGTCGCGGTGGAGCACGGTCTCGTTGCGGGAGTAGCGGAAGGCGCCGAGGATCTCCTTCTCGGCCGGGGTGGCGTCGACGAGCAGGCGGAGCGCGTCGTCGGCGTGGGTGGCCATGACGACACCGTCGTGCCGGTCGAGTCGGCCCGAGGCGGAGCGGATCTCGACCCCGTCGTCGGTGCGCGTGACCGCGGTGACCGGGTCTCCGCTGTGCACGGCGGGCAGCCGGGACACGAGCCGGTCGACGTAGGTGCGGGAGCCGCCGACGACGGTGCGCCACTGCGGGGAGTCACCGACCGAGAGCATCCCGTGGTGCTCGAGGAAGCGGAAGAGGTAGCGCGCCGGGTACTCCAGGGCCGCACCGCCGCCGCTGGACCACACGCACGCGACGACGGGCACGGCATAGAGGCGGGTGAACGCCTCGGGCAGACCGGCGTCGCGGATGAACTCCCCGTAGGTCGTGGTGTCCTCGTCGTCGGTCTCGGCGAGGAAGCGCGCGGCGAGCCCGTGGAAGCGCCGCACGGCGCCGAGCATTCCGAGGTACTCGGCGTCGAGCAGCTGGCGGGGACGGGCCACGAACCCGCGCACCCCGCGCCCGCCGGCGTACTCCAGGCCCCGGCGCTCGTCGCGGATGCTCATCGACATCTCGGTGTCGCGGGTGGCCACGCCGAGCTCGCGCAGGAGTCGGGAGAGCAGGGGGTAGGTGCGGTCGTTGTGCACGATGAAGCCGCTGTCGACGGCCAGCTCGCCGTGCCGGCCGGCCACGGTGTGGGTGTGCGCGTGGCCGCCGAGGCGGTCGTCCGCCTCGTAGAGCGTCACGTCGTCGCGAGTTGCCAGGACGTGCGCGGCGGTGAGCCCGGAGACCCCGGATCCGACGACCGCGACCCGTCGCCGGGCATGCGGGGGCACCGTGGCAGAGGCGGGCATGTCCATGACCGTAGAGCCTTCCGTCGAGTCTCGTCAAAGGTTTGTCAAATCTGCGACGAGCGCCTACCGTAAGCGGGATGAGGCGTTCGGTCCCACCGTCGATGCGGATTGGCGAGCTCGCCGGCCGGGTCGGCGTCAGCACGCACGTCCTGCGCGCGTGGGAGTCCCGGTACGGGCTGCTGACGCCCGTGCGCTCCCCCGGCGGCTACCGGCTCTACGGCAGCGACGACGAGCGCCGCGTCCGCGAGGTCGTCAGCCTGCGCGATCAGGGGGTCAGCGCGATGGAGGCCTGCCGCCAGGTGCTCGCCGCTGAGCGGGCCGGCGACGCGGCCACGGGCGGCGAGGGGGACGGTGCCCACGCCGCGCGCGAGAGCCGGCGCGACACCGACCCCATGCGCACCGACCCGCCGGTGCTCGTCGCCCAGCTCCTCGACGCGGTCACCGCCCTCGACGAGGACCGTGCCCACGCCGTCCTCGACACCGCCTTCCTCGACCGCTCCGTCGAGAGCGCCATCGTCGAGGTCGTCGTCCCCTTCTTCGCGCGCGTCGGCGAGATGTGGGAGCTCGGCCGCATCGGCGTCGCCCAGGAGCACTTCGCGAGCAGCCTCGTGCGCCGGCGGCTCGGGGCGCTCTCGCTCACCTGGGGCATCGGCACCGGCCCGGTCGCCGTGCTCGCCTGCCCGCCCGGCGAGTTCCACGACATCATCCTGCTCAGCTTCGGCGTGCTCCTCGGCCGGGCCGGCTGGCGCATCCGCTACCTCGGCCCGGACACCCCCATCGCCTCGCTCTCCTCGGCGGCCGACCTCATCGAGCCCGACGCCGTGGTGCTCGCGGCCCGCCGCCCCGCCGGCTTCCGCGCCCACGGGCCGACCCTGGGGCGGATCGCGCAGCGGCACCCCCTCTGGCTCGCCGGACGGGGCACGACCCCGCGGGTCCTCGACGAGATCGCGGCCCACCACCTCGGGCCCGACCTGGTCGCCAGCGTCTCCGAGCTGACCGAGGCCGCCCGCGAGCGGCGCCGCGGCCTCCAGCGCGCCCCATCCACCGGGCCGTCCGACTCCGAACCCCGCCCGTGACCACGACGACGACCCCGCCCGGGGTCGCCGGGCGGATCGAGGCCGCACTGCGGCCCCTCCTCGGCGGCCCACTGCCGGTGCGCCTGCGGGCCTGGGACGGCTCGGAGGCCGGGCCGGACGCCGGACCGGACCCGGGCGCACCCGGCGGCGTGCCCGAGCGGCCGCTCGTCGAGCTGCGCTCGCCGCGAGCCCTCACCCGGCTGCTCTGGCACCCCGGCGAGCTCGGCGCCGCCCAGGCCTACGTCACCGGCGAGCTCGAGGTCCACGGCGACCTCGGCACCGCGCTCGACACCGTCCGCGCGGCGGTGGCCGAGCGCGGCATCCCGCCGCTCACCGCCACTCGCGTGGTCCGCCTGCTGCCCGACCTCGTCCGGCTCGCCCGGGACGCCGGGGCTCTCGGCCGCCCGCCCGCGCCTCCGGCGACCCAGGCGGTCGTCTCGGGTCGGCTGCACTCCCTCGCGCGCGACCGCGCGTCGGTCAGCCACCACTACGACCTGTCCAACGCGTTCTACGAGCTCCTCCTCGACCCGAACCTGGCCTACTCGGCGGCGTTCTTCGCCGACGGCCCGCAGATGCCCCTCGAGGACGCGCAGGCCGCCAAGCTCGACCTCGTCTGCCGCAAGCTCGGCCTCTCCGACGGGATGCGCCTGCTCGACGTGGGCTGCGGCTGGGGCGCCCTGTCCCTCCACGCGGCCGAGCACTTCGGGGCGCGGGTGACCGGGGTGACGATCTCCGCCGAGCAGCAGGCCTTCGTCCAGGAGCGGGTGCACCGCCGCGGGCTCGAGGGCCGGGTCGAGGTGCGGCTGCAGGACTACCGGGAGGTCCGCGACGAGCCGTTCGACGCCGTGGCCTCCCTCGAGATGGGCGAGCACGTCGGCGAGCGCAACTACGGCACGTACGCGGCGATGCTCCACCGCAGCGTGCGCCCCGGCGGCTACGTCCTCGTCCAGCAGATGTCCCGGCGGGGCGCGCACCCCGGTGGCGGCCCGTTCATCGAGGCGTTCATCGCCCCGGACATGACGATGCGCCCGGTCGGGGAGACGCTCGGCCTCCTCGAGGGCGCCGGGCTCGAGGTGCGCGGCGTGCACGCGCTGCGCGAGCACTACGTGTGGACGGTCGACGCCTGGCACCGAACGCTCGAGGAGCGGTGGGCGCAGGTCGTGGGTCTCATCGGCGAGGAGGGCGCCCGGGTGTGGCGGCTCTACCTCGTCGGCGGCTCGCAGGCCTTCCGGGACCACCGGATGGGCGTCGACCAGCTGCTCCTGCGCCGCCCCGGCGGCGAGCCCGCCGTCACGGACCCGGCCCGCTGATGGGCGAGGGGTTCTCGCTCGGCACGCTCGGCGTCGTCCTCGTCGGCTCGGCGCTCGCGTCGCTGCTCGCGATGGCCGTCACGGCGGTCCTCGCGAAGCGGGCCGGCAAGGTCGCGGTCGTCGACATCACGTGGGGGCTGGTCTTCGTCCTCATCGGGTGGGTGGCGTACCTGCTGGGCCAGCAGTCCGGGCGGTCGCTGCTCCTCGCGCTGCTCGTCACGGCATGGGGCGGGCGGCTCGCGTGGCACATCCGCGGCCGGGCGCTCGGCCGGGGCGAGGACCCCCGGTACGAGACGATGCTGTCGCAGGTGCCCGAGGACCGTCGGTTCCGCTACGCCCTCGTGCGGGTGTTCGGCACCCAGGGCGTCGCCGCGTGGTTCGTCTCGCTGCCGCTGCAGGTCGCGGCGGCCACGGACTCCCGGCTCGGCTGGGTCGCCGCTCTCGGGGTGCTCGTCTACCTCGTCGGCGTGACGTTCGAGGCCGTCGGCGACGCCCAGCTGAAGGCGTTCAAGGCCGACCCCGACACCCAGGGCAAGGTCATGGACCGCGGGCTGTGGCGCTACACCCGCCACCCCAACTACTTCGGCGACTCCGCCGTCTGGTGGGGCCTGTGGCTGCTCGCCGCCGGGGCGTGGCCCGGGGTGCTCACGGTGCTCTCCCCGGTGCTCATGACGTACTTCCTGGCGTTCGCGACGGGGGCCCGGCTGCTCGAGTCGCAGATGGCCGAGCGCCCCGGCTACCGCGCGTACATGGAGCGCACGAGCATGTTCCTCCCGCTCCCGCCGAAGCGCCGCTGACGCAGGTCAGCCGAGGAGCCGGGCGACGGCGTGGATGGCGAGCCCGGCAAGGGCGCCGACGACCGTCCCGTTGATCCGGATGAACTGCAGGTCCCGGCCGACGTGCAGCTCGATCCGCTCGGAGGCCTCGCGCGCGTCCCACCGCTGCACGGTCACCGAGATCACCTCGGCGAGCTCGTCGCCGTAGGTGTTGACGACGAACGAGACGGCCTCGGCCAACCGGGCCTCGACGACGGCCTTCCACTGCGGGTCCTCGACGAGGTGGCGGCCGAGGTGCTCGAGCAGCTCCTCCCCGCGGGCGTGGAAGTACGAGGTCTCCTCCGCCATCGCTCCCTCGAGCGCGGCCCGGAAGGAGCGCCAGAGGCCGACCGCGGTCTCGGTGGCCTGGGGGTGGGTCAGCAGGCGCTCCTTGAGCGCCTCGGCCCGGGCCATGACGCCCTCGTCGTGCTGGAGGTCCTCGGCCAGGCGACGCAGCAGGTCGTCGAGCGCGAGCCTCGCCGGGTGCCGGGGGTCGCTCCGGATCTCCCGCAGCCAGCCGAGGACCTGCTCGTAGGTCCAGGCGATGACGCGGTCGTCGAGCCACGGCGGCGTCCACCAGGGGGCCCGGGCGCCCAGGAGGTCGGCGTACGTGCCGGGGTTCTCGCGCAGCCAGTCGTGCAGCTGCTCGAGCCCGAGGTCGACCAGCCCGTGGTGGGTCGACTCCTCGACGACGCCCTCGAGCAGGGCGCCGGCGATCGGGCTGACCGGCTCCCGGACGAGCCGGGGGACGACGAGGTCGCCGAGGAGCGCACGCACCTCGGCCTCGTCGAACCTGCCCAGGCCGGCGCGCACGACGCGCACCACCTCGGCGAGGATCCGGCGCCGGGTGGCCGGCCGGCCGAGGGAGGCGCCGACCCGCTCGCTGACGTGCGCCGCGGCGAGCCGCTCGCGGGCGATCTCGTCGGTGAGGAAGTTCTCGGTGACGAACTCCTGCAGGTTGCGCCCGATGTCGTCCTTGCGCCGGGGGATGATCGCCGTGTGCGGCACCGGCAGGCCGAGCGGGTGGCGGAAGAGCGCGGTCACGGCGAACCAGTCGGCCAGGGCGCCGACCATGGCCGCCTCGGCCCCGGTGTTGACGTACCCCCAGGCCCCGCCGTGGTCGAGGCGCAGGGTGGCCAGGAAGACGGCCGCCGCGAGGAGCAGGAGCGAGAGCGCGACGAGGCGCATCCGGCGCAGGCCGGCACGCCGGCGCACGTCGGCCGGCGAGGGCTCCATGAGACTCACCCGCCGCATCCTGCCGCACCCGCCCCCCACGGGTGACGTGCCGGCCCGGGGCGCACCTACCCTGATGACGTGCGCTTCCTCAACGGCCTCCAGCCGCAGCTCGACCTCACCTACGACGACGTCTTCATGGTGCCGGGCCGCTCCTCGGTGACCAGCCGGCTCGACGTCGACCTGCGCAGCAGCGACGGCACGGGCACCACCGTGCCCCTCGTCGTCGCGAACATGACGGCCGTGGCGGGGCGCCGGATGGCCGAGACGACGGCACGACGGGGCGCGCTCACCGTCATCCCCCAGGACATCCCGGTCGACGTCGTGCGTGGCGTCATCGCCTGGCAGAAGTCGCGCCACCTGGTCTACGACACCCCGATCACCCTCGCCCCGTCGACGACCGCCGGCGAGGCGCTCGTCCTGCTGCACAAGCGCGCCCACGGTGCCGGCATCGTCGTCGAGGGCGAGCGGCCGGTCGGCATCGTCACCGAGACCGACCTCACCGGGGTCGACCGGTTCACCCAGCTCGCCGACGTCATGGTGCGCGAGATGGTCACCCTCGACGACGGTGTCGACGTCGAGAAGGCCTTCGACGTGCTCTCGCACGCGCGCCGGCGGCTCGCGCCGGTCATCGCCCCCGACGGGCGGCTCGTCGGCCTGCTCACCCGGGCCGGGGCACTGCGGGCCCACCTCTACGCCCCGGCCGTCGACGACACCGGGCGGCTGCGGATCGCCGCCGCCGTGGGCATCAACGGCGACGTCGCGGCCAAGGCAGCGGCCCTCGCCGAGGCGGGCGCGGACGTCCTCGTCATCGACACCGCGCACGGCCACCAGGAGAAGATGCTCGAGGTGCTGCGCTCGGTGCGCGCCCTCGACCTCGGGGTCCCGCTCGTCGCCGGGAACGTCGTCTCCGCCGAGGGGACCCGTGACCTGGTTCGGGCAGGCGCCGACATCGTCAAGGTCGGCGTGGGCCCCGGGGCGATGTGCACGACCCGGATGATGACCGCCGTCGGTCGGCCACAGTTCTCCGCGGTGCTCGAGTGCGCCTCGGCCGCACGCGAGCTCGGCAAGCACGTGTGGGCCGACGGTGGCGTGCGGCACCCCCGCGACGTCGCGCTCGCGCTGGCGGCCGGAGCGTCCAACGTCATGGTCGGCTCGTGGTTCTCGGGCACGCTGGAGTCCCCCGGCGACCTCTACACCGACGAGCAGGGGCGGCAGTACAAGGAGTCCTTCGGGATGGCCTCGGCCCGGGCGGTGCGCCACCGGACCGCCACCGACACCGCCTACGAGCGTGCCCGCAAGGAGCTGTTCGAGGAGGGCATCAGCAGCGCCCGGATGTACGTCGACCCGGAGAGGCCGAGCGTCGAGGACGTCATCGACCAGATCGTCGCCGGGCTGCGCAGCGCGTGCACGTACGCCGGGGCCGCCACCCTGGAGGAGTTCCACGAGCGGGCGACCGTCGGCCTCCAGAGCACGGCCGGCTTCGCCGAGGGCCGCCCCCTGCACACCTCCTGGTAGTCCGGGCGGGCCGTGCCGCGGCCGGCCCGCCCCACCCGGCACCCGGCGGGCGTGCGCGAGGATGAGTCCATGGCCTACGACGTCGCTCGCATCCGGTCGCACTTCCCCTCCCTGGCCGAGGGGGCGGCGCACTTCGACGGCCCCGGAGGCAGCCAGGTGCCGGACGTCGTCGGCGAGGCCGTCGCCCGGACACTGACCTCGGCGATCTCCAACCGGGGCACGGTGACCGCCTCCGAGCGCCGCGCCGAGCAGGTGGTCACCGAGTGCCGTGCCGCGGTCGCCGACCTGCTGGGCGCCGACCCCCGGGGCGTCGTGTTCGGACGCAGTGCGACCGCCCTGACCTACGACGTCGGGCGCGCCCTCGCGGCGCAGTGGGGCCCGGGCGACGAGGTCGTCGTCACCCGGCTGGACCACGACGCGAACATCCGGCCGTGGGTGCAGCTGGCCGCCGCCGCCGGGGCGAGCGTGCGCTGGGTCGACTTCGACCCCGAGACCGGCGAGCTGCCCACCGCGGCCGTCGAGGAGGCGCTGACGCCGCGGACCCGCCTCGTCGCGACGACCGCGGCGGCCAACCTCATCGGCACCCGCCCGGACACCGCGGCGATCTCGCGAGCGGCGCACGCCGTCGGGGCCGTGCACTGGGTCGACGGCGTGCACGCCACCGCGCACGTCCCGGTCGACGTCGAGGCCGTCGGCGCCGACGTGTGGACCTGCTCGCCGTACAAGTTCCTCGGCCCGCACTGCGGGGTGCTCGCCGCCGACCCGGGCTGGCTGGAGACCCTCCACCCGGACAAGCTGCTCCCGTCGCCGGAGGTGGTGCCGGAGCGCTTCGAGCTCGGCACCCTCCCCTACGAGCTCATGGCGGGCACGACCGCCGCCGTCGACCTGCTCGCCCGGCTCGACGACCTCGACGCGCCGGTGACCCCCGAGAACCGGCGGGCCCGGCTGCGGGCCTCCGTCGCGGCGCTGGAGGAGCACGAGGAGCGGCTGCTCGGCGTGCTCGAGCCGGCGCTGCGCGACCGTCCCGGTGTGCGGGTCTTCTCCAACGCCGCCCGGCGCACGCCGACGCTGCTGTTCACCCTGGCCGGGCACGACCCGCAGGAGGTGCGCCGAGCGCTGGCCGCCCGCGGCGTCAACGCCCCCGCGGGCAGCTTCTACGCCGTCGAGTGCTCGCGCCACCTCGGCCTCGGTGACGCCGGCGGGGTGCGGGTCGGGCTCGCGCCGTACACGGACGCCGAGGACGTCGACCGGCTGCTCACCGCCCTCGACGCCACGGGCTGAGCACGCGGCCGGGTGTGACAGCATCGGCCGTATGGTCGCGCTGCTCGAGCCGCTCGAGGCGCCGGTGGACCCGGTGGACGCCCTGCGCCGCATCGCGTTCCTGCTCGAGCGCACCCGGGCGGGCACCTACCGGGTCGAGGCGTTCCGCAACGCGGTGAAGACCGTGCGCGCCCTCGACCCGGGCGAGCTCGCCGAGCGCGCGGACGCGGGCACGCTCCAGGACCTCGACGGCATCGGGAAGTCCACGGCCGGCGTCATCGCGGAGGCGGTCGCCGGTGACCTACCCGGCTACCTCGGCTCGCTCCAGGACAAGGCCGGCGGCCCGCTCGTCGACGGCGGCGAGGAGCTCTACGCCGCGCTGCGCGGGGACTGCCACCTGCACTCGGACTGGAGCGACGGCGGCTCGCCCATCGACGAGATGGTGCTCACCGGTGTCGAGCTCGGGCACGAGTGGATGGTCCTCACCGACCACAGCCCCCAGCTGCGCGTCGCCAACGGCCTCTCGGTCGAGCGGCTGCGCCGTCAGCTGAAGATCGTCGACGGCGTGAACCGTTCGCTCGCCGGCCGGTTCACCCTGCTCAAGGGCATCGAGGTCGACATCCTCGACGACGGCTCGCTCGACCAGACCGACGAGATGCTCGGCCGGCTCGACCTCGTCACGGCCTCGGTGCACAGCAAGCTGCGGATGAACGCCGGGCCGATGACCACGCGGATGGTGGCGGCCGTGAGCAACCCCCGCGTCAACGTCCTCGGGCACTGCACCGGGCGGCTCGTCACCGGCTCCCGGGGCACCCGCCCGCCCTCGGAGTTCGACGCGCGCGCGGTCTTCGAGGCCTGCGCCGAGCACGACACCGCCGTCGAGATCAACAGCCGCCCCGAACGCTGCGACCCGCCCGACGACCTCGTCGAGCTCGCCCTCGACCTCGGCTGCCTGTTCAGCATCGACTCCGACGCGCACGCCCCGGGCCAGCTGGACATGAAGGCCTACGGGTGCGAGCGGGCGGAGCGGCTCGGGGTGCCGGCGGAGCGCGTCGTGACGACCTGGGAGGTCGACCGCGTCCGCGCGTGGGCGGCCGGCGACGGGTAGCGGATCAGGCGGTCCGCCGGCCCGTCCCGAGGTCGAATCATTGAATCAATGTATTGACACAATGTTTCATTGAGGGACATGCTGGGGCCGTACCCGTTCCCGTCTGCGTGAGGAGCATCCGATGAGCCTCCTGGCCCTGGTCGTCCTGCCCGTGTCGTTCGCCCTCGTCCTCGGGGTGCTGCTCGTCGGCCTCCTCACCGGGGTCACCGCCGGTCTCCCCCGGGCGTCCGACGACGTCGGCCGCGCCGCCCGCCGACGCGTCCATCTCGCCACGGGCGCCACGGTCCTCGTCTCGATGGTCCTCGGGGGTCTCGCCCTCCGAGTCGCCGACGACCGCGCCCTGGCCGTCACGCCGCTGGCGATCGCCACCCTCGTCGTCCTCGCCGCGACGGTCCTCGAACGCACGTGGCCCCGGCCGTCGGGCACCCTCCGCACGGCGGGGATCCGGCCCCGGCCGGAACCACCGCGCCTGCTCCACCGCCTGTGGTGGGGCGCCACCTGGTCGCTTGCCGGAGTATGCGTCGGCGGCACCCTGCTCGCCGGCCCCGACGGGCGCAGCGTCGGGGCCGAGTGGGCCACCGGATCCTCGGCCAGCTCGCCGTTCCCGGGGGCGCGGTACGCCGCCCCGATCCTCGCCGCCCTCCTGCTCTGCGTCCTGGTGACCTCGTGGGGGCTGCGCACGGTCGAGCACCGGCCGGCGCTCGATGCCGAGCACGCGCAGCTCGACCGGGCGGCCCGCGTCGCGAGCACCGCTCGACTGCTGCGGGTCAGCACGGTCGGGACACTCCTCACCCTGGCGGGCACCGCGTTCGTCGCGAGCTCCTCCCTCCGGTCGCTCGCCGAGTCCCTCCGCAACAACGGCGCACCGATCCCCGGGCAGGCTCCGTTCGACTGGCGGCAGCACCTCGCCGTCACCCTCCTCGTGGTCGCCGTCCTCGCCCTCGGCCTCGCGGTCGTGGCCCTCGTCTCGGCCCCGACCCGCCGGGACGAGGCGCAGCCGCGGCCTCGAGCATCGGCGCCGGGCGTCGTCGCGCGATGACCACACTGACCGTCGACCTCGGCGCCGCGGAGCCGCCGTACGAGCAGCTGCGGGCGCAGGTCGCCGGGCACATCGCGACCGGGGCCCTCGGCCCCGGCGACCGGCTCCCGACCATCCGCGCCCTCGCGGGGGACCTCGGGGTGGCCACCGGGACGGTGGCCCGGGCCTACCGCGAGCTCGAGTCGGCCGGTCTGGTCACGACGCGCCGCCGGACCGGCACCGTCGTCGCCGCCGGCGTGCCCGCCGCCGACGACGCCGTGCGGCGCGCGGCCCGCGACCTCGCCGGGCTCGCGCGGCGCGAAGGGCTGAGCGAGGTCGAGACGATCGACCTCGTCCGGGCCGCGCTGCGCGGGGCTCCCGGGCCCCTTCCCGGGCGCTGACGCGGGGCGGGACCCGGTTTTGGCGGCGGACGCGGCGTCCCCTATGCTTTCCGAGTCCTCGACGGATCCGAGCGCCGACGGTCCGCGCGACGTGGAGGGTTCGACGAGAGTCGGGTCCCCATCGTCTAGCGGCCCAGGACCCCGCCCTTTCACGGCGGTAGCACGGGTTCGAATCCCGTTGGGGATACGGTCTTGCACAGCCAAGGCCCCGTAGCGCAGTTGGTTAGCGCGCCGCCCTGTCACGGCGGAGGTCGCGGGTTCGAGTCCCGTCGGGGTCGCTCCTCCACGCATGCGCCGCTTCGGCGGCCGCGTCGTGCGGGTCCGGCCAGGTAGCTCAGTTGGTACGAGCGTCCGACTGAAAATCGGAAGGTCGGCGGTTCGACCCCGCCCCTGGCCACTCAGAAGGTCACGACGACCTTGTCGGCGGCGCCGGGGGTGGCGGCAAGGGTCAGCGCCTCGAGGGCGCGCTCGAACGGCAGCGTGTGGCTGATGATCCGCGCGTACCGCTCCCAGTGCTCGATGATCGCGTCGGTCACCTCGAAGATCTCGCTCGGGTACCCCATCGCCAGCCGGATGTCGACCTCCGCGGCCAGCACCTGGGCGAAGTCGACGGGCACCGGCTCCTTGTGCACGGCGGGGATGCACAGCACCGCGCGGTGCTTGGCGGCCCGCAGGGCGTCCTGCACCACCGCCGGCACCCCGGCCGCGTCGAGGTAGACGTCGGTGCCGGCCTTCCCGGCGTGACCGAGGGCGTCGGTCGCCTCGCCGTGCAGCTCGCGCAGCCGGGCGACGACGTCCTCCTCGTCGGAGCGGACCACGGCGTCGGCTCCGACCGCCAGGGCCTTCTCGAGCCGCGAGGGCTGCACGTCGGCGACGACCACGTGCCCCACACCGAGGCTCTTGAGGCTGAGGACGGCGCCGAGGCCGATCGGCCCGGCACCGAAGACCGCCGCGGTGTCTCCCTCAGCGGCGCCGGAGCGGCGCACCGCATGGTGGGCGACCGCCATCGGCTCGTTGAGTGCCGCGACCTCCCAGGGGATGTGCTCGGGGATGACCCGCAGCTGCACCCCGGGCGCGGCGTCCTCGACGAGGACGTACTCGGACAGGGCGCCCTGCGCCCCGCCGCTGCCGAGCAGCCCGTCACGCAGGCGCATCGTGTCGACGACGACGTGGTCGCCGACCTGGAGGCCCGTCACCTGCGAGCCCACCTCGACGACCTCGGCGGCCGGCTCGTGACCGAGCGGCGTGGCCCCCTGACGGGGAGGGATGCCGCCGACGTGGGTGTAGAAGGCGTCGGACCCGCAGATCCCACAGGCCCTCATGGCGAGCAGGACGTCGCGAGGGCCGGCGACGGGCGGGTCGACCTCGACCCACTCGACGCGGTCGGGGCCGGTGACGCGGACGGACCTCATGGGGCCTCCTATACTTGTACTCAGTACAGAAACTCTACGCGCTGCGGGTGGGAGCCCCGCCCACCGGGCCGACCGAGCACCGAGGAGCACCGTGAGCCGACGGACGCCGGGACGACCACCGGAGACCACGCGCGCGCAGATCCGGCACGTCGCCGTCGGCCTGTTCACCACCCACGGGTACGACCGCACGTCGATGGCCGACGTCGCGCGCGCCGTCGGGGTGAGCCGCAGCACGGTCTTCAACTACTTCCCGAGCAAGCGCGACCTGCTCGCCCAGGACCTGCCCGACATCGAGCGTCGGGTCGTGGCCACCCTCGAGGCCGGCGAGGACCTGCCCGTCCTGCAGGCCCTCACCGCCGCCATCGTCGCCGGGGTCGCGCTCCCGCGCGCGGAGCACGACGCGATGGCAGCCCGCTGGGGCGTCGTCCGCTCCGTCGAGGAGCTGCGAGCCCACCACGCCGCCGGGGTCGAGCGGCTCTCCGCCGGGCTCGTGGGCGCCGTCCGCGCCCGGACGACCGCCGACCCCGCGCGGGTCGCCGAGGTCGTCCGCGCCCTGATCGCCGTGGCGGACTCGGTGACCCGGTCCTGGGCCGAGGAGGGCACGCCCGCGGAGGACCTGGACGTCGTCATGCGGGCCCGCCTGGCCCCGTTCGCCGAGGCACTGGCGCCTCTGCTGGAGGGCCCTCCACCGCCGCCGGTGTGAGCCTGGCGACGGTCGGCAGCCGCGCCCCGTGACCGATGGGATGCTGGGGCCGGCGGGGCGTGCGCCCGCCGACCGGGCGGGCTCCAGCGTCACCGCCGGCTGGAGTGGTCATGGACGCCGTGCACCCGGGGTCGACGCCGACCCGGGCCCCGTCCCGCGTGCCCGTCTCGCCCGCCGGGCACGTCGTCGGGGCCCTCGTCAACCTCGTCGTCCTCTACCTGGTCAACGTCGCACCCGGATGGCAGACGCTGCCCTTCCTCACCGACGCCACCCCCCGGGTGCTCGGGCTGGTCAACGCCGCCCTGTGGGTGTCGGCGGCGGCCGAGGCCGTCTACGTGGTCCGGGGCACCGGCCCCGTGCGGGCGGCGGGTGAGGTCGTGACGACCCTCGTCGGGCTGGGCGCCACCTTGCGGGTGTGGGCGGTCTTCCCGTTCGAGCTCTCCGAGGGCTGGCACCTGCTCGTGCGTGGCCTGCTCGTGGTCGCCCTCGTCGGCAGCGCCATCGGCATCCTCGTGGCCCTGGGCCGGCTCGTCGGCGCGCTCGTCGGCGCGGTGGCCCGGCGCTGAGCCCGCCCGCTCAGCCGCGAAGCGCCCGCACCGTGGCGATGGTGTCGGCCTCGTCCGGGCCCTTGTCCTCGCGGTAGCGCAGCACCCTGGCGAACCGGAGGGCGACCCCGCCCGGGTAGCGCGACGAGCGTTGCACCCCGTCGAGGGCCACCTCGACGACCTGCTCGGGGCGCACCCGCACGACGTACCCGTCGATCGGGCCGTCGGCGAGCTCGCCGAAGCGCGCCGTCTGCCAGCGCAGCATCTCGTCGGTCATCCCCTTGAAGGTCTTGCCGACCATCACGTACCCACCGCCCTCCGGGTCGCGAGCCCCGAGGTGGATGTTCGACAGCCACCCCCGGCGCCGCCCGGAGCCCCGCTCGACGGCGAGGACGACGAGGTCGAGGGTGTGCCGGGGCTTGACCTTGACCCAGCCGCTCCCCCGCCTCCCGGCCGCGTACGGAGAGGCCGTGTCCTTGACGACGACCCCCTCGTGGCCCGCGGCGACGAGCTCGTCGAAGAAGCGCGCGGCCTCGGCCGGGTCGGCCGTGACGACCCGCGGCACGAGCAGCTGCGGGGCGAGGGCCGCCAGCACCTCGTGCCGCTCCAGTGCGGGGACGTCGACGAGGTCACGCCCGTCGGCGTGCAGGACGTCGAAGAGGACGGTGGTCAGCGGGGCCTGCGAGCGCAGCCGCCCCACGTCGGCCGTGCTGGCCGTGCGGGCACCGGTGACCTGGAAGGGCGCCGGCCGCCCGCCGTCGAGGAGGACGATGGCCTCGCCGTCGAGGACGAGGTCGCCGCCGGGCAGCCCGGCGACCGCCTCGACGACCTCGGGCACCCGCTCGGTGATCTCCTCGAGGCTGCGGGTGAAGACGCTCACCGCGCCGGCGACCCGGTGCACCTGGACCCGGATGCCGTCGAGCTTGCCGTCGACGAGCATCCGCTCGCCGGCGAAGGACCCCACCGCCTCGTCGGTCGTCTTGGCGGAGGCCGCGAGCATCGGCCGTAGGGGCCGCCCGACGACGAGCCCGACCTCCTCGAGCGCCGCCCGGCCCCCGCGGGCCGCGATGCCCGCCACGACATGCGTGAACCCGGCGAGCATGACGGCCCGACGCACGACGGCGTCGGGGATCTCGAAGGCTCGCGCGAGGGCGGCCTGGACGACGCCGTCGAGCGCCCCCTGCCGGAGGTTGCCGGTGAGCAGGGCGGCGAGGAAGTGCTGCTCGTCGGCCGTCGCCCGCCCGAGCAGCGTGCCGACCTCGGCACGGCGGGCACCGGCCGACCCCTCGCCCGCGAGCGCGGCGAGCCGGTCGAAGGCGGCGTCGACGTCGGCGACCGTGAGGGAGGCCTCGGCAGCGGCCGCGGGCAGCGTGCCGAGCGAGCGGTGCCCCACCCCGAGGCGCCGCTGCGGCAGGACGCCCGAGAGGAAGGCCACGACGGTGCCCACCTCGGCGGCGTCCGCCCGGGCGAGCAGGGCCGCGATCACCTCCGTCTTGGCGGTGCGCGAGCGCGTGGCGGCGACCTCGCGCGAGACCGCGACGAGCTCGCCGAGCGTGACGTCCATCCGGACATCCTGCCCGTCGCTCCCGACATCCCGGGCGCTCCTCGGGGTGACGATGGGGACATGAGCCACCCCCGCGCCCCCCAGCTGCTCGTCCTCGACGTCAACGAGACCCTCTCGGACATGACGCCGGTCCGGGCCCGGTTCGCCGAGGTCGGCCTGCCCGAGCACCTCGCCGCGACCTGGTTCGCCGGGTTGCTGCGTGACGGCATGGCCCTGACCGTCACCGGGGACAACCCCTCCTTCGCCGAGCTCGCACGCGCCTCCTTCGGGTCCCTCGCCGCGACCACCCCCGCAGCGCCGGCGGACGTGCAGCGGGCCGCCGACGCCGTCCTCGAGACGTTCATGGCCCTCCCCCTGCACCCCGACGTCGAGCCGGGCCTGCGTGCGCTCGCGGCGCGCGGCATCCGACTGGTCACCCTGAGCAACGGCGCGTCCGCGGTCGCCGAGGGGCTCCTCGGGCGCGCCGGGCTCGACGGCCTCGTCGAGCACGTGCTGTCGGTCGCCGACGCCCCCCGGTGGAAGCCGGACGCCTCCGCCTACCGGTATGCCCTCGAGGTCTGCGGGGTCGAGCCGGCGGCGGCGATGCTCGTCGCGGTCCATCCCTGGGACACCCACGGCGCGGTGAGCGCCGGCCTCCAGGCCGCGTACGTCGACCGGCTCGGGGTGCCCTACCCGGCGACGATGCGCCCGCCGACACTGACCGTCGGCTCGCTCACCGAGCTCGCCGAGCGTCTCGGGGGCTGAGGGGCACCGCGCCTGCGGCCCTCAGCGCGCCCGGAAGCTCGGCGCCCGCTTGACGACGAACGCGGCGGCACCCTCACGGTGGTCCTCGGTGGCCGCGAGCCGGCGCTGACCGGCGTCCTCGCGGGTGAGGGCGGCCTCGAGGTCGAGCGCCGCGGCGTTGACCGCCGCGGTGGTCTCGGCGAGCGCGAGGGTCGGCCCGCTCGCGAGCTGGGCGAGCAGCTCCTCGGCCCGGTCGGCGAACCCTGCCGCGGGGACGCTCTCGGCGACCAGACCCCACTGCGCCGCGGTGGCGCCCGGGAGCGCCTCACCACTCATCGCGAGCCGCATCGCCCGGGCCCGGCCGACCGCCGCCGTGACGAGGGCGGTGGCTCCGCCGTCCGGCATCAGGCCGATCCGCGCGAAGGCGAGGACGAAGGGGGCCTCGTCCGCCGCGAGCACGTAGTCGCACGCGAGCGCGATCGGGACCCCGATGCCGGCCGCCACACCGTGGACGAGGGCGACGACCGGGGTACGCGCCCCGAGCACCGTCGTGACGAGCTCGGCCCCGGCCTCGAGCACGCCGAGCTGGGCGCCCTCGGCGGTCAGGGGGGCGCCGGAGCAGAACCCTCGCCCCTCGCCGGTGAGGGCGATGACCCGGACGGCCGGGTCGGCGTCGAAGGTGCGGACGGCCTCGACGACCGCCTCGCACATCTCGGGGTCGACGGCGTTGAGCCGCTCCGGGGCGTCCAGGGTGATCCGGCCGATGGCTCCGTCCGCCTCCACGCGGACCCGTGCGGTGCTCATGCCCCCATCCAAGCGCACGACCTGCCGGGAGCCCTCTCGCGGCAGGCCGGACGGAGCGGGCCGGCCGACCTCAGGGCTGGCGGACCGCCCCGCTGCGGATGAGCGCTGCCACCTCGTCGGCCGTGAACCCGTGGGCCAGGAGGTAGCGCGTGGTGTCCGCTCCGGGGGCCGGCGCGGACCCCGGCGGGCGGGCGGGGGTGGCCGAGAACCGGGGCACCACCCGGGGCACGGGATGCCCACCGTCGACGGCCGGGGCGGCCCCCGGGTCGCCGGCCGCACCGAACGTCCCGCGCGCCACGGCCTGCGGGTGGTCCGGCGCCTCGTGCAGGGACAGGACCGGGGCGACGCACGCGTCGCTGCCCTCGAAGGCCGCGGCCCACTCGTCCCGGGTGCGCGCCGCGAACGCCGACTCGAACGCCGCCCGCTGCGCGTCCCACGTCGCCGCGTCGTACTGCTCACCGGCGACCTCGACACCCAGCACGTCGACGAGCTCCCGCCAGAACCCCGGTTCCAGTGCGCCGACCGCGACGAAACGACCGTCGGCACACTCGTACACGTCGTAGAACGGCGCCCCACCGTCGAGCAGGTTCACCCCGCGCTCGTCCCGCCAGTCCCCGGCCCCGAGCATCTCGTGCACCATCGTCACCAGATGTGCCGCGCCCTCGGACATCGCCGCGTCGACGACCTGGCCCCGGCCCGTCGAGGCGCGCCCGACGAGCGCGGCGAGCACCCCGGCCACGAGGTACATCGCCCCGCCGGCGAAGTCGGCCACGAGCGGCAGCGGTGTGGCCGGCCGCTCCCGGGCACCGAGCGCGTGCAGCGTCCCGGAGACGGCGGCGTACGTGAGGTCGTGCCCCGCCCGCCGGGCCCACGGGCCGTCCTGCCCCCAGCCGGTCATCCGCCCGACGACGAGACGCGGGTTGCGCTCGAGCAGCAGCACCGGGTCCAGCCCGAGCCGCTCGAGCACCCCGGGCCGGTTCCCCTCGAGGAGCACGTCGGCCTGCGCGAGCAGCCGGTGCACCACGTCGGCGCCAGCAGGATGCTTGAGGTCGACGGCGATGCTCGGCCGCGACCGCCGCATCCCCCCGGCCAGCGCGAGCGGGCTCGCCTCGCCCGGCCGGTCCACCCGCACGACGTCCGCCCCGAGCTCGGCGAGGTAGGTCGCCGCGAACGGCACCGGCCCGATCCCGGCCAGCTCGACGACGCGGACGCCGGCGAGCGGTCCGCTCACCGCGTCGCCGGGACGAGCTCGCGCAGCCCCGGCAGCACCTGCTCGGCGAAGGTGGTCAGGAAGCGCTCCTGGTCCTGGCCCGGGCCGTGGACCACGAGGTGGTCGAAGCCCAGGTCGGTGTAGAACCGCAGCGTCTCGACGACCTGCTCCGGCTCGCTGGCCACGACCCACCGCTGGGCGACCTGCTCGATCGGCAGCTCGTCGGCGGCCCGCTCCATCTCCTCGGGCGAGTGGATCGAGTGCTTCTGCTCCGGGCTGAGCGACAGCGGTGCCCAGAACCGGGTGTTCTCCAGCGCCCGCTGCGCGTCGGGATCCCACGAGACCTTGACCTCGATCATCCGGTCGATCTCGCCGTGGTCGCGCCCCGCCTTGTCCAGGCCCTCGTCGACGGCGGGCACGAGCTTGTCCCGGTAGAGCTCCTCGCCCTTGCCGGACGTGCAGATGAACCCGTCCCCGTGCCGGCCCGCGTACCGGGCGACCATCGGCCCCCCGGCGGCGACGTAGACCGGCACGGGCACCTCCGGGCGGTCGTAGACCGCCGCGTCCTCGAGCCGGTAGTACTCCCCCTCGTGGGTCACCCGGTCCTCGGTCCACAGCCGCCGCATCACCGCCACCGCCTCCCGCAACCGGGCGAAACGCTCCTTGAACTCCGGCCACTCGCCCGCACGCACCGACCCGACCGCGATCTCGTTGAGCGCCTCGCCCGTGCCGACACCGAGCATCACCCGCCCCGGTGCCAGACAGGCCATCGTCGCGAACGCCTGCGCCATCACCGCGGGGTTGTAGCGGAACGTCGGGGTCAGCACCGAGGTGCCCACCATGACCCGCTCGGTCCGGGCGAGCACCCACGGCATCCACGCGGTCGAGCTCGGCGCATGACCACCCTCGAGGCGCCAGGGCTGGAAGTGGTCGCTGATCGTCACCGAGTCCAGCCCCAGCTCCTCCGCCCGTACCGCGAAGCCCGCCAGCTCCCCCGGGGCGAACTGCTCCGCCGACGCCTTGTACCCGACCCTGATGCTGCGCGCTGCCGTCATGACGTCATCCTGCTACACCCCACCGGGCCGGGCCGCCCCCTCGGGGTGCGGACCGACCCCCTCGACCGGTCCGCACCCCGCTCGGTGGTGCACCCGCGCCACCATCCCCCCGGTGGCGCGGGCCTCGCGCCTCCGTCCCCCCGGGAGCGCGATGGGACCATCCTGGGCGCCCGCGCTACGCCCCCGCTGCGAAACCGCTGCGTCCGCCCGAGGACGTCGGCGCGGGGCTACCGTGGCCGCATGCCCCCCACGGACCTGGTCGACCTCGCCGGCCACGAGCAGGTCGCGTTCTGCTCCGACCCCGACACCGGCCTGCGCGCGGTCATCGCGCTGCACTCGACCGCGCTCGGGCCGGCGCTCGGCGGTACCCGCTTCCACCCCTACCCCTCGATGGACGCTGCCCTCGCCGACGTCCTGCGCCTCTCGCGCGCGATGTCGAGCAAGAACGCCCTCGCCGGGCTCGAGCACGGCGGCGGCAAGGCGGTCGTCATCGGGGACCCGCACCGCGACAAGACCCCCGAGCTGCTGCGCGCCTACGGCCGGTTCGTCGAGTCCCTCGCGGGCCGGTACGTCACGGCGTGCGACGTCGGCACCTACGTGGCGGACATGGACGTCGTCGCCGAGGAGACCCGATGGGCCACCGGCCGCTCCCCGGAGCGCGGGGGCGCGGGCGACTCCTCCGTGCTCACGGCCTTCGGCGTCCTCCAGGGGATGCGGGCTGCGGCGCAGCACGTCTGGGGCGAGCCGACCCTCGCCGGGCGGCGGGTGGGGCTCGCCGGCGTCGGCAAGGTCGGGGCCCGGCTGGCCGAGCACCTGCTCGAGGAGGGCGCCGACGTGGTCGTCTGCGACGTCGACCGGTCCGCGGTCGACGCGCTGCGCCGGCGGCACCCCGCGGTGCGCGAGGTCGCCGACGCGGAGGTCCTCGCCCGCACCGACCTCGACATCTTCAGCCCCAACGCCCTCGGCGGCGCCCTCGACGACGAGACCGTCGAGGTCCTGCGGGCCCGGGTCGTGTGCGGAGGGGCGAACAACCAGCTCGCCGGCGACGGCACCGCGCAGCGGCTCGCCCGGCGCGGCATCGTCTACACCCCCGACTACCTCGTCAACGCCGGTGGTGTCATCCAGGTGAGCGACGAGCTGCACGGGTTCGACCTGGATCGGGCCCGCGAGCGCACCCGCGCGATCTTCGAGAGCACGCTGGCGGTCCTGCAGGCCGCCGACGCCGACCGGGTCAGCCCCGCCGTCGCCGCCGACCGGCTGGCCGAGGCCCGCATCGCGGCCGGTGGGCCCGTCCCGTGGCTGCCCGGGCGGCGCTGACCGCACCTCCAGCCCGGTCCGTCGCGTCTCACGGGTCGGGACGCGAGGGCGAGGGCCGCCGCCCGGTCGGGTGACGTCGCCGAGGGCCTGTTCGGCCATGTATCGTTGGCGTCACGATATGCACACCATTCCCGGAGCCGCCCCGCGGCGTGGGATGACCCCCGGCGGGGCCGTCCGACCCTGCGGTGCCGCCCCGGCAGACGCACGAGGGGGTCACGCCATGGGGCGCGGCCGAGCCAAGGCCAAGCAGACGAAGGTCGCCCGGGAGCTGAAGTACTTCAGCCCGGACACCGACCTCTCAGCGCTTGAGCGGGAACTGCACTCCCAGACCGGAGACGGCGACACCGTGGGCGACCGCGGCTGGGACGACGAGGACGACGACGGGCAGTGGGTATCCGGGCGGCGCTGAGCCGCCCCGGACCCCCTCACGGCGGGCCGCGCGGCACCTGAGCCGCCGGCCCGGGTGCCGCCGCAGCATCGGCGCGTCTGCCATGCTCGCCCCATGAGCACCCCCAGTGCAGCCGAGACACGGCGTCTCGGCGTGGAGACGACCGGCATCGAGATCATCGACGAGGCCGAGCGCACGGCCTCCCCTCGCGACCTCTTCTGGCCGTGGTTCGCGGCGAACGTCTCGGTCTTCGGGATCTCCTACGCCGCGTTCGTCCTCCAGTTCGGCGTCTCCTTCTGGCAGGGCGTCGTCGTCGCGGTCGTCGGCATCACCGTCTCGTTCGCCCTGTGCGGCGTCATCGCGATCGCCGGCAAGCGCGGCTCGGCCCCGACGATGGTCCTCTCCCGGGCGGCCTTCGGGGTCACCGGCCAGAAGGTCCCCGGCGTCGTCTCCTGGCTGACCTCGATCGGCTGGGAGACCTTCCTCGCCATCCTCGCCGTGCTCGCGACCTCGACGATCTTCGAGCGCCTCGGCTGGGGCGGCGGCACGGGGACGAAGATCGTCGCGGCCGCGGTCGTGGCGGCGCTGATCGTCAGCGCCTCGGTCGCCGGCTACCACATCATCATGCGCCTGCAGTCGGTGCTCACCTGGGTCACCGGCCTGGTCACCGTGGGCTACATCGCCCTGACGGCCGACCACGTCGACTGGTCCGCGGTCTCCGCGCTGCCCGGTGGCTCGCCGGCGGCGGTCGTCGGTGCGCTCGTCATGGTGATGACCGGCTTCGGGCTCGGCTGGATCAACATCGCCGCCGACTGGTCGCGCTACCAGCGCCGGGACGCCCCCGGCGGCGCGATCGTCGCGTGGAACACGATCGGCGGTGCGGTGGCCCCCGTGGTCCTCGTCCTCTACGGGCTGCTGCTCGCCGGGTCGGACGAGGAGCTGATGAACGGCATCGCCGACGACCCCATCGGCACCCTCGCCACCCTGCTGCCGACGTGGCTGCTCGTGCTCTTCCTCGTCGCCGTCATCCTCTCGCTCGTCTCCGGTGCCACCTTGGGCATCTACTCCTCCGGCCTGACCCTGCTCTCCCTCGGCGTGCGCATCCCGCGGCCGGCCGCGGCACTCGTCGACGGCGTCATCCTCACCCTGGGCACGATCTGGGTGGTCTTCTTCGCCCAGAGCTTCCTCGGGCCGTTCCAGTCCTTCCTCATCACCCTCGGCGTGCCGCTCGCGGCGTGGGCGGGGCTGATGATCGGCGACATCTGGCTGCGCCGGCGCGACTACGCCGAGGACGACCTGTTCACGACGCGCGGGCGGTACGGCGCCTGGGACCCGGTGGCCACCGGCACCCTCGTCGTCGCCTCGCTCGTCGGCTGGGGGCTCGTCGTCAACCTGTTCAGCGAGGACGCCTCGTGGAACAACTGGCAGGGCTACCTCCTCGGGCCGATCGGCGGCAAGGACGGCACCTGGGCGTACGCCAACCTCGGCGTCCTCGTGGCGCTCGTCCTCGGGCTGCTCGGCTCCCTCGTGCTGCGCCGCGGGAGGGTCGCCCGGCAGGAGGCGGCACCGGTCGGGGCCGGGGTCGAGGCGGGGGCCGAGGCGGGGGCCGAGGCCGCGCCGGGCGGTGCTCCGGGTGCCGGAGGGTCGGAGCCGGTGGCCTGATGCCGGACCGCGACGACTGGCTGGTCGTCGTCGACCCCCAGGTCGTCTTCGCCGACCCCGGCGCCTCGCCCTGGGGCTCGCCGATGTTCGCCGGTGCGGTCGGGCGGATGCGTTCGCTGGCGCGCGAGCACGGCCCGGAGCGCACCGTCGTCACCCGGTTCGTCGCCGACCCGTCGCTCGGGGGGTCGTGGGGCCCGTACTACGAGGAGTGGCCGTTCGCGCTCGTCCCCGATGCGGACCCGCTCTACGCCGTGGTCCCGCAGCTGGCCGGCATGGCGTCCCACGTGGTGACGGCCGGCACCTTCGGCAAGTGGCCGGTGCTGCGCGACCTCCTCGGCGCCGACGCCCACGTCACCCTGGCCGGGGTGTCGACGGACTGCTGCGTGATCTCCACGGCGCTGCCGATGGCCGACGCCGGCGTCACCGTCGAGGTCGCCGCCGACGCGTGCGCGGGCTCGACCCCACAGAACCACGTGCGGGCGCTGGCGGCGATGGCGCTCTTCGCCCCCCAGGTCACCGTCGTCTGAGCGGCGCCCGTCGGGCGTGCCCGTTCGGGGGTGCCGGCTCAGGCGGGCGGGTGCTCGCCGACCAGCTCGACGGCGCCGCCGTCGACTCCCTTGGCGCCGCGGGTCACGTCCCCGCCGGTGGCCCCGACCGCGGCCGCGTCGCGCACCTCGCCCATGACCCAGGTGCCGATGCCGCGGGAGGTCAGGTGGGTCCTCGCGGCGTCGACGGCCTCCGGGGGCAGGACGGCGACGAAGCCCACGCCCATGTTCAGGGTGCGCTCGAGGTCGGTTCGGGGCACCGCGCCGAGGCGGCCGATGGTGGTGAACACCGCCGGCGGGGTCCAGGTCGCGCGGTCCAGGCGGGCGTGCGTCCCGGGCGGCAGCACCCGTGCGAGGTTCGCCGCGAGCCCGCCCCCGGTCACGTGGGAGAGCGCGTGCACCTCGGCCCCGTCCGCGCGGAGGAGGTCGAGCAGGTCGGCGGTGTAGACGCGCGTCGGGGTGAGCAGCTCCTCCCCGAGGGTGCGCCCGAGCTCGTCGACGTGCCGGTCCAGCGCCCAGCCGGCCTGCGCGACGACCCGCCGGACGAGGGAGTACCCGTTGGAGTGCAGCCCGCTCGAGGCCAGCCCGAGGACGACGTCGCCGGGGCGCACCCGGTCGGGACCGAGCACGGCGTCGTGCTCGACGACCCCGGTCGCGGCTCCGGCGACGTCGTAGTCGTCGGGTCCGAGCAGGCCGGGGTGCTCGGCGGTCTCACCCCCGACGAGGGCGACCCGGGCCTGGGCACAGGCGGCCGCGATGCCGCCGACGACCGCGGCGATCCGCTCGGGGACGACGTGCCCGCAGGCGATGTAGTCGGTCATGAACAGCGGCTCGGCGCCGCAGACGACGATGTCGTCGACGACCATGCCGACGAGGTCGTAGCCGATGGTGTCGTGCCGGTCGAGCGCCTGCGCGATGGCGACCTTGGTGCCGACCCCGTCGGTGGACGTCGCGAGCACCGGGTGCCGGTAGCGCGCCAGGGCGCTGGCGTCGAACATCCCGGCGAAGCCGCCGAGGCCACCGAGCACCTCGGGCCGGGTGGCGCGGCGCACCGACTCCTTCATCAGCTCGACGGCCTTGTCGCCGGCCTCGACGTCGACGCCGGCGGCCGCGTAGGTGATGGCGGTGGGCTGGTCGGGCACGCTCGGCTGGCTCACGCCGCGCAGCCTACCGGCGCCCCGCCGCGCCCCGCCTCCCGCCTCGAGTGCGCAGGTGGTTGCCAGAGCGACCACGTCCGCACTCGCGCCGGGAAGGGCCGGCGCCCCACCTGCCGTGAGTGCGCAGATGGTTGCCAGAGCGACCACCTGCGCACTCGCGCCGGGGAGCCGGGGGGCGGGGGCGGGGGCGGGGCGAGAGGAGGAGGGGACGGGGTCAGAGGGCGCGGAGGATGTCCTCGACGCGCTCCTTGGCGTCGCCGAAGAGCATCTGGGTGTTCTCCCGGAAGAACAGCGGGTTCTGCACGCCGGCGTACCCCGTGGCCATCGAGCGCTTGAAGACGACGACGTCACGCGCCTCCCACACCCGCAGCACCGGCATCCCGGCGATCGGCGAGGTGGGGTCCTCCGCCGCGGCCGGGTTGACCGTGTCGTTCGCGCCGATGACGAGGACGACGTCGGTGTCGGCGAGGTCGTCGTTGATCTCGTCCATCTCCAGGACGATGTCGTAGGGCACCTTGGCCTCGGCGAGCAGGACGTTCATGTGCCCGGGTAGCCGTCCGGCGACCGGGTGGATGCCGAAGCGCACGTCGACGCCCTGTGCCCGCAGCCGCGTGGTCAGCTCGGCCACGGCGTGCTGGGCCTGCGCGGTGGCCATCCCGTACCCGGGCGTGATGACGACCGACCGCGCACCCTCGAGCAGCGCGGCAGCCCCCTCGGCGGTCACCTCACGGTGCTCGCCGTAGTCCTCGTCGCCCGAGGCCGACGTGCCCGCCTCGACCCCGAAGCCGCCGGCGATCACGGAGATGAACGAACGGTTCATCGCCCGGCACATGATGTAGGACAGGTAGGCACCGGAGGAGCCCACGAGCGCACCGGTGATGATGAGCAGGTCGTTGTCGAGGAGGAACCCGGCCGCGGCCGCCGCCCACCCCGAGTAGCTGTTGAGCATCGAGACGACGACGGGCATGTCGCCGCCGCCGATCGAGGCCACGAGGTGCCAGCCGAGGGCGAGCGCGAGCAGCGTGAGCAGCCCGAGCACGAGGTGCCGCCCGACGGTGGCGTCCTGCGGCAGCACGGCGTAGACGACGGTGAGGACGAGGAAGAGGCCGAGCGCCCCGAGGTTGAGCTGGTTGCGGAACAGCAGGGTGAGCGGGCGGGAGGCGATCCGCGCCGAGAGCTTGAGGAACGCGACGATCGACCCGGTGAAGGTGACCGCACCGATGAAGACGCCGACGGCCACCTCGACGTCGTGGATGGTCGGGTACGCCGTGAGCTCGTAGGAGCTGTTCCACCCGACGAGCACGGCGGCGAGCCCGACGAAGCTGTGCAGCATCGCGATGAGCTCGGGCATACCCGTCATCTCGACCTTGCGCGCCCGGTCGAGCCCGATCCCCGCGCCGATGAGCATGGCGGCGGCGATGAGGAGGAAGCCGAGCCCGCCCGACCCGCCGTCGCCGGCGGTCGCGGACAGGACGGTCGCGACGAGCGCGATGGCCATCCCCGCGATGCCGAACCGGTTGCCGCGGCGGGCCGTCTCGTGCCGCGAGAGGCCCGCGAGGGCGAGGATGAACAGCAGCCCGGCGACGATGTACGCGCCCTGGACGAGGGTCGCGCTCATCGGGCCGCCTCCTCGCGCTTGAACATCTCGAGCATTCGCGCGGTCACCCGGAACCCACCGAAGACGTTGATGCTCGCGACGAGGATGCCGACGAAGGCGAGCACGGAGACCCACACGCTGTCGTGCCCCACCTGGAGCAGCGCGCCGACGACGATGATGCCGCTGATCGCGTTCGTCACCGACATCAGCGGCGTGTGCAGCGCGTGGTGGACGTTGCCGATGACGTAGAAGCCGATGACGACGGCGAGCATGAACACCATGAAGTGCCCGAGGAAGGGCGCCGGTGAGAACGCCGCGACGAGGAGGAAGAGCGCCGCGCCGACCCCGGCGAGCGCCAGCTTGGTCTGCGCGCCCATCGGCGCGCGCGGCGTGGCGGCGCTCGTGGTGTCGACGGTGACGACGTCGGTGCCCGGGCTCGGCGCGGCCGAGACCTGGACCGGCGGCGGCGGCCAGAGCACCTCACCCTCGTGGACGACGGTCATCCCGCGCTGGACGACGTCCTCGAGGTCGAGGGCCACCTCGCCGTCCTTCTCCGGCGTGAGCAGCTTGACGAGGTTGACCAGGTTGGTGCCGTAGAGCTGCGAGGCCTGGGTCGGCAGCCGTCCGGGCAGGTCGGTGTAGCCGAGGATGGTCACCCCGCCCTCGGTGACGACCTTCTCCCCCGCGACGGTGCCGGCGACGTTGCCACCGTTGGCGGCCGCCATGTCGACGACGACCGAGCCGGGCTTCATCGAGGCCACCATCTCCTCGGTGAGCAGCCGCGGTGCCGGGCGGCCGGGGATGAGCGCGGTCGTGATGACGATGTCGACGTCCCGGGCCTGTTCCGCGTACAGCTCGGCGGCCCGGGCGTCGAAGTCGGCGCTGGTCTCCCGGGCGTAGCCGTCGGCCGAGGGGCCCTCGTCCTCGACCTGGATCCGGAGGAACTGCGCGCCCATGGACTCGACCTGCTCGGCGACCTCGGAGCGGGCGTCGAAGGCGCGCACGACGGCGCCCAGGCTGCTCGCGGTGCCGATCGCCGCGAGCCCGGCGACCCCCGCGCCGACGACGAGCACCTTCGCCGGCGGCACCTTGCCGGCGGCGGTGACCTGGCCGGTGAAGAAGGACCCGAACTCGTGGGCGGCCTCGATGACGGCGCGGTAGCCGCCGATGTTCGCCATCGAGGAGAGCACGTCGAGGGACTGTGCCCGGCTGATCCGTGGCACGGCGTCCATGGCCATCGCCGTGACGCCGCGGGCGGCGAGCCGCTCGAGCAGGTCGGGGTCGAGCGCCGGCGACATCAGCGCCGCGACGAGCTGGCCGGGCCGCAGGCGCGCGGTCTCCTCCTCGGTCGGGGCGTTGACCTTGAGGATGACGTCGGCGTTCCACACCGCCTCGCCGATGACGTCGGCACCGGCCTCGCGGTAGGCGTCGTCGGTGAACCCGGCGGCGGCGCCGGCGTCGTCCTCGACGAAGACGGTGTACCCCAGGCCCTCGAGCTGCTCGACGGTCCTGGGGGTCGCCGCGACACGGGTCTCCCCGGGCCGGGACTCACGAGGCACACCGATACGCACTGAGACTCCTCTTCGCTGGGCAGACCAGGACCGAACCTATCGGGTCGGGCTGAGCGCGTCAGCGGGTGTGTCACGCGGCACACGCCGACGTGCCCGGGACCTGCGCCGAGGACCCGGGCACGCGCGCCGGTGGAGTCAGCCCTCGGAGCGGTGGAACCCGCTGCGCTCGGCCGCGCCGGCGTCGTAGAACCACACGTCCGGCTCGGTGGAGTCGTAGCCGGGGTCCTCCGGCAGCCGGAAGGTCATCGTGTCGCGGTAGGCCTGGACGGGATGGTCCATCGGCTGGGCACCGTCCTCGATCGGGGCGGCCGAGCCGACGCCGTACCCGCCGTCGCGGATCTCGCGGAAGTCGCTCACCCGCCGGCCGGCGGCGGCCGGCGCCTCGTCGTCGTCCGGGCTCGGCGCCTCGTCCTCGGTCGGGTCCTCTTCCGGCTCGTCCCCCGTCGCGGTCGGCTCGTCGGCGGTCGGCTCGTCGCCCGTCGAGGTCGGCTCGTCGGCGGGCGGGGGCTCGGGCAGCGACCCGGTGTCCATCCCGGCGTCGAGTGCCTCACGCTGCATGTCCTCGCGCTCCTGCGCGAGGCGGTCGGCCCGGTCGCTGGTGTCCGCGAGGATCTCCCCCTCGTCCGCGGCCCAGTCCCGCTCGGGCTCCTCCTGCGGCGCGGGCTCCTCGTCCCCGGGGGGCTCCGGCTCGGCGAACGCGGCCGACCCCGGGTCCTCGGCGACCTCGGGCCCCTCGGGCGGGTCGGCCTGCTCGGCCGGGACCTGCTCGGCCTGCTCGGCGGGGGTCCGGTCCTCCTCGGCGTGGTGCTCGCTCATGTCCTCCACCTGCTCGCTCTCCTCGGCGGGCTCGCGCGGGCCGCCCCACTCGCCGGTCGGCTCCTGGGCGTCGGTGGCCGCGGACGAGACGCGCTCGGCCTCGTCGCCGCTCGCCGGCTCCGTACCCGCTTCGGCCGCGCTCCACACCTCGTCGGGGTCGGGGGCAGCCTGCTCGCCGGGGTCGGCGACGGCGTCCTCGCCGGGGTCGTCGCGGTAGTCCGCGGCCGCGGCGATCCGGGCGCTCGGGTCCTCGGTCAGCACGTCGGACGGCTCGGCCGACGGCTCCTCCCGCCGCGCCAGGCCCTCGGCCGCGCCGGCCCCGGCCGCCACGGCACTCGCGGCGCCGGGCAGCGGCACCGCGGGGCGGCCGGCCCACGAGCTGCGCTCGGCCTCCTCACGCAACCGGCGAGCCTCGGCGCGGGTCTGTGGCCGGCGCTCCTCGGTGAGGTCGGCCGAGGCCCGCACGTCGGGGTCAACGGCGTCGGCGCGCGCCAGCATCGCGTCGTAGTCGGTGCGCGTGCTCTCCGCGCTCTCCCGGTGCTCGGCGGCCTCCGCGGCGAGCCGGTCGGCCTCGGCCCGGGCCACGTCGGCGCGCTCCTCGGCCTGCTCGGCGAAGGCCTCCTGACCGGCGACGGCCGGCGCCAGGCCCTCGGCCTCGGCACGTAGCCCCTCGGCCTGCGCGCGCGCCTCGTCACGGCGCGCCGAGGAGCGGCGCACGAGCAGCCACACGAGGAGCACTGCGACGACGACGACGAGCAGGAGCAGCAGGAGCTGGTCGGTGGTCATGCGGTCCTCCCTGTCATGGACGGCGCCGGACGGCGCTGGCCCACAACCTACCGCCGGGACGCGCAAGTGCCCTGTCGGCCCTGGTCAGAGCCCCAGCTCGGCGACCGAGCGCTCGCGCATCTCGACCTTGCGCACCTTCCCCGTGACGGTCATCGGGAACTCGTCGACGACCTTGACGTAGCGCGGGATCTTGTAGTGGGCGAGCTGTCCGGTGCAGAACTCGCGCACGGCCTCGGCGGTGAGCGCCGGGGCGCCCTCCTTCATCCGCACCCAGGCACACAGCTCCTCGCCGTAGCGCTCGTCGGGGACCCCGACGACCTGGACGTCCTCGACGTCGGGGTGGGTGTAGAGGAACTCCTCGATCTCGCGCGGGTAGACGTTCTCGCCGCCGCGGATCACCATGTCCTTGATCCGGCCGGTGATCTGGACGAACCCGTCCTCGTCCATGACCGCGATGTCCCCGGTGTGCATCCAGCCGTCGCGCAGCACCTGCGCGGTCTTCTCCGGCTCCTCCCAGTACCCGAGCATGACCGAGTAGCCCTTGGTGCAGAACTCACCCGGCGTCCCCCGGGGAACGGTCTCGCCGGTCACCGGGTCGACGACCTTGACCTCGAGGTGCGGATGCACCGACCCGACGGTGTTCACCTTCTGCTCGAAGGTGTCGTCGGTGTGGTTCTGGGTCGACACCGGCGAGGTCTCGGTCATCCCGTAGCAGATGGTCATCTCCTCGATGCCGGACTCGATGAGCCGGGTCATCATCGAGGCCGGGCACGGGGAGCCGGCCATGATCCCGGTGCGCACCGAGGACAGGTCGTAGCTCTCGAGGTCCGGCAGGGCCCACTCGGCGATGAACATCGTCGGCACGCCGTAGAGCGACGTGCAGCGCTCCTGCGCCACCGCCGCGAGGGTGGCGGAGGGGTCGAAGCCCGGCGCCGGGATGACCATGCACGCACCGTGCGTGACCGCCGCGAGGTTGCCCATGACCATGCCGAAGCAGTGGTAGAAGGGCACCGGGATGCAGATCCGGTCGGCCTCGGTGTAGTCGCACAGCTCCCCGACGAGGTAGCCGTTGTTGAGGATGTTGTGGTGCGAGAGCGTCGCGCCCTTGGGGAAGCCGGTCGTGCCCGACGTGTACTGGATGTTGATCGGCTCGCCGGGCTCGAGCGCGGCCTGGAGCATCCGCAGCCGCTCGGGGCTGACCGCCGAGGCGCCCTCGAGCAGCCGGTCCCACGACTCCTGGCCGATGACGAACACCTGCTCCAGCGCCGGGCACTGCGGGCGGGCGCTCTCGACCATGGCGACGTAGTCGGAGGTCTTGAAGGACTCGGCCGTGACGAGCATCCGGATGCCCGCCTGCCCGAGCACGTAGGTCAGCTCGTGGCTGCGGTAGGCCGGGTTGATGTTGACGAGGATCGCGCCCACCTTGGCCGTCGCGAGCTGGACGAGGGTCCACTGCGCGCAGTTCGGGGCCCAGATGCCGATCCGGTCCCCCTTCTCCAGCCCCGCGGCGACGAGGCCGCGCGCCAGCCGGTCGACCTCGGCGCCGAGCTCGGCGTAGGTCAGCCGCACCCCCTGGGCGCAGTCGACGAGTGCCTCGCGCCCCGGGTGGCGCGCGACGGTCGCGTCGAGGCTGTCGCCGATGGTCTGCTCGAGCAGCGGGGGCTCGAGGACCCCCACGGTGTGCGACAGGTGCGGGTCGGGGGTCGTGGCCATCGTCGTCCTTCCGGCAGCGGTGCCTGGGTGGCCCTAGCCAACACGCCGGGCGGCCCCGGAGGCAACAGTGCTCACCGCGCCGTGGGCCTGGAGAGCCGGTCGAGCACCCCGAGGAGCAGGGCCTCGCGCAGCGGTGGCGGGCAGACGTCCAGGAGGGCGTTGACCGGGGCCATCCGCTGCGGCAGCGTGAGCTCCCCGTCCGGCCCGGCCAGGCCCGCGGCCGCGAGCAGCCGGGCGAAGCCGGCCTCGTCCAGGGCGGCCGGGTCGAGGCTCGCGAGCATCCCCGCCAGGCCCGGGTCGACCGGCACCGGGCCGCTCGCGCGGGCCGCCGCCACGGCCTCCTTCACAGCCGTGACGAACTCGGGTACCGACGGGGCGGTCGCGGCCGAGAGGGTGAGGTGCAGGGTGGGCGGCAGCGCGCCGAAGGTCATCTGCGGCTGCACGAACCACCCGCGGGCGAGCATCTCGTCGGCGAGCGTGAAGACGTCGCACGAGCCGTCGGTGGCGAGCGCCAGGAGGGTCGAGTCCGGCTCGGCGACGACCCGCAGGCCCTCGACGTCGCGCACCGCGCGGGTCAGGTCCACCGTGGCCGCGCGCGCCTCGCGGGCGAGCCGGGCGTACCCCTCGCGGCCGATGTGCCGGGTCACCGCCCAGGCCGCCGCGAGCGGGCCGCCGGACTTCGTCGACTGCACCGTGCTGTTGAGCATCGTGTAGCCCGGCCACCGGGCCGAGGCGAAGAAGTGGCCGCGGCGCAGTGCCGCGTCGCGGTGCACGAGCAGGGAGACGCCCTTGGGCGTGTAGGCGTACTTGTGCAGGTCGACGCTCACGCTCGTCACGCCGTCGACCGCGAACGTCCACGCTTCCGGCACCTCCAGGTGCGGCAGCACCCAGCCGCCGATGCAGGCGTCGACGTGGCAGCGCACCCCGCGCTCGGCGGCGACGGCCGCCACGTCCGCGACGGGGTCGAGGACCCCGTGGGCGTAGGAGGGCGCGGAGGCCACGACGAGGACGGTGGAGGCGTCGACGGCAGCGCGCATCGCCGCCGGGTCGGCCCGCAGGGTGGTGGGGTCGACGTCGACGACGGTCGGGCGCACCCCGAGCAGGTGCCCGGCCTTGAGGAAGGCGGCGTGGGCCGACGAGGGCAGGACCATGCTCGGCGCCTCGACACCGGG
Organism: Phycicoccus endophyticus; assembly: GCF_011326735.1. Classification (GTDB taxonomy): domain Bacteria; phylum Actinomycetota; class Actinomycetes; order Actinomycetales; family Dermatophilaceae; genus Phycicoccus; species Phycicoccus endophyticus. Next base: position 104,664 of record NZ_JAANCN010000002.1, read on the forward strand.
CGCGCCCTCGCGGGCGGCGAGCACCGCCAGCAGGATCGACTCGGTCCCCCCGGAGGTCACCGACCCCACGGCGCCGGGCGGTGCATCGAGCAGCGCGGCGGCCTCGGCGACGAGGTCGTTCTCCATCTGGAGCAGCGAGGGGAAGGCGGTGGGGTCCAGGCCGTTGGACGAGGAGTACATCGCGAGCGCCTCGCGCCCGAGCGCGTCGGCGTCGGCGAGCCCGGAGTCGTAGACGTAGGCCAGCGTGCGACCGCCGTGGGTCGGCAGGTCGTGCGCCTGGAGGGCGCGCAGCTCGGCGAGCACGTGCCCCGCACCCCGGCCCGCGGCGAGGCCGGTGGGGTCGGTGCCGGTGGGGTCGGTGTCGGCGGGGCCGGTCATGGGGTCACCTTCGGGTCGAGCCGGTAGCGGCGCAGGAGGAGCAGCGAGGTCGCGACGAGCAGCGCGGGCAGCACCGTGAAGCCGAGGGCGACCGCCCATCGCGCCGAGTCGGGCTGGACGGCGGCGGCGTCGGTGGAGGAGACGTACCCACCCACCGCGAGCACCGCGGCGTAGAGGAAGGGCCCGAGGGCCAGGCCGAGGGTCTCGCCGGCGGTCCAGACGCCGGTGTAGGTGCCGGCCCGGTCCTCACCGGTCCGCGCCGTGTCGGCCGCCGCGACGTCCGGGAGCATCGCGAGCGGGAACATCTGGCACGCGGCGTAGCCGACGCCCACGACGCCGACGGTGACCGCCGTCGCGACGGTGCCGAGGCCGGTCGCGGCCAGGGTCGCCAGGGCGCCCGCGCCGAGGAGGAGCGAGCCCCACAGGTACCCGGTGCGCTTGCCCCGCCGCTCCCCGAGCCGCTGCCAGAGCGGGGTGACGAGCAGCGCCGGCCCGACGAAACAGACGAAGAGGACGGTCGAGGCGCCGGTGCTGCCGAGCAGGACCCGGGCGACGTAGTCGACCCCGGCGAGCATCGCGCCGGTCGCGAGGGCCTGGAGCACGAACACGGCAAGCAGCGCCCGGAACTCCTGCGAGGCCCCGACGACCCGCAGCTGGTCGGCGAGGCTTCCGCCCGCCGTCGCCGCCCGCCGGGTCGGCGCGGTCCGGGTCCCCCACCAGGCGCCGACGGTCCCGACGAGGATGAGGACGCCGACGAACAGCCCGACGCCCCGGTAGCCCCACGTCGGGCCGAGCGCGTCACGGACGACCGGCGAGAGCCCGCCGGACACGAGGATCGCCAGCGCGAGGACCGCCACCCGCCAGGTCATCAGCCGGGTGCGCTCGTCGTAGTCGTCGGTCATCTCCGCGGGCATCGCGACGTACGGGACCTGGAAGAACGCGTAGGCCGTCGCGCAGGCGAGGAAGAGCACGACGACCCAGGCCGCCGCGATGCCGGTCGGCGCGGTCGGGCCGGAGAAGAGCAGCACGAAGGCGACGGCGAGGAGGATCCCGGCCCGCAGCAGGAAGGGGCGTCGGCGACCCCCGGGGTGGCTCGAGCGGTCGCTGACCCGCCCGGCGACCGGGTTGAGCAGGACGTCCCACGCCTTGGGGAGGAAGACGACGAGCCCCGCGACCCCGGCCGCGACGCCGAGCCGGTCGGTGAGGTACGGCAGGAGCAACAAGCCGGGGACGGTGCCGAACGAGCCGGTCGCGACGGAGCCGAGCCCGTAGCCGCGGCGGGCCGACGGCGGCAGGCCGCCGGTGGCCCTCGACGCCGCTGCCTGCGCATCCATGACCGGACCCTAGCCGGGCGGCCCTCCGCATCGAGGCCACACGGACCCAGGAGGCGGGCCCGAGGCGGTCGGCGATGCAGGTCGTCGGCGATGATGGGCGGGTGGGCGAGCGAGGACGGTTCCGCGGACGGATCGCGGGGGTGGGCTCGACCTCGGGGGTCCGGGTGGTCGTCGGCCGGTGGCAGGAGTCGCCGTTCGGGGGGTTCGCGGACGCGATGGTCGAGCGGGCCGACGGGCACCGGGTGCTCCTCGCGCCGACCGAGCAGGTCGCCGACCTCGTCGCGACGACCTACACCTTCGACGAGGTGCGGCTCGAGCCCGTCGCGGTGGAGGACGCCCCGGGCGGATGGCGGATCGCCTCCCCCTCGCTCGACCTGTCGCTCGAGGTCGGCCGTCGCACCGCGCTCGGGCGGCTGCTGCGCGTGCTGCCGCGTCCGGTGGCCGAGAGCCCGGGTTTCGCGACCGCGGCCGACCCCGTCGCCCGGGTCGTCCTACGCGGCGTGCGGACCCGCGGCACCGCCCGGGCCGGACGCCGCGAGTACTACGGCGCGACGGACGTGCGGGCCGTCACCGCGCTGCGAGGGTCGTTCGAGGGGAGCGACCTCGGCCGGCTCGCTCCCGTCGACCCACCGTGCCGGTTCGGCTTCTCCTCGACGCCGCGCCGCCCGTCGGTCACGTCGGTGACGACGACGATCGTCGACCACTGAGCTCCGTGGCCGGTGCCACCCCGCTCAGGTGCGCGGGGTGATCCGGAGCAGCGTGTCGTCGTCGCCGTTCGTCGTCGTGACGTAGAGGGCCTTGTCGGGTCCGAGCCGAGCCGCGCGCAGCCGCCCGTACGGACCGTTCGTCGCCGTGGGGATCGCGACGTCGGCGAGCGAGCCGTCGTCCTTCAGGGTGAGGACGAGGAGCTTGGCGCCCTTGAGGGCGGTGACGACGAGCGCCCCGTCGAAGGCGCCCCACTGCTCGCCCTCGAGGAACTCCGCCCCGCAGATCGCCTGGGTCGTCTTCCCCGACTGCCAGATCGCGGGGACGGCGTCCGGGTAGCGCTTGCGGTCGGTCATCGGGACGCTCTCGTCGTAGCCGCCGACGGTGCCGCCCTGCGCCGGGTCCCAGCCGTAGTTTCCTCCGGGCACGAGGACGTTGACCTCGTCGTCGAAGGAGGGCCCGTGCTCGGCGGTGTAGACCCGCCCGGTTCCCGGCTGCAGGGCGACGCCCTGGATGTTGCGGTGGCCGTAGCTCGTGACGTGCCGCTCGTTGCGGTCGTCGGAGTCGGCGAACGGGTTGTCCGGCATGGGGTCGCCGGTCTCCAGGTCGAGCCGCAGGGTCTTGCCGCCCAGGCTCGTCCGGTCCTGTGGGAGCGAGCCGACCGCCGTGTCGCCGGTGCCGACGACGAGCGCACCGCCCGCGTCGAGCTCGAGCCGGCAGCCGGAGTGCCGACCGGTCGAGAGCGGCAGGCCGTCGAGCAGGGTCCGCTCGCGCGTCGCCGAGGACCCGTCGGCGGACAGCGTCCACGTGACGAGCCGGATGTCGACGGGATTGCCGCCCTCGGCGTGGGTCTGGCAGGTCGTGAACTCGCGGGAGGAGGCGAAGTCCGGGTGGACGAGCATCCCCATGAGGCCGCCCTCGCTCGCGACGAACAGGTCCTCGAGGTCGGCCTCGACCCGGGTGACCTTCGCCCCCTCGCGCAGCGAGGAGACGAGCGAGATTCGGCCCGGTCGCTCGGTGACCAGGGCCTTGCCGTCGGGGAGGAAGCCGACGTCCCACCCGTGCTCGAACCCGTCGGCGACGACCTCGACGTCGAGCGCGGGCGCCCGGGTGCTGCGCGGTGCAGGGCTGCTCGACGCGGTCGTCGGGGCTGCGCTCGTTGACGGGCTCGTGCTGCTCGGCGGAGCCGGGTCCTCCTCGTCGGCGGGGCCGACGGGCGAGCACCCGGCCGCGACGGCGAGGCCGGCGAGCAGCGCGAGCGCCCGCGTCGACCGGCGTCGCGGGGCGAGGGTCGGCAGCGGGCGCATGCCCCAGTCTCACACCCGGCCGCGGCGGCGTGACCCGCGCGCGCCCGGCGGTCCGCGTCGTGGTGAGGGTCAGGACGGCAGGTCGGCGCAGACCCGTTCGTACGCGAGCGCGAGCGCGCCCAGGTCGGCGCGGTAGCGCGCGATCGCGCAGCCGCGCCCGTTCGGCTTGACGAGGATGCCCTCCTGCGCCCAGGCCTGCCGGGCCCGCTCGCGCAGGGGGACCGGCAGGTCCCCCGAGGCGTTCGTGACCCGCCACCAGGTGACGTTCCCGCCGTAGGCCCGCATGACCGAGCCCACCTGCCGCGGGCCGATGCCGACGAGTGCCGCGAGGTCCCCGTAGGAGACGACCCGGCCGCGGGGAACCTGCTCGACCGCCCGCAGCACGCGCTCCACGACGAGGTCGTCCACGGGCGCGATTGTGGCACCAGCGGCGGCGGTGGTCACTCCGTGGCGCCGCCCCGGGGCACGCTGAGCGCGACGACGCACCCCGAGCCGTCGGGCAGGTTGGCGGCGTGCGCGTCACCGCCGTGGGCACGCGCCACCTCCCGGGTGATCGTCAGCCCGAGGCCCATGCCCCGCTCGTGCCGGGCGTGGTCGCCCCGCCACCCGGGCTCGAAGAGGTGCTCGAGGGCCTCCGGCGGCACGCCGCCGCACCCGTCGGTGACCTCGACGACCACCGCGTCGCCCTCCCTCCTCGTCACCACGCGGACCTGCCCGCCGGCGTCGGTGTGCTGGACCGCGTTCCGGAGCACGTTGCTCACCGCGCGGGTCAGTGCGCGAGCGTCGCCGAGCACGGTCGTCCCGGCGAGCTCGCCGCCGACGACGGCCACCGACGCCGCGTCGGCGAGTGGGCCGACACCGGCGACGGCGTCCGAGACGACGTCGTCGAGCTCGACCCGCTCGCGCCGGGTCGCCGTCGGGGCCTGCAGCCGGGACAGCTCGGCGATGTCGTCGACCATCCCGTCGACCCGGTCGACCTCGTGGACGATCCGTGCGTGCGCCGCGTGCGGCTCGGCGACGGCGTCGTCCTCGAGCGACTCCGCGAGCAGCCGGATCCCGGCCAGGGGGGTGCGCAGGTCGTGGGAGAGCCAGCGGATGGTCTCCCGGCGGGACCGCTCGACCTCGCGGTCACGTTCGTGGGCCGCCCGGGCGGCGGCCGACTCACGCTCGAGGCGCCACACCCGGCGGGCGAGGACGACGCCGACGAGGACGGCCATGGGCGCACCGGCGAGGAGGACGAACACCAGGGTGCGGTAGTCGTCCTCGCCGATGAGCATCGAGCGGGTGGCGACGGCGACCCCGGCGGCCAGGGACCCCACGAGGACGAGGGGCGCGCCGAGCGCCGCGACCACAGGGCGGTGCCGCGAGAGCCGCGCGAGGACGAGGGCGCCCACGACCCCGGCGAGCGCGGTGACGACCGCCGAGAGCAGGACGGCGCTGGCGTCCGGGCTCACGCCTCGCCCCCCTCCGGCGGGGTCGGGTCCCACCGGTAGCCCCGGCCGAACACCGTCGCCAGCCGGGTCGGGGCGCTGGGGTCGAGCTCGACCTTCTCCCGCAGCCGCCGCACGTGCACGGTGACCGTCGAGGCGTCACCGACCTGCCAGCCCCACACCTCGCGGATCAGCTGGTCGCGCGACCAGGCGACCCCCGGGTGCTGGACGAGCCACGCGAGCAGGTCCAGCTCGCGCGCCGTGAGAGGCAGCGGCTCGCCCCGCCGGTGCACCGCGCGGGCGCCGAGGTCGACGACGAGGTCACCGTCCCGCAGCACGTCGGTGACCTCCGCCGCCGGCGCCGCGGTGCGCCGCAGCAGCGAGCGCACCCGCAGCTCGAGCTCACGCAGGCTGAAGGGCTTGGTCACGTAGTCGTCGGCGCCGTGCTGGAGGCCCTGGACCCGCTCGTGCTCCTGGCCGCGTGCGGTGACCATGATCAGGGGCAGGTCGCGGCGCATCGAGCGCAGCCGGCGGGTGACCTCGAGCCCGCCGAGCCCGGGCAGCATGAGGTCGAGCAGGACGAGGTCGGCCGGCGCCCCGGCGTACCGCTGCACGGCCTCGGTCCCGTCCCCGACGGCGTCGACGTCGTAGCCGGCGCGCGTGAGGTACGCCGCGACGGCCTCGCGGACGGTCGTGTCGTCCTCGACGAGCAGGATCCGGGCCACCGGCCCAGGCTAGGGCCGGCCCCGGCCGCCCGCCCCCGTCCCGCCGGCACCGGTAAGCCGCCCGCAACCCGGGCCGCCGGCCGCTGCGCCCCGCCGCTCCCGGCACGGGGTGGACCCTCACCCGCCCGGTGGGCCCGGGCTGGAAGACTGTCCCCATGCGCCGGATCGTCCAGAGCAAGAAGCTCCAGCACGTCCGCTACGACGTGCGAGGCCCGATCCTCGTCGAGGCCCAGCGGCTCGAGGCCGAGGGGCAGAAGATCCTCAAGCTCAACATCGGCAACACCGCGCCGTTCGGCTTCGAGGCCCCCGAGGCGATCGTGGCCGACATGGTCCACAACCTGCCCCAGAGCCAGGGGTACGCCGACTCGCGCGGCATCTACTCGGCCCGCACGGCCGTCGCGCAGTACTACCAGTCCCGGGGCCTGCGAGGCACGGGCGTCGACGACGTCTTCATCGGCAACGGCGTCTCCGAGCTGATCACCATGGTCCTGCAGGCCTTCGTCGACGACGGCAACGAGATCCTCGTCCCGGCCCCCGACTACCCCCTGTGGACCGGCGCCGTCTCGCTCTCCGGCGGCACGCCCGTCCACTACCGGTGCGACGAGGACAACGGGTGGAACCCCGACCTGGCCGACATCGAGGCCAAGATCACGCCGAACACGCACGCCATCGTCGTCATCAACCCGAACAACCCGACGGGGGCGGTGTACTCGCAGGAGACGGTGCGCGCCCTGGTCGACATCGCCCGCCGGCACGACCTCGTCGTCATGGCCGACGAGATCTACGAGAAGATCCTCTTCGACGACGCCGTCCACCACCACGCCGCCTCCTTCGCCGGCGACGACGTCCTCTGCCTCACCTTCAGCGGCCTGTCCAAGGCCTACCGGGTGTGTGGGTACCGGGCCGGCTGGGTCATGGTCAGCGGCCCCAAGCACCTGGCCGAGGACTTCCTCGAGGGCCTGACACTGCTGGCGAACATGCGCATGTGCGCCAACGTGCCCGCCCAGCACGCCATCCAGACCGCCCTCGGGGGCTACCAGTCGGTCGACGAGCTGATCGGCCCCGGCGGGCGCTTCCGGGAGCAGAGCAAGCTGGCCTGGCGGCTGCTCACCGAGATCCCCGGCGTCTCGTGCGTCGAGCCCCAGGGGGCCCTGTACTGCTTCCCCCGGCTCGACCCGCAGGTCTACCCGATCGAGTCCGACGAGGCGTTCGTCATCGACCTGCTGCGGTCCAAGAAGATCCTCGTCACCCACGGCACCGGCTTCAACTGGTTCGCACCGGACCACTTCCGGCTCGTCACCCTGCCCGACGAGGAGACGCTCACCGAGGCGATCGGCCGGATCGCGGAGCACCTCGCGAGCATGCGGGCGTAACCGGTGGCGCTCGTCCCCGCACGGCTCGACGGTGCCCTGCTCGGCACGGTCGCCCTCGGCGGCGCCATCGGCTCCCTCGGCCGCTGGGCGGTCGGCCTCGCGCTGCCGCACATCCCCGGCACGGTGCCCTGGGCCACCCTGCTCGTCAACGTCACCGGCGCCTTCGCCATGGGCATGCTCGTGGCCTTCCTCGTCGACCGCCCGGGGGTGCACCGGCTGGCGCGCCCGTTCATCGGGGTCGGGGTCCTCGGGGGGTGGACGACGTTCTCGGCGCTGGCCGTCGAGACCGTGCAGCTGGGGGAGACCCACCACGTGCAGGAGGCGCTCGCGTACGTCACCGGCACCTTCCTGCTCGGCACCCTGGCGGTCGCCGGGGGCACCACGCTCGGCCGCCGCGTCTGGCCCGGGCCGTGACCGCCGTCCACGCCCTGCTCGTCGCCCTCGGTGCCGCCGTCGGGGCGCCGGCCCGGATGCTCGTCGGCCAGTGGGCCCGCGACCGGGCCGGGCTGCCCACGCCCGCAGGGACGCTGGCGGTCAACGTCGCCGGGTCGCTCGCCCTCGGAGCGGTCGTCGGGAGCGGGGTCGACGGCGGATGGCTCGCCCTCGTGGGCACCGGCTTCTGTGGGGCGTTCACGACCTTCTCCTCGCTCGCCCTCGAGGTCTGGGACGCGATGGCCGAGGGGCGCCGGGTGGAGTCGGCGGGCACCGTCGGTCTCTCCCTCGTCCTCGGGCTCGGCGCCGCGGCGCTCGGCTACCTGGTCGCCGGCTGAGCACGCCCGGCCGGGGCGGGCAGCGGTCCGCCGCCCGGCCCCCGGGGGCGCGGGCGGCGGACCGGTCGCTCAGCGGTGGTGGCCGTGGGTCCGCGCGACGACGCCGGCGGCGTTGACGATGCCGGCACCGTAGAACCCGTTGAACGCGGGCCCGCCGACACACTGCGCGGTGTACTCCGGCGAGCGGCCGACGTCCGTGTACGACATCGTGCCGCCGGCCGGGCAGGCGTGGTCGGTCGCCGTCCGCATGACGATCGAGCGGACGGTGTCCGGCGCGAGCCCGAAGCCGCCACGGCCCTGGGTCCTCCCGTGCGCGGAGACCGCGAGCGCCGCGACCCCGGCCGCGTGCGGCGAGGCCATCGAGGTGCCCTGGAGGTACTGGTAGTACCCGCAGACCTCCTCACCCCTGCCGTGCCCGTGGCCGCGGACCGTCCGGCAGTCCTTCATCGTGCCGTAGGCCTCGCCGAGCGGGGTGATGTCGCCGTTCTCGTCGACCTGGCCCTCGGCCTGCATGACGTTGAGCGGTGCCGCCGAGAGGATGAGGTTCTCGTTCGTGGCGTAGGAGTCGGTGCCCACCCCGTCGCGGTACCAGCCGCCGGGCGCGGAGACCTCGATCTCGCCCGAGCGCAGGTCGGTCGTGTAGTTGGAGAAGTCCGCCTTGCGCTCCGAGGGCCCGAGCGCCGAGACGCCGAGGACGTAGGGCCCCTCGACCGGCAGGTCGAAGCAGGTGTCGTTGTCGATGGTCCGCGGGTGCTCGGTGCCCCCGGGGTAGTCGGGGCTCGAGGTGTCGGTCCGGGGGTTGGCGACGTCCTCGTGGTTGTTGCCGAGCGCGGCGACGAGGGTGACGCCCTTGCGGTGGGCGTACCGCAGCGCCCGGGTCATCGACTGGATGATGAGGTCCTGCTCCGCCGCCTCCTCCGGGCTGTCCTCGGGGGCGCCCCCGGCGCAGGTGTAGAGCCACGGGTCGACGTAGAAGGACATGTTGACGACGTCGATGCCGGCGTCGCCGGAGTAGGTCAGGGCGTCCACGGTGGGGGTGAGGAAGAAGTAGCCGCTGTCCTGCCCGGCCCGGACGTTGACGAGGTCGACGTCCGGCGCGACGCCGGAGACGCCGATGCCGTTGAGCGCGGCGCCGATGGTGCCCGCGACGTGGGTGCCGTGCCCGTTGTCGTCGTGGTCGACGGGGTCGACGCAGCCGGCGTACTCGCACTCCCCGTCGATGTCGGGCTGGTCGGTGACGAAGTTGCGCGACAGACGCCTGTCGAAGTTCGGCGCGAGGTCGGGGTGCGAGCCGTCGACGCCGGTGTCCATGATCCCGACCCGCACGCGCCGGTCCCCGGTCTCGGTCCGGTGCGCCTGTGGGGCGTTGATCATGTCCATGCCCCACAGGTACCCGTCGAGCGGGTCGGTCGCGGTGCCCTTGGGCCCGCGGCCCCGGTCGCGGGCGGCGCTGCTGCGCGCCGCGGTGCGGGCGGTGGCTGCCTGGTTCTCCCGGGTCACCTCGTCGCCGACCCGGCCGGTGTCGGGCGCGCGCCCGACGACCCCGTCGGTCGCGGCCGCGGCCACGCCGGAGAGCGAGCGCGCCGAGGCGGCGAAGCCGGCCGTCGTGGACTCGACCGAGACCAGACCGATGTCGGTGTTCACCGAGGTCACGGTGGCGCCGGCCCGCTCGAGGCGGTCCGCGAGCGCGCTCGCGTCGGTGCCCTCCTCGGCGAGCACCGCGTACCGGGTGCGCTCGCTCGACGCGGACGCCGAGCTCTCGTGTGCCGAGGCGCTCGTGGCCACGGTGCCGAGGGCGCTCGTCGCGAGCGCCGCGACGCCGGCCACGGCGACCATGCGGGATCGTCGCATTGTTGCTCTCCTCCGTCGGGGTGGGGACGCGGGGAGGTGCGTCCGCGCAGCCACCGTAGGGGCGCTCGCGGCGGCGCGCGACCGGAGGAGCCGACCCGGTGCGCGGCGCGCAGTGGCGGGTCAGCCCGCCGCGGGGGCGACCTCGACCTCGGCGCCGTAGGACCACCCGTCGGCGAGCGGGAGGGAGTCGCCGCTCCAGAACCGGCCGGGGTCGTACCAGCTCGTCGGCAGGCCGGGGCGCAGGACGCCCATCTCCTCGAGGGTCTCGGCCACGACCTCCGCGCAGTAGGCGTCCTCCGGGCGCAGGCCCTTGCGCTGCGCCGCCCGCCGGCTCAGGTGCGCGTCGCGGCCCCGCAGCCAGCGCCAGCCGAGCCGGGCCGTCGCGGGGAAGGAGACCCCGTCGAGCCGGGCGACCGCGCGCAGCGCGGCCTCCTCCTGGGCGCGGCCGGCGAACGGCTGCAGCTGGCGCAGCCAGGCACGTTGCCCGTAGCGCTCCTGCCAGGTGCGCACCGCCTCGGTGAGGTCGTGCAGCTGGACCCCCCGGTGGTGGTCGCCCGTCCACACGTCGGGCAACGAGCGGCCGAGCTCGGCGTGCCAGAGCAGCGGGGGGAGGTCGTCGACCACGAGGGCCATCGCGACGTGGTTGACGGGCGCGTTGCTCGCGGTCTGGATGACGCGGTCGGCGACGGTCGCGCCGCGGAAGACCCACAGGTCGCCCGTGCGGGTCGCGGCCACGGCATGATCGAGGGGGACCCTCCCGGTGCGCGCCATGGCCCCAGTCTGCCCGGCGCGCGTGGCTAGGGTGGCACCCGTGAACCGCAACCGGGTGTGGAAGCTGCTCGGGGTCGCCGGTGCCGCCGGGGTGGTCGCCACCGGGGTGCTCGTCGCGCGCGACGAGCGGGCCCGCCGGGCCTACACCCCCGACGAGGTCCGCGACCGGCTGCGCGCGCGCCTGGCGGAGGCCGAGGGCCCGGGTGAGGGGCTCAGCCCCCGGTGAGCCGAGCGACGAGGTACTGGACGCCGTAGGGGTCAGCGGCCTCGGCGGTGGCACACCGCAGGCCGGCCCGGCCGGCCCAGGCCGCCGCCGCGACCTGCAGGGGCGCGCGGCCGTGCATGAGCAGCGCGGCGCACAGGTCGGGGTCGAGGGCGAGCAGCCGCCCCGGGTCGGCCGCTCGCAGCGCGTCGAGGACCTCCTCGTCGAGGGCGAACGCCCGCGGGTCGAGGTGGCCGGGGGCCTTCTCGCCACGCCGGGCCGTGCCGTCGGCCACGACGACGAGCGTCGCCCCCGGGTGGCTGTGCGCCAGCCGCTCACCGGCGGTCCGGCACTCCGCCACCGGAGCGTCCCAGGCGACGACGACGGTGGCGCCCACGGTGGTCCCGGCGCGCTCGACCAGATGACGCCCGACCCGTTCTGCGAGGGGCGGACGCGTCCCGCGGGGCTCGCGGTCGGTGGCGGCGACGAGCACGACGGATGCGGCACCGTCCTCGGCGACGGCCGCCCGCAGCGCGTCGACCGCCCGCTGCCGCCACGGCGCCCCCGCGTCCTGTCGCCCGGTGTACTCCGGCAGCAGCAGCGGGGCGCCGGGCACGACGACGAGCGAGGTCACGCCAGCCCCCGGACGGTCCGGGCCGGCGGCAGGTCGCCCGCGACGACCGAGACCATGTCGAGCACCTGACGGGTCTCCACCACCTCGTGCACCCGGTAGACCTGGGCGCCCTGCCACGCGCACAGCGCCGTCGCCGCGAGGGTGCCCGTGAGCCGCTCCCCGACCGGCAGGTCGAGCGCCTCCCCGACGAAGTCCTTGTTCGACAGTGACACGAGCACGGGCCAGCCGAGGGTCGTCAGCTCCTCGAGCCGTCGGGTCACCTCGAGCGAGTGCCACGTCGTCTTGCCGAAGTCGTGGGCGGGGTCGACGATCACCCGCTCGCGCTGCACGCCGGCGGCGACCGCGCGCTCGGCCTGCTCGAGCACCGAGGAGCGCACGTCGGCCACGACGTCGTCGTACTCGAGCCGGTGCGGACGGGTCCGGGGCGCCACGCCGCCGGTGTGCGTGCACACGAGCGCGGCACCGTACTCGGCTGCGACGGAGGGCAGCAGCGGGTCCGCTCCACCCCATGCGTCGTTGACCAGGTCGGCGCCGGCCGCGCAGGCGGCGCGGGCGACCTCGCTGCGCCAGGTGTCGACGCTCACGACGAGGTCGGGGTGGGCCGAGCGCACGCGCTCGACGAACCCGACGACCCGCCGCTTCTCCTCCTCGACGTCGACCTCGACCCCGGGCGCAGCCTTGACGCCGCCGATGTCGACGATGTCCGCACCCTCCTCGACGACCCGGTCGACGCGCTCGAGCGCCGCCTCCTCGGCCCAGGTGACGCCCTTGTCGTAGAACGAGTCCGGCGTGCGGTTGACGATCGCCATGACGAGCCGGGCACTCGGGGGGTACTCGTGCCGCCCGAGCCGCAGGGTGGCCCCTCGCACCGTCATCCGCTCTCCTCACGTGCGCGCCCGTACCCCTCCACGGATGCGGCCGGCGGGCGCTCGGAGAGGTCGACCGCGCGGCGGCGGGGCGTGTGCCCCTCGGGCCCACGGTCGTACTGGGTCAACGTCGCGGACGGCTCGAAGACTCCCGCGCCGCCGTCCCGTCGCGCCTCGACCGCCGCGAGGACCTGGAGGGCCATCGGGCCGAGGGTGTCGTGGCGGTGGTGGCGGTGGGCACGCCGGCCGAGGTCGACCTGGGCGATGGCCTCGGCCCCGTGGTGCGCCGCGGTGTCGAGGACCGCCGCGATCTCGACCCCGTAGCCGACGGGGACCGAGAACGTCTCGAAGGCCGTGCGGCGCACCGCCCACTCCCCGGCGAGCGGCTGGACGAGCCCGGAGAGCTCCGGGTGGTGCAGGGCCAGCAGGGGACGGGCCACGAGCTCGGTCACCCGGCCACCGGCCTCCGCCTCGTCCCCGTCCGCCCCGAGCAGCGGGCGGTCGTACACCGCCTTGACGAGCACGACCCCGGGGTCGGTGAGCAGCGGCCCGAGCAGCCCCGGGACGAAGTGCGGCCCCCACTGGAGCAGGTCGGCGTCGAGGAAGACGAGCAGGTCCCCGCTCGTCACGTGCAGCGACTTCCACAGGGCCTCCCCCTTGCCGGTGGCCGGCCCGAGGCGGGGGTGCACCTGCGCCGCGGCGTGGACCCGCGCGCCGGCCGCCCGCGCGACCTCGGCGGTGCGGTCCGTGGAGTCGGAGTCGAGGACGACGAGCTCGTCGACGAGCGGCAGCCCCTCGACCCAGGCGTTGCGGACCACGCGGACGATGTCGCCGACGGTCTCCTCCTCGTCGCGAGCCGGCAGGACGACGCTCACCGTCGTCGACCCCTTGGCCGCGAGCAGCGCCTCGGGCGCGGCGGGCACCTCGACCGGACGGACGGGCATCAGCCCTCGTCGGGGACGGGGCGGTGGAAGACCGCGAGCAGCCCGCCCGCGGCGAGCAGCCCGACCACCGCGGCAGCCAGACCCCACCACGGACCCGAGGTCGTCAGGTCGAGCACGGCGTCGAGCGACCACCCGCCGGGCCCGGTGACGGCGAGCGCGAGGGCACACACGGCCACGAGCAGGACGTACTCCCAGCCGCCGCGGAAGACGAAGTAGCCCTTGCCCCGGTGGTCAGTGAGCCCGGCCACGGTCATCAGCCCGACCACCGCGGCCACCGCCGGGCCGGTGAGCAGGCCGAGTGTCACGAGCACCCCGGCGCCCATCTCGGTGACCGCGGCCACCCGGGCGTGCAGCCACCCCGGGCGCAGCCCGAGCGCCTCGAACCACCCGGCCGTGCCGCTCAGCCCACCGCCGCCCCACACCTTGTTCGCGCCGTGGGCGAGCAGCATGGGCCCGAGGGCGAGGCGCAGCACGAGCATCCCGAGGTCGAGGTCCATGCCGCTCCGTCCGCGTCGCCCGCGTCCGCGGGGGCCCGTCGGTGCCGGGCCGCGGCTCACTCTAGGCGGCCGGCCGCCCGGGCGCCGCGGGTCAGGGGCGCTCGAGCAGCGAGGCCATCCTCCGCGCGACGGTGTCGGTCGCCCGCCGGGGCGAGAGCCGCGAGAGCAGGTCCATCATCCGGGCGTCCCTGCCGATGACGACCCGGAACCGGCCCGCCTCCAGGCCCCCGATGACCTGCCGTGCCGCGTCCTGCGGGGTCGTCAGCGTCGTCGCGGAGGCCTCGGCGTCCGCCCCGGCCGGGGCGTCCACGCCGGAGTTGTCCGTGATGTGGGTCGCGACCCCACCGGGGAAGACGACGGTCACCGCGACCGGTGTGCCGCGTAGCTCGGCGTAGAGCGCCTCGGTGAAGAGCATGACCGCGGCCTTGCTCGCCCCGTAGACCGCCTGCCCCGGTACGGGGACGAGCGCCCCCATGCTCGAGACGTTGACGATGCTCGCGGCCGGCCGCGCGAGGAGCAGCGGCAGGAAGGCGCGCACGGTGGCGACCGTGCCGCCGAAGTTGACGCCCATGACCTTCTCGATGACCGCCGGCTCGAGGTCGGCGACCCGCACGAACGGCTGGATGATGCCGGCGACGTTGAGCAGGCCGTCCACCTGGCCGTGCGCGGCGAGCACCGCCTCCGGCAGGGCGGCGACGGCCTCGGCGTCCGTGACGTCGAGCGGATGCCGACTCAGCCGCTCGGCGGCCGTGCCGGCGAGCCCCGCCGTCTCCTCCAGGCCGTCGGCGCGCAGGTCGACCGCGGCGACCCGGGCTCCCCGCTCGAGGAGCGCGAGCACGACCTCGCGCCCGATCCCGTTGCCACCGCCGGTGACGACGAAGGTGTGACCGGTGACCTGCATGTCCGTCCCTTCCTCCGACGGGTCACCCGCGCGCGGCGAGGTGCCGCGCCGCGAGGTGGCCGAAGACGAGCGCCGGGCCGAGGGTCGACCCCGGGCCGGGGTAGGTGTGGCCCATGACCGAGGCGCTGCAGTTGCCCGCAGCGTAGAGGCCGGGGATGACCGAGCCGTCCGGGCGCAGCGCGCGCGCGTGCTCGTCGGTGACGACGCCGCCCTTGGTGCCGAGGTCTCCGGGGACGACCTCGATCGCGGTGAACGGCCCCTTCTCGAGCGGCCCGAGGTTGGGGTTGGGGTGGACGGTCGGGTCGCCGTAGTAGCGGTCGTAGGCGGAGTTGCCGCGCCCGAAGTCGTGGTCGACCCCGGTGCGCGCGAAGCCGTTGAACCGCTCGACGGTGTCGGCCAGGGCCGCGGGGTCGACCCCGATCCGCTCGGCGAGCGCGGCGAGCGTGGGTGCCCGGTGGAGGATGCCCGCGGCGCGCATCCGCCGGGCCACCCGCGGGTCCATCGCGTAGGAGCGCAGGTAGCGGCGGGCGTGCCGCCGGTCGGTGACCATCCAGAAGCGCCCGGGCACGCTCTCGCGGCGCTCGAGCATGTGGTGGCCGAGGTCGACGTAGGACTCGGACTCGTTGGCGAACCGGCGGCCCGAGGCGTCGACGATGAGCGAGTACGGCACCGAGCGCTCGCTGACCATGAAGCCGGCGTTGTCCTCCGGCCCGGCCGGGGGGACCGAGCCGCCCCACCAGGCGTCGTCCATGAGGTCGGTCCCGGCGCCGACCTTCTCGGCGGCCTCGATGGCGCCGCCGAGGTTGGACGCGGCACCGGAGGACCAGCTGCCGTCGACCCCCTGGTGGCGCCGGCGCAGCTCGGCGTCGTGGTCGAAGCCACCGGCGGCGAGCACGACGCCGCGGCTCGCGGTGACGGTGACCGGACGGCCGTCCCGAGTCACCCGGACACCGACGACGCGGCCGTCCTCGACGAGCAGCTCCTCGAGCGGGCTGGAGAGCCACACCGGCGTGCCCTGGCGCTGGACGACCTCCATGAGGGCGGCCGTGAGCCCGGCCCCCATCCCGACCCGCCACTCGCGGCGGGCGGCCATCGCGGCGACCCGCCCGGCCACCCGGGCGCCGCGAGCCATCCCGCCGGCGGTGGACCAGGCGCGCTGGAGCAGCCAGAAGTCGTCGGTCATCACCGGAGCCGGCACCCCGTCGCTCCGCCCGCGCGAGGTCGACCACCACGGGCCGAGCCGGCGCACGTCGACCGGGTGGACCTCGATGGCCCGGCCGATCTTGCCGCCGGGCAGCTCCGGGTAGTAGTCGGGGTAGTCGGCGGCCCGGGCGAACCGCAGGCC
This sequence comes from Phycicoccus endophyticus, assembly GCF_011326735.1. Lineage (GTDB taxonomy): Bacteria > Actinomycetota > Actinomycetes > Actinomycetales > Dermatophilaceae > Phycicoccus > Phycicoccus endophyticus. Next base: position 120,697 of record NZ_JAANCN010000002.1, read on the forward strand.
CAGCCGCTCGAGCAGCTCGACGAGGGGGGTCACGCCGTCGACGAAGGCCTCCTTGCGGGCCCGGGAGGTGGCCGGGCCGGCGTGGCCCACCGTCTGCTCGAGGTACTCCAGCGCCTCCGCCCGGGAGTCGCCGGCGCCGGCGCGCCGCATCAGCGGGTTGTCCGGCAGCCACACGCCCCCGCCGGACATCGCCGAGCTGCCGCCCCACCGCTCGGAGGCCTCGAGGACGAGGACCGACAGCCCCGCGTCCGCCGCCGTCACGGCGGCGCCCAGGGCGGCCGCACCGCTTCCCGCGACGACGACGTCGTACTCGTGCTCGCTGGTGGTCATCTGGCTACTCCTCGCTCGGCGCCGAACCTACCGGACACCACTGTCCGGTTGTACAGTCCCAGCATGACGCCCCCGCCGAGGACCCGCAAGGCCGTCCCGGAGGCAGCGGGCGCCGTCGGGCGACGGGCGAACCGAGGGCCGGCGGCCGCAGCGGCCAACCGCGAGCGCCTCCTGCTCGCCGCCCGCCGGCTCTTCGCCTCCCAGGGCTACCGGGTGCCGCTGAGCGCGGTGGCCCGGGAGGCCGGGGTGGGCCAGGGGGTCCTCTACCGGCACTTCCCGACCCGGCTCTCGCTCGCCGTCGCCGCGTTCGAGGAGAACATCGACGAGCTCGAGCAGCTCGCCGACCGCGACCCGGGGCCGGGCGGCTTCCTCGCCCTGTGGGGTCGGACGGTCGAGACGCTGCTGGAGTCCACCGCGCTCGTCGAGCTCGTCGCCGACGCCGGGGAGGCCGAGGAGTCCCGGTCCGCGGCGGAGCGGATGGCCGAGGTCTTCGCCGGCCCCCTCGAGCGTGCCCGGGCCGCCGGGGTCGTGCGCCCGGAGCTGACCGTCGAGGACGTCCTGCTCGTCGTGCGGATGCTCCACGGGCTCGCGGTGACCGGGCCCACGACGTCGTCGCTGGCCGCCGAGACCCACCGGGCGCTGTGGCTGCTCGACCCGGCACTGGCCGCGCCCCTCGACGGCGCCGCGGGCGGCCCACGCGGGGCGTCGGACGGCGCCGTCGGTACCCTGCCGACCGTCGGCCGCCGTGGCGTCAGCCGCTGAGGTCGCCGCCCGCCTCCTGCTCCCAGGGCCGGCCGGCAACCACGTCGCCGTAGGCCGAGACGACCCGCTCGAGGTCCTCGAGCAGGGTCGCGCGCGCGGCCGGGTCCAGGCCGGCGAGCGCCTGGCGGAAGATCCCCAGGTGGAGGGCACGGTCGCGCTCGAAGCGGGCCTGGCCGTCCTCGGTCGCTGCGACGACGTGGGCGGCCTGCCCCGGTTCACGCCGCCGGGTCAGGAGGCCGGCCGCGAGAGCCGCGTTGACCTGCCGGTTGACGGTGGACTGCTCGAGGCTGAGGTCCTCGGAGACCTCCCGCAGGGTCCGCGGGCGGCGGTCCTGGAAGAGCCACATGAGGCGCTGGTCGGCGTGGCCGAGGCGTGCGTGCTGCTCGACGACGCGGCGGGAGTGGTCGAGGATGCCGAGCAGCCAGGCCAGGCGCATCTCGGGGGTCATCGGGCCGGGCCGACGAGCACGCGCGCCCATGCGTCACCTCCGTGCGGGTTTGGGTCCTCGGAGCCTGGTGTGTACTCTACACATGACGGCGATATGTAGTTTACATATCGCCGTGACCACTCCAGGAGAACCCATGACCACCTCAGCGCCCGAGGCCGCGGCACCCGCGCCGGCCCACCGCTTCCCACCCCTGCTCGTCATCGTCGTGCTCGGCTTCGGCAGCCTCGCCGGCGCGCTCATGCAGTCCCTCGTCATCCCCATCCAGAGCGAGATGCCGGAGCTGCTGCACACCGACGCCGGCAACGCCTCGTGGGCGATCACCGCGACCCTGCTCGCCGCTGCGGTGACGATGCCGGTGACCGGCCGGCTCGCGGACATGGTCGGCAAGAAGCGCGTCCTCGTGGCCTCCGCGGCCGTGCTCGTCGTCGGGTCGCTCGTCGCCGCCCTGTCGAGCTCGGTGGTTCCCTTCCTCACCGGCCGGGCCCTCCAGGGCGTCGCCATGGGGTACATCCCGGTCGCGATCAGCTTCGTGCGCGAGGTCGCACCGCCGGCCCGCCGCGCCGGCGCGGTGGCCGCGATCTCGGCCACCCTCGGCGTCGGCGGCGCACTCGGCCTGCCGCTCGCGGCGTGGATCGCCCAGGACTACTCCTGGCACGGCCTGTTCTGGCTCTCGAGCGCCCTGGCCCTCGTCGTCCTCGTCCTCACCGTCGTCGTCGTCCCCGGCATCCACGACGAGCACCCGGCCCACCTCGACCTTCTCGGCATCGCCGGCCTCGCCGTCGGGCTCTCCGCCGTGCTCGTCGCCGTGAGCAAGGGCAGCGAGTGGGGCTGGAGCGCCGGACGCACCCTGGCCATGCTCGTCGGTGGCGTCGTCGTCCTCCTCGGCTGGGCCTGGTACCAGCTGCGCCACGAGGACCCGATCGTCGACCTGCGCACGACCGCACGGCGGCCCATCCTCTTCACCAACCTCGCGGCCGTCCTCATCGGGTTCGGGATGATGGCGCAGTCGATCGTCGTGCCGCAGCTGCTCGAGATGCCGGAGGCCACGGGCTACGGGCTCGGGCAGTCGATCCTCGAGGCGGGCCTGTGGATGGCCCCGGCCGGGCTGATGATGCTGCTCTTCGCCCCGGTCTCCAGCGGGCTGATCAACCACGTCGGCGCCCGGGTCACCCTCTCGGTGGGTGCCGTCGTCCTCGCCGTCGGGTACGTCGTCGCGCTCTTCCTCATGTCCGCCCCCTGGCAGCTCATGGTCGCCTCGCTCGTCGCCTCGGCCGGTGTCGGCATCGGCTATGCCGCGATGCCGACGCTCGTCCTCGACAACGCGCCGGAGTCCGAGGCCGGGTCGAGTGTCGGGGTCAACACGCTGATGCGCTCGGTCGGCACGACGGTCGCCGGTGCGGTCATGGCCGCGGTGCTCACGAGCGACACCCAGGCACTCGGCGCGGGGCTGCCGACGGTGCCCACCGAGCACGCGTTCCAGGTGTGCTTCGTCGTCGGGGCCGTTGCCGCCCTCGCCGGCGCGCTCGTCGCCCTGCTCGTCCCGCGACGCGGGTCGGAGGTGCCGGCCACGACGCCGAGCACCGCGGAGCCGGCGCCCGCGCCGGCCGGGGCCCTGCCACAGGGCTGACCCGCCCGCGCTGCCGTCACTCCGTCGGTGGCACGGCGATGACCTTGCCGTGGACCTGCCCGGCGTCGGCGCGGGCGTGCACCTCGGGCAGCTCGCTCAGTGGCACGCGCTCGGCGATCTCCACGTCGAGCTCGCCCTGGTCGACGAGCGCGACGAGGCCGGACAGCACCTCCGCGTCCGGGTGGACGTAGATCGTCTCCGCGCGCACCCCGCGACTCTCGTCACCGGGGGTCGCGACCGTGGGCGTGGTCGAGACGACCACCCCGCCGTCGCGCACCCTCGCCACCAGGGCGGTGAAGCCCTCCGGGGTGATGGGAGCCAGGTTGAGCAGCAGGTCGACGGGCTCGGTCACGGCGTCGAGCACAGACGTGGAGGTGTGGTCGACGACCTCGTCCGCACCGGCCGCCCGGACCAGCTCGCGGCTGCGCGGGCTCGATGTGGCGATGACGTGCGCACCCGCACGCTTCGCCAGCTGGACCGCGTACCCGCCGACCGGCCCTCCGGCACCGTTGACCAGGACCCGCTGGCCCGCCCGCAGCCCCCCGGCCTCGAAGAGGGCCTGCGAGGCGGTGAGGCCGACCGAGGGCAACCCGGCGGAGTCCGCCAGCGGAATCCGGGTCGGTGCGGACACCAGGGCCTCCGCCGGCGCAACCGTGAACTGCGCCGCCGAGCCGTCATCGCCCATGGGGATCAGCCCGATGACCCGGTCCCCCACCGCGAGGCCCACGACGCCGTCGCCGAGCGCGTCGACCGAGCCGGAGACGTCGTAGCCGGGGATGTGCGGCAGCGTCACCGTAATCGGCAGGAAGCCACCGCGGATGCCTCCGTCGGCCGGGTTGAAGGCCGAGCCGGCAACCCGGACGCGGACCTCGCCCGGGCCCGGGTCCGGGCGATCGGCGTCCTCGTAGCGCAGGACCTCGGGGCCGCCCGTCTCGTGGAATCGCACTGCCTTCATGATGTCGCTCCTTCGTCATGTGCTTCGGATTCGAAGCAAGTGCGTCGACCGTAACACTGCTTTGAAGTAGAAGCAACTGCTGCGAATTCGAAGCGTTGGTAGACTCCGGTCATGCCCGACGCGCCACCCCCGGACGCCGTCCAGCTCGACGCCTACTTCGCGCTCATCGAGGCCAGCAGCCTGCTCAGGCACGCCGTCGAGCAGCAGCTGCAGGACACCGGGGACCTCAGCTACGTGCAGTTCCAGGTCCTCGCCACGCTCGGCGACTCGCCGACCGGCAGCCGGCGGATGACCGATCTCGCCGACGGCGTCGTCTACAGCCGCAGCGGCCTGACCTACCAGGCCAAGGCCCTGGAGACGCGCGGCCTCGTCACGAGAACCCCGTCCCCCGACGACGAGCGGAGCATCGTCGTCACCCTGACCGATGCGGGCCGCGGAACGCTCGCCCGCGTCTTCCCCGGCCACCTCGCCGTGCTCGACGAGCTGTTGTTCGCGGCGCTGTCACGCTCGGACGTCGAACGGCTCGCCGAGATCCTCGGCCGCGTCAGGGACCACATGCGGCAGACCCCACCCCGGTCGGCGGCACCGCGACGGGGCAAGACACCCGGCGCCACCGCCTGACCCCACCGCGCGGAGGGGGTCGGCCGCCGGCGGTCCGCTGGTCACCGACACACAGAGGTGGTGGCGGGCCACGTCTGCTCCGTCCTCGCCCCCGCGGATCACGAAGCCGTGTCCCGCCAGCTCGGCGCCGTCACACGGTGTGGCTACGGTCGGTCTTCGCGAAGAGGTCGACCTCGCGCGGGGCGGGAGGTGTGAACAGGTGCGCCGTGTTGCTGGTCCCGAGCAGGTCCAGCTTCTGCGCGACAACCCCCTTCAACGCCTCCATCGCGGGCGGCTGGATCGCGTCGGGCTCATACAGCGCTGCGTCCACGAGGACCTCACGCAACCGGTCGTGGTAGGCGGACTTGAGATCGCTGGAGATGTTGATCTTCGCGACGCCGCTACGAGCGGCCTCCGCGATCTCGTCGTCGGGGTTGTTCGACCCGCCGTGCAGCACCAGGGGGATGTCTACGGCGTCCTTGATGCGGCGAAGTCGTTCCAGGTCGAGCCTGGGGCTGACGCCCGCGGGGTAGATCCCGTGGCGGGTGCCGATGGCGATGGCTAGCGAGTCCACACCGGTCTCACCGACGAACCTCGCTGCGTCGTCGGGCTCCGTGTAGGTGATGCCGTCACCGGACACGGCATGCTCCATCGCGCCGATCGTCCCGAGCTCTCCCTCCACGGACACGTTGACGGAGTGTGCCGTCTCCACGACCCGCCGGGTGAGCTCGACGTTGACGCCGAACGGCTCCGTGGACTTGTCGATCATCACCGAGGTGAAGCCGCCCTGGATTGCCGCGACGGCCTGCTCGTGGGTGGATCCGTGGTCCCAATGCAGGACGGCGGGTACGGATGACCGGTGAATGCGCGACCTGAGCGCGTGAACGATGTCGAACTTGAGCAGGTTGATCTCGTTCGGATGGATCTGCGCGATGAACGGGGCGTCCCGCTGTTCACAGACATCGACGATGGCGTTGAACATGTGGTAGTCGGCGATGTTGAAGGCCGGGATGGCGAAGCCGTGTCGGTCGGCCACAGCCAATAGCTGATCTCCGGAGAGCAGCACAAGCGTTCCTTTCGGGTGGATGGTCTAGAACGTGCGGGACGCGAGAGTCATCGGTCGTCACGAGGGCCGCCGCGTCCCGGGCTCAGCACCGCGGCAGCGCGGTCATGGCGCCCCCGAACTCGCCGCTCGTTGCGCGGACGGCGTACCGAGGACCTCCCTCGTCCCCTCCGACCGGATCGCACGGAGGATGGATCCGTACTCGTCGAGGAACGAGTCACGCTCCCGGAGACCGTCGAACAGGGGGTTGTCACGCACCAGAGCGAAGATGTCCTCGTCGTGATGCGCAGCTCGACGCCGAAGCTCGTCCCCACGCCGGTCGACGACGTCGTACTCACGCCCCTGTTCGTCACGACCCTCCATGAATCGAGCCCAGCACGCCACGATCGTGATGGCGGCCGTCGCCTCGAGGCCCTTGTCGAGGAGGTCGCGGACCACCGGAAGGGTGTAGTTCGCCAGCATCGTGGAGGACTGGTCCGTCAGCCTCGTGACGGAGTCCCTCATCTGAGGGTTGCGGAACCGGCGCACCACACTGGCCGAGTACTCCTCGAAGTCGGTCCCGGGAATCGGCGTCAGCGTGAGCGCGGCCTCCCGCTGGTAGGAGACGAGGAGTCCCTGGACGGACGGATCCTCGCAGGCCTCGTGGGCGAACTCGTGCCCAAGAAGTCGACCGGCATAAGCGATGCTGGCGTGCCCCACGTTGAGCAGGCGCATCTTCATCCGCTCGTACGGGGCGACGTCCGCGACCATCTGCACTCCGACGTCCTGCCACGCGGGACGCCCGGAGGTGAAGTCGTCATGCACCACCCACTGGGAGAAGTCCTCGGTACTCACGGGAGCGTCGTCCACCAGGCCGGTCAGCTCGCTCGCCTCTGCACGGTCCGACGGCGTCGAGCGCGGCGTGATGCGGTCCACCATGGAGCCAGGGAACGACACTTCCGAGTGGACCCACGCATACAGCTGGGGACTCACCCGTTCGGCGAGCTCCAGCACCACCCTCCGGGTGATATCGCCGTTCCCGTGCAGGTTGTCACAGGACTGCACGGTGAACGGCGGGACGCCGGCGAGCCGCCTGCGGTTGAGTGCGTGGACGATGTACCCGAACGCCGTCGACGGCGCCAGCGGGTTCGCCGCGTCCCGCAGGAGTGCGGGTGCACCCATGTCGAAGGTGTCGGAGGCGGGCGCGTAGAAGTAGCCGCCCTCGGTGATGGTGAGGGTGACGATCCGTACGGACGGGTCCTCGAGCACGGACAGCACCGCTTCCGGCGCCTCCGGGGCGAAGATGTGCCTGACGATGGAGCCGATGACTCGTGGCGTGGTGGACCCATCTGCGTGTCGGACCAGCACGGTGTACAGGCAGTCCTGCCGGTTCATCGCCTCCACCAAGGCGCGGTCCTGCGGTAGGAGGTTGACACCGCAGATTCCGAAAACCCGGGCGTGCGGGTCACGGGCCATCAGCGAGTCCAGGTACATGGCCTGATGCGCTCGATGAAAACCCCCGACGCCGAAGTGCACGGTTCCGACCGTCACCTCCGACCTGTCATACCCCGGGAGGACCGTTGCGGCCGAGGCGCGCTCGAGGCTGTCTTGGGACAAGCGGAGCACGAGGATTCCTTTCGACGACATCGGTGGTTACGAATCGTCGTGCGGTGACCGCGGGCCGGTGCGCGACCACCGCACGAGCGTGCCTACTCCTGGTACTTCTCACCCACGGGAACAGCGAGCTCCTGGGCCTTGGCGAGAGCCCGGTCGACCGTGATGTTGCCGGCGATGGCGTCGGCGACGGCTTGGCCGACCTGCGTCCCCAGATCCGGAAACTCGGCAATGCCCACGAACTGGATCCCGGTGTAGGGCTGGGGGTCGACGCCTGGATGGGTCGGGTCGGCCGCGTCTAGCGCGGCCTTCTCCTGCTTGTAGTAGGGAGCGGCCGCCTGGATGTATCCCGGCTGGTCGTACGTCGAGCTGCGCTTGCCGGTGGGGGCCACTGTCCATCCGTACTGGGGATCGTCTCCCACCCGCTTCTCGTAGTCGGAGCTCGTGGCCCAGCGGATGAACTTCCACGCCGCCTCGGCGTTCTCGCTCGACTTCGGGATCCCCCAGGCCCATGTCCACAGCCACCCCGAGTTGTCGGTCTTCTTCACCGGGGCCGGGACGTAGCCCACCTTGCCCTTGATCGGGGAGTCGGGCGCCTCCAGCAGGCCTGCGATCGATGTCGCGTCGTACATGATGGCGGCCTTGCCCTGCAGCATGATGTTGATGCACTCCTGCACGCCCGTCTGGGCAGCACCCGGCTCTCCGGACTCCCGGAGCAGGTCGACGTACATCTGCGTGGCCGACTTCACCTGCGGTGAGTCGAGCTTGGCGTCCCAACCCATGTCGAACCACTGGCCACCGTAGGTGTTGATGACAGTGTCGAGGGCCGCGAGGTTCTGGCCCCACCCCGCCAAACCCCTGAGGCAGATCCCCGCCACACCGGGCTCGACGTCGTTGACCTTGGCAGCGATGTCCACGATGTCGTCCCACGTCGGGTTATCAGGCATCGTCAAGCCCTTCTTCTCGAGAAGGTCCTTGCGGAACATCGTGAACGACGACTCGCCGTAGAACGGCTCGGCGTACAGCCTTCCGTCCGGGCCGGAGAGGCCCTTGGTAAAGGCGGGGAAGATGTCGTCCTGGTCGTAGGAGGGGTCTTGGGCGACGTAGTCGTCGAGCGGTTGCATCCAGCCGTTCTTGGCGAAGATCGGGACCTCGAAGGCGCTGACGCTGGTGATGTCGTACTGCCCCGCCTGACTGGAGTACTCCTGGCTGACCTTGTCACGAACGTCGTTCTCCGGCAGCGACGTGAAGGCGACCTCGATACCCGTCTCCTTGGTGAACTCGGGGGTGAGCTTCTCCAGCGTCTTCATCTGCGGGTTGTTGACCATCAACACGCGCAGCGCCTGGGCCCCGTCGTCGCCGCCCCGCGTACCGCCCGCGCCTGAACACGCGGTGACGACCAACGCGACGGCCAGTCCGCCCACGACCGAGATCGTGCTGGGACGGCGAGAGTGCTTCATTGCATCTCCTTCTCGTAGTTGGGTGTCCTACGCGGTCAGAGGCGGTGCGTCGCCCCCGAGACCCGCGGACTGATTCCGCCCGGATGGGTGGCACATTCGGCGGCGGCCTCTGTGGCCGCCGCGACACACTGCGCCGGGGTGGCGCCCCGGGCGAGGTGCGCGGCATAAGCCCCGTGGAAGACATCGCCACAGCCGGTGGTGTCCACGACCTGGACCGGCTTCGCCGGCTGGTGATGCACTCCGGGTGGGCCCACGTGTGCACCGACCCGATACCAGCAGCCGTTCGCGCCGTCGGTGACGATTACGGCGGTCCGGTCCTCGCGCCACAGGGCGTTGACCGCGTCCGGGGGCGATGCGTGCCCGGTCATCCGGGTCGCCAGCGCGACGGGCACGACCAGATGGTTCGACAGCGCTGCAAGCAGCCTCGACTCCGGCTGTGCAGCGCTCTCGATGTCCACGACGACATCGACACCCGCGTCGCGCGCAGCCTCAGCCGCCCGAAGACCCCCCGCGATGCCGTACTCATCCAGCATCAGCACCTTCGCGCGAGCGACGACCGTGAGATCCAACGTCGTGGGCAGGCCGAGATCGGTCTCGTCGTCGTACGCGACGAACCGCCTACCGTCGCGTCCGACGAGAACGACCGAGGCGATGGGACGTGTGGTCCGCGACGTCTCCGCGTTACTGACGTCTACCCCTTCCTCGCCGAGGAGGTCCAGAATCTGGGGCACCGAGGCAGGGTCCGGGAGACGGCCTACGAAACTGCACCGTGCGCCTGCACGAGCGGCAGCGACAAGGGCAACAGCGATGTTGCCTCCGACTCGACGCTCACGAGCGATCACGCGACCCTTGCCGTCCCCGATCAGCCCGTCGATCAGCAGGATGTCGTCCATGGCGACCGCACCGCCCCCCACGACCTCGGCGGACTCGTGCGTCAACACGCTCGCACCTCCCAGCGAGGCCGGACGGACGGCGCCCGCAGCACGCCGAGGACGCATCCGCCGCGGAACGCGGCGCCACCGTCGTCTTGGTACATGGCGTCCTCCTTGGGGGATCCGGCTCTGGGATGCATCTTGGAGCACAAGTCCTCGTAAGTCAATTGCTTCTGATAAGTTTCAGTCGAACGCCCGGCTTCACTCAAGGGAGAGCAGGCATGGACAGCGCCGCTGCCACTCGAGACACGCCTCTGCCGACCAGCACGCCAGCGGCCGCGGAGCACGGAGAAGCCCGGATCCGGCGGTGGGCCCGGAGGGGCCCTCTGCTGCCCGCCCTCGTCTTCATGGTCGTCACCACTCAGCTACCGATGGTCGTGACTGTGGTCGTCTCGATGTTCAACTGGAACGCCCTCTACCCGAACGACATCCACTTCGTGGGCCTCGACAACTTCGTCCAGGTCTTCCAGACGGACGCGCTCCGCGGCGCTGTCGTGACCACCATCGTCATGACGGGCGTTGTGGTCGCCGCGTCGCTGGTACTCGGACTCGGTCTGGCTCTGCTTCTCCACCGCAGGTTCTGGGGTCGCGGGGTGGTGCGCACGATGCTCATCGCCCCGTTCTTGATGGTGCCGATCGCTGCCGCGCTGCTGTGGAAACATGTCCTCCTCAACCCGAGCTACGGGTTGATCAACGGAGCCCTCGGATGGCTTTGGTCCCTGTTCGGTTCGGACTCCCCACCGCAGCCGGCCTGGGTGTCCACCTACCCGATGATGTCCATCGAGGCGGCACTGATCTGGCAGTGGACCCCGTTCATGATGCTGATCATCCTCGCGGGCTTGCAGAGCCTCCCCCCGGACACCCTCGAGGCGGCACAGGTCGACGGCGCGGGACCCTTCGCGGTCTTCCGATACATCACGCTGCCCCACCTGCGCCGGTATCTCGAACTCGGCGCACTCCTGGGGAGCGTCTACATCGTCCAGAACTTCGATGCCGTGTTCACCATGACCTCAGGCGGCCTGGGTACCGCCAACCTGGCGTACACGGTCTACCGGACGTTCTTCCAGGCACAGGACTACGGGCTCGCGTCCGCCATGGGAGTGCTCGTCGTCCTGGCATCCATCGTCATCGCCACGCTCGCGCTCCGCACCGTGTCGTCGTTGCTCAAGGAGGCCTGACATGACCGCACCACCCTGGCCGAAACCACGCACGGCCCACCCCAGGGCCGCAGCCCTACTGCCCGGCGGTCGGCGAAGGCGGTCGTCAAGAGGCGTCTGGCTGGGAGTCGCGGCATGGCTCGCCGGGCTCTTCGCCGTCACCCCGATCCTGTGGATGCTTCTGACCTCGTTCCACAGTGAACAGGACGCAGCGCAGAACCCACCTTCCCTCGCCGCGGACCTGACCCTGGAGAGCTACCGAACGTTCTTCGGTAGCCAGCCCCTGCCTGCCTTCGTCAACTCCTTCTCGGCATCCCTCGTGTCGACGGCGCTGGTGCTCGCGCTCTCTGTCCCGGCCGCCTACGCGCTCTCGATCAAGCCCGTACCGAAGTGGTCGGACGTGATGTTCTTCTTCCTGTCGACCAAGTTCCTCCCCATCGTGGCCGGCCTTCTGCCGCTCTATCTCTTCGCGCTCCACACTGGAACGCTCGACAACATCTGGTTGCTCAGCATCCTCTACACCTCGATGAACCTCGCGGTCGCCGTCTGGATGATGCGCTCGTTCCTCAGCGAGGTCCCCCGAGAGATCATCGAAGCCGCCCAGCTGGACGGCGCGAGCCTGACGACGACTCTCGTCCGAGTCGTGGGGCCGATCGCCATTCCGGGGATCGCCGCGACGGCACTGATCTGTTTCATCTTCAGCTGGAACGAGCTAATGCTGGCAAGGACACTGACCGCGACAGTGGCCTCCACGGCACCAGTCTTCATGACCAGCTTCCTGACCAGCCAGGGGTTGTTCATTGCGAAGATGTCCGCCGCTTGCATCGCCATCTCCCTCCCCGTCCTGGCAGCGGGCTTCGCCGCTCAGGACAAGCTCGTACAGGGACTATCCATGGGGGCCGTCAAGTAGTCGGGCTTTCGCCGGCACGACCGGCAATCAGCTGGTCTCGCTGATCTCCCGCGCCACCACAACCTCGACACCCAGCTTTGCGAGACGGCGCCGGAAGTCGTCCGTGATCCCGTCATCGGTGATGACGGTGTCCACCCGGCCGACCGGCAGTACCTTCGTGCTGCCCATCCGCCCCATCTTGGCCGAATCGGCGAGGAGGACGACCTTGCGGGCATGACGCACCAAGTTCTGCTTCACCTCGGCGACGGACGGAGAGTGCTCGATCATGTCCAGGTCCTCGTCGACGCCGGCACATCCGAGGAAGAGGATGTGGGCGGTGACGTCGTCGATTCCTTGGACCGAGGCGTTTCCCACGGTCTGGAGCCACGACGGTTCGATCCGGCCGCCGATCATGTGGACAGTGACGCCCTCCACGCCGATGAGGTGCTGGGCAAGAGGCAAAGCGGGTGTGTACACGTTGAGGTTCGGCACCTCCGGAAGCACCTGTGCCAGATGGTGCACCGTGGTCCCTGCGTCGAGGATGACCGTCTGGTCGCCCCGGATGAACTCGGCCGCCTCCAACGCAATGCTGCGTTTGGCGCCCGAGCGCATGGCAGCGCGCATGTCGAAGGCGTCGATGGCATCCGAGGAGTCGGCAGGGACAGCGCCGCCGCGTGTCCGGCTGAGGCGACCCCGGCGCTCGAGGTGTTCGAGGTCCGCTCTGATCGTGACCTCACTAACGCCCAGTCTCGCGGCGAGATCCGATGTCACGAGACGACCCAGCTGGTTCACCTCGTTGACCATCAGCCGTCGTCTCTCGTGGGCGAGCATGGGCGGAACGATAACAAAGACAAAGCCTTCGTAAGGCGGACCGCCCCTGGTCGTCGGCCCCGTGCAGCAAGACCTCGACATCCTCTAGTGAGCTCCACCCGCGGGCGGCGACACCAGTCCGTCATCCGGCCGGAGGACGTGCGTCGGCCTCTGCCAGGCGCCGGAGTCTTCACGTGGAGCGGCCGGCGCGCATCCCTCCGTGTCGTGGTGTCGCAGCATGCCGATGTGACGCCCCGGGCGACAACCACACTGCCTGGACAGGGCCGCGCAGCCTCATGGCACTGCGGCGCCGTTGCCCCGTTGCGTCGTGAGCGCCGCCCACACCGACCGGCCGCAGAGCTCCATCGCGGCATATGCGGCTCCTCGAGCAGTAGCCACCGGCGAACCCATCTCGGACTCGACCGGTGTTGACCCATGTCAGTGTTCTGACATACGCTTCTCGGTGTCAGAATACTGACACACGAGAGGATGGACACCATGCCGGTCACCGGCCCCGACTTCATCTCGCTCCAGGCGCGAGACCTCGACGCCTCGCAGGCGTTCTACGAGAAGTACCTCGGGCTCGTCCGCTCCCCGGAGGGACCGCCCCACGCCGTCGTCTTCGAGACGACGCCGATCACGTTCGCGCTGCGGGACCTCGTCCCGGGCACCGACCTCGGGTCCGTCGCCCAGCCCGGCCTCGGGACGGCGATCTGGCTGCACGCCACGGACGTCCAGGAGATCCACGACGCCCTCGTCGCGGACGGGCACACGATCGTGTCCGACCCGGTCGAGGGCCCCTTCGGGCGCACCTTCACCTTCGCCGACCCCGACGGCTACCACGTCACCCTCCACGACCGTGCCTGACGCCGGGGCCCTCGTCGAGGGGGCCACCGGCGCCGGGTCCGCTGCCGGGCACCGCTACTGGGTGAACACGGTGAGCCTCGACCACGTCGAGGCAGCCGTCGAGGGCGGCTTCACGCAGGCCGACCACGGCGCCGGCACCCGGCTCCGCCGCCCGCGTGCCGGCGACGAGATGGTCTTCTACTCACCGAGGGCGCGGTTGCAGGGAGGCGACCCCGTCCGGCAGTTCACGGCCGTGGCGACGGTCACCGGCAACGAGCCCTACCAGGCGCACGTCAGCGACGACGTCCGACCCTGGCGGCTGGCCGTGGCCTTCCACCCGTGCCGGCCGGTGGATGCCAAGCCGCTCGTTCACCGGCTCTCCTTCGTCACGGACCCCACCCACTGGGGCCTCGCGTTTCGTCGTGGCCTGTTCACCGTCCCCCGCGAGGACTTCCTCGTGATCACCGAGGGGATGCTCGCGCGGTCTCCGGGAACGGCACCCTGAGCGGCCGGCCGCCCCGTCACAGGCCGGCCTGCAGCCTGCGCCCGTTCCGCGAGTGCCGGGCGAGCAGGAGGGCCCCGGCGCCGCAGACGAGCAGACCCAGCCCGGTGACGAGCGCGACCGCCGTCAGGCCGGACCCGGTGTAGGCGAGAAGGGGCGGGGACGGCGACCCGACCGGGTGCTCGGTGCACAGCAGGCTGCCCTGTGGGCACGTGTCGGCAGGCGCCTGGCCGGTGACGGTGACGACGTTGCCGAGGTCGTGGTCACCCTGGTCCTCGTCCTCGCGCACGGTCACGGTGTAGGTCACGGCGACCGTCCGACCGCCCGCCAGCTCACCGCTCACCGAGAACCGGTCGTCGACGACCTCCGAGACGGTGAGCCCGTCAGCGTCGGCGGTGGGCCCCGCCACGAGGTCGGCGTCGTCGAGCACGCCGCCCATGTGGTCGGTGTAGTCGATCGTCTCCGCGCCCGCACCCTCGTTGCGGAACGTCAGCCTGTACGTGACGTCCTGCCCGGCGCGTACCTCGGTCCCACTCTCGGGATCGGCGGACTTCACGACCGTGACGTCCGAGACCGGGTTGTAGGTGCAGTCCTCGCCGTCGGTGCACACCGGGTCCCGCGGCGTCGGGGTTCCCGGGTCGAGCAGGAAGTTGGCCAGGCGCGTGTCGCCGAGCTCGTCGGCGGCCTTGACCGTCACCGTGTACGTGACGGTGACCGTCTGTCCGGCCGCCAGCCGGCCGGTGACCGAGAACCGGCCGTCCTGCACGCGCGAGACCGACAGCGCGTCGTCCGAGGCAGCGGGCTGCCTCGTGAGGTCGGCGTCGTCGAGCACATGGCGCAGGTCGTCCACACGGTCGACGTCGCCGGGCCCGGCACCTTCGTTCGTGAACGTCAACGTGTACGTCAGCTCCTGCCCGGGCCGCACCGTCGTGTTGGTCTCGGGCGAGACCGACTTCGAGTCGACGATCTCGGCCACGGGGTTCACCGTGCACAGCGGGTCATCCGCGGCGCAGTCGGCGGGCGGCGTCGACCCGCTCGGGAACACGACGTTCTCGAGCGTGTCGTCCCCACGGGCGTCCTCGGGCAGCACCCGGACGGTGTAGGTGACGGTCACCGACCGGCCTGCCGCCACCCGTCCATCCACCGTGAACCGGCCGTCGGCGACCTCGGACGCAGTCAGCGCGCCGGTCGAGGCCGTCGGGCCGTCGGTCAGCTCGGCGTCGTCGAGGACACCACCGAGGTCGTCGGTCCAGTCCGTGACGTCCACGGGTGCGCTGCCGGTGTTCTCGAAGGTGAGCGTGTACGTCAGCTCCTGGCCGGTCTCGACCGACGAGCCGTCCTCGGGGTCGACGCTCTTGGTGACGGCGAGCTGCCCGGCCGGGACCTCGACGAGGGCGCAGGGCTCACCGGTGTCCGGGTCCCGCCCGTCCTCGTCGGCGGGGTCGCAGGCCGGGGTCGTCGGGTCGCTCGGGTCGCTCGGTGCGAACGCGACGTTGCGCAGCAGGGCGTCGCCCGCACCGGTGTACGTGACCTCGTAGGTGATCGTCACGCTCTCCCCCACCCCGAGCGCCCCGGACCACGTGACCCGGTCACCGGACAGCACGGCGTCCGCGCCCGTCGAGGTGGTCAGCGAGCCCGCGTCGACGGTGGCGTCGTCGAGCACGCCGCCGAGGTCGTCGACCACGGTGGCCGGCGCCGTCTCGGTGTACACGCCCGGCCCGTCGTTCGTCGCGGTGACGGTGTACGTGACCGTCTGGCCGACCGCACTGACCGTGTCGGTGTCGGCCGACTTCGTCACGGACAGGCTCGGCAGCAGTGCCTCGGTCTCGGCGCACGGGACACCGGTGTCCGGGTCGCTGCCGGCGTCGGTCGGCGGGTCGCAGGCCGGGGTCTCGTCATCCGGGGAGCCGCCGTAGGCCACGTTGCGCACGGAGCCGTCGCCGGCACCGGTCACCGTCGTCGTGTACGTCAGCGTGACGCTCTCCCCCGCGGGCAGGGCACCGGTCCACGACAGCTTGGGCTCGTCGTAGGTCAGCTCGCCGTCCACGTCGGACGTCGCGTCGCCGTCGTACGTGGCGTCGTCGAGGACTCCCGAGAGGTCGTCGGTGACGGTCGCGGGCTCGGCGTCGGTGTAGTCGGTGTCACCGGTGTTGGTCGCGGTCACCGTGTAGGTCACGGTGTCGCCGACCCGGGTGTCCTCGTCGGCGTCGGAGGTCTTCTCGAGGGCCAGGCAGCGTCCGCCGACGGCCAGCTCGCCGGTGCCGTACTCCAGGGGGGTGAAGGTCCAGTCGTCGATGATCCGCTCGTTGCCCCAGCTGTTGCCCCCCGCCTCCCAGCCGTGGACACCGCCGGCGCTGTCCACGCCTGCGGTCCCGTCGGTCTGCGGCGTCGTGTTCGCGCGGTCGTCGGCCAGGTCGGTGTCGTCCCAGTAGATCGTCTGGTTGCCCGCGGCCTCCCCGTTGAGCGCGGTCACCTCGATGCCGCCGGCCCGCTGCTCGACGTCGTACTGGAGGATGTGGATCTCACCCACCGTCGGGAAGTAGATCCGCGCGTTCATCTGCACGCAGTCCTCGATGGGGTCGCCCTGCCCGTCGAGGCCGTCGAACTCGTAGGTGTACGAGCCCGACCCGTCGGCCCCGAGGTTCACCGTGCGGTCGACGGCGTCGTCGTAGGAGCCGTTGCCGTCGGTGTCGACCTGCAGCTGGTAGCCGCCGGAGAAGCGCTCGGTGATGGAGTAGCTGAAGGTGCCGGCGGCTCCCCCGGTCGCGGTCGGGGCGAACGCCAGGTCCTCGACGGTGAGGTCGGCGCTCGTGAGCACCGGCGGGGCAACCGTCACGGTCCCGTCGGCCGACTGCGCGCTGGCCGGCAGGTCCGCGGCCGGGGGCGCGAAGAAGACGCGGAACTGTGGCTCGCAGTCCGCGGTGAGGTTCGGGTCCGTAGGCGCCCCGCGCCCCGTCGCATCCGCCTCGGTGGACTGGTAGGTCGGCACACAGTTCAGGTCGGAGACCCCGGTGGCGTTCGCCTGGATGGTGGACTGGAAGCCGTTGTAGTCCTCGAGCGCGACCTGGTACTGGTAGCCGGTGTCGTTGACGAGCCAGACGTCGACGTCGGGGGACTCCCCGGTGTTCTGGGAGAAGAACGGCCGGTAGGCCCACACCCGGCCGGGCCGTGCGCTGCCGTCGGCGGCCGTGACGTCGAGCGACCAGTCCAGCCGGGTGATGGACGAGCCCGCACTCTGGGTGTCCTCGACCGTCCAGACGCCAGCGGCCCCGGTCAGCGTCGGGCTGGTGCATCCCTCGCCGACCGGGGTGTCCGCGGGCAGGTCGCACTGCCACGCCACCGTGCCCTGCGGGTCGGTGACGACGTAGTGGTGCGGGGTCCCGACCGCCCCACCCTTGCTGGAGACGAGGAACGACGCGTCGAGCGTGTCGCCGTCCTCGAGGTAGGCGTAGAAGGTGTTGTCCGACGCCAGGGTGAGCGCCCCGTCGTCCGTCCCTTCCGCCTGCGCGGCCGTGGGCCACACGAGGCTCCCCACAGCGACCGTCGCCGACGCCAGCAGGGCGCCCACCGCGACGAGCGCGCCGACCTTCCTCAGCCACGGCGACAGGCGCGACACGCCCCCTCGACCACCCCGTGCACGCACTGCGCTCTCGCTTCCGCTGGACAATCCGGCAGGCCCCCGGTGGGCACTCCGGCACGGCTCGACAGCCTGGGGCCGGGATGGGTCAGGTGGCGCGACCCTGCACGAACTGACCACTGCCGGTGCAGGTTCTGGGCTGCCGGCGACGACCGGGCCGCGCCCGCGCGCCACATGCTGGACAGGGCCTCGCACCGGGGCGCGGCCGGCGCGCACCTCTGGTAGGGCTAGGTGCCGTACGTGACGCAACGAGAGTTCGCCGGCAGGCGGGACGGAGACACCGACGGTGACTCGGGGTTGGCGGGCCGCGGAGGAGTGCGACGAGTTCGGGTGGAACCCCCAGGGGGCCATCGACCCGTCGTTGGTGGCCGACACCGTGCAGCACCCCCGCTACGGCCTCGGTCGGGCCTGGTCCCGCTCGGCCACCTACACCCTCCAGGGCGCCCCGAAGCGCACCTATCTCGTGTTCACCGTCGAGGGCGGGTTCGAGTTCGGGATCGACCGTTCCACGGTCGTCGCCGAGCCGGGGAGCCTCATCCTCCTCGACGGCCAGGCTCCCGTCACCGCACGCACGCTGGCTCACACGGCGCGCTACATCTGGTACCTGGAGCCGACCGTGCTGCGGCCGCGGCAGTCCCGCTTCCGCTTCCACGAGCCGATCAACGCCGAGGGCAGCGCCTTGAGCGCGCTCACCCGGATGACCAACGCCATGTCGGGCTCGGCCGCCCCGCGCACGGAGTCGGGACGCCGGCACCTCGGCCTGTCCCTCGAACACCTGCTCGCGGCCGTGCTCGACGAGGCCGACAGCTGCGGGTCGGTCGGCGACTCACGCCACCGCGACGGGCTGTTCATGGCGGCTCAGGCCGCGATCGAGTCCTACTACCAGGACCCGGCGTTCAGCGTGACCCGGCTCGCGCGGGAGCTGGCGGTCAGCGTCCGTACCGTCCACGAGACCTTCAGGCGTCTCGGGACGACCCCGCGGCGAGAGATCGAGCGGCGACGGCTCAGCGACGCCGAGCGGCTTCGCTCGGCTGAGGGGCTCACTGCCGCGCAGACCGCGGAACGGGCCGGGTTCACCTCGGCCAAGCAGCTCGCCCGGGCACTGGCGCGGGCCCGGGCGGCGGCCCGGCCCTGACCCCCGGAGCCCCACCGGCCCCAGCAGAGGACGGTTCCGGGCCAGGACGCGGGAAACCCGACCGGCCCCGACCAATGGCGACTCGTTCTCTGGCGTTTCCACAGGTCAGAGGACGTGTGCACCTCCGGTCGGCTCGAGCCGCATCGTTGCGGAATCGAGACTGCCGACGAATCTTGGGGCCCATTCTGGGGCCCAGAGCCGGCAACGGCCTTGGCCCACCAGAGCTCGTGCCGGGCTTTACAGATTAGGCGCTTAATGGAACATTATCTGTATGGCTGTCGGCACCTCCTTCGTCAGCACCCAGGACGCGGCGCGCGCCTTGGGTGTGACGGTCCAGCACGTCCGCCGGCTGGCTGACTCCGGTGGCCTGACCCGAGTGGCGCGGGGCCTGATCGACCGCGACTCCCTCGAGTCCTACATCGCCGAGCGCCACGGCGGCCGCACCCGGGTCTGGGCCGAGCACACGGCGTGGGCCGCGGTGGCGATGCTCTCCGGGGTGCACGTCGACTGGCTTGGGCCCACCCAGACCTCGCGGCTACGGGCCTCGCTGCGCGCCATCACCGACCCGGCCGACCTCGTCACCCAGACCCGTGATCGCGCGAGCATCAGGACCTACCAAGGCCACCCCTCAGCCCTGCGGCGGCTGCTCGACGAGCTCGTCACCATCGACACCACCGGCCTGGGGCTCGTGGGTGCCGCGTCAGACTCGGTGGACGGCTACCTGGACGTCGACAGGGTGGACTCTGCCGTGGGCTTTTTCGGCCTGCAGGCCGACCCTTCCGGCAACGTCACGCTCCGCGCAACGGGATTCGACCTCGGCGTCGTCCGTGATCTCGCCGTCCACGGGGTAGTGCTCACCGCCCTCGACGCCGCGACGTCACGTGACCCACGCGAGCGAGGCGTCGGTGAACGCGCGCTGGTCGGGGCGCTCGACCGGTTCCGGCGATGACGCCGCCAGCCGAGGACGCACCCCGGGAGCGCCCACGCGCCACGGTCGAGGTGGCGACGCCGGTGGGAGGATGGCTATCGCCGTGGCCGAACGTCGCGGAGCTGGCTGCCGTTCTCCCCACCGACAGGTGGACCCTCGTCGGTGGCCTGATGACGCAGCTGCACACCGTGCACCGGGGCATCGGCGTCGTCCGTCCGACGAACGACGCCGACATCGTGCTCCACATCGAGACCAGCCGCGGCGTCCCCGACGCGACCGCCACGGCTCTGGAGGGGCTGGACTACCGCCTGCGCGACGCCGTCGACCCTCGCAGCAACACCGCCCATCGGTTCGTCCGCGGCACCGATCGGGTCGACCTGGTGGCCGGCGCTGCGGGCGACGAAATCGTCGACGTACTCATGTCCGACCATCCCGCCCCCAAGGTCGTGGAGCGGCTCCGCGGCCGCGACATGGTCCGCATCGAGGGAGGCACTCAGGCCCTGCAGCGCACTATGAACGCCGTCCTCGAGATCACCACCGCGAAGCGCACCCTCATCTCTGTACCCAGCTCGTTGGGCGCGGTCGTCCTCAAGGCCGCCGCCTACACCTGCGACAGTCGCGACCGCGACCGCCACCTCTTCGACGCCGCCGCACTGCTCGCCTGCATCGAAGACCCCTTCGTCGAGCGCGACAATCTCCGCGGATCCGACCGACGACGCCTCACGACTCTGCGCCGAGCCCTCGCCGACGACCATGCGGCCTGGCGCCGCCCTCATCCACGGCCTGCACATCACCGTCATCGACACCACCACCGGCAAGCTCATCCGCCAGCTCACCCTCGACACCACCCGCCGATACCAGCCCCAAAACCAAGGACTCCCCGAACCCTGAGGGTTCGGGGAGTCCGCGATGTCCTGAGACATCACAGGGCGCGCCCGAAGGGATTCGAACCCCTAACCTTCTGATCCGTAGTCAGATGCTCTATCCGTTGAGCTACGGGCGCCCGCTGCGCTCGCACGCAACGACTGTGCAGACTACCCGAGCGCAGCGCACGGGGAGAAATCGGGCGGCGCGGACACCTCGCCTCCGCCGATGCTTGTGAAAACCTTCACAAGCATCGGTGCCGCGCCCCACCGCGTCCTACGCTGGATGTCGAGGCTCCCAGCGATGGGCGCCCGAGGTTCCCACCGGCAGCGTCGCGAGCCCGTCGCCTGGAGGTCGACCACACCCGGGATCGACGGAAGGAACCCACGATGACGACCACCACAGCCACCAGCGCACCGACGACACACACCGGGCTGGTCACCTGGGTCGACGAGGTCGCCGCTCTCACCGAGCCGGACACCGTGGTGTGGTGCGACGGCTCTGACGAGGAGTGGGACCGGTTGACGAGCGAGCTCGTCGACGCCGGCACCTTCGTCCGCCTCGACGAGGACAAGAAGCCCAACTCCTTCCTCTGCCAGTCCGACCCCACCGACGTCGCGCGCGTCGAGGACCGCACGTTCATCGCCTCCGCCCGCAAGGAGGACGCCGGCCCGACGAACAACTGGGTCGACCCGGCCGAGCTCAAGGCGACGATGACCGAGCTGTACCGCGGGTCGATGCGTGGACGCACGATGTACGTCATCCCGTTCGTCATGGGCCACCTCGAGGCGACCGTGCCGATGTTCGGCGTCGAGGTCACCGACTCGGCCTACGTCGTGACGAACATGCGCATCATGGCCCGCATCGGCACCCCCGTCCTGCGCAAGATGGAGGAGCTGGACGCATCCTTCGTCAAGGGCCTGCACTCCGTCGGCGCCCCGCTCGCCGAGGGGCAGCAGGACGTCGCGTGGCCCTGCAGCGACACCAAGTACATCGCCCACTTCCCCGAGACCCGCGAGATCTGGTCCTACGGCTCCGGGTACGGCGGCAACGCCCTCCTCGGCAAGAAGTGCTACGCCCTGCGGATCGCCTCGGCGATGGCGCGTGACGAGGGCTGGCTCGCCGAGCACATGCTCATCCTCAAGCTCACCTCGCCCGAGGGCCGCACCCACTACATCGCCGGCGCCTTCCCCAGCCAGTGCGGCAAGACCAACCTCGCGATGATCGAGCCCACGCTCGAGGGCTGGAGCGCCGAGATGGTCGGCGACGACATCGCCTGGATGCGCTTCGGGCCGGACGGGCGCCTCTACGCCGTCAACCCGGAGTTCGGCCTCTTCGGCGTCGCCCCCGGCACCGGCATGCACACCAACCCGCAGGCGATCCGGACCATCGAGAAGGGCAACTCGATCTTCACCAACGTCGCCCTGACCGACGACGGTGACGTGTGGTGGGAGGGGCTGACCGAGACCCCGCCGGCCCACCTCACCGACTGGAAGGGCCGCGACTGGACCCCCGAGAGCAGCGAGCCGAGCAGCCACCCGAACAGCCGGTTCACGACGCCCGCCAAGCAGACGCCGATGATCGCTCCGGAGTACGACAACCCCGACGGTGTCCCGATCGACGCCATCCTCTTCGGCGGCCGCCGCAAGACGACGGTGCCCCTGGTCTACGAGTCGCGCGACTGGGGCCACGGCGTCTTCGTCGGCGCGACACTCTCCTCGGAGACGACGGCCGCGGCCACCGGCGCGGTCGGGGTCGTCCGCCGCGACCCGATGGCCATGCTCCCCTTCATCGGCTACCACGCCGGTGACTACATGGCGCACTGGCTCGAGGTCGGCAAGCAGGCGGACGCCTCCAAGCTGCCACGGATCTTCCAGGTCAACTGGTTCCGCCGGGCCGAGGACGGCTCGTTCCTGTGGCCGGGATACGGCGACAACTCCCGCGTGCTCACCTGGGTCGTCCAGCGGCTCGAGGGCACCGCGGGTGCCGTCGACACCCCGGTCGGGCTCGTCCCGGAGCAGGGCGCACTCGACACGACCGGCCTGGACCTCGACGAGGACCAGCTCGCGGCCGCCCTGCGGGTCGACACCGAGGAGTGGAAGGCCGAGCTGCCGCTCATCGAGGAGTGGTTCGCCAAGATCGGCGACAAGCTGCCGACCCAGCTGGCCGACGAGCTCGCGACGCTCAAGGAGCGCATCGAGCAGGCCTGACGCTCTTGCCCGGACCAGGACGGGCCCTGCCGGTGGCGCTCCGGCGGGGCCCGTCCGCCGCGTGGGCGGCCGAGACGCCGGGCTCAGATGGTCGTCGGCGCCGTGTCGTCGTCGGCGCCGTCGGAGCCGGATCCGCCGCCGGGCAGCTGCTGGCCCGGCGCCCCGCTGCCGGTCCCGTCGTCCTCACCGTCGGTGCCCGGAAGCCCCGGCCGGTCGCCGTCGCCCCACGGCGTGCCGCCCTGCTGGGGGTCCACGCCGCCCCCGGGCAGCTGCTGGCCCTGGCCGCCACCGGAAAGACCCTGTCCCTGTCCGCTGCCGGGGAGCTGTCCACCGCCGGGGAACCCGCCCCGGCCACCACCGGGGAACTGCCCACCGCCGATGTCGCCCCTGCCAGAGCTCTCGCCCTGGGCCACCGCGGCGGTGGCACCCACCGCCCCGAGGACGCCGAGGGCGAGCGCGGCAGCGACCGCCACGAGGCTCGTGCGCCCGGACCACCGACCCGGCCTGCCCGCCCCGCGCTCGGCCTCGGCCTCGGCCTCGGCGACGGCCTGCGCCGGCGCGGGGGGCGAGGCCGGCGTCGAGGTCGACGGCACGCCGCTCGTCGGCCGCGTCGGCGTGCTCGGCAGCGGCCCCGTGGGTGCACTGGCCCAGGCGGGGTCGGCCGGCGGCTGGGGACGGGTCGGGCGGTCGTCGGCGGGCCGGTCGCTCATGTCTGCTCTCCTCGGTCGACGGGTGCTCGCGGGAGACTCCCACCCCCGCCTGTGCTCAACCTGTGGCGCCGCCCGGAGGTCCCTGGCACCCTGTGGAGGTGGCCCACAGCATCCGCACAGGCAGCACATCGGAGCGCCCCAGCGGCGGCACACAGACTTCTCCCATGCAGACCCGCCAGCAGCCCGCCCCCGCGCCGGCCCTCGCCCGCCCCGACGGAAGCCCGGTGCGCGTCCTCGTCGTCGACGACGAGCCGAACCTCACCGAGCTCCTCAACATGGCCCTGCGCTACGAGGGGTGGGAGGTGCGCTCGGCCGCGAGCGGGATGCAGGCGGTCCGCACGGCGAAGGACTTCGGCCCGGACGCCGTCGTCCTCGACATGATGCTGCCGGACTTCGACGGCATGGAGGTGCTGCGACGGATGCGGACGGAGGACCCCAACGTCCCGGTCCTCTTCCTCACCGCCAAGGACGCCGTCGAGGACCGCGTCGCCGGGCTCACCGCCGGTGGCGACGACTACGTGACCAAGCCGTTCAGCCTCGAGGAGGTCGTGGCCCGGCTGCGTGCCCTCATGCGGCGCACCGCGATCACGGCCGTCGAGAGCGACTCCCTCCTCGTCGTCGGCGACCTCACCCTCGACGAGGACAGCCACGAGGTGAGCCGCGGCGGCACCGAGATCCAGCTGACGGCCACCGAGTTCGAGCTGCTGCGCTACCTCATGCGCAACCCTCGGCGGGTGCTCTCCAAGGCCCAGATCCTCGACCGGGTGTGGAACTACGACTTCGGTGGCCAGGCCAACGTCGTCGAGCTCTACATCTCCTACCTGCGCAAGAAGATCGACGTCGGCCGGGCGCCGATGATCCACACGATGCGCGGGGTGGGGTACGTCCTCAAACCCGCCGAGTGAGCCGATGACGAGCCGGCCCCGGATCCCGGAGGTGGCCTACCACCCCTCGCGGTGGACGCTGCGGACGAAGCTCATCGCCGGCGTCCTCGTCCTGTTCACCGTCGTCATGCTCGCCACGAGCGCGCTCACCGTCCTGGAGACGCGGCGCTACCTCGAGGCCCAGCTCGACGAGAGCCTGCAGAGCGCGCTGCTGCGCGCCGGGGACCGCCGCGGTGTGTACGAGGACGACGGCGACGGCCCGGCACCGCGGCGCAGTGCCCCACCAGGCGCCCCCGGTGGGGACAACGTCCTCGTCCTCGGTCTGACCGAGGACGGCACCGTCGCGACCGACACCGGCGGGTACTCGCTCAACCAGGTCATCCTGCCCTCCGGGGAGGACGGCACGCTCGACGCGGACCAGATCGAGAGGCTGTCGGCGGTGGAGCCCGGCGAGACGGTGCGCGTCGACGTCGGCGACGGGGTCGGGGAGTACCTCGTGACGGCACGGACCCTCGACGACGGCAGCCGCTTCATCGTCGGCGTCTCGACCCGCCCCGTCGACGAGCTGCTCGGCAAGCTGCTCGCGCTCGTCGTCGGAGGGACGGTCGTCGGTCTGGTCCTCGTCGGGGTCGGTGGCGCGGTCGTCATCCGGCGCAGCCTGGCCCCGCTCGACCGGGTGGCAGCCACGGCGCGGCAGGTATCCGCCCTCCAGCTCGACCAGGGCGACGTCTCACTCGCGGTTCGGGTGCCCGACGACGACGCCGACGGCCGCGACGAGGTCGGCCAGGTGGGGCTCGCCCTCAACACGATGCTCGACGACGTCGAGCAGGCGCTGCAGGCCCGCCAGGAGAGCGAGATGCGCGTGCGGCAGTTCGTCGCGGACGCCTCCCACGAGCTGCGTACCCCACTCGCCTCGATCCGGGGCTATGCCGAGCTCACCCGCCGTGAGAGCGACCCCGTGCCGCAGACGGTCACCCATGCCATCGGCCGGGTCGAGTCCGAGGCGCTGCGGATGCAGGAGCTCGTCGAGGACCTGCTGCTCCTCGCCCGGCTGGACTCCGGCCGTCCGTTGGAGCGGGAGCCGGTCGACCTGTCGCTGCTCGCGATGAATGCCGTGAGCGACGCGCACGCCGCGTCCCCGGGCCACGCGTGGGAGCTCGACCTGCCCGAGGAGCCGGTCGAGGTCACCGGGGACGGTGCCCGGCTGCACCAGATCCTCGCCAACCTGCTCGCCAACGCCCGCACACACACCCCGTCCGGGACCCGGGTCGTCACCCGCCTGCGCCCCGAGGGCAGCATGGTGCGCATCTCGGTGTCCGACAACGGGCCCGGCATCCCGTCCACCCTGCAGCCGAAGGTGTTCGAGCGGTTCACCCGGGGGGACGACTCGCGCAGCCGCGCCCGGGGCTCGACGGGGCTCGGGCTCTCGATCGTGGCCGCCGTCGGCCAGGCGCACGGAGGACGGGTCGAGGTGACCTCCGAGCCGGGGGCGACGACCTTTTCGGTCCTGCTCCCGGCCGCCTGAGCGACCGAGCTGGCCTCAGACGGGCAGCCGGTAGGCGAGCAGGTCGACCTCCGGCCGCGGCGACCAGTCCCTCTCGGGGGTGCGCACGAACCCCATCCGCTCGTAGAGGCGGTGCGCTGCATGCATCCAGGACCCGCTCGAGAGCACGAGCGCCGCGCACCCGTCGGCGCGGGCGCGGCGGACGCACTCGTCGCTGAGCAGCCGGCCGACGCCCCGGCCCCGCGCGGAGGGCGAGACCGCAAGCATCCGCACCTCCGCCTCGTCCGGGCCGCCGACCTCGGCGAAGGGCGTCCCCGGCGGGACGTAGGTGACCGTCCCCAGCATCGCGTCGCCGGCCACCGCGACGAGCAGCACGGCATCGCGGGCTCGCGAGGCGGTGTCGAGCAACGTTGCGGCGTAGGGGTGCTCGGCCGTGATCTGACCGTCGGCAGCGTAGGCCTCGACCGCCAGAGCCCCGACCGCCGCCAGCTCGCCTTCACGGGCGGGACGGACGACGAGCTGCACGTCGTCATCGTAGGCCGGTCACAGGCGAGGCACAGCCGTCGGGGCCAGCCTGGAGCCCATGGACACCGCCACCCTGCCCGAGGCCACCCCCGCGGGGGCCCCTGACGCCCGAGCACCCCTGGGGCCGACGGCGGCCGACCCCGCCGGCCCGCGGGGAGGCCGCCTGCGGCACCTCGTCCGCGGCCCGGAGGCCGACCCGGCCTGGGCCCGCCCGGCGCTCCTGGCCCTGCTCGTCGTCACCGCCGTGGCGTACCTGTGGAACCTCACCGCCAGCGGATGGGCGAACGCCTTCTACTCCGCCGCCGTCCAGGCCGGCAGCACCTCGTGGAAGGCGTTCTTCTTCGGCAGTCTCGACGCGAGCAACGCCATCACGGTCGACAAGCCGCCGGCGTCGCTGTGGGCCATGGCCCTCTCGGTGCGCCTGTTCGGGCTCAGCTCCTTCGCCATCCTGCTGCCGCAGGTCCTCATGGGCATCGGCACCGTGGCCGTCGTGCACGCCACCGTGCGGCGACACT
Organism: Phycicoccus endophyticus; assembly: GCF_011326735.1. GTDB lineage: Bacteria > Actinomycetota > Actinomycetes > Actinomycetales > Dermatophilaceae > Phycicoccus > Phycicoccus endophyticus. Next base: position 147,583 of record NZ_JAANCN010000002.1, read on the forward strand.
TCGAGCACGGAGCCGCCCTGCTCGCCGGCGGCGCCCTGGCGCTGACCCCCGTCGCGGTCCTGATGTTCCGATTCAACAACCCCGACGCGCTCCTCACCCTCCTCATGGCGCTCGCCGTCTGGGCAACGCTGCGCGCGCTCGAGGCCGGCTCCTACCGCTGGATCGCGCTCGCCGGTGTCTTCGCCGGCTTCGGTTTCCTGACCAAGACCCTGCAGGTCTTCCTCGTCGTGCCCGCGGTGGCCGTCGTCTGGATGGTGTGTGCGGACACCCCACTGCGCCGTCGGGTCGTCGGCGGCCTGCTCTCGGTGGGCGCCTTCCTCGTCTCGGCGGGGTGGTGGGTCGCCGTCGTCGAGCTGGTGCCCGCCTCGTGGCGTCCGTACATCGGTGGCAGCCAGACCAACTCCTTCCTCGAGCTGACCTTCGGCTACAACGGCTTCGGGCGGTTGGACGGCTCCGAGGTCGGCCGGGTCGGTGGCGGTGGTGGCGGCGGGTTCTCCTCGGGCACCGGCTTGTTCCGGATGTTCGACTCCTCGGTCGGTGGTCAGATCTCCTGGCTGCTCCCCGCCGCGCTGGTCTTCCTCGTCGGCGGTCTGGTCATGCGCGCCCGGGCACCCCGCACCGACGCCCGTCGGGCCGGCTATCTCGCCATGGGGCTGTGGCTCCTCACCACGGCGCTGGTCTTCTCGTTCATGCAGGGGATCTTCCACGAGTACTACACGGTCGCCCTCGCGCCGGCGATCGCCGCCCTCGTCGGCATGGGGGCCGGCGAGGCGTGGGACCGGCGACACGACACCGTCGGCGCCCTGACGCTGGCCGCCGGCACTGCCGCCGCGTCGGTGTGGGGCTTCGTCCTCCTCTCCGGCACGACGGCGTACGGCGGGTGGCTGCGGTTCACGGTGCTGGCACTGGGGCTCGCCGCCACCGCGCTCTTCCTCGTCGTCGGTCGGCTCCACGTGCGGGCCCTCGCGGGCCTGGGCGTCATGGCCGTCGTCGCCGGCCTCGCCGGGCCGGCCGCCTACACGGCCTCCACCCTGGCGACGGGGCACAGCGGCTCGATCGTCACGGCCGGCCCGTCGAGCAGCGGCGGCCCCGGGGGTGGCTTCGGAGGCGGACCGGGCGGTGGCGCCCCCGGCGGCACCGCGCCCGGTGGAACCACCCAGGGCGGAACTGCGCCGGGTGGCACGACCCAGACCAACCCGAACGGAGGGACCTCGCCGTTCGCCGGCGGCACCCAGCCCGGCGGGAGCGCACCCGGGGCCGGAGGGTCGGCGGGTGGCGGGATGAGCGGCCTGCTCGACGCGTCCACCCCGGACGCCGATGTCGTCGAGGCGCTCGAGGCGGATGCCGACCAGTACACCTGGGTCGCCGCCGCCGTCGGGTCGCAGAACGCCGCCGGCCTTCAGCTGGCGACCGAGGAGCCGGTGATGGCGATCGGTGGGTTCAACGGGTCCGACCCGTACCCGACCCTCGAGCAGTTCCAGCAGTACGTCGCGGACGGCCAGATCCACTACTTCCTCGCCGGCGGTGGCTTCGGCGGGCAGCAGGGCGGCTCCGACGTGGCGGACGAGATCAACAACTGGGTGAGCCAGAACTACACCGAGGTGACGATCGGCGGGGAGACGTTCTACGACCTCACCCAGCCGACGGGTTCGGGGCAGTGACGAGCCTCGTGGAGCACCCCACGGCCGGCCGGAGCAGGGCCGGCCGGCCGTGGGGGTCGGTGGTACGCGAGCTCGCCGCCTTCGCGGTCGTCGGCGCGGGGAGCACCGTGCTGCACCTCGGGGGGTTCGTCCTCCTGCGCCACCTCCTCGGCATGCCGCAGGTGGCCAACGCCCTCGCGTTGCTCGTCGCCGCGGTGGCCAACACCTGGGCCAACCGTCGCTGGACGTTCGGCATCCGCGGGCGGGACGGGGTCGCCCGCCACCACGTGCAGGGGCTGGTCGTCTTCGGGCTCACGCTGGGGATGACCTCCGGCGGCCTGGCCCTGCTCGCCGTGCTCGCGCCCGGTGCGCCGACGTGGGCGGAGACGACGGTCGTCGCCGTGACGACGGCGGCCGCGACGGCGGTGAAGTACCTGGCGATGCGGTGGTGGGTCTTCGCCCCCCGTCGCCCGTCCGGCGCTGCACGCGGCGAGGACCCTGCTGACCGGACGCGTCGGCCGGGAGTGCGCTCCTCGTCCTAGCCATGCCGTCGACCCGCTTTGCCCGTCGGCGGCGCCGGCGGATACCCTGTCCAGGCGTTGGAGGCGTCGCCTAGTCCGGTCTATGGCGCCGCACTGCTAATGCGGTTTGGGTCTCAAGCCCATCGAGGGTTCAAATCCCTCCGCCTCCGCTCACAGAAGTCCCCCGGGAGCACACGCCTCCGGGGGACTCCTGTTTGAGGTAGCGCGTCAGGCCGTGGCGCCGGCTGACGGGTCGAGCTGCTCGGCCGCCAGCCGCAGGCGGCGGGCCTGTGCGTCCACCTCCTCCTGGGTCGCGGCGCCCGCGTCGAGCATGTCGCGGGCCGCGTCGAGCTCGCGCAGGAAGACCGCGAAGTCGATCTGGCCGTACTGCTCGCCCTGGTCGGCCAGCGGGCCGTAGGTGTCCACGGCCTCCTGGAGGCCGCCGAAGTCCACCGGCACCTCCTGCTGCCCCTGGGCGTCGGAGTCGACGAAGGTGAGCCTGTCGAGGTTCGCCACGTACGGGTGCCCCGAGTCGTAGGCATCGGTGCGCAGGACGAGGGTCAGCTCGTGCGTGCCGCGCACCGGCTCGGGCAGCGTCACCGTCGCCGTCCCCGCGGACGACCAGCTCGAGCCGGTCGACGGCAGCTCCACGGTCGCGAACGGCTCCCCCGGCTCGGCCGGGTCGAACCCGTCGAGGTAGACGTCGATCGCCGAGTCCCGGCCGCACCGCCCCGAGTTGTGGACGTAGTGCACGGACAGCTCGTCGAGGGCGGCGGAGCCGAAGTCGACCTCTGCGTAGGTGAGCCAGTCACCGTCGTGCGTCCCACCGACGTTGGTCACCGCGCCGTCGTCCCACGTCGAGCTCTCGTTCTTCAGGGAGCCGCCGGAGGTGTCGCTCCAGTCCTCCGCCTCGACCGTGACCTCGGTCGGGGACCCGGTCGAGAACGTCAGGTTGTCGATGTTCGCCACGTACGGGTGGCTCGCGTCGGCCTCGGTCCGCAGCCGGAGGAAGACCTCGTGGGTGCCGGTGACGGTCTGCGGCAGCATCGCCGTGGCGGTGCCGTCGTCGCCCCAGCCGCTGCCCGTCACGGCGAGGTCGACCGTCGCGAAGGGCTCGCCGGGGTCGGCCGGGTCGAACTCGTCGAGGTAGACGTCGATCGCCGAGTTCTGGCCACAGCGGGAGGAGTTGTTGACGTAGTGGACGGCGACCTCGCCGAGGTCGGTGCCGCCGAAGTCGACGTCGCCGTAGGCGAGCCAGTCACCGTCGTGCGTGCCCCCGACGTTCCTCAGCGACTGGCCGCTCCAGGTGTTGCTCTCGGCCTTGAGGTCGCCACCGGAACTATCCGTCCAGTCCTCGGCCTCGACGACGACGCTGGAGCCCCCGTCGGAGGTCTCGCTCGGGTCCTGCGCGCTGAGGCGGAACCAGTCGACGTTGGCGGCCCATGACCGGCCGGAGGGGGCGCCGAAGACGAACGTCACCCGCTCCGCGTCGACGATGGCCTGCGGGTCGCTCAGCGCGGCCGAGGTCTCGGTGTAGTTGCCCCAGCCGCCGGTGCCCACGAGGTCGACCGTCGCCAGCAGTTCGCCGTCGGCGTCACCCGCGTGCACCCCCAGCGTGCTGGGCTCCTCGGAGGCGGAGTGCGAGGTGGCGTAGCGGACCGCGAGGTAGCGGGGCAGCTCGTCCTCGAAGTACAGGCCCTGGTACTGGACCCACGCGCCGTCGCGCACGCCGCCGAGGTTGCCCGAGGAGCTGTTGGCCTCGTTCTTCAGCTCGCCGCCGGACCAGTCGTCGGACTCCTCGCCCTGGAGGATGCGGAAGCCGCCCTCGTCGATGGCGAGGCCGTCGATGGCCGTGCGCAGGGCATCGGCCCCGAAGCTCAGCTGCACGCTCGTGGCGTCCTCGTCGGCGAGGAGCTCACGGGCCGCCGCCAGCGCCTGCTGCAGCGCCGTGAACGACCTCAGCGAGTAGTTGCCCTGGCGCACGTCCGCGGCCTGGCCCACGAGCTCCTCCAGGGTCGCGCGCGCGCTCGCGGCCATCGACAGGCGAAGCGGGGACCGGCTGGTCACCCCTTGCCCGTCGACGTCCGAGGCGCTGACGCGTCCGGTGAACGCCCGGTCCGTGAAGCTGACGTAGAAGCGCGCCTCGCTCGAGGTGGTGCCGGTGAGCCGCACCGACGCCGTCCGCCGGCCGGTCACCCGGACGGTTGCCTTGACGCCGCTCGGCAGCCCCTTGACCGTCGCGGCCCCCCACCGGGTGAGGTCCCAGCCCCGCGGGCCCCGGAACGTCGCCCGCCCGTGCAGGGTCAGCGTCACCGAGCCACGGACGGTGCCGTCGGCGGCGGCCTCGACGACCGTGGGCTCGGCCGTGACGGCCGGCGCCGCGGTGGTCCCGGTCGCGGTGCTCATCGAGTAAGCGGGCTCGGTGTGGGAGCCCCAGCGGGTGGGCTTGTCGGTCATCCGGAACGAGAGGCTGCCGCCGTCGACGATGTCCGCGTAGTCGACCCACGTGTTCTCGAAGCGCTTCCCGTCCAGGGTCGCCGACCGGATGTAGAAGTCGTCCGTCGAGACGCCGCGGGCGTCGATCCGGAAGGAGCGGCCGCTGTCGTAGGAGATGACGGCGGAGTCGAAGAACGGCGACCCGACCTGGAACTGGGAGGAGCCCGAGGTGACGGGGAAAAGCCCGAGCGCCGCCGCGACGAACATCGTCGACATCGTGCCTGCGTCGTTGTCCATCGTCGGCAGCAGGCCGTCGGGGCTCAGGCTGTAGACCTGCGTCTTGACGGGCGGCGTGAACTCACCTCCGCCGCTCGGCGCCTCGCTCGTGCTGCCCGTGCCGAGGTACCGGTTCCACGTCTCCTTGGTGTAGATCGCCCGCACCCACTTCTGGGTCAGGCTCGGCTCGCCGACGTAGTTGAACAGGTACGGCGTCTGCAGGTCGATCTCGTTGGAGTTCGAGTGCAGCATTCCCGAGCCGTCGTCCGGCCCGTCCTCGCCGAACATGTGTCGCAGCGCCAGCAGGGTCGCCTCCTCACCGCCGGTGGCGTCGATGAGGGCGTCCATGTCGTAGGCGTCGTACCAGTGGTACTGCCAGAGGGTCCCCTGGTAGAGGTTCGCAGCCTCGAACTTCTCGTAGTCGACTGTCTGCCAGGCGCCGTCGGCATCGCGGGGGGTGAGCACCCCCACCTCGGTGCCGTCGGCCGCGGTCCACGCGTCCGGCTTGACGAGGTTCTCGATCGGCAGGGCCGCCTGGGCGCGCAGCTCGGCGGCCTCGTCGTCCTTGCCGAGTGCCTCGGCGACCTGGGCCAGGGCCCACTGGTCGTAGCCGAGCTGCACGGCGTCGCCGGGGCGGCCGGCGATGTAGCCGCGCGCCAGGTCGGCGTCGCTGTACCCGCCGACGAGACGCTCGAGGCCGGTGTAGGCCTCGTCCAGCCGCTGCAGCCCGGTGTAGCCCTTGTTCAGGGCGTCGGCGAGGACGAGGGCCGAGCGCTCCCAGCGGATGGTCGGCGCCGCGTGCATGAGGTTGCCGAGGCTCTGCCCGCCCGCCGCCTCGGCGTCGGCGAACAGGTAGACCATCGACTGCACCATGTCGCCGTACATCTCGGGGTCGATGTAGGAGAAGACGGAGTACTTGCGGAAGTCGTCCCACGTCGACCAGCCGTCGTAGTACGTGAACCCCTGTGCCGAGTGCACCGCCCCGTCGACCCCTCGGTAGGTGCCGGAGGTGCTCGTCGTGTTGGCCGGCAGGGCGAACATCCGGTACAGGTGCGTGTAGAAGAGCTTCTCGAGGTCACCGGTGGGGTCGGTGGCGACCGAGGCGCTGACCGCGACCTTGCCGAGCTTGGCGTTCCACTCGTCGTGGCTGGCCGCGCGGATCTCGTCGAAGGACTTCTCGCCCAGCTCGGCCCGCTGGTCGGTCCTGGCCTGCTCGGCGCTGATGGGCGACAGGGTGACGTGCAGCTCGACGTCCTCGCCGTCTGCCGGGTCGAAGGTCAGCACGGCGCCGGTGTCCTGGCCGCTCCTGCGGGTGGCGTCGGTCAGCTCGTCGGAGTCGTCCCAGGTCTGCACGCCGGCCACCGGCTGCCCGGTCTCGGCGTAGTAGTAGAGGGTGTAGGAGGCGTTGTAGAAGTGCCCGACGATGCGTCCGCTCACCGCGGCGCGCCCGTCGTCGAGGGTCGTCACCGTCAGCGAGGACGCCACCCGCTGGGTGTTGTTGGTGCTGAGGTCGAGGACGAGCGAGGGGGTCGCGCCGTCGGGGAAGGAGTAGCGGTGGGCGGCCGAGCGGGTGGTCGCCGTGACCTCTGCGTCGATGGTGCCGTCGGCGTCGGAGATGGCGCCGTCCTCACCGGCGATGTTGCCCAGCCCCACGCGGTAGTACCCGGGCTGCGCCTCCTCGTCGTCGTGGGAGAAGGGATGGGCGTAGCTGCCCGTCGAGGGGCGGGCGGAGTAGCTGCCCGAGGTCGGCACGACGAGGATGTCACCGCCGCCGCCGGAGCCGCCCACGCCGTCGAGGTTGGTGTGGGTGAAGCCGAGGATGTGGTCCTCGGTGTACTCGTAGCCAGTGTGGTTGCGGTCGGGGTAGGTCCGCGGGTTGACCTTCGCCAGCCCGTTCGGTGCCTGGGCGCCCGGCATGTCGTTGCCGTCGTCGCCCTGGGTGCCCACGAACGGGTCGACGAGGGCGGTGTAGTCGCGGGCGCTCCCGCCCTGGCTCGGGTGGCCGTGCCCCGACGGGCGGTGCCCGGACCCGGCCGCGGCGACCGGAGCGAAGCCGACGAGGCAGAGGGCCGCGGCGAGCAGGGCCACCACCCCGGAGGGCCACCGCCGGAGCCGGGCGCGCGCTCCGCGCGTCCGGCCGGCCTGAGCCGACGAACCGTACAGGGCAGCACCGTTGCTGGATGTCACAGAGTCACTCCACGTCGAATCTCCGCAAGGCCGTCGGGCCTCGTCCACGGGGGAGAGTACAAGCCCCGCGGCCTTCGATGGCCGGACGCTGCGTCCGTCTCACGACGACCTCGCCGACACGGTGCGCCGGTCTTCCTCGACGCGGCATTAGGACGTCCATCCTTGACTCCACCTGGAGCCGAGGCTGGAGTGGTGCACTAGTCCGCCCTGACCCGATGGGCCCGACCACCGGCCACAGATTTCTTCAGCACCCGATGCGCTCTGGTTTGGGCGAAGGGTGTCGTGGCAGAACGGCGCTTTCGCTGAGCGGTGGCAGAAGATGAGACCCGCTGCTACCCTGACTCAACGGGGGGCAGTCGGCCCCTCTTGGATTCATGGGGGTTATCGTGAGATATGGAATAGTCGCTCGGACCACTGTGGCCTTTGCCTTGGTGGCCGCCGGAACAGCAGGAGGCGCGGCCGCCGCGGCCGCTGCTGTATGCCCCTCGGGCTACGCCTGTGGTTGGGGGGACCGTTATTACAAGACCAGTGGAAGCACCGCTGCGCGCGTGAAAGCCTACGAATGCCAGTATTCCCTGAGCTTCCTGAACTACGAGGGAACGACACGGAATGCTGATGACGACATCACATCAGTGTACAACAATGGGAACCATTCAAACGCAACATTCTTCACTGGAAAATGGTACTCGGGCGCATCCCTGAAGGTAGTGCGGCAAGACGGCTACGTGGCCCTAAATTCAAGCCACCCCAACATGAACGACTCCATTAGCTCGTTCAAGTTTGATTCAGCTGCCGGCAACTGCACCTGAGCAATACCATTTCTCGAGCACTGGTGGGGTATCGACTGGGCTTCGTAATCCTCACTATTTTCGCTTGTTCGGCTGGGTGCTCTTCGGGCCCATTCGCGAGCAGCAGCCCCTCGCCGGTTGGTCGTAGCATATCCTCGGTTTCCACCACGCTACCTCCTGAGGAACCCAAAATGCTACCGCCGGAAGTGCTGGACTGGACGCTGCCATTAACTTCGCGATGGCGAAAGGTAAATGCGACTAGCCATCTTATAGCCGAGGATTACTACGTGGCCAAGTGCGTTGGTGCGAGGGTGAACAAGCCGACGACGCGCGCCGCCTTCCTTGAACGACGAACCCCGGGAGCCACGTGGAACAGCGACAATAGGCGTCTATTTAACCCTTCCATTGCTTCGACGTTCGGCTATCGCGTTTCTCCGATGACCGTGAATACGATCGCGAACCCCAATTCCGCTCCCACGCATCCAGGAAGTTCTTGGAAGCGCTGCTTTAAGAAATTGCGCTCCGAACACCCCCTCCCACCCTACGATGGGGTGGTGCAGTATATCCAAACTGAAGCATTCCAAGCAGCGATGAGTTCGCCGGAGACTCAGCGCTCGATTGTCAGGTGGAGGAGATGCGTCGGTCGAATCGCTTTGGTGGATACCGCGGTTGAGCCGTTCGACATGCCTACGCCAGATCTGGTAGATCGGCTAGGCATCCCAGCAGATCTCCACGGGCAACCGTCGGTCAACGAAATCCGGATAGCTAGCGCCGACGCCTCATGTCAAGTGAGTAGCGGGTTCCTTGAGACTCTACATTCGAATGAGGCGAGCGTCCAGCGGCGTCTGATCCACAGGTTCGCGAATCGAGTTGACCGCGAAATTGCAGAGTTCGCTCAGTATGACCGTGAGATGCGGGCGCTAATGGCCGAATAGTCCGTGGTAGCGCGACACGCCGGCAGAGTTTCCCAGAGTTAAGGACTGTCTGAGGCGCCGTTTATGATCACTTACCAGTTGGTTTGGCCCCCGAAGTCAAATCGGTAAACCCTTTCGTTCCCTTCCGAATAGCACCTCCGGTACGCCCTTCTCACCGCGGATGCTCTCTCTCGTGCACACGAAGCGCACCAAATTCTTTCGTTTGCGAACTGGGCGCTGATGCCACACTCAGGGCCGCCAGCACCTCTGTTCCGAACTGATCACGCCAAAGGGAGTGCGAACGGACGAGGCCCCCGGGGGGCCCAGTCACCCCGGGGGCCTCGTGCTCGGCCGCCGCGCCCGACAGGAGGGACGCGGAGGGGTTCCTAGTGGGCCTCGGCGAGGCTCCACATCGTCCACAGCTCGGTGCGCATCCGGCGTGGCTGCTGGAGGGTGTGGACGATGGCGCCGCCGATGTCCGCCGGCTCCATGAACGGGCCGCAGGACGGGTCCTCCTCGCCGAACCGGCCGTCGGCGGCCGCGAAGGGCGTGTTCACCCCGGCCGGGGCGATGACGGTCGTCCGGATGCCCTCCCCCCGCAGCTCACGGTCGAGGGCGTAGCCGAGGTTGACCTGCGCTCCCTTGGTCGCGGCGTAGACGGCCTCCCGGCCGCCGCCGATGAGCAGCCCCGCGACCGACCCGATGATGACGATGTCCCCGCCGTCGCCCTGGGCGCGAAACTGCCGCACCGCGGCCCGCGCCAGCCACACCGTGCCCTTCACCGTGACGTCGACCATGAGCTCGACCTGCTCCGAGGAGTAGTCGAGCAGGCCGCCGTAGAAGCCGACCGCCGCGTTCGCGACGACCGAGTCGACCCGCCCGTACGCCTCGACGCCGGCGGCGACGAGGCGCTCGGCGGTGGCCTCCTCGCGCACGTCGCCGACCACGGGGACGATGCGCGCCGGGCCCCACTCCTCGACGAGCCGGTCGACGGCGTCCTCGCGCAGGTCGCCGGCGACCACCCGGGCCCCCGCCTCCAGGGCGAGGCCGACGGTCGCCCCACCGATCCCACCTCCCGCCCCGGTGACGACGAGGACGGTGTCGGTGAGGTCCCGGGCCGGGGCCGGCATCACGTCCCCCCGGGCCGGGCGGTGCCGGCCAGGGCCGGGCCGGTCACTTGATCGCTCCCATCGACAGGCCGCGCACGAGCTGCTTCTGGGCCACCCAGCCGGCGATGATCACCGGGAGCGCGGCGATGGTCGCGGCTGCGGAGAGCACCGCGAGGAACTGGCCACGCCCGTCGACGAAGCTGCCGAGGAAGGGTGGGGTGGTCCGCGCGGCCGAGGAGGTCAGCAGCGTCGCGAGGAAGTACTCGTTCCAGCTGAAGATGAAGCAGATGAGCGCCGCCGCCGCGACGCCCGGCAGGACGAGAGGCAGCGCGACCCGGAAGATCTCCCGGCCGAGGCCGGCACCGTCGACCCGGGCGGCCTCGATGATCTCGAAGGGCACCTCGAGGAAGAAGGAGCGCATCATCCACACCGTCACCGGCAGGTTCACCGCGCCGTAGACGATCGCCAGCATGTACACGTTGTCGAGGAGGTTCAGCTCCTTGAGGATCATGAACAGCGGCAGCACGACCGCCGCGAGCGGCATGAACCGGGTGGAGATGAAGAACGTCAGGGCGCCCTCGACGTTCTTCACCCGCCGGATCGACAGCGCGTACGCGGCCGGGATCGCCAGCACGACGGCGATGATCGTCGCGGTGACCGAGGCGGTCACGGAGTTGAGCAGGTACCCCTGCATGCCCCGGTCCATCGCCAGCTGGTAGCCCTCGGTCACCGGGGTGAAGAAGACCCGCGGGTTGACCGAGGAGGCGACCGACTCCGGCTTGAAGCCGTTGAGGACCATCCAGAAGACCGGGAAGAAGAAGACGAGGACGAGGACCCAGGTCACGAGGGTGACCAGCGAGCCCCGGAGCGAGCGGTTCATCGGCTGCCTCCTGCCATGAAGACCTTGAAGAGGGTGCGCAGCGCCACCGTGGCGACGATGAGCGTCAGGACGACGGTGACGACCCCGTAGGCCGCGGCCTGCCCGACGTCGAGGCCGATGAAGGCCCGCTCGTAGAGCAGGTAGGCGAGGGTCTTGGTGCCCCCGGTGCCCTTGGTGAGGATGGCGACCGGGTCGAAGACCTGGATGATGATCACCGAGCCGAGCAGCACGCCGATCTCGATGTACATCCGCAGGTGCGGCAGCGTGATCCAGGTGAAGGTGCGCCAGGTGCCGGCCCCGTCGACCTGCGCCGCCTCGAGGATGCCCTTGTCCTGGCCCTGCAGGCCGGCCAGCAGGATGAGCATCATGAACGGGGTGAACTGCCAGGTCAGCACGATGACGACGGTCATCAGCGGGTGCTCGGTCGACCACGAAACGACCGGCAGGTGCAGCGTGCGCGCCAGCCAGTTGAGCATGCCGATGTTCGTGTCGAACATCGAGTACTTCCAGATGAGGGAGGCGGCCGCCGGCATGACGAGGAACGGCGTGATCATCAGCGTGCGCGCGACCGCGCGGCCGACGAACTGCCGGTCGAGCAGGACGGCGAAGAGCATCCCGAAGACGACCGAGAGGACCACGGAGAAGGCCGTGATGAGCACGGTGGCCACGATGGAGGGCCACAGGTCGCCCGAGGACAGCGCCGAGGCGTAGTTGCTCAGGCCGGTGAAGCCGCGGTCGTTGGGGTAGAGGAGGTTCCACCGCACCAGCGAGAAGCCGATGGTGACGAGGAACGGGACCTGCGTGAGCAGGATGAGGAAGAGGACGGCGGGGAAGATCAGGCCGCGCGCGGTGCGCAGCTCCTTGGTGTTGACCCGCTTGTCGTCGGTGGCGGTCCTGGCCTCCACCGTGTCGAGCTCGGTCGCGGACATCTGGGCACTCCCTTGTGCGAGCGGACGACGTGAGGGGCGGCTCCGGGTGCCGGGGACGGCGCGTGGCGGTCCCCGGCACCCGAGGTCGTGACGGGCTGGGTCAGCCCTTGTGTGCGTCGCCCGCCTTCTGGGCGAGGCTCTGGCACTTGCCCAGTGCGTCGTCGACCGAGGTGCGGTTGGCGATGTAGTCCGCGACGAGCTGGGCGCACTGGTTGCCGACGTCCTGGAACTCCGGGATCGAGACGTACTGGATGCCGACCCACGGCTGCGGGTCGACGCCCGGCTGCTTCGGGTTGACCGAGCTCATGACGTCGAGCGTGATCGGGGCGTAGGCGGCCGCGGCCTCCTTGTACTCCGGGATCTCGTACGTCGAGGTGCGCGAGCCCGGGGGCACGTTCGACCAGCCGATCTCGTTACCGACGAGCTCGATGTACTCCTTGCTCGTGGCCCACTTGACGAACTTCAGGGCCGCGTCCTGCTGCTTGGTCGAGGACGGGATGGCGAGGTTCCAGCTCCACAGCCAGCCCGACTCCTGGGTCTCGACGACCGGCATGTGCGCGTAGCCCATCTTGCCCTTGACCGGCGAGTCGTCGGCTTCGAGCATCGACGCGGCGACGGAGGCGTCGGCCCACATCGCGGCCTTGCCCTCCTTGAGCGCGGTGAGGCACTCGTTGAACGAGTACGACACCGGGTCGGCCTCGCCGGAGTCGTCGAGCATCGTCTTGTAGAAGGTGATGGCCTGCTTCCACTGCGGGGTGTCGACGGTGGCGTTCCAGTCGTTGTCGTACCAGTTGCCGCCGAAGGTCTGCACGACGGTCGTCAGCGGGGCGAAGAGGTCACCCCAGCCCGGCTTGCCGCGCATGCAGATGCCGGCCATCTTCTTGGTGTTGACCTGCTTGGCCGCCGCCGCGACCTCCTGCCAGGTGGGGTTCTCCCCGATGGTCACCCCGGCCTTGTCGAGGACCTCCTTGTTGTACATGAGGATGGAGGACTCGCCGTAGAACGGCACGGCGTAGAGCTTGTCGTCGTAGGTGTTGACGTCGCGCACCGGCGGGAGCAGGTCGTCGACGTCGTAGGAGGAGTCGGCCTCGAGGTCGGGGGTGAGGTCGACGAGCCACCCGTTGGCTCCCCACTGCGGGGTCTCGTATGCCCCGATGGTGACGATGTCGTACTGGCCGGCGCCGCTCGCGACGTCCGCCGTGACCGCGGCCCGCAGGTCGCCCTCCTCCATGACCTGGAAGTTGACGGTGGTGCCGGGGTTGGCGTCCTCGTACTCGCTCTTGAGCTTCTCCATGTCCTTCATCTGGCCGTTGTTCACGGTGGCCAGGTTGAGGGTCACGTTCTCACCGTCGCCCCCTCCGGACCCGCTGTCCGACGAGACGTTGCCCGACGAGCACGCCGCCAGCGCGAGGGCCGAAGCCAGCGCACCGGCGCCGAAGGTCAGGGCGCGCTTCGTGCGTCGCATGCCTAACTCCTTTGGTAGGTCTGTCCCCTCCCGGCCCCGGGAGGGACGCTGCTCCCCGGTTCCCCGGGGCGTTCCGAGGCGCATGCCGCCGTGGAACACCGCACATGCTCGCCGCCCCGTCTCGGCGGCGACAAGCACCATCGGGCCCGCCCTTTCGATACTATTTTTCCGATGCTCACCCGTGCGGTCCCCGACTCGGGTGAGCGAGGCGGCGGAGCGGCACCCTGCAGCTCCCCGCACCGACGACGCGGTCGACGAGGAGTGGTGACGATTTCGTATCAGTCCACGGGCACCCCCCGGGCCCGGCTGGCCGGCTTCCCGTCGATGAGCGTCGAGGGCGCGAGCGCCGACGTCCCCCTCGTGCGGCACGCCGCACCTCCCGCACCGCGGCGCGAGGTCATCCCCCCGCACCCGCAGCACGCCATCCGGGCGCTCACCCACGACTTCCCGAGCGAGATCTGCGGCTGGGGCGCCCACCCCGAGTACGAGATCCACCTGATCACCAAGACGCACGGCAGCTTCATCGTCGGCGACCACGTCGGCACGTTCTCCCCCGGTCAGGTGAGCATCATGGGGCCGAACCTGCCCCACGACTGGGTGAGCGACCTCCCCGAGGGGCAGGTCGCCGTCGACCGGGACGCCGTCGTCCAGTTCACCGACGAGTGGATCCGCCAGTGCATGGCGCTGATCCCCGAGCTCGAGGAGCTCGACACCGTCCTGCAGGCGTCCTCGCGCGGCCTCGTCTTCTCCGGGGCCACCGCCTGGCGGGCCGCCGAGGTCATCCTCGAGGTCACCCGCACCCGGGGGGCGGAGCAGATGGCGGCCTTCTTCCGGCTGCTCGGCATCCTCGCCCGCTCACCGGCCGAGGAGCACGAGGTCGTGGCCGGCGAGTGGCTCGGACGCCCCACGGACGCCAACTCGCTCAACGCGGTCGAGGCCGGGCTGTCCTACATCTTCGAGAACCTCACCGGCGACATCCGGCTCTCGACCGCCGCCCACCTGGCGTACATGAGCGAGCCGACCTTCTCCAAGTACTTCAAGTCCGCGACGGGCATGACCTTCAGCAACATGGTCAAGAAGCTGCGGATCGCACACGCGCGCCGGCTGCTCGACACCACCGAGCACGCCATCGCCCAGGTCGCCGCGCTGAGCGGCTACCACAACATGGCCAACTTCAACCGGCAGTTCCTCGCCGAGGTGGGGATCACACCGACGGCCTACCGGCGGCTCGAGTCCTCGCAGAAGCCGCCGCCGGAGGTGTTCAGCCTCGGGCTGCGGGCGCCGGTCGAGCCCTAGCCGAGGACCTCGTCGAGGGTCGCGGCCACGCCCTCCGCCGCGAGTGCGGCGCGCGCCTGCAGGTAGGCCTCCCGGAAGGTCCCGTCCCGGCCGAGGTCGCCGAAGACGGCCTCGATCTCCACGAAGGCGGCCGGGTCCTCGTCGGCCGCGGCCGCACGCAGCTCGTCGGCGTGCACGTCGGGGGGAACCTCGGTGTCCGCCAGCCCACCCCGTGCGATGAGCGCCCAGTACTCGGCCCACGCGGCGACCATGAGCGCGCCGAGCCGCACGGGCCGGCCGGCCTCGAGGTTGGCACGCACCGCGGGCAGCGTGAAGGTCGCCATCCGGTTGGCGCCGTCGGTCGCCAGCCGCACGAGGGTGTCCTTGATGCCGGGGTTGGCGAACCGCTCGATGAGCGTGGCCATGTAGGCGGGCAGGTCGATGCCCGGGAGCTCGCCGAGGGTCGGCGCGGCCTCGTCGGCCATGTACCGCTCGAGGAAGCGGGTGACCCGGGGGTCGCGCATCGTCTCGTCGACGAGCGTGTAGCCGAGGGGGGCACCGAGGTAGGCGATCGCCTGGTGGCTCGCGTTGAGCAGCCGCAGCTTCATCAGCTCGTAGGGCTTGACGTCGTCGACGAACTGCACGTCGACCGTCTCCAGCCGCGGCCGCCCGAGAGGGAAGTGGTCCTCGACGATCCACTGGGTGAACGGCTCGGCGGGCACCGGCCAGCGGTCCTCGATGCCGAAGTCGCGCGCGAGGGTCTCCCGGTCGGCATCGGTCGTCGCCGGCGTGATCCGGTCGACCATGCAGTTGGGGAAGGAGACCTCGGCCTCGATCCAGTCGGCCAGACCGGGGTCGACGAGCCGGGCAAACCCGACGATGGTCTGCCGGGCGATGTCGCCGTTGCCCTGCAGGTTGTCGCAGGACAGGACGGTGAAGGGCGCCTGGCCGGCCTCCCGCCGGCGACGCAGGGCCTCGACGATGAACGCGAAGGCCGTCTGCGGGTGCTCGAGGTCGCCGGCGTCGTGCACCACCGCCGGGTCCGTGGCGTCGAAGGCGCCGGTCGCGGCGTTCTTGAGGTAACCGCCCTCGGTCACCGTGAGGCTGACGATGCGCACGGCCTCGTCGGCCAGCCGGTCGTAGACCGCCTCGGCCTCCTCGGGGGCGAAGAGGTACTCGAGGACGGCGCCGAGGATGTGCGGCTCGAGGGAGCCGTCCGGGTGGCGCACGACGAGCGTGTAGAGGCAGTCCTGGGCACGCATCGCGTCGCGCATCGCCGCGTCCTGCGGGAGCACCCCGACGCCGCAGATGCCCCAGTCGAGGCCGTCGCCGGACCCCATGAGCCGGTCGAGGTACATCGCCTGGTGCGAGCGGTGGAAGTTGCCGAAGCCGAAATGGACGATGCCCACGCTCGCCGCCGAGCGGTCGTAGGTCGGCGAGGGCACGCCGGAGTCGGAGGTCGTCGATGTCGTGAGCGCGGTCACGGAGGATGTCCTTTCACGTGCGGCCCCTCGGCCGCGCACGCTCGCGGCACCGCGGGTCTCCAGGCATGTAACCAAGTTCCTGCTCGTTTGGCGACCCCTGGGCGCACCTGAGCACCTAAAACCACCAGCACGCGAGGACTTCGTACCAGTCCGGGCGGTCACGGCCGCTCAGGAGCAGATGTCCTCGTCGGCCGTGCGGGCCTCGATGGAGGACTGGGCAGCGGGCGCCGTGATCGACGGTGAGGGCACGGGGTCGCTGCCGAGCCGGTTCGGGACCTCGACGACCGCCTTGGAGCCGGGCCCGACGGTCACCCGGATGCTCGACCCGGTGTCCGAGGAGCGCTTCAACCGGGCGCCGGGGAAGGCCGCGGCCACGGTCCGCGCCGCCTCCTTCTGCCCTGGCGGGTACTCGACAAGCACCCCGTCGCGGCGCTCGTCGGTGGTGCCCGTCAGCACCTGCGGGAACCCCTGGACGCGCAGCATCTCGGCGTCCTGGCCGGCGAGCCCGTCGACGCCGGTGCCGTTGACGATGACGACCTCGGGGACGTCGGCAGGGCTCACCGTGAGCGCCTTGGCCGAGGCGGTGGGCGTGGACGTCGTCTTCTTCGTCACCGACTCGTCGTCGAGCAGGGCCTGCCAGAGGGTGTCGGCGGCCTCGGTCCACTCCACCCGGTTCGGGTCCTCGGGGTAGGTGCGCACGGGCACCGTGACGAACGCGACGTTCTCCACCCCGACGTCCTTGACGGAGGTGGCGATGTCCTTCATCGTCCCGACGCTCAGCTGCTTGTCGGTGGTCAGCGCCTTGGTCGCCGCGTCGAGGAAGCCGTAGAGCTTGTCGGGGCGCAGCAGCAGCGAGGTCCGGGTGGCCTCCTGGACGACCGAGGAGAGGAACGCCTGCTGGCGTTCGATCCGCCCGAGGTCGGAGCCGTCGCCCTCGGTGTAGCGGACCCGGACGTACCCGAGGGCCTGGGTCCCGTTGAGCACGTGCGTACCCGCGGCGAGCTTGAGGTGCGCCTTCTCGTCGTCGATGGCGACGGGAGTGCAGACCGGGACGCCGCCGAGAGCGTCGACCATGCCCTTGAACCCGGTGAAGTCGACGACGGCGAAGTGGTTGAGGTAGAGCCCGGTGTCGGCCTCGACGGTGTTGATCAGGCACGCCGGGCCGCCGAGGCTGAAGGCCGCGTTGAACTGCTGGACCGGCCACTCGTCCTTCGGGACGCTGGCGTCGCAGTTCGGGGGCATGCGCACCATCGAGTCGCGCGGGATGGAGACGACGGTGACCTCGCTGCGGTCGGCGGACAGGTGCACGACGAGCGTGGTGTCCGAGCGCGCGCCCACGAGGTCCTCGGCATCCGTGGCGTCCTGCTCGACACGGGTGTCGGAGCCGATGAGCAGGATGTTCAGCGGGCCGGCCGCGGCGGTCGGTCGGTCGGTCGCGAGGTCGCCGCTGACGTCGATCCGGCTGATGTTCCCCTGCAGCCGCCACCAGGCGCTCCCGGCGACGAGGGCCAGGACGACGACGAACACGGTCGCGACGAGGGCGATGCGGCGTCGGCGGACGGTTCGGGCCCGGGACAGGCGCCGCTCGGCCCGCGTACTCCGGGGAGTCTCGGTCACCGGTGGGCTCCTTCACGCCACGCCGCCCGGCGCCGCACCGGGGCTACAGCACGCGGACGACCCGAGTGTACGGACGCTTGCTGTGACCCGCCGTGCGCAACCGTGTCCGGGCGGTGCCGTGGCGCATCATCGGGTTGGATGGAGGCATGGGACGTCGAATCGCCTGGGTGGCCGTCGCCGCGCTCGTGCTGGCCGCGGGGGCCGGCGGTCTGTGGTGGTGGCGCGACCGGGAGAGCGCACGCGACAGCGCCGCCCGGGCGCTGCTCACCCGCTACGCGAAGGCCTGGGGCGCCAAGGACCTCTCCGGGGTCCCGTTCGCCGAGAAGGGCGCGGCCAAGGACTTCGCCGCCGCGACCAAGGGCCTCGGGTCCGCCACGGTCGTCGCCTCGGGCGAGGACCTGAGCCGCTCGGGGACGAGCGCCACCGCGCAGCTGAGCGTCACCTGGACCCTCCCCGGTGACACGACGTGGTCCTACGAGACCCCCGTACGGCTGCTCGAGCAGGACAGCGGCTGGGTGGTCGCCGGGCCCAGGGACGGCTCACCGTGGCACCCGAAGCTCCGGGCCGGGCAGACGATGTCCCTCGAGCGCACGACCCCGGCCCGGGGTGACCTGCTCGACCGGGACGGTGAGCCCCTGATGCCCCAGGGCACCGTCTACCAGGTCCAGCTCGACCCGGTCCAGGCCGACGCCGCCGACGCCGCGGCGCTCGAGGAGGTCACCGGCGTGACCCCGGGGTCGGTCGTCGAGGCGCTCGCCGACCGCAAGAAGTCCGGGTCGCAGGCGCCCATCCCGGTCATCACCTACCGCGAGTCCGACTACGCACCCCGCAAGGCCCGGCTCGAGGCGATCACCGGGGTCATCGCGCCGACGGCCACCCAGCCGCTCGGCCCGACCCGCACCTTCGGGCAGCCGCTGCTCGGCACCGTCGGCGAGGTGACCGCCGAGATCGTCGAGGACAGCGAGGGCCGCTACGTCGCGGGTGACCGCGCCGGCCTGAGCGGGCTGCAGCGCCAGTACGACTCCACCCTCGCCGGCACCCCGGGCGTCACGGTGACCACGAGCGCGGACCGGACCCTCTTCACCGCCGACCCGGTCGACGGGAAGGACGTGGAGACGACCCTGAGCCCCTCGGTCCAGGAGGCCGCCGAACAGGCCCTCGAGGACTCCGGGCTCGATGCGCCCGCAGCCGTCGTCGCGGTCGACGTCCCCTCGGGGCAGGTCCTCGCGGCGGCGAACTCGCCGACGAACGGGTTCGACCGCGCCGTCACCGGCAGGTACCCGCCGGGGTCGACGTTCAAGGTCGCGAGCACCTACGCCTACCTCACCCAGGGGGTGACTACGCCCTCGAGCACCGTGCCGTGCCCACCGAGCGTCACCGTCGACGGGCGCTCGTTCACGAACTACGCGGGCGAGTCGATCGACGGTGAGGTGAGCTTCGCCGAGGACTTCGTCCACTCGTGCAACACCGCGTTCATCTCGCTCTCGCAGCGCCTGGGGACGACCGACCTCACCGACGCCGCCGAGGCGCTCGGGATCGGGGCGGGGTGGGCCGACTCGCTCGGCGTCGCCGGCGCCTTCGACGGCAGCGTCCCCGAGACGACCAAGGGCACCGACCAGGCCGCGGCGGTCATCGGCCAGGGACGCGACGAGGTCTCGCCGCTCGCGCTCGCCGTGATGTCGGGCAGCATCGGCCGGGGCACGTACGTGGCACCGGAGCTCGTCGTCGGCTCCAAGGGGTCGCCGCGGCCGGTCGCCCTCGACGGCACGGCCGTCGGGCAG
The DNA here is from genome assembly GCF_011326735.1 of Phycicoccus endophyticus. Classification (GTDB taxonomy): domain Bacteria; phylum Actinomycetota; class Actinomycetes; order Actinomycetales; family Dermatophilaceae; genus Phycicoccus; species Phycicoccus endophyticus. Next base: position 166,885 of record NZ_JAANCN010000002.1, read on the forward strand.
ATCCGCTCGATGATGGCCGACACCGCCACCTCGGGGACGGCGTCGGTGATGCGTGGGACGCCCGGCGGCACCGTCCGTGCCAAGACCGGCACCGCGTCGCACGCCGGCGCGGGGCAGCCGTACGTCTGGCTGACCGGCTACCAGGGCGACGTGGCGTTCGCCGTCCTCGTCGAGGCAGGGGTCACCGGCGGTGAGACCGCGGCCCCGGTGGCCAAGGCCTTCCTCACCGACCTCGCGCAGGGGTGACCGGCCGCGCGTGACGCGCCGGACGCGGACGACCCCCGCCCGGCGGACCGGGGGGGGGTCGTCGCGAGGACTCGGGTGACCCGGGTCAGATGGGGCGGACCTGGTCGGCCTGGGGACCCTTGGGGCCCTGGGTGACCTCGAACTCGACCCGCTGCGCCTCGTCGAGGGTGCGGTAGCCCTGGACGTCGATCGCGGAGTAGTGAACGAACACGTCGGGGCCGCCGCCGTCCTGGGCGATGAACCCGAAGCCCTTCTCGGCGTTGAACCACTTCACGGTGCCCTGTGCCATGTGGGGGGTACTTCCTTTTCCTGTCGAGCACTCGGCCGGCGCACGTCACGCCGACCGTGGATGCGACTCCAGCCCCCTGTGGCGCGAGGGTAATTCGACCTTCGAGGTACTGCTGAACTGCAACCTCCACGGAACCTAGCAGAGGATGCCCCCACGCGGCGGGTCACTTGCCTGCTGTCCACGTCACGGTCATCCGGTCGTCACCGACCGCATGCGCCTCCCCGCGAGCCGAGGACCGACGGGCCACAATCGGGGCATGGCGGTGACATCGCTGTCCGGGAACGGCCGGGCCCGTGCCACGATGCGCGACGTCGCCGCGCTCGCCGGGGTGAGCCTGAAGACCGTCTCCCGGGTCGTCAACGACGAGCCCGGGGTGTCACCGGCGGTCCGGGACCGGGTGCGCTCGGCGGTCCGGCGGCTCGACTACCGCCCCAACCTCGCCGCGAGCACCCTGCGCCGCACCGGTGCGCGCACCGGCCTGGTCGGCGCCCTCGTCGAGGACATCTCCAACCCCTACTCCGCCGGCGTGCTGCGCGGGCTCGAGGACGTGGCCCGGGAGCGAGGGACGGGGGTGCTCGCGGCGAGCCTGGACGGCGGCGCCGACCGCGAGCGGGCGCTCGTCCACGACCTGGTCACCCGCCGGGTGGACGCCCTCGTCGTCATGCCGGCGAGCGAGCGGCAGGACTACCTCGTCGGCGAGCTGCGTACCGGGACCCCGGTGTGCTTCGTCGACCGCCCGCCCCGCGGCGTCGAGTGCGACGCCGTCACCGTCGACAACGTCCTCGGGGCCCGGCTGGCCACCGGCCACCTGCTCGACCGGGGGCACCGCCGCGTGGGGGCGGTGCTGTTCCAGCCGTGGATCAGCACCGCCCGCGACCGGCTCGCCGGGTTCGTCGCGGCGCACACCGAGCGTGGGCTGCACGCCCAGGGGCGGCTGGTCGTCGACGACCTGACGACCGCCGAGCAGGCCACCGAGGCGACCCACCGGCTCCTCGCCCTCGACGACCCGCCGACGGCGATCTTCGCCAGCCGCAACATCCTCGCCGCGGGCGCCGCGCGCGCGCTGCGCGACCTCGGCCTCGGCCACGAGGTCGCGCTCGTCGGGTTCGACGACTTCCCCCTGGCCGACCTGCTCGACCCCCCGCTCACCGTGGTCCGCCAGGACATGGAGCGGATCGGGCGCACGGCGGCTGCCCGGGTCTTCGCCCGGGTCGACGGCGACACCTCACCCCCGCAGCACGTCGTCCTCGAGCCGGTGCTCGTCCCGCGGGGGTCCGGCGAGATCTCCGCGCCCTCCTGACGCCGAGGTCGCGAGCGCCGGCTCGACGCTCGGGGTTCAGGCCTCGGGCCCTGCGGCGGCCCGCGGCCGGGTCGACTCGCGCACGACGAGCCGCGGCTCGAGGACGTCGTGGGTCGGCGTGCGGCCGGGGTCGGCGATCAGCCCGTTGAGCCGGCGCATGGCCACCTCCGCCATGGCCCGCATCGGCTGCTCGACCACCGTGAGCGCCGGGGTCGAGTAGCGGGCGAGGTCGGTGCCGTCGAACGACACGATGCCGAGCTCGTCGGGGACGGCGATGCCGCGGGCGTGCGTGAGCGCCACGACGCCCGCCGCCTGGACGTCGGAGGAGACGAACAGCGCGTCGACGTCCCCGAGGAGGGCCAGCGCGGCGCTCGTCCCACCCTCCCGGCTGAACGGCCCCCGCGACACGAGGCGCTCCTGGGCGACCAGCCCGGCCGCCTCCAGGCCCTCCTTCCAGCCCGCGACCCGGTCGGTGGCTCCCTGGGACTCCCCGGGCCCCGCGATGCACCCGATGCGCCGGTAGCCGCACTCGATGAGGTGCTCGACCGCGCGCCGGGCTCCGGAGCGCTCGTTGGAGATCACCGTGGAGACACCGCTCGCCGCCTGCACCCGGTCCAGGGTGACCACCGGCATGCCGGCCGCCGCCACGAGGCTGAGCTCGTCCGGCGCCTGCGAGGACATCATGAGCAGGCCGTCGACCCGACGGTCGACGAAGGCACGCAGGTACTTCGTCTCCCGGTCCCGCCCGGCCCCCGTCGTCCCGACGAGGAGGACGAGCCCGTCGTCGAAGGCCAGGTGCTCGACCTCGCGCTGCAGGTCTGCGTAGAACGGGTTGTCGTGGTCGGGCACGAGCAGCCCGACCGAGTGGGTGCGCTGCCCCCGCAGGGCCTGCGCGACGGGGTCGGGCCGGTAGTCGAGCTTGGCGATGGCGTCGAGCACGCGCTCGCGCGTCTTCGGGGCCACCGGCCGGGTGCCGTCGTGCAGGACGTAGCTGACGACCGCGGGAGACACCCCGGCCAGCCGCGCCACATCGGCTCGAGTCGCACCCACGGGATACCGGCTTCCTCCTCGGGCGGGACCGCCGCCTGCCAGCCGACTGCGTCGGCGGGGCAACTCTAGTTCACCGGGTCACCGGACGGACCCCTGCATCAGGGCACTGACGAACCGGCGCTGGAAGGCGATGAACACGAGCAGCGAGGGGACGATCAGCTCGAGCGCACCGGCGTTGAGCAGCACGACGTCGGTCGCGTACTCGCCCTGGAAGGCCGCGATGCCCCCCGCCATCGTCCGCTGTGTCGGGTCGTCGACGAGCACGAGCGCGAGGAGGAACTGGTTCCAGGTCCAGAGGAAGAACAGGATCGACAGCGCGGAGATCGCGTTGACCGACAGCGGGAGGTGCACCCGGCGGAACGCGCTCCACGGACCCGCGCCGTCGATGCTCGCCGCCTCGTGCAGCTCGGCGGGGATGCTGCTGAAGTGCGAGCGCATCCAGTAGATCCCGAAGGCCATGTTCAGCCCCACCAGCGGCAGGATCAGCGCCCAGCGGGTGCCGAGGAGCCCCCAGTCGCGCATCTGGTAGTACAGCGGCGTGATGAGCGCCTCGCCCGGGAGGGTCAGCCCGAGGACGAAGACCGCGCCCACGATCTTGTGCCCTTCGGCCGGAGCATCGCCAGCCCGTAGCCCGCGAAGGTCGCCAGCGCGAGGCTGAGCGGCACGACCCCGAGCACGATGAGCACGCTCGAGATGAGCAGTGGCCAGAAGTGCGCAGCCTCCCAGGCGAGGACGAAGTTCTCCCAGTGCGGGTCCGTCGGCCACGAGATGCCCACGGGAACGGTCCCTTCGGGCTGCAGTGCCGAGGACAGCATGCTGAGCAGGGGGAAGACCGTGACCAGGCACAGCACGACCAGGAGCACGGTGCGGGACGCGGCGTCGCGGCTAGCTCTCATCGGTCCGTCCGATCCGTTGCAGAAGACCCACGATCAGGAGCACGAGCACGGTCAGGACGACAGCGAGCGCCGACCCCTGCCCGACCCGGTTCTCGATGAACACGAGCCGGTAGATCTCGACCGCGGGGACCATCGTCTGGTAGCCGGGCCCACCGCTCGTGCTCACGTAGACCAGGTCGAAGCTCGACAGCGCCGAGATGGTCGTGACCGTGAGGCAGATGGTGATCTCCGAGCGCAGCCCGGGGATCGTCACGTGCCGGAACTGCTGCCACCAGCCGGCGCCGTCGAGGGCGGTCGCCTCGTAGAGCGCCGGGTCGATGTTGCCGATGCCCGCGGACAGCAGGACGACGCAGAACCCCAGTGCCACCCAGGTGCCGATGATGCCCACCGCCGGCAGTGCGGTCGTGAAGTCCGCGAGCCACGGCCGGGCGAGGTCACCGAGCCCCAGGGCGCCCAGCACCTGGTTGATCGGCCCGGTCGTCGAGTACATCCACGTCCAGGCGATCCCCGAGGCCACGAGCGGCAGGACCTGGGGGATGAACAGCACCACCCGGGCCACGGTCGTGCCCGTCCTGCTGCGCATGTCGCGCAGGACGGCCGCGACGAACAGCGCGACGAGGATCGGCAGGAAGGAGAAGAAGACGATGAGGACGAAGGCGTGCACGATCGACAGCCGCAGCTCGTCGTCGGTGAGTACCCGCAGGTAGTTCGCCGCCCCGCTGAACGTCGCGACCCCGATCCCGTCCCAGTCGAAGAAGGAGTACCGGACCGTCTCCCACAGCGGGTAGAGGACGAAGGTGCCGTACGCGACCGCCGCCGGCAGGACCCACAGCAGCCCGCTCCACGCCCGCCGCCGCGGCCTGCGCGAGGCAGCCGCCGCGCGCGCGGCCCGGCGCGGGCTAGCGACCGGCGAGCTCATGGCCGAGCCGTACCGTCCGCTGCGCGAGGTCGGAGATGCGCGAGTGGTCGTAGCCGAAGAGCGCCGAGCGCGTGCGGTCCTCGAGCGGGTCGCTGAAGCGTTCCGGGATCGAGGCGCTCCCCCACAGCACGCCGGCGACCGACCCCACCGTGGCGCCGTTGGAGTCGGTGTCCCAGCCGCTCATCACCGCGGAGCCGGTCGCGGTCGCCCAGTCGCCGTCGGCCCACAGCAGGGCCAGGCTGACGACCGCGGCGTTGTTGACGGCGTGCACCCACGGCGTGAACGCGTACTCGGTGCGCACCCGCTCGAGGGCCTCCTCCCACGTCGCACCCGCGCGACGCAGGTCGAGGACGAGGCGCTGGGCCTCGGCGAAGCGGGAGCCGGGTGGCACCACCCCGAGGGCGGTGGTCAGGGCCTCGGACGCGTCCCGGGTGAGGAAGGACGTCGCGACGAGGGCCGCCACCCACATCTCGCCGTAGACCCCGTTGCGGACGTGGGAGAGGCGTGCGTCCTGGTAGGCGGCGCGGGCCGCGGCGCCCGGGTCGCCCGGGTGGACGTACCCGAAGACGTCCCCGCGGATCGCCGCGCCGATCCACTCCCGGTACGGGTTGCGGAACCGCGCCGTCTCCGGCACGGGGAGCCCGCGGACGAGGTTGCGGTAGGCGGCACGCTCGGCGGTGTAGACCTTGGCGATCGGGAAGAGGTCGCGCCAGTACTGCCCGACCAGGTCCGCGGTGAGCCCCGAGCCGTGCTCCTCGAGCATGTGCAGCGCGAGGATCGTGTAGTCGATGTCGTCGTCGCGGGCCGAGCCGTGGACGTTGCCCCGGGTGGTCTCGGTCCAGTTGTCGAGCAGGCGGAACTCCTCGGGCATCGGGTCCATCACGGGGAGATAGTCCCGCAGCGGGTAGGCATCCAGGCGCTGGAGGTAGTCACGGATGCGCTCGACCGTCCAGAACGCGGCCTGCTCGACCGGCTTGCCGAGGTTGCACCCGGCGATCCGCCCGGTCCACGCGGCGGCCAGCCGCTCGGCGACGTGCGCCTCCTCGGGCCGCGCCACCGGCAGGCCCGGCTCCCACGAGGCCGTGATGCCCTCGAGGTCGTCGGGCTCTTCGTAGGACCACGGGCCCCGCGGCAGCCGCGCCTCGTCGAGGGAGTCGAGCAGCGCCAGCTGGGCCTGCTCGTCCCGAGGGTCGATGGCGTTCGCCGCCCGGACCGGCTCCTCGACGTCGTACCCGGTCTCCTGCAGCTGGTGCAGCTCGTCGGCGAGCAGGTCCTTGGGGACGAAGGCGTCGAACCCACTGTGTGCGTACGCCTGGTCGAGCTCGGGCACGGATGTTCCTCCTCTGGGGGCGGCGGCGGGCGACAGCCCCGCCCGGGCGCCGACCGGACGGGGCTGCGGTCGAGGGGTCAGGAGCCCACGACCGACTCGAAGTCGCTCTGCACCTTCTCGATGAACGCCTCGGGCGTGGTCTTGCCGGCGAAGAGCAGCTGGATCTGGGGCGTCAGGGTGCTCTGCAGCATCGAGGACGTCGCGTTGGCCATGAACTCGACCAGACCGTTCTCCTGGAGAACCTGGTCGAAGGACTCGACACAGCCTTCGAGGGCGCTGCCGGCCTTCGCGGAGACCGGGTTCGCGTCGTTCGGGCCGGCCGGGATGAGCCCGCCGATGTCGAGCGCCGCCTGGCGGGCGTCGTCGTCGGTCTGGACGAAGTTGAGGAACGAGACGGCCTCGTCCTTCGCGGTGGCCTTCGACGGGACCGCCAGCAGGGTGGCGGCCGACATCGAGTAGTGGACCCCGCCGGACTCCTTCGCCGGGAAGGGGAAGAAGCCGAACTCGCCGCTGTTGTTCTTGTCCAGCGCCGGTGCGTCCCAGTTCCCGTCGACGTAGAACAGGCCCTTGCCGCTCATGTACTGGTTCATCGACGTCGTCGAGTCCTGGCTGTTGACGTCGTCGGGGAAGTAGCCCTTGCCGACCCACTCGTCGAGCTTCTGGACCGCCTCCAGCACCTCCGGGGTGTCGATCGTCGTCCCCGGGGTGCCGAAGAACCAGCTGGAGAGGGCGTCCGGGTCGGAGGTGTAGATCATCATGAGGTTCTGCAGGGGGTAGGCCGTCCGGGCGTCCTTCCCGTCGCTCATGAACGGCAGGACGCCCTTGGCCTTCGCGGCCGCCAGAACGCTCTCGAGCTCCTCGAGGGTGTCCGGCGGGGTGGTCATCCCGACCTGCTCGGCGAGCTTCTTGTTGTAGAAGACCCCGGTGGTGCCGAAGCCCGGGCCCGCCCCGTAGAGGTGGCCGCTGCCGCGGACCCCTTCGTCGGTCGAGCTCGTCGTGCGGAACTGCGACTGCGACCACTCGCTCCAGCCGTAGGCCTCTGCGTAGGGGTCGAGGCTGGTGAGCAGCCCGTCCTTGACGAGGTTGCCGAAGGCGTTGAGGTAGAGCACGTCGGGCGGGTCGTTGGACGAGGCGATCCGGGCCTCGTTCGTCACGAGGCTGTTGAAGCCCTCCTCGCGAAGGTTCACCGTCACGTCGGGGAACTTCTTCTCGTAGAGCTTGACGAGCTTGGCGTAGAGCCCGTTCCCGGTGGCGACCGTCATGTCGAACGAGAGCGAGCCGGTGGGCAGCGAGGTCGAGACCGGGCCGGTGGAGGTGGTGCCCGAGCTGTCCGAGCCCGGAGCGGAGCAGCCGACGACCCCGAGGGCACCGGAGGCGACGGCGAAACCGAGGAAGCCGCGACGAGTAGTGGTGTTCACAAGTACCTCTTCGTATTCGTGGAACGGGATCGAGCGACCTCCAGGGGCCTGAGCCGTCTGCGTCGCCGTGTGATCGTGGTCGGACTGTATCGCTTCGAGTCAACACGTGTCAATACGTGTTTCTCCGGTGTAGCGCCTGTCACGAAGCCGTTTTGACCGACGTGTCCCATGGCTGTGCAACTCGCGTTGACATCGAGGCACCAGGGTCGGTAGGACTGGTGACGAGCGGTCCTCGCCCGGAGGCCGCGCTCGTCGGCCGGCGGAAGGAGCGCGCATGGACCACCCCTGCCGGCTCGCCGTCGTCGGGTCGGTCAACCACGACGTCAGCGTGCTCCTCGCGCGCCGTCCGGGCACGGGGGAGACCGTGTTCGGTCGCCGTGTCCTCACGGCGGTCGGAGGGAAGGGCGCCAACCAGGCGCGGGCCGCCGCGTGGGCGGGTGCGCGTCCGCTCCTGCTCGCGCGCGTGGGTGAGGACCACGGCCCGGCGATGGTCGAGGAGCTCGCCTCCTGTGGCGTCGAGACCGCCGGGGTCGCTCACGACCCGAGTGTGCCCAGCGGCACCGCGGTCATCACGGTCACCGACGACGGCGAGAACGCCGTGATCGTCGTCCCGGGGGCGAACGCCGAGCTCACCCCGCAGGAGGTCCTCGAGGGGCTCCGGGGCCGGCTCGGGGCAGGCTCGGTCGTGCTCGCCCAGGCCGAGGTGCCGACCGACGCGATCGGTGCAGCAGCCCGTGCGGCGCGCGACTCCGGCGCCCGGTTCGTGCTCAACCTCGCGCCCGTCGTTCCGCTCGACCCGGAGGTGATCGCGCTCGCCGACCCGCTCGTGGTCAACCAGAGCGAGGCCGCCGCACTGCTCGGCGACGCGGACGACGGCGCGCCGCCCACCGACGCGGGCGCGCTCCTGGGGCGCGCTCGCAGCGTCGTGCTCACCCTCGGCGCCGGGGGTGCCGCCGTGGCGACCGCACAGGAGGCGTGGACGGTCGCCAGCCCCCGTGTCCCCGTCGTCGACACGACCGGTGCCGGAGACGCCTTCACCGGAGTCCTGGCCGCCCGCCTGGCCGAGGGCTGCCCGTTGCGCCGGGCCGTCGACGACGCGACGCTCGCCGGCGCCGCGGCGGTCCAGGTCCGCGGGGCGGCGCTGCCCCCGCCCTCCGCGGAGACGCGCCGGTGACCGGACGCACGATCGTCCTCGACACCGACCTCGCGCTCGGCGCACCGGGGAGCGACGTCGACGACGGCTTTGCCCTCGCCCTCGCGCTCGCCGACCCCACCCTCGACCTGCGGCTCGTGACGACCGTCGCCGGGAACACCGACGTCACGAGCGCCACGACCTTGAGCCTGCGGCTGCTCGAGATGGTCGGGCGTCCCGACATCCCCGTCGTCCGGGGTGCCGCCGGCCCGCTGCTCGACCCCGCCCGCGTCCGCCCTGCCGACCCGGCCGTCCTGGAGCACTTCGGCCGGGGCACGCCGGCACCCGGGTACGCCCCGGCCGCGATCGCCGACCTCGTGCTGGCCCGTCCCGGTGAGGTGACCGTCGTCGCCATCGGGCCGCTGACCAACGTGGCCACCGCCCTCGTCCTCGACCCCCGCGTCGCGGGCGCGGTCCGGGAGATCGTCGTCATGGGCGGCTACTTCCTCGGGCAGATGGGGGACGCCGGCACCAGCGGGGAGTTCAACATCTGGTCCGACCCGGACGCCGCTCACGTGGTCCTCCACAGCGGGGCCCCACTGCGTTTCGTCGGGCTCGACGTCACCTACCGCGTGCACCTGGACGAGGCTCGCTGCCGCGAGCTGGCGGCCCGCGACACCGCCTTCGCCCGGCTGGCCGGCGAGGCCGCGCTCGCCTGGGTCGAGGCGCTGCGGACCCGGCACCCGGGGTCGGCCGTGCGCGGCCTGGTGCACCTGCACGACCCGCTCGCCGTCGCTGCCGTCACCCACCCCGAGCTGCTCACCTGGCACGACGCGGCCGTCGAGGTCGTCCGCGACGGCGTCGGTCGCGGGATCACCGTCGCGGACCTGCGGCGCCGCGAGGACCCACCGCCGGCCAACGCGCGCATCGCGCTCGAGGTCGACACCGACGCCTTCCTCGCCCTCCTCCTGGCCGCGCTCTGACGCTGCCTCGCACGAAAGGCCCGGCCCCCGTCCCCATGCCCTCCCGCACCTCGTCCACCGACCCCCTGGCCCGCGACGCCGAGTGGTGGCGTGGCGCCGTCATCTACCAGGTGTACCCGCGCTCCTTCGCCGACAGCGACGGTGACGGCGTGGGCGACCTCCCCGGCGTCACGGCACGGCTGGGACACCTCGTCGACCTCGGCGTCGACGCGGTGTGGCTCTCGCCGTTCTACCGCTCTCCGCAGGCCGACGCGGGGTACGACGTCAGCGACCACTGCGACGTCGACCCCCTGTTCGGCACGCTGGCCGACGTCGACGAGCTCGTGGACACCGCACACGGGATGGGCCTGCGGGTGATCGTCGACCTCGTACCCAACCACACCTCGGACGAACACCCGTGGTTCCGCGCGGCCCTCGCCGGTGGCCCGGGCTCGGCCGCGCGGGCCCGCTACCTGTTCCGGGACGGCCGGGGTCCCGAGGGTGGGCAGCCGCCGAACAACTGGCGCAGCGTGTTCTCCGGGCCGGCGTGGACCCGGGTCACCGAGCCCGACGGCAGCCCCGGCCAGTGGTACCTGCACCTGTTCGACTCCACGCAGCCCGACCTCGACTGGTCCAACCCGGACGTCCACGCGGCCTTCGAGCGGATCCTCCACTTCTGGCTGCAGCGGGGCGTGGACGGCTTCCGGGTCGACGTCGCCCGCGGGCTCGTCAAGGCGGCCGGCCTGCCGGACCACCCGCCCGAGCTACAGCTCTCCTCGCGCGAGGCCCCGGACGGCACCCGTAGCCCGCTGTTCGACCAGCCCGGCGTGCACGACGTCTACCGGCGCTGGCGGACCGTCCTCGACGGGTACCCCGGCCGCCGCATCCTCGTGGCCGAGGCACACGTCGAGCCCCCGGAGCGCCTCGCGCGCTACGTGCGGCCGGACGAGATGCACCAGGCGTTCAACTTCGAGTTCCTCGACACCCCGTACGACGCCGCGGCGGTGCGCAGCGTCGTCGAGCGGTCCTACGCCGCCTACGGCGCGGTCGGAGCGACGACGACCTGGGTCCTCAACAACCACGACGACGTCCGGCACGTCTCGCGCTTCGGCCTGCCGGTCGGCACCCCGACCGACGGTGGGATCGGCCCACGTGACCCGCAACCCGACCTCGTCGTCGGGGCCCGGCGGGCCCGGGCGGCCAGCATGCTCATGCTCGCCCTGCCCGGCTGCGCCTACCTCTACCAGGGAGAGGAGCTCGGGCTGCCCGAGCACACGACCATCCCCGACGAGGACCGCCAGGACCCCACCTTCGCCCGCTCCGGAGGCACCCTGGCCGGCCGCGACGGCGCGCGGGTGCCGATCCCCTGGGCGGCCGACGCTCCGGCGTACGGGTTCAGCCCGAACGGGCGCTCGTGGCTCCCCCAGCCGGCCACGTGGGGGCCCTACGCCGTCGACGTCCAGCACGAGGACCCAGCGAGCACTCTCGCCCTCTACCGACGTGCCCTGCGCTTGCGACGGACGCACCGCCTGGGCACCGGCGAGCTCGTCTGGCTCGAGGACCCGAACCCGGCGGTGGTCACCTTCGGTGTCGGCGACGTCGTCGTGCGCTCCAACTTCGGCGAGAGCCCGGTCCCCCTCCCGGACGTACCTGTGCTGCTCTCGAGTGACCCAGTCCGCGAGGGCCACCTGCCCGGCTACGCGACCGCCTGGCTCGCCAAGAGCCCCCCGGAGGCGGAGAGCGTGGTCTCACCGTCCTAGTTCGAGCGCCCGGGTTCTCCCCCCAGGAACTACCGCCCGGGCTCGCCACGCCTCTCGTGTGCGTGCTCGTGCTGAACGGTGCTGGGCCTCCCGGCTAGTGTGGAACTGAGCAGCTCGGCCGAGCGGAGTGGGCAGAAGCTGCGCGGCGCCGATCGAGGACGTGACGGGGGTCCGCGAATGGACGACATGCGGCGGGGAGGAACCCTCGCAGAGCGGTACCACGCTCGGGCCGCGACCGAGGCCGAGCAGGCGGAGAAGCCCTGGGACGGGCTCATCCTGACCACGCACATCGACGACGACCAAGGGGTCCGCGAGTTCCAGTCGCTCTACGTCTGCGCGGGAGGGCCCCCCTTCTTCCAGCCAAAGACTCTGAGTACGCCCACCTTCACCCTCGCCTACGACGTCCTCGACGAGGCGAACGTGACCCACGCCCGCCAAGCCGCGATGGTGAGCACCTACGTGCGCAGCACCGGCGAGTGGAAGGACCACCTGTTCTTCGGCGAGGACGCCGAACAGTGGCGCCCCAGCCCCGCGAACTTCCGGCAGAACGCGGAACGGGTGCGCCCGGTATGAGGTGGTTCACCAAGCCCAAGGACGCCACCCCCGTCGAGGAGCTCCAGCTGGAGGCCATGCACGCCGTCATCGACGCACTCCGCGGTGAGCCCTCGTTCGAGGACATCGACTGGTGCGCGTTCGCGGTGGTCGCGCAGGCCGACGGGCGCGCCATCGCCCGGGTCGACGCCATCTACTACGACGACCACGGCCACCCGGACGAGATGATCCTCTCCACCCGACGCATGCGCCCGTACCTACAGGACCTGCTGCTGGCCACCGAAGGACCCGACGAGAGCCTCTGGCAGGTCGCCGTCCTCTCCTACCACCAGCCGAGCAACCACTTCGCCATGAAGTTCTACCGGCCCGGCGACGCCGAGCCGTACCTGATGTCGCCGGAGCGGTGGGAAGCCATCGCCGAACTCGTCCGGCCCCCCGAGCTGGCCCGCGACTAGTGACATCCCCCGAGCAACCGCACGTCGCACCACCCCGCGCGGAGGGCGTGGGATTCGAACCCACGAGAGGCTTGCGCCCCTAGCGGTTTTCAAGACCGCCGCACTAGGCCACTATGCGAGCCCTCCTCGCCCGGACACCGCCGAGCGCGGGTCCAGGGTAAGCCGGGCGGCGTCTCCGGTCGGCATCCGACGGGAGCGGCCGGGTGTCGGCCCCACCCGGGATGGGTAAGGTCGGACACCGACGAAAGGAGCCCCCATGGGCAAGCTGTCCTTCCTCGCGGGCCTGGCCGCCGGGTACGTCCTTGGGGCCAAGGCCGGGACCCGCCGTTACGAGCAGATCCGGCGGACCTCACAGAAGGTGTGGAGCTCGCAGCCGGTCCAGAAGCAGGTCGCCAACGCCAAGGACGTGGCGCGCACCAAGGCCGCACCGGTCGTCGCCGACCTCGTCGCCGACGCCGCCCGGGCCACCGGAGAGAAGCTGCGCCAGGGCCGCACCATCGCCTCCGAGGCGGTCGGCCATGATGCGGGCGGTCGTTCCGCGGGTGGGGAGTCCGCCGGTGCCGAGCCGCCCTCGTCCGCAGCGGCCGGGGCGGACCACGCCGAGGCCTGGTCCGCGGCCACGCGTCCCACCGGCACGGCCGACTGAGGGCAGCGACACCACCGTCTCCGGGCCGCGGCCCGTGGGCGCGGCAGGCTCCGTCGCGGCCCGCGGACGCCTGGCCGGTCCCCACCGAGCGGGGCGCGACCCGCGCCGCACCGCAGGTCCGGACGGCACGGCACGTCGGGCCGGCCCCGCTCGACGCCCGACGCGGGTCTCCCCACGCAGTGCGCCATGGACCCCGGGGAACCGGATGGATGCCGCTCCCTGCCGCGGCTGCCGGCTCGAGCCGCGGTACACCCGGACCGAGCCCCTTCGGGCCGTGCGCACCGTGACCCGTTCGGGCCCACGTGGACGAGGACGGCCACTGCCGCGTCCTGATACACGCCACCTCCGATCGGTCGGCCGCGGGAGGGAGCACGCCAGCTCGGCGCCGGGCTGACCTGCACGTATCACCGCCGCTCCTCGCCACTCCTGTTCAGTGCCCGAATCCGTCACTACGCTGAGCCCGGCGCGGCCCCTGCCGCCGTGTCCGGATCCGAGGAGCCCTCATGGTCGGCCAGACCCCCGACGCCCCCTCACCCTCGCCCGAGGACCCCCGACGGGTGCCTCCGGTCTTCTCCGTGCCGACGACCGCCCTGCGACGGTTCGGGGCGACCGTCCTCGACCCCGACACCGCCACCCGCCTCGGGAACGAGCCCGCCCCCAGGCCGGTCGCCTACGTCCCGCACCGGATCTTCGTGCCGGGCTTCACCGAGGAGCAGCTCGCCGGTCCGCGCGGCCTCCTCGAGGAGCTGGGCAAGCAGCTCGACTTCCACGTCGAGATCCCGCCCAACCCGCTGGCCGACGTCGCCACCGAGGGGGGCTACGCGGAGCGGCTCGGCGAGGTGACCCACGCCCCGGTCCGGCTGGTGCCCAACGAGACCCGGCTCGGGCCGCCACTCGACGCCTGGGACGTCCTCCAGCGGGCCCGCAGCGAGTTCGGCCACGAGGCCGTCCGCGGCTGGGGGCTCAACCACATCCTCATGGGCGCCGGGTACACCTCGGGGGTCGGCTACACCTCGGGGGTCGGCTACACCTCCGGCGTGGGCTACACCTCGGGGGTCGGCTACACCTCCGGCGTGGGCTACACCTCCGGGGTCGGGTACACCTCGGGCGTCGGCTACACCTCCGGGGTGAGCCTGCCCGGCGTCGCCTCCGGGCGCGGGCCGGTCTCCCTCCGGTTCCCGGCACCGCGCCCACGTCACGAGTGCTCCCCCGTCGTCGCGCTGCTCGACACCGGCCTGGGCGAGCACCCCTGGTTCCCCCCGGGATCCGCGCACGTCGACCGCGACCCCCGGGTCGACGGCCAGCCGGTCGGTCTGCGCTTCGCCCCCGAGGACGACCCCGAGCTGCACGGCGTCACCATCGACCCGGTCAACCGCACCCTCGACCCGCTCGCCGGGCACGGGACCTTCGTCGCCGGCATCGTGCGACAGCACTGCCCCGAGGCCCGGCTCGTCGTCGTGCCGGTGATGTGGGGCGACGGCGCCGCGGACGAGAAGGACCTCGTGGCGGCCCTCGAGGCACTCCTGCTCTACCACTGGTCCGCCCTGGACGGACGCGGCCCGAACGACCCCCTCGACGTCGTCAACCTCTCGCTCGGGTACTACCACGAGCGTCCGGACACCGTCGAGGACGAGGCCTCGCTCATGAGGGCGCTGCGCGCACTCGCCGACTCCGGCGTCGCGGTCGTCGCGGCCGCGGGCAACGGCGGCACGGCCGAACGCTTCTGGCCGGCGGCCATGGCCGACGCCGTCCCGACCGCGGTGCCGGTGACGAGCGTCGGGGCGCACAACCCCACGGGTGAGGACGTCGCCGTGTTCTCCAACACCGGCAGCTGGGTCACGACCTACCGGCCCGGGGTCGCCGTGGTCAGCACGATGCCCACGACGCTCGACAGCTCGGCCCGCGGCGCAGTGTTCGTCGAGGCCGACTCCCCCCGGCCGGAACGGGCCACCCCGGACCCGGACGCCTACCGGACCGGCTTCGGCGTCTGGAGCGGCACCTCCTTCGCAGCGCCGTCGTGCGTCGGCATGGTGGCCTCCGTCCTCGCCGAGGAGGGCCCGGCGGGCAAGGGGCCCGACCGGCGCGAGCGCGCCGCCCGGGCCGTGGCGAAGGTCGTCGGCTGATGCACACCGACGCCGGCGCCGACAGCCTCGCCACCCGCGCGGCCACCGCCTTCCGCGCCTTCCGCGACGGCGACGCGTCCGGCATGTCCCGGCTCGTCGACGACGTCACGCCGCTGCTGTGGTCGGTCGCACGGCAGCAGGGGGTCAGCCGGCAGCACGCCGAGGACGTCGTCCAGAACGCCTGGCTCAAGCTCGTCGAGCACGCCGCGTCGATCGCCGACCCCCAGTCGGTCCTGAAGTGGCTCATCACGACGACCAAGCGGGACGCCTGGACCCGCGTGGCCCGAGCCCAGCGCGAACAGCCGGGGACCGCCCAGGACGTGCGCGACGTCGAGCCCGACGCCACCGCGCCCTCCCCCGAGGGTGCCGTCGTCGCGGCCGAGGAGAGCACCCTCGTCCGCAGCCATTTCGCCCGCCTGCCGGCCCGCTGCCAGACCCTCCTGCGAGCCGTCGCGTTCGCCGACCGCCCGGACTACGCCCACGTCGCGGCCGCCCTCGGGATGCCGGTCGGCTCGATCGGCCCGACCCGCGGGCGCTGCCTCGCCAAGCTGCGGGCCTCACTGACCGCCGACCCCCGATGGGAGATGACGACATGACGCCACCCGAGAACGAGCTGCACCTCGCCGGCCAGCCCCTCGACGCCCTCGACGCCGTCCTCCTCGCCGAGATCCGCGACCTGCACAGCGACCTCGACCCGGTCCCCGGCGACCTGCTCGACCGGGTCAAGTTCGCCATGAGCGTGGCATCGCTCGAGGCCCAGGTCGCGGAGATCGTCAGCGACGAGGGCCTGGCCAGCGTGCGCGGGACCGACTTCTCCCGCGCCGACACCGTCACCTTCGCCCGGGACGGGCTGAGCGTCATGGTGACGATCGAGAGCGCCGGCACGGCCCGGGTCGACATCGTCGGCTGGGTCAGCGAGGGCGAGGTCGAGATCGAGCTGCGCGAGCGCGGCCGCACCCGGACGACCTCGACCGACGACGACGGCCGGTTCGTCTTCACCGGTGTCGAGCGGGGGCTGGTGAACTTCGTCCTGCGCCGTCAGGGGGTGGCCGGCGCGCCGCCGGTGATCACGCCCGCCATCGAGCTGTAGGAGAGCCCATCGAGCCGGAGACGACCCAGCGGGCGGAGAGCCTCCTCGCGGGCGCCCGGGCCGACAACGAGGTCGGCCGGTTCGGGCCCGCCGCAGTGGCGCTGGACGAGGCGCTCGCCCTCCTCGACGCTGCCCCGGACGGCGCCGGGGCGCTGCTCGCGGTCCGGGTCCGGATCACCCGGGCGTGGACGACGATGGAGCTCGAGGGGCTCGACCCCGCCCTCGGCCTGCTCCGCAGCGCCCGGGGCGAGGCGGTGGCCGCCGGCGACCGGGCCCTGCTGGCGCTGACGCACATCCAGGAGAGCAACATCCTCGCCCGGGTCGGCGACTGGCAGGGTGCGCTGGCAGCGCTCGGGCAGGTCGGTGCCGACGAGACCCTGCTCGCCCCCGCCCAGCGCTGCGCGCTCCACATCAACCGGGGGCTCGCCCACCTGACCCTCGGCCAGACCGGGCCGGCGCGCGAGGCCCTCGAGACGGCGCTGGGCCTCGCCACCGAGCACGGTTTCGCCGAGCAGGAGTTCAAGGCCCGGCACAACCTCGGCTGCCTGGCCTTCGCGGAGGACGACCTGCCCCGTGCCCTCCTCCTGATGCGTGCGGCCGACGCCCTCGACGCGGAGGTCTCCCGCGACCGGGCCCGGCTCGACTACGCGGAGGTCCTGCTCGCCGCGGGGCTCGTCGACCAGGCCCGCGAGGCCCTCGAGGACGCCCTCGCGACCGCGCACGCGGACGGGCACCGCCTCGAGGTCGGCGACATCGCGCTGCGCCTCGCGCGCTGCGACATCCTCGTCGAGGACCTTGCGGGCGCACGCGAGCACCTGCGGTCGGCGACGGCGGCCTACCGGACCCGCCAGGCCGCCGAGCTCGTCGCCGGAGCCGAGATCGTGCGCGCGGCCGTCGACATCGGCGAGGGCCGCGACCTGCCGGGCGTCGTCGTCGGCCTCGGCAGCCGCCCGGCGCGCGACCCCGAGGGCGACGGCCGCCCGCGGACCTCCAGCGAGCGGGAGGCGGTGCGGCTCGAGGCCGAGGCACGGCTGCTGCTCGGTGACCTCACGGGGGCGCGGCGCCGGCTGGACGCCGCGGACGGCAGCCGGACGGACTCCCTCGCCGGGCAGCTGCACGAGCTGCTCGTCCGGGCACGGATGGACCACCTCGCCGGCCGGCCGGCCGAGAGTGCCCGCTGGGTCGAGGAGGGCAACCGGCTGCTCGCGGCACACCAGTTCCGCTCCTCGAGCCTCGACGTGCGCGCCGCGCTGGCCCTGCACGCCCGGCGGCTGGCCGCGTTCGACGTCGAGCGCGCGATGGCGGTGCGGGACCCCGACGACGTCCTGACCACCGTGGAGCGATGGCGGGCGGTGTCCCACCGGATCGACCCGGTCGCTGCCCCCCCGGACCCCGAGCTCGTCGAGGCCACCCGCGAGCTGCGGCTGGCCCGGCACGGCCTCGCCGACGACGGTCCCCTCTCGGCAGCCCAGCTGGCCCGGCTCGAGGAGCTGGAACAAGCGGTGAGCGAGCGCGAGTGGGCCCTCGTCGTGGCCGGCTCGCGGGGCGCGGCACCGGCCGCCGCCGACGCCACCGAGCTGCGGGCCGGGTGCCCACCGGGGACGACGGTCGTCGAGCTCTTCGAGAGCGCCGGGCAGCTGCACGCGCTCACGGTCTCCTCCGCCGGGGTGCGACTGCGGGATCTCGCCGCGGTGCCCGAGGCCGTGGCGCTCGCCGGCCGGCTGCGCCGGGACCTGCGCGCACGTGCCCTGCTCGGCCCCCGCTCCCCGATGCGGGCCGCGCTCGAGCGGGCCACCGGCTCGTCCCTCGCCGCCGTCGACGCCCTGCTCTCCCCGGTCTGGGCGGACGGCGAGCGGGTGGTCGTCGCCCCCTCGCGGTCGCTGACGGGGGTTCCGTGGCGGCTGCTGCCCTCGCTGGCCGGGCGGGCGGTCACGGCGACCCCGAGCGTCACGCGGTGGGTGCGCGGTCCCGCCGGACGCGGGCCGGCTGCGTCGCGGCTGACCGTGCGGGCGTTGCGTGGCCCCGGGCTGGACCACGCCGCCGAGGAGGTCGAGGCGGTCGCCGGCGCCTGGGCCCGGTCGCCCGCCGCCGTCGGGCCCGGTGGCGCCACGATCGGTTCGGACGCCGCGACGAGCACCGACGTCCTCGAGGCGCTGGCCGAGGCCCACGTGGTGCACCTGGCGGCCCACGGCCGGCACGAGGGGCAGAGCCCGCTGTTCTCGGCGGTGACCATGGCCGACGGGCCCGTCTACGCCCACGAGTTCCCCCGTCCGGTCGCGGCCGAGCACGTCGTCCTCTCGGCGTGCGACGTCGGCCAGTTCTCCAGCCGGCCGGGGGACGAGCCACTCGGGCTCGCGATCGCGCTGCTCTCACTCAAGGCGACGAGCGTGCTGGCCGCCGTGGCTCCGGTGGCCGACGACGTCGCCCGAGAGGCGATGGTCGCCTACCACCGCCGCGTCGCCGCAGGGGCGGACACGGCCGACGCGCTGGCGCAGGTCGTCGCCGAGGCACCCGAGGCGGGGGTCTTCTGCCTCTACGGCTCCGACTGGCGCGCGCGGACGCCGAGCGCGGTCAGATGAAGATGGCCGGCTCGGCGAACAGGGCGTCGTAGGGGTCCGAGCCCGGGACGGCCGGGAAGCGCACCGCGGCGGGCACACCGGTCGCGACGGCGCCGGCCGGGACGTCCTTGACGACGACCGAGTTGGCGCCCACCTGGGCGTCGTCGCCGACCTCGATGTCCCCGAGGACGCGGGCGCCGGCGCCGACCGTGACGCGGTCCCCCAGGGTGGGGTGGCGCTTGACGCCCCGCTGCATCGAGCGCCCGCCGAGGGTGACGCCGTGGTAGAGCATCACGTCGTCACCGACGACGGCCGTGGCGCCGATGACGACACCCATCCCGTGGTCGATGAAGAACCGCCGGCCGATCGTGGCACCGGGGTGGATCTCGACGCCGGTGACGCCGCGCACGGCGGTCGACAGCAGCCGCGCGGCCGGGCGGGCCCCGGGGCGCTGCCAGAGCCGGTGGGCCAGACGGTAGCCCCAGATGGCGTGCAGCCCCGGGGAGTTGAACGCGACGTCGGCACGCGTCTCGGCGGCGGGGTCACGCGCCATCGCGGCGTCGAGGTCCTCGCGGACCATGGCGCGGAAGGCGCCGAGGAACGAGGCCATGGTCAGTCGACGAGACCCTCGAACAGGATGGTCGAGAGGTAGCGCTCGCCGAAGCTCGGGATGATGACGACGATCGTCTTGCCGGCGTTCTCCGGGCGCTGCGCCACCTCGTTGGCGGCGGCGAGGGCGGCGCCGGAGGACAGGCCGACGAGCAGCCCCTCGTCCGTGGCCGCCTTGCGGGCCCACTCGACGGAGGTCTGGGCATCGACGTCGATGACCTCGTCGTAGATCTCGGTGTTGAGGATCTCCGGGACGAAGTTGGCCCCGATGCCCTGGATCTTGTGCGGCCCGGGCTCACCGCCGTTGAGGATCGGCGACTCCTTGGGCTCGACGGCGACGATCTGCACGTCCGGCTTGCGGGACTTCAGCACCTCGCCGACGCCGGTGATCGTGCCGCCGGTGCCGATGCCGGCCACGACGACGTCGACCGCGCCGTCGGTGTCCTTCCAGATCTCCTCGGCCGTCGTGCGCCGGTGGACCTCGGGGTTGGCGGCGTTGGCGAACTGCCGGGCGAGCACGGCGCCCTCACGCTCGGCGACGATCTGCTCGGCGCGGGTGACCGCACCCTTCATCCCCTCCGAGCCGGGGGTGAGGACGAGCTCGGCGCCGTAGGCCCGCAGCAGGGCGCGGCGCTCCTTGCTCATCGTCTCGGGCATGGCGAGCACCACCTGGTAGCCGCGGGCCGCCCCGACCATGGCGAGGGCGATGCCGGTGTTGCCCGAGGTGGCCTCGACGATCGTGCCGCCGGCCTGCAGGTCGCCGGAGGCCTCGGCCGCATCGACGATGGCGACCCCGATGCGGTCCTTGACCGAGCTCGCCGGGTTGTAGAACTCCAGCTTGGCGGCCACCGTGGCCTCGCTGTCGATGATCCGGTTGAGCCGGACGAGCGGGGTGTTGCCGACGGCCTGGGTCACGTCGTCGAGGATGGGCATCGAAGTCGCCTCTCTGTCGGGGTGCACCGACGGCCCGGGCGGGCGACGGCGCGCTGCATCGGTCGTGCTGCCCGGGCCAACCCCGGGCGCGTTATGCATATTCCAACAGACCGTTATCCCCCACGGCAATGCCGTCCACCCCCACCGGAAGACCTCTCCGACCCGCGCCGGCCTCGCCAGACCGCGGCGATCTCGCTGAACCACGTTGCTACAGCGCCAGTGCTGGGCGAGATCAGCATGGCTCGGCGAGCCCCGCAGGACCGGGAGAGGTCTTCCGGCGCCGGGGGTTGACGGTCGTCACACGGCGGTGAGCGCTTGCTTACCGCCGGGTACGCTGGCGCGCATGCCTGCTGCCCTCGCGCCCGCCCTGGCCAGCGACGTCCTGCCCACGTTCGACGAACGGTTCGGCGGCGTCACCGCCCTCCAGGTCGTCGGCATCGTCCTGTGCGTCGTCGTGCCGACGGTCGGCTGGGCGATGCTCTTCCGCCAGGTGGGACGCTTCATCGCGCTCTACCGGATGGGCCGGCCCGACCCGGGGCGCACGGACGCCCCGGGCTCGCGCACCTGGACGCTCGCCCGGGAGTTCCTCGGGCACACCCGGATGAGCCGGCTCAAGGTCGTCGCGGCGGCGCACTGGTTCACCGCGCTGGCCTTCATCATCCTGTTCACCACCCTCGTCAACGCCTTCTTCCAGCTCGTCCAGCCCGACTACCGCCTGCCCCTCGTCGGCCACCTGCCCCCCTTCGAGTGGGTCGTCGAGCTGTTCGCCTGGGCCGGGCTCGTCGGCATCGTCGTGCTCATGGCGATCCGCCAGAAGAACCACCCGAAGCGAGCCGCCGGGCGAGACGGGCGCTGGTCGCGCTTCTTCGGCTCCACCTTCTGGCAGGCCTACTACGTCGAGCTGACCATCCTCGTCGTCACCATCTGCATCCTCCTGCTGCGTGGCCTGGAGGCCGCGATGGTCCAGCGCCTCGAGCCCGGGGCCTCCGTGGCGCTGCACTTCCCGCTCACGGGCTGGATGGCCGGCTGGTGGTCGGGCGCCTCGCTGCCCCAGGTCGCGGCCTGGGTGTACGCGGTCGCCACCGTCAAGATACTCGTCTCCTTCGCCTGGATGATCACCATCGCCCTGCAGCCGACGATGGGCGTCGCGTGGCACCGCTTCCTGGCCTTCCCCAACATCTGGTTCAAGCGCGAGGCCTCCGGCCGGACGGCCCTCGGGGCCGCCAAGCCGATGACGGTGGGAGGCAAGCCGTTCGACCTCGAGGCCATGGAGGAGATGGAGGAGGGCGACGTCCTCGGCGTCGGTGCGGTCGAGGACTTCACGTGGAAGGGCCTGCTCGACTTCTCGACGTGCACCGAGTGCGGTCGGTGCCAGAGCCAGTGCCCCGCCTGGAACACCGAGAAGCCGCTCTCGCCCAAGCTGCTCATGATGACCCTGCGGGACCACGCGAACGCCAAGGCGCCCTACCTGCGAGCCCTCGCGGACGCCGACGGTGACCGCGAGCGGGCCATGGCCACTGTCTCGGCCGCTGCCCAGACCGTGCCGACCGACGGCGTCGAGCCCACCGCCCCGGTCGACGTCCTCGACTGGTCGGCGATGGCACTGGTCGGCGACACCGGCTACGACCCCGAGGCGCCCCTGAGCGCCTACACCCCGCACGGCCCGGACGCCGTCATCGACCAGGACGTCCTCTGGTCGTGCACGACGTGCGGCGCGTGCGTCGAGCAGTGCCCGGTCGACATCGAGCACGTCGACCACATCATCGACATGCGGCGCTACTCCACGCTCATCGAGTCGGCCTTCCCGAACGAGCTCGGCGGGCTGTTCAAGAACCT
Source organism: Phycicoccus endophyticus (assembly GCF_011326735.1). Lineage (GTDB taxonomy): Bacteria > Actinomycetota > Actinomycetes > Actinomycetales > Dermatophilaceae > Phycicoccus > Phycicoccus endophyticus. Next base: position 188,989 of record NZ_JAANCN010000002.1, read on the forward strand.
CGAGGGCAAGGGCAACCCGTGGGGGATGGGGGCCCGGGCGCGGCTGGACTGGGCCAAGGACCTGCCCTTCGAGGTCAAGGTGCTGGGGCGGGACGTCGAGCAGGCATCCGAGGTGGACTGGCTGTTCTGGGTCGGCTGCGCCGGTGCCTACGAGGACCGCGCGAAGAAGACCACGCGCGCCGTGGCCGAGCTGCTCGACGCGGCCGGCGTCTCCTTCGCGGTCCTCGGCGACGGCGAGACGTGCACCGGCGACTCCGCCCGCCGGGCCGGCAACGAGCTGCTGTTCCAGACCCTCGCGGCGCAGAACGTCGAGACCTTCGGCGAGCTCGGGGTGACCAAGGTCGTCGTCACCTGCGCCCACTGCTTCAACACGATCAAGAACGAGTACCCCCAGCTGGGCGGCTCCTACGAGGTCGTCCACCACACGCAGCTGCTCAACCGGCTCGTGCGCGAGAAGCGGCTCACCCCCGTCGCCCGCCCGGACGACGTGCCCGGCATGTCCTCGGCACGGAACGTCGCCTCGACCGCCGCGACGGTCACCTACCACGACCCGTGCTACCTCGGCCGGCACAACGGCGTGTACTCGCCGCCGCGAGAGCTCATCGGTGCCCTGCCCGGCGTCGAGCTGCGCGAGATGCCACGCTCGGGCGAGAAGTCGTTCTGCTGCGGCGCCGGGGGCGCCCGGATGTGGATGGAGGAGAAGCTCGGGACGCGGATCAACACCAACCGCACCGAGGAGGCCCTCGCGACGGGCGCCGAGCGGATCGCCATCGGCTGCCCGTTCTGCCGGGTGATGATCTCGGACGGGCTCACCGCCAAGCAGGCCGAGGGGGCGGGCGAGCAGGTCGAGGTCGTCGACGTCGCCCAGATGCTGCTCGCCGCCGTACGCCGCGGGGAGGAGGAGAGCTCGCCGGAGACGCCGGCCGAGGACGCCGACGAGCCCACGACGGCGGAGGGCGCCGACCTCCCGCCCGCGGCCGCCGGCGCAGCGACTGCCGCCGCGGCAGCACCTACCGCAGCGCCCGCCGAGGAGCCCGTCAAAGCCGCCGAGGACGCCGACCCGTGGGACGAGCCCGCCACCTCCCCGTCCTCCGACGACGCCGACCCGTGGGACGAGCCGAGCACGTCGCCGCCGGCCGCCGCCACATCGAGCCCCCCGCAAGTGTCCGACGACACCGACCCGTGGGACGAGCCCGCCGCCTCCCCGTCCACCGACGACGCCGACCCGTGGGACGAGCCGAGCACGTCGCCGCCGGCCGCTGCGGAGCCGGCCGCGTCCGAGCCCGACCCGTGGGACGACCCGCCGGCGGCCGAGGACCCGCTCGCCGGCACCTCACAGGGTGAGCCCACCCCGGAGCGGCTCGCCACGGCTGCCGAGGTCGCCACCGACGACGTCGACCCGTGGGACGAGCCTGCCCCCGCCGGCGAGCCTGCCCCCGCGGCCGACGACACCGACCCCGCGGAGGCGCCCGAGGCGTCCACGACACCGTCGCCCCAGGCACCCGACGCCGACCAGGGCGGCGACCCGGCACTCCTCGACGAGCTCGACCCCTGGGACTGAGCCGCCCGTCAGCGGCTCAGGAGAGGCCGTTGTCGCTGAGGAACTGCTGCGCGACCTCCGCCGGGTCCTTCTTGTCGATGTCGGTCTGCTTGAGCATGTCGGCGACCGCGTCGGTCGTCAGCTTCGCGGAGACCGCGTCGAGGGTGTCCTTGACCTCGTCGGCGCGGTCCGAGCGCACGAGCGGGACGATGTTCTGCGACCCGAACAGCTTCTGGTCGTCCTCGAGGGTCACGAAGTCGTTGGCCGCGATGGCCGGGTCGGTCGAGAAGATGTTCGCCGCGTCCGCCTGGCCGTTGACGAGCGCCTGGACGATGGCCTGGCCGGTGAGCGGGCGGAAGGAACCGAAGGTCACGCCGTAGGTCTTCTTCAGCCCCGGCACGCCCTGCGGGCGCTCCTTGAACTCCGGCGGTGCGGCGAGGGTGAGGTCGCCCGCGACGTCGGCGAGGTCGGAGATCGTCGAGAGCGAGTACTTGTCGGCGGTCTCCTGCGTGACGTTGATCGAGTCGTTGTCCTCGGCGGCGGACTTCTCGAGCACGGTGACGTCGTCGGGGATGACCTCCTGGACGTGCGCGTACACCTCGTCGGCGTCGGTGCCGCTGTAGTCGGCGTCGTAGTAGAGGGCGAGCGCCCCGGTGTACTCCGGGAAGACCTGGATCGAGTTGTCCTGGAGGGCACGCAGGTACACCTCGCGCGAGCCGATGTTCAGCTTGGTGCTCGCGTCGATGCCGTCGGCCTGGAGGGCACCGGCGTAGATCTCGGCGAGCAGCGTCGACTCGGAGAAGTTCGCTCCTCCGACGACGACCGACCCGCCGCCGGAGCCGCCGCCGTCGGAGGAGGAGCTCTCGGCGGCGAGCGGGTCGTCCCCTCCGCCGCACGCCGTCAGCCCGAGGGCGGCGGCGACGGCGAGCGTGGTCAGGGCGGTTCTGCGCTTCATCGGTCGGTCCCTTTCGTGGTGGCCGGAGGGCCGGTGGTCGGTCGAGCGGAGTCGGGTCGGGCGGTGGCTGGGCGCGGCCGTCGAGGACGCGCCGGTGTCAGGCGGGCGTGCGGAGGTCAACCGTGCTCTCGCCCGGTTCTTCCCGCGGTGCGTCTTCGTCATCCTTTCGTGACCCACCGACAGGGCGCCCGCTCAGGCCGGGCGAGACGAGCCGCCGCTGGACCAGGGCGAGCAGCCCCTCCAGGGCCAGGGCGAGCACGGCCACGAGCAGGGCGCCGCCACCGGCCTGGGCGTAGTCGCTCAGCGCGAGCCCGTCGATGATGAACCGGCCGAGACCGCCGAGACCGACGATGGCGGCGATCGTCGCCGTCGCGACGACCTGGAGGACGGCAGAGCGCACCCCGGAGAGGATGAGCGGCAGCGCGTTCGGGACCTCGACCTGCCAGAGCACCTGCCGGCCCCGCATCCCCACGCCGTAGGCGGCGTCGCGCGCAGCGGGGTCGACGGCCTCGATCCCGCCGTAGGTCCCCGCCAGGACCGGGGGGATCGCGAGCAGCGCGAGGACCGCGATGCTCGGGACGACGTAGGCCAGGTCCCCCGGCAGGGTCCGCAGCCACAGCGAGGCGGCGAGCAGGAGACCCAGGGTCGGCACGGCCCGCAGCGAGTTCGCGACCGTCACGAGCCACCGGGCGTGTCCCGTGTGCCCCACCCAGAGGCCGGCGGGGACGGCGAGGACCATCGCGACGACCATCGTCGCGAGCGTGTACCAGAGGTGCTCGAGGAGGCGGTTGCCGATGCCCGACTCGCCCGCCCACGTCTCGGCGTCGGTGAACCACGACAGCAGCGAGGCGATCATGCGCGCCCCCCGGCGGCCCGGGTCCACGGCGTGAGGACCTTCGCCCCGGCGACGATGAGGGCGTCGAGGACGAGGGCGAGCAGGACCGTGGCGAGGATGCCGGTGACCAGCTCGCCCCAGATGACCCGGTTGTAGCCGTCGACGAGCAGGTCCCCCAGCTGGGAGATGCCGACGATGGAGGCCACCGAGACGATGCTGACGTTGCTCACCGCCGCGACCCGCAGCCCGGCCGCGACGACCGGCACCGCGAGCGGCAGCTCGACACCGAAGAGCCGGCGCAGGCCCTTGTACCCCATCGCCGTCGCGGCCTGCTCGACATGGTCGGGGACCGCCGTGAGGCCGTCCGCGACGGTGCGCGCGAGCAACGCGACGGTGTACACGGACATCGCGATGACGACGTTGAGCGGGTCGAGGATCTTGGTGCCGACGATGAGCGGCATGACGACGAACAGCGCGAGCGAGGGGATCGTGTAGAGCAGCCCGGCGGAGGTGATGATGGCGAAGTACGTCCGGCTCCAGCGCTTGGCCGTCCAGCCGAGCGGCACCGACAGGACGAGCCCGACGACCAGGGGGACCCCGGCGAGGTAGAGGTGGGAGACCGCGAGGTCGAGCACCGTGCGCCAGTTCGAGGCGAGCCAGTCCACGTCAGGCCTGCTCCCCCGCGACGTCGACGGCCCCGCCGCGGACGGGGTCGCGCTCGTCGCGCTCGGGCCGGTCGGTGTCCTCGATGGCGCTGAGCACCTCGTGGGCGAGGACGGTCCCGATGAGCGCGCCACTGTCGTCGACGACCACCCCGCGCCGCGAGGGCGAGGACAGCGCCGCGTCGAGGGCTCCGCGCAGGGTGCCGTCGGCCCGGGCGAGGGTGCCGCCGCGGTGGAGGTCGGCGTCCTCGACCGGACGGTCACCGACCCGGCCGGGCTCCACCCAGCCCACCGGGTGGCGGTGCTCGTCGACGACGAGCAGCCACGCCGAACCGGCCTCGCCGGGGCGCTCGCCGAGGACCACGGTGCGCTCCGAGCGCAGCGGCAGGCGTGGGGAGGGCTGGAACTGCAGCGAGCGGTAGCCACGGTCGCGGCCGACGAAGTCGGCGACGAAGTCGTCGGCCGGGTGGGCGAGCAGGTAGGCCGGCTCGGCCACCTGCGCCAGCGAGCCCCCGACCCGCAGCACGGCCACCTGGTCGCCGAGCTTGATCGCCTCGTCGATGTCGTGGGTGACGAAGACGATCGTCTTGTCGAGCTCGTCCTGGAGGCGGAGGAACTCGTCCTGCAGCTGGTCGCGCACGATCGGGTCGACCGCCGAGAACGGCTCGTCCATGAGCATGATCGGCGGGTCGGCCGCGAGCGCCCGGGCCACCCCCACCCGCTGCTGCTGCCCCCCGGAGAGCTGGGTGGGGTAGCGGTCGGCGAGCCGGGCGTCCAGCCCCACCCGCTCGAGCAGCTCGCGGGAGCGCTCGCGGGTACGGGCGCGGTCCCAGCCGAGGAGCCGGGGCACCGTGCCGATGTTGTCGAGGACGGTCCGGTGCGGGAAGAGCCCGGCGTGCTGGATGACGTACCCGATGCCGCGGCGCAGCTGGGCCTGGTCCATCCGGGCGGTGTCCTGGCCGTCGATGACGATCGCGCCGCGCGTCGGCTCGATCATCCGGTTGACCATCCGCAGGCTCGTCGTCTTGCCGCACCCGGAGGGCCCGACGAGGACCGTGATCTTGCCCGTCGGCGCCGTGAGGCTGAGGTCGTCGACGGCGACCGTGCCGTCCGGGAACTGCTTGGTCACGCCGTCGAAGCGGATCATCCGTCGACCCTAACCGGAATCGGTGCAGGTCGGGCGGCCCCGGGGCCCGACCTTCGACGAGCGGCGCACGCCGTCGCCGGACGGGGGCTCCGCCGACCCCCGAGGAGCGCTCACCCGGCCGGGTGGGAGCGTGCGGTCACCAGCTGCCCTCGGGCACCTCGTGGAGCTCGGGCACCGGCTCGTCCGCCGCCTCGGCGAAGGCGGTGAGGGCGGCCACGAGCCCGGCGCGGCGATCGGCGGGCATCTGCTCGACGATCGCGGCGATCGCCTCCCGCCGCCGGGCGGTGACCGTGTCGACGAGGCTGCGTCCGCGCCGGGTGAGCGCGATGGCCACCGCCCGCCGGTCGCGGGCGTTCTCCCGGCGGGTGACGAGGCCGGCCGCGAGCAGCCGGTCGACGGTACGCAGCGCGCTCGAGGCGCCGACCCCGAGCCGCTCGGCGAGGGTGTTCAGCCGGGTCTCCCCGAGCGTGCTCAGGACGACGAGCGCGCGGAACTGGGTCAGCGTCACGGTGTCCTCGACGTCGGCCAGCGAGCGCGCCGAGACCCCGACGAGCGCCCGGGAGGCCACGAGCACGGCGCCGACGATGGCGTCGAGCTCCTCCGCGCTGCCCGCGGGGACGTCCGTGGACGGATTTCCGCTCATGCCTGCAACTATTGCATACTGCAACTCATGTCCGTGAGCGCCGCCGCCCCGCGTCCGACACCGACGACGGGCTGGCGGCGGCGGGCCCGTGTGCGGGGGGACCAGCTGCGGGGCTCGCGTGGCGGCCTGCTCGCCCTCTCGCTCGTCGTCGGCGCCGGCACCGCGGGCGCCGCGGTCCTCTTCCGGTGGCTCATCGAGACCTTCACCCGGCTGTTCACCGGGCACGCCGACTACGCGGCCGTCCCCGGCGCGGCCAACCCCCACCTACCGGCGCTCGGCCGCTGGTTCGTCGTGCTCACCCCCGTCGTGGCCGGCCTGCTCTACGGCCCCCTCGTCCACCGGTTCGCCCGGGAGGCGCGCGGGCACGGCGTCCCGGAGGTCATGTACGCCGTCGCGCGCAACGGTGGCCGGATCAAGCCACAGGTGGCCGGGGTCAAGGCGCTCGCCTCGGCACTGTGCATCGGCGGCGGCGGGTCGGTCGGCCGCGAGGGGCCCATCGTCCAGATCGGGTCGGCCCTCGGCTCCACGGTCGGCCGGGTGGTCCGGGTCACCGAGCCCCGGATGCGCGTGCTCGTCGCGTGCGGCGCCGCCGGCGGCATCGCGGCGACGTTCAACGCCCCGCTCGCCGGGGTCTTCTTCGCGATGGAGCTGATCCTCGCCGACTTCACGGCCCAGTCCTTCGGGCTCGTCGTCCTCTCCGCCGTCACCGCCTCGGCGATCGGGCGGGCGGTCCTCGGCAACGAGCCCTTCCTCGCACTGCCGACCTTCACCGTGGCCCACCCGAGCGAGTACCTGCTCTTCGCGCTGCTCGGCGTCGTCGCGGGCGGCGCCGGCGTCCTGTTCACCCGGGTCCTCTACCGCGTCGAGGACCTCTGCGACGCGCTGTGGCCCGGGCCGGAGTGGGCCCGGCCGGCCGTCGGCGGGCTGCTGCTCGGCCTGCTCCTGCTCGCGCTGCCGCAGATGTACGGCGTCGGCTACCCCGTCCTCGGCGACGCCATCGACGGCCGCTACGCCATCGCCTTCCTCCTGCTGCTCCTCGTCGGGAAGATGCTCGCCACTTCCCTGACCATCGGTATCGGCGGCTCGGGCGGGGTGTTCGCGCCGAGCCTGTTCATCGGGGCGATGCTCGGTGCCGCGTTCGGTGCCGTGGCACACGGCGCGCTTCCCGGCGTCGCCGGCCCGGTCGGCGCCTACGGCCTCATCGGGATGGGCGCGGTGTTCGCCGGCGCGGCGCGGGCCCCGATCACCGCGGTCATCATCATGTTCGAGCTGACGAACGAGTACTCGATCATCCTCCCGCTGATGACCGCGATCGTCATCGCGACGCTCGTCAGCCACGCCCTCTCGGCCGACTCCGTCTACACCCTCAAGCTGCGCCGCCGCGGGGTCGACCTCACCGCCCCCGCCCCGGAGTCGCTCGCCTCCCGCACGCCGGTGCGCGAGGTGATGCGCCCCCTGCCGCGTCCGGTCGAGGGCGGCACCCCGCTGCGCGACGTCGCCTCCCGCCTGTCGGGCACGAGCTACGGCGTCCTCCCGCTCGCCGGTGCCGACGGGCGCTACCACGGCGTGGTCACCGCCCGGGCGGTCTCCGAGGCCCTGGCCGGGGGCCGGCACGAGGTCGAGCCGGCCGAGATGGTCACCGAGCTGCCCGAGCGGGTGCGGGTCACCGACACCCTCGACCGGGTGCTCGACGCCCTCAACCAGAGCGGGGTCGGCGGGATGCCGGTCCTCGACGAGGACGGGGTCGACCCCGTCGGCTGGGTGACCTACCGGGACGCGCTGACGAGCATGCGGACCGCGAGCACCGGCTGACGCCTCGCCCGGGCCGCGCGAGGCGCCCGGGGGTCCGGGACGGCCGGGATGGCCGGGATGGCCGGGAGGCCCCGCAGCGTTGCCCGGAGGTGAGCACCCCCGAGGAGACCGTCCCCGCGGCCGACCATCTCGACCGCCGCTCCGCCCGGGGCCGGGCGGTGCTCGCCGGCCTCGTCCTCGGGACGGGCGTCGCCATCCTCGACGGCAGCGTCGTCACCGTGGCCCTGCGGACCATCGGCACCGACCTCGGGGCCTCCCTGGCCCAGCTGCAGTGGGTCGTCGCCGGCTACCTGCTCGCCCTCGCCTCCCTCGTCCTCGTCGGGGGCGCGCTCGGGGACCGCTGGGGGCGGCGGCGGGTCTACCTCGTCGGGGTCACCTGGTTCGCCACCGCGTCGGCGCTGTGCGCGCTCGCCGCCAGCCCCGCCCAGCTCGTCGGCCTGCGGGTCCTCCAGGGCGTCGGCGCGGCGCTGCTCACCCCCGGCGCGCTGGCGATCATCCGCAGCTCCTTCCGCCCCGAGGACCGCGGGCCCGCGGTCGGCACCTGGGCGGGGTACTCGGGCGTCGCCGCGGCGCTCGGCCCGCTCGTCGGCGGCTGGCTCGTCGACCACGCGTCGTGGCGCTGGGTCTTCGGCATCAATGTCCCGCTGTGCCTCGCCGTCCTCGCACTCACGGCGCGCACCGCCCCCGAGAGCCGCGACCCGCAGGCGCGCGAGCGTCCGTTCGACCTGCTCGGCGGCGTCCTCGCGGCCCTCTCCCTCGGTGCCCTGACGTACGTGCTCACCGCCCGGGCCCCGACGCCCGCGGGCGTCTCGGCGGGCGGATGGGCGCTCGCCGTCGGCGCGGGGGTGGGGTTCGTCGTCGTCGAGCGCCGCTCGAGCCACCCGCTCGTGCCGCTGTCGCTGTTCGCCTCCCGGGTCTTCTCCGCCGCCAACGCGATGACCCTGCTCGTCTACGGCGCCCTCGGCGTGGTGACCCTCTTCGTCGTCCTCGAGCTGCAGGTCGCCGGGTGGAGCGCGCTGACGGCCGGGCTGTCGAGCCTGCCGCTCACCGTCGCGATGATGCTGCTCTCCTCCCGCTCGGCCGCCCTGGCCGAGCGGGTCGGGCCGCGGCTGCCGATGACGGTGGGGCCGGCGCTGTGCGCCGCCGGCGCCCTCCTCCTGCTGCGGGTCGGCCCGGCCGCCGGGTGGCTCGACGTGTTGCCGGGGATGGTCGTCTTCGCGCTCGGCCTGGCCACGCTCGTCTCGCCGCTCACCGCGACCGTGCTCGCCGCGGCGCCCGACCGGCACGCCGGCGTCGCGAGCGGGGTGAACAACGCGGTGGCCCGGGCGGGGTCGCTCGTCGCCGTCGCCGCGCTGCCGGGGCTCGTGGGGCTGGCGGGCACGGACTACCTCGACCCCGACGCGATGACCTCCGGCTACCGGGCGGCGATGCTGTGGTGCGCGGCGCTGCTGCTCGCCGGCGCGGTGGTCAGCCGGGTCGGGCTCAGCGCAGGAGAGCGCCGGTGACGAAGTCGGTCACGGTGCGGTGCCAGTAGCCGGGCCGACGCATCATCGCGTGCTTCTCCCCGGCCACGCGCAGGTGCGTCACCTGCGCACCCTCGTGCGTCCACCGGGCCGCCACCGCGGCCGTGCGGCGCGGGTCGGTCGTGCGGTCCTGCGTGCCGTGCATGAGCAGGACCGGCACGGTGGGCCGCAGGCGGCGGACGTCGTCCTCGACCCACGGCGCGAGCGCGGCGACCGCCGCGACCGCCGGCTCGCTCGCGAGCCGCAGCGCGACCCGGCCCCCCATCGAGTGCCCGACGAGGGCGACCGGCCGCCCGGGAGCGGCCCGGCGGATGTGCTCGAGGGCCCAGCGGGCGTCCTGCACCGGGTCCTCCGCCGCACCGTTCCACCCCCGCAGGCGGTAGGTCAGCCGCAGGACGGCCAGCCGGCCGGAGCCACCGTGGCGCAGCGACCAGGCGAACGGCAGCATCCGCAGCACCGCCAGCTGGCGCCCGCTGACCTCCTCCCGGCTGTGCTCGCGCCCGCCGTGCAGGACGAGGGCCACGCCGTCGCAGCCCGGGTCGGCGCGGCCGTGCAGCCGTGCGCCCTCCCCGCCGGGAGGCAGGGGCTGCCCGCCGCCGGATGCGTCGGTCACCGGGCGCTCAGACCTCGGCCCGGTGGAAGTTCTGGAAGCTGCGGCTCGCCGTCGGCCCGCGCTGGCCCTGGTAGTGCGACCCGTAGGCCTCCGAGCCGTAGGGGTTCTCGGACGGGCTGGTGAGCCGGAAGAACGCGAGCTGGCCGATCTTCATGCCGGGCCAGAGCATGATCGGCAAGGTGGCGACGTTGCTCAGCTCGAGGGTGACGTGCCCGGTGAAGCCGGGGTCGACGAAGCCGGCGGTCGCGTGGGTGAGCAGGCCGAGCCGGCCGAGGCTGGACTTGCCCTCGACGCGGGCGGCGAGGTCGTCGGGCAGGCTCACCGTCTCGAGGGTCGAGCCGAGGACGAACTCGCCGGGGTGGAGGACGAAGCCCTCCTGCGGGTCGACCTCGACGAGCCGGGTGAGGTCGGCCTGGTCCTGCGCGGGGTCGATGACCTGGTACTTGTGGTTGTCGAAGAGCCGGAAGAACTTGTCGAGCCGGACGTCGACGCTGCTGGGCTGGACCATCGCCGGGTCCCACGGGTCGAGGGCGACCCGGCCGGCCTCGATCTCGGCGCGGATGTCACGGTCGGAGAGGAGCACGCGCGTCAGGCTACCTCGGCCTCGGCGCCCCGCCGGCGCGTCCGTACGCTGTCCCCGCGGTCCGGGGGCTGCACCGGGCGGCCCGGAGCCTCACCACCCGGACGGAGCGCGCGCCGCCGCCACGGGGCTTACGGACCGTCGGCGTGCAGCGGGAACCTCGCCGATGCTGGGGCGCCACGGAGCGAGGGGGTGGAGCCGGGGCCCGGGAGGCGGTGCGGCGAGGCGTGGGACGTCGGCTAGACTTCCCGGCGCCGGCGGTCGGACCACCCGTATCGCCCGGCACGCCGATGTAGCTCAATGGTAGAGCGCCAGCTTCCCAAGCTGGACACGCGGGTTCGATTCCCGTCATCGGCTCCACCGCATCACCGCAGGTCAGCCCGCAGGAGGCCGACCGCACCGTCCGGTGGCGGCCAGACGAAGCCACGCAGGGGCGCCCACCCCGGCCCGCTGGCCCGCAGCCTCCCGGCGACCCGAGCGAGAACGCCGGCAGGTGCCCGCCACCTGCCGGATTGCCACGGATCGGCCCCGCTTGTGGGCTACCCTCGTCGCACCCCGAGGCAGGGACCGGATCGCGGGGACGTGCCATACCGAGGACAGCCCATGCCCCAGACCCGCGCCCGTGCCCTGGTGGCCACGGTGGTCGCCGCCCTGACCGCGACCACCCTCGCGCCTGCCTCTCTGGCCCAGACCGCCGCCGTGCCGGGGATGCACACGACGGCGGTCGCCACCGCGCAGTCCGCCGTCACCGCCGCCTCGGGCACCAACGCCGACAACCGCATCCACACCAAGCTGGGCAAGCGCGTCACCGTGGCCCGCTTCGGGAAACAGTTCTCCGGGGTGGTCATGGACGCCAGCGCCAACCGGATCGTGTGGAGCAAGAACCTGCGCAAGACGCTCATGCCCGCGTCGACCACCAAGCTCGTCACCGCCTTCAACGCCCTGACGGTCTTCGGCCCGGACACCCGCTTCGTCACCCGGGTGCGGCGCGGGCCGCGGGTGAACCAGGTGACCATCCAGGGCTTCGGGGACCCGAGCCTGACCAGCGCCGACGTCGACCTGCTGGCCTCCGCGACCGCCGCCTACCTCAAGGCCCGGGGCGTCACCATGGCGCACGTCTACGCCGACGACGACGTCTTCCCGACCCCCAGCCTCGCCGTGGGCTGGAAGGCGAGCTACGTCCCCGACTCGATCGCACCCGTCCGGGCGCTCGTCCGCGACCAGCGCAACACCCCGGACACCACCCGGGACGCCGCCCTCTACTTCCGGGCCCGCCTCAAGGCGCACGGCATCGCCCGGGTGACCTACGACGGACGCCGGGACGTCGCCCGGGACGCGACGACGGTGGCGACCGTGCGCGGCGACGCGCTGTCGGACATCGTCAGCCGGATGCTCCTGCACAGCGACAACGAGATCGCCGAGACGCTGCACAAGCTCGTCGGTCGGCAGCAGGGCGTCGGCACCTCGTGGTCACGCGCCCGGACGGCGCAGTCGCGCGTGCTCACCCGCAAGGGCCTGGCGGTGGGTGCCCTCTACGACGGCTCGGGGCTCTCCCGGTCCGACCGGATGTCGAGCCTCCAGCTGGCGCGGGTCGTCATGCGCGGCGTCAACCCCCGCGCGACGAACCTCGCCGTGATGCGCCAGGCCGCAGCGATCCCGACCGCGGGGCAGACGGGCACGCTCGCCGCCAAGTACGGCCGTTTCACGACCCGCCAGTCGCGGTGCGCCGCGGGCAAGGTGTGGGCCAAGACCGGCAGCCTCTCCGACGTCGTCGCCCTCGCCGGGTTCACCGTCGGTGCCGACGGGCGCCTGAAGGTCTTCGCCTTCCTCGTCAACGGCAAGGACTCCACGCTCAAGCTCAAGCAGCAGCTCGACATGCTCGCCGCCACCGTCAAGGGCTGCTACTGAGACGTAGCCGTTCCCTGTCAAGTGGGCAGGGTGGGGCGCCACCGGGCTGGGTGTCCGGCGCCGCCTCTGTCGTTCTCCGCGGGGCCGGGCGGGTGTCTGGTCGACGGCGCCGTCAGTCGGTGTTCGCACGTTGGGTACCGCATGGCGGTGTCTTGGCGGGAGCTTTCGCGTGGTCTGAGGTCGAGCGCGGCCCGGGGGCTGCTCACAGCAGGGCCGGGCGGGTTGGCTCCGGGTTGGGGCCAGCGCCATCCGGCGAGCTCGCGGGCGACCGCCGTGCGGGCGACGGTGTGCTTCTATCGGCGGGTCTCGAGCTGGACCCAGCGGTGGTTCAGGCGCCGGTCACCGGCATCGGCGCGGCTTCGACCAGCAGCCGTCGGGCGTGGCTGTTCCGGGTCTTGGTGATGCCGCCCTGCGTGCGTCTGTCTCCGCTGGAGTGTTTCGGTGGGCACGAGCCCGACGTAGGCGCGGATCGTGGCACCGTCCAGGCGGCGCCAGTCCCCGATCTCGGCGGCGAGGGCGAACCCGGTGAGGGTGGAGACCCCGCACAGGCAGGTCAACCGGCGGGTGGTGTCGGTGTACTCGCTGTCCGCGGCCATGGCGGCGATGGCGGTGTCGAGCCAGTCCGGGTGGGCCGCGGTCAGTTGCACGCTCTCGAACGCGACCCGGGTGCCGCCCGTGGCGTGAACCGATCGTGCGTGCACGTCCAGCCCGACCCTCGTACGCTCTTGGAACACGAGGGCCTCCCACAACTGTCGGATAGGCCGGGCAAGGACATCTCGACCGGCAACCTTCAATCCGAGGGCTCACCCATACCGTCTGAGGAGGCCCAGTCGGTCCCCACACCGCCCCGATCCCCGCGGTCGTCTGCTCGGGGATCACACCGCGAAACCGCGCTCGGCAAGCAGTTGCTTGCTGAGGTTCCAGAGGCCGGCCGCCGCCTCGTCCGGGTGAAGCCGGGCGGGCAGCGCCGCAGGGCGGTTGCGCTCGTGGTACCCGCCCGGCTCCCAGCCCGCATCCTCCGGGGCGAGGGCCAGCTGGAGCATCCGCCGGGCTCCGTCCTCGGGTGTCGCCAGCACCCGGCGGCTGATCGGGTTGGCATAGAGCCACCGGAACGATGCACGGCCGGTCGAGCCGAAGTTGGAGGCGATGACCCCGGGATGGAAGGCCGTGGCGGTGATACCCTCGGCGTCCGCCCGTCGCTGCAACTCGCGGGCGAACAGGGCGTTCTCGAGCTTCGCGTAGGAATAGGCCTTCATGGGCGTGTAACCGGCGGCGAACTGCACATTGTCGAGGTCGTACCGGCGCACCGTACGGACTGCCATGCTGGAGGTCTGCACGACGCGGGCGCCACTGGCGGCCAACAGCGGGCGCAGGCGGGCGGTGAGCAGGAAGCCGGCCAGGTGGTTGACCTGGAAGGTCTGCTCTAGTCCGTCGCCGGTCACGCGTCGTTCCGCGAAGATCCCACCAGCGTTGTTGGCGAGCACGTCGATGCGCTCATAACGGCCGGTCAGCTCCTCGGCCAGCCGCACGACCTGTGCCAGTTCGCTGTAGTCGGCGAGGTGGTACGGGACGCCAAGCTCCGCGGCGACCACCGCGGTCTTCTGCGGCGAGCGGCCCACCACGACCACCCGGTGCCCGTCCCGTGCCGCCGCCCGAGCAGCGGCTGCGCCGATGCCGTCGCTGGCGCCGGTGATCACGATGGTCCTTTGCGCAGCGTCCACAACTTCTCCCTCAACACGCCTATGAGACTGAATCTCAAGAGTAAACTAGGTATCCATGAAGTTCGCGTCAACCGGCCTCGGATCGCGCCTACGGAACGAGGCGCGTGCTGAGGTCGCGCGCGTCGCGCTCGAGCTCGCCGTCGACCGTGGCTTCGACGAGGTGACGGTCAGCGAGATTGCCCAGGCCGCGGGAATATCGCGAGCGACGTTCTTCCGCTATTTCGACGGCAAGAACGATGCCGTGCTGGCGAGCATCGACGGCATCGGGAACCGGATCGCCGCCGCGGTCCTCGAACAGCCCGACGAGATCGACGCCTGGACGGCCCTCAGCCGTGCGACCGCCGCCGTGGTCGGCGACGAACTGGCTGACGCCGACCGCTCGCTCGCGCGGGCGCGGCTGGTTACCCGCACGACTAGCCTGCGCGCCCGCGAACTGGAGAAGCAGCACCGCTGGCAGGAGCAGCTGCGCGCCGCCATCGCGGCCCGCTCGGCGGCTGCGGCGGACGACATCCGCGTGCGCACACTCTCCGCCGCCGCTCTCGCCGCGCTCCAGGCGGCAACGGATGCTTGGGTCGAGTCCGACGGGCGCCTGTCGCCGAAGACACTACTCGAGCAGGCCTTCGCCGCCCTCCGCGCACCGCAGTAGCACGTGGCGACCCGCGCCGGGTCGCCGATCCGAAGAAGGAAGGTAAAGAGAAGATGGGACTTCTCGACGGAAGGGTCGCAATCGTCACCGGAGCCGCCGACGGCATCGGGCGGGCAACAGCCGTGCGGCTCGCGCGCGATGGCGCCGCAGTCGTGCTCGTCGACGTCAATGAGGCCGGCCTGACTGAGACCAAGGCCGCAGTCGACGCCGAAGCTGGATCCGGGATGGTCTTCCGGGCCGACGTGACCGACCCGGCGCAGGTGCAGTCCTACGTTGAGGCCGCCAAGGCACTCACCGGCTTCATCGACGCGTTCTTCAACAATGCGGGCATCCTGGGGCCGATGGCGCCAATCACCGACTACCCGGTGGAGGCGTTCGACAAGGTCGTTGCCGTCAACCTGCGCGGCGTGTTCCTCGGCCTCAAGCATGTGCTTCCCGTGATGACCGCGCAGGGCTTCGGCGCCGTAGTGAACACCTCCTCCATGGGCGGCGTGGGCGGACTGCCTGGCCAGGCCGGCTACGTCGCCTCCAAGCACGGAGTGATCGGGCTCACCAAGACCGCCGCACTCGAGGTCGTCGCCAGTGGGGTACGGGTCAACGCCATTCTGCCCGGCACGATCAAGACCCGCATGGCAATGTCCGGCGCAGCCGGCATCGACCCGAGGGCCATCGAGGCCGCCATGGACGCCTCCACCCCCGGCAGCCACGCGGGAATGCCGGAAGACATCGCCAACACCGCACTGTTCCTGCTCAGCGACGCCTCCGCCTACATCACCGGCATCGAGGTCCCCGTGGACGGCGGCATCACCGCACAGGTCTACCCCACCGCAGCCGCCATGCGAACCCAGCAGTAGCGCGCACTCCCTGTGAGCGCCTCCGGAAAGCCGAAACACCAACGGCCTGCGGGGGTCGTTAGGAGCGTCCCTGTCGATACAGCACTGCTGTTCTCGTGAGCGAACCTCGGACCACCCAGTCATCGCTACGACCATCTTCATCGATTCGGCTGTAACCCCACCCGAGGGTCCCGCCGAAGTCGTGTCGAGGATCCGCGGTGGCGGGCCCGGGCCATCGCCCAGAGCCGACTCGCATAGCAGCGTCATAGCCTGCGTATCCCGTCCGCCCAAAGACGAATCCGCTGTCCCTGATCTCAGCGGACACGGCTCGCCCCGGACCCTGCTATGACTGGGACTGTCCGTCCAACGGTGTCACCAGCCCAAGTCGCTGAGGAGCTCAGCGGGAAGGGTCGGGATGATGACCGACAACGCCGGCCCAGTCCAGGTCGAGGTGCCGCGGGACCGGGAGGGCAGCTTCGAGCCAGTGATCGTCAGGAAGCGCCAGCGCCGCCTGTCCGATGTCGACGCGATCGTGCTGTCGCTGTCCGCCCGGGGCCTGGCCACCGGGGAGATCAGCGCGCACTTCACCAAGATCTACCGTGCCTCGGTCAGCAAGGGACAGCGTCTCGAAGATCACCGAGAAGGTCATCGAGGATATGCAGGCGGGATCCTCCCGGCCGTTGCAGCGGGTGCATGCGGCCGTGTTCATCGACGCCATCTACGTCAAGGTCTGGGACGGGGAGGTCGGCAACCAGCCGTTCTACGCCGCGATCGGGGTCGACCTGTCCGGGCACCGCGACGTGCTCGGGCTGTGGTCCGGCCACGGCGGCGCGGAGGCGGCAAAGTTCTGGATGGGCGTGCTGACCGACCTCAGGAACCGCGGCGTGGCCGACATGTTCTGGACCCTCACCCAGCGGGCCAAGGACTCCGGCCTGGTGCCCTCCATGGGCTCCATTGGGACTGCTACGACAACGGCCACATGGCATCCGTCTGGGCACGCATGCAGGTCGAGCTGCTCAACCGCACGAAATGGCGCACCCGGCCGGAGCTGGCCAACGCGACCTTCGACTACCCCGAGATCTTCCACACCGCCAACGCCGCCACTCTGCGCTGGGTTACCTCACCCCGATACAGTCCAAGAACCAAACCCCGTCGGCTTAGGAATCCACCCCGGATGACGCCGGGAAGCCCGGGGCAGGCCAGAGCCTCCATCGGACCCGGGGCGACTCACCCCTTCAGTCCGAGGGGTCACCCCATCCCGTCTGACCTCGGGCTCGGCCTAGCTCGGAACGATCCAGCCGAGGACGGTGACCACGCCGATCACCGCACAGACGACGAAGGCCGCGGCGACCACCCAGCCGATGACCTGGGCCGCGTCGACCCCGCCCCCGGCCGGCTCGAGGTCCGGTGGCGCCGTCAGCTCACCCGGCCGCACGACGGGCTCCTCCGGCGACTCCAGCCGGGGGTCGGCGAGGACGGCCTTGGCACGCAGCGCCTCGACCCGGGGGCTGCGGGGCTCGGCGCGCACCCCGGCGGGGAGGGAGCGCCACATGGCGGCGAAGTCGTCGTCGGCCTGCTCGCGCCACGCGGCGACCGCCACGTCGGCCTCGGGCCCTTTGACCCCCGCCGCGAACCACATCGCGCCGGCGCGCGGCAGGTCACCCATCCCGTGGAGGACGTACCCGAGCTGGACGAGCGCCTCGGTGTCCTCGGTGGCCTCGACGCGCGCGAGCAGCAGGTCGCGCGCCTTCCACGGCTGCCCGGCCTCGAGGTGGGACCGGGCCTGCGCGAGGAGGTCGGCAGTGCTCACGACCCCGAGTATGCCGCGCGCGGCGGGGTCGCCGGGGGCGCCGGGCCGAGGCAGGGCGGGCGGCGCGTCGGCCGGCGCCCGGACGGGCCTACCGGGCCTCTCGCTTGCCTTTGTTACTGACTGGTAGCACACTGGTGAGCAAGCGCTCACTTTGTCATGCCACGGAAGGACCGCCATGGGTCACTACACGAGCAACCTGCGCGACATCGAGTTCACCCTCTTCGAGGTCCTCGGTCGCGGCGACGTCCTGGGCTCGGGCCCCTACGAGGACCTCGACGCCGACACCGCCCGCGAGATGCTCAAGGAGGTCTCCCGGCTCTCCGAGCACGAGCTCGCCGAGTCCTTCGCCGACGCCGACCGCAACCCGCCGGTGTACGACCCCTCGACCCAGGCCGTGACGATGCCCGAGTCCTTCGCCCGCTCCTTCGCGGCCTACCGGGTGAGCGGCTTCTGGAACATCGACCTGCCCGCCGAGCTCGACGGCACCGTGGCCCCGCCGAGCCTGCGCTGGGCGGTCAACGAGATGCTGCTCGGCGCCAACCCGGCGCTCGCGATGTTCGCGGCCTCGTACTCCTTCGCCAAGCTCCTGCACCACCTCGGCACGCCCGAGCAGCAGAAGCTCGCGCGGCTCATCGTCGAGCGCGGCTGGCACTGCACCATGGTGCTCACCGAGCCGGACGCCGGCTCCGACGTCGGCGCCGGGCGCACCAAGGCCGTCCAGAACGAGGACGGCACGTGGACGCTCACCGGCGTCAAGCGCTTCATCACGAGCGCCGAGTCCGACCTCGTCGACAACGTCGTGCACTTCGTCCTCGCCCGGCCCGAGGGCGCCGGCCCCGGCACCAAGGGCCTCTCGCTGTTCATCCTGCCCAAGTACCACGTCGACCTCGAGACCGGTGAGCTCGGCGAGCGCAACGGCGTCTACGTGACCAACGTCGAGAAGAAGATGGGCCTGAAGGTCTCCCCGACCTGCGAGCTGACCTTCGGTGGCGAGGCCCCGGCCGTCGGCACCCTCCTCGGCGACGTCCACGACGGCATCGCCCAGATGTTCCACGTCATCGAGAACGCCCGGATGATGGTGGGCACCAAGGCGATCGCCACCCTCTCCAGCGGCTACCTCAACGCCCTCGGGTACGCCAAGGAGCGCGTCCAGGGCGCCGACCTGACCCAGATGTCGGACAAGACGGCGCCGCGGGTCACGATCACCCACCACCCCGACGTGCGTCGCTCGCTGATGCTCCAGAAGGCCTACGCCGAGGGGCTGCGGGCGCTCGTCCTCTACACGGCGACCCAGCAGGACGTCGTCGACCAGCACGTGCTCACCACCGGTGAGGAGACCTTCGAGGAGGGCTCCGCGGCCGACGTCGCCAACCGGGTCAACGACCTGCTCCTGCCGATCGTCAAGGGGCTGGGGTCCGAGCGGGCCTGGGTGCTCCTCGGGACCGAGTCGCTGCAGACCTACGGCGGGTCCGGCTTCCTCCAGGACTACCCGGTCGAGCAGTACGTCCGCGACGCGAAGATCGACACGCTCTACGAGGGCACGACCGCCATCCAGGGCATGGACTTCTTCTTCCGCAAGATCGTCCGGGACAAGGGCCAGGCGCTCACCTACCTCGCGACCCAGATGCAGGAGTTCGCCAAGGACCTCGGCGCCCACGGCGGCCGGATCGACCGCGAGCGCGAGCTGCTCGGCCAGGGCGTCGAGGACGTCCAGGGCATCCTCGGGTACATGGTCGGCGAGCTGATGAAGTCCGACCCGCGCCAGGGCGGTGACCTGCCGAACATCTACAAGGTCGGGCAGAACACGACCCGCCTGCTCCTCGGCGCCGGTGACCTCGTCGTCGGGTGGCTCCTGCTGCGCCAGGCCGCGGTCGCGCTCGACGCGCTCGAGGCCGGGGCCGAGGGCAAGGACCGCGACTTCTACGAGGGCAAGGTCGCCGCGGCGCGCTTCTACGCCCGCCAGGTGCTTCCCCGGCTCTCGGCCGAGCGCGCGATGGCCGAGGCCACCGACAACGACCTCATGGACGTGCCCGAGTCGGCCTTCTGAGGCCCCCGCTCCCGCGGCCCGCTCCCCGACGTGGGGGCGGGCCGCCGACGTCCGGAGCTCAGGAGGCGCTCTCGAGGCGGTCGCGCAGGACGCGCTTGAGCAGCTTGCCGCTCTGGTTGCGCGGGAGCTCGTCGGCGAAGACGACCCGCTTGGGCACCTTGAACGAGGCGAGCGAGCCTCGGGCGTGGGCGATGATCCCCGCCTCGTCGACGTCGTGCCCGGGCCGGCGCACGACGACGGCCGTGACCGCCTCGATCCACCGCTCGTCGGGCGTCGCGACGACGGCGACCTCCGCGACGGCCGGGTGGCTGTAGACGGCGTCCTCGACCTCGCGCGAGGCCACGAGGACCCCGCCGGTGTTGATGACGTCCTTGATCCGGTCGACGACCGTGACGTACCCGTCCTCGTCGCGCACCACCATGTCGCCGGAGTGGAACCAGCCGTCGCGGAAGGCCTCGGCGGTCACCTCCGGCTTGTTCCAGTACCCGACGCACAGCTGCGGGGAGCGGTAGAGCAGCTCGCCCCGCTCCCCCGGCGCCACGTCCCTGCCCTCCTCGTCGACGACCCGAGCCTGCACGAACAGCACCGTCCGGCCGCAGGACTCCGGCCGCTCGAGGTGCTCGTGCGGCAGGAGGACCGTGGCCAGCGGCCCGATCTCGCTCTGCCCGAAGCAGTTGTAGAACCCGATGTCCGGCAGCCGGGCAGCGAGCCGCTCGCGCACCGGGCCGGGCATCACCGAGGCGCCGTAGTACGCCTTGCGCAGGCTCGTCAGGTCGGCCGTCTCGAGCGCCTCGTGGTTGGCGAGCGGGACCCACACCGTCGGCGCGAGGAAGAGCGCGTGGTGGTGGTCCTCGGCGACCCGGCGGAGCAGCTCGGGCACGTCCGGCTTGGGCAGCAGCGTGTTGCGGCACCCGACCGCGAGCGAGGGCAGGAGGAAGACGTGCATCTGGGCCGAGTGGTAGAGCGGCATGCAGTGCAGCGGGTCGTCGCCCTCGCCGATGCCGAGGGAGGCGATGCACGAGACGTACTCGTGGACGAGGGCGCGGTGGGTCATCATCGCCCCCTTCGGGGCCGACGTCGTGCCCGAGGTGTAGAGCAGCTGGACCAGGTCGGTGTCCTCCACCTCGACCTCGAGCGGCGGGACCTCCCCGGTGCTCCACCGGGCGAGCACCGCCTCGTCGCTCCCGTGCAGCAGGAGCACCTGCTCGAGCACCGTGCGCTCGCGGACCGCCTCGACCCCGGCCCGCAGCGGCTCGTCGACGAGCGCGACCCGTGCGCCGGAGTCCGCGAGCAGGTAGGCCAGCTCGCCACCGGTCAGGGCGAAGTTCACCGGCACGTGGACCAGCCCGGCCCGGGCGCAGCCGAGGAAGGCCAGCAGGTAGGCGTCCGAGTTCAGCCCGACGGTGGCGACCCGGTCACCGCGGACGAGCCCCAGCGAGAGCAGGTGCGCCGCGGCCCGGGTCGTCGCCGCGTCGAGCTCGGTGTAGCTCCACTCCCGGTCGGCGAACCGCAGGGCCACCCGGTCACCGAACCTGCCGGCACTGCGCCGGATGATGTCGTCGACGGTGCTCGACCGTGGTCCGCTCATGCCCGGACCCTAGGTGCGGGCGGTGGGGGCGTCAACGAGCCCGGCCGGGCCGCGCGCCGGGGACGAGGGACGAGCGACGGCCCGCCCCCGGGGGAGGGGGCGGGCCGTCGCGCTGGTGCCGGTGGGGCGTCAGTGCGGGTCGACGTCCGTGCGGTCCACGCGCGTCCCGGTGTTCGGGTCGACGTGGCTCTCGCGGGTCGTCGTGACCCCGCCGCGCTGCCGGGTGCCCTGCATGAGGAAGGACAGGATGATGGCGAGCACGCCGCCGATGATCAGGATGATCCCGATCACGCTGAGGTTGATGCCGGCCACGGCGGTGCTGCCCACGGCGAAGAGCAGGATGGCGCCGAGCACGAGCAGGAAGATGCCGAGTCCGATGTACATGGGGGTCTCCTCTGGGTACGGGGACGGGCTGGCCAACCGACCCTACCTGCAGGGACATCCCGCGTCGAACGTTTGTGCAGGCAAGTTGCGAGTGCGCACGCGGGTATCGAGGCGGCTGCCCGTGCGAGGGCCGTCCTCAGACGAACGAGCCCGGGTTGAGGATGCCGTCGGGGTCGAGCGCCGCCTTGACCCGGCGGTTGAGCGCCATCACCTCCGGGCCCAGCTGGTGCTCGAGGCAGCCGGCCTTGAGGCGCCCCACCCCGTGCTCGCCGGTGATCGTGCCACCGAGCCGGATCGCGGCGTGCATGACGTCGTCGAACGCCAGCCGGGCGCGGCGCTCGGCGTCGTGGTCGGTGGGGTCGTAGACGATCGCCGGGTGGGTGTTGCCGTCGCCGGCGTGGGCGACGACGGGGATCTCCACGGCGTGCCGCTGCGCGATGGCCTCGAGCTCGGCGAGCAGCGCCGGCAGGTGGGGCACGGGCACCCCGACGTCCTCGGGCAGCACGGCACCGCGTTGCTCGAGGGCGGTGAAGTGCGCCCGCCGGGCCTGGACGAACATCTCGGCCTCCTCGGGGTCGTCGGTGGCGACGACCTCCTTCGCACCACTCACCTCACAGGCGGTGACGATCACCTCGACCTCCTCCGCACGGGAGGGCCCCGGTGCATCCGACTGGATGAGCAGGAGCGCGCCGGCGTCACGGTCCAGACCCATCGGTTGGAAGTCCTCGACGGCGTTGACCGAGGCGCGGTCCATGAGCTCGACCATCGAGGCGCGCACCGTGCGGCCGAGCTCGACGACCGCGGCGGCCGCGGCGGCGACGGTGGGGAAGAACGCGACGACCGTCGAGCGCGGCGCCTGCGCGGGGACGAGGCGCAGGACCGCGCGGGTGACCACCCCGAGGGTGCCCTCGGAGCCGACGAACAGCTTGAGCAGCGAGAGGCCTGCGACGTCCTTGACGCGTGGCCCGCCGAGGGTGAGCAGGGTGCCGTCGGCGAGGACGACGTCGAGGCCGAGGACGTAGTCGGTCGTCACCCCGTACTTGACGCAGCACAGGCCGCCGGCGTTCGTCGCGATGTTGCCGCCGATGGAGCAGATCTCGAACGAGCTGGGGTCCGGCGGGTACCACAACCCGTGGGCGGCCGCGGCCCGCTTGACCTCGACGTTGAGCGCCCCGGGCTCGACGACGGCCACCCGCGCGGCCACGTCGACCTCGACGGCGCGCATCCGTTCCAGGCTGAGCACCACCGCTCCCTCGACGCCCATCGACCCGCCCGAGAGCGAGGTGCCCGCCCCTCGGGGGACGACCCCGATGCCGTGCCGGGTGGCCCAGCGCAGCGTCTCCTGGACGTGCTCGGCGCTCTCGGCGCGGACGGCGGCGAGCGGCATTCCGGCGCGCGCGTCGTGCGTCCAGTCGTGGCGGTACTTCTCCACGACGTCCGGCTCGGTCGCGACGACCCCGGCGGGCAGGGCCTGCGCGAGCTCGGTGACGGCGTCAGCGGCGTCCATCCCCACACTCTCCCACCCCTCCTCCTTCAAGGGCGCGTTCGCGGTGGCCCGTCGCCAGAGCCTCCCCCCACTCGCCGCGAGTGCGCACCTGGTCGCTAGAGCAGCCGCCTGCGCACTCATCACCGGGTTGTCCCGCGTACTCGTCCTCGGGCTGTGGAGAACTCCGCGGCGGCTCCCCGCCTCCCGGCCACACTCCGGGGATGGACACCTGGAGCCAGGTCGCGGGCCGCCAGGCCGGCGTCGTCTCCTACCGGCAGCTGCGCGAGCTCGCGGTCGGTCGCGCGCTGGTGCGTCACAAGCTGGCGTCCGGCCGCTGGGTGCGCCGCACCGACGCGGTGGTCACGACGACGACCGGCCCCCTGTCGGAGGAGCAGCGTCGATGGGTCGCGGTCCTGCACTGCGGGCCCGGAGCGATGCTCGGCGGCCTCACCGCGCTCGCCGTCCGCGGCCTGCGCGGATGGCCGCGCGAGGACGTCACCGTCATCGTCGAGAACGCCGACTCCTTCGACCCGGTCGAGGGCGTGCGCACGTTCCGGACCCGTCGCCCGCTCGACTCCCTCCGTGGCGACGACGACCTGCCGTGCTGCCGGGTGGAGCCGGCCGCCCTGCTCTGGGCGGGCCACGAGCCGCACCCCCGCTCGGCCATGGGCCTGCTGGCGGCCGTCGTGCAGCAACAGCTGACGTCGCCGGAACGGCTGGCCGCGTGGGTCGAGGCCCTCCGGCCGCTGCGGCGTGCACCGATGATCCGCGACCTCCTGCACGACCTCGCCGGCGGTTCGCAGTCGCTCGGTGAGGTCGACGTCGTGCGGATGTGCCGCGCGGCCGGCCTGCGGCCCCCGAACCGTCAGACGCGCCGCGTCGACCGGTCCGGACGCGTGCGGTTCACCGACTGCGAGTGGGAGCTGGACGACGGGCGCACGCTCGTGCTCGAGGTCGACGGCGGGTTCCACCTCGAGGTGGTGCACTACGAGGAGGACGTGCGGCGCCACCGGAGCCTGACCACACCCGACCGCATCGTCGTCCGCTGCACCACCCAGGAGCTGCGCCGCGAACCGTGGGTCGTCACCAACGACCTGCGCGCGCTCGGCGTCCCCCGTCTCGACGCGGCCTGAGTGCGC
The DNA here is from genome assembly GCF_011326735.1 of Phycicoccus endophyticus. Lineage (GTDB taxonomy): Bacteria > Actinomycetota > Actinomycetes > Actinomycetales > Dermatophilaceae > Phycicoccus > Phycicoccus endophyticus. Next base: position 212,861 of record NZ_JAANCN010000002.1, read on the forward strand.
AACTGGTTGCCGGAGCAGCCACCTGCGCACTCACGGCTGGGAGGGGGAGGGGGTCAGAGGCGTCGGTCGGCCAGGACGGGGAAGGAGGCGCGGTACTCGGCCGTCGTCGCGAGGTCGAGCTCGACGGACAGCACGACCTCGTCGGTGTGCGCAGCCTCGGCCACCACCTCACCGGTCGCCGCGACGACCTGGCTGTGCCCGCCCATCGGGACGTCCGCGTGCGTGCCGGCGGTGTTGACCTGGACGACGGCGCACTGGTTCTCGACGGCGCGGGCCCGGCCGAGCAGCCGCCAGTGCTCGACCCGCGCGAGCGGCCAGGCGGCGGGCACGACGAGCAGCTCGGCCCCGGCCTCCTGCTGGCGGCGGTACAGCTCGGGGAAGCGCAGGTCGTAACAGGTCGACAGCCCGGTGCGCACCGTGCCCCCCGCCCCGTTCGGAAGGTCGAGGACGACGACCTCCTCGCCCGCCTCCATGAGCTTCGGCTCGCCGCTGCCGAAGCCGAAGCGGTGCACCTTGCGGTACCCGGCGAGGCGCTCCCCCTCGGCACCGAACACCAGCGAGGTGTTGGCCAGCGTGTTGCCGTCGGGCCCCGGCTCCGGCAGCCGCTCGACGAACGAGCCCGCGTGCAGCGTCACCCCCGCGGCGCGCGCGGCGTCCGCCATCGCTGCCGACCACGGGCCGTCGAGCGGCTGCGCCTCGCCCTCCCAGCGCCGGTAGTCGAAGCCCGTCGGGGCCCACAGCTCCGGCAGGACGACGAGGTCGTGCCCGGCCTGCGCGGCGACGAGGCCGGCGACGCGCTCCACGCGCGCCCCGAACGGCTCCTCGTCCCCGTAGGACAGCTGGACGGCGGCGATGCGCATGCCACATTCTCCCTCGGGCTCGGGCAGGTCCGGGTGGTCAGTGCGGCTCGAGGTGCTGGGCCTCCTCGCGCAGGCGGGCCAGCCGGGCGTTGTACGCCTCGAGCTCGGCGTCACCGTCGCGGTCGGCCTGCCGGTCGCGCCGGGCCGTCTCGAGCGTCTCCCGGCGGAACCACTGCGCCGCGACGACGACGGCGAGCACGAGCGTCGGGGCCTCGCCGATGCCCCAGGCGATCTCGCCCGCGGTGTGCTGGTCCGCGAGCGGGTCGGTCATCCAGGGCAGGTCGATCGTCGTGAAGAAGTCCGGCGCGAGCAGCGTCGTGCTCCCGGTGAGCACGACGCCGAAGAAGGCGTGGAAGGACACCGTGGCGAAGAGGATGACGAGCAGCATCAGCGGGGACCACCGCGGCACGCCGGGGTCGATGCCGATCATCACCCAGACGAACAGGTACCCGGTGAGCAGGAAGTGGGCCATCATCAGCAGGTGCCCGGTGTGCGTCGTCAGGGCCAGCTCGAACAGGCCGCTGAAGTAGAACACCGCGAGGCTGAAGAAGAACAGGGCCGCGGCGACGACCGGGTTGGCCAGGACCCGCATCGCCCGTGAGTGGACCACCTGCAGGAGCACCTCGCGCGGGCCCCACGTGCGGTCGCGCCGCGGCCGGAGCGCCCGCAGCGCGAGGGTCACCGGGGCCGCCGGGACGAGCAGCAGCGGCACGACCATCGCGACGGCCATGTGCATGACCATGTGGGCGCTGAAGAGCACCCGCCCCCAGATGCCGGGGGCGCCGCACGTGGCCCAGGCGAAGAGCGCCCAGCCGGCCACCCACAGCACGAGCCGCAGCACCGGCCAGGCGTCACCGCGGCGCCGCAGCCGGACGAACCCCGCCAGGTAGAGACCGACGGCCAGGACGCTCGTCGTGGCGAAGAGCCAGTCCATCCGCCAGGACAGCAGCCAGTCCGCGCCGGCCACCGGGCCGGGGTCGGGGTAGCCCGTCAGGGTGATGGCGATGCCCGGGTCGGGCAGCGCGTCGGGCACCGGGGGGACGCTGCGGGCCAGCACCGCCGCCAGGCCGACCGCGACGCCCATGACGACGAGCTCGGTCAGGGCGAGCCGGGCGAAGGCCCGCCCGTCGGAGGGGTCGGCCGCCAGCCGGGTGGCGATCGCGCGGCACTGGCGCCAGCCGAGGACCCCGAGCGCGGCGAGGACCAGCGCCTTGAGCACGACGACCGCGCCGTAGGCCGTGAGCACGCCCGAGGGCGACCCGAGCCGGATCGCCGCCTGCTCGAGCCCGGAGACGCCGACCGCCACGTAGGACCACAGCGCCAGCATCGAGTAGCGGCGCACCGTGGGCGCGAGGTCGCGCCCGAGCGCGGGCCGCATGACGACCAGCGCGATCAGCCCGCCGACCCACACGACCACCCCGGCGAGGTGGAAGGCGAGCCCGTTGACCGCGTCCTCGTGGCTCGCCGACCCGGCCGCGTGCCCGGTGAGCGACTGGATGACGACCCCCGCGAAGGCGAGGACGGTCAGCCACGCCATCGGAGCCCGCCGCTGCACGAGCCGCGCGGAGACCGTGACGACAAGCGCCGCGAGCACCGTGAGGAAGAGCACCCGGGTGACCTCGAGGGACCAGGTGAACGACAGCAGCTGGCGGGCCAGCCCCGGCGCGGTGAGCGGGGTGCCGGCGAGGTCGGCGAAGGAGGTGACGAGCTGCACGCTCGCCGCGGCGAGCCACACGGTGGCGGTCCCGGCGGCGAACCGCACGGCCCTCGCCCGCCGGTCGGTGCGCGCGCGCTCGGGGACGAGGAAGGCGGCGAAGCCGAGCAGGCCGACCGTCGCGGCCGAGGACAGGTCGGCGACGACGTCGCTGACCGGCACCATCCACCGCACGAAGGGCCCGGCGTCGGCCAGCGCGAGGGGCGCGACCGCGCCGGTGAGCAGGGCGGCCGGCACGAGGGCGACCAGGGCCGCCCCGACGGCGACGACGAGGGCCCGCACGGGAGTGCTGCGCTCCGGCACGACGGTCATGCCGACCAGCGTAGGTACTGTGGCGGCATGCCGCTGCACCCACCTGCCCCCACCGACGTGCCGGGCATCGTCGACGCGTGGGCACAGACGGTCCGCGCCGTGGCCGACCTCGGCCGGACGCTGCGCCCCGGGGACGCCGAGCGCCCGACGGACTGCCCGGGCTGGAGCGTGCTCGACCAGGTCGCCCACGTCGTCAGCGGTGAGGCGATGGCGGCGGGCGACCCCGTCCCGGACCTCGACGTCAGCGACCGTGACTACGTGCGCAGCGCCTTCGGCGAGCGGGTGGAGCGCTACCTGCAGTCCCGGCGCGGGCGGACCGCCGAGGACCTCGTCGACGAGCTGGAGTGGCGCCTGGAGGAGCGGCTCGGGGTGTACCGCGCCGAGGGCTTCACCGGCGAGGAGCCCGTCGTGGGACCGTTCGGCCCGACGACCGCCGCGGAGCTGCTCGCGACGCGGACCTTCGACGTGTGGATGCACGAGCAGGACCTGCGGGAGGCGCTCGACCGGCCGGGCGGCCTCGACACCCCGGCGGCAGCGCTGTCGGTCTCGACCCTGTTCGGCCTCTTCCCGCGGGTCGTCGCCCGTGACGCGGCGGTGCCGCCGGGCAACGCCGTCGTGCTCGACCTCACCGGCCCCACGGTCGGCCGCACCGGCGCGCGGGTCGAGGAGCAGGACGGCCGCGCCGTCGGCGTCGCGCTGTTCACCGGTGACGCCGAGGAGCACCCGGACGTCGTGACGACGACGATCTCGGTGTCCACCCGGGTCGGGATGCGCCTCGCGGGCGGTCGCCGCTCCCCCGCGGACCTCCCGGTCACCGTCCACGGCGACGAGAGCGTCGCGGCCGCCGTGCTCGCCGCCATGGTCGTCACCCCCTGACCATGGCGACGTTCTCCACCTCGACGACCTCCTCGGCGACGGTCACTGCGACGCCGGAGGAGGTGTGGGCCGCGCTCACCGACCCCGACGTCGTCGCCCGGCTCACCCCCTTCCTCCACCGGGTGACCGAGCGCGGCGAGCACTGGGTCTGGGAGATGACCAAGGTGCCGGTCCTCGGGCGCAGCTTCTCCTTCCGGTTCACCGAGCGGATGCACTTCGAACAGCCCCGGCGGATCCGGTTCAGCCACGACCCGGATGCCGGGGACGGGGCGGAGTCGGCCGGCGTCGATGGCTGGTACCTGCTCGAGCCGCGTTCCGCCGGAACGCGGCTGGAGACGCAGATGGCGATCACCGTCGACCTGCCGTTTCCCGGCATCACCCGTCCCGCGGTGACGACGGCCATGAAGGGCGTCGTCACCTTCATGGGCCAGCGGTTCTCCCAGCAGCTCCTCGCCCACCTCGGCGCCCGCACCACCTGACCCCCCTCCGGCCGCGACCCGCGCCGGCCGCGCCGCCGCCTGCCCCCGCCGCACAGCCCGGCTCCGGGGAATTGGAGCGCCGCGCATGTAGTTGTATGCTGCAAGCAAGCACCTACCCGCCCCCAGGAGGACCCCGTGTCGCACCGCTCGACGCCGCCGACCCCGACGGCCGCGCTCGGCGACGAGCTCGTGCGGGTCGTCAAGCTCATCCACGCGGCCCGGGCGCGCGCCCCCCGCCACCACCCGCTCGTCGACCCGATGGCCTACCCGCTGCTCTCGAAGCTCGCACCGGGCCCGATGCGCGTCTCGGCCCTCGCCGAGCTCGTGCACTCCGACGTCTCGACCGTGAGCCGACAGGTCAGCACCCTCGTCGACCTCGGCTTCGTCAGCCGTCAGCCCGACCCGGACGACGGCCGGGCCCACGTCCTCGCCGTCACCGACGACGGCGACCAGCTCATGTGCACCATCCGGGAGGGGCGCGACCAGTGGCTGCGCACCCTCCTCGCCGACTGGACGGACGACGAGGTCCGCTCCCTCACCACCCACCTGGCCCGCCTCGCCGCGGACCTCGAGACCTTCCTGACCGACCCGACCCCGAGGACCTGACCGATGACCACCTCCCACCCCGGCGACCCGGCCCAGCCGGCGAGCCGACCCACCACCGACCCCACCCCGGCGCCCGCGGCTGCCGCGTCCGCGCCGACCGGCGGTGGCTCGCTGAGCCACCGCCAGATCCTCACCATCCTCGTCGGGCTGATGATGGGCATGTTCCTCGCCGCGCTCGACCAGACGATCGTCGCGACCTCCATCCGGACCATCGCCGACGACCTCCACGGCCTCGACCAGCAGGCCTGGGCGACAACGGCCTACCTCATCACCGCAACCATCGTCACACCGCTGTACGGCAAGCTCGGCGACATCTACGGCCGCAAGAAGCTGTTCATCTTCGCGATCTCGATCTTCGTCGTCGGCTCGGCGCTGTCCTCCTTCGCCGGCTCGATGTACGGCCTGGCCGCCTTCCGCGCCGTCCAGGGCATGGGCGCGGGCGGGCTGATGTCGCTCGCCCTCGCGATCATCGGCGACATCGTCCCGCCGCGTGAGCGCGCCAAGTACCAGGGCTACTTCCTCGCCGTCTTCGGCACCTCGAGCGTCGCCGGGCCGATCATCGGCGGGTTCTTCGCGGGCGCCGACTCCATCCTCGGCATCACCGGCTGGCGCTGGGTCTTCCTCGTCAACGTGCCGATCGGCCTGGTCGCCCTCGTCGTCGTCTCCCGCACGCTGCACCTGAGCCACCAGCGGCTCGACCACCGGATCGACTGGGCGGGCGCCTTCCTCCTGTCGGCCGCACTCGTGCCGCTGCTCATCGTCCTCGAGCAGGGACGCGAGTGGGGCTGGACCTCCACCGGTGCCTGGGTGGCCTACGTCGTCTCCGTCGTCGCGGCCGTCGCCTTCGTCTGGCAGGAGCTGCGGATGAAGGAGGAGGCGATCCTCCCGCTCGAGATGTTCCGCAACAAGACCGTCGGTGTCTCCTCGACGGCGTCGGTCATCATCGGCATCGCGATGTTCGGCGGCCTCGCCGCCCTGCCGCTCTACCTGCAGATCGTCAAGGGCTCCACGCCCACCGAGGCCGGCCTGCAGCTCATCCCGCTCGTCGGCGGCATCATGACCGGCTCGATCGTCTCGGGCCAGGTGATCGCCCGCACCGGCCGCTACCGGATGTTCCCGATCATCGGGTCGGCGCTGCTCGTCGTCGGGCTCTTCGGGTTCCACTTCGTCGCCTACGACACCCCGCTGTGGCAGACGATGATCATCATGGTCGTCTTCGGCCTGGGCCTCGGCTTCAACTTCCAGCCGCTGACCCTCGCCGTGCAGAACGCCGTGCCGGCGCAGCAGATCGGGGTGGCGACCTCGACCGCGACGACCACCCGCCAGCTCGGCGGCACGGTCGGCACGGCGGTCTTCCTCTCGATCCTCTTCTCCACCGTCCCCGACCGGATCGCCGAGAGCTTCACCCGGCTGGCCGGGACCCGCGAGCTGCAGGCGGGTGTCGCGGAGGGGCTGCAGGCGCCCGCCGGCTCGGTCGACCACCAGGTCGCCACGGCCATCCAGCAGGCGGCCTCCGGGGACGCCACGGCGGCGGCCTCGAGCGGGGTCCTCTCGGACTCCTCGTTCCTCAGCCAGCTCGACCCGCGCCTGGCCAAGCCGTTCCTCGTCGGCTTCTCGGACGCGATGGACCTGGTCTTCCTCGTCGGCGCCGGCGTCATGGTCCTCGGGCTGCTCGTCATGCTCATGCTCCCGCACGTCGAGCTGCGCGGTGGCTCCGCCTACAGCGAGCGCACCGAGCAGGCCGAGCGGGCGCAGGAGACCGCTACGGCACCGGCGAGCTGAGCCGGGCGCGCTCGGCACCCTCGAGGTGCCGAGCGCGCAGCCCGACGGCCGCCGTGGCCAGCGCCGCGGCGAGCACCGGGACCGCGTAGCCGCGCTGCGGCCCCAGCGCCTCGACGGCCCAGCCGCCGAGCGAGGAGCCGCCGGCGATGCCGATGAGGATGCCGGTGACCGCGACGGCGATGCCCTCGGTGACGAGCGCGGCCGGCACGAGGCGCTGGGCCAGGCTGAGGCTCGTGATGAGCGTCGGCGCCGTCGCCGAGCCCGCGACGAGCATGACGAGCGCCAGCTGCCAGGTGCCGTGCACGAGCAGGGCCGGCACCTCGAGGACGAACATCGCGCCGGTGGCCAGCAGCAGGCGGCGGGTCAGGGTCGAGCCGAACCGCCGGCCGCCGAACCACAGGCCGGAGACCGTCGAGCCGAGCGCGAAGGCCGCGAGGACGACGCTGGAGAGGCTGGCGTTCCCGTCCGCCTCGGCGAAGGCGACGGCGAGCACCTCGTTGGCCCCGAGGGCGACGCCGGTGAGCAGGAGCGCCCCCGCGACGAGGAGCAGCCCGGGCCAGCGCACCGCGAGGCCGGCCGGGCGCTCGGCGTGCGGCACGACCGGCGGCTCGGTGGCCCGGGCGGCGAGGAAGAGCAGCGCACCGGTCGTGAAGAACGCCTCGGCGAGCACGAGCCCCGCCTCGGGGAACCACAGCGTCGACACGAGGACGGCGAGCACCGGCCCGACGACGAACGACGCCTCGTCGGCGACCTGCTCGAAGGACATCGCCGTGTGCAGCCGGTCGGGGTCGTCCCGGAAGATGTGCGCCCAGCGGGCCCGGGACATCGGGCCCGGCTCGGGGAGGAAGGCGCTCAGCCCGTAGAGGACCGCCAGCGCCCACACCGGGGCACCTGCCCAGGACGCGAGCGCGGTACCGAGCCCGGTCGCCCCGGCGACGGCGACGAAGGGCACGGCGACGCGCCGCTGCCCGTACCGGTCGATGAGCCGGCCGAGCACCGGACCGGCGAGGGCGAGCACCACCAGGCCGACCGCGGAGACCACGCCGGCGACCGCGTACGAGCCACGCCGGTCGCTGACCATGACGATGACGGCGACCCCGAACATCGCACCACCGATGCGCGCGAGCGCCGTCCCGGCGATGAAGGGGAGGGCGCCGGGCACGGCGAACAGGGGGCGGTAGGCGGTGAGCACGAAGGGCCTTCGGGGTCGGGCTGGGCGGTCTCAGCGGAAGGCGGGCTCGCCGGTGAGGGCCTGCCCGATGACGAGGGTGTGCATCTCGACCGTGCCCTCGTAGGTGAGGACGGACTCGAGGTTGTTCGCGTGCCGCATCACCGGCAGCTCGCCGCTGATCCCCGACGCGCCGAGGACGGTGCGCGCCGTGCGGCAGATCTCCAGCGCCTTGGTCACGTTGTTGTACTTGCCGACGGACACCTGCTCCGGGCGCAGCCCCACCGCGTCCTTGCGCCGCCCGAGGTGGAGGGCGAGCAGCCGCCCCAGCTGCAGCTCGGTCGACATCCGGGCGAGCTTGGCCTGGGTCAGCTGGAAGGCACCGATCGGCCGGCCGAACTGGACCCGCTCGCACGAGTAGCGGCGGGCGACCTCCAGCGAGGATCGCGCCGCACCCAGGCAGCCCCAGACGATCCCGTAACGCGCCTCGGTGAGGCAGGAGAGCGGACCGCGCATGCCCGTGACACCGGGGAGGACGGCCTCGCCGGGCAGCCGGACGCCGGAGAGCGCCAGCTCCGCGGTGACCGATGCCCGCAGCGACATCTTGTGGGTGATCTCGTGGGCCTCGAAACCCGGTGTGTCGGTGGGGACGACGAAGCCCCGGATGCCGCCGTGCTCCTCGCCGGCGTCGGCCCAGACGACGGCGACGTCGGCGACCGAGCCGTTGGTGATCCACAGCTTGCTGCCCTCGAGCACCCAGTCCGCGCCGTCGCGCCGGGCCCGGGTGCGCATCGACGCCGGGTCCGACCCGTGGTCGGGCTCGGTCAGGCCGAAGCAGCCGATCGCCTCGCCGGCGGCCATCTGCGGCAGCCACTCCTCCTTGTGCGCCTCGGAGCCGAAGGCGTGGATGGCGTACATGGCCAGGCTGCCCTGGACCGACACGAGGGAGCGGATGCCGGAGTCGCTCGCCTCGAGCTCGAGGCAGGCCAGGCCGTAGTCGACGGAGGACATCCCGGCGCAGCCGTACCCCTCCAGGTGCATCCCGAGCAGGCCGTGCCGGCCGAGCTGCGCGGCCAGCTCGCGCGCCGGCAGCTCGCCCTGCTCGTACCACTGTGCCACGTGGGGCTCGACGAGGTCGTCGCACACCCGGCGCACGGTGGCCCGGACCGCCCGCTCCTCGTCGGTGAGCAGGGAGTCGACGTCGACGATGTCGAGCGGGTCCGCGGGGCGCCTCGGGCGCGACGACGAGCTCATGGACCCATCATGCCGCCCGGAGGCGGACCGCCCGCCCCCGGCCGTCCCCCGGACGCGCGCGGCCACGAGCCGGCCTCCGGACGTCGTCCGGTGCGCGTCGGGCGCGCGCCCGGCGCGCGTCCGGCCTGCGACGAAAGCCCACGCGGGCAGCTGGAACCGGCGAGAATCGCCTGGTCAACGCGCTGAGGGAGGCCGCATGTCCGTTCGTACCGTGGGGGTCGAGGAAGAGCTCTTCCTCGTCGACCCGGAGACCCGGCTCATCGTGCCCGGGTCCCAACGGGTGCTCAAGCACGCCGCCGAGCACGAGCCGCAGGTGGGGCCGGAGGACCTCGGCCACGAGCTGTACCTCCACCAGGTCGAGACGCGCACGCCTCCGCTGGAGTCCATGACCGACCTGCGAGCCGAGCTCGTGCGCACCCGGCGCCTGGCCGCCGAGGCCGCCGAGGCCACCGGGCTGGTGACGATGGCCGCCGGCACCGTGCCGACGGTCAACGCCGACCCGCACGTCACCCACGACGACCGCTACCTCGACATGGTGGCCCGCTTCGGCGAGATCGCCCGGCCGGGGGGCACCTGCGGGATGCACGTGCACGTCTTCGTCGAGTCCCCCGAGGTGGGCGTCTCGGTCATCGACCAGCTCGTGCCGTGGCTGCCGGTCGTCCTCGCCATCAGCGCGAACTCGCCCTACCTCCAGGGGCACGACACGGCCTACGCGTCGTGGCGCTCCCAGGCCTGGTCGCAGTGGCCGAGCGCGGGGCCCACCGAGGCGTTCGGGTCGCTCGAGGCCTACCGCGAGGTCAGCGCCCAGATGCTCGCCTCGGGCGCGGCGCGGGACGACGGCATGCTCTACTTCGACGCCCGGCTGGCCGCCGAGCACCCGACGGTCGAGGTGCGGATCAGCGACGTGTGCACCGACCCCGACGACGCCGTCCTCATCGCCGCGGCGCTGCGCGGGCTCGTCACCCGCGCCGTGCGCCGGGCGACCGGGGAGGCCGACGAGGAGCGCACGGCCGCGGGCCGCTCCGCCGAGTACGTCTGGCGCTCGGAGCTGTTGCGCGCCGCCCAGTGGCGCGCCGCCCGGCACGCCCTGACCGGGCAGCTGCTCGACCCCGCCACCGGGGAGCTCGCACCCGCCGCCGCGGTGCTCGACCGGCTGCTCGCCGTGACCCGCGAGGCGCTCGAGGAGACCGGCGACGTCGAGCTCGTCCAGGACGGTCTGCGCCGTGCCCTGGCGGGCGGCGGGGCGAGCCGGCAGCGCGCGGCGTTCGAGCGCACCGGCGAGGTGGCCGGGGTCGTCGACGACGTCGTCGATCGCACCAACGCCGTCTGGCGCGGGTGACCCGGCACGCTCAGCGGGGCGAGGCCACCCCGAGCAGCGCCGCCAGTCCGAGGGCGCTGCGGGGGTCGTAGGCGCAGCGCCACAGACCGCCGTGCGCGGCCGCGTACGCCTCGTCCTGCCACGGGTGGTCCTGGGCGGGCCGGCGGGCCATGAGGTCGTGCACGAGCACCGCGGCCATGAGGGTGTTCGCCGTGCCGGGCTCGAAGACCTCGACACCGAAGCGGTGCGCTCCCGAGTACGCGGCCGCCAGTGCGCGGTTCCGCAGCACCGACCGGGTGCGCGTCGGCGGGGCGACGGTGAGGGAGACCGTGGCCCCCGAGGCGCGGGCCGCCGTGGCTCGCCAGCGCTGGATCCGCTTGGCCAGCAGATAGTTCGGGCCTTGCTGGAGCACCACCGAGTCGTTGATGCCAGGGTCCTCGCCGGGCACGTAGTTGCGCCGGAGCAGCCGACCCCCGGACACCGTCCGCAACGGCACGCGCAGCAGCCTGGACGTGCGGCGGCTCGCGTAGGCGGCGGTGGCGGCCTCGACCGCCTCGGCCGGCACCGCGAAGACGTCGGTCGGTGTGGCGAGGAAGGACAGGGCGGTGTCCGAGCGCTGCGCGCGCACGGCCTCGCAGAGGGCGTCGACCGCGGCGCTCACGCGCACGTGCGTCGCGCCGTCGGCGTAGACGTAGCTGCCGAGCACGAGCCGGTCCGGCAGGCCGGTGACCCACGCGGTCGCATCCGGCAGGTCGTGCAGCACGTCGATGCCGGCCCGGTGTGCGAGGTCGCCCCGACCGGCCCGAGCCGGCACGAGGAGGCGTCCGGAGAGCCCACGGGTGTCCTCGAGCAGCCGCCGCCAGAGCTCGGGGCGCGGCAGGTCGACGGCGGCGACGGACGCCCCCCAGCGCAGCAGCGAGCGCAGGGGCCCCATCTCCGCGGCCGCGCCGAGGACGACGACGGTGCGTCCCTCGAGGCGCAGCCAGCCCGGGTTCTCCAGGACGGTGCCCACCACCTCGCGCAGCCCCGGCTCGACGACGCCGGCCTCGACCCAGGCGTCGAGCTGGCGCCGCAGGTCGTCCCCGGCCAGCCGGCGTCCGCGGTAGGGGACGGTCAGGGCGGTGTCGGGCTCGGCCCCGCCGGCGAGGGCGACGGTGTCGAGGAGCTCGGTGGGCCCCCCGGGTGCGCCGGCCACGGCGGCGACGAGCGGGTGCTCCTCCCCGTCGTCGGCACGCCAGCGCAGCTGCTCGTGGACCGCGGCGAGGCCGGACTCGGCGATGGTGCGCGCGTCGGCGTAGCTCGTCAGCCCCGCCTCGACGAGGCGGCGGAAGTGCGTCAGGTACCCGGTGCGCCAGCTCGTCTCCCGAGCCGCGGCCGCCGCGCCGACGGGGTCGACGGGGCGCAGCGCCTCGGCGACGACCGCCCGCCCCGTCGTGGAGGTCGAGCGGCGCCCGTCGACGACGGGGAAGACGACCCCGTGCTGCTCACCCGACACCTCAGCCCCAGACGAGCCCGCGGGCCGGGTCGTGCAGGAGGGCGGCGACGTCGGCGAGGTAGCGCGAGCCGAGCTCGCCGTCGACCAGCCGGTGGTCGAAGGAGAGCGCCAGCGTCGTCACCCATCGCGGCTCGATGCGCTCCTCCGCGCCGGTGCCGAGCACCCACGGACGGCGCGAGACCGCACCGAAGGCGAGGATCGCGGCCTCTCCGGGGTTGAGGATCGGGGTGCCCGCGTCGACCCCGAAGACGCCGACGTTGGTGACGGTGATCGTGCCGCCCGCCATGTCCGCGGGCTGGGTGCGTCCCTCCCGCGCGGTGGCGGTCAGCTCGGCGACGGCGTCGGCGAGCTCGCGCATCGTCATCCGGTCGGCGCCCTTGACGTTGGGGACGACGAGCCCGCGCGGGGTGGCGGCCGCGATCCCGAGGTTGACGTCGTGCTTGTAGACGATCTCCTGGGCGGCGTCGTCCCAGCTGGCGTTGACCTCCGGGTGGCGCCGGAGCGCGACGCACATCGCCTTGGCGAGGACGAGCAGGGGGGTGACCTTGGCGTCGCGGAACTCGCGGTCGGCCTTGAGGCGCTCGACGAGCTCCATCGTCGCGGTGACGTCGACGGTGACCCACTCGGTGACGTGCGGGGCGGTGAAGGCGGACTCGACCATCGCCTGGGCGGTCATCCTCCGCACGCCCTTGACCGGCACCCGGGTCTCGCCGCCAGGGACGCGGGTGGGGTGGGGCGCCACGGACGCGCCGGCAGGGCCGGGCGCCGAGGGGGCCCCTGCGTCGGCGGGAACCGGGGCACCGGCCGCCTCCTCGACGTCGGCGCGGGTGACGACGCCTCCGGGCCCGGACGGGGCCACGGTGGACAGGTCGACGCCGAGGTCCTTGGCCAGCTTGCGCACCGGCGGCTTCGCCCGGACCGGCCCGTCCTCCCTCCGTCCCTCCGGTGACCTATTGGTCGAATCGGGAACGCCGGCCCGTACCTCCGGTGACCTATTGGTCGAATCGGGAACGCCGGACCGTACCTCCGGTGACCTATTGGTCGAATCAGGAACGCCGGACCGTACCTCTGGTGACCTATTGGTCGAATCGGGAACGGGGCGGCGGGGGCGGCGGACGGCCTCGGTCTGCTTGACGCCGTAGCCGACGAGCACCGCGGTCCGCCCGGAGGAGGCCTCCGCGCTCTCCGACGCACCGGGCTCGTCCGGCTGCGACCCGCCGGCCGCGGGGCTCGCACCGGTGGCCGAGGAGGCGTCGGGCTCGCCCGCCACGCCGTCGTCGACGGTGACGATGGGGGTGCCGACCTCGACCGTGTCGCCTTCGGCCACGAGCAGCTGCCCGACCGTCCCGGCGAACGGCACGGGCAGCTCGACGAGCGACTTGGCGGTCTCGATCTCCACGACGACGTCGTTGACCTCGACCGTGTCGCCCGGCGCCACGTGCCACGTGACGATCTCGGCCTCGGTGAGGCCCTCACCGGGGTCGGGGAGCTTGAACTCACGAAGAGCCATCTGCAGCAGTGCCTTTCAGTACGCGAGTGAACGGTCGACGGCGTCGAGCACCCGGTCCAGGTCCGGCAGGAAGTCGTCCTCGAGCCGGCTCGGCGGGTAGGGGACGTTGTAGCCGCCGACCCGCAGCACCGGGGCCTCGAGCTCGTAGAACGCGCGCTCCGAGAGCATCGCCGACAGCTCCGCCCCGAGCCCGAGGAAGGTCGGGGCCTCGTGGACGACGACGACCCGCCCGGTCCGCCGCGCCGAGGCGAGCACCGTCTCCTCGTCGAGCGGCGAGAGGCTGCGCAGGTCGACGACCTCGAGGGAGTGCCCGTCCTCCTGCGCGGCCTGCGCCGCCTGCAGGCACGTCTTGACCATCGGCCCGTAGGCGAGCAGCGTCACGTCGGTGCCCTCGCGCACCACCCGGGCCGAACCGAGCGCACCGGCCGGCTCCTCGCCGACCTCTCCCTTGTCCCAGTAGCGCCGCTTGGGCTCGTAGAAGATGACCGGGTCGTCGGTCTCGATCGCCTGCTGGATCATCCAGTGCGCGTCGTGCGGCGTCGAGCAGGCGAGGACCCGCAGCCCGGCGGTGTGCGCGAAGTAGGCCTCGTTGGACTCGCTGTGGTGCTCGACCGCCCCGATGCCCCCACCGACGGGGATCCGGATGACCATCGGCACGCGCACCGACCCGAGCGAGCGGGCGTGCAGCTTGGCGACCTGGCTGACGATGTGGTCGAAGGCCGGGTAGACGAACCCATCGAACTGGATCTCGACGACCGGCCGGTACCCGCGCAGCGCCAACCCGATGGCCGTGCCGACGATGCCCGCCTCCGCGAGCGGGGTGTCGACGACGCGGTCCTCGCCGAAGTCCTTCTGCAGCCCCTCGGTGACCCGGAAGACGCCGCCGAGCTTGCCGATGTCCTCGCCCATGAGCACGACGCGCGAGTCCTTCTCCATCGCCGCGCGCAGGCCGGTGGTGATGCCCTTGGCCAGGGTCGTCGTGCTCACCGGGCCACCTCCTGCTCGAAGGAGGCCTGGTACTCGGTGAACCACGCCCGCTCGCGGGCGGTGACCGGATGGGCCTCGGCGTACACGTGGTCGAACATCGCCGTGCCGTCGGGGTCGGGCATCGCGAGGCACCGCTCGCGCACCGAGCGGCCGAGCTCGTCGGCCTCGGCCTCGACCGCCTCGAAGAAGGCCGCGTCGGCGGTGCCGCTCGTGGTCAGCCAGCGCTTGTACCGTTCGATCGGGTCGCGGTGCTTCCACACCTCGACCTCCGCCGAGACCCGGTACTTCGTCGGGTCGTCGGAGGTCGTGTGCGCCCCCATCCGGTAGGTGTAGGCCTCGACGAACGTCGGGCCCTGCCCGCAGCGGGCGTTCTCGAGGGCCTGGGCGGTCACCGCGTAGACGGCGAGCACGTCGTTGCCGTCGACCCGGATGCCGGGGAAGCCGAAGCCTCGCGCGCGGTGCCACAGCGGGGCGCGGGTCTGCTTCTCGTTCGGCTCGGAGATCGCCCACTGGTTGTTCTGGCAGAAGAAGACGACGGGCGAGTTGTTGACGCCGGCGAACACGAGCGCCTCGGAGACGTCCCCCTGGGAGCTCGCGCCGTCGCCGAAGTAGGCGATGACCGCGGTGTCCCGCTGGGGGTCGCCGGTGCCGACGTCGCCGTCGCGCTGGACGCCCATGGCGTAGCCCGTCGCGTGGAGGGTCTGTGCGCCGATGATGATCGTGTAGAGGTGGAAGTTCTTCTCGTCGGGGTCCCAGCCGCCGTGGTTGACGCCGCGGAACATCCCGAGCAGGTTCACCGGGTCGACCCCGCGGCACCAGGCCACGCCGTGCTCGCGGTAGGTCGGGAAGGCGTGGTCCTGGGGGCGCAGCGCCCGCCCGGAGCCGACCTGGGCCGCCTCCTGCCCGAGCAGGCTGGCCCACAGCCCGAGCTCGCCCTGGCGCTGGAGCGCGGTGGCCTCGGCGTCGAAGCGCCGGATGAGCACGAGGTCGCGGTAGAGGCCCTGCAGCTCCTCGCGCGAGAGCGCCTCCACGAGGGGGTCGAGCTCGGGATGGGCGACGCGCTCGCCCTCGGGGGTGAGCAGCTGGACCATGTCCGGGCCGCCCTCGTGCGCGGGCCGGTCGGGCAGCTCCGCGTGCGTCACGTGATGGTCCACTCCGAATGCGGTCTCCAGGGGGGCGACCTCGTCGTCGCTCACGGGCACTCCTTCGCCAGGGCCCCGGGGTGGCGGGGCCGTTCTCGAGGCGTCGCGACCGGGTGCGGGGTGTGGCAGCGGTCACGGCCAGGGTCGGCCCCACGGTACCGGGCCTCCCGGGGCCGGCGGGAGTGCCCGGGGCCCACGGCGGGCGGCGGATAGGCTCGCCGCCATGCACGCCCTCATCCTCTGGTGCGGCTTCGCCGGCGGCTGGCTGCTCGTCGCCGGGCCGGTCTACCAGGCGGCGGTCGAGCTGTCGGAGATGGACGTCGAGCGCTCCGAGATCAGTGCCCTCGCCGAGGAGGTGACGCCACCGAAGCGCACGTCACCGTGGTGGTGGCTGCTGCCGCCGGTCGCCTACGTCCTGCGGCGGCGCGAGTCGGAGGCCTACCAGCGGCGAGTGGTCGAGGCGATGACCCCGCGGCACCTGGAGCAGTTCGTCGCCTTCACCTCCAAGGCCACGGGATGGCTGTTCGTCGCGGTCGGGGCGCTGCTCATCGCGACGAAGGAGACCTACGAGCTCGCCGAGCACCTCGAGTGGCCGTCGTGGGCCGTGTGGGCCGTCGCCGCGGGCATGGCACTGCTCTGCAGCCTGAACACCGCCGTGCGGATGCAGCGGGCGCGCGCCCTTCTCGAGCGGCGCGCGGCGCCGGAGCCCGGCGCCTGAGCGACGTCCGGGGCCACACCGCGGAACCACCGACCCCCGAGCGCGGCGGCCCCGTACCCTGCTGGGGGTCGAGAAGCGGCCGGAGGTCGGGATGAGCACAGTGCAGGCGCGCGCGCGTCCGGAGCAGGAGCGCCGCCGCTCCGTCCCCGTCCTGCGCCACGCCGTCGCCGCCGGTGGCCTCATCCAGCGCCTCGAGCCGCCCCTCGGCCGGCCGACCTCCCTCGTCGAGCCCCGCTTCTCGGGGGTCGGGCTCACCCTCGGCGGCGTCTTCGCCGCGGCCTCGCTGCTGCCGTCGCTGCTGCCGCGCCCCTCGGTCGTCCAGGGGGTGATCAGCGGCGTCAGCCTCGCGGTCGGCTACGGCACCGGGACGGCCGCGGCGGCCACCTGCCGCTACCTCGGGGTGCCCGAGCCGCGTGGCCGGCTGCGCGAAGGGCTCGTCGGCGCCTCGGTGGCCGTGTGCGTCGGGCTGCTCTTCCTCGCGGCCTGGAAGCAGGTCGGCTGGCAGAACGACATCCGCCGGCTGTACGGGATGCCACCGATCGGCCCGCAGGGCTGGCCGGTGGTCGCGGCCGTCACGGTGCTCGTCGCCGTCGCGCTGCTGCTGCTCGGGCGGGTCGTCGGGGCCGCGTTCCGCACGGTGCGCCGGGCCCTCGGGCGGCTCCTGCCGCGGCGGCTCGCGACGCTGCTCGGCGGGGCGGTCGTCGTCGTCGTCTGCTGGGCGCTGTTCACGGGCGTCCTCGTCAACGGCTTCTTCGCCGGGGCGAACGCGCTCTTCGCGCCGTCGGACCAGGTCGTCAGCGCCGACAGCACGCCGCCGACCGCGCGGGTGCGCTCGGGAGGCCCCGGGTCGCTCGTCTCGTACGACGACCTCGGCGCCGAAGGACGCAGCTTCGTCTCGGGTGGCCCGAGCGTCGAGGACATCGACGCCGTGACCGGAGGCGGCGCCCGGCTGCCGGTACGCGTCTACGTCGGGCTGCGCAGTGCCGACACCGTCCAGGAACGCGCCGACCTCGTGCTCGCCGAGCTCAAGCGGACCGGCGCCTTCGAGCGCAAGGTCCTCGTGCTCGCCACGACCACCGGTACCGGCTACCTCGACAGCAACGGCACCGACCCGCTGGAGTACCTGTGGAACGGCGACACCGCGATCGCCGGAGTCCAGTACTCCTACCTGCCGAGCTGGATCTCCCTGCTCGCCGACCAGGACACGGTGCAGGCGACCTCGCAGGCGGTCTTCACGACCGTGCACCGCTACTGGTCGACCCTGCCGGAGTCCTCCCGCCCCAAGCTCTACCTCTACGGGCTCTCGCTCGGGGCCTACGGGGTCGAGAGCATCCTCGGGTCGATCAACCTGCTCAACGAGCCCATCGACGGGGCGCTGCTCGTCGGGCCGCCGTTCGTCAGCCCGGTCCACGACCAGCTGACGGCCGAGCGCGACCCGGGCTCGCCGGCGTCGCTGCCGGTCTACGGCCAGGGCCGCACGGTCCGCTTCGCCTCCGAGCAGGAGGGGGCGGCCCGCACCCCCGGACCCTGGGGCCCGACCCGGGTGGTCTACCTCCAGCACGCCTCCGACCCGGTCGTCTTCTTCGACAGCGACCTCGCCTTCGCCCCACCGCAGTGGCTGAGCGACGGCCAGCGCGGCCCGGACGTCTCCCCCCGGATGGGGTGGTTCCCCATGGTGACGATGGTCCAGGTGCTCCTGGACCTGCCCGGGGCCGGGAGCGTTCCCATGGGCTACGGGCACCTGTACTCCGCGCCCGCGAACGAGCGGGCCTGGGTCGCGATCACCCAGCCGCCCGGGTGGGACTCGGCGGGGCTGACCCGGCTCGCGCGGGTGCTGGCCGGGCGGCCCCACCCCTACGGCACGTCCTCGGTCACCATCGCCCCCTGAGCCCTCCCGGTCGCTGCGGGGCCGGCGTCAGGGTGTCGGCGGCGGGACCGGCCCGGCGACGGCGCGCCGGCGGCGTGCGGCGTCGAGCGCGGTGCCGAGCACGGCCAGGGCGGCGACGACGAGCCAGCCGGCGAGGTAGGGGCGGTCGAGCAGCGTCGGGTTGTCCGCGCGCGCACCGAAGCGCCCGAGCACGGGAACCGCGACGAGGGTGAGCGGGCCGAGGACGACGAGCAGCCGGACCAGCGGCGGGCGCAGCCACGACGGCACCCGCCGCGCCGCGAGGGCGCCGAGGAGGAGGACGAGCGGAGCGAGCAGCGCGTCGTGGACGACGATGCCGCCGGCGAGCCACGCGGCGATCTCGAGGAGCTGACCGGAGAGCCCCGCGAGGAGCACCAGCCCCCAGCCGACCAGGGCGGCACCGGCCAGCCCGAGCACCACCCGCCCGGCGCTCACGCCCGGACCACCTCGACCTCGCCGAGCCACTTGGTCTGCAGCACCCCGGAGCGCGCCGGTGCGATGAGCCGGCACGGGTAGCCGTGGTCGGGGTGCAGCGGCTCCCCGCCGAGAGTCAGCGCGAGGAGCGAGTCGTCCCGGGCCACCCAGGCGGCGGGCAGGGTGCTCTCGCGGTAGGCACCTCGGCGCTGGAGGGAGCGGACGGTGACGTCGTCCTGCGGTGTGCCCCCGACGAGGGCGACGACGTCACGGACCGCCACCCCGCCCCACGTGCCGCTGGCGCTCCAGCCCTCGACGCAGGCGATCGGGAGCACCGCCGTGCGCTGCCGCATGGCGAGCAGATCCTCGCGGGAGAGCCGGGTGCTGCCCGCGGGCCCGCGCACGAGCAGCCGCCAGCCCGGGTCGGCGGCCAGGTCGGTGACCGCGGCGGCCACCGCGCTGCGGTTGACGGGGACCCCCTGGGGCCCCGCCCCCGACCGCACGGCGAGCACGGCGACCCGCCGCAGCCCGGGCACCCCGGCCGCCGTCGTCGCGAGCACCGCCACCCCCGCCGACAGCCAGGTCATCCGCAGCAGCGAGCGCCGCGAGGGTGCCCCCGCCCGCTCCGGCCGGTCCTCGACCCGCTGCTCGAGCGCCGCCCGCACGAGCGGGAGCTTGACGGCGACGTGGACGAGCACCGACCCGGCCGCGACGGCGCCGAGGGCGAAGTGGGTGCGCACGAAGTCGAAGCCCCACGGGTACCACTGGGCGCTGTTGGCCAGGCCGGTCGCGAGCTGCACGACGCACGAGCCGACGAGCACCGCCACCGAGACCCGTTCGAGCAGGTGCCCGAGCAGCCGGCGCGGCGCGCGCGGCGGGCGCACGAACAGCCGGGGGAAGACCGACCACAGCTTGACGAGCAGCAACGGCACCGCCGCGGTGCCCGAGGCGACGTGCAGCCCCTGGGTCACCTGGTACAGACGTGCGGGGCGGGTCGGCAGCGGCAGCCAGGCCACGGGGTGCTGCAGCAGGTGGCTGTAGAGCCCGGTCGCGAAGCACACGAGGAAGGCCGCCCCGAGCCACCCGCCCACCCGGGCCGCGGTCCGCGGTCCCCGCAGCGGGCTCGGGAAGTCCTGCGGGCGCGGCAGCAGCGCCTCGAGCCGGCCGGCGACCCCGCGCAGCCTCCGCTCCCCGACCGCTGACCCGCTCACCGCCGCACCAGCTCGCGCCACCGCCGCGCGAAGCGGGTCCGGGGCGCCTGCGCGGCCACGGCCACCGCGTCCTCGAGCTCGTCGACGTCGCGCAGCAGGGGCCCCTCGAGCGGCGGGTGGCCGGCCGCGTCGAGGGCCGCCGCGGTGAGCCGGCCGGTGTCCGGCCGGCTCATCGGGACGCCGGCGAGCACGCGGGCCTGGTGCGGGTGGGTCGTCACGAGAACCCACCAGCCACCGTCGAGCGCCGGGCCGAGTACCGGGGCGGCGTGCTCGCGGGCCAGCGTCGCGACGCCCCGCAGGACGGCGGGGGTCACCTGGGGGGTGTCCATCCCGACCTGGACGACCGGCCCGCCGGCGAGCCGGTGTGCCTGACGGTGCCCGTCGACGAGCCGCTGCGCGAAGGAGGCGCCGCCCTGGGGCACGACGTGCCAGTCCGCGACGGCGGCCCGCAGCTCGGCCTCGCGGGTGGCGCCGGCCAGGTCCCCGGCCAGCGCCAGGACCCGTCGCCCGCGGGGCCACACCCGGGCGGCGGTCTCGACGGTGTCGAGCAGCGCGGCGGCCGCCAGCTCGGCCGCCTCCTCGTCCCCGACGCCCGCGGCCAGGCGGGTCTTGGCCCGGCCGGGCACCGGGGCCTTGGCCATGACGAGGATGCTGCCCCTCACGGCAGCACCCGCGCGAAGTCGCGCGCCGCCCGCAGCGTCCCGCTGAGCGAGCCGGAGACCTTCGAGCGGGTCCCCGCGGCCCGCGGGTGGTAGGAGATGTCGTGCTCGACGATCGTCCAGCCGGCGCGCCGGGCGCGCACGAGCAGCTCGACCGGGTAGCCGAAGCGCCGGTCCTGCACCCCGAGGTCGAGCAGGTCCTGGCGCCGGCAGACCCGGGCCGGGGCGATGTCGCGCACGGTGAGCCCGGTGCGTCGGCGCAGCCACGCGAGGACCGCCGCGTTCCCGAGCCGCGCGTGCCACGGCCACACCCCTCGGGCCGCGCGGCGGCGGCGCCCGACGGCCATCGTCGCCGCACCGGAGCGCACCAGCGCCAGCAGGGGCAGCAGCTCGCGGGGGTCCATCGAGCCGTCGCCGTCGAGGACCGCGAGGTACTCACCGCGGGCCGCCACGACGCCGGCGTGGACCGCTGCGCCGTACCCCGCCCGGGTCTCCGACACCACGGTGGCGCCGTGCCGCCGCGCGACCTGCGCGGTGCCGTCGCGTGAGCCGTTGTCGACGACGACGACGTGGAAGTCGCCCGGCACCCGGGCCAGCAACCCGGGCAGGGCCGCCGCCTCGTCCCGGCACGGGAGCACGAGGTCGCACGTCGTCGTCACCCTGGCGACCCTAGGTGCGTGGGGCCCGGGCGGCACCGGCTGCGGGCCTTACGGTCCCGTGACGTCGAGGGTCGGCCCGCTCGCGGGCCACCGGCCGCGGGGTGGGGGCACGGCATGCTGGGCGGATGCCCGCCGCCCGCTCCGCGCCCCCCCGCCGTGGCACCGGCCGGGGGGCCCGGTGGGGGCTCGGCGTGGGGCTGCTCCTCGTCTCCGTCTCGATGCTGCTGCCGCCCGTGCTCGGGCTCGAGGTCACCGCCGGCACCGCGGCACCGCTGCTCGGGGACTGGATGGTGCGCGTCGGACCCTCGAGCGCCGTCGCGCTCGGCGTCGTCGCGCTCACCGCCCACCCCGGGCTGCGCCGCTCTGCCGACCGGATGTCGTGGCGTCGGCTGCTCGCGGCGTCCTGGCTCCTCGCGGCCGGGTGGATGGTCTCCCTGGCGCTCGTCGACGGCTACGCCGGGATGGGGCGCATCCTCGACGCCGGCACGGAGTACCTGCGCAGCGCCCGCGGTGTCGACGACGTCGGGCAGCTGCTGCGGGAGTACGTCACGCGCATCCCCCTGGGCGCACCCCGGCACTGGCCGGTCCACCTCGCGGGGCACCCCCCGGGGGCGGTCCTCGTCTTCGTCGCGCTCGACCGGCTGGGCCTCGGGGCGTGGCAGGCGGCCGGCCCGGTCGTCGTCGCCGTCGGGGCGAGCGTCCCGGCGGCCGTCGCGGTCACGCTGGACCGCCTCGGGGCGCGCGCGAGCGCCCGCACGCTGCTGCCCTTCCTCGCCGTCGGACCCGCGGCGGTGCTCATGGCGGTCTCCGCGGACGCGGTCTTCGCCGCGACCGTCGCCTGGGGCGCGGCGGCGCTCGCCGCGGCCACCGCGGCCACCGGGGTCCGCCGAGGAGCGCTCGCCGTCGTCGCGGGCCTGCTGCTCGGCTGGGCGGTCATGGAGTCCTACGGGCTCGTCCTCGCCGGGCTGCTCGCCGTCGGTGTGCTCCTCGCGGCGCGCGTCCCGGGGCGTGCCCGGGCCGTCGCGGGGGCGCTGTGCGCGGGGGCGGCGCTCGCGGTGGTCCTCGGCGTCGCGGCGGCGGGGTTCGCGTGGTGGGAGGCCTTCCCGGTGCTCCACGACCGCTACCGGGCGGGTCTCGCGAGCAGCCGGCCCGCGGGCTACTGGGTCGTGGGCAACCTCGGGGCGTTCGTGCTCGCCGCGGGGCTCCTGCTGCCGGCCGGGGTGGGGGCAGCGGCCGCGCCGGTGTGGCGCCTGACGACCCGGGCGGGCCGGGCGGCCGCCGCACCCTGGGAGCGGGCGGCGGGGCCGCTGCTCGCCGCCGGCGGCGCGATGGTCCTCCTCGCCGACGTCTCCCTGCTCAGCAAGGCCGAGGTGGAGCGGATCTGGCTGCCGTTCCTGCCGTGGCTGATGCTCGGCGTGCTCTGGCTGCCGCCCCGCTGGCGCCGGTGGGGGCTGCCCGCGCAGGCGGTCCTGGGGCTGCTCCTCGCCCACACCGTGGACACCGTGTGGTGACCCGGTCGGCCGGCGAGCCCGGGCTCAGGGCCGCAGCGGCGCCGTGGCGAAGGCGGCCAGCCCCTCCTGCGGGGTGACCCGGGCGGTGAACCCGAGCTCGGCCCGGGCCCGCTCGGGCGAGGCCACGACGTGGCGGACGTCGCCGATGCGGTACTGCCCGGTGACCCGGGGGTGCAGCTGCCGGCTCGAGCCGGCGGCGACGTGCCGGGCGACGTCGGCCACCGCGACGGGGTGGCCGGAGCAGACGTTGTAGGCGGTGTGCGTCGCCCGGGGCCGGGTGAGCACGGCCTCGGCGGCGGCCACGGTGGCCCGGGCCACGTCGTCGACGTGGACGAAGTCGCGCATCTGGCGCCCGTCCTCGTAGACCGTCGGCGGCTCGCCTCGCTCGAGCGAGGAGCGGAACATCGCGGCGACGCCCGAGTACGGGGTGTCCCGCGGCATCCCCGGCCCGTAGACGTTGTGGTAGCGCAGCGAGACGGCGGACCCCGGGGACTGGCGCGCCCAGGCCGCCGCGTACCCCTCCTGGGCCACCTTGCTCACGGCGTAGGCCGAGCGCGGGTCGAGCGGGGCCTCCTCGTCGACGAGCTCCCAGTCGAGCGGCCCCGCGCAGACCGGGCACGGGGTGTCGAACCGGCCGGCGTCGAGGGCCTCGCGGGTGCGCGGCCCGGGCGCCTGGGCACCGTGCTCCGGGCAGGAGTAGCGACCCTCGCCGTAGACGACCATCGAGGAGGCCTGGACGACGCCGCGCACGCCGGTGGCGTGCATCGCCGCGAGGACGGCCGCGGTGCCGAGGTCGTTGTGCCCCGCGTAGGCCGGCAGGTCGGCGGCGCTGGCGCCGGCGCCGACCATCGCCGCGAGGTGCACCACGACCTCGACCCCCTGGAGGAGGTCGCCCCAGGCCGGCGCCTCACGGGTGTCGAGCACGTGCAGGCCGCCGGGCGGGTGCTCGCGGGTCCCGGGCCCGTGCGCCTCGGGCAGGAGCAGGTCGACGGCGACGACGTCGTGGCCGGCGGTGACCAGCCGGCGCCAGGTCGCCGTCCCGACGAAACCGGCCGCGCCGGTGAGCAGAACGCGCACGCCGGCCATCCTGCCCTGCCGGGGCCCGGCACGGCGGGTCAGCCGTGCCGCGCCCGCCGGAAGCGCCCGGCCACCTCGAGGAGCCGGTCGTTGGCCTCGGGCTCGGCGACCGTGGCGCGGACGCCGTCGAGGCCGTAGGGGCGCACGGTGAGACCCTCGGCGTCGCAGGCCTGCGCGAAGTCCGGGGTCTCCTCCCCGAGGTCGAACCACACGAAGTTCGCCTGCTGGTCGGGGATCTCCCAGCCCTGCTCCCGCAGCGCGGCGACCACCCGCTCGCGCTCGGCGACGATCTCCTTGACCCGCACGGCGAGCTCGTCGGCCGCCTCGAGCGAGGCCACCGCCGCCACCTGCGCGAGCGAGTTGACACCGAAGGGCAGCGCGCAGGCCCGCAGGGCCCGGGCCACCGGCTCGTGGGCGACGGCGTACCCCACCCGCAGCCCGGCGAGCCCGTAGGCCTTGGAGAAGGTGCGCAGCACGACGACGTTGGGCCGGGCCCGGTGCTGCGCCATCGCGTCCGGGGCGTCCGGGGCGTCGACGAACTCGAGGTAGGCCTCGTCGAGGACGACGAGCACCTCCGGGGGCACCCGGTCGAGGAACGCCTCGAGCTCGGCGGCCCCGACGGTGGTCCCCGTGGGGTTGTTCGGGGTGCACACGAGGACGAGGCGGGTCCGCTCGGTCACCGCGTCGGCCATCGCCGCGAGGTCGTGCCGGGCACCGGGAGCGAGCGGCACCATGACCGGCCGGGCCCCGGCGAGCGTCGTGAGGATGGGGTAGGCCTCGAAGGAGCGCCACGCGAAGACGACCTCGTCACCGTCGTCGCACGTCGCCCGGACCAGCTGGTCGAGCACCCCCACCGAGCCGGGGCCGGTGGCGATCCGCTGCGCCGGCACCCCCAGGTGCGCCGCGAGGGCCTCGGTGAGCTCGGCGACCGCGAGGTCGGGGTAGCGGTTGACCCCGCCCGCGGCACCCCGGACGGCCTCGAGCACCGAGGGCAGCGGCGGGAACGGGTTCTCGTTGCTGCTGATCTTGTAGGCGGTCAGGCCCTCGCGCACCGTCGCGGGCCGGCCGGGGGTGTAGACGGGCAGGGCGTCGAGGGCACCGCGCAGGCGCACCGGGGCACCGTCGGCGGCGCCCTGGGCGGGGGGGACGGCAGTCATGGCTCCCACTGTAGGTGCGGGCGCGCCGGCGCCCCCGCCGCCGCGTAGCGTGGACCGGCATGACAGCCGAGAGCACCACCCACCGTCTCGCCGACGGCACGTCCCTCCCCCTCGTCGGCTTCGGCACCTACCCGCTGCGCGGCGAGGAGGGCGTCGCGGCCATGGTCTCCGCCCTGCAGGCCGGGTACCGCTACCTCGACACCGCGGTCAACTACGAGAACGAGGCCGAGGTCGGCGAGGCCCTGCGCCGCAGCGGGCTCCCCCGCGAGCAGGTGACCGTGGCGACGAAGGTCCCGGGGCGCGACCACGAGCGGGAGCGGGCCCTGGAGTCGCTGCGCGGCTCGGCCGCCCGGCTCGGGGTGGAGCAGATCGACGTCGCCCTCATCCACTGGCCGAACCCCGGCCGGGGCCTCTACCCGCAGGCCTGGCAGGCACTCGTCGAGGCCCAGCGGGAGGGCCTGGTGCGCACCATCGGCGTCAGCAACTTCACCGAGGACCACCTCACCCGGGTCATCGAGGAGACCGGTGTGACGCCGGCCCTGAACCAGGTCGAGATGCACCCGCTCTTCCCCCAGGAGCGGATGCGGGCCGTGCACGCCCGCCTCGGCATCCTCACCCAGGCCTGGAGCCCGCTCGGGAAGCGGCAGGCGCCGTTCGACGCCGAGCCGGTGCTCGCCGCGGCCCGGGCGCACGACGTGACGCCCGGCCAGGTCATCCTGCGCTGGCACCTGGAGCTCGGGTCGATGCCGCTGCCGAAGTCGGCCACGCCACACCGCCAGCGCGAGAACCTCGAGGTCACGGGCTTCCGGCTGACCGCCGAGGAGGTCGCCGCGGTCTCGGCGCTCGGGCGCGCGGACGGGCGGCTCTTCGGCGGCGACCCCGACACCCACGAGGAGATGTGAGCCGGCGTCCGCCCCGGCGCGGTGGCGCCCCGAGACGGCGGGCGCGCGGACCTGTCATGATCGTGACGTGACGAACTTCCTCATCCGGGTCGGCATCAACGCGGTCGCCCTCTGGGTCGCCGCCCTCGTCGTGCCCGGCGTCGACCTCGCCGCAGACCAGACGACGTGGACGACCAAGGTCGTGACGATCGTCCTCGTCGCCCTCCTCTTCGGCCTGGTCAACGCGGTCATCAAGCCGGTCGTGAAGTTCTTCTCCTTCCCCTTCGTCGTCCTGACGCTCGGGCTGTTCACGTTCGTCGTCAACGCCTTCATGCTCCAGATCACCGAGTGGATCAGCGACGCCGTCGGGCTCTCGTTCTCCATCGACGAGTTCTGGTGGCAGGCGATCGGCGCCGCGATCGTCATCACCCTCGTGTCCTGGGTGCTCAACGTCGTCCTCCCCGACGACGACTGACGACCCGCCACCGCGCGCTCGCCGGCGGCTAGGGTCGTCGCCATGCGCGTCCTCGTCTCCGGCGGTGCCGGCTACATCGGGTCCCACACCGTCGTCCAGCTCGTCGGCTCCGGGCACGACGTCGTCGTCGTGGACTCCTTCGCCAACGCCAAGCCCACGGTCGTCGGGCGGGTCGAGGCGCTCACCGGGCAGCCGCTCGACGTGCGCTCCTTCGACCTGACCGACCGCGACAAGACCGAGCACCTCTTCGCCGACGAGCGCTTCGACGCGGTCATCCACTTCGCGGGGCTCAAGGCGGTCGGCGAGAGCGTCGAGAAGCCCCTGGAGTACTACGAGAACAACCTCGGGTCGACCTTCTCCCTCGTGCGCGCGATGCGGCGCCACGGCGTGCGCCGGCTCGTCTTCTCCTCCTCCGCCACCGTCTACGGAGCCGACGCGCCCGTCCCGATGCACGAGGACCTGCCGACCTCGGCGACCAACCCGTACGGCTGGACCAAGGTCATGCAGGAGCAGGTCCTGCGCGACGTGGCCGCGGCCGACCCGACGTGGCGGGTGGCCCTGCTGCGCTACTTCAACCCGGTCGGGGCCCACCCCTCCGGGACGATCGGCGAGGACCCCTCGGACGTGCCGAACAACCTCATGCCGTTCATCGCCCAGGTGGCCGTGGGGCGGCGCGAGAAGCTCATGGTGTTCGGCGACGACTACCCCACCCCCGACGGCACCGGGGTGCGCGACTACATCCACGTCGAGGACCTCGCCGCCGGGCACGTCGCGGCGCTGCACCGGCTCGGCGAGACGAGCGCCCCGGTCTCGACGTGGAACCTCGGCACAGGCCACGGCACCTCCGTCCTGGAGCTGCTGCACGCCTTCGAGCGGGCCTGTGGGCACGAGCTGCCCTACGAGGTCGTCGCCCGGCGGCCCGGGGACATCGCCGCCTCCTACGCCGACCCCGCACGCGCCGAGGCCGAGCTCGGCTGGCGGGCCACCCGCACGGTCGACGACATGTGCGCCGACACCTGGCGCTGGCAGTCGCGCAACCCCCGCGGCTACCCCGACGCCTGACTCCCCCGGCCCCCGGCCTCCCCGGCCTTCCCGGCGTCGAGTGCGCACCCGGCTGCCCCGGCCACCACTTGCGCACTCACCACCCGCGGGCCCCCACCGCGAGTGCGCACCCGGCTGCCCCGGCCACCACTTGCGCACTCGACGCCGGCCGGGTGGGGCGGATCACGGCGCGAGCGCGACCGAGGTCTACGACACCGTGTAGTTTGTACTACGTCACGTCGTACATCACCCCTCGCCAGGAGCCAGGACATGGGATCTTCGCTCGACGTCGCTCGATGGCAGTTCGCCATCACGACCGTCTACCACTTCCTCTTCGTCCCCGTGACGATCGGGATGTCCGGGGTCGTCGCGTACTTCCACACCCAGTGGGTCCGCACGCACCGCCCGGAGTACTACCGGCTGACCAAGTTCTTCGGGAAGCTGTTCCTCATCAACTTCGCCCTCGGGCTGGTCACGGGCATCGTCCAGGAGTTCCAGTTCGGCATGAACTGGTCGGACTACTCCCGCTTCGTCGGCGACATCTTCGGCGCCCCGCTGGCGTTCGAGGCCCTCCTGGCGTTCTTCCTCGAGTCCACCTTCCTCGGGGTCTGGGTCTTCGGCTGGGGCCGCGTCCCGGAGAAGCTGCACGCGAGCACGATGTGGCTCACCCACATCGGCACCGTGCTCTCCGCGTACTTCATCCTCGCGGCGAACTCGTTCATGCAGCACCCGGTCGGCTACACGTTCAACCCGGACACCGGCCGCGCCGAGATGTCCGACTTCGTCGCCGTCCTCACCAACAAGGTCCAGCTCGTGACCTTCCCGCACGTCGTCCTGTCGGCCTACATGGTCGGCGGCGCCGTGATCATGGGCGTCGGGCTGTGGCTGCTGCGGCGTGACCGCGGCACCGACGACGAGCCGGTCTACCGCAAGGCGGTCCGGGTCGGCGCGGTCGTCGCCCTCGTGGCCTCGGTCGGGGTCGTCGTCTCCGGCGACGTCCAGGGCAAGATCATGACCGAGGTCCAGCCGATGAAGATGGCCGCGGCCGAGGCGCTCTACGACACCGAGTCCAACGCGCCGTTCTCGGTGCTGTCCATCGGTGCGCTCGACGGCAGCAGCGCCACCCGGATCATCGAGGTCCCGGGCCTGCTCTCCTTCCTCGGCACCGGCAGCTTCGACGGCACGGTCGAGGGCATCAACGACCTGAAGGTCACCGAGCGCGAGATGGCCCAGAAGGTCGCCGACCAGTACGGCCCGGACGTCGCGGTGCTCGTCGCCGACGACGACTACACGCCGATCATCCCGGTCGCCTACTGGACCTTCCGGCTGATGATGGGCTTCGGCTTCCTCACGATGATCTTCGCCGCCATGGCGCTGTGGACCACCCGCAAGGGCGGTGTGCCCCAGTCGCGCTGGTGGACCTGGGTCGCCGTGCTCACCCCGCTGCTGCCGATCATCGCCAACAGCTTCGGCTGGATCTTCACCGAGATGGGCCGCCAGCCGTGGCTCGTCTACGGCCTCATGACGACGGCGACCGGGGTCTCCCCGTCGGTGAGCGTCGGGGAGGTGTGGGTGTCGATGGTCGTCTACACCCTCGTCTACGCCGCGCTCGCGGTCGTCGAGGTCAAGCTCTTCCTCACCTACGTCAAGCGTGGCGCGGACCCCTACGAGGACCCCTCCGAGCACGCCGACGCCGATGAGGACGCCCCCCTCCAGTTCGCCTACTGACACCAGGGACTACTGACATGGACACTCTGCAGCTCGTCTGGTTCGGCCTCATCGGCCTCCTGTGGGCGGGGTACCTCGTCCTCGAGGGCTTCGACTTCGGTGTCGGCGCCCTGCTCCCGGCCCTCGGCGCCGGCCGCGACGCGGTCGAGACCGAGAAGCGCCGCCGGGTCATGCTCACGACGATCGGCCCGCACTGGGACGGCAACGAGGTCTGGCTGCTCACCGCCGGTGGCGCCACCTTCGCGGCCTTCCCCGAGTGGTACGCGACGATGTTCTCCGCCTTCTACCTGCCGCTGCTCCTCGTCCTCGTCGCGCTCATCGTGCGCAACATGGGCTTCGAGTACCGCGGCAAGCGCGACGACGACACCTGGCGCGCGCGGTGGGACTGGGCGATCATCGGCGGCTCGGTCGTCGCGCCGTTCCTCGTCGGCGTGGCGCTGACCAACGTCGTGCACGGCGTGCCGCTCGACGGCGACAGCGAGTACACCGGCAACCTGTTCACCCTGCTCAACCCGCTCAGCCTGCTCGGCGGCCTCACCGTGCTCGCCCTCTCGCTGACCCACGGCGCGTTCTTCCTCGCCCTGAAGACCACGGGCACGATCCGCGAGGACGCCCGCCGGATGGGGACGACGCTCGGCCTGGTCGCGGCCGGCCTGGCCGTCGTCACCCTCCTGTGGCTCGGCGTCTCGACCGGCTCGGTGTGGTCCTGGGTGACGACGGTCATCGCGGCCGGCGCGCTGCTCGGGGCGATCTTCGCGAACACCAAGCGCCGGGAGGGATGGGCCTTCGTCGGCACCGCGGTCACCGCGGCGATGGCGGTGGCGACGTACTTCCTCGCCCTCTACCCCGACGTCATGCCGAGCTCGCTCACCGGTGGTCGCTCGCTGACCATCGAGAACGCCTCGAGCAGCCCGCTGACGCTGAAGATCATGACCGGCGCGGCCCTGGTCTTCACGCCGATCGTCCTGCTCTACACCGCCTACACCTACTACACCTTCCGCAAGCGGATCGGGACCCAGCACATCCCCGCTGCCGTCGCGGTCAAGTGACGAGGAGACCCGGCCCGCGATGAGGCCCTTCGACCCCCGCGTCCTCGCCGTCGCCCCGGCAGCGCGCCGACCGGTCGCCGTGCTGGCGCTCGTCGGTGTGCTCCAGGGCGCGGCGACGATCGGGACGGCGTTCGCCCTGGCGGCGCTCGTCGTCGCGGTCGTCGAGGGGTCGGGGCTCGTCGGGCCGGCGGGCTGGCTCGCGGCGCTGCTGCTGGCCCGGGCCGTGCTGTCCTGGGTCGCCGAGCGGGTCGCGGCCTGGGCGGGCGTCGAGGTGACGGCCGCCCTGCGCTCGGCGCTGCTGCGGCGGTGGCTCGCGGTGCCCGCCGAGGGCCGGCCCGACCCCGACCGCGGAGCCACCCTCGCGGCGCAGGGGGTCGCGGCGGTCGAGCCGTACGCGGCCCGCTTCCTGCCGGCCCTGGTGGCCGGGGCCGTCGTCCCGGTCCTCGCCGTCGCCGCGCTCGTCGGGGTCGACTGGGTGAGCGCGCTCGTCGTCGTCCTCACCCTGCCGCTGCTGCCGCTGTTCGCCGCGCTCATCGGGGCGGCCACCCGCGACGAGACCGAGCGGCGGTGGCAGGCGCTCTCGGCCCTCGCGGGGCACTTCGTCGACGTCATGCGCGGCCTGCCGACCCTCGTCGGCTACGGTCGCGCCGACCGCCAGGTCGAGGTGGTGGCACAGGTCAGCCGCCGGCACCGGGCCGCGACGATGCGCACCCTGCGCCTGGCCTTCCTCTCCTCCGCGGCCCTGGAGCTGCTCGCGTCGATCTCGGTCGCCATCGTCGCCGTCACCGTCGGGCTGCGCCTCACCTACGGCACGGTCAGCCTGCACACCGGCCTGCTCGCCATCCTCCTGGCCCCCGAGGCCTACTGGCCGATCCGCCGGGTCGGTGCCGAGTTCCACAACGCCGCCGACGGAGCCGAGGCGGTGGCCGCCGTCCTCGAGGACGTCGACGCCGGCCGGGCCGCCCCCGTCCCCTCGCCGTCGGCACCCGAGCTCGGCGTCACCCTCGAGCGGGTCTCCTACACCTACCCCGGCGCCACCACGCCGGTGCTGGCCGAGGTCGACCTCGCCGTCGGGCCGGGCCTGACGGTCGTCACCGGCACCTCGGGCGCGGGGAAGTCGACGCTTCTCGAGCTCGTCGCCGGGCTGCGCGTCCCGACGAGCGGTGTCGTGAGCGCCGGCCCGGCGCACCTGGTCACCCAGCGGCCCTTCCTCCCGGCGGGCACCCTGCGCCAGGCGCTCGCGCTCGGCACCGGCGCCCCCGACGACGCGCTGTGGGAGGCCCTGCGCAGCGTGGGTCTCGAGGGCTTCGTCGCCGGGCTGCCGCACGCCCTCGGTACCCGACTCGGTGACGACGGCGTCGGGCTGTCGGCGGGGCAGCGGGCGCGGGTGGCCCTGGCCCGGGCGACCCTCTCGACCACCCCCGTCCTGCTCGTCGACGAGCCGACGGCCCACCTGGACACCGCCTCCAGTGAGCTCGTCCACGCTCTGCTGCGCGACCTCGCCGAGCGCCGCACGGTGCTCGCCGTCACCCACCGGCCCGAGCTCGTGCGGCTCGCCGACCGGCACCTCGTCGTCACCGCCACCGCAGCGGAGGTGCACGGATGACCGCCGCCACGGCCGTGGTCCGGCCGACCCGCGCCACGCTGCTCGCCGGCCTGCTCGGCGGCGCCGCCACCTCGGCGGGCATCGCCCTGACGGCCACCTCGGGCTGGCTCATCGTCCGCGCCAGCGAGCGCCCGGTCATCCTCACCCTGCTCGCGGCCATCGTCGCCGTGCGCGCCTTCGGCATGGCCCGCCCGTTCTTCCGCTACCTCGAACGCATCGTCTCCCACGACGCCGCCCTCGGCGACCTCGCCGACCGGCGCAGCGCCCTCTACGCGGCGCTCGTGCCGCTCACACCCGCACGGCTGGGCCGCCGGGCCCGCTCGCGGGTGCTCACCGGTGTCGTCGACGACCTCACCGACGTCGTGGAGGCCCAGGTGCGGGTCACCGTGCCGCTCGTCTCCAGCGCGGTGGCCGGCCTCGGCGCCGCCGTGCTCGCGGCGGCGTTCGCCCCGGCCGTCGGGCTCGTCGTCGCCGGGCTCCTCGTCGTCCTCGCACTCGGCTGCGCCCTGGCGTGGCGTGCCGAGTCCCGGTCGCGCGACGAGCTGCTCGAGGCCCGTGCCGAGACCGCGCGAGTCGCCGACCTCGTCGCCCGGCAGGCCGGCGAGCTGCGGGCCATCGGCGCCGGCGAGGACGCCCTCGGCTGGCTCGAGCAGGCCCACGCCACCCTCCGCGCCGCGGTCCGGCGCCAGAGCCGCGGCCGCGCGCTCGTCGCCGCTCTCGTGCTCGTCGGGACGGCCGCCGCCACCGTCGCCGCGGCGACCGTCGTCGACCCCAGCGTCACCGGCGCCCCGGTGGCCGCGCTGCTCGTCCTGGTGCCGGTCGCCGTCGGGGAGGCCCTCGCCCCGCTCACCGACACCATGCGGGCCCTGGCCCGCGCACAGGGCAGCAACGCCCGGCTCGGCGCGCTGCTCGCCCAGGACCCGGCCGTGCGCGACCCGGAGGCCCCCGCCCCGTGCACCGCCGAGCGCACCACCTCGGGGCCGCTCGTACGGCTCGAGGGGGCACGGGCGTCGTGGGGCGGCGAGGGCGACCAGCTGGCCGCGACCGACCTCGAGCTGGCCCCCGGGCGCCACGTCGCGGTCGTCGGCCCCAACGGGAGCGGCAAGAGCACGCTGCTCGCCGTGCTCGCCCGCCACCTCGACGTCAGCGGTGGCCGGCACACCGTCGACGGCACCGACGTGCGCGAGCTGCCGCTCGAGGAGACCCGCGCCCAGGTGGCCGTGGTCGACGACGAGCCGCACGTGTTCGCGACGACGCTCGCCGAGAACCTCCGCCTGGCCCGCCCGGACGCCGACGACGACGCCGTCCGGCACGCCCTCGACCTCGCCGGCCTCGCGGGCTGGGCCGCCGAGCTGCCCGACGGCCTCGACACCCGGCTGGGCACCGGCGGTCGCGGCGTCTCCGGCGGGGAGCGCACCCGGCTCGGCGTCGCCCGTGCGGTGCTCGCCGACCGTCCCGTCGTCCTCCTCGACGAGCCCACCGCCCACCTGGACCACCCGACGGCGACCGCGGTGCTCGACGACGTCCTCGACGCCACGCGCGAGCGCTCCGTCGTGCTCGTCAGCCACCGTGACGAGGCCCTGGACCGGGTCGACGCCGTCGTCGACCTCGGGGCCCGCCCGACCTCATCCCACCCGAAGGAGTAGCCATGCCGCACTCGACCTCCACCCCTCGCCTCGGTGACCTCGAGCGGCTCGTCATGGAGCGGCTCTGGGAGGCCGGGCGCACCCACGGCGCCACGGTCCGCGACGTCCACGAGGCCCTCGAACGCGACCGGGAGATCGCCTACACGACGGTGATGACCGTCCTGGACCGGCTCGCCAAGAAGGAGCTCGTGACCCGCGAGCGCGACGGACGGGCCTGGCGCTACTTCCCGGCGGACACCCGGGAGGCGCTCACGGCGCAGACGATGCGCCGCACCCTGGACGACATGGACGTCACCGACCGGCGGGCCGCGCTGCTGCACTTCCTCGACGGCGCCAGCTCGGACGAGATCGCCGACCTCAAGGCCGCCCTCGCGGTGGTCGAGTCGCGGGCGGACGAGGAGGCGAGCGCCCCGCGGGGTCTACGCGGCCGGCTGCGGCGCTGACCGCCCCGTAGCCGACGGCCACGACTCCACCACACCGGCCCCCGGGTCTCCCGCCGGGACGGGCCCCCGGCCGGACACCGGACACGTCCGGGTCTCGACGGGCGGCTGACGCCCCGCCGGGGCGCCTGTCACCATAGGGGGCGTGCTCCCGCTCGCTCTCGCCGGGCTGGCCGTCGTCCTCGTCTGGGTGGCGCCCGGCCTCCTGGCCCGTCAGGTGCGGCTGCGGCGTGCGCCGCGGGCGGCCCTCGTGGCCTGGCAGGCCGTGTCCCTCGGCGGCGTGCTCGCGGCCCTCTTCGTCGCGCCCGCGGCGGTGCCCGAGCTGCTCGGCGGGGACCCGATGGC
Organism: Phycicoccus endophyticus; assembly: GCF_011326735.1. GTDB lineage: Bacteria > Actinomycetota > Actinomycetes > Actinomycetales > Dermatophilaceae > Phycicoccus > Phycicoccus endophyticus. The sequence goes on from NZ_JAANCN010000002.1 coordinate 246,887, forward strand.
CGACCACCCGGCGCTCGTCGCGCTGGCGGCGGTCGCGAGCATCGTCGTCCTGGCCCGCCTCCTGCTCTCCGGCCACCTCGTCGGGACCCGGGTCCGCGCCGCCCGGGCCCGCCACCGGGAGATCGTCGACATCGTCGCCGAGCACGACCGCGGCGGTGTCCGCGTGCTGCAGCACCCCACCGCCACCGCGTACTGCATCCCCGGGCGCTCCAGCCGGGTCGTCCTCTCCCAGGGGGTCCTCGACACGCTGCCCGAGCGGCAGCTGGACGCCGTGCTCGCCCACGAGAAGGCCCACCTGAAGGCCCGTCACGACCTCCTCCTGGAGTTCTTCACCGTGCTCCACGAGTCCGTGCCGCCGCCGCTGCGCTCGCACCGTGCGCTCACCGAGGTGCGCCTGCTCGTCGAGGCCCTCGCCGACCGGGCGGCCGTGCGGCGCAGCGGTGAGGTCGCGACCGCGCGCGCCCTCGTCGCGATCGCCCAGGGCCGCTACCCCGACGAGGCGATGGGCGCCGGCACCTCGGCACCGGTGCGCATGCACCTGCTGGCGGTCGGCCCGCACCCGGTGCTGTCGGCGACCGCCTACCTCGGCGCGGTGGTCGCCGTCGGTGCGCCGGTGGTCCTGCTCTCGGCCGCCTGGAGCTGAGCCGTCCGGCGCCGGCGCGCGCTCAGGCCCAGCTCGGCGGGGGAGGCGGTGGCGGGGCCGTCGGCGGCTCGTCCGCCGGCGGGGGCAGGTCGGGACGCTCGTCGGCGGCGGTCCCCGGGGGAGGCGGTGCGGGGGTGTCCCGGGCGGGCGACACCGGGGCCGACGTCCCCTCCGTGGGCGGCGGTGGCGCCGACGCCGCGCCGGACCCCCCGGGCGGGGGCGGCGCGCCGTAGCCGGGCGGAGGGGTCACCGTGAGCGACCCGAGACGCCCCTCGGACTCCAGCTGCCGCAGCGTGCCCATGACGCGCTCGCGGTCGGCCGGGTCCACCGGCCGACCGGTGGCCCCGAGCCAGGCGAGGACACCGAGGTCGCGCAGCGCCCGGTCCGCCCCCATCCCCGGCACGCTGATCCCCGCCGACGACATGGCCACGTCGGCCTTCGCCGCGAGGTCGTTCGCGGCGGCCTTGGCGCGTTCGAAGAAGCTCATCGGGTCCTCCCTGCCTCGTCCCTCGGACTGCCGGAACCATAGCCCCGAACCTCACGTCTGCTCTAGCGTTACCGCAGCGACGACGCTCCCCGACACCGAAGGCGGCACGATGACCATCCACGGCTCCCTGTTCACCGACTTCGCGGAGAAGCCGAGCCAGGACCCGTTCTCGCTGCAGAACAAGAAGCTGCTGCGGGTGGACATGCGCTACGGCCCCGTCCAGGCGCGCACCGGGTCGATGGTGGCCTACCAGGGGGACGTCCGCTTCCAGAACCGCGGCTCGGGCGGGATGGGCAAGTTCCTCAAGGCCGCGGCCACCGGCGAGGGCGTGCGGATGATGGAGTGCACCGGCAGCGGCGAGCTGTTCCTCGCCGACGAGGCGGCGGAGGTCCAGGTGATGTACCTCGAGGACGACGCCATCTCGGTCAACGGCCGCAACGTCCTCGCCTTCTCCAGCTCGATCCAGTGGGACATCCACCGGATCCAGGCCCGTGGGGCGATGATGACCGGCGGCCTGTACAACGTCTCGCTGCGGGGCACGGGCTACGTCGCGGTGACGACCAAGGGCGACCCCATCGCCCTCGACGTCGCCTCGTCCCCGACGTTCGCCGACGCCCAGGCCGTCGTCCTGTGGACCGCGGGCGTGACGATGGACGTGCGGGTCGACACCGGCGGGCTCGGCTCGATGATCCGCGGTGGCACCGGCGAGCTGCTCCAGATGGCCTTCGGCGGCCAGGGGTACGTGCTGGTCCAGCCCAGCGAGAACGTCGTCGACGGCGGCCACCAGGGCGGCGGCGGCAAGGGCGGGGGGATGCTCGGGGACCTCCTCGGCGGCTGAGCCCTGCGACGGGCGGCCCCGCCGGCCCGCGCGGCGACGGCACCGGAGGTCCGGACGCGGCCGCCCACGTCGGCAGCACGGCTGCCCGCAGAGGGAATTCGCGAGGGCCGACGACGGTTCACGCGTTCAGGTCAGCGCCGACCCCGTCCGTGCCGCCCACCCCCGGGAGTCCTCCGTGAACGTCCTCGTCCTCGTCGGCAGCCTGCGCCCCGGCTCGACCAACCGCCAGCTCGCCGACGCCGCCGTCGCCCACCTGCCCGCCGGGGTCGGGACGACGCTCTTCGAGCGGCTGGCCGAGCTGCCGCACTACTCCGAGGAGCTCGACCACGACGACACGCTGCCGGAGGTCGCCCGCGACCTGCGGGACGCCGTGGCCGACCACGACGCCATCCTCCTGGTGACCCCGGAGTACAACGGCTCACTGCCGAGCAGCCTGAAGAACGCGGTCGACTGGGCCTCCCGCCCGCGCGGCGCCTCGGTCATCGCGGGCGTGCCCGCGGCCGTGCTCGGGGCGAGCGGGTCCCCGCGCGCCGCCCAGTGGGCCCGCGAGGACGGCGTGCGGATCCTCACCGTGGCCGGCGCGCGCGTGCTGCCCGACACCATCGGGGTCGGCTCGGCCTTCCAGGCCTTCGAGGAGGGCCGGCTCACCGACGCCGAGCTCGACACCGCCCTGCGCGACCTGGTCCAGCGGCTGGCCCGGGAGGCCGAGGCCGCGCACTCGGCCGCCTGAGCACGCCTCCCCCCGGGGCCGGGTTCGGCTAGGCCCCGCGCTCGCGCCGCTCGATCCGCTCGAGCCGCTCGGTGAGGTCGGCTTGGAGGGCACGCAGGGTCCGCAGCTGCTCGGCGCTGACCCGCAGGAGGACCTCGACGTCCTCCTTGGCGGCCCGGTTGGTGTCGTAGTCGTGCTGCGCCAGGGCGGCGGCGACGGCGTCCTGGCGCTTGGCGGCGATGAGCAGGATCGCTCCCTGCAGCCCGGCGAGCATCGACAGGAACAGGTTGAGCAGGATGAACGGGTAGGGGTCCCAGGCGCGCCCGAGCGAGTTCACGAGCGCCCACAGGCCCATGAACGCCAGGAAGGCGAAGACGAAGCCCCAGCTGCCCATCCCGTTGCGCAGCCCGTCCGCGGCCCGGTCGCCGAGGCCGAGGGCCGCCGTCCGCCGCTGGTGCCAGTTCACCTCGGGGACAAGGCGGGCGCTGGTCAGGGTGGGGTGGTGCTGGTGTTCGCTCATCGCGACCTCCGAGGGCGGGTGACGGGGCCACCCCCACGCTAGGCCGGTCGGCGCACCGAGATGGTGACGAGCGCCGGCCCGGAGCGGGTCGCCGAGGGGGCCACCGCGCCACAGCCCGCCTGCCCCGTCGCCGTGGCCGAGGCGCAGGTGCCGCACCCTCCGGTGGGGCAGCCGACGGCGAGCTCGCGGGCCTCGAGCCGGCCGAGGCGCACGAGGTGGTCGACGCAGGCCTGCACGACGTCGCGCGCGAGCCCGGTGCGCTCACCGACCTCGTCGAGCGAGTGCACCCCGTCCCGGAAGGCCTGCAGGACGGCCGTCAGCGGGCCGCCCGCCCCGGGGGTCGTCGCGCTCACCAGAAGACCCGCCCGACCTGGAAGACGACGACGGCGAGGGTCCAGGCGACCACGAGCTGGACGAGGACGCCGAACACGGTCCACCGGGTGCCGATCTCGCGGCGCTGCGCCGCGAGGGTCGCGACGCACGGGGTGTAGGCGAGGAGGAAGACCATGAAGGCCAGCACCGCGACCGCGCCGTGGCCGCCGCTCGAGGCGTCGAAGGTCGCGGTCAGCTGGTCGCCGAGGGCACCGGGTGAGCGCGCCGAGGAGGGCTCGGCGAGCGCGTAGGTCTGCGCCCACGAGGAGATGACGGCCTCCTTGGCGACGAAGCCGACGACGAGCGCCGAGACCGACTCCCACTGGCCGAAGCCGGCGGGGTCGAGCGCCGGGGCGACCGTCCGCGAGATCGACGCGTACACGCTGTCCTCGACCGGCACCTCGCCGAAGCTGCCACCGCCCGCGGGCAGCGACTGCAGGAGCCAGACGGCGACGACGGTGACGACGATGATCCCCGAGGCGGTGCGCAGGAAGCCCTGGAGACGCAGCCACATGACCGACAGCGACAGCCGCACGGTGGGCCGCTGGTAGGGCGGCAGGTCGATGACGAGGGGCTCGGCGCCCATGCTGCGCCACAGCGTCGAGCGCAGCGCGAGGCCGACGAGGACGACGAGGACGATCGAGGCGAGGTACATCGCGAAGACGACCGTGCCCGCGTGCTCGGGGAAGAAGGTGCGGGCGAGCAGGACGTAGACCGTGAGCCGCGCCGAGCACGAGGTGAAGGGCACGAGCAGGGCCGTGAGCACCCGCTGGCGCACCGTCGGCAGGATGCGCGTCGCCGCGACGGCGGGGACGTTGCAGCCGAACCCGACGACGAGCGGGAGGAAGGCCCTCCCCGGCAGCCCGATCCGACGCATGAGGCGGTCGGTGACGACCGCCGCGCGGGCCATGTAGCCGGAGTCCTCGAGGACGGCGAGCAGCAGGAACATCAGCGCCATGAGCGGGACGAAGGTGAGCAGCATCCCGACTCCGGCGACGAGCCCGTCGACGACGAAGCCCTCCACCGGGGTCGCCCCGAGCCCCACGGCGCCGACGAGCCACGACGCACCGCTGGAGACGGGCCCGGTGACGAGGGCGTCCAGGGCGTCCTGCAGCGGGGCGGCCACCGTCGTGGTCACCTGGAAGACCGCCCACATGACCGCGAGGAAGAGCAGCGGCCCGACGACGGGCGCGGTGGCGACCCGGTCGATGCGGTCCGACCACGTGCGGGCCCGGGCGCCGGTCTCGTGGACCGCGGCCGTGACCGCCTGCTCCACCCAGCCGAAGCGCTCGTCCGCCAGCCGCAGGTCGGCCTCGGGGTCCTCGTCGCCGGCGGGCCGGGCGCCCGGCCGCGGCACGAGGGGGCCGCAGTGCAGGGCGTGCTCGACGGCCGTGACGAGCCGCTCGGTCCCCGAACGGCGGCGCGGGTCGAGCGCGACGACCGGGCAGCCGAGGGCGGCCGTCAGGGCGGCGGCGTCCACCCGCTGGCCCCGGCGGGCCGCGACGTCCTCCATGGTCAGCGCGACGACCACCGGGCGCGAGGTCTCCCGCAGCTGGGCGACGAGGTAGAGGCTGCGGGCGAGGTGGGCCGCGGACGCGACGACGACCACGACGTCCGGCGCCGAGCCGTCGGTGGCGAGCAGGAGGTCCCGGGTGAGCTGCTCGTCGGGGCTCATCGGGTCCAGCGAATAGGCGCCGGGCAGGTCGACGACGGCGACGGTCTGCGGCCCGACCGCGACCGCGCCACGGCCGACTTCGACGGTGGTCCCCGGCCAGTTGCCGACGGTGCGGCGCGCGCCGGTCAGGGCGTTGAAGAGGGTGGACTTGCCGACGTTGGGTGCCCCCGCGAGCGCCATCGTCGGGCTGCCGGGAGGCGCGGCCGGACCCCCCGTGTCGCCGTGGCAGGAGGGCGCAGCGGGGGCCCGCTCGGCGGGGCGGGTGGTCACGGCCCCGTCGGCTCGGTCCGCACGCGCTGGAGGACCTCGCGGCCGAGCGCGATGCGCGCGCCCGCGACGTCGACGACCCGGCCGCCACCGGCGGTGCGCTGCAGACACCGGACCTCCACGCCGCCACGCAGCCCGAGCTCGGCGAGGCGTCGCTCGAGGGCGTCGGACCGGTCGGCGGGGGCGATCCGGACGGTCACCCCGAAGGGCGCGCGGTCCAGGGTCGTCACGACGTCGACGGTAGCACTGAGCGGTTAGGCCTCCCTTATCACGGTCGGGCTCCGGCCGCCCGGGAGGATGGCGGGATGAGCGAGCGCCCCTACCGCGTCACGGTCGTCTGCCACGGCAACATCTGCCGCTCCCCGATGGCCGAGTTCCTGCTGCGCGAGGCGTTCGAGGACGCCGGGCTGGCCGACCGGGTGCAGGTCGACTCCGCGGGCACCTCGAGCGAGGAGGTCGGCAACCCGCCCCACCGGCGCACCCTCGCCACGCTGCAGCGCCACGGACACCGCGACCTGGGCTGGTCCCGGCACCGCGCGCGGCAGTTCCGGCCCGAGTGGTTCGAGAACCTCGACCTCGTCCTCGCTGCCGACCACCCGCACGCCGACCGGCTCCTCGACCTCGCCCGCACCGACGAGGAGGCCCGCCGCGTCCGCCTCGTGCGCTCCTTCGACCCCGAGGCCGTCGCCGCCGGCGAGCTCGGGATGGACGACCCGTGGTACGGCGGCGACGCCGACTACGAGCAGACCTACCAGGAGATCCGCGCGGCCGTGCCCGGCATCGTCGAGCACGTGCGCTCCCACCTCGGCGCCGGCTGACCGGCCGGCGCCGGGCACGGACGACGCCGCCCCGGCCGGCTCTGGGAGACTGGCGCCATGCCGCGCACGACCGACGCCACCCCGAGCGCCCTCCCCGGCGCCCAGTGCCTCGCCGACCTCGACCCGCCGATCGCGCTCGGCGCCCTCGACGGCCGCTACCGCGGGGCGGTCGCCCCCCTCGTCGACCACCTCTCCGAGCCGGCACTCAACCGCGCGCGCCTGCACGTCGAGGTCGAGTGGCTCATCCACCTCACCGAGCACGAGGTCCTTCCCGGCGTGCGCCGGCTCACCGAGGAGGAGCAGGCCCGGTTGCGGGCGGTGGTCACCGGCTTCGGCGCGGCCGAGATCGAGGAGCTGGCGGCGACCGAGCGGGTGACCCAGCACGACGTCAAGGCCGTCGAGTACCTCCTCAAGGCGCGGGTGCGCGAGGTCGCGCCCGCTCCCGAGGACGCCGGCCTGGCCGAGCTCGTGCACTTCTGCTGCACGAGCGAGGACGTCAACAACCTCAGCTACGCGGTCATGGTCCGAGGGGCGGTCCGCGACGTCTGGCTGCCCCGGGCCACCGCGCTGCTCGAGCAGCTGGGCGACCTGGCCCGCGCGCTGCGGGAGGTGCCGCTGCTCGCGCACACCCACGGCCAGCCGGCCACGCCGACGACGATGGGCAAGGAGCTGGCCGTCCTCGCCTGGCGGCTGCGCCGGCAGCTCTCGCGCGTCGAGGACGCCGAGTTCCTCGGCAAGCTCAACGGCGCCACCGGCACCTACGGCGCGCACCTGGCGGCCGTCCCGGAGGCGGACTGGCAGGCGGTCAGCCGCAGCTTCGTCGAGCACCTCGGCCTGACGTGGAACCCGCTGACCACCCAGATCGAGAGCCATGACTGGCAGGCCGAGCTCTACGCGGACCTCGCGCGCTTCAACCGGGTGCTGCACAACCTGTGCACCGACGTGTGGTCCTACATCTCGCTGGGCTACTTCGCCCAGGTCCGGGGCCAGGGCACGGTCGGCTCCTCGACGATGCCGCACAAGGTCAACCCGATCCGGTTCGAGAACGCCGAGGCCAACCTCGAGGTGAGCAACGCGCTGCTCGACGTGCTCTCGGCGACCCTCGTCCAGAGCCGGCTGCAGCGCGACCTCACCGACTCCTCGACGCAGCGCAACATCGGCTCCGCCCTCGGCCACAGCCTGCTCGCCGTCGACAACGTCCAGCGCGGCCTGGCCGGCCTGGACGCGGTGCCGGCCGCGATGGCCGCCGATCTCGACGCGAACTGGGAGGTGCTCGGGGAGCCCGTGCAGTCCGCGATGCGCGCGCTCGCCGCCCAGGGCGTGCCCGGGATGGAGGAGCCCTACGAGCGCCTCAAGGAGCTCACCCGGGGCCGGCGGATCGGGCGCGAGGACCTCGTCGCCTTCGTCCGCTCCCTCGGGCTGCCGGTGGAGGTGGAGGAGCGCCTCGCGGCGATGACCCCCGCCACCTACGTCGGGCTCGCCCCCGACCTCGTCGACCACCTGCCCTGACGCCACCACCCCCCTCCCCGCAGATACCCCGCAGGGGTATGATGGCGGGCATGAGCACCCCCACGTCCTCCGCGCCCGTCGGCGGCCGCCCGCCCGGCTACTCCGACACCAAGGACGCCCACCTGAAGCGGCTGCGCCGGATCGAGGGGCAGGTGCGCGGCATCGCCCGGATGGTCGAGAGCGACACCTACTGCATCGACGTCCTCACCCAGGTCAGCGCCGTGACCCGCGCCCTGCAGGCGGTCAGCCTCGGGCTGCTCGAGGAGCACATCGCGCACTGCGTCGTCGACGCCGCCCGGGAGTCGGACGAGGCGGCGGCCGAGAAGGTCGACGAGGTCGTCGCCGCGGTGACCCGGCTCGTGAGGAGCTGAGATGACCCAGACGACCGACCGGCCCCTCGAGGAGCCCCACGAGGTCGACCTCGCGATCACCGGGATGACGTGTGCCTCGTGCTCGGCGCGCATCGAGCGCAAGCTCGGCAAGCTCGACGGGGTCGACGCCGTGGTCAACCTCGCGACCGAGAAGGCGACGGTGCGCTGGAGCGGGCCGCTCACCGTCGAGGACCTCCTCGAGACGGTGCGCCGCACCGGGTACGGCGCCGAGGTGCTGAGCACCGACGCGCCCCTGCGGGCGACGACGGGCACGGCGACCGGTGGTGTGCCCCCCGCCGTGGCCGGGCCGGGCCCGGCGTCCACCGACACCGTGGAGGCCCACCCGGTCGAGCGGGCCGCCGCACCGAGCCGTCGCCACCAGGTCTCCCGCCAGGAGGACCTGCGTCGGCGCGCGGTCGTCGCGGCCGTGCTCACCGTGCCCGTCGTCGTCCTCGCCATGGTCCCCGGGCTGGACGTCGCGGCCTCCCCCTGGCTCCAGCTGGTGCTCGCGACGCCCGTCGTCGCCTGGGCCGCGTGGCCGTTCCACCGCGCGGCGGCGCTCACCGCCCGGCACGGCGCCTCGACGATGGACACCCTCGTCTCGCTCGGGGTGCTCGCCGCCTACCTGTGGTCGCTCGGCGTCGTCCTCACGGGGAACGCCGCCACCGGGATGAGCGGCGAGGGCTCGCACGTGTGGTTCGAGACGGCCGCCGTCGTCACGACCTTCCTCCTCGTCGGCCGGTGGATGGAGGCCCGGGCCACCGACCGCACCCGCGACGCGCTGCGCCGCCTCCTCGACCTCGGGGCCAAGGACGTCGCCGTCCTGGTCACCGACCCGGCCTCCGGCGCCGAGCGCGAGGAGCGCGTGCCCGTGGACCAGCTGGCCGTCGGCGACCGGTTCGTCGTCCGGCCCGGCGAGAAGGTCGCCTCCGACGGGGTCGTCCTCGACGGGCGCAGCGCGCTCGACACCGCGCTCGTCACCGGCGAGTCCCAGCCGGTCGACGTCGCCCCCGGCAGCGAGGTGACCGGCGGGACCGTCAACACCACCGGCCGGCTCGTCGTGCGGACCACCCGGGTCGGCGCCGAGACCACCCTTGCCGGCATCGCCCGGCTCGTCGAGCGGGCCCAGGCCTCCAAGGCACCGGTCCAGCGGCTCGCCGACCGGGTCTCGGCCGTCTTCGTCCCGCTCGTCCTGGCCCTCGCCGCGCTGACCCTGCTCGGCTGGTGGCTCGCGAGCGGTGACCCGGCCCGCGCGCTCGAGGTCGCCATCTCGGTGCTCGTCATCGCCTGCCCCTGTGCCCTCGGCCTGGCCACCCCCACGGCGCTGCTCGTCGGCACCGGCCGCGGAGCCCGGCTCGGCATCCTCATCAAGGGGGCCGACGTCCTCGAGGACACCCGGCGGGTCGACACCGTCGTCCTCGACAAGACCGGCACGGTGACCTCGGGCGAGATGACGCTCGTCGAGGTGGTCACCGCCGGGCGACTGCCCAAGGACCAGGCCCTGCGCGCCGCCGCCGCGGTCGAGGCCGGCAGCGAGCACCCCGTGGCCCGGGCCGTGCTCGCCGCGGCCCGCTCGCGAGCGCTGGACCTGCCGGAGACGACCGACTTTCAGGCCCTTCCCGGTGCCGGTGCCCGCGCGCGCATCAAGGACACCGAGGTGCTCGTCGGGCGCGCCGACCTCTTCGCCGAGGTCCCCCGCGAGCTCGCGACACCCTCGGCGGAGGGCACGACCGTGTGGCTGGGCTGGGACGGGCGCGCCCGGGCGGCGCTCACCGTCGCCGACACCGTCCGCCGCAGCTCGGCCCGGGCCATCCGGGCGCTCGACGCCTCCGGGCTGCTCTGCTACCTGCTCACCGGCGACCACGACCGGGCCGCGCTCACGGTGGCCCGTGACGTCGGCATCCCCGTCGGCCGGGTGGTCGCCGACGTCCGCCCGCAGGACAAGCACGCCATGGTCGCCGACCTCCAGGCCCGCGGCCGGGTCGTGGCCATGGTCGGGGACGGCGTCAACGACGCGGCCGCACTCGCCCAGGCCGACCTCGGCATCGCGATGGGCAGCGGCACCGATGTGGCGGCGGACGCGGCCGACATCGTCCTGCTGCGCTCGGAGCTGCCGGCGGTCGTCGACGCGATGGACCTCTCCCGGGCGACGCTGCGCACCATCCGGCAGAACCTCGGCTGGGCCTTCGGCTACAACGTCGCGGCGATCCCGCTGGCGGTGGCCGGGGTGCTCGACCCGATGGTCGCCGGCGGCGCGATGGCCCTCTCGAGCGTGCTCGTGGTCTCCAACAGCCTGCGGCTGCGCCGCTGGTCGCCCCGCGGCTGACCCGCCGGGTGCCCGGCGGGGCGGTGCTCAGACCGTGACCTCACCCTGGGGGGTGTCGAAGGTGACGGCCATGAGGCCCGGCGTGCCGTGCGGCGCGACGAAGGAGAAGTCGATGACCGAGGAGGTGGAGTCGGCGGGCAGCCCCAGCCAGTCGCGCACCCGCTCGGGGTCGCCGGCGATGGTCAGCGACTCGATGGTCACCTCGGTGTCGGCGTCCTCCGACGGGTGCGGGGTGCCGTCCTCCCAGGCGATGAAGAAGGGCAGCTGAGGGTCGGCCTGCAGGCCGCGGATGCCCAGCTGCTTCCAGCGCAGCTCGACGCCGTCGGGGCGGTGCCGGTTGCCCTGGACCGCCTGACGGCCGAGGCGCTTCTCCTGGGGGGCGAGGTCGTCGACGCGCACGACCCAGCCGAGCCAGCCGCCCCCGGCCTCGGAGCGGGCGCGCACGACCTGCCCGAACGGCGCCTTGTCGCTCGCCGGGTGGTCGAGCACCTCGACGACCTCGACGTAGCGCTCGTGGGCCAGCGGGAGGATGACGTTCCGGGTGCCGAAGCGGGGGTGGACCCCACCGTCGACCGCACGGACGCCGATGAGCTTCGCGAGGCGCTCGGCCGTCGCGTGCACCCCGTCGTGCTCGGCCGCATAGACGACGTGGTCAACTCGCATGCCGTTCATGGTCGCACACGGACGGGGGTGCTCCGGACGAGGGGTGGAAGGGTACGCCTCGGCGGCCCCATCCGCACCAGGCACCGCACGAGGCACGGCTCACATCCCCCGCTGGCGCACCGCCTCGTAGAGCACGACGGCGGCGGAGACGCCGGCGTTGAGCGAGTTGACCCGTCCCGCCATCGGGATGCGGACGCGCTCGTCGGCCGCCGCGAGGGCGGCGGGTGTCAGGCCGGTCTTCTCCGTCCCGACCGCCACCGCCACCGCACCGGTCCAGTCGACCTCGGTGTGCAGGGTGGCCGTGTCCGGGGTCGTCGCGACGAGCCGGATGCCGTGACCCGCGAGCCACCCGAGTACCCCTGCCAGGGGTGCGGACGCGACCGGGACCGTGAAGACGGTGCCCTTGCTCGCCCGCACGACGTTCGGGTTGCCCCAGTCGGTGGCCGGGTCGGCGGCGACGACGGCCGCGACCCCCGCGGCGTCCGCACTGCGCAGCACCGAGCCGAGGTTGCCCGGCTTCTCCAGCCCCTCGACGACGACGACGAGCGGGTCGGGCCCGAGCACGAGGTCCTCGAGGCGGCGCCCGGCGCCCGGCACCACGGCGAGGAAGCCGTCGGGACCCTCCCGGTAGGCGACCTTCTCGAAGGCGGTCCGGCCGCACCGTACCGTCGTGGCGCCGAGGCCCCGGACCCGCTCGACGAGGGCGGACTGCGCGTCCGGGTCGAGCATGAGCTCGGGGCAGTACAGCAGCGTGCGGGGGACGACCCCGGCGTCGACGGCCAGGGCCAGCTCGTCGTAGCCGTCGACGACGGTCAGCCCCTCCTGGTCGCGCACCCGTCGGCGGCGCAGCGCGGCGACCGCCTTGAGGCGCGGGTTCGTCGCGGAGGTCACGAGCAGCTCGGGCATGGCCGGGACAGCATCCCATGCGCGGCCCGGCCCGCCGGTGGGTGCGGTAGAAAGACCCGATGACCAGCACCGAGGCGGCCGGGTCGCCGCGCAGCCGGGCCCGCCGTCTCCTCCGGGCCGGGCTGTACGCGGTGCTCACCGCCGCCGTCCTCGTCGGGGTGGGCCTGCTCGTCCGGGGAACCTGGAGCCCCCTGGTCGACCTCGACGAGTCGATCGTGCGTCGGCTCACCGAGGTCACCCGCGAGCATCCCGGGCTGCGCCGACCGCTGCTCGCCTGGCAGTCCCTGACCCAGCCGCTCGGGCTGCATCTCGTCGGGACCGCGGTGTGCCTGTGGGTGTGGCTGGCCCGCGGCCTGCGCACCCGCGCCTGGTGGGCGTTCGCGACCCTCATGCTCGCGTGGATCCTCGGGCTGACCGCCAAGGGGCTCTTCCAGCGGGCGCGGCCGGTCCTCCCCGACCCGCTCGAGCAGGCCCCCGGCTACTCCTTCCCCTCCGGGCACGCCGTGAACTCGGCGGCGTGGGTGTGCGTGCTCGTCCTGCTCCTGTGGCCCCTCGTGCGCCGCCCCCTCGCCCGGTCCGCGCTCGTCGTCGCCGGCGCGGCGGTCGTCGGGCTCACCGCCCTCGACCGGGTCCTCCTCGGTGTCCACTACCCCACCGACGTCACCGTGGGCGTGGCCACCGGCGCCGGGCTCGCCCTGGCCTCCTACGCGGGCTACCGGGGCTGGAGCCCCCGGGACGCGAGCGCCTCGCCCGCCCCGCAGCCGGCCGGCGGCACCCACCGCGCCGTGCCCGAGGAGTCGCGATGAGCCTGCTCACCCGCTGGGACGAGGACCCCTCGCGGCCGCGGGCCGTCGACGTCGTGCGGGACGTCGCCGTGCGGGCCGTGCTCCCCGCGGTGCCGTGGTTCACGCTCGTGGTGACGGTCGGGCTGGTCATCATGGGCCCGCTGCGGGGCCTCGAGGCCGAGAACGCCGTCAACCGGTGGTTCCAGGCCCGCCGCACGCCCACCGGGGAGACGCTCACCCTGGTGATGTCCTCGGCCGGCAACACGGAGTACGTCGTCGCGATGGGCGTGCTCGTGGCGCTCCTCGTCGCGTGGCGCACCCGGGCGTGGTGGTTCGCGCTCGTCCCGCTCGTGTCGATCTCGGTGCAGGCCACCGGGTTCGTCCTCGCGGCGGCGGTCGTCGGGCGGGGGCGGCCCCCCGTCGAGCGGCTGGACCCGACCCCGCCGACGTCGAGCTACCCGAGCGGGCACGTCGGCGCCTCGACGGCGCTCTACGTCTCCTTCGCGCTCATGGCCACGCGCATCCGGCACGACGGCGTGCGCCGGCTGCTCGTCGGCCTGTGCGCCCTCGTGCCGCTGCTCGTGGCGTTCGCCCGGGTGTACCGGGGCGCCCACCACGTCAGCGACGTCGTCGTCGCCCTGGCCAACGGCCTCGTGTGCGCCGTTCTCGGGTGGTGCTACCTGCGCCGCGACACCGGCTCCACCGGCGAGACGACGCCCGTCGCCGAGAGCGCTCAGAGCCGGGCGTAGCGCGCCCGGGCGAAGGAGTACACCCCGTACGCGGCGATGCCGAGCGCGACGACGGTGAGGACCAGCGGCCCGGCGGTCATGTCCTTGAGCGTCTTGAGGGCTCCGTCGAGGCCCTTGGCGTCCTGCGGGTCCTGCGTCCAGGCCGCGACGAGGAAGAACACCCCGACGACCGCCAGCGCCAGGCCCTTGGCCACGTACCCGAAGCGGCCGGCGCGCACCGCCCAGCGGCCCGGGTGCTCACGCAGGTCCTCGAGGAAGCCCGCCCGCCAGCCCTTGACGACGTGGTGGACCGCCACCCCGAGCACGACGAGCCCGACGATGCCGACGAGGACCTGCCCCGCGGGGCTGCTCATGAGCCGCTGGGTGACGTCGTCGGTCTGCCGCTCGCTGTTCCCCGTCCCGCCGAGCGCCGCGACCTTGATCGTGCTCCAGGCGAAGAACCCGTAGAGGATGCCCCTGGCCAAGAGCTTGGCCCGGTCGGCCACCTCGGAGCGGCCGATGACCCCCTCGGTGAGGCTCCACAGGGCGAGCAGGACGAACCCGACCACCCCGACCCACAGGAGCGCCTCCCCCACCGGCGAGCCGGCGAGCGTGCGCAGCGCACCGGACTGGTCGGCCTCGCGGGACCCGCCGCCGACCCCCCACGCAACGCTGAGCGCGAGGTAGCCGATGAGCAGGTGCAGACCGCCAAGGACCGCGAACCCGGTGCGTGCGCCCCACTCCACCACCCGGCTCTCGTTGGCCTCACGGGTGGCTCGGGTCACGTCGGTGGGGTTCATGGTGGCACACCCTGCCACCTGCGAGGACGTGCCGTCGAGACAGGTGGCGGGCCGCTAGGGGAGCGAGCGCAGGACGGCGACGAGACCGTCGTCGTCGACGTGCCCGGTCACCTCGTCCGCGGCCGCCTTGACCTCGTCGGGGGCGTTGCCCATCGCGACCCCCCGAGCGGCCCACCGGAGCATCTCGAGGTCGTTGCGCTGGTCGCCGACGGCCAGCGTCGCGGAGGGCTCGAACCCGAGCCGCCGGCGCACCGCCTCGAGGGCCGCCGCCTTGGACACGCCCTCGGGGGTGATGTCGAGCCAGGCGCTCCAGCCGACCGCGTACTCGACGCCGTGCAGCCCGATCCGGTCGGTACCGGCGAGGAAGGCCTCGCTCGTGCTCTCGGGGTCGCGGATCGTCAACCGGGTCACCGGGTGGGCCATGAGCTCCTCGAACGGGACCACCTCGGGGGTGCCCTCGAGCTCCCCGTCGGGGAAGGGGGCCGAGACCTTGAAGCCCACCCCGAGCTCCTCGACCGCAACGAGCGCGGCGGGGAACTCCTCGCGCAGCACCCGCAGGGCGGGCGCGGGGTCGAAGGTGACGGCGTCGAGGACCTCGTAGCCGTCGTCGAGCCGGGGGTCGAGGCCGAGGGTGATGGCGCCGTTGGCGCACACCGCGTAGCCGTCGAGCAGCCCCAGGGCGTCGAGCACCGGCAGCGTCCCGAGGACGCCACGCCCGGTGGCCAGGACGACCCGGTGGCCGGCGTCGACCACGGCGCGCACGGCCTCTCGGACGGGCTCGTGCAGCTCACCGTCGTGGTCGACGGTCGTGCCGTCGATGTCGAGACAGACCAGGTGGGAAGCGCTCATCGGTCCTCACGCTACCGACGACCGGGGCGCCGGCGGCGGGCGCCTCACGGGCGGGGGCGGCCGAGCTTCCAGTAGGCGCAGAAGAACACGTGCCGGCGGTCGGCGCCGTGCCGCACGAGCGCCCGGCGGGCACCGGCGGCCAGGTCGGCCTCACCGCAGGCCCAGCCGTAGGCGATCCGGCCCGGCCGGGCACCGAGGGTGGTCTCCAGGGCCGGCAGCACGGCGCTGCCCGGGATGCCGGTGCGGACGTGCACGTGGGCGTCGCCGAGGTCGTAGGAGTCGAGCACCCGCGGGTCGGCGACCTCGACGTGGACCTCCACCCCGTGGTCGGCCGCGTCCGCCGGCCCGCCCCAGGCGTCGAGGATCGCCGCGACCGAAGGCACCGCCGTCTCGTCGGCGACGAGCACCTGGCGCCCGCCGACGTCGAAGCCGCGGTAGAGGGCACCGCTGGCCCGGATGCCCACCGGGTCCCCGACCCGGGCGCGGCAGGCCCACGCCGACCCGGGCCCGCTGTCCCCGTGGGTGACGATGTCGATGTCGAGCCGGCCACGCAGCGGGTCGTGCTCGCGCACCGTGTACCAGCGCAGCGCGGGCCGTTCCTCGGCCGGCAGCGCCGCGACCGTGGCCCGGACGTTGGCCGGCTCGGGGTCGGGCATGACGAGCGCTCGCCCCGGTGGGGGCATGAGCAGGCCGACGTACTCGTCCGGCCCGCAGGGGACGAAGTCGCGCAGGTCGTCCGCGACGCAGCTGACCCGGCGCATCCCGCCCCCGAGGTCGGAGACGGCGACGACGGTGGCCTCGTACTGCGCGGGCTGCTCGCGGACGACCGCGGTCGCGAGGTCGGCGCGGCGGTGGGCCCGCAGGCCCGCGCGGCTCACGACGTCCTCCGGCGCGGCACGACGACCGGCGCCCCGCTCTCGGGGTCGGTGAGCACCGCCGCGGTGACGCCGAACACCGCCTCGACGACCTCGGGGGTGACGACCTCCGACGGCGGCCCCTCGGCGACGACCCGGCCCTCGCGCATGGCGACGAGGTGGTCGGCGTAGCGGGCGGCCATCCCGAGGTCGTGGAGCACCATGACGACCGTGCAGCCCGCGTCCTCGCACAGGCCCCGCACGAGGTCGAGCACGTCGAGCTGGTGGGCCACGTCGAGGAACGACGTCGGCTCGTCCAGGAGGAGCACCGGGGTGGCCTGGGCGAGCACGAGCGCCAGCCACACCCGCTGCCGCTGGCCGCCGGAGAGGCTGTCGACCGGGGTCGAGGCGAGGTCGACGAGGTCGGTGCGCTCGAGGGCGGCGGCGACCGCCTCCTCGTCGGCCCGCCCCCAGGTGCGGAAGAGGCCGTGGTGCGGGTGGCGCCCCCGCTCGACGAGCTCGAGGACGGTCACGCCCTCGGGGACCACCGGCTGCTGGGGCAGCAGCCCGACCCGCCGGGCGACCTCCCGGGTGGGCAGCCCCCCGATGTCCTCGCCGTCGAGGAGGACCGCACCACCGGAGGGCCGCAGCAGCCGGCCGAGGCCGCGCAGCAGTGTCGACTTGCCGCAGCCGTTGGGGCCGACGACGACGGTGGTCCGCCCCTGGGGGACGCGCAGGCTCAGGCCGTCGACGACGACCCGGCCGTCGTAGCCGAGGCTGACCGTGTCGGTGGCCAGCGGCGCGGGGGCGGCGACCCGGGCTCGGGTCGCCTCACCGGGGAAGTCGGTCACGGTCATCGGCCCTCCGGGGTCGGTCGGGAGCGGAGCATCCACAGCAGGACGGGGGCACCGAGCAGGCCGGTGACCAGACCGACCGGCAGCGCGGTGCCGGGGATGGCGTAGGCCGCGGCGTAGTCCGCCGCGACGACGACGACGGCGCCGACGAGTGCCGCGACGCCGACGGCCGGCCGGCCCGGGGTGAGCCGGCGGGCGATCGGGCCGCTGAGGAACCCGACGAAGGCGACCGGCCCGACGAGCGCGGTGGCGGCCGCGACGAGGCCGACGACGAGGACGGTCACGCCGACGCGCAGCCGGGTGACCCGCACGCCGAGACCGGCGGCGAGGTCGTCGCCGAGGCCCAGCACCGGCAGCCGGCCCGCCATCGCGAGCAGGAGCGGCAGGAGCAGTGCGTCGAGGACGAGCAGGCGGGCGATGTCGGTCCACGTCACGGTGTTGAGGCTGCCGCTGAGCCACACGAGGGCGTCCTGAGCCTGGTAGGTGCTCGCCCGCACGAGGAGCCACTGGACGAGCGCGGAGAGCCCGGCCGCCAGGGCCACGCCGACGAGGACCATCCGCCCGGTCGCGCCGCCACCACCGCCAGCCTGGCTGAGGATGACGACGGCGGCCAGGACCGCGCCGGCGAGCGCCGCGAGGGTGACCGGCGCGCCCCGCACGCCGAAGGCGACGACGGCGAGGACGGCGCCCGCGCTGGCGCCGAGGGTGACGCCGAGGACGTCGGGGCTGGCGATCGGGTTGCGCAGCATCACCTGGAAGGCCGAGCCGGCCGCCCCGAACGCGGCACCGGCGAGCACCCCCATGACCGCCCGCGGCAGCGTCGACTCCATGAGGACGAAGGACGCGCCGGGGATCTGCTCGCCTCCGAGGATCCGCACGGCGTCGGGGAGGGAGACCCGGTAGTCCCCGAGCAGCGCCCGCACGACGACGAGTGCCACGAGGAGGACGAGCAGGGTGACGACGACGACGCGGCGCCGGCGGCGTGGACCCCGGCGCGCGGCGGCCAGCGCGTCGGCGGTGCTCGGGCGCTCCACGGTCTCGAGCAGGGCCATCGTCACACACCCCTGACCCGGCGCACGACGAGGACGAGCATCGGCGCCCCGAGGACGGCGCAGACGATGCCGACCTGGACCTCCGACGGCGGGGCGACGAGCCGGCCGACGACGTCGGCGAGGACGACGAAGGCGGGGCCGAGCAGCGCCGAGAGGAGGAGCAGCCGGCGGTGCCCGACACCGACGAGGGCGCGTGCGACGTGCGGCACGACGAGTCCGATGAACGCGATCGGGCCGGCGAGGGCCGTGGCCCCGGCGGCGAGGAGGACCGCCCCCGCGGCGGCGAGCCCGCGGTGGAGCAGCACCCGCTGGCCGAGGCCACGCGCGAGGTCGTCGCCGAGGGCGACGGCGTCGAGTGTCGGCCCCGAGCTCAGCGCGAGCACGGCTCCGAGAAGCAGGACGGGGAGGATCTCGAGCACCTGGCCGGCGTCGCGGCCCGCGACCGAGCCGACCTGCCAGAAGCGGAAGCTGTCGAAGGAGGCGCGGTCGGTGACGAGCACGGCACCGATGAGGCTCTGGGCCAGGGCCATGACCGCGGCACCGGCGAGGGCCATGGAGACCGGCGCCGCGGCGCGGGGGGCCAACGCGGTGAGCGACTGGACGAGCAGTGCCACCACGACGGTGCCGACGATCGCGGCCACGACGTACCCGCCGACCGTCCCGAGCCCGAGGAAGCGGATGCCGAGGACGACGGCGAGCGCCGCCCCGGAGTTCAGCCCGAGGATCCCCGGCTCGGCGATCGGGTTGCGGGTCAGCCCCTGCAGGACGACCCCGCTCAGGGCGACCGCGGCCCCGACGACGAGCCCGATGACGGTGCGGTCGACGCGGGCGGCGACGATCGCCGCCGTCTGCGGGTCGGAGCCGTCGCCGAGCAGGGCGTGCAACACCGCCGGGGGCGCGAGGTGCTGGACGCCGAGGAGCACCGAGGCGAGCACCGCCAGGAGGACCGTGCCGACGCCCGCCGCGAGCGCCCAGGAGGTGGGCACCCGTCCGGAGCCCGCCCGCGGCCCGGCGACCGGGGCGGGGCGGCTCGGGGCGGGCGCCGTCGTCGTCACGACGCGGGTGTGCCGTTCACCGCGGAGACGAGCTTGGGCAGGAACTCCTCGACGGCCGTGCGCATCGACAGGGGGCTCGGCAGCGACATCGACAGCGCGACGGCGTTGTCGGTGCTCGCGACGTAGTGCCCGTCGGCGAGCGCGGGGATCTGCCCGATGAGGTCGTTCTTCTTCAGGGCCTGCGCGGTGCTCTCGTCCTGGGCGTAGAAGACGATGATGTCCGCCTGCAGGCTCGAGGCCTTCTCCGCCGAGAGGTTCGTCGTGAAGGCCGAGGGGTCCTTCGCGCTCAGCTCGACGACGGTCGGGGAGGGCTCGAAGCCGAGCTCGGTGAGCATCTGCGGGCGCAGGTCGGAGGTCGTGTAGAGCCCGACCGTCGACAGGTCGGTCGTCGTGAACCAGGCCCAGGCAGCCGTCTTGCCCTCGATCTCCGGGTGCGCGGCGACGGCGTCGCTGATCGTCTGCTCGGTGTCGGTGACGAGCTGCTCGGCGTCCTGCGAGCGGCCGACCGCCTCGCCGATCGTCCGCACCTGCTCCTGCCAGGGCGTCCCCCAGGCCTTCTCGGTCCACGCCACGGTCGGGGCGATCTTGGTCAGCTTGTCGTAGTCCTCCTCGCTGATGCCGGAGCTGAGGCCGAGGATGAGGTCCGGCGCCGTCGCGGCGATCTTGTCGAACGGGATGCCGGCCGAGTCGTCGTAGCGCGTCACGTCCGAGGGGTCGGCGCCGATGCTCGCCAGCTGCTCGTCGAACCAGTCGGTCGAGCCCGCCTCGTTGCCGCCCCAGGTGATCTTCGGGGCCCCGACGGGGACGATGCCGAGGGCCGCGAGGGTGTCGGCGTCGGCCCAGCCGACGGTGGCGACCCGGGTGGGCGCCGCCTCGATCGTCGTCGTGCCGTAGGTGTGCTCGACCGACACCGGGAAGGCGTCGGCCGGCGCGGTCGTGCTCGCGGAGGACTGGGCCTCCTCGCCCCCGCTCGGGCCCGTCGAGCAGGCGGACACGGCGAGGGCTGCGGCGAGCAGGGGGGCGGCGGCGAGCAGCCGGCGGCGCGAGGGCACGATGGTCTCCAGACGGGGACGGTCACTAAGGTCAGGCTTACCTTACCCAGCGCGCTCCCACCCCCGTCAACGCCCCCCCTCCGCCCCCGCCCGTGCCTGATTCGACCAATAGGTCACGCCAGACACACGCCGGCGTGCCTGATTCGACCAATAGGTCACGAAAAGCACGGGAGGCGTACCTGACGTGACCTATTGGTCACGAGAAGCACGGGGAGGCGTACCTGAGGTGACCTATTGGTCGAATGAGGCACGGCGGGGACGGGGCGCGCGGGTCACTCGGGGGCGGACCAGGCCTGGCGCATGGAGAGCTTGCCGCCGGTCTGCAGGAGGGAGCGCCGGTAGAGGCGCTCGGCGGCGACGACGACGCCACCGGCCGCCGCGAGGAGCAGGGCGAAGGCGAGGACCGCCTGCCACCACGTGGCGTCCCCCTCGAGGAGCCGGGTCGGCATGAGCACCGCGGAGAACGGCGGCACGAACGACAGGACGGTGCGCGCGGTCCCGGTCACGAGCAGCGCACCGAGGAAGACCGCGAGGACGAGGAAGGTCAGCGGCGTGGCGGTGCTCTGGACCTCCTCGACGCGCGAGGCGAGCGCGCCGGCGACCGCCCACAACGCCGCAAGCGCGACGAAGCCGGCGACGAAGAACGCGACGAACCACGCAACGGGCCCGCCGACACCGGGGACGAGGGAGGCGTACGGGGTGAACGACAGCCCGACGAGCCCGACCCCGGCGTACAGCAGCATCTGGGCGATCGCGAGCACACTGTTGCCGACGACCTTGCCGATGAGCAGCTGGCGGACCGGGACCGACGTCGCGATGATCTCGACGACCCGGGACTGCTTCTCCTCGACGACGCTGTTGGCGAGCGTGATGCCGAAGGTCAGGGTCGCGACGTAGAAGAGGAACGCGAAGGCGTACGCGACCCCACCGGCGAGCTGGGACTGCTCGGCGTCGCCCCGCAGCAGCGCGGTCGTCACGGTGCTCCCGGCCCGCAGCCGCTGCACGGTGGTGCCGAGGTCGGCGGCCTGCTCCTCGAGAGCGACGTCGCGCACGACGTCCTGGGTGACGCGGGTCAGCGCGCCCTTCTCCTCGGAGTCCGTCGTGAGCACCCAGCCGTCGTCACCGCGGTGCAGCCAGGCGTCGGCATCCCCGGAACGGACGGCCGCCCGGGCGGCCGCGTCGTCGGCGACGGCGTCGACCTCGACGGCGACCTGCTCGTCCAGCGAGGGCGCGTCCGAGGCGAGCCGGTCCGCGACCGGCCGCACGTCCGAGGTCGCCGCCACCGTGTACGTGGCGGTGCGCCCGGCGTCCCACACCTGGTAGCCCATGAGGCCGCCGATGAGGAGCAGCGTGACGAGCGTGCCGATGAGGAACGCGCGGTCGGTGATCTTGACGACGATCTCGCGGCGGGCGACGAGCGCCCAGCCGGCCTCTCGCTGCGTCGACGGGACGCTGCTCATCGGGCGGCCACCTCTCGGTAGATGTCGGCCAGGGCGGGTCGTACGGGCGTGAACTCGCGCACGGCGCCCCGCCCGGCCGCCTCGCGCAGGAGAGCCTGCTCCGCACCGTCCTCGACCACCTCGACGAGCGCGACCGGCCCCTCGACGTCGACGACGTGCAGGCCGCGCACCTCGCGGACCCAGCCGGCGTCCCGGTCCAGGGCGAGGCGGTAGCGGACCGGCCCCTGGGCCCGCAGCTCGTCGACCCCACCGACCGCCACGACCCGGCCGTGACCGAGGATGACGAGCCGGTCGCACAGCCGCTCGACGAGGTCGAGCTGGTGGCTGGAGAACAACACCGGGACCCCGGTCGACGCGTGTTCGCGCAGGATGTCGGCCATCGCGTCGACCGCGCTCGGGTCGAGCCCGGAGAACGGCTCGTCGAGGACGAGCGCGGTGGGCCCGTGGAGCAGTGCGGCGATGATCTGGACCCGCTGCTGGTTGCCGAGGCTGAGCGCCTGCAGGCGGTCCTCGGCCCGCTCGGCGAGCCCGAAACGCTCGAGGTGCTCCTGGGCGGTGCGGCGCGCGGCGGCGTCCGGAAGGCCCTTGAGCCGGGCGAGGTAGACCAGCTGGTCGAGCACCCGCTGCTTGGGGTAGAGCCCGCGTTCCTCGGGCATGTACCCGAAGCGGCGCTGGTCGGCCGCGGTGACCGGCCGGCCCTGCCAGAGCACCCGCCCGGCGTCGATGCCGAGCACCCCCATGACCATCCGCATCGTCGTCGTCTTGCCGGCGCCGTTGCCCCCGACGAAGCCGGTGAGGATGCCGTCGCGGACGTCGAAGCTGACGTCGTCGACGGCGGTGACGTCGCCGAAGCGCCGGGTGAGGCCCTCGATCTCGAGCATGCCCCCACGGTAGGGACGGCCCGGCCCGGGCGGATCCACCCTCGGGTGGGTTCAGCCCTCCGTCCCGGTGAGGAGGCCGGTCTCGTGGGCGAGGACGACCGCCTGCACCCGGTCGCGCAGGTGCAGCTTGGCCAGGCAGCTGGACACGTGGGTCTTCACGGTCGCCTCGCCGAGGACGAGGCGCGCGGCGATCTCGGCGTTGGACAGCCCCCTCCCGACGAGGACGAGCACCTCCCGCTCGCGTTCGGTGAGCCGCTCCAGGCCCGCGGGGGCGGCCCGGCGGGAGGGGCGTTCGGCGGTCATCCGCTCGATGACCCGGCGGGTGACCTCCGGGGCGAGGATCCCCGAGCCGGAGCCGACGACCCGCACGGCGTCGACGAGCTGCTCGGGCTCGGCGTTCTTCAGCAGGAAGCCGCTCGCCCCGGCCTCGAGCGCGTCGAACAGGTAGTCGTCACGGTCGAAGGTCGTGAGGATGACGACCCGCCCGAGCCCCTCGGCGACGAGCCGGCGGGTGGCCTCGATGCCGTCGAGCACGGGCATCTGGACGTCCATGAGGACGACGTCGGGCAGGGTCTCGCGGGCCCGGACCACCGCCTCCGCGCCGTGGGAGGCCTCCCCGACGACCTCGAGGTCGTCCTCGACCGAGAGCATCATCGCGAAGCCGGAGCGGACCATCGCGTGGTCGTCGACGAGCAGGACGCGCAGCGGCCGGGCGGGTGGCGGGGCGGGCTGCGGGGCCGCCGGGGTGGCCGTCACCGGCGACCTCCCACGGCGGTGGGAGCGGCCGGCGCCGCGTCGGCGGCGACGTCGTCCGGCCACGGGTAGCGCACCCGCACCCGGTACCCGCCACCCGCTCGGGGCCCGATCTCGACGCTGCCGCGGTGCAGG
This sequence comes from Phycicoccus endophyticus, assembly GCF_011326735.1. Lineage (GTDB taxonomy): Bacteria > Actinomycetota > Actinomycetes > Actinomycetales > Dermatophilaceae > Phycicoccus > Phycicoccus endophyticus. The sequence continues at coordinate 270,249 of NZ_JAANCN010000002.1, forward strand.
GCGGCGCGCTCCCGGATGCCGAGCTGGCCCAGACCGCTTCCGGAGGAGCCGGCCCGCGGCCGCCCGTCGTCGACCACCTCGAGCTCGGCGAACCGCCCCTCCTCGAGGCGGACGACGACCGAGACCCGGGTCGCGGTCGAGTGCTTCTCGACGTTCGTCAGGGCCTCCTGCACCGTGCGGTGGATGGAGTGGGCCAGCGGCGGGGAGCACCGGCCGGCGGCGCCCGGCGAGCTCTCCACGAGGTCGTAGCCCACCCGGCGCCCCGGGGTCGAGCATGCCTCGACGAGCACCGGCAGGTCCTCGAGGCCCGGCTGCGGGCTGCGGGGGCGCGGGCCGGTGCCGTCCTGCGGTGCGTCGCTGGAGCGCAGGGTGCCGAGCAGGCCGCGCATCGAGGACACGGCCGCGCGCGAGGACCCCTCGATGCCCTCGAGAGCCCTGCGGGTGGCGGCCGGGTCGCGGTCCATCACCCGACGGGCGGCCGCGGCCTGGATGCCGATGACGGACACGTGGTGGGCGACGACGTCGTGCAGCTCGCGCGCGATCCGCAGGCGCTCCTCGGCGACCGCCCGGGTGCGCAGCGCCTCGGTCTGGGCGCTGATGGTCGCCGCCTGCCGGGCGAGGAGGGCACGGTCACGGGCGGAGCGCCACTGCAGCCCCCCGATGACGACCGCGCCGCCGAAGTAGAGCACGTTGACGAGCACCGTGAGCAGCACCGCGGCGGGCACCGGCGCGAGGACGCCGTGCCGGGGGGTGCCCGCGTAGTCGTCGACGAGCCCCTGCAGCGCGCTGCCGACGGCGAACTGCAGGGCGATCCAGGCGAACATCACGACGACGATGAACCCGACGACGACGAGCATCCACCGGCGGTCGCGCGCCCAGGCGACCCCCGACATCAGGGCGACGAAGTAGACCACCTGGAGGGTGAACTGCCCCATGACGACGGGCATCGTCACCCCGACGAGGATCATGTGCCCGGCGGCGAGCGCCGCGACCGCGACCGGCCAGCGGCGCCGGCCGACGAGCAGGGCCGCGCCCGAGCTGACCGCGAGCCACTGCAGCCACCACGGGAAGGGCAGGTCCTGGAGCGTCTCGTTGCCGATGCTGCGGACCAGCTCGAGGCCGACGAGGCCGATGAGCTCGACGACGGCGGCCGTGAGGACGTCCGCCCGGCCGACCGCGGGGCGGGGACGCTCCCACGGGTCACCGACACCGAACCACCCCGCGAGGCGGGTGGCGGCGGGCGGGAGGCGCGTCATGCCCTCCAGCCTAGGCAGCGCGGGCCGCCGCCCCCTCCCTCGCTCGGGGGAGGGCGGGCTCAGCCGGCCGCCGGAGCCCCGGGGTCAGCGCACCGGGGTGAGCACGTCGAGGCCGACGAGGGGGCGCAGTGCCTCGGGCACGGTGACCGAGCCGTCCGCCTGCTGGTGGTTCTCGAGCATCGCCACGAGCCAGCGGGTCGTCGCGAGCGTCCCGTTGAGGGTTGCGGCGACCTCGTTGCCGTGCTCGCCCTTGAAGCGCGTGCCGAGCCGGCGCGCCTGGAAGGTCGTGCAGTTCGACGTCGAGGTCAGCTCGCGGTAGCGGCCCTGGCTCGGCACCCAGGCCTCGCAGTCGTACTTGCGCGCGGCCGGCCCGCCGAGGTCCCCGGCCGCGGTGTCGATGACCCGGTAGGGCACCTCGACGGCGGCGAGCATCTCCTTCTCGAGCCGTAGGAGGTTCTCGTGCTCCGCCTGGGCCTGCTCGGGCCGGCAGTAGACGAACATCTCGATCTTGTTGAACTGGTGGACCCGGATGATGCCCCGGGTGTCCTTACCGTACGAGCCGGCCTCGCGGCGGTAGCAGGTCGACTGGCCGGCGTAGCGCAGCGGGCCGTCGCTCAGGTCGACGACCTCGCCGGCGTGGTAGCCCGCGAGCGCGACCTCCGAGGTGCCGGTGAGGTAGAGGTCGTCGGCCTCGAGCCGGTAGACCTCGTCGGCGTGCGCGTCGAGGAAGCCCGCGCCGGCCATCACCTCCGGCGTGACGAGGGTCGGCGTGATGAGCGGGACGAAGCCGAGCTCGACCGCACGCTGCATCGCCAGGCCGAGCAGGGCCATCTCGAGGCGCGCGCCGACGCCCTTGAGGAAGTAGAACCGGGCACCGGCGACCTTGGCCCCCCGGGCCATGTCGATGGCGTCGAGCGCCTCCCCGAGGTCGAGGTGGTCCTGGGGCTGGAACCCCTCGGCCGCGAAGTCGCGCGGGGTGCCGACCTCCTCGAGGACGGTGTAGTCGTCCTCGCCGCCGGCGGGCACCTCGGGCTCGACGACGTTGCCGATGGTGCGCATCAGCCGGTCGAGCTCGGCCTGCGCCTCGTCGGCCGTCGCCTGCAGCGACTTCACCTGCGCGGCAAGCTCCTTGGTCCTTGCCAGCAGGTCCTGCTTCGCCTCCCCCTGGGCCCGGGCGACCTCCTTGCCCATCGACTTCTGCTCCGCCCGGAGCCGCTCGAAGGCGGTGAGCGAGGACCGACGGCGCTCGTCGGCGGCGAGCACGGCATCGACGACGGCGTCGTCCTCGCCGCGGGCGCGCTGGCTGGCGCGCACCGTGTCGGGGTCCTCCCGGAGCAGCTTGATGTCGATCACCGGGCGAGTCTATCGACGGCGCCCGGCCGGGCTCGCCCCGCTTTTCGGCAGGCCGGGGCCGCGGCGAGCCGGCGGAGAGTCAGTCCGAGCGACCGGTGACGAGCAGGCCGGCACCGAGACCGACCATCATCAGCCCGCCGGCACCGCCCACCCGCTCCAGCCGACGCGGCGAGGAGGCGAACCAGTCCCGACAGCGCGCGGCCGCGAGGGCCACCGAGCCGTCCATGGCGAGGGCGACGACGACGAAGACGGCGCCGAGCACCAGCAGCTGCGGCGCGACCGGGCCGGACCGGTCGACGAACTGGGGCAGCAGGGCCATGAAGAACACGAGCGACTTCGGGTTGGTCACGCCGACGAGGTAACCCGCCCGTACGGCGCGCGTCGCCCGGACGGCAGCGAGCCTCTCGTGCAGCGACCCCGCGAGCGCGCGCCGGTGTCGCACCGACTGCACCCCCAACCACACGAGGTACCCCGCCCCGACGGCCTTCAGCCCGGAGTACACGGCCGCACTCGAGGCGACCAGTGGTCCGAGACCGACGGCGATGGCGACGATCTGGGTGAGGATGCCTCCGGCGTTGCCGAGGACGGTGAGCAGCGCCACCCGGCGACCGGCCGAGAGTGCCCGGCCGACGGTGAAGAGGACCGAGGGACCGGGGACGGCGACGATGGCGAGCGAGGCCAGGGCGAACGCGGCGACCGAGGTGAGCGGGGGCACGTGAGCAGCATGCGCGGTTCGGGGCCGCGCACGCACCCGAGTTCCAGGGTGTAAAAAAATTCCGCTCGATCTATCCAAGCCGGAACTGGTTGACCTAGCATCGTGCGCCTGAGGGCCCCCGCTCCCGCCCGGGAGGCCCGGTGACCGACCTGAGGAGACCACGCCGATGACCCTCCGCCGCTCCACCGCCGTCCTCGCCGCGGCCGCCGCCCTGGCCCTGACCGCCTGCGGCGGCGGGGGCGAGGAGCCGGCGGCCAGCCCCGGGGAGGGGACGATCGTCGTCGGCATCACCGCCGACCCCACCCAGATGTTGCCGTGGACGGTGACCTCCAAGCAGGCCATCCAGGTGCTCTCGCAGGTGTACAGCACCCTGCTCGACACCGGCGAGAGCTCCGAGCCGGTCGCCGGCCTCGCCGACCTGCCCGAGGTGTCCGACGACGGCCTGACGTACACGTTCACCCTCAGCGAGGGCGTCACCTTCACCGACGGGTCGACGCTGGACTCCGAGGACGTCAAGTACACCTTCGACACGATCATGGACCCCGACTCCAAGGCCTCCTCGGCCTCCTACTTCGGCTCGGTCAAGAGCGTCGAGGCTCCCGACCCGCGCACCGTCGTCGTCACGCTCGAGCACCCCGACGCCTCCTTCCCCTCGGGCCTGACCGGCGTCAACACCGGCATCGTCCCCTCGGACGCCGACCCGGCGACGCTCGAGAAGACACCGCTCGGCTCCGGTCCCTATGCGTGGGAGAAGCGCACGCCAAACCAGTCGATCACGTTGGCGCGCAACGACTCCTACTTCAAGGGCACGCCCGGCGCCGCACACCTGGAGTTCCGCGTCATCCCGGACGAGCAGTCCATGGTCTCGGCCCTGCGCACCGGGTCGGTCAACCTCACGGTCTTCGACAACCCGGTCACCGCCAAGACCGCCGGCACCGGCTCGGTCACGAGCACGCCCGTGGACTCGCTGAGCTACCACGTCCTCCAGCTGCGGGCGGCCTCGCCCGTCCTCTCCGACGTCAACTCCCGCCTCGCCATCCAGTGCGCCGTCTCCCGCCAGGACGTCGTCGACTCCGCGGCGCTCGGCGCCGGCGAGGTGACCGGCCCGGTCACCTCGCCGGAGTACCGCTCCGACCCGGCCGCGCAGCCCTGCCCGGAGCAGGACCTCGACCGGGCCAGGGAGTACCTCGCCAAGGCCGGCACGCCGGACGGCTTCACGCTCAAGCTCATGACGTCCCAAGGCCTGTACTCGACCGCCGTCGACGAGGCGCAGGCCATCCAGGCCCAGCTGGGCAAGGTCGGCATCGACGTCCAGCTCGAGAGCCTCGACTCCGGTGACTACGTCGACCGCTGGCTCGCCGGCGACTTCGAGGCCGCCATCGCGCTCAACGGTGGCAGCTCGGACCCCAACACGATGTACGCCCGCTACTTCACGAGCGACGGCAGCTTCAACACCGTGGCCGGGTACTCCTCGAAGAGCCTGGACACCCTCTTCGCCCAGGGGATCGCGACGACGGACACCGACGAACGCGCCGAGGTCTACTCCGAGATCAGCGCCGAGCTCGTCGACAACGCGGTGTGGGTCTGGCTGTTCACCCCGAAGCTCTTCGTCGTACACACCTCGTCGATGTCGGGTCTCGAGGCACGCACCGACGGCAGCTACTCCGAGCTGTGGAAGGCCTCCCTGGGCTGACATGGGCCGCCTGCGCGCCGTCCTCGGCCACACCGCCGTCCGCCGGCTCGGCGAGGCCCTCGTCACGCTCGTCGGCGTCTCGCTGCTCACCTTCGTCGTCCTGCGCGTCGTCCCGGGCGACCAGATCACGGCCTCCTACGGCATCGCCGCCGGTGAGCTGAGCCCCGAACAGATCGCCTCGCTGCGGGAGTACTACGGCATCGACCAGCCCTGGCCGGTGCAGTACCTCGGCTGGCTCGGTGGCGTCGTCACCGGCAACCTCGGGGTCTCGACGACCTCGGGGCTGTCGGTGGCCGCACTCACCGCGCAGGCGCTGCCCAACACCGTCGAGCTCGCCGTCCTCGCGATCCTCGTCGGGCTGGCACTCGGGGTTCCCGGCGGGATGCTCGCCGCGAGCCGGCCCGGGGCCGCCCGCGACGGGGGCACCCAGGTCGCCAGCCTGCTCTCGCTGTCGGTGCCGTCCTTCCTCCTCGCGACGGCGGTCGCGACCTTCCTCGCCAACCAGCTCGGGTGGTACCCCAACGGCGAGGGCTACCGCACGCTCGCCGAGGACCCCTGGCTCAACCTCCAGCAGATGGTGCTGCCGGCCGCCGTCCTCGGGATCAGCATCGCCTCTCCCGTCCTGCAGACGACGCGGACGGCCATCCTCGGGGTACGCGCCGAGGACTTCGTGCGGACCGCGCAGGCCAAGGGCGTCCCCCCGGGTCGCCTCCAGGTGCGGCACGTCCTGCGCAACGCCCTCATCCCCGTCGTGACGATGACCGGGCTCCAGTTCGGCTTCCTGCTCTCCGGAGCCCTGGTCGCCGAGCAGATCTTCGCCATCCCCGGCATCGGCCGGCAGACCCTCCTCGGCCTCCAGCAGAAGGAGTACGCCGTCGTGCAGAGCACCGTCCTCGTCATCGCGGCGATGTTCGTCCTCGTCAACCTGCTCACCGACGTCCTCTACCGGGTGGTCGACCCCCGGGTGCGGCTGCGATGAGCGCCACCGAGACCGGCCTCGAGGCCCCGGCCGAGCCCACGGGGCGCACCCGGGCGTGGCGCTCGGCGTTCCTCACCCCGGCCGGCGTCACCGGCGTGGCCCTCATGACGGTCGTCCTCGTGCTCGCCGCCCTGTCGGCCCTCGGCCTCCTCCCGCACGACCCCGCCGCCCAGGACGTCGGCCGCTCGCTCCTCGGCCCGAGCGGTGACGCCTGGTTCGGCACCGACCAGTTCGGCCGGGACGTCTTCTCCCGGGTCGCGTCCGGGCTCGCCAACTCGCTGCGGGTCGCGGCGGTCTCGGTGGCCGTCTCGGCCGCGGTGGGCATCACCCTCGGGGTACTCGCCGGCTACCTCCAGGGCGTCGTCGACCGGCTCGTCGGGGTGGTGACCAACGTGCTCTTCGCGTTCCCGTCGCTGCTGCTCGCGTTGGCCCTCGCCGCGACCCTCTCCCGCAGCTGGGTCACGGTGAGCGTGGCGATCGCCGTCGTGTACGTCCCGATCTTCGCGCGGGTGGCGCGCGGGCCGGTGCTCAGCCTGCGCACGGCCGACTACGTCCTCGCCGCCCAGGCCGTCGGGCGCTCGCGGCTCTCGACCCTCGTCGAGCACGTCGTGCCGAACATGGCCGGCATCCTCGTGGTGCAGACGACCCTGTCGCTGTCCTGGGCGATCCTCACCGAGGCCTCGCTGAGCTTCCTCGGGTTCGGGACCCCACCCCCGGCCGCGTCGCTCGGCGGCATGGTCTACGACGCCCAGGCGCTGACCAGCGTCGCGCCGTGGCTGCTCGTCTTTCCCGGAGTGGGCCTCGTCGTCGCCGTCATCGGCCTCAACCTCATCGGCGACGCGCTGCGCTCGGTCCTCGACCCCCGGGCGGGGGGACGCTGATGCGCGTCCTCGGGATGATCTCGGGCACCTCGCACGACGGGATCGACGTGGCGGTGGTCGACCTCGACGTCGAGGGCGAGACCCTGCGGGCCCGGCTCGAGCACACCGGCACCGTGCCGTACGAGCCGGCGCTGAGACGCCGGCTCGCCGGGGCCCTGCCGCCGGCGCCCGTGGGGTTCGACGTGGTCTGCGAGCTCGACACGAGCATCGGGCGGGCGTTCGCGGCGGCGGCGCGGTCGGCCGTGGCCGCCGCCCCCGGGCCGGTGGACCTCGTGTGCTCGCACGGCCAGACGGTCTTCCACTGGGTCGAGGGCGGCGAGGCGCTCGGGACCCTGCAGCTCGGGCAGCCCGCCTGGGTGGCCGAGGCGACGGGCCGACCCGTCGTCTCGGACGTGCGGGCCGCCGACCTGGCCGCCGGCGGGCACGGCGCCCCGCTCGTGCCGGTCCTCGACCGGCTGCTGCTCGCCGAGGCCGTGGCCGACGGCCGCCGGGCCGGCGCCCTCAACCTCGGCGGCATCGCCAACCTCACCGTCTGCGCGCCGGGTACCGAGCCCGTGGCCTGGGACATCGGCCCGGCCGGCGCGCTCGTCGACGCCGTCGTCAGCGCGGCCACCGACGGTGGCTCGGCCTTCGACGACGGGGGCCGGCTGGCCGCCGCCGGTAGCGTGCAGGAGCCCTTGCTCGAGCACCTGCTGGACGACCCGTACTACGCGCTGCCGCCACCGAAGAGCACCGGCAAGGAGCTGTTCCACCTCGGCTACGTCGAGGCGGCGCTCGACGCGGTCGGTACCCGGCCCGAGCTGCCCGACCTCGTGGCGACGCTCACCGAGCTCACCGCGCGCACGGTCGCCCGGGCGGTGTCGGACGCGCGCCTCGACGTGCTCGTCGCCTCCGGGGGCGGGGTGCGCAACCGCGTGCTCCACGCCCGTCTCGCCGAGCTCGTCGCGCCGACCCCGCTGCGCCCGAGTGACGACCTCGGGGTCCCCGCGGGCGAGAAGGAGGCGCTGGCGTTCGCGCTCATCGGCTGGGCGACCGCACACGGCCTGCCCGGGAACGTCCCGAGCTGCACCGGCGCCGACGGGCCCCGGGTGCTCGGCCGGGTCACCCCCGCGCCGACCGGCGGGTGGCTGCCGCCCGCACCGCTCGCCGGGTGGCCGAGCCGCCTGGTCGTCGAGGACGCGACCCGATGACCCTCCTCGCCCAGCCCCTCGAGCGGCTGCTCGCCCTCGGCGACCTCGGGCGCGCCCCGGCGGGCGCGGTCGTCGGGGTGCACACGCCGGCCCGGCGTTCCGTCGCCGCCGGCGGGTGGGCCGTGCTGCCGACGCAGGAGTCCGACGGGGTGCCGATGACCCGGGACACCTGGCTGGACTGGGCGTCGGTGACGAAGGTCGCCGCGACGACCCTCCTGCTCCTCCTGCTCTCCGATGCCGGCGAGCTCGACCTCGACCAGCCGGTGGCCCGGCAGGTGCCGGGGTTCGCCGGCGGAGGCCGGGAGCGGGTCACCGTCACACACCTGCTGACCCACACCTCCGGCCTGGCCGCCTGGGAGCCGCTGTACTGCCGCGCGACCGACGTCGCCGCGGCGACGGCGGCCGTCGTCGGCCTGCCCCTGGTGAGCGCCCCCGGAGAGGTGCGCCGCTACTCCGACCTCGGGCTCGTCCTCGCCGGGCACGTCGTGGAGCGGGTCACCGGGCTCGACCTGCCGACCGCGTTCCGCCGGCACGTCGCCGCCCCCCTGGGCCTCTCGCTGCGGCTCGGGCCGGTGCCCGCCGTGTGGGCGGCGACGAGCGCGGACAGCGACGTCGTGGAGCAGGTCATGGTCGCCCGCGGCGAGCCCTACCCCGTGGAGGCCTCGCCGGAGGACTTCGCCGGCTGGCGCGGCACCCCGGTGCGCGGCGACACCCACGACGGCAACGCGGCGCACGCGTTCGGGGGGGCCGCCGGCCATGCCGGGCTCTTCGGCCAGGCCGCCGACCTGCTCGCCCTCGGCGCCGCCCTGTGCGACGGCACACTGCTCGCACCCGCCACCCTCGAGGCGGCGGCCCACCCGACTCCGGCCGACCCCACCCAGGGGCTCGGTCTCCGTCTGCTCGAGCGGCCCGGCCCGCACGGCGCGCCCGTGACCTGGCTGTGGCACGGCGGGTTCACCGGCACGGTCTGGGCGCTCGAGCCGCGCTCGGGCACCGTCGTCGCCGGCGGCGCGACCCGGCTGCACGGCACGACCGGTCCGCTGCGCACCCGGCCCTCGGCCTCCCGGGGCCCCGGCCCGCTCGCCGGCCTGGCCACGGGCGAGCAGATCCGCGACGTCGTCCTCGCGGCGGCGCATCCGCCGAAGGAGACCAGCCGATGACCGCCCTCCCTCCCGCGAGGCCGCTGCTGTCCGTCCGCGACCTCACCGTGGCCTTCGCCACCTCACGCGGCGAGATCGAGGCGGTCCGCGGGGCCGACCTCGAGGTCTCCGCGGGCGAGACCGTCGCCGTCGTCGGCGAGTCCGGTTCGGGCAAGTCGACGCTCGCCGCATGCGTCACCCGGCTGCTCGCCGACAACGGCCGGATCGCGGCCGGCACGGTGATGCTGCGCGACCTGGACCTGACCCGCGCCGACGAGCGCACCCTGCGGGAGGTGCGCGGCCGGCGGGTCGGGTTCGTCCCGCAGGACCCGATGACCGGGCTCAACCCGGTGATGACGGTCGGGGCCCAGATCGCCGAGGCCCTCGAGGTGCACGGCCGCGCCCAGGGGCGCCAGGCCCGGGCGCAGGCCGCCGACCTGCTCGCACGGGCCGGCATCGCCGACGCCGCGACCCGGGTCGACCAGTACCCGCACGAGTTCTCCGGAGGGATGCGCCAGCGGGTCCTCATCGCGATGGCCCTGGCCTGCCGGCCCGAGGTGCTCGTCGCCGACGAGCCCACCTCCGCACTCGACGTCACGGTGCAGCGGCTCGTGCTGGACCAGATGGCCGAGCTCGCCGCCGACGTCGGCGCCGCCGTCGTCCTCATCACCCACGACCTCGCGCTCGCGGCCGAGCGGGCCGACCGGGTGGTCGTCATGTACCGCGGCCAGGTCGTCGAGACCGGGCCGGCCGAGCAGGTCGCCGAGCGCCCGCAGCAGGAGTACACCCGGCGCCTGCTGGCGGCCGCCCCGGGCATCGCCGAGCGGAAGGTGTCGGTGGTCGAGCCGGTCCAGGGGCGGGCGGGCGCCTCCGAGGGCTCCGGTGGGTCGTCGGGTTCCGGTGGCTGCGAGGAACCGCTGCTCGTGCTCTCCGGTGCGGTCAAGCGCTACCGGGTGCGGGGACGGCGCGAGCCGCTCGTGGCGGTCGACGACGTCGACCTCGCGGTGCCGCGCGGGCAGACGGTCGCCGTCGTCGGGGAGTCCGGGTCGGGGAAGTCGACGGCCGCCCGGCTGGCGCTGCGGCTCGAGGACGCCGACGCCGGCACCGTGCGGTTCGCCGGCGAGGACGTCACCCACCGGCACGGGAGGGCGCTGCGCGGGTTCCGGCGCGCGGTGCAGCCGGTCTTCCAGAACCCCTACGCCTCGCTCGACCCGCGCTACACGATCGAGCAGGTGGTCGCCGAGCCGCTCGTCGTCCATGGCGTCGGCGACGCGGGGCATCGCCGCCGGGCGGTACGCGACCTCCTCGAGCGGGTCGCGCTGCCCGCCGACCTCGCGTCCCGGCGGCCGCACGAGCTCTCCGGGGGCCAGCGGCAGCGGGTCGCCATCGCGCGGGCGCTCGCGCTCGACCCGCAGCTCGTCGTCATGGACGAGGCGGTCAGTGCCCTCGACGTGCTCGTCCAGGAGCAGATCCTCGACCTCATGGTCGAGCTGCAGCGCGAGCTCGGCCTGTCCTACCTGTTCATCACCCACGACCTCGCGGTCGTCCGGCTCGTCGCGCACGAGGTGTACGTCATGCAGGGCGGCCGGGTCGTCGAGCGGGGCGAGCCGGGGCGGCTCTTCGCCGAGCCCCGGGAGGAGTACACGCGCACCCTCCTCGCGGCCATCCCCGGGCAGTCGCTCGTCCACCACTGACCCACCACCCCGACGCGCTCCCACGTTCCTCATTCGACCAATAGGTCACGTCAGCGACAGCGACGCGGGGCCAGACGTACCTGACGTGACCTATTGGTCACTCCAGCGACAACGACACGGGGCCACACGTACCTGAGGTGACCTATTGGTCACTCCAGCGACGGCACAGGGCGGCGACCCGAGCGGCCACGTCTGCCGGTGGCGCGCCGGTCGTGTCCACCACGGTGGCCGACTCGTGCAGCCAGGTCCGCGCGGCCTGCGCGTACGGGCGTAGGTGCGCCAGCCGGAAAGACGAGGGGACCTCGTGCTCGCCGGTGATGCGGTCTCGCAACGTCGCCTCGTCCGCGTGCAGCACGACGTGCCGAACGGGGATGCCATGCGCCCGCAGTCCGTCACTGATCTCCCGCCAGTACCCCTCGACGAGCACGGTCATCGGGACGACGAGCGTGCCCCCGGCATACTCGAGCACGCTCCGGGCGGTCTCGACGACGAGGGCGCGCCACGGGGGCCAGTGCTGGAAGTTGTCCGTGGCAGGGAGTCCCGGCGTGATGTCCATGAGCATCTCGCCCACCCTCTCGGCGTCGAAGACTCGCGCGTTCGCAAGCAGCGGCTGCAGGAGAGCGCTCGTCGTCGTCTTCCCCACCCCGTGCGTTCCGTTGACCCAGACGATCACGGGTCGACGCTAACGCTGGCGGGAGGACCACCGCAGACGTACCTGACGTGACCTATTGGTCACTCCAGCGACAACGACGCGGGGCCACACGTACCTGACGTGACCTATTGGTCACTCCAGCGACAGCGACGCGCGAGCAGACGTACCTGACGTGACCTATTGGTCACTCCAGCGACAGCGACGCGGGGCCACACGTACCTGACGTGACCTATTGGTCGATTGGGGGACGGAGGGTGGGGCGGCCGGGGTGGCGCACCACCGCGAGGAACCCCTCGAGCAGCAGCCGGGCGGCGGATGCGGAGGCCGGCTCGGCTGCCTGGGCGCCCGCCCGGAGCGCCGCGAGGTCGACACCCTCGTCGGCCAGCCGCGCGGGGTCCCAGCGGTCGAGGCGCTCGGCGCCCACCTCGGGGTGGAACTGGACCCCCCAGGCGCGCTCCCCGACGCGGAACGCCTGGTGCTGGCAGGTGTCCGACGCCGCGAGGTGGACCGCCCCGGGCGGCAGCGTGGCCACCTCGTCGCGGTGGTTCTCGATGGCGGGGAACGTGCGGGGCAGGCCGCCGAGCACCGGGTCGGCGTCGCTCGGGGGAAGCCGGCGCACCGTCACCGAGCCCCGTTCCGGCCGACCGGAGTCCGCGAGCACCCGCCCGCCCGTCACCTGTGCGAGCAGCTGCGCCCCCAGGCAGATGCCGAGCAGCGGCACCCCGTCGCGCACCGCCGCGGCGCACAGGGCGCGCTCGCGCGGCAGCCAGGGCGCTCGCTCGTCGGCATCGGGCATGAAGCCCCCGCCGAGGAGGACCACCCCGGCGTGCCCGTCGGGGTCGGTCGGGACGTCGGCGCCGTCGACGAGGTCGAGGCGCACACCGGCCTCGGCACACCAGCCGGCGAACCGACCCGGCCCGCTGCCCGGGTCGTTGCGGACGACGAGCAGCGCCGGGCTGCCCGCGTCAGCCACGCGCGCCCTCCGCCCGGGCGAGCCGCTCCGCCCGAGCCGCGCGGCGGCCGTCGAGCCAGCGCATCGTCGGCGTCGCCAGCACCCCGTGGACCAGCACCGACACGGCGATGGTGAACCCGACCGTCGACCACATCCACCGCTCCTCGGTGAAGCTCGCCGTCCCGGCGGCGAACGCCAGGTAGTACAGCGAGCCCACGCCGCGCACCCCGAAGAAGCCGACGACGAGCCGCTCGCGTCGGTCCAGACCGACCGTGCGGGTGCTGCGGTGGTGCCCGGCGAACGCCAGGTAGCCCGCCAGCGGCCGCACGACGAGGACGAGCGCCACCCCGACGAGGACGCCGCGCCAGTCGAGGTTCGCGAGCAGGCCGGTGGTGAAGGAGAACCCGAGGCCGAGCAGGACGACGAGGGTGAGCAGCATCTCGAGCCGCTGGACCACCTCGTGCATGTGCCGGTGGTACTCGTCGCGGCGCTCGACCGAACGCAGCGTCACCGCGCAGGCGAACACGGCGAGGAACCCGTAGCCGTGGACGACCTCGGCCGCGCCGTAGGCGAGCAGCAGCGCCGAGAGGGCGAGCAGCGGCTGGCCCACCTCGGCGAGCCGGAGCGAGGGCGACGGCGCGCGGAAGGCGAGCCGCGCGAGCAGCCACCCCAGCGCCGCCCCGACGAGGACCCCGAGGACCACCTTGCCGACCAGCTCCCAGCCCACCCAGCGCAGCACGCCGCCGGCCGGTGCGCCGGTGGCGAGGAAGACCGCACCCCAGACGAACGGGAAGGCCAGCCCGTCGTTGAGCCCGGCCTCGCTCGTCAGGGCGAACCGGACCTCGTCGTCCTCGTCGACCTCCTCCCCGCCCTCGAGGGTCGGGCCGGTCACCTGTACGTCGGAGGCCAGCACCGGGTCGGTGGGCGCGAGCACCGCCCCGAGGAGCAGCGCAGCCGGCGCGGCCACGCCGAGCGGCCCCCACGCGAGCAGGGCGGTCCCGCCGATCGTCAGGGGCATCGCGACCCCGAGCAGCCGCCAGGTCGTCGACCACGACGCCCACGAGGCGAGCAGCCGCGGGCGCAGCGGCCGGTCGAGCGCGAGGCCCACGCCCATGAGCGCCACGAGGACGGTGACCTCGGTGAGGTGCTCGACCCAGGGCCGCAGCGCGACCGGGTCGACGAGCACGTCCCCGCTCACCGGGAGCAGGCCGACGAGCAGCCCGACGGCGATCAGGACGATGGGCGCCGACAGCGCCCACCGGTGCAGCAGCTGGGGCAGCACGGCGGCGAGGAGGAGGGCCCCGCCGAGCAGGGCGTACACGAGCGCAGAGCTCACGGGCGGGCAGCCCCCCGGCCATCGATGGCACCGCGGGGGTCGGCCCCGTGAGAACGGCTGCGGCCCGGCGTGGTCATGTCCGCAGGGTACGGCGGTGGCGGACGCCGGCCGGCGCTGAGGTACCTTCCGATGTGTGTCGGGAGAGACGTGGGCCTGGGTGGCCGTGGCGGTCGCCCTGCTCGTCGCCCTCGGTGGCACCTACCTGGTGCTCTCGGCCCGCGAGCCCGAGGAGCAGCCCGGGGGTGGGCGCCCGAACCGGGGCGCGTTCCGCCCCGACGGCTCCGAGGAGCCCCCGCCGCGCAAGCGGGTCGCGGTCGTGGTCAACCCGACGAAGTTCGAGGACCTCGCCGCGGTGCGCGCCTCGCTCGCCCGGGTGTGCGACCAGCACGGCTGGGCCGAGCCCGAGCTGCTCGAGACCACCGAGCACGACGTCGGCTTCGGGCAGACCCGGCGGGCCCTCGAGGACGGCGTCGACCTCGTCTGCGCGCTCGGCGGGGACGGCACCGTCCGGGCCGTGGCCCAGGAGATGGTCGGCAGCGGCGTGCCGCTCGGGCTCCTCCCGGGAGGCACGGGCAACCTGCTCGCCCGCAACCTCGAGACGCCGGTCGACGACCTCGCGCGGGCGATGACGGTCGCCCTCACCGGGCGCAACCGGCACGTCGACGCCGCGTGGCTCACCCTCGACCCCGACGACCTCGAGCCCGAGGGCCACACCGGGGAGGGGTCCACCGCCGGGCCGAGCCGGCACGCCTTCTTCGTCATGGCCGGGCTCGGGCTCGACGCCGCGATCATGGGCTCGACCTCCGAGCAGCTGAAGTCGCGCATCGGCTGGGGGGCCTACGTCCCGGCCGGCCTGCGGCACATGCTCACCGAGCGGTTCCGGGTGACCCTGAGCATCGACGGCGGCCCCGAGAGCACCGAACGGGCGCGGATGGTCGTCATCGGCAACTGCGGGAAGATCACCGGCGGGATCGACCTGCTGCCCGACGCCGAGCCCGACGACGGCACGCTCGACGTCATCGTCCTCGCGCCCCGAGGGGTCGCGGCATGGGCCTCGGTCGCGGCGCGGGTCATCACCCGCAGCGACCGCACGAACGCCAACCTCTCCCGGCACCGCTGCCAGTCGGCCACCGTGGCCGTCGACGAGCCGCAGCGGGTCCAGGTCGACGGCGACGTCGTCGGCGAGGCCTCCAAGGTCACCGTCGAGGTCCAGCCGAGGGTCCTCATCGTGCGCACCGGGAACGGGCGCACCGGCGGCTGAGCGCCGGCCCCGGGCCGGACCGTCCACCCACGGGGGGGTGCGACCTCGGACGCGCGCGGTCCTCAGCCGGCCGCGTGCTCCTCGACGAAGGCGACCACCAGAGCGCAGACGACCTCCGGGTGCTCCTCGAGCAGCGCGTGGGTCGCCTCGGGCACGAGGTGGAGGTACCCGTCGGGGAGCGCCGCGGCGATGAGGGCGCTGTGCTCGGGGCGGACGGCGTCGTGCTCCCCGGCGAGGACGAGCGTCGGCGCCCGCACCGTGCGCAGGCTCGCGGGCGTGACCCGCGGGTGGTCCCGCCACAGCCGCCGCAGCTTGTCGAGGACGATGTCACCGTGGGCCGGCCCGTCCGGGGAGAGCGCGGCGTGCAGCTCCCGGTCGGGGTCGGGCATGCCGTCCGGCGCGGTCCCCGCGAGGGCGAGGGCGGCGTCGAGCTCCTCGGGCTCCACGGCGAAGCCGGAGGGGTCGAGGTTCCCGCTGACCGAGACCAGCGAGCGCACCCGCCGCGGATGGTCGCGCGCGAGGAGGAGGCCGATGACGGCGCCGTCGCTGTAGCCGACGACGTGCGCCGAGTCGAGCCCGAGGAGGTCGAGGTAGGCGAGGGCCTGCTCGACCCCGCGCGCGTAGGAGTACTCCCCGGGCACGTCGGGCGAGCGGCCGTGCCCCGGACGCTCGAAGGCGTGCACGGCCCGGGAGTGCGCCAGCGCGCGCCCCACGGGCCGCAGCGACTCCAGGGTCATGAAGCCGCCGTGCAGCAGCACGACCGGCTCCCCCGCGCCCGTCGACTCCGACCACACCCGGTCTCCGGCGAGGTCGAGGTAGGGCACGGTGTTCTCCGGGGGCGGGTCGGCCGGTGCTGCGCCGGACGGCCCGGCGCAGCACCGGGGAGGGTCAGGACGAGGCGACCGGGTGCGCGTCGCGGAGGATGCGCGCGAGCTCGGTCATGTGGTCGGCCTGCGAGGCGTAGTCGAGCGCCTCACCGTTCCACGTGTACACCTGGCCGGCCTGCAGGGCCGGGTGGGAGGCGAACGTGGCCTGGTCCTTCAGCTGCTCCTCCTGGTAGCCCTCGACGTTGACGAGCAACACGTCGCCGGTCATCATCCGCGAGGCGTTCTCCCACGAGTAGATGTCCCAGTAGTAGTCGCCGTCCGGGCGCAGGTCGGTGAAGTCGACCCCGTAGGTGCTGTAGAGCTGGGTCTCCGGCTCGTCGGCCGGCTTGACGAGGTAGATGCCGTCGGCGTCGGCGTACATCTGGGTGACCTCCAGGCCCGAGGACGTGGCGGCGGCCTCCAGCTCCTCGCCGGCGGCGTCGAACTCGGCCTTGGCGCTCGCGATGGTGTCCTCGGAGACACCGAGCGCCGTGGCCAGGGAGTTGAAGCTGTCGATGACGTCCGCCCCGGCCCCGCCGACCTCGATGGCGACGACGGGGGCGATCTGCTCGAGCTGCGTCTGCTGCTCGACGTCGGCGAACCCGTACAGCGGCCCCTCGAGGTCGAGGGTGCCCTTGCGGTCGGTGGGGTAGATGCCGGTGACGATGAGGTCGGGCTCGGCCGCGGCGAGCGCCTCGAGGTCGATCTCGCCGTAGGAGTTGCCGACGACGGTGGCCGCGGAGGTGTCGTAGTCGGCGAGCCGGGGGTCGGAGTCGACGTCGACCCGGCCGAAGAGCGCGACCGGCTCCAGGCCGTAGGCGTACATCCCGATCGCGTAGTCGGTGAAGCTCGCGATCCGCGTCGGCTGCGCGTCGAGCGTCACCTCCTCGCCGCGGTCGTCGGTGTAGGTCCACTGACCGTCGGCGGAGGAGCTCGCCGGGTCGGCGGCGTCGGAGGCGCCGGAGGAGCAGGCGGCGACGGCGCCGAGGAGGACGACGGCGGCCAGGAGCGAGAGAAGGCGCCGGAGGGCGCGGGGCGTGCGATCCATGGCAGTGAGGTTAGCCTAACCTCAGTGCACGTCGTGCCCGACCCCCCGTCACCGGGACGGGGCCGGGTGCTCGGCGTCGAGCGGGACCACGAGGGGGGTGCCGCTCGCCGGGTCGGGCACGACGAGCGCGTCCAGCCCGAAGGCCGAGCGCAGGGTCTCGGGGGTGAGCACGTCCCACGGTCGCCCGTCGGCCACGACCCGCCCCTCGCCGAGGACGACGAGCCGGTCGGAGTAGCGCGCCGCGAGGGTCAGGTCGTGCAGCACCATGACGACGGTCGTGCCGCGCTCGGCGTTGACCGCGCGCACGAGACGCAGCAGGTCGACCTGGTGGGCGAGGTCGAGGAAGGTCGTCGGCTCGTCGAGGAGGACGACGGGAGCCTGCTGGGCGAGGACGAGCGCGATCCACGCGCGCTGGAGCTGGCCCCCCGAGAGGGCCGCGGCGTCGCGGTCGGCGATGTCGGTGAGCCGGGTCGCCGCGAGCGCGGCGTCCACCGCCTCCGCGTCGGCGGCGCTCCACGGCCGCAGCAGGCTCTGGTGGGGGTGGCGGCCGCGGGAGACGAGGTCGCGCACGGTGGTCGCGGCGGGGGTCACCGGCTTCTGCGGCAGGATCGCGAGCTGCCGGGCGACCTCGCGGGTCCGCAGCTCGCGCAGCGGGCGGCCGCGCAGGCTGACGCTGCCGGCGCGTGGCGTCAGCAGCCGGCCGAAGGCCCGCAGCAGGGTCGACTTGCCGCTGCCGTTGGCGCCCACGAGGGTGGTGACCTCCCCCTCGGCGACCGACACCGAGAGGCCCTCGAAGACCGTCGCACTGTCGTAGGCGAGGGTGACGTCGTGGACCGCGAGCGCGGTCGGCGCCGTCGTGCGGGCGTGTGCCTGGGTCGTCGTCACGACACCGTCTCCCGTTCCTTGAGCCGAGTGAGCAACCAGATGAGGTAGGGGGCGCCGACGACCGCCGTCACGATGCCGACCGGGAGCTGCCCCGGCAGCACGGTGCGGCTCGCGGCGTCCGCGCCGGCGACGACGAGCGCCCCGACGAAGGCCGAGGCCAGCAGCGGTGGGCGGGCGGTGGCCGCGAGCCGCTGGGCGACCTGCGGCGCGAGGAACGCGACGAACTCCACGGGGCCGCTCGCCGAGACCGCCGCCGCGGTGAGCAGCACGGCGCACCCGAGCACGAGCAGCCGGTGGCGCTGGACGGCCACCCCGAGCCCGGAGGTGACGTCGTCGCCGAGCTGGCTGACCTCGAGGTCGCGCGACTGCGCGAGGGCCACGGGGGTGACGAGGAGGACGACGACCAGGAGGGGCCGGACGCTGGACCACGACATCCCCGAGAGGCTGCCGACGAGCCACTGCGCGGCGTTGGCGGCCTCGGTGATCTGCGCGCGGGCCACGAGGTAGCTCGTGACCCCCGACAGTGTCGCGGTGGCGCCGATGCCGATGAGGATGATCCGGAAGCTGTCGATGCCGCCACGCCAGGCGAGCCCGTAGACGACGAGCGCGGTGAGCAGCGCCCCGACCGCGGCCGCGGCGGGCATCCCGAGCGACAGGGTGCCCGCGGCCACCTGGTAGGTGCCACCGGCGAGGACGATGGCCATGACCGCCCCGAGGCTGGCGCCCGAGGTCACGCCGATGATGTCCGGCGTGGCGAGGGGGTTGCGCGCGAACGTCTGGGTCAGGGCCCCGGCGAGGCCGAGGGCCGTGCCGACGAGCAGGGCCCCGAGGACCCGCGGCAGCCGCAGCCCGACGACGATGAGGTGCTCGCCCGGGCTGCCCCCGCCGAGGAGGGTGCGCACGGCGTCCCCGGCCGTCAGCGAGGAGGAGCCGGCGGCGAGCCCGACGACACCGACGGCCAGGGCCGCGAGGAGGCAGCCCACGGTGACGAACACGACGCGGCGGCGAGGCGGACGCCCGGGCACGCGGCGCCACGGGCGGGCGGCGACCGCCGAGGGAGCGCTCACAGCGCCGTCATCCTCGTCCGGCGCACGATGAGGACGAAGGCGAGCCCGCCGAGCACGGAGAGGACGACGCCGACGGACACCTCCGAGGTCGCGCCCCCGACGAGCCGTCCGACGACGTCGCAGCCGAGCAGCACCGTGGCGCCGACGAGCCCGGAGGCCGGCAGCAGCCAGGCGTGTCCGCCGCCGACGAGGCGCCGGGCCACGTGGGGGGCGGTGAGGCCGACGAAGCCGATGGGACCGGTGAGCGCGACGGCGCTGGCGGTGAGCAGCGTGATCGCGGCGAGCCCGGCGAGGCGCGCCCGCAACAGGTGCTGGCCGAGGCTGGCGGCCAGGTCGGCACCGAGCGCGAGCGCGTCGAGGGTACGGGTGTGCGCGGCGGCGACGAGCAGCCCGGCTGCGGCGAGGAGGACGACGACGCCGACACCGTGCAGCGAGCGGCCGGAGAGCGAGCCGACCACCCAGATCCGGTAGGCGGCGAGGCTCGTCTCGTCGGCCAGCACGAGCGCGGAGGTGAACGCCGTGACGAACGCCGAGACGGCCGTGCCGGCGATGGCCAGGGGGACCGGGCTGGAGAGCCCGCGCCCCAGGGCGGCGACGGTGAAGACCGCGACGCTGGCCACGAGGGCGCCGAGCAGGGCGAGCCAGACGGTGGCGAGCACCGAGAGGCTGCCGAGGAGGGTGACCCCGAGGACGACCGCGAGGCTCGCCCCGGCGGTGACCCCGAAGATGCCGGGGTCCGCGAGCGGGTTGCGGGTCTGTCCCTGCATCACCGCGCCGGCGACGCCGAGGCAGAGGCCGACGAGCAGACCGAGCACCGTGCGCGGGACGCGCGAGCCCCAGACGACGGCGCCGACGTCCTCGCCCGGGTGCACGAGGGCGGTGAGCACGACGCCGGGGTCGAGGTGGTTGCTCCCGAGGAGGATGCTCACCGCGGCGGCGGACAGGGCGGTGACGACGAGCCCGAGCACCGCGGCCGCACGGCGGGCGGCGAGGGCTCGAGCGGGCACGAAGTTAGCCTAGCCTTACCCCGTAGGCGTCGATCACCGGTCCCGCTCCGGCCCGCGTCCGGGCGTTGCCCGGGCCCGCGCCGGTGGGGTCAGACCCGCTTCTCGCGCCACTTCCGCTCGAACGGCAACCGCCAGGTGAACGGCGCGATGAGCTGGTGGATCTGGTTCGGCCCGTACGTCCCCTGGGCGTAGGGGTGCACCGGCGGGGGGTTGTCGAGCAACGGCTGGCTGATCTCCCACAGCCGCTCGATGCCGGTGGCCGCGGTGAAGAGGGTGCGGTCCCCCCGGGCGGCGTCGTAGATGAGCCGCTCGTAGGCCTCGAGCACGGCGCCGGCCCAGTCGGTCTCGTGCATCGAGAACTGCATCGAGAGCTTGTCGAGCCGGAAGCCCGGGCCGGGGCGCTTGCCGTAGAACGAGAGCGACATCCGCGAGCGGTCGGCGAGGTCGAAGGTGAGGTGGTCCGGGCCCTGGTCCCCGACCCCGGAGCCCTTGGGGAACATCGACTGCGGCGGCTCCCGGAACGCGATGGAGATGATCCGCGCCCCCTCGGCCATCCGCTTGCCGGTGCGCAGGAAGAACGGCACCCCGGCCCAGCGCCAGTTGTCGACGAAGCACTTCAGGGCGACGAACGTCTCGGTCTCGGAGTCGGGGGCGACGCCCGGCTCGTCGTGGTAGCCGCTGTACTGCCCGCGCACGACGTCGGTGGGCACGATCGGCTGCATCGAGCGGAAGACCTTGTTCTTCTCCCGGCTGATGGCCGCCGGCTCGAGCGCGGTCGGCGGCTCCATCGCGGTGAACGCGAGGATCTGGAACAGGTGGGTGACGATCATGTCGCGGTAGGCGCCGGTCGCCTCGTAGAAGTCCGCCCGCTGCGAGAGCCCCAGGGTCTCCGGCACGTCGATCTGGACGTGCGAGATGTTGTTGCGGTGCCAGATCGGCTCGAAGAGCCCGTTGGCGAACCGGAAGGCGAGGATGTTCTGCGCGGGCTCCTTGCCGAGGAAGTGGTCGATCCGGAAGATCTGGTCCTCGTCGAAGACCTCGTGCAGGTGCCCGTTGAGCGCGACCGCCGTGGCGTGGTCGTGCCCGAACGGCTTCTCCATGACCACCCGGCTGTTCTCGACGAGGCCCGCGTCGGCGATGGTCTGGACGGCCGCGAGCGCGGCCTTGGGGGGCACGGCGAGGTAGTGCAGCCGCAAGGTGGTGTCGCCGGGCAGCTGGGCCTCGGCCTCGTCGACGGCCCGGCGCAGCGCCTCCGGCCCGGCCGAGAGCGGCGCGTAGTCGAGCCGCTGGACGAAGTCGCGCCAGTCCGACTCCTCGATGTCCCGGGTGCTGTGCTCGCGGATGGCGGTGAGCGCGAGGTCGCGGAAGTCCTCGAGGGAGATGTCGTCCAGGGAGGTGCCGACGACCCGCAGGTCGTCGAGCAGCCGGGTCTGGAACAGGTGCAGCAGCCCCGGGAGGAGCTTGCGCTGGGCGAGGTCGCCGGTGGCGCCGAAGAGGATGACGGTCGTGGGCGCGGTCATGGGGTCCACCCTCGCGTGCCGGGAGCACCCCGCGCTACCCCCCGGCCGGGTCTCCTCGCAGGTGAGCACGGCTGCCCGCAGGGTGCCCCCGCCCGGCGGAGGTTCCGCAGCGAGGGACGCCGTTGGGCTCCGGTGGGGGCCGGTGCTACTGTCCGGTTAGGTAAGCCTAACCAGATCGGATCCCCCGTCATGTTCCTCGCCAACTTCCTCATCGCCCTCCGGGAGGGCGTCGAGGCCGCCCTCGTCGTGGGCATCATCGCGGCCTACCTCATCAAGAGCGGCCACCGCGAGGCGCTCACCAAGATGTGGGTGGGGGTCGCCGTCGCGGCCGCCCTGCCGCTCGCCCTCGGCGCCGTGCTCACCTGGGGGCCCAAGACGCTGACCTTCCAGGCCCAGGAGGTCATCGGCGGGGTGCTCTCGCTGCTCGCCGCCGGCCTGGTCACGTGGATGATCTTCTGGATGGCCTCGCACGCCCGGCACATCAAGGGCGAGCTCGAGGGCCAGCTGTCGACCTCCCTCGACAAGGACACGACCGGGCGCGGCGTCGTGTGGATCGCCGTGCTCGCCGTCGGCCGGGAGGGCCTGGAGACCGCCCTGTTCATCTGGGCCACCGTCCGCTCGGCCGTCCAGGCCGAGACCGCGCTCACCGTCGTCGGCGTCGTCTCCGGCCTCGCCGTCGCGGTCGTCATCGGCTACGTCGTCTACCGCGGCGCGGTGCGGGTCAACCTGCGGCGCTTCTTCGTCGTCACCGGCGCCCTGCTCGTCCTCGTGGCCGCAGGCATCGTCGCCTACGGCGTCGGCGACCTGCAGGAGGCCGGTGTGCTGCCCGGGATCATGCAGCACGCCTGGGACCTCTCCGGCTACCTGCCCGCCCAGACCTCGCCCGTGCACTGGGTGTACGTCCTGGCCCAGGCGATGTTCCAGGCCAACCTCCAGCCGACCGTCCTCCAGGTGATCGCCTGGTGGCTCTACCTCGTGCCCACGCTCGTCTTCTTCGCCCGCCAGTCCCGTCAGTCGCGCCCCGCGGCCGCCACGCCCAAGGAGTACGCCACCTCATGAACCGCTCGTTCGCCCTCGCCATCGCCCCGGCGGCCCTGCTCACGCTGGCGCTGTCCGCGTGCGCCGACAACACCTCGGGCTCCTCGGCCTCCGGGGAGGACGGTCCGCTGACCGTCACCGCGACCGACTCCGGCTGCGAGGTGTCCGCGGCGAGCGCACCCTCGGGCGCGGTGACCTTCTCGATCGAGAACACCGGCACGGTCGCCAACGAGTTCGAGGTGCTCGCCGAGGACAAGCTGCAGATCATCAGCGAGAAGGAGAACATCGGGCCCGGCACGACGACCGACCTGACGACCTCGCTGCCGGAGGGCACCTACTACACGGCGTGCAAGCCGAACATGGTCGGCGACTTCGTCGGCCTCGCCGAGTTCACCGTGACCCCGGGCGAGGAGGTCGAGGTCAGCGACGACGTCAAGGCCCTCCAGGACGAGGCGGTGACGAAGTACACCGGGTACATCAAGGACCAGGTCGGCGCGCTCGTCACCGCCACCGAGGAGTTCGCCGACGCCTACACCTCCGGTGACACCGCCACCGCCCGACGGCTCTTCCCGCTGGCCCGGATGCACTACGAGCGCATCGAGCCGACCGCGGAGGCCTTCGGCCTCGAGGAGGCCGGCGACCTCGACACCGCCCTCGACATCCGGGTCCAGGACGTCGCCGCCGACGCCGGGTCCTCGGTGTCCGACCCCGACGTGCTCGCCGACTGGCACGGCTGGCACCGGATCGAGGCCGACCTCTTCACGCCGGAGGACTCGCCGTTCACCTTCGCCGACGACGCCGAGCGCCAGGCCGAGGCGGACGCCCTCGTGGAGAACACCCAGGTGCTCTACGACTTCGTCTTCGGTGAGCGCACGAACGCCGACGGCAAGCCCTTCGCGGTGACCCTCGAGGACATCGCCAACGGTGCCGGCGGCCTCATGGAGGAGGTCGCGCTGAGCAAGATCGTCGGCGAGGAGGAGACCTTCAGCCACACCGACCTCTACGACTTCCAGGCCAACGTCGAGGGCGCCCAGGTCGCCTACGCCAACGTCGCGCCGATCGTCGAGCAGAAGGACCCCGACCTCGACGCCTCGATCACCGAGCAGTTCGCCGACATCGAGGACCTCCTGAAGGCCCAGCAGGACGGCAGCGGCTCGGGCGACGAGCCGAGCTACCCGTCCTACGCCGACGTCGCCGCGGTGCAGAAGAACGCCGGCGAGACCCCCGACGACTCCTCGTACACCGACGTGCAGCGGCAGTTCTCCGACGCCGTGAACGGGCTCTCCGAGGCCCTCTCGAAGGTGGCCGCGGTGGTCCTGGAATGACGCCCAGCGGCTCCGAGGACACCACCCCGACCGCCCCCGACGCCCGGCCGAGCCGCCGAGGCCTCTCGCGCCGCTCGTTCTTCGGCGCCGGAGGCCTCGCCGCGGCCGGAGGGGTCGCGGCGGGCTACGCCCTCGCCCGGGCCGTCGACGACGGCCCGGGCGGGGCGCACGTCGCGGACGCGGCCCCCTACCGGGGGGACACCCAGTCGGGGATCATCACCCCGGCCCAGGACCGGCTCGTCGCCGCCGCCTTCGACGTGCGCGCCGACGAGCGGGAGGAGGTCGCGGCGCTGCTCCAGGAGTGGTCGACCGCGGCCGAGCAGATGGCCGCCGGTGAGCTCGTCGGCGGGGAGGCTTACCAGGACGAGCGGCTCCCGCCGCGGGACACCGGCGAGGCGTGGGGCTACCCACCGGCCGGCCTGACGGTCACCTTCGGCTACGGGCGCTCGCTCTTCGTCGACGCCGACGGCGCCGACCGGTTCGGTCTGAAGGACCGGATGCCCGCCGTCCTCGCCGACGGCGTGCCCCGGTTCGCCAACGAGACCCTCCGCGAGGCCGACTCCGACGGCGACCTGCTCGTCCAGATCTGCGGCAACGACGCCCAGGTGTGCATGCACGCCCTGCGCACCCTGACCCGGATCGCGTTCGGCCGGGCCACCCTGCGGTGGAGCCAGGTCGGCTTCGGCCGGACCTCCTCGACGACGACCGGGCAGGACACCCCGCGCAACCTCTTCGGGTACAAGGACGGCACCGCCAACCTCAAGGCCGAGGACGGCCGGGCCGAGCTCGCCGAGCACCTGTGGGTGCAGGACGGGGACGACTCCGCAGCACCGTGGATGGTCGGCGGGACCTACTTCGTCGTCCGCAAGATCCGGATGTTCCTCGAGGTCTGGGACCGGCAGAGCCTGCGCGACCAGGACGCCTTCATCGGCCGCTCCAAGCGCCACGGCGCGCCCCTGTCGGTGGTCGAGCCCACCGCCGAGGACGAGTTCGCCCCCATCGACCTCGCGGCGCGCGACGACGAGGGCGCCCTGCGGGTCCCCGTCGACTCCCACGTCCGGGTGGTCCACCCGGACACCAACGACGGGGTCCGGATGCTCCGGCGCGGCTACAACTACGCCGACGGCAACGACTCCCTCGGCCGGCTGGACGCCGGGCTGTTCTTCATCGCCTTCGTCCGTGACCCGCGCACGCACTTCTACCCGGTGCTCACGAAGATGACCCAGCAGGACGCCCTGACCGAGTACCTCCAGCACCACGCGTCGGCGCTGTTCGCGGTGCCACCGGGCATCGGCGAGACCGGCCGCTTCCCCGGCGAGGCGCTCTTCGCCTGACGAGGGGGCGTTTGCGCCGCACCCTTCGGCGGCATGATGGACCCATGCCCTCGCGCCGGACCTCCCCCGGTGGCGGGCGCACCGCGTTCGTCCTCGGCGGCGGCGGGGTCCTCGGCGCCACCCAGCTCGGGATGGTGCGGGCGCTCACCGAGGCCGGCGTCGTGCCGGACGTCGTCCTCGGCACGAGCATCGGGGCGCTCAACGGCGCGTTCGTCGCCGCCGACCCCACCCCCGCGGGAGCCTCCCGGCTGGCGGAGGTCTGGGAGGCCGTCGTCCGCGACGGCGTCTTCCTGGAGAACCCCGTGCGCCAGGTGGCGCGGGTCGCCCGCTCGCGCACCCACCTGCTCTCCAACGGGCCGCTGCGCCGCATCGTCGACGAGTACCTGCCGGTCGACACCTTCGAGGAGCTCGCGGTCCCCTTCCAGTGCGTCGCGGCGTGCATCGAGGACGCGAGCGCGGCGTGGTTCTCGGCCGGGGAGCTCTCGTGGCCGGTCGTCGCCTCGTGCTCGGTCCCCGGGCTCTTCCCGCCGGTGGAGATCGGGGGGCGGCACTTCCTCGACGGCGGTCTCGTGCACTCCATCCCCGTCGGCCGGGCCGTGGAGCTCGGGGCGGCCCGGGTCTTCGTCCTCCAGGTCGGCCGGGTCGAGCAGCCGCTCGCCCCACCGCGCCACCCGTGGCAGGTCGGCACCGTCGCCTTCGAGATCGCCCGGCGGCACCGGTTCGTCCACGAGATGGCCTCCCTCCCCGCGAGCGTGGAGACCCACGTCCTCCCGAGCGGCGCCACCGCGGCCCCGAACCTGCCGGTCCGGGCCGCCCGCACGGCCCGGATGCGCGAGCGGGCCGAGCAGGCCTACGCGGCCTCCGCCGCCTACCTCGAGGCCCTCTGAGCACCCCGCTCGGGGGGCCTCGAGGGCGTCGGGCCGCTCCCGCCGGTCGGTGCGCGCCTCTAGGCTCACCCGCATGCGCGCCCGGAGCATCCCGCCGCCGCCGCCGGCGGTGCGCCGCCTCCTGGCGCCCCTGTGGCCGCTCGTCGGGGTCGTCGTCACCGGCCTCATGGTGCCCGTCGTGCTCGCCGGCGCCGTGCACGCGCTGGTCGACCGCCGGGCCCGGCTGCTGCGGATGGCCTGCCTCGCCGTGCTCCTGCTGTGGGTCGACATCCGCACCCTCGCGCGGTGCTGGGCGCTCGCCGCCGGCTCGGTGACCTCGGGGCGGGTGCCGTGGCGCCGCGCCCACGAGCGGGTCTTCACCGAGGCGCTGGACGCGCTGATGTTCTACACCCGCCGCTGGCTCGGGCTCGAGGTACGGCTGAGCGACCGGATGCACTTCGGCACCGACGGCCGGCCGCTGCTCGCCCTCGCCCGGCACGCCGGCCCGTTCGACTCACTGGCCATCGCCTGGCTGCTGGCGCGCACGGCCGGCCGGCTGCCGCGGATCGTGCTCGCCGAGGCCCTGCGCTGGGACCCGGGCGTGGACACCCTCCTCACCCGGCTGGACTCCTACTTCGTGCCGTCCGCCGGGCGGGACCGGCTCGCCGGGGTGCGCGGGATGGCGGCCTCGCTCGCGCCCGACGACGTCCTGCTGCTCTTCCCCGAGGGCGAGAACTGGACGCCGGCGCGGCGGGCCCGGCTCATCGAGCGGCTGCGCCGGGGCGGCGAGGACGAGCGCGCCGAGCGCGCCGAGCGGCTCGTCAACGTCCTGCCGCCCAAGGTCCGCGGCGCCTGGGCCGCGCGGTCCGCCCGCCCGGACGCCGACGTCATGATCGTCGCGCACGCCGGCTACGGCCAGCTGAGCAGTGCCCGGCTCGTCTGGGAGGCGATGCCCTTCCACGACCGGCCCTTCCTCGTGCGCACCTGGACCTACCGGGCCGAGGACGTCCCCGACGAGCCGGTCGCCTTCGCCGCGTGGCTCGAGGCCCGCTGGCGGCAGGTCGACGCCTGGGTCAGCACGCACACGGCGGCGGGTGGCATCCCCACCGCTCTCGGCCCCGACGAGCAGACCGGGGCGTGAGCTGCCGGGAGGGCCTCAGACCCCGCCGTCGCGGATGGTGTGCAGCCAGGCGCGGGCGGCGGCGAAGTCCGCGTCGCTCGCCTGCGGCGCGATCGTCGCCCGCTGCCGGTCCGCCCGGGGGTAGGAGCCGAGGAAGCGCACCTCGGCGCAGATTCGCCGCAGGCCCATGAGGGCCTCACCGAGGCGCTCGTCGCGGACATGCCCCTCGATGTCGACCGAGAAGCAGTACGAGCCCATCGACGCCTTCGTCGGGCGGGACTCCAGGCGGGTCATGTTGATGCCACGGGCGGCGAACTGCTCGAGCAGCTCGAGCAGGCCACCGGCGTGGTCCTGGCGCTGGTAGAGCACGACGGTGGTCTTGTCGGCCCCGGTCGGCTCCGGGAGCGCTCCGGGGCGGGCGACGAGCACGAACCGGGTGACCGCACCCGTCCGGTCCCCGATCCCGTCGGCGACCACCTCCAGGCGGTGCAGGGTGGCGGCGGCGGGGGCACACACCGCCGCGTCGAACACCGGCCGGCCGGACGCGGCCGCGCGCCCCTCGTGGACCGCCCCGAGGGTCTGCGCGGCGGCGGCGGTCGACAGCGTCGGGACGTACGTGGCGCCGGGCAGGTTGGCCGCCATCCACCCACGCACCTGGGCCCACGCGTGCGAGTGTGTGCCGACGGCGCGCACGTCCGCCAGGGCCGTGCCGGAGCGGGCGGCGAGCACGAAGGAGACCGGCACGAGCACCTCGCCGGTCACGAGCAGCGGGTCGCCGTTGGCGAGGGCGTCGAGGGTGGCCGACACACCTCCCTCGACGGAATTCTCGATCGGCACCATCGTCGCGTCGACCTCGCCCGCGCGGACCGCCGCGACGGCGGCGTCGACCGAGCCGAAGGGGACCCGCTGGGCCCCCTCGGCCTGCGGCCAGGCGTCCAGGGCCATCGAGGTGAACGTCCCCTCGGGGCCGAGGTAGCCGAGGCGGCGGGGGCGGGGGGTCATGGGCGTTCCTTCCCGGTGC
Organism: Phycicoccus endophyticus; assembly: GCF_011326735.1. Lineage (GTDB taxonomy): Bacteria > Actinomycetota > Actinomycetes > Actinomycetales > Dermatophilaceae > Phycicoccus > Phycicoccus endophyticus. The sequence goes on from NZ_JAANCN010000002.1 coordinate 298,447, forward strand.
GGGCGGCGGCGAGGGCCTGCTGCTCCTCGGGGGTCAGGGTCGCGTCGGGCGTGCCGCCGACGACACCCTTGGCGTACGTCCGCGACTCACCGCGGGCGTGGATCGAGCTGATGACGAGGCCGTCGCCGCGGTCGTCGACGAGCGCGGCGCTGAAGCTCAGCCGGCCACCCATGTCGCCGAAGGCGTCGTAGCGCACCACGGCCACGTGCCGCAGCGCCTGGGCGACCTCGGCCCGCAGCACGGCGAGGTCGCCCTCCCCGGCGGGCCGGTGCGCCTCGAGGGCGGCGACGCGGCGGCGGGTCGCCGCGGTGCGGACGAGGAGGACGACGACGCCGACGAGTGCGAGCACGACCCCCGCGCCGAGGAGCCCGGCGACGAGCCCGTCGGGGAGCGGCTGCGACGACATGCCCTCAGGCTAGGGCGGAGGCCCGGCGCGCGGCGCCGTCGTCCGCCGGGGTGTCCCCGGGTGCCGGCCGGCCCTCCCCCGCTGCCCGGCCGAGCCACCACAGCAGGACGAGGCAGCCGAGGGCACCGGCGACGTCCGCGTTCTGGAGGGCCCGGCCGGCCCACCGCGGCCAGTCCGGGTGCGCGAGCCAGCTGATCCCCCACCACGGAAGGCGCATCGTGAAGAACACGACGACACCGGCCGCCGCCCACACCCGGCGCCGGTCGCGCCACGGGTCGGCGCCGAGGACGGCGAGGACGACGACGACCACCCAGTGGTAGTGGTGGATCCACGCCACGGGCGAGAGGAGGCACGCGAGCAGCCCGACGACGGCGACCTCGCCGACGGGGTCGCCGGCTTGGTACCGCCGGGCGGCCAGCCGGAACCCGGCCAGCGCGAGGAGCAGGACGATGCCGGCCCAGAGGAGCGTCCCGGCCGTCCCCTCCGGCCCGAGGCGCAGGAGCAGCCCACGCACCGACTGGTTGGACGTCCCCGCGTTCGGGCCGAGACGGTCGGGGTCGCGCAGCGCGCTCGTCCAGTACGTCCACGACGCCGACGGCACGAGCACCGCGGCGGCGACGGTGGCGGCGACGGCGGTGGCCACCGCCGTGCCCGCCTCGCGCCACCGGCGGGTCACCAGCAGGTGGACGACGAAGACCCCCGGCGTCAGCTTGACCGCCGTCGCCAGCCCGACGAGGACACCCCGCGGGAGCCGGCGCACGAGCCCCGGGCGCGGCGCCTGGAGGTCGACGAGGCAGGCCAGCACGAGGAAGGCGTTGACCTGGCCGAACCGGATGCCGTCGGCGACGGGGTGCAGCCAGAGCATCGGCGCGGTGAGCCCCGCGAGCGCGAGCGGCGCCCAGCGCCCGGCCCGCACGAGCAGCCGGCGGCCGGCGAGCCAGGTGACGGCGGTGGTCGCGAGCACCTGGAGGACCGCCCACAGCCAGCCGACGACGCCGAACGGCAGCAGGGCGAGCGGCACCGCGAGGAACGCCGCGAACGGCGGATAGGTGAACGGCAGCAGCTGCGGTGGCTCGGTGAGGGTCGAGTAGACCGGGCGCCCGGTGAGCAGCGACACCCCCGCGGCGCGGTAGACCTCGACGTCGACCTGCCACTGGTCCAGCGGCCAGAACACGAGGTAGCGCAGCACGACCGGCGCCGCGGCGAGCGCCAGCAGGAGCCCGCCGAGCAGCCAGCGCCACCCCCCCGCCGGCGCGGACGGTGCGGGCTCCTCGGTGGTCCGGGTGGTCACCGCACCATTCTCACCGGCACTGCGTACCCTGTCCGGCGTGACCCGCGCAGCCCTGGCCCCCGCGCTCGCGTTCGTCGCCCTGGTGGCCGGGCTCCTCGTGGCCACGCCCACCCCGGCGAACGCCGAGCAGACCGGCGCGGTCGTCCTCGTCGGCACCGGCGGCGTCAGCTGGTCCGACGTCGACGAGGAGACCACCCCGAACCTGTGGTCGCTGCTGCGCGACGGGTCCTCGGCAGCGCTCTCGGTGCGGTCGGTGACCTCGACGACCTGCCCCGGGGACGGCTGGCTCGGGCTCTCCGCGGGGACCCGCGCGGGCGTCCCCCGCGAGGGCAGCGAGCCCAACCCGGCCAACCGCCCCTGCCCCGAGGACCCCACGGTCGTCGACGGGCGGGTCACCGAGTGGGACGACTACCTCGACGCCGCCGAGGAGCAGTCGTTCGACACCCACCTCGGTCTCCTCGCCGAGCAGGTCGAGGACGCCGGGATGTGCGTCGAGGCCGTCGGTGCCGGCGCGGCGGCCGGGGCGGCCCGCCCCGACGGCACCGTCGAGCACTACACCGACTTCGTCCCGGAGAACCTCCTCGTCGACCTCAACACCTGCCCGGTGACGCTCGTCGACGTCGGCGCCCTGCGCGACCCGCAGGACGTCGCCGACGGCGAGTTCACCAGCGGGTCGCGCGAGGAGCAGCTGCGCGCCATCGACCAGCGCATCGGCCAGGTGCTCGAGGCCGGCCCGAACGGTGCCGACTTCGTCGTCGCCAGCCTCGCCGACGCCGGACTCTCCGAGCGCCTGCGCCTCGTCATCGCCCGCGGGCCGCACTTCGGGCCGGGGACGCTCCACTCGGGCTCGACCCGCCAGGTCGGTCTCACCCAGTCCCCCGACCTGACCGCGACCGTCCTCGCGGACGTCGGCCTCTCGGTGCCCGACGCGGTGACCGGCTCCCCGCTGACCTCCGACCCCGCCGCCGACAACTCCGAGCGGCGCGCGCGCGAGCGGCTGACCGCCCTGCGCGACCTCGACGAGGCCAGCCACGACGTCCACGGTCTCGTCGAGCCGTTCTTCCAGGTCTTCGCCTACGGCCAGCTCGTCGTCTACCTGCTCGTCCTGCTCGTGTGGAAGGGGCGGATCGGGTCCGAGGAGACCCGCACCACCGTGCTCCTACGGGTACGGGCGCTGTCGGTGGCGGCCGCGTCGGTCCCGGTCTCGACGTTCCTCGCCAACCTCGTGCCGTGGTGGCGCTTCCCGCTGGAGATGCTCGCGGTCGTCGTCGCCGTCCTCGCGTTCGTCGCCGTCATCGCCGGAGCCGCGCTGCGGGGGCCGTGGGCACGCTGGCAGCTCGGGCCGATGGCGTTCGTCTCCGCCGTCACCGCCACCGTGCTCGCCGCCGACGTCGTCACCGGGTCGCGCCTGCAGCTGTCCTCGCTCATGGGGCTCCAGCCGGTGGTCGCCGGGCGCTTCTACGGGATGGGGAACCCGACGTTCGCGCTGTTCGGCACGGCGACGCTGCTGCTCGCGACCGCGGTGTCCTCGTGGCTCGTGCTCCGCGGCGCCCCCGGCCCGGCCGCGGTCGCGGTCGCGGTGCTCGGCCTCGGAGCGCTCCTCGTCGACGGCGCACCGTTCTGGGGCGCCGACGGCGGAGGTCCCCCGGCGCTGCTGCCGGCCGTGGTCTACCTCGTCCTGGCCGTCCTCGGCATCCGGATGACGTGGCGGCGCTGGCTGCTCGTCGCCGTCGCGGTGGTCCTCGTCTTCTTCGGCGTGGCGGGGGCGGACTGGCTGCGTGCACCGGCCGACCGCAGCCACCTGGGCCGGTTCGTCCAGGCGATGATCGACGGGACGGCGGGCGACATCGTTCTGCGCAAGGCCCACCAGAACTGGGACATCCTCACGAGCAACGCACCGCTGACGCTGCTCGTACCGGCCGCCCTGCTCTTCGTCGTCTACGTCCTCGCCCGCCCGACCTCGTGGGGCTCGCGGGCCCTCCAGCGCTCCTACGACGGCGCCCCGACCCTGCGACCCGGGCTCGTGGCCCTCGTCCTCATGCTCGCGATCGGCTTCGCGGTCAACGACTCCGGGGTCGCGATCCCGGCGGTCGGAGCCACCCTCGCGGTGCCCCTCATCGTGTCGGTGTCGGTGGGCTTCCTGCTCGAGGAGGCCCGAACCACCGCCCCGACCCGCCGCGCGCGCCGGCGGCGCTGACCCCCAGCGTCACCACCCACAGGAGCAGCACGAGCCACGGGGCGACCTCGCGCCGGAACCCCATCGAGGCGGCCTCGACCGCGGGCGTCATCCCGAGGACCCGCCCGGGGACGTAGGCGAGGGCCATCACGGCCAGCCGGGCCAGGGCGAGCAGGTCCACCGTTCCCGGGACGAGGGCGGGCAGCGCCGACCAGACGAGGACGTCGTACCAGGGCAGCGAGTACGGCGCTGCGAGGGAGTAGGCCAGGGCGAGGACGGCGACGAGCCACAGGGCCAGCACCGCCGGCCGGTTCCCGGCCTCCTCCTGCGGCGCCGCAGGCCGGGTGGCGCGTGCGAGCGCCGCGGCCATCACCACGGCGACGACGGCGGCGCCGAGGGTGACCAGCGAGCGTGCCTGGTCCTCGCCGAGGTCGCCGCGCAGGGCCTCGAACAGTGGACGCCACGGCGTCGCCAGCGACACCGCGTCCCGCGAACGGCGCAGCTGGTCGTACACGTGCGGACCGGCCCAGGCGTGCAGCGCCCCCGCGACGAGGACGGAGCCGGCGACGAGGCCGACCGTGCGGGCGACGGCCTCCCGCGGGGCCCTCCGGGCCAGCCACACCCCGCCGACGACGGCGAGCAGGCCCACCCCGTAGGTCACCTTCGTCGAGGCGGCGAGGCCGAGCACGGCCCCGGCCAGCAGCCCACCCGTGGGTCCGGGGCGCCGTGCGAGGAGCGCCACCCCGGCGGCGACGAAGGCCGCGGCCACCACGTCGACGTGCGCCCCGAGCACGCCGACGCCGAGGACGAGCGGGTTGGTCGTCCAGGCGACGTCGACCCGCCCGTGCAGCCGCTGGGGCAGGGCCGCGCGCAGGGCGGCGCGGGTCGCGAGCCAGGCCAGGACGACGAGCAGCTGCCAGACCCAGACCTCCTGGCGCAGCTGCGGCCCGCCGAGCGCGGCCGAGAGGCCGTGCAGGAGGGTCGCGGCGGGTCCGTAGACGCTCGGCTCCTCCGTCCACGGTGCCTCGACCCGGCTGGTCACCGGGTCGCTGCCGCCGGCCCAGGTCTGCGGGGAGGCGACCCAGGGGTTCCCGCCCATGACGAGGATCCGCCCGTAGGCGACGTAGCTGATGTGGTCGGCCGAGCCGAACGGGGCGACGAGGAGGGCCCCGAGCGCCAGCCCGCCCGCGCCCCACCAGCCGCGCAGGGCCCGTGCGCCCCGGCGCAGACCGACGAGCACCCCGGCCGCGCCGAGCAGGTAGGCCGCCGCGAGCACCGCGGTGACGGTCGCCGGCCCGAGGGTGACCGGCAGCAGCGGACCGGGGGCCCAGCCGCGGGGCAGCAGGTCGGGCTGGGCGGCGTTCGGGCGGCTCAGGCCGACGAGCAGCAGCAGGCCGGTGGCGGCCACGAGGAGGATGCGCCGGGCACCCTCGGACCGACGAGCCCCGAGCGGCCCGGTACCCCCCGGTGGCGTCCTCAGCCCCGGTGCCACGGACGCCACCCGCGCCGGACGAGGGCGAGCCAGACGTCGCGGTACTGGGCGGCGCGGTGCAGCTGCCCCCGCCAGTCCGAGCCGCTGACCCGGTGCTGGAGTGCGCACGGGACCTCGAGCACCCGCAGGCCGGCCCGCAGGACGTCGACGGTGAGTGCCGTCTCGACCCCCCAGCCGCGCGCGAGCGGGGTGGCGGCGGTGTACGCGGCCGGTGAGAGGCAGCGCATCCCCGAGAGCGGCTGCACGGGACGGAATCCGGTGAGCCGCTCGATCCCGCCGCGGGCCAGGCCGACGACGAGGCCACGGCCGCCGCCGGCGGTCAGCTGCTCGGGCAGCGTCGCGACGGTCATGTCCGCCGACCCGGCGAGGACCGCGTCGGTGAGCACGCCGAGGGCGGCTGCGGTCTCCTGGAGGTCGCCGTCGACGAAGAGCAGCGCCGCCGGTGGCTCGCCGGCGCGGTCCTCGAGCTCACGGACCCGGGCCACGCCGGTCTCGAGCGCCGCGGCCTTGCCCCGGTTCGTGCCGTGCCGGACGACATCGGCTCCCGCGGCCTCGGCAGCCGCGGTCGTCGCGTCGCCGCTGCCGTCGTCGACGACGACGACCCGGCCCACGACGTCGAGCGCGGCCACCGCCTGCACGGTCGCGGCGATCCGGTCGGCCTCGTCCTTGCACGGCACGACGGCGGCGACCCGGCCGGTCGCCATCAGCGGAGGGTGACCTGACGGCTCAGCAGCCCGGCGCGGGCCCGGCGCTCGTCACCGGTGAGTGCCCGGTCCTGCGCGAGGGCCTCGGCGTAGCGCCGACCCCAGGCGGCGAGCTCGTCCTCGTGGGCGGATGCCTCGAGCTCGGGGTCGAGGTCCCACACGGGCACGAGCAGCCCGCAGGCCCGGAACGCGCCGAGCAGCCGGGTCCCGTCGCCGAGCCCGTCGGCACCCGCCGCGTGCAGCCGGGCGAGCGCGTCGGTGGCGGGGTCCTCGTCCTCGGGCAGGACGAGCCGGATGTGGGCCCGCTCGCCGATCCGCACCCAGTAGGCCGAGGTCATCGCCTCGAGCGCGCGGGTCGGCACGATCGACTCGTTGGCCCGCTCGAGCGACTCCTTGGCCTCGCCCTCGAGGTCCTGGCCCTCGACCCAGAAGTCGAAACCCTCGTGGAGGGTGACCTCGACGGGGGCGTCGGCGACGAGGACGTCCTGGAGCCGGGGGGTGTCGGCGGTCGCCGGCGAGGTCGTGGTGACCGGGGTGCCCTCCGGCGCGGCCAGGCCGGCGAGCAGCTGGGCGGCCAGGTCGCGCGAGGCGTCACCGCTGGAGCTGCCGGACTGGGTGCCGATGAGCACCGTGCCGTCGGCCCGGTGCAGCGCGGGCCAGGCGAGCGGGAGGACGGTGGCGACCGTGACCTCGCTCGGTGCCCCGTCGGGGACGTGCTCGGGCCGCACGGAGACGACCGCGGTGGCCGCGGGGAGGATCTCGCGCAGGGCCACCCACTCGCTCTCTCCCGGCAGGCCGGCGAACGGCCGCGGCTCGAACGGCGCCGGGCGGGGCCGGGTGGCCTTCGCGGAGCGGCCGGGGCCGCGCTGACGTCGGGATGCCTTGCCCATGCGCGTCACCCTAGAGGACCGCCCGCGGGGGGCGAGCGGCGCTCGCGTCAGGTGGCGCGCCGGCGGCTCGGCCCGCCGAGGGTGGCCCACACGACGTTGCCGGTGCGGTCCTCGGTGACTCCCCACTCGTGGGCCATGGACCGCACGATCCGCAGACCGCGGCCCGAGGAGAGCCAGACGGTGCGCGGCGCCGGCTTGGGCGTCGTCGCGCCGCCGCCGTCGGTGACCTCGACCTCGACGACCTCGCCGCGGATCTTCCAGCGCACCCGGATCGTGCCGTCGGAGAGGGGCCGGGCGTGGCGGACCGCGTTGGTCAGCAGCTCCGAGGCCACGATCTCGGCCTCGCCGACGAGGTCCTCGGGGAGGTCACGGCCGGTGAGGTCGGCGACGACCGCCTTGCGCACCGAGGCGACCGCGGCCGGGTCGGCGGGCACCCGCACGGTGCAGACGATGCTGTCGACCCCCGGCCCGGAGGTCTCGACGACCTCGGGGTCGGTGTCGCCCGGCACCGGGGCGACGGACGGGTCGGGCGAGGTCACCGCACCAACCTACCCGCCGGCCGCGAACCGGTCGATGGCCCGCCGGGGGCGGTTGGTGATGACGACGTCCACCCCGAGCTCGCGGCACAGGTCCAGGTCGGCCGTCTCGTCGACGGTCCACACGAACACGCCGTGGCCGTGCTTGCGGAACTTGCGCACGAGCTTGGGCTTGCGCCGGACGAGGGCGATGTCGAGCCCGACGACCCCGACCCCCTTGGGCAGGGTCCCGTCGAGCGGCAGCGAGGGGCCCTTGGCCGAGACCAGGTGGACGAGCGGGACCTGGGGTGAGAGCTTGTGCACCCGCTGCAGCGCCCGGGCGGAGAAGGACATGACCCGTACGCGCGGCCGGCCGGGCCGGTCGCCGCGGTCGAGGTCGAAGGAGCGCAGGACCTGCACGAGGGTCTTCTCGACGTCGTCGCCGTGACGCGTCGGGTGCTTGGTCTCGACGAGGACGATCGGCTCGCCGCCCTCCTCGACGATGGTGGCGAGCAGCCGCCGCAGGGTGAGCAGGCGCGCACGCTCCGGGTCGGAGTCGGGGGCCTCGAGGTCCTCGGGGCGGGTCTTCCACGAGGCCCAGTCCAGCTCCTCGAGCCGGGCCAGCTCGAGGGTGGAGACGACGCCGGCACCGTTGGAGGTGCGCTCGACCCGCCGGTCGTGGACGCACACGAGGTGGTGGTCGGCGGTCAGCCGCACGTCGCACTCGACGCCGTCGGCGCCGTGCGCGAACGCCTTGCGGTAGGCGCGGAGCGTGTGCTCGGCCTCCTCGTCGCTCGCGCCGCGGTGGGCGACGACGAGTGGGGTCGCGGTGGCCTGGTGCTGCTCGACGGTCACGGCGACCATCATTCCCGGCGCACGCCCCCCGTGTCGGCCCCGGGGTCCACGACACGCGCATTTCACCCCGTGTTCGTGGCCCCTCCACCGCGGCCGGTGGGCCGCGCTCACACGACGGCGCGTCCTACCGTTGGACCATCGTGAGCCTCCCACCCTTCCAGCAGCTCGTCGACGACCACTGGCGCGACGTGGCCCGGCTGGCCCACGGCCTCGCCGGCCCGGTCCACGGGGACGACGTCGCCCAGCAGGCCTGGACGCAGGCCCTCGCGGCCTACCCCCGGCTCACGCACGCGCGCAACCTGCGCTCGTGGCTGCTCACCATCACCCACCGGTGCGCGATGGACCACCACCGCACCCGGGGCCGCACCACCGCGCACGAGGACCCCGCCTCGCTCGCGCAGGCACCGGTCGAGCCACCTCCGCAGGCCCCGGACGACGTGCTCTGGCAACGGGTGCGCGCCCTGCCCGAGCGGCAGCGCCAGGCGGTGGTCCTGCGGTTCGTCGGCGACCTCGACCACCGGGCCGTCGCCGCCGCCCTCGCCACCTCACCCGGGATGAGCCGGCGTCTCGTCAGCGACGCCCTGGCCACCCTCCGACTCGAGCTCACCGACCCCGAGGACCCCCGATGACACCACCGACCGACCCGTTCACCGCGTTCGCGCCTGCGCTGGCCGGTCCGCCCCGGCTGGAGCCGACCGACGTCTCCTACGTCCTCGAGGACACCTCGCTCGGGCGGATGCTGCTCGCCGTGCGCGACGACGGCCGGGTGCTCACCACCGCCTTCGCCCCGGACGCCGCCCACGAGCAGCACTGGCTGGAGCGGGTCGCTCAGCGGGTGAGCCCCCGGGTGCTGCGCCACCCGCGACCCACCGACGCGGTGCGCCGGGCCCTCGAGGACTTCCTCGCGGGCCGGGCGCGGCAGGTGGCGGTCGAGCCCGACCTCGCGCTGCTCTCGGACTTCCAGCGGCTCGTGCTCACCGGCCTGGCGGCGTCGGTCGGCTACGGCCGGCGCACGACCTACGCCGCCCTCGCGCAGCACCTCGGGCGGCCGCGAGCCGCGCGGGCGGTCGGTACGGCGCTCGCCGGGAACCCCCTGTGCGTCACGCTGCCGTGCCATCGTGTCCTGCCCGCGGCGGGCGGCGTCGGCGGGTACGCCGGCGGCCCGGCGGCGAAGGAGGCGCTGCTCGCCCTCGAGGCCCGCAGCGCGGGGTGAGGGTCACGCCCAGCGGAACCAGCGCACCGCGGCGACTCCGAGGACGACGGCCCAGCCGGCGACGACGCCGAGGTCGAGCGCCGACGGGAACGCCCCGGCCATCGCGTCGCCGAGCGCCTGGGCGCCGGCACCGAGAGGGGTGTACCCGACCACCTGGCCCAGCAGCTGCGGCATGACCTGGACGGGAAGCCACACCCCGGAGGTGAACATCATCGGGAACAGCAGCGAGGTCCCGACCGCCTGGGCCACCTTCGTCGTCGGCGAGACGGCAGTGACGAGGGCGCCGAGCCCGCTCATCGCCGCGACGACGAGCACGAGGGCCACGGCGTAGCCCAGTGGGGACGCGGGCAGCGGCACGCCGAACCCGGCGCGTCCCACGACCAGCACGAGGACCACGGAGACCAGCACCGCCACCGCGTGGACGAGGACCTGGGCGAGCAGCAGCGTCCCCGCGGACAGCGGTGTCGTCCGCAACCGGGTGACGATGCCGCGCTCGCGGTAGCTCGTGAGGACCGGCGGCATCGTCTGGACCCCCGCGACGAGCACCGCCAGGAGGACGCAGACCGGCACGTAGAGGTCGAGCACGCGCGCTCCCCCGAGGTCGGGCGTGGGCTCCCGGAAGCTCGGGACCAGCGCGATGGCACACAGCAGCGCGGTCGGGAAGACGAGGACCCAGAACCAGGCCCCCGGCTCCCGGACGAACAGCCGCGCCTCGGTCCACAGCAGCGCGCGGGCGCCGGCCGAGCGCTCCAGCGCCGAGGGCTCCCGGCCGTGCGTGGTCACCTGCGCTCCTCGGGCCGGGCGGTCTCCGGGCGGCGTACGAGGTCGAGGTAGGCCTGGTCGAGGCTGCCGTCGGACACCCGCAGACGTCCCGGTCGGACACCGCGTGCGTGCAGCCGCTCCAGGACGAGCAGCACCGCCTCGTCGCTGCCGGTGACGAGGACCCGTCCGTCCTCGCAGCGGACTGCCGCGACCCCGGCGACCGCCGAGAGCTCGGTCGGGTCGAGCGCGGGCTCGGGAGTGAAGGCCATGACGGTCGCGTCGGCACCGCCGACGAGCTCGCGCGGCGTCCCCGTGGCCCGGACCCGGCCCCCGACGATGACGGTCACCCGGTCGCAGAGCAGCTGGGCCTCCTCCATCGAGTGCGTGACGAGCAGGACCGTCGTCCCGCGGTCCCGGGTCTCGCGGACGATCTGCCAGGTGTCGCGCCGGGCCTCGGGGTCCAGCCCGGTGGTCAGCTCGTCGAGGATGACGAGCGTGGGCCGGCCGAGGAGGGCCAGGGCGATCGACAGCCGCTGGCGCTGCCCGCCGCTGAGGCGGTCGAAGCGCCGCCCGAGGAGGCCCTCGAGGCCCAGCCGCCCGGCGAGCTCGCGCCACGGGACGGGGTCGGCGTAGAGGGCCGACCAGAGCGCGAGCGCCTCGCCCACCCGCAGCTTCGGCTGCAGCTGGGCCTCCTGCAGCTGGACGCCGACGAGCCGCGTGGCGGCCCTCCGGTCGGCGGCCGGGTCGATGCCCGCGACCCGGACGCTGCCGGAGTCCGGTCTGCGCAGCCCGGCGACGGTCTCCACGGTGCTCGTCTTGCCGGCGCCGTTCGGTCCGAGGACGCCGTGGATCTCCCCCTGCTCGACGGTGAGGGACACCCCGGCGACGGCCTCGAGGTCGCCGTGGGAGACGCACAGCTCGGTGACCTCGACGAGAGGCACGGCAGGGCCCATGCCTCGAGCATGACAACGCCGGCTCCGCCCCGCAGCCGTCCGGCGAAAGAGGAGTGCGGCACGCCGGTCCCGAACGCGGCGCGGGCCCGTGTGCACACCCCGCCTCCTCGGTCGGGGCGGGGTGACATAGTGCGCTCGTGCGTGCCTTCCGCTGCCGGGTGTGTGACAGCCCGCTCTTCTTCGAGAACTCCGTGTGCGTCTCCTGCGGCACCCCGCTCGCCTTCTCCCGCGAGGAGCGGGCGATCGTCCCCGTCGACGACCAGGGGCGCTACGTCGACGCCGGCGGGATGCTCTGGTACGTCTGCGCCAACCGCGAGGTCGCCGCCTGCACGTGGCTGGCCCGGGCCGAGGGCGGGCAGTGCTCGGCGTGCGAGCTCACCCGCACCCGGCCCGCCGACGACGACACCGTCGGCCTGGCCCAGCTGCCCGTCGCGGAGGCGGCCAAGCGCCACCTCGTCGTCGAGCTGGACGCCCTCGGCTTCCCCGTCATCGGCAAGCACGAGGACGCCGTCAACGGGCTGGCCTTCGACCTGCTCTCCAGCGTCGACGAGAGCGTCGTCATCGGCCATGCCGACGGCGTGGTGACGATCGACCTCGCGGAGTCGGCCGACGACCGGCGGGAGAAGGTGCGCGTCGAGCTCGACGAGCCGTACCGGACCATGCTCGGGCACTTCCGGCACGAGGTGGGGCACTACTACGACTGGCAGCTCGTCACCGACGGCCCGCTGCGCGAGCGCTACCGAGAGCTGTTCGGGGACGAGACCGCCGGCTACCAGGCCGCCATCGACCGGCACTACGCCGAGGGCCCGCCCGCGGACTGGCGCGAGCACTACATCTCCGCCTACGCGACGATGCACCCGTTCGAGGACTTCGCCGAGTGCTTCGCGCACTACCTGCACATCTGCGACACCGTGGACACCGCCGCCGAGCAGGGCCTGCTCACCGTCTCACCGGCGGCCTTCTCGAGCGTGCGCGACCTCGTCGTCGGGGTCTGGGTGCCGCTGTCGACCGCGCTGAACCAGATCAACCGCTCGATGGGCAAGGACGACCTCTACCCGTTCGTCATCCCGGCCGCCGTCCTCGACAAGCTGGCCTTCGTCGCCTCGGTCGTCCCCGGCTCCTCGGCTCCGGGCGCGAGCGGTGCCCAGCCCACCCACGCCGAGGACGTCCGCAGCGCCAACCGGGCCGAGAGCCGGCGCCGGGGCTTCCTGCGTCGGCTGCGCGGCTGAGCGCCCCCGGCGGCGGGCAGGGCCCCGCGGTCAGTGGAACCCGTGGCGCGCGAGCGGGTGCATCAGCTCGCGCTCCTCGTAGGCCAGGTGCGAGAGCAGGGTGTCGGTGAGCAGGTCGACGACGTGCCGGAGGCGCTCGAGCGCCCCGTCCTCCTCGGCGACGAGCGCGACGAGCGCGCGGTCGACGTCGTCGAGGACGTCGTGGATGACCTCGTGCTCCTCCTCGAGGCGGGTGATGACCGGTGCCGCCTCCGGGTCGGTCCAGCGCAGATGCGGGAAGATCGCCTGGTCCTCGAGGGTGTGGTGGCCGGTGACGACCCGGCAGTACGACTCGCAGTAGGCCCCGAGGGTCCACTGGTTCTGGCGCATCGTCATCGCGTTGACCGCCGAGCGCGCGGACCCGACCGAGAGCATCCCTCGGGCCACCTGGTCGACGATGTCGCGCACCTGGGCCAGCTCGGCCCGCAGGTGGTCGTGGACCTCGACGAGGTGACGGGGCGCGGCGAGCTCGGCGTCGGAGTAGCCGGCGGACCCGGAGCGGTCGGGGTAGGTCGGGCGGGCCGCCTCGTCCCACGCGAGCTCTCCGGTCAGCCGGGTGCCGTCGTCCGGGGTCGGGACGAAGGGGGTGGCGGTCGAGGAGACGGGTGCCCGCTGCGACGGTGCCTGGTCGGCCAGCGGCTGCCCGCCCGTGGCCGCCTCCGGTGGCCGGGTGGCCGCCCCGGCCCGGCCGGCCTCGACGAGCTCGCGGGTCGCCGGCGCGACCTGCCCGGCCCACGCCTCGACGAGGGCCGGGTCGTCGGTCCCGAGGACGAACGTCGACATCCCCTGCTCGAGGGCCAGGGCCGCGAGCTGCTCGGGCCAGTCACCGGGCCGGCCGCGCAGCCCGCGCGGCCCGGGGAAGACGTTGTACAGGCGCCGCACGTCCTCGGGCGCCCGGCCCGCGGCCACGGCGGCCTCGTCGATGGTCGCGTTCATCGGGCCGAGGTCCTCCGGGTCGGCGTAGCCCATGCTCGGCAGCCACCCGTCGGCGAGCCGGCCGGTGACCCGCAGCATCCGCGGCTTGTAGGCGCCGAGCCAGATGCCGACGGGGTGGGCCGGGCGGGGGCCGGCGTGCAGGCCCACGACCCGGTGGTGGGTGCCGTCGACGCGCACCGAGCCCTCGCCGCTCCACATCGCGCGCAGCACCTCGACCGCCTCGACGAGGGCGTCGACCGCCTCCCGGGGCGCGAGCCGGGTGCCACCCGCGGCCTCGATGGCGTCCCAGAACGCCCCCGTGCCGAGGCCGAGCTCGACCCGGCCGCCGGTGAGCAGGTCGAGGGAGGCGACCGCCTGGGCGAGGACGGCCGGCGGGCGCAGCGGCAGGTTGGCGACGTTCGGGGCGACCCGGACGGTGCTCGTGCGTGCACCGATGACCGACAGCAGCGTCCAGGCGTCGAGGTGCCCGGCCTGGTAGGGGTGGTCCTGGACGCTCACGAGGTCGAGCCCGAGGACGTCGGCGAGCTGGGCGAGCTCGAGGACCCGGTCCGGCGCGCCGGCGTCGGGGGTGGGGAAGAGGCCGAACTCCAGGGCGTGGCCGTAGTCGCTCATCGCCCGCTCCCGGTCCCCGCGGACGGGCCCTGCTCGCCGTCGCCCTCGACGCCGGCGTCGCCGGGCAGCTCGTCGCGCACGAGCGGCGGCAGCCGGCCCGCGTCGCCGTACCCGCCGAGCAGCTCGGCCATCGCCAGGTGGGGACGGGCCTCGGCCGGCCGGCCCTGGCGCTGCAGGGTGCGCCCGAGCAGGAGGTTGGCGTACGCCTCGTCCGGGTCGTCGACGAGGATCGCCCGGGTCACCCGCTCGGCCCGCCCCAGCTGGGCGGAGTGGTAGTAGGAGCGGGCGAGCAGCAGGCGCAGCTCGGTCGTGCCGTGCAGGGGCGGCTCGTAGGCGCTGGCGTCGACGAGCGCCGACAGCTCCTCGGCGGCCGCCCGGTACTCGCCGTGCTCGAAGAGCCCCCGGGCTCGCTGGTATCGCTCGGCCATGCCGAGCTCGGAGGAGGTCATGGCCTCGACAACGCGGCGCCCACGCATCGTGTTCCGGACACGACACCCCGAGGCTCTCCCACCGCTGCCGCTCCAGGGGGCAGGATCGGAGGCGATGTCCGTCCCCCCGACCTCACCCCCCGAGCACGAGCCGGCGCCCGACGCCCGCCCGCGCCGGTTCGCGCGCTCCGCCCGCCGGGTCGGCCACGGGGGCGGCGCCGGTCTCCGGGCCGTCGGCCGCGGCGGCGCCGCCTC
>NZ_JAANCN010000003.1 GCF_011326735.1 Phycicoccus endophyticus
CTCGGGCGGCCCACCCCGGCGCCGGGGGCCCACGGCGCGCTCGCCGAGCTGCGCGCCGACACCGCCGCCGCCCGCCGGGACACCGCGACCGTCCTCGGGCGCGCGCTGTCCGAGCTCGGCGAGCACGACGAGGCCCTCCCGCTGCTCGAGGCCTCCCCCGTGGACGAGCCGACCACGGTCGCCCTGCTGCGCTCGCTCGCCGCGGTGCGCGGGGCCCCCGCCGCCCTGCAGCGCTACGACGAGGTGCGCCACGACCTCGCCGAGCGCCTCGGCGTCGACCCCGGGCCGGCCCTGCGCGCCGTCCACGCCGAGCTGCTCGCCGCGGACACCCCGGTGCGCTCCGGGGTGCGCCACGACCCCACCTCCCTCGTCGGCCGGGAGGAGGACATCCGCGCCCTGCGCGCCGCCGTGCGGGAGTCACGGGTGGTCTCCGTGCTCGGGCCGGGCGGCCTCGGCAAGACCCGGCTGGCCAACCTCCTGGCCCGCGAGGCCGAGCAGCCGGTGGTCCACGTCGTCGAGCTCGTCGGGGTCACCTCACCCGAGGACGTCGTCGGCGAGGTCGGCTCGGCGCTCGGCGTCCGCGACTCGGTCACCGGCCGCAGGGTGCTCACCCCGCAGCAGCGCGTCGACCTGCGGGCGCGGGCTGCCCAGGCCCTCGACACCGCCCCCACCCTGCTGGTCCTCGACAACTGCGAGCACGTCGTGGCCGCCGTGGCCGACCTCGTGGCCTACCTCGTGGCGACCTGCCCCCGGCTGCGGGTGGTCACGACGACGCGCGCCCCGCTCGCCATCACCGCCGAGCGGGTCTTCCCGCTCGCCCAGCTCGACGACGGCGCCGCCGCCGAGCTCTTCCGCCAACGGGCCCGGGCGGCCCGCCCGGGCCTCACCCTCGAGGACGAGGCCGTGCTCGGCGTGGTCCGGCGCCTCGACGGGCTGCCCCTCGCCGTCGAGCTGGCCGCCGCCCGGGTCCGGGTGATGTCCGTCGAGGACGTCGCCCGCCGGCTCGACGACCGGTTCGCCCTGCTGCGGCGCGGGGACCGCAGCGCCCCCGACCGGCACGCGACCCTGCTGGCGGTCATCGACTGGTCGTGGAACCTGCTCGCCCCCGGCGAGCAGCGGGCCCTGCGCCGGCTGTCGGTGTTCCACGACGGGTTCTCGCTCGCGGCGGCGGACGCCGTCGTCGGGCACGACGCCCTCGAGGAGCTGCAGTCGCTCGTCGACCAGTCCCTGCTCACCGTCTCCGACGAGGGCAGCAGCGTGCGCTACCGGATGCTCGAGACGGTGCGTGAGTTCGGGCGGCTGCGGCTGCGCGACGCCGCCGAGGAGGCCGAGGCCGAGGAGGCCCGCCTGGCCTGGGCCGCCGACCTCACGGCCCGCCTCGGGGAGCGGCTGTGGACGCGCGAGCAGGTGGCGGCCGTGCGGGCGCTCACGGTCGAGGAGGTCAACCTGGCCGACTGCCTGCGTACGGCGCTCTCGGCGGGCGACCCCTGGGCCGTCGCCCGGCTGCTGTCGACCCTCGCCGCGTACTGGACCATCCGCGGCGAGAACGTCCGGCTCGTCGCCCTGGCGGGGGCCGTCGACGCCGCGCTCGCGGGGTGGCGGCCGCAGCCGGAGCAGGTGGACACCGCCCTGTGGGCGGCGGCGATGGTCGTCATGAACACCAACATCGGGGACGCCGCACCGGCGAACGCCTGCCTCGCCCTGCTCCAGGAGTGCGCCGAGCGGGTCACCGACCCCCGGCTGCGGGGCATCGTCGAGGTCCTGGCCTGCCACGACCCGACCGACGCCGACCGCTCCGTCGAGCGGCTCGACGAGGCCGCCGGCCGGGTGCACCACCTGGCGGCCGTCCTCGCGCGGATGTGGGCCGGCCACCACCGCGAGAACGTCGGCGACCCGCTGGGGGCGATCGCCGAGGCGGAGCACGGGCTCGCGCTGACCAGCGACGACGACGGGCCGTGGGTCGCCGCCCTGCTGCACTCCCTCCTCGGCACCCTGCACGCCCAGCTCGGCCACCACGAGGAGGCCGTGCAGCACGCCCTCGCCGCCCTTCCCGTGCTCGACGCGCTGGATGCGGTCGACGACGCCGTGCAGTCCCGGGCGATGCTCGCGGTGCACGCCATGTCCCTGGGTCGCCTGGAGGAGGCCGAGGGCTGGCTCGCGCAGGTCGACCGGACGAGCACCGGCGCCCCCGGCTTCGGCGGCGCCTTCGTCGCCCTCTCGGCCCGGGCCGAGCTGGCCCTGGCCCGCGGGCAGGTGACGAGCGGTCTCGAGCGGTACCGGGAGGCGGTGGTCGCCCTGGCCACCCTCGCCGTCCCCGGGCTGGGTGGCCCGAACGGTCTCGAGCCCTGGTGCCTCTACGGCGAGAGCACGGCCACGACGGCGTACGCGGTCCACGGCGACGGCGACGACGGGGCCGACCTCTACGCGGGCCTGCTCGCCAAGGCCCCCGCGGTCCTCGACGCCGGCCGCGCCCACCTGGACTACCCGGTCGCCGGCCTCGTCCTCCACGCCCTCGGGGCATGGGCGCTGCTGCGCTCCGCGGCCCCGGTCGAGGACGCCGTCCGGCTGCTCGTGCTCGCCGAACGCTTCGCCTACCCGCGGTTCGTCCCGACGATGAGCCCGGCGCACACCGACGGTGTCGCCGAGGAACGGGCGCCGGGGCTGGCCGACCGGGTCCGCGCCGAGTACGCCACCGCCACCGCCCCGGCCCTGCTGCCCGCGGCGCGGGCTGCGGTCGAGGCGGTGGCGGGACCCGCTCACATCTTGCGCGAGTAGGTGCGCACGGAGAGGGTCCCGAAGACCGCGACGACGAGCGCGCACCCGAGGAGGGCCCAGCCGACGTCACCGGTGACCGCCCCGCTGTTGAGCAGGTCGCGCACGGCGGTGACGACGTGGCTCACCGGGTTGAACCGGACGAATGCCTGCAGCCACCCCGGCAGCGTGTCGGCCGGGACGAAGGCGTTGGAGAGGAAGGTCAGCGGGAACATGACCATCATCGAGATGCCCTGCACGGCCTGGGCGCTGCGCGCGACGGTCCCGAGCCAGGTGAAGATCCACGCCAGTGACCAACCCGCGACGAGCGTGAGCAGCCAGCCGGCGACCACCCCGAGGAGCCCGCCGGCGGGCCGGTAGCCCATGGCGAGGCCCGCGAGGATGGTCAGGGTCGCCGCGGTGCCGTAGCGCACCAGGTCGGCGACGGCGGGGCCGACGAGCGGCGCGATGCGTGCGATCGGCAGGGACTTGAAGCGGTCGAAGACGCCCTTGTCCATATCCTCGCGCAGCTGGATGCCGGTGGCCATGCAGGCCGTCAGCGCGGTCTGGGCGAGGATCCCGGGGATGAGCAGGGGGAGGTAGTCGGAGACGCTGCCGGAGATCGCGCCGCCGAAGATGTAGGCGAACATCGCCGTGAACAGCAGCGGCTGGAACGTCACGTCGACGAGCTGCTCGGGGTTGCGGCGCATCTTCAGCAGGGCCCGCCAGGCCAGGGCGAGGCTCTGCGAGACGGTCTCTCGCACGGACGGGCGCGTCGGCAGGTCCCGCGCGCCGGCGAGCGTGCGCGCGGTGACGGTCGGCTCGCCGGGGGTCAGGGTGGTCGTCGTGGTCATCGGGTGGGCTCCATCTCGGGCTCGGGCCGGGTGTCCTCGGTGCCGTGACCGGTCAGGGCGAGGAAGACCTCGTCCAGGGTCGGCTTGTGCACGGCCGCCGAGCTGATCGGCAGGTCGCGCTGACGCAGCCCGATGAGGACGTCGGCAGCGCGGTTGGCGTCGGCGAGGGGGACGGTGATGCCGCCCGCCTCGGGGGTGAGGGTGGGCTGCTCGGCGACGAGGCCGCGCACGACCTCCACCGCGTCCGCGGTGTGCGCCGGGTCGACCAGCCGCAGCTGGAGCGAGGAGCTGCCCACCTGGGACTTCAGCTCGTCCGGGGTCCCCTCGGCCACCTTGCGGCCCTGGTCGATGACGGCGACCCGGTCGGCGAGCTGGTCGGCCTCGTCGAGGTACTGGGTCGTCAGCAGGACCGTGCAGCCGTCGCGGACGAGCTCGCGGATCGTGTCCCACATCTGGCCGCGGGTGCGTGGGTCGAGGCCTGTCGTCGGTTCGTCGAGGAAGATCAGCGGGGGCCGGCTGATGAGACTCGCCGCGAGGTCGAGCCGGCGGCGCATGCCACCGGAGAACTTGGCGATCGCACGGTCGGCGGCGTCCTCGAGGCCGAACCGGCCGAGCAGGTCCTCGGCCGTGCTGCGGGCCTGGGTCGAGGACAGCCCGAGAAGGCGGCCGAAGAGGCGCAGGTTCTCCCGCGCGGTGAGGTTCTCGTCGACGGAGGCGTACTGCCCGGTGACCCCGAGCAGCTGCCGGACGACGTGGGGGTGCTCGCGCACGTCGACGCCGAGAACCTCGGCGTTCCCGCCGTCCATCGGCAGGAGGGTGGCGAGCATCTGCAGGGTCGTGGTCTTCCCGGCGCCGTTGGGACCGAGGACGCCGAAGACCTCGCCCCGATGGACGTCGAGGTCGATGCCGTCGACCGCGCGGACGCGCCCGAAGGTCTTCACGAGGCCGCGTGCATGGACGGCGGCCCCGCGCTGTGATGTCGTGTTCGTGGTCATGCCCCCAGGGTCGGCGAGCCCGGTTTCACGCCGGCTTCGCCGCGGTTTCACCGGTCCCACGGGCGTCGGCGCCGTGTCCGGGTGGGCCTAGGGTGACGACATGGCTGACTTCATCGGCGCGGTCGACCAGGGCACGACGAGCACCCGCTTCATGGTCTTCGACCACGACGGGCGGGAGGTGGCCCGCCACCAGCTCGAGCACGAGCAGCTCCTGCCCCGGGCCGGGTGGGTCGAGCACAACCCGCTGGAGATCTGGGACCGCACCCAGACGGTGGTCGCGTCGGCGCTGGCCGGGGCGGGCCTGTCCACCTCCGACCTGGCCGCCATCGGCGTGACCAACCAGCGCGAGACCGCCATGGTGTGGGACCGCCGCACCGGCCGCCCCTTCTACAACGCCATCGTCTGGCAGGACACCCGCACCGCGGCCATCGCCCGCGCGCTCGACGCGGACGGACGCGGCGACGTCGTGCGCGAGAAGGCCGGCCTGCCGCCCGCCACGTACTTCTCGGGCGCCAAGGTGCAGTGGATGCTGGAGAACGTCGACGGGCTGCGGGCCGCCGCCGAGCGGGGCGACGCGATCTTCGGCACCCCGGACACGTGGGTGGTGTGGAACCTCACCGGAGGCACCGACGGGGGGCTGCACGTCACGGACGTGACGAACGCGAGCCGCACCATGCTCATGGACCTCACGACCCTCGACTGGGACGAGGAGCTGCTCGGGTTCTTCGGCATCCCCCGGGCGATGCTCCCGCAGATCCGCCCGAGCAGCCACGCGCAGGCCTACGGCTCCACCGCCGGCCGGCGCGGCACGGCCCCGGTCCCGGTCACCGGCGTCCTCGGCGACCAGCAGGCGGCGACCGTCGGGCAGGTGTGCTTCGAGGTCGGTGAGGCCAAGAACACCTACGGCACGGGCAACTTCCTCCTGCTCAACACCGGCGAGGAGCTCGTCCGCAGCGAGCACGGCCTCCTGACGACGGTCGCCTACCAGCTCGGCGACAGCGCGCCCGTCTACGCCCTCGAAGGCTCGATCGCGGTCACCGGAAGCGCGGTGCAGTGGCTGCGCGACCAGCTCGGCATCATCAGCGGGGCGAGCGAGGTCGAACGGCTCGCGGCCCAGGTGGAGGACACCGGCGGGGTGTACTTCGTGCCCGCCTTCAGCGGGCTGTTCGCCCCGTACTGGCGCAGCGACGCCCGCGGCGCGATCGTCGGGCTCTCCCGCTTCAACACCAACGCCCATCTGGCCCGGGCCACGCTCGAGGCGATCTGCTACCAGTCACGCGACGTCGCCGAGGCGATGGTCGCCGACTCGGGCGTGGAGCTGACGACGCTCAAGGTCGACGGCGGGGTCACCGCCAACCGGCTGTGCATGCAGCTGCAGGCCGACATCCTCGGCGTGCCGGTCTCCCGGCCGGTCGTCGCCGAGACGACCGCGCTCGGTGCTGCGTACGCCGCCGGGCTGGCCGTGGGGTTCTGGGAGAGCACCGAGCAGCTGCGGGCGAACTGGGCCGAGGACGAGCGCTGGGAGCCGACGTGGAGCGAGGAGCAGCGTCGCGACGGGTACGCCGGCTGGCGCAAGGCGGTGCAGCGCACCCTCGACTGGGTCGAGGACTGACCCGCCGCGCCGCTCAGGACCCCCCGAGGGTGAGGGGCGGTCCGTGGTGTCCTGCGGTGCCGAGCACCGCACCGTCGAGCTCGACCCTCGGGACGAGGTCGTCGTCCCGAGCGGTGACGACGCCACCCTCGGGCCACCCGTGCTCGAGCGAGACGTGTGCGAGGGGCATCCGGCCCCGGGCCTCCTCGACGGCCGCCTCCATCGCCAGCGTCTCCTCCACCGGCCAGTACATCCGGGTCACGGAGTGCCACACGACGGTGAGGACACCCGCGGGAGCGGGCCTCGCGAGCTGGTCGCGCACCCAGGCGGCCGCCGACGCCCGGTCCACGGCCACCGGGTGGCGGCGGGCCTCGGCGAGCGCGGCCTCCAGGCGGGCATGCCGCTCGAGCATCCACGGCCACACGAACGACGTGAACAGGGTGGCGCCGTCCGCACCGGAGGTGTCGACCGGCGCGATGTCGCACCCACGCCGGGAGACCACCTCGAACGGCTCGGGTGAGAAGCCCGGGGCCCCGCACCCGGTGACGACCAGGCCGGCGTCGGGCGGCCCGGCCGACCAGCCCTCGCCCTCGAAGCGGTAGTGGTCCACGAGCAGGCCGAGCCCACCGGAGGCGCCCGGCTCGAGCAGGCGCACCCGGTGCATCCCGGTGCGGCGCACCGCTTCCGCGAGGCCGACGAGGAGGGCCACCGCCCGGCCCGGCTCGTTCGTCTGCGGTGGGTGCTCGAGCGAGGCCCGCAGCTCGGCCGCATGCGCGCGAAGGACCGGCCGGACGACCTTCCAGGCCCCCGCCGGGTCCGCCCGCCCACCGAGGACCGGGTAGAAGGGCAGCAGCTGCGGGGCCTCCCCGCGCAGGACGATCCGGAAGAGCCCGGCGAGCAGGCGCAGCTGGGGCACCTGGCGGGCCTCGGCGCCCTCCCAGCCGGCAAGCAGCTCGCGGGTGACGCCACCGCGCTCCCAGTCCTCGGCCATCTCCGCGAGGAGGACCCCGTAGAGGTGCTCGCGGTGCCCGAAGTGTGCCCGCAGCCGCTCCGGGAGGGATGCCGCGGCACCCGCCACCGGACCGGGGCTCCGCGCAGCGCCGTGACCGCCCATCCGGGGAGTCTCGCAACAGCCGTGGAGGCCTCGCAAGCGCGTCGTGGCAGCATGGTCGGGTGAGCGAGGAGCAGAAGCAGGCCGACAACCGCGCCCGGGCCACGACCGACCAGCTGCGGGCCTTCATCCGGGAGGACTGGGCCCCGCGGGGCACCACCGTCAGCGGGCCCGCGCCGGCGGCCGGCCCCGCGGCCGCGCGCCGGGCGGTCCTCAGCGCCGCCTACCCCAGGCAGCGACTCGTCGTCCCGGCCGGCGGCCTGAAGGTCCGCAGCAACGACACCGACTACGTCTTCCGGCCGCACACCGCCTTCGCCTACCTGACGGGCCTCGGCGCCGACCGCGAGCCGGACGCCGTCCTCGTCCTGGAACCCCTCGAGGACGGTGGCCACGAGGCGGTCCTGTACGCCCGGCCGCTCGCCGACCGGGACAGCGACGAGTTCTTCGCCGACGCCCGCTACGGCGAGTTCTGGGTCGGGGCGCGCCCCACCCTCGAGGACCTCGAGCTCGAGCTGGGGCTCACGGCCCGGCATGTCGACGGGCTCGTCGACGCCGTGGCCAAGGACGCCGGCCAGGTCACCGTGCGGCTGGTCAGGGACGCCGACCGCGAGCTCACCGAGCGACTCGACGCCGCGCGGGTCGAGAACGGCGCCACGGCCGAGTCCCTGCTCGAGAACGACGACGCCCTGGCGCACGCCGTCTCGCACGCCCGGATGTGCAAGGACGAGTACGAGGTCGACCAGATGCGCGCCGCCGTCGAGGCCACCGCGGAGGGGTTCGAGGCGATGGCCGCGGCCCTGCCCGAGGCGGTCGAGCGAGGCCGGGGCGAGCGCTGGCTCGAAGGCACCTTCGGGCGCACCGCCCGGCACCGTGGCAACGGCGTCGGCTACGACTCCATCTGCGCGGCGGGCGACCACGCCAACACGCTGCACTGGGTGAAGAACACCGGCGCGGTGCGGCCGGGCGAGCTCGTCCTCATCGACGCCGGCGTCGAGGTCGACTCCCTCTACACCGCCGACGTCACCCGCACGCTGCCGGTCGACGGCACGTTCACCGACGCCCAGCGCGAGGTCTACGACGCGGTGTACGCGGCCCAGGAGGCCGGCATCGCCGCGGTCCGCCCCGGCAACCGGTTCTCCGACGTGCACGCCGCCGCCATCCGGGTGGTCGCCGAGCACCTGCACGCGTGGGGCCTGCTCCCCGAGGGAGTCTCCGTCGAGGACACCCTCGACAAGGAGCGCGGCCAGTACCACCGGCGGTGGATGGTCCACGGCACGAGCCACCACCTGGGCCTCGACGTCCACGACTGCGCCCTCGCGACCCGCGAGGAGTACCTGGACGCCGAGCTGCGCCCGGGGATGGTGCTCACCGTCGAGCCGGGGCTGTACTTCAAGGCCGACGACCTCAAGGCCCCGGCCCGCTTCCGCGGCATCGGGGTGCGCATCGAGGACGACGTCCTCGTCACCGAGGACGGCTGCGAGAACCTCTCCGACGCCCTGCCGCGCTCGGCCGGCGATGTCGAGGCGTGGCTGGCCCGGGTCCAGGGCGCCTGAGCGTGGAGGCCCTGCACGACGCCGTCGCGCTGCACGCCGACGGCGGCGCGCTCGTCGGGCAGGTGCACGAGGGCTGGGACGTCTTCGGCGTCCCCCACGGGGGCTACCTGCTCGCGCTCGCCGGCAACGCCGTCCTCACCGCCACCGGCGCCCCGGACCTGTTCACGATCACGACGCACTACCTGCGCAAGGCCCGCCACGAGCCGGTCCGCTTCCACGTCACGCGCGTCGGCGGCAGCCGGCGGTTCACCACCGTCACCGCGACGGCCGTGCAGGGCGAGGACGTCGTCCTGTCGGTCATGGCCTCGGTCGGCGACCGCACCGCCTTCGAGGGCCCGGCCTGGCGTCGCAGCGACCCGTGGTCGCCGGATGCCGCCGGCCTGACCCCACGCGCCGGGACGCCGGAGATGGAGCGGGTCACCGGGGGTGGGGCGTTCCGCACCCCCGAGGTCTCCGCCCGCGCCGGCGAGCGCCTGCAGGTGGACACCCTCGGTTTCGCCGGGGGTGTGCCGGACGGCACCGGCGAGATCCGGGCGGTGGCCGAGACCCTCCCGGCGGACCAGCTCGGGGCCCTCGTGGCCTGCGACGTCACGCCGCCGGCGGCCTGGAACGCCCTCGGCGCCCAGGGCTGGGTGCCGACGGTCGAGCTCACCGCGCACGTGCGGGCCCGCACCGGCACCGGTCCGCTCGCGGTCGCCGTCGAGAGCCGGCACATCGGGGACGGCTTCCTCGACGAGGACGCCGTCGTCCACGACGCGCACGGCCGGCTCATGGTGCAGTCGCGCCAGCTCGCCCGCTGGACCGCCTGAGCGAGCGACGACCGGTCGCCGGCGCGGTCAGCGGCGGTCGAGGACGACCTGCGCGGTCCAGGCCCGCTCGACGCCGGCCTGCTCGCCACCGCCGCCGAGGATCGTCGTCAGCAGCTCGCGCGGGGCGGGGAAGTCCGGCGGGAGCGCGGCGTTGTACGCGGCGTGCGCCTCGAGCGAGTGGACGGCCGCCTCGAAGGGGTCACCGGTCACGTCGACGGCGTGGGTGGGGTGGGGCGAGCCGGCGACCGCGAGGACCTCGACGCCACCCCACGGCTCGAGGCCGGCGTCGAGCAGGTCGCGGTGGAGCCAGCGGTTGCCCGCGTCGGCGACGGCGTCGAGCGTCGCCAGGCCCACGGCGCGGTGGTCGGCCTGGTTGGCCGCGCCGGGGCCGAAGAACAGCTCCCACGTCTGGCCGACGACCAGCTGGGGGCGGTGGCGGCGGATGGCCGCGGCGATCTCCCGGCGCAGCGGGACCCCGTACTCGAGGGCACCGTCGGGCCAGCCGGCGAACTCGACCGACTCGACCCCGACCCGGCGCGCGCTCTCGAGCTCCTCGGCCTCCCGGACGCCGGCCGCCCGTGCCGGCTCCATCGTGTCGATACCGGCCTCGCCGCGGGTCAGCAGGAGGTAGCTGACGGTGGCCCCACCGGCCACCCAGCGGTGCACCGCGGCGGCGGTGCCGTACTCGATGTCGTCGGGGTGTGCGACGACGCACAGGACCGAGCGGAAGGGCCCCTCGAGAGGCGGCAGCGTGGGGCGCTCGGCGGTCATGGGGCCGACGGTACGCGCTCTCAGGCCGGGGGCGGCTGCGGCGGGGCCTGGGGTGCCTGGGACGCCTCGGCGGCGAGCCGGGCCTGCTCGGCCTCCTGGGCACGGCGGACCTGCTCCGCGGCGGCCTTCATCGGGTCCATCTGGGCGAGCAGCTCGCGCCCGCGCGTGACGTGCTTGTGCTCGCAGAGGACCTCGTACTTCGCGGCGACGACCTGGCTGACCGACGTGAAGTCGCGCTGGCCCTGGGTGAGCCGGTAGCCGAAGTAGGCCCAGATCGCACCGAAGACCGCGCCGAACACCACCGTCCCGAGGATGCTCAGCAGGTTCAGCCCGTTGGGGTCGAACAGCGCGAACATGAAACCCACGAAGAGACCGAGCCACATGCCCGAGAGCGCGCCGGCACCGATGACCCGTCCCTGGGTCAGCCGGCCGGTGACCCGTTCCAGCTGCTTGAGGTCGGTCCCGACGATGAGGACGTCCTGGACGGGGAACTCGTGGTCGGAGAGGTAGTCGACGGCCTTCTGCGCCTCCTCGTAGCTGTCGTGGACCCCGAGGCTCATGGGGTACTCCAGCGACAGGGCGGCGCGCAGACCCGGACGCATCGGCTGAGTGCTCATGCCTCGATTGTCGCACCGCCGGCTGGGCGCCCGCTGGACGGACCCTGTGCCCGTCGCCAGCGACGGCGCCGCCAGAGCCAGACCAGGAGCCAGGTGAGCATCGACCCGAGGACGGCGCCCATCGCGACGATCCCCTCCTGGCCCCCGACGAAGGAGAGCAGCGCCCCGAGCGCGAGCGAGACGAGCGCCCCGGCCGCGTAGAGCCCCGGCGGCAGGTTCCACCACGGCCGCCCACCCGTCGCGTGGTGCAGCTGCGCCAGGACCACCCAGAGGACGCCGGCGACCAGGATGCCCAGCGGGCGGCCGCCACCGCGGCCCGGCAACGCCCCTGCCGCGACGACGACGCTGACCGCGGTGACGAGGACCAACGGGACGCCCACCCAGCCCGACGGCGCGCGCATCGGCGGCAGGTCGGCGGCGGCGCCGGTCCGCGTCGCCTCGCGGCGGGACCGGACCTGCGCGCCGGCGACGGACGCGACCGTCGTCAGCGGGACGAAGGCGACGGGCAGGATCCACCCCGGCAGCCAGCCGCACGCGAACGACACGAAGACGAGGACGAGCCAGACCAGCGCCCCCGCGAACAGCAGCAGCACCCGTGCCCGGAACGACCCCACACCGCCATCCTCCCAGGCCGAGCAGGCGGGCGCCGGCAGATCGCGAACGCGCCGTTGCGCGGCCGGAGGGACGAGCGGACGACCCACCTGCCCGGGGCCGTGGGTCAGCGGGCCTTGTAGTCCTCGAGCAGGCGGCGGCCGATGATCATCTTCTGGATCTCCGCGGTCCCCTCGCCGATGAGGAGCATCGGCGCCTCCCGGTAGAGCCGCTCGATCTCGTACTCCTTGGAGTAGCCGTAGCCGCCGTGGATACGGAAGGACTGCTCGACGACGTCGGCACAGTTCTCCGCCGCGAGGTACTTGGCCATCCCGGCCTCGAGGTCGTTGCGCTGACCGGCATCCTTGAGCCGGGCGGCCTTGACCATCATCTGGTGGCTCGCCTCGACCTTGGTCGCCATGTCGGCGAGCCGGAAGAGGATGCCCTGGTGCTCGGCGATCTTCTTGCCGAAGGTCTCCCGCTGCTGGCTGTAGGCGATGCCGAGCTCGAACGCCCGCAGCGACAGCCCGCAGGCCCGGGCCGCGACGTTGACCCGGCCGACCTCGACCCCGTCCATCATCTGGTAGAAGCCCTTCCCGGGCTCACCCCCGAGCACCTGGGCGTCGGTGGTGCGGTGACCCTGGAGGACGAGCTCGGTCGTGTCGACGCCCTTGTAGCCCATCTTGTCGATCTTCCCGGGGACGGTCACGCCCTGGGCGGTCTCGCCGAAGCCGGGCTCCTTCTCGACGAGGAAGGTCGTCATGTTCTTGTACGGGCTGTCGGACTCACCGAGGTCGGTCTTGACGAGGACCGCGACGAGGTTGGCCGAACCGCCGTTGGTCAGCCACATCTTCTGGCCCTCGATGCTCCAGCCGGCCTCCGCGTCGCGGACCGCCTTGGTCCGGATCGCGGCGACGTCGGACCCCAGGCCCGGCTCGGACATCGAGAACGCGCCGCGGACCTCGCCGGTGGCCATCCGCGGCAGGTAGCGCTCCTTCTGCTCCTGCGTGCCGTGCTGGAGAATGAGGTAGGCGACGATGAAGTGGGTGTTGATGATCCCGCTGACACTCATCCAGCCGCGGGCGATCTCCTCGACGACCAGGGCGTAGGTGAGCAGCGACTCGCCGAGGCCGCCGTACTCCTCGGGGATCATCAGCCCGAAGATCCCCATCTGCTTCATGCCCTCGACGATCTCGCTGGGGTACTCGTCGCGGTGCTCGAGCTCGGTGGCCACCGGGAGGATCTGCTCGTCGACGAACTCGCGGACCAGCTTGACCAGCTCGTGCTGCTCCTCGGTGAGGCCGTCGGTGGTCTGGAGTCGGGACATGGACGCGAGTATGCCCGCGCGCCGCGGAGACCGGAACGCGCGACCGGTGTGAGCCCTCCCACCACGGGCTCGCCGACCGCGCGTGCGGCTCCGGGAGAAAACCACGCGACAGCGCCCAGGGCGAGCGAGGAGGATGAGCTGCGTCCGCGGCGCACTGTGCGCCCGGTGAGCGACGAAGGAGGCCGAGATGTCGATGACCGTCCAGGGCCGGTCCCGCACCCCCCTCCCCTTCCCCGTCCTCGTCCAGGAGCACTCCGTTGGCACATCAGCCCTTCCACCTGCCGCAGAAGCAGTCGGCCTTCTCCACCGACACCTCACCTGACGCCCCACCGGAGGGCGAGCGCTGGTCCACCTGGGACGGCGCCACCCACGGCCCGAAGCCCCGGCCTGACTGGGTGGTCACCGAGCTCGGTGCCGTCGACGCCGACCTCGGCGTCCTCAAGAGCGGCAAGGAGGCCGACGTCCACGTCGTGCGGCGCTGGGTCCCCGGCACCGGCCGGAGCGTGACGATGGCCGCCAAGCGCTACCGCAGCGGCGACCACCGCCTCTTCCACCGAGACGCCGGCTACCTCGAAGGACGACGGGTCCGCAGGAGCCGCGAGACGCGGGCGATGGCCAAGCGCACCGACTTCGGCAAGCAGGTCATCGCGGGTCAGTGGGCGGTCGCAGAGTTCACCGCCCTGAGCACCGTGTGGGCCCTCGGCCTCCCGGTCCCCTACCCCGTCCAGCTCGACGAGACCGAGATGCTCATGGAGCTCGTCGGCGACACCGGCGGGGCGACGCCCGTGGCCGCGCCGCGCCTGGTCCAGACCCGCCCGACCCCCCGCGAGCTCGCGGAGCTCTTCGACCAGCTCCGCTCGGCGATGCTCACGCTGGCCCGGCACGGCTGGACCCATGGCGACCTCAGCCCGTACAACACGCTCGTCCACGACGGCCGGCTCGTGCTCATCGACTGGCCCCAGGTCGTCGACGTCATCGGCAACCCTCGCGGCTTCGAGTTCCTCGAACGGGACGCGGGCACGATGGCCACGTGGTTCGCACGCAAGGGGCTGCGGGTCGACGCGGGCGAGCTGTTCGCCGAGCTCGTCGCGGAGGCCACCGGCGGCTGGTGAGCACGGCCGTCGCGTCAGCCCCTAGGGTGACGCGCATGCCGACGCCGTCCCTCGCCCTCGCGCCGCCGACCGTTCCCGACCCCATGGACGCCCCCGGACTGCGCTGGGGGGTCCTCGGTCCCGGAGGCATCGCGAACACGTTCGCCGCCGCGGTACGCGCCGGCACCCGCTCCGAGGTGGTCGCCGTGGGGTCCCGCTCGGCCGACCGGGCGAGCGCCTTCGCCGGGCGGCACGGCGTCGCCCGCTCGTACGGCTCCTACGAGGAGCTCGTGGCCGACGAGCGTGTCGACGTGGTGTACGTCGCGAGCCCGCACAGCGAGCATCACGAGCACGCCCTGCTCGCGCTGCGGGCGGGCAAGCACGTGCTCGTCGAGAAGGCGTTCTGCCGCAACCTCGCCGAGACCGACGAGGTCCTCGACGAGGCGCGCAGCGGCGGTCTGTTCGCCGGGGAGGCGATGTGGAGCCGCTACCTGCCGCAGTACGACGTGGCCCGGCGCACGGTAGCGGCCGGCACGCTCGGACAGGTCGCCATCCTCCAGGCCGACCACGGCCAGCGTCTCTGGCCGGAGGGGCCTCGGCGCCTCTCGGACCCGGCCCTGGCAGGGGGCTCCCTGCTCGACCTCGGCGTCTACCCGATCGCGTTCGCCGACCACGTCCTCGGCCCGCTCGAGGACGTCGCGGCGCGCGGGGTCGTCACGGACGAGGGCGTGGACGCCACCGTCGGGGTCACCGCCCGGGTGGGAGGGGCGCTGGCCCGGCTCACCTCGACGATGGCCGCGAGGACCCCCTGCCACGCGCTCGTCGCCGGCTCCGCGGCCCTCCTCGAGCTCACCGGTCCCGGCTACTTCTACGGTGCGGCCACGACCGTCCGGCTCGTCGCGCCGGACGGCAGCGAGCTGGACACCTTCGCCCCGCCGCACCCCGAGCACGGCTTCCGCTACCAGGTCGCCGAGATCGCCCGAGCCCTGGAGGCGGGGCGGACCGAGCCCTGGTCGGTGCCGTGGGAGGCGACCCGCCGGGTCATGGCCGTGATGGACGACGTCCGGCGTCAGGTCGGGGTCGGCTACCCCGGAGAATGACCGCCATGGTGCACCTGTGGATGCGGCACGAGACCCGCACGAGCGAACGCCGGGCCCCGCTCACCCCGAGCGACGCCGCGGCCCTCGTCGCGGCGGGAGCCCGGGTCACCGTCGAGGAGTCGCCCCAGCGGGTGTTCGGCATCGAGGCCTACCGCGTCGGCGGCTGCGAGGTGGCGCCGGCCGGCTCGTGGACCGAGGCGCCGCCCGAGGCGCACATCCTCGGGGTCAAGGAGCTGCCCGAGACCCCGGCTGCCCTGCGGCACACCCACATCTTCTTCGGGCACGCCTACAAGGGGCAGGAGGGCGCCGCCCACCTGCTCGCTCGCTTCGCCGCCGGCGGTGGTGAGCTCCTCGACCTCGAGTACCTCACCGTCGAGGGGCGCCGGGTCATCGCGTTCGGCTACTGGGCCGGCTACGTCGGGTCCAGCCTCGGCGTGCTGGCCGCCCTCGGTCGGCTCGGCCCCCTGCGTCCGATGGAGCGGGCCGAGCTGGACCTCCAGGTCGCCGAGACCGAACCCACCGGGCTGACCGCGCTCGTCCTCGGCGCCCAGGGCCGCAGCGGACGTGGAGCGCTCGACGCGCTGGCGGCGGCCGGAGTGCGCAGCACCGCCTGGGACCGCGAGGAGACGCGCGAGCTGGACCGCGACGCCCTGCGCGCCCACGACCTGCTCGTCAACTGCGTCCTCTCCACGACGCCTCAGCCCCCGTTCGTCGGGCCGGCGGATCTCGACGCCGAGCGGGCGCTGCGTGTCGTCGCCGACGTCACGTGCGACGTCACCTCCGAGCACAACCTCGTCCCGGTCAACACCTCGGTGACGACGTGGGAGGAGCCGGTCCGCCGGGTGGCCGCGACCCCCACGCTGGACGTCATCGCCGTCGACAACCTGCCCTCGCTGCTCCCCCGGGAGGCGAGCACGGCGTTCTCGGCCGACCTGCGTCCCCTCGTCGCCGACCTCGCCGGGCGGCGCGGCCCGTGGCAGGCGGCCCGCACGGCGTTCGAGCGCGCGCTGGCCACCCTCGGCTGAACGAGCCGGTCAGCGCACGAGGACCCGGGAGCCGATGGGCATCAGTCCCGTGGTCCAGATCATGTCCATGGCCGACGTGGACAGCCGCGCGCACCCGTGGGAGGCCGGGTAGGGCGGGATGCTCGGCGAGCCGTGCACGGCGTACCCGCCGTTGAAGTACTTCGGGCGCCAGAGCTGGCCCAGCTCGCTGTCGTCCTGGCCGTCGACCTCGCGGAAGACGGTGTAGGAGCCGGTGGGGGTGTGCGCGATCGCGGGCCGGCCCGAGGTGGAGGTGTACGGCTCACCGCTGCCCGTCGAGGTGTTGAAGGCGAGCGTCGTCGAGCCGTCGCGGACGACGAGGAGCAGCTGGCGCTCGAGGTCGATCTCCACCCCGTCGCCCGTCAGCGTCGCCTGCGGCCGCACGCCCCGGTCGAGGGCCCGGCGGGTGTCCGGGCCGACGACGCCGTCACGGGCGATGCCCGCGGCCTTCTGCAGCGCGAAGACGGCCTGCTGGGTCAGCCCACCGAAGTGCCCGTCGACCGCGCCGAGCCAGTACCCGAGGCGGCGCAGCCGCCGCTGGAGCGTCCGCACCCGCGGGCCCTCGTCGCCGTAGCGCAGCGGCGCCGTGCGGGTGGGGCTCGGCGCGGGGCTCGCGCCGGCGCTCGGGGTGGGGCCGGCGGTCGTCGTCGGTGTCGGGCTCGCGCTGGACGTCGGGCTCGAGGCCGGTGTGGGTGTGGTCGTGGGGATGAGGGTCGGGCTCGGCGACAGGGCCGGGCTCGTGCTCGGCGAGGACGTGCCGGCGGTCGGTGTGGCGGGCCTGGAGCTCCACGGCCCGGCCGACGCGTCGGGCTCGCCGAGGACCCCGCCCTCGCCGGCGCGTTCGAGCCGGCCACAGCCTCCGAGCGCGACGGCTCCGGCAAGGGCGAGCACGGCGAGGGGCGCGACGCGACGCATCGGCATCCTCGGTCACCTCCCCCGGTCGTCGTGGCAGCACAGCACGGCCTCCTAGGAGACGCCGCCGGGCACCCCGGGACAAACCGCCACGCCGGCCGTGACCGCATCGTTGTGCGGCCACCTGCGGGTCAGGAGCGCGAGCGGACGGCCTCGTCGGTCGCGAGGACCCGCTGGGCCACCTCGACGTGCAGGTTCTCCACCATGCGCCCCTCGTAGGTGACGACGCCGCGCCCGGCGCCGGCCTCCCACGCCGCGAGCAGGCCACGGGCCTCCTCCACCTCCTCGGCCGACGGGGTGAAGGCCTCGTGGCACGGGCCGATCTGCCCGGGGTGGATGAGCGTCTTGCCGTCGAAGCCGAGGTCACGACCCTGGCGGCACTCCGCGGCCAGCCCCTCGAGGTCGCGGACGTCGTTGTAGACCCCGTCGAGCACCGCGACCCCGGCGGCCCGGGCGGCGAGGACGACGCTGGAGAGAGCCGCGAGCAGCGGGCCCCGGCCGGGGACGAAGCGGGCCTGGAGCTCCGTGACCAGGTCGTTGGTGCCGAGGACGAGCACGGCGAGCCGGCCGGAGGCCGTCGCGACCGCGCGGGCGTCGAGGACGGCGTCCGGGGTCTCGACCATCGCCCACAGCCGGGTGTGCTCCGGCGCGCCGTGGGCCTCCATCGCCGCGACGAGCCCGCGGACCTCGTCGGCCGAGCCCACCTTGGGGACGACGATGCCGTCCGGGCCGGCGGCGCAGGCCGCCTCGAGGTCGGCCTCGTGCCACTGCGTCCCGGTCCCGTTGACCCGGATCGTCACCTCGCGGTAGCCGTAGTCCCCGCAGGCCGCGGCCGCCCGGGCGTTCTCTCGGGCGGCCTCCTTCTCCTGCGGCCCGACCGCGTCCTCGAGGTCGAAGATGAGGCCGTCGACCGGCAGGGTCTTGGCCTTCTCGAGGGCCCGCTCGTTGCTCGCGGGCATGTAGAGCACCGAGCGGCGGGGCCGGTAGGCGGTGGTCATCCCTGCTCCTCCTGCGCGTAGAGCTCGGCGAGCTCGGGGTCGGTGGCGGCGAGCCGGTCGGCGAGCTCGAGGACGACGAGGCACTGCTTGAGGCTCGCGTCGTCCTCCATCCGGCCGTCGAGCATGACGGCACCGGTGCCGTCGCCCATCGCGGCCTTGACCCGGCGGGCGTGGGCGACGTCCTCGGCCGAGGGGCTGAAGACCCGCTTCGCGACGGCGATCTGGGCCGGGTGCAGGGTCCACGCCCCGACGCAGCCGAGAAGGAAGGCGTTGCGGAACTGGTCCTCGCAGGCGACGACGTCCTGGATGTCGCCGAACGGCCCGTAGTACGGGAAGATCCCGTGCATCGCGCACGCGTCGACCATCCGGGCGATCGTGTAGTGCCACAGGTCCTGCTGGTGTACCGCGCGCTCGCCACCGATGTCCCCGTCGACGGGGTCCTCCCGGACGAGGTAGCCCGGGTGTCCCCCACCCACGCGCGTCGTCTTCATCCGGCGGTCCGCGGCCAGGTCTGCCGGGCCGAGGCTGATCCCCTGCATCCGCGGGCTGGCGCCGGCGATCTCCTCGAC
The DNA here is from genome assembly GCF_011326735.1 of Phycicoccus endophyticus. GTDB lineage: Bacteria > Actinomycetota > Actinomycetes > Actinomycetales > Dermatophilaceae > Phycicoccus > Phycicoccus endophyticus. The sequence goes on from NZ_JAANCN010000003.1 coordinate 18,684, forward strand.
GTTGGCCATGCCTCGCGCCGTCTCGAGGATGGCGTGGACGAGCACCGGACGGGTCAGCCCGGCCCGGGCCTCCAGCTGGGCCAGCAGCCGGTCGACGTAGTGGATGTCCTCGGGGCCCTGCACCTTGGGGACCATGACGACGTCGAGACGCTCGCCGATCTCGGTGACGAGGGTCGTGAGGTCATCGAGGCACCACGGGCTGTCGAGGGCGTTGACGCGGGTCCACAGCTGGGTGTGCTCGCCGAAGTCGGTGGCCGTGGCGACCTGCACGAGGCCGGCGCGCGCGGCCTCCTTGTTCTCCGCCCTGACGGCGTCCTCGAGGTTGCCGAGGAGGACGTCGACGGTGCCGACCATGCCGGGCACCTTGGCGGCCATCTTCGGGTTGCTCGGGTCGAAGAAGTGGATCATCCGCGCCGGCCGGGCGGGTACCTCCCGGAGCGGGGCGGGTGCCCCGACGGCGAGGGGGGCGAAGAAGTCCTTGGCGCTGCGCATCGGCGGTCCCTTCGGGCGCGGGCACGGTCGGGTCGGACGCTAGCAGCGGGTACGGCCCGGGTCGCATGAGCCAGGTCACGGTGTGACCCATACCGCGGTGGTCGGGCGGCCGTCGCGACGCCGGTGTGCAAGAGTGCGACCATGCCCGACGAGGCCGCCCCACCCGCCCCGGCGGTCGACCTCGCCCGCCTCGTCGCCGAGGCCGCGGCCAAGTCCGGGATGCTCTGGGTGCGCACGCCGGACGGGCGCAGCACCCCCGTCTGGCACGCCTGGCGCCCCGGTGGCGGCGAGGACGGCGACGGCCCCGCGGTCTACGTGGTCTCCGGGCCCGGTGAGCAGCATCTGCCGTGGCTGCCCGCCGAGGTCGAGCTCGTCCTGCGCAGCAAGGACTCCGGCGGCCGGCTGCTCACCGTCCCGGCCACCGCCGAGGCCCTCGAACCGGGGAGCCCCGCCTGGGAGACGGCGGCCGAGGCCCTCGTGCCCGAGCGGCTCAACGCCCAGGGCTCGGCCACGGAGGTGACCGCCCGCTGGCGGGCGGCGAACACCGTCCACCGGCTCACCCCGCGCGGCTCGCCCACCGAGTACCCGGGGTCCTACGACGACGGGTCGGGCGCGGCCCCGGTGCGGCCGGCCGGCCCGGCGACCGCGCGCTGGCGCCCGTGGCACTGGCGTGGGCGCGCCGGCGCCCGGCGCAACACGAGCCCAGGTCGGGCCGGGTGAGCGGGGTCGGCGGCTAGCCTGTCGGACGTGAGCACGCCGACCCGCGCCTTCGTCGGCCGACTGTCCGAGCTCGACGTCTTCGACCCGCTCGGCGACAAGGTCGGTCGGGTCCGCGACGTGGTCGTGACCTTCAGCGCGGCGCGCAGCCGGCCGCGCGCCATCGGCCTGGTCGTCGAGGTCGCCGGACGCCGGCGGGTGTTCGTCCCGATGACCCGGGTCACCTCGGTCGAGGGCGGGCAGGTCATCACGACCGGCCTGGTGAACATGCGCCGGTTCGAGCAGCGCCCCAACGAGACCCTCGTCGTCGCGGAGCTGTTCGAGCGGCGCGTCCAGGTGCGCACCGAGGACGGCGACGTCGTCCCTGCCACCGTCCAGGACGTCGGCATCGAGAAGTCCGGTCCACGGGGCTGGGTCCTCACCCGGGTGGCCGTCCGGCTGCAGGCCTCCCGCCCGAGCCGGCTCGGGCGCCTGGGTCGGCGACGCGGCGAGACCTTCGTCGCGCCCGTCGAGGACGTGCGCGACCTGCGGGACGCGAGCGTCGGCCAGGGCGCCGCGAAGCTGCTCGAGACCTACGAGGACCTCAAGCCGGCCGACCTCGCCGAGGTCATCCACGACCTGACCCCCCAGCGCCGGGCCGAGGTCGCCGCCGCGCTGACCGACGAGCGTCTCGCCGACGTCATCGAGGAGCTGCCCGAGGACGACCAGGTCGAGATCCTCGTCGGGCTCGACGTCGGCCGGGCCGCCGACGTCCTCGAGGCGATGGAGCCCGACGACGCCGCCGACCTGCTCTCCGAGCTGCCGCCCGAGCGCCAGGAGGTGCTGCTGGCCCGGATGGAGCCGGACGAGGCCGCCGACCTGCGCCGCCTGCTCACCTACGACGAGGACACCGCCGGTGGCCTGATGACGACCGAGCCGGTGATCCTCGGGCCGGAGGCCTCGATCGCCGAGGCCCTCGCGGTCGTGCGCCGCCAGGAGCTCTCGACGGCCCTCGCGTGCACCGTGTTCGTCTGCCGCCCGCCGCTGGAGACCCCGACGGGCAAGTTCCTCGGCGTCGTCCACATCCAGCGGCTGCTGCGGGAGCCCCCGCACGCCCCCATCGGCGGCATCATCGACACCGACGTCGAGCCGCTGCCGCCGACCGCGAGCCTGGGGCAGGTCACCCGGATGCTCGCCACCTACGACCTCGTCGGGATGCCGATCGCCGACGAGGACGGCCTGCTGCTCGGCGCGGTCACCGTCGACGACGTCCTCGACCACATCCTCCCCGAGGACTGGCGCGAGGAGCGTCACGACGTCGTCGCCCACACGGAGGTGAGCCGTGGCTGAGCGCGAGCGCCGGGCCCGGATCGACCAGCCGCGGGAGCGCTCCCGGCGGCGGCTGAGCGTCCCGGCACCCCTGACCGAGGAGGCCTTCGGGGACTTCTCCGAGAAGTTCGCCCGGTTCATGGGCACCGCGGCCTTCCTCATCGGGATGACGCTCTTCGTCGTCGTGTGGCTGCTGTGGAACACCCTCGCGCCGGCCGACCTGCGCTTCGACCCCTACGCGTTCATCTTCCTCACCCTCATGCTCAGCCTCCAGGCCTCGTACGCGGCGCCCCTGATCCTCCTGGCCCAGAACCGGCAGGCCGACCGGGACCGGGTGGCCCTCGAGCAGGACCGCTCGCGGGACGAGCGCAACCTCGCCGACACCGAGTACCTCACCCGGGAGGTGGCCGCGCTGCGGCTGGCGATGCGTGACGCCGCGACCCGCGACTTCGTCCGCAGCGAGCTGCGCGACCTGCTCGAGGAGATGACCGAGCGCGGGCTCGCCGTCACCCGGGCCGCGCCGGCCTCCGACGGGGGCGAGGCGGCCGCCGACGCCGAGCCGACCTAGACTCGAGGGCATGCCGCAGGTCAGTACCGACGCCCTCCACGCCGCCCTCGAGACGGTCATCGACCCCGAGATCCGGCGGCCGATCACCGAGCTCGGGATGGTCGGCGAGCTCACGTGCGACGACGAGGGCCGGGTCGCGGTCACCGTCCTGCTCACCGTCGCGGCCTGTCCGCTCAAGGACACGCTCACCCGCGACACGACCACCGCCCTCACGGCGGTCGAGGGCGTCACGGACGTCGCGGTGACCCTCGGGGTGATGTCCGACGAGCAGCGGGCGGAGCTGAAGACCAGGCTGCGTGGCGGCACCGCCGAGCGCGAGGTCCCCTTCGCCAAGCCCGGCTCGCTGACCCGGGTCTACGCGGTGGCCTCGGGCAAGGGTGGGGTCGGCAAGTCCTCGGTGACCGCCAACCTCGCCGCCTCGCTCGCCGGGCAGGGCCTGAGCGTCGGGGTCGTCGACGCCGACATCTACGGCTTCTCCATCCCGCGGATGCTCGGGGTCGAGCACCGACCGACCCAGGTCGACGACATGATCATGCCGCCGGTCAGCCACGGCGTGAAGGTCATCTCCATCGGGATGTTCGTCCCCGGCAACCAGCCGGTCGTCTGGCGCGGGCCGATGCTGCACCGCGCCCTCCAGCAGTTCCTCGCCGACGTCTTCTGGGGCGACCTCGACGTCCTCCTGCTCGACCTGCCCCCCGGTACCGGCGACATCGCCATCTCGGTGGCCCAGCTCGTGCCGGGCGCGGAGATCCTCGTGGTCACGACCCCCCAGCAGGCGGCCGCCGAGGTGGCCGAGCGGGCCGGCTCGATCGCCCTGCAGACCCACCAGCGGATCGTCGGGGTCGTGGAGAACATGAGCTGGCTGCAGCTGCCCGACGGCAGCCGCGAGGAGATCTTCGGCTCCGGGGGTGGGCGCGAGGTCGCCGAGTCGCTGACCCGCTCGGTCGGCGCCGACGTGCCCCTGCTCGGCCAGATCCCGCTCGACACCCGGCTGCGGGTCGGGTCCGACGAGGGCATGCCCGTCGTCCTCGGCGAGCCGGACGCGCCCGCCGCGGCCGCGCTGCGCGACATCGCCACCGGGCTGGCCGGCCGCTCACGCGGGCTGGCGGGTCGCTCTCTCGGGCTCTCCCCCGTCGGCCGCTGAGACCACCGGCGCGCGCCGGTCAGGTCGCGTCGGTGTCGTAGGGCGTCGGTCGGGCCGGGTCGAACGCCTGTGGCGGGCCCCACGCCCGCACCTCGGCGACCGGCTCCTCGACCTCCTGCGCCGCTGCCGGCGAACCGCCCTCGGTCGCCGTCGCTGCCGCCCCGGTCGCCGCCGCCCCGACGGAGGCCTGTGCCCCGGGCCGCAGCCTCGCGGCCTCGCGCACGGCGTCGATCTCACCGCGCACCGGGGCCACCGCCTCGTCGAGCGGCTCGAGCAGGGCCTCTCGCACGATTCGGCGCGGGTCGTACTGGCGCGGGTCGTACTGGCGCCAGTCGATGTCGTCGTACTCCGGGCCCAGCTGGTCGCGGAGCTGCTCGCGGGCTCCCTCGGCCATCACCCGCAGCCGGCGGATGCCCTGGGCGAGCTTGGCCGCGTACTCGGGCAGCTTGTCCGGCCCGAGCACGAAGACGGCGATGAGCACGAGCAGGACGAACTCCCACCCGTTCACGCCGACCACGACGCCACCTCCCTCGCGCTCATCCGGACCCCTGGAGCACCATCGTGACATCCCGCTCCTGGCTGCCCCGCCGGATGGTGAGCTGCACGGAGTCCCCGACCCGACGGGCGCGGATCTTCACGACGAGCTCGCCCTCGTCCGTGACCGGGCGACCCTCGAAGCGCACGATGACGTCTCCGGCCTCGAGCCCGGCCTCGTCCGCCGGGCCCCCGGGGGTGACGGCGGGTGCGCCGTCCGGGCCACCGTCGGCGATCCGCACGCCCTCGCCGTCGTAGCCGCTGTCGAGGTAGACCCCGATGACGGGGTGCTCGGCCCGGCCCGTCTCGATGAGCTGCTCGACGGTCGTCGCGACCTGGTCGCTCGGGATGGCGAACCCGACGCCGATGTTCCCGCTCTGGCCGCCGAGCGAGCTGCCGGGAAGCTGGGCGATGGCCGAGTTGACCCCGATGACGTCCCCGGCCATGTCGAGCAGCGGCCCACCGGAGTTGCCCGGGTTGATCGCCGCGTCGGTCTGGATGGCGTTGATGAAGGACTGGTCCTCGTCCCCACCGGGCGTCACCGGCCGGTCGAGGGCGCTGACGATGCCGCTGGTCACCGTGGAGTCCAGACCGAGGGGGGCGCCGACGGCGATGACCTGGTCGCCCACGACGACCTGCGCGGAGCGGCCGAGCGGAAGCGGGTCGAGCGCGGCGTCCTCGACGGCGACGACCGCGAGGTCGTAGGAGGCGTCCTGCCCGACGACCCGCCCGTCGACCTGGGTCCCGTCGGCGAGCACGACGGTGACCGTCGCGTCGTCCCCCGCGTCGGCGACGACGTGGTTGTTCGTCACGATGTGCCCGGCGTCGTCGTAGGCCCAGCCGGAGCCGGTCGCGTCCCCGGAGCCGGTCTCGACCCGCAGGGTGACGACACTCGGCAGTGCGGTGGCGGCGATGTGGGCGATCGAGCCCTCCGGGCGGCTCGTGGCTCCCGGGCCCGGCGTCGGGGCGTCGACGGACGTGCGCCGTGCGCTCGCCGTCGCCTCCGAGCGGTCCGCCAGCGCCCCACCGACGATGCCGCCGGTGGTCCCGGCGAGCAGCCCGGCCGCGACCGTGGCGCCGACGAGCGCGCCCCATCCCGGCCCCCGGCGCGCGGGGGGCGCCGAGACCGGGCTCGTCGTCGGGCCCGCGGTGGACGGAGGTGCCGACCACGAGCCACTGATCGGCGGGTACCCGCCCGGAGCGGACGCAGGAGGCGGGGGCACCTGCGCGCGCGGCCACAGGGGCTCGGTCGGCTCCTCGGGGGCCGGAGACGCGGGTGCCTCGGCGTCCTCGGGGCGGGGGCGCGCCCACGGGTGCCACTCCTGCCCCCCGGGCTGCCCGTCGGTCATGGGGTCGATTGTGCCTGCTGACCCGTCGACGTGGGCGAGGAGGTCCGCAGCGGCCAGCCCGCAGGCACGAACGAGGCCGAGGACCCGGCCGCGCCGCCGCCCACGGTCGTCGTCGCCGGCAGGGTGCCCGAGACCACGCCCGGACGCTCCGGCACGGGGGTCCCGATGACCGTGAGGCTCCACGCCGCGGCGGCCGAGACGCCGGCGGCGGCGGCCGCGACGACCGTGGCGCGCAGGGCGCTGCGGTGGCAGGGGGGTGCTCCGGGAGCGAGCAACGTCAGTGGCTCGCGAGGCGTGGACGCCACCGGCTCGACCTGCCGGCCGAGGGCGAGCAGGGTCACCCGCAGGTCCCCCGGCATGGAGGGAGCACCGGCGAGGGCCTGCCGCAGCCGGCGCTCGTCGTCGACGTCCTGGCGGCAGACCTGGCACGCCACGAGGTGCCGGTCCCAGGCGAGGGAACGCTCGGCGGACAGCCGCCCGGCGGCGTACTCGGAGAGCTCCTCGGACCCGCAGCGGACCGCCGCGTGAGCCGTCATACCGTCCCCGCCGCGGGTCGCCGGACGACCGGCCCCCGACGCACCGCGGGGTTCTCCGCCCGCGGCTGGGGGGCCCGGTGGGCCAGGGCCTCCCGCAGCTGGGCGCGACCCCGGTGGATGCGCGAGCGGACGGTGCCGAGCTTGATCCCGAGGGTGGCGGCGACCTCCTCGTAGGAGAGGCCCTCGATGTCGCAGAGGACCACCGCGGCCCGGAAGTCGGGCGAGAGCGCGTCGAGCGCCCGCTGGACGTCGTCGTCGAGGTGGGTGTCCTCGTAGGTCTGCTCCGGCCCGCGGTCCCGGCTCGGGAGCCGCGCGGCGGACTCCTCCGAGAGGGCGTCGAAGCGGATGCGCTGCTTGCGGCGCATCCGGTCGAGGAAGACGTTGGTCGTGATGCGGTGCAGCCAGCCCTCGAAGGTGCCCGGCTGGTAGGTGTGCAGCGAGCGGAACACCCGCACGAACACGTCCTGGGTGAGGTCCTCGGCGTCGTGGACGTTCCCCGTCAGGCGGTACGCGAGCCGGTAGACGCGCGCCGAGTGCTGCTCGACGACCTCCTCCCAGGTCGGGGGAACCCACGACTGGGCCGGGTCGCCACCCCGCTCGTGCTGCGTCGTCGTCACCGGCTCGTCCTCCACCAGGCTGTCCATGTCACCCATCGATACGCGCTGTCGCCGGGAATTGTTCCCCGAAAGCCTGAACGTCCGCTGGGAATCGGTGGCCGGAGGGCCGGGGTGGCGCGCACTAGGGTTGGGCGCCATGAGCGGACTGAAGCCGGCCAGCTGGGCCTACGCCGAGGAGTTCCTCCCCGAGCCGGAGGTCGTCGAGAACGCCCGCCGCCGCGGGGTCGAGCTCGGGGCGGCGACTCCGGTGGGCACCGGGGCCGGCGCCGTCCTGCGCCTGCTCGCCGCCTCGATCGGCGCGCGTCACGTCCTCGAGGTCGGCACGGGAGCGGGGGTGTCCGGGCTGTGGCTGCTCGCGGGGATGCCCGAGGACGGGGTCCTCACGACGATCGACGTCTCACCCGAGCACCAGCGGCTTGCGCGCCAGGCCTACGCGGAGGCCGGCTACCCGCACCAGCGCACCCGCGTCATCACCGGTGCCGCGGCCGAGGTGCTGCCGCGGATGGCCGACGGCGGCTACGACATGGTGCACGTCGACGCCGACAAGCACACCTACCCCACGTACGTCGAGCACGCGGTCCGGCTGCTGCGCAGCGGCGGGATCCTCGTCGTCGACAACATGCTCTGGCACGATCGGGTCGCCGACCCGGCGGCCCGCGACGAGACGACGAGCATGCTGCGCGACCTCGGGAAGTCGCTGCGCGAGGACGAGGCCCTGGTCAGCGCCCTGCTGCCGGTGAGCGACGGCGTGCTCGTCGCGGTACGGCGCTGACCCTCAGCTGACCGACGGACCGGCCCCCCGGCGGAAGCCGGCCGGGCCCTCGGCGATGGCCACGACCTCCCAGTCCTCGACGAGCACCGGCGAGGAGCCGATGAGCTCGCTCGCCGGTGAGCTCGCCGCGGCGGGCTCGAAGTCGGCCCGGAAGGCCTCCCGCTCCTGTTCGCTGTCGAAGACGTAGGTGCCCTCGAACCACTCCCCCTCGCGCATCCGCCACGTCTTGAACGCCAGCCCGTCGAGGAACATGAAGCGGGCGATCGAGGTACCGACGACGTACTCCCGCAAGCGCTCGGCCGCCCCGGGCGGGGCCCCCACGAGCGACCACCGCACCGTCAGGCCGTAACCGGCGTCCATGTCGTCTCCTCCACAGCCGCCGGGGCGGCGCTCGAATCGTGAGGGGCCGACGCTAGGGGCCACCGGCCCCCCGGGCCACCCCGTCTCACCTGCTGTCCCGGCACACAGCCGAGCCCCCACCACGTGGTGGGGGCTCGGACGGCGTCGGGGGGCGGGTCAGGCCAGGCCCTCGCAGCTGTCGATCGCCTCGCCGAGAGCACGGACCTCCTCGGGGGTCATCTCGACGACGAGCCGGCCGCCCCCCTCGAGGGGCATGCGCAGCACGATGCCGCGACCTTCCTTGGTGACCTCGAGCGGGCCATCGCCCGTCCTCGGCTTCATCGCCGCCATGGCATGTATCCCTTCCTCGGCGCGGGCGCGTGGGTCGCGCCGCGTGGTCGTCCGGCGCCGGACCGCCGGACCTCGGGGACCATTATCGCGTAGCCGCGCGGGGTGGCGAAATCCACCCGCCGCCGTGGACGGGGACGACGGCTGCCGCCGGCCCGCCGGAGGGCCGGGCCGTCGCGGGCTCAGCGGGCACCGTCGGTCAGCGCCCGCACGTCCCACACGTACACCCCGCCGGTGTGCTCCGGCGTGCCGAACACCTCGCGCAGCGACGTCCGCAGCGCGTCGGCGGCCGGCCGGTCCTCGGGGAGCACGATGGCGTCCACCCGGCCGGCCCGCAGGTCCTCGACGAACCCGTCGCGGTCCTCGGCGGACACCGGCACGGCCGATCCCGCCTCGGCGACCTGGGCGAGCCACACCGTGAGACCGGTGGGTGTGGCCCCGTACTGTCCGGCCCGCTCCGCCGAGCCGTCCGGCCCGACGAAGTAGCCGGCGACGACGGGGAACCCCCACCGGGCCGCAGCCTGCCACTCCAGGGCTCGGGCGTCGGCGACCGTCGGGGGTGGGGCGGCCAGCACCGAGCCTCCGGGGTCGACGACCTCGCGCCACGTCCCCTCGGAGAAGAAGGCGGGGACCTGCGGGCGGGGGTCGACGACGAGCGGCGTGGGGAGGACGGGCAGGAGAGCGAGGACCGCGGCCGACAGGCCGAGGGCCAGGCCCGGGCCGGGCAGGTCGAGCACCCGGTCGACCGCCCGGCGCACGGCCTCGGCTCCGAGCGCGAGCAGGACGCCGAGCGCGGGAAGGGTGACCAGGGCGAACCGCGTGGGCAGGACGTTCTCGACGACCGGGAGGTGCTCGACCAGCGCCCAGGGGCCCGGGACCCCGAGCGGCGTTCCGTGCAGGGTCACCTCCTCGCCGAGGGAGAGCCAGCTGCTCACGAGGACGACCGCGACGAGCGCCTGCACCACGACCCGGCGCCGCAGCGCCACGGCGGTGACGCCGGCCGCCACCCACAGCGGCACCCCGAAGAAGGCGTTCTCCTCGGTGCGGTTCATCGACAGCGCCGCCGAGGCCCAGGGGTCGGCACCCACGGCGCGGGTGGCCCGGCCCCAGAGGGCGGCGAGGTCGTTGCCCGCCGGGGGGTGCCAGATCGAGGTGTAGCTCTGCGGGCCGAAGAACTGCCACCACAGCGGCACCCCGACGAGCGTGAGGGCGACCCCGGCCCCCACTCCCAGGCCGACGAGCAGCTGCCGCCACCGGACACCGCGGTGCACCGCGAGGACGGCGCCGGCGACGAGCACGCCGACACCGGCCAGCAGCAGCACCTCCTCGCCGATGAGCACCTGCCACGCCGCGAGCAGGCCGAGGACCACCCCGTCCCGGACCGGCCGCCGCCCCTCGGCGAGACGCAGGAGCCGGTCGATGACCACCGGGACGAGCGCCTGGACGACGAAGTTGGGGTGGCCGTTGGCGTGGCTGACCATGCCCGGCCCGAAGCCGGCGAGCAGACCGCCGAGGAACGCCGCCGCGGGGTGGACCGGGAGGCGTCGCCGCAGCAGCCAGTACCACGCGGAGGCGGTGAGCGTCAGGCCGGCGAGCTCGACGAGGACGAAGGTCACCTGCGGCCCGGCGAGGAGGGTGAGCGGGGCCAGCGGCACGCCCAGCCCCAGCACCGAGGCGTTGGCCATGAGGTTGACGCCGGTCGGGTAGTTCTGCAGGTCGCTCGCGAGCGGGTTGGCCAGCGTCGCGAGGTTGTGCGCGGTGGCGCCGAAGTACCACTCGAAGGCCTGCTGGTCCTGGACACCCTGGGAGAGGTACCCGGTCCGCACGGCCGCGAGCAGGTGCATCGTCACGTAGCCGGCCACGCCGAGGTAGAGCAGCGGGGCGAGCAGGTCCGCCGGGCGCAGGCGGGCGGGGCGTCCGGTAGCCGGCCCGGGACCGGCTACCGGACGGCGTCGCGGGGGCGGCTCGTCCCCCGGGTCCGCGTCCCCGCGGCGACCCGACACCTCCCCGGCGCTCGTCCCGGCCGCCTCCTCGCCGCGCAGCGCACGGGCCTCCCGCTCCCGCTCGGCGACCTGCCGCTCGAGCAGGTCGACGACCTCGTCCACCTGGTCCATCCGGTAGCCGCGGACGGCCAGCCCGAAGGTCGGACCCGGCGCCGTGGCGCTCGCCTCCCCGAGCCGCTGCCGCCCGAGCCACCACGCGGCCGCGAGCACCGCGAGGACCGCCCCGCCCGCGGCGAGCAGCGACCACGTCACGCAGGCCCCCCGGGGGAGCGGGCTCCCGCGGCCTCGACCCGCGCGAGCAGCCGCTCGAGCACCCCGGTGAACAGCCGGGCCCCGAGCCGGTCGCCGAGGGGCCGGGTGAGGCGCCGGGCCCCCGGCAGCCACAGCTCCTCGGTCCACTCGACCAGGGCGCCCTCGCCGTCGGCGGCCACGGTGATGTCGGCCCACCCCCGCAGCAGCCGGCCGGTCTTGACCAGCCGCAGCCGGGTCCCCGGCTCGAGGGCGGTGACGAGCATCGAGTCGGTGCCGGCGAACGGCCCCAGACGGGTGACCGCGCTCACCTGTGCCCCGAGGACGAGCCCACCCTCCGGGACCTCCACGACCGTCAAGGGCACGTGCCGGGTGTGCTCGGCCAGGTCGGTCGCGGCGTCCCACGCGGCCCGGGGCGGGAGCGGGGTGCGGCGCGAGACGGTGAACGCCATCAGCCCTCCTCGCCGCGCAGCGCGGCGACCTCCCGCTCGCGCTCGGCGAGGGTGTCGCGCAGCGCGGCGAGGTGGGTGTCGACCTGCTGGCGGTCGTAGCCGCGAGCGGCCGTGTCGAAGCGCACCGCGGCGACGTCGGCGGCCGACGGCGATGCCGGCAGGCCGTGGTCGGGGGTGGAGCGGGCCGGGTCGGCGAGCGGGTCGACGGGCAGGCGCCCGCTCGCGACGGCGAGCACGACGACGACGAGCCCGACCGCGACGAGCGCGAGGAGGAGCAGGACCACGGAGGGGATCCTACGGCCGGCTGCTGGGCTACTCGGGGTGCCCCGTGGCGGCCCGCTGCTCGGCGAGCGCCTGCTGCTCCGCGACCGCCCGCTCGGCCTCGACGACGATGCGCACCGCCTCGTGCGGGTCGTCGGTGAGCGTGAGCAGGGCCAGGTCCTTCTCGCTCACGGTGCCGGCCGCCGCTGCGGTGCCGCGCAGCCAGTCCAGCAGCCCACCCCAGTAGCCGGTGCCGACGAGGACGATCGGGAAGCTCGTCACCTTCTGGGTCTGCACGAGCGTGACCGCCTCGAAGAGCTCGTCGAGGGTGCCGAAGCCGCCGGGCAGGACGATGAAGCCGCAGGCGTACTTGACGAACATCGTCTTGCGGGCGAAGAAGTAGCGGAAGTTGACGCCGAGGTCGACGTGCTCGTTGAGGCCGGCCTCGAACGGCAGCTCGATGCCCAGCCCGACCGAGGTGCCGCCGGCCTCGAGGGCTCCCTTGTTGGCCGCCTCCATGCCGCCCGGCCCGCCGCCGGTGATCACGGCGAAGCCTGCCTCGACGAGCGCGCGCCCGACCTGCTCCCCGAGCGCGTACTCCGGCGCCTCGGGGCGGGTGCGGGCCGACCCGAACACGCTCACCGCCGGGCCGAGCTCGGCGAGCGCGCCGAAGCCGTTGACGAACTCGGACTGGATGCGCATGACCCGCCAGGGGTCGGTGTGCAGCCAGTCGGCGGACCCCCTGCTGTCGAGGAGGCGCTGGTCGGTCGTCGAGCGCGGCACCTTGGAGCGGCGCATGACGACCGGGCCCTGGTAGTAGTCCCGGTCCGGGGGCACCTGCGGCGAGGGGTCCATCCCGCTCAGCCTAGCCAGCGCAGCAGGGCCGCCTCGCACCGTGCGTACTGCGCGACCGGGCACTGCTCGTCGTCCATGTGGGCCAGGTTCGGGTCACCGGGCCCGAAGTTCACCGCCGGGACACCCATTGCCGAGAACCGGGCGACGTCGGTCCACCCCTGCTTGGCGAGCACCGGCAGGTCGAGCGCCTCGACGAAGGTCCGGGCCGCCGGCAGGTGCAGCCCCGGCCGGGCGCCCGGCGCGTTGTCGCGCACGACGAGGTCGAACCCGTCGAACACCTCACGCACGTGTGCCTCGGCCTCGTCGGCGTCGCGGGAGGGCGCGTAGCGGTAGTTCACCGTCACGGTGCAGCGGTCGGGGATGACGTTGCCGGCGATCCCGCCCTCGACCCGCACCGCGTTGAGGGCCTCGTGGTACTCGAGCCCGTCGACCTCGAGCGTCTCGGGACGGTAGGCGACGAGCCGGGCCAGCACCTCGGCCGCGTCGTGGACGGCGTTGTGCCCCTTCCACGGGCGGGCGGAGTGGGCGGCGACACCCTTGGTCGTCACCTCGGCGCGCAGCGTCCCCTTGCAGCCGCCCTCGACGCGGGCGTCGGTCGGTTCGAGCAGGACCGCGAAGTCGGCGTCGTCGACGAGCCCGGGATCCTGCTGCTGCACGTGCAGCAGCCCGTTGTACGCGCTGTCGATCTCCTCGGCCTCGTAGAAGACGTAGGTGACGTCCCGGCTGGGCTCGGCCACCTCGTGGAGCACCCGGAGCATGACGGCCACCCCGCCCTTCATGTCGACGGTGCCCCGGCCCCAGAGCACGTCGCCGTCGGCGCCTGGGACTCGGCGGGTCGGGAGGTTGGCCGGGTCGCTCGTCAGCGGGACGGTGTCGAGGTGGCCGGCGAGCACGACGCGCTCGGCACGGCCCAGCTCGGTGCGCGCGAGGACGGTGTTGCCGATGCGGGTGACGGCGAGGCGCCCGCTCGCGCGCACCGCGGCCTCGACGGCGTCGGCGAGGACGCCCTCCTCGAGGCTGACCGAGGGGATGTCGCACAGGGTGGCGGTCAGGCTCGTGACGTCGGTGCCGAGGTCGAGGGTGGGGGTGCTCGCGGCCATGGCGACACCCTAGTGAGGTCGCGGCCGGGCGTCCGCAGGTGCCAGGTGCTCCCCGTACGCTGTGGCGCATGACGCGCACGGCGTGGGGCCACGGCCTCCTGACGAGAACCGACCAGGGCACCGTCCTCGAGGCGTGGTACCCCGAGCCGGCCCTCGGCGAGCCGGACGGCTCCGGCGTCCCGGAGACCCTCGCGGGCCTCGCGGGCGCCGACGAGGCACGGGGCGTCGCGCGCGAGACGGTCACCGTCACCGCCGACCTCGACGCGGCGCCCGCCACGACCGAGGACGCCTACCTGCGCCTGCACCTGCTCTCCCACCGGCTCGTCGCGCCGAACAGCATCTGCCTCGACGGGCTGTTCGGGGTGCTGGCGAACGTCGTGTGGACCACGCAGGGCCCGTGCGCCGTCGAGGGCTTCGAGACGACCCGCGCCCGGCTCTCGGCCCGCGGACCGGTCCAGGTGCTCGGGGTCGACAAGTTCCCCCGGATGGTCGACTACGTCGTCCCGTCCGGGGTGCGGATCGGCGACGCGGACCGCGTCCGGCTCGGCGCCCACCTCGCGAGCGGCACCACCGTCATGCACGAGGGCTTCGTCAACTACAACGCGGGCACGCTCGGGACCTCGATGGTCGAGGGCCGCATCAGCCAGGGGGTCGTCGTGGGCGACGGCTCGGACATCGGCGGCGGCGCCTCGACGATGGGGACCCTCTCCGGTGGCGGCACCGAGCGGGTGAGCATCGGGCGTCGCTGCCTGCTCGGCGCCGAGGCCGGCCTCGGCATCGCCCTCGGGGACGACTGCGTCGTCGAGGCCGGGCTCTACCTGACGGCCGGCACGAAGGTCACCCTCCCCGACGGCACGGTCACGGCGGCGCGCGAGCTGTCGGGTCAGTCCAACCTGCTCTTCCTGCGGCACTCGGTCACCGGGACGGTGCAGGCCCGTCCGCGCGACGGGCACGGCATCGTCCTCAACTCCGCGCTGCACGCGAACGACTGATGCCCCGGCGTTCCCGTGCCACCCTGACGCTCGCCGAGGAGGGGCCGCACTCCCCCACCCGGCGCCGCGTGGGCGCGCTGCTCACCCTCGTGCTCGTCGGCGTCGTCGGGGTGGCCGGCTACCACGGCGTGCAGCGGCTCGTCCATGCCGTCTCCGGCGAGCAGTGCGAGGTCACCGCCGCCGGCTCGACCTTCACCTGGGCACCGGACCAGGCGAGCAACGCGGCGGCCATCACGGCGATCGCCGTCCAGCGCGGCCTGCCGCCGCGCGCGGCGTCGATCGCCATCGCCACGGCGATGCAGGAGTCGAAGGTGCGCAACGTCCGCTTCGGTGACCGCGACTCCCTCGGGCTCTTCCAGCAACGGCCGTCGCAGGGCTGGGGGACGGCCGAGCAGATCCTCGACCCGGAGTACTCGACGAACACCTTCTACGACGAGCTGGTCAAGGTCGACGGCTACACCGACATGGAGATCGCCGACGCGGCACAGGCGGTCCAGCGCTCGGCCGCGGGGTCGGCCTACGCCCAGCACGAGGCCCAGGCGCGGGCCACGGCCTCGGTGCTCTCCGGCCAGACCGCGGCGGGGATGGCCTGCGCCCTGCGCGACCCGGAGACCCCGGGCAGCGCGCCCGACCTCGCGGCGCTGCTCGAGAAGGACTTCGGGATCTCCGGCGAGGCCGACGGCACGACCGTCCGCGTGCGCACCGACTCGGGCGAGCTCGCGTGGGCCGTGGCCTCGTGGGCGGTGGCCCGCGCCACCGACACCGGCGCGCTGCGGGTGGGCACGCACGGGCGCGAGTGGGCTCGCTCGATGGAGGACTCGGCACTGACCTGGGCCTCCGGGGGCTCCACCGGCGAGCGCGACGTCGTCATCCACCTCGCCTGAGCGGGCCCGGCGCCGGGGGTCGGGTGCGTGGCCCGGTGGCCGTCCTCAGCGCTGGTCGAGCGCCACGTAGTCCCGCTCGCCCTCGCCGGTGTACCCCTGACGGGGGCGGCCGATCTTCAGCGCGGGGTCGGCGATCATCTCGCGCCACTGGGCGATCCAGCCGGGCAGCCGGCCGAGGGCGAAGAGCACGGTGAACATCCGGGTCGGGAAGCCCATCGACTTGTAGATCAGCCCGGTGTAGAAGTCGACGTTGGGGTAGAGCTTGCGCTCGACGAAGTAGTCGTCGGCGAGGGCGATCTCCTCGAGACGCAGGGCGATCTCGAGCAGCTCGTCGCCGCCGCTCGTCTTGGCGAGCACCTCGTGCGCCGTCTGCTTGACCAGGGCCGCCCGCGGGTCGTAGTTCTTGTAGACCCGGTGCCCGAAGCCCATGAGCCGGACGCCGGCCTCCTTGTTCTTCACCTTGGCCATGAACTCGTCGGTGGAGTACTCGGCACCCTGGATGCGCTCGAGCATCTCCAGGACGGCCTGGTTGGCCCCGCCGTGCAGCGGGCCGAAGAGCGCGTTGATGCCGGCGGACACCGAGGCGAAGAGGTTGGCGTGCGAGGAGCCGACGAGCCGGACGGTCGAGGTCGAACAGTTCTGCTCGTGGTCGGCGTGCAGGATGAGGAGCAGCTCGACGGCCTTGACGATGTCCGGGTCGAGGTCGTAGCGGGTCGCCGGGACGCCGAAGGTCATCCGCAGGAAGTTCTCCACGAGCGAGAGGTCGTTGTCCGGGTAGAGGAACGGCTGGCCGATCGACTTCTTGTAGGCGTAGGCCGCGATCGTCGGCAGCTTCGCGAGCAGGCGGATCGTCGAGATCTCGACCTGCTGCTCGTCGAACGGGTCGAGGCTGTCCTGGTAGAAGGTCGACAGGGCCGAGACCGCCGAGGAGAGCACCGGCATCGGGTGCGCGTCGCGCGGGAAGCCCTGGAAGAAGCCCTTGAGGTCCTCGTGGAGCATCGTGTGCTCCCGGACGCGGTCCTCGAAGTCGGTGAGCTCGGTCGCCGACGGCAGCTCGCCGTAGATGAGCAGGTAGGCGGTCTCGAGGAAGGTCGAGTGCTCGGCGAGCTGCTCGATGGGGTACCCGCGGTAGCGCAGGATGCCGTGGTCACCGTCGATGTAGGTGATGGCGCTCGTACAGCTCGCCGTGTTGGTGAACCCGGCGTCGAGGGTGACGTTCCCGGTCTGCTTGAGCAGGGCCGAGATGTCGTAGCCACTGTTGCCCTCGGTCGCGGGGACGAGGGGCAGGTCGAGCGTGGTGCCCGCGGCGTGGAGAGTTGCTCCGTCGGTCATGTCGCGATCCTTGGGGTCTCGGGGTCGAGGTGGCTCGGGCGTTCATCGGACCCTACCCGCCGGTTGGGGACGCACGAAACGCGCTGTGACGTGAGATTCGACGCTCAGCGCAGCCGGTGGGCCGCCGCGGCGACCCGCTCGTCGCTCGCCGTGAGGGCGATGCGCACGTACTCGCGCCCCGTGGGGCCGTAGAAGTCGCCCGGCGCGACGAGCACCCCCCGCTCGGCCAGCCGCGCGAGGGTGCGCCGTCCGTCCTCGCCGGCGGTCGCCCACAGGTAGAGCCCCGCGTCGGAGTCCTCGACGCGCAGCCCGAAGCGCTCGACCGCGGGCAGGAGAACCGCCCGTCGCGCCGCGTAGCGCTCCCGCTGCTCCTGCACGTGAGCGCTGTCCGCCAGCGCGGCCACCATCGCCCGCTGCACCGGCCACGGCAGGATCATCCCGGCGTGCTTGCGGACCTCGAGCAGCTCGCGCACGACCGCCGGGTCCCCGGCGACGAAGGCCGCCCGGTACCCCGCGAGGTTGGACTGCTTGGAGAGGGAGTACACGGCGAGCAGCCCCTCGTGCGACCCCCCGCACACCCGGGGGTCGAGCACCGAGGGCGTGGTCGGGGGCTCGCCCGACCCCGGCACGCGCTCGCGCCAGTCGAGCTCGGCGTAGCACTCGTCGGAGGCCACGAGGACGCCGTGCTCCCGGGCCCACGAGACGACCTTGGCCAGGTGCTCCACCCCGAGGACACGCCCGGTCGGGTTGCTCGGGCTGTTCAGCCACAGCAGCCGCGGTGTCGTCCCCGGGGTCAGGGGCCCCAGCGCGGTCAGGGAGTCGACCGGCATCGGGACCGCGCCGGCGAGCCGGGCGCCGACGTCGTAGGTGGGGTAGGCGACCCGCGGGAAGCCGACGACGTCGCCCTCCCCGAGACCGAGCAGGGTCGGCAGCCAGGCGACGAGCTCCTTGGAGCCGATCGTCGGCAGCACGCCGTCGGGGTCGACGTCGGGCACGCCCCGCCGGGTGGCGAACCAGGCGGCCACGGCCTCGCGCAGGTCGGGGGTCCCCCACGTCTGCGGGTAGCCCGGCGCGTCCGCGGCGTCGGTCAGGGCCGCCCTGACGACCTCGGGCGTGGGGTCGACCGGGGTGCCGACCGACAGGTCGACGATGCCCCGCCCGGCCGGACCCTCGATGTCGGGGTCGGCAAACGCGCTCGCCCGCTCCCGGGCGGGAGCGAGCGAGTCCCAGGGGAAGTCGGGGAGCCGGAGCACGCCTACTCGTCGTGCTCCTGCGGCGGCAGGTCGGCGACGAGCGGGTGGTCCTTGGGGATGACGCCGAGCTTGGCGGCCCCGCCGGGGCTGCCGAGGTCGTCGAAGAACTCGACGTTGGCCTTGTAGTACTCCGCCCACTGCTCGGGAACGTCGTCCTCGTAGTAGATCGCCTCGACCGGGCAGACCGGCTCGCACGCACCGCAGTCGACGCACTCGTCGGGGTGGATGTACAGGCTGCGCTCGCCCTCGTAGATGCAGTCGACGGGGCACTCCTCGATGCAGGCCTTGTCCTTGAGGTCCACACAGGGCTGCGCGATCACGTACGTCATGCGGCTCATACTATGCACCGCATGCAGACCCCGGAGGGCCCCCCACCGGCGCGGACACCGGCCGCCCCGGCGCCCGGTACCCGGGTGGTCGTCCGCCACCGGCTGCCGGCTCCCGACCCGAGGACCGGAGCCACCCTGACCGACGTCGTCGGGCTGCTCGTGCACGCCGACGAGGAGCACCTGCTCGTGCGGACCCGCCGGGGGGAGGTCGCGGTGCCCCGTGCCGCCGTGACCGCGCTCCAGGAGGTCCCGCCGGCGCCCTCGCGCCGTGGCGCGCCCCACCTGGCCCTCTCGGTCGAGGACCTCGAGCGGGTCATGGTCGGCGCCTGGCCGGCACCGGACACCGCCCACCTCGGCGACTGGCTGCTGCGGGCGGCCGGCGGCTTCACCCACCGCGCGAACTCGGTGATGACCGCCGGCGACCCCGGGGTGCCGCTCGCCGAGGCCGTCGACCGGGTCGAGGGCTGGTACCGCGAGCGCGGACTGGCGCCGATGCTCACCCTCGCGGCGCCGGTCGGCGCCGGGATCGGCGGTGACCCGCTCGCCCACGAGCTCCTCGGCCGGGGCTACCGCCCGCGGGTCCCGACGACCGCGTTCACGGCCGCCACCTCGAGCGTCGCCGCAGCGGACCCCGGCCCGGACCTCGAGGTTGCCCTGGGCGCCACCCTCGAGGAGGACTGGCTCGCCGCCTACCGCGGGTACCGGGACGCACCGGAGGAGGCCGCGCGCGCGGTGCTCACCGGCTCACCGGCGCAGGTCTTCGCCACCGTCCGGGACGCGGACGGCGTCCTCGGCATCGGGCGCCTCGGCGTGGCCGCGGCCTGGGGCGGCGTGGCCGCGATGTGGGTGGCACCCCGGGCGCGGCGCCGCGGGGTCGCCTCCGCCGTGCTCGGCGCCCTCGCCCGCGAGGCGGCCGGCCGGGGCGTGCGCTCGATGCACCTGCAGACCGACGTCGACAACGCCGGGGCCCAGGCGCTCTACCGGCGCGCCGGCTTCGTGCCCCACCACGAGTACGTCACGCTGCGCCGCGGGTGAGCGGCCCGGCGCTCAGCTCGCCATCGCGGTGCACGTGACGTCGTCCTCGGGCTGGTAGCTCGTCGTGAAGCTCTGCCGCTCGACGACCTTGCCGCCCCGGCGCAGGATCCGGCCGATGTCCACCTTGAACCCGGGTGTGGGGTTCTGCGGCAGGCACTCGGGGCTGTCGTCGACGATGGTGCGCGGCTCGATGACGTCGTAGCGCTTGGACTTGGTCGCCTCGACGTCGTACTTCTTGCGGCCCCAGTAGGTGACCGTGATCGAGGTGTCGGTCGCGGTGACGTTGACGAGGATGCCGCCGTCGAGGGTGTTGGTCCACTTGTTGTGCAGGTCCGGCCAGGAGATCGTCGCCTCGCGCCCCTCGGGGTAGCGCGAGATGTAGAAGGAGTGCGCCTGCCACGCGTCGAGCCGTACCCCGGCGAAGAAGGAGGCGTTGAAGATCGTCGTGGAGACCTGGGAGATCCCGCCGCCGTAGTTCTCGGTGAGCCGGCCGTTGTTGATGACGCCGGCTTGGATGTAGCCCTTCTCCGGTGTCCGCTCGCCGAGGATCCCGTTCATGCTGAACTGCTCACCGGGCTTGATGTAGGTCCCGTCGAGGACGGCCGCGGCCCGCTTGATGTTGTGCACCCGGGTCTGACCGGCGGGGTAGTACGTCGTGAAGCTCGAGACCTTCTCCCGCGGGAGCGTCCGCTTGGCCACGGCGGTCGTGAACTCCGGCCGGTCCTTCCTCGTCGCGACGACCGCGGTGCGCTTCTGCGAGGAGATGGCCTGCCACACCGCCGAGTCGATGGCGTCGTCCTCGAGCCGGACGCCGTCCACCGACGGGGTCACCTTCGGCCGGGTGTGGTCGCCGTCGACGAACCGCACGACGGCCGCCTTCGGCCTCACCTCCGCTCCGGCCCGCCGGGCGGCGGCGTGGACGACCCTGCGCAGCCGCTTCTCGGCCGCGCGTGGGGTGAGGGTGCCGTCGTCGGCCGGTTCCAGGACGATGGCCGGGGCGAAGGTCCGCGGGGCGATCTCGAACGTCGTGCCGTGGGCCTTGACCCGCACCGGGGCGGAGACCGCGACCTTCGCGAAGTCGTCACGGACGCGCTCGAGCTCCTCGGCGGAGGTCGTCGGCGCGATCCGCTGCGCGACGACCTCGACGGTGCTCTGCTCCGGCCACCAGCGCTGGACCGCCCGGCGGGTGGCGTCGACGTCGGTCGTGCTGCCGTCGACGGGCTCGGTGTAGGCGACCTTCCCCCCGGCGACGGACAACGAGCCCTCCGTGGGCTCGGCGTCGAGCCGCTTGCGGGCTGCGGTCACGGCGCGGGTGAAGGCGGCCTTCTCGACGGTGACGACGGCCGGCTCCTCCCCGCCGCCCGCGACGTGGTGCCACAGGCTGCCGGGGTCGAGGGTGAAGCCGACGAGCCCGTCGACCGTCGCCGGCACGTCGACCGAGAGCCCGGCCTTGGTGGGGTCCAGCCGGGCCGTGCCGACGCTCGAGGTGAGCGTCAGCCGCTCCCCCGTACCGTCCTCGAAGACCGCGGCGAGGGTCCGGCGGGCCTCCGGCGCGCTCTGGCCACCGACGTCGACCCCCGCCACCGTCGTCCCGCCCGGCACGCGGTCACCGAACCACCATGCGGCGCCGGCGTACAGCGCGCCGGCGACGACGAGGACCGCGAGCAGGACCCAGGGCCACCGCCGGGGCCCGGGCTCGGGGTCCTCCCAGGCCGGCTCCTCCCACGACGGGCTGTCGAGCAGGTGCTGGGTCATGCGATGCTCCCGTAGCGGCCGCGGTAGTGGACGAGCGCCGGCCCGACGGAGTCCGGCAGCTCGAGGCTGCAGACCTCGCCGACCACGATGACATGGTCCCCCGCCGGGTGCGTCGCGCTCGTACGACACTCCAGGTGCACCAGGGAACCCTCGAGCAGGGCCACACCCGTGTGCTCACCGCGGTGGAACGGCGCCCGATCCAGCTGGCCGTGCAGCGGCCGGCCCCGGGTGGCGAACCAGTCCGAGAGCGGACGCTGCTCGGCGGCGAGCAGGCTGACCCCCCAGACACCGGCCTCGAGGACGGCGTCGTGGAAGCGCGTCTCGGACTCGACGCACACGAGCACGAGCAGCGGGTCGAGGGACACCGACGTCACGGTGTTGGCCGTCATGGCGTGGTCGTGCCCGTCCAGGAGGGTCGTCACGACGCTGACCCCCTGGACGAGCCGGCCCATCGCCTGCCGGAAGACGGCCGCGTCCAGCTCGCTCACGTCTCGTCCTCCGGCGCCGGCCGGCCGGTGGCCGGGTCCAGCCGCGCGTAGCCCTCACGGCCGGCGAGGCGGAAGACGTGGCGGTTGGAGAGCGCGTACCAGCCCCGACCGACGAGGACCTGGGTGGCATGGGCGTGCAGGGCGCTCTCCTGGAGCGGGACCACGGCGGGGTCGACGACACCGCGGGTGACGACCTCGTCGGGCACGACGTCGCCGGCGTACGCACTCTCCTCGCCCGGAACCACCCAGCCCTCGCCGGCGGGCACGTGCTCGGCGAGCCAGGTCCGGTCCTCCTCGGCCCACGAGCGCGGGGTGAGGGTCGCGAGCAGCGGCGTCCCCGGCGCGACCACCACGAGCGCCGACCGGGCCGCCTCGTGGGTGCGGACGTGGTCGGGGTGGCCGTAGCCGCCGTGGGGGTCGTAGGTGACGACCGCGTCCGGGCGCAGGTCCGCGACGACGGCCCCGACAGCCTCCGCGGCCACGCCGAGCGGCACCCCCGCCCAGGCGCGCGGGTGCCGGGCGGCCTGCGAGCCGGCCATCCCCGAGTCCCGGAAGCCGTCGCCCGGGTGGTCCTCCCCGAGCACGTGGGAGGTGACGCCGAGCACCGCCATCGCGGCGGCCAGCTCGCGTCGGCGGTGCGCGGCCAGGGCCGGGCGGTCACCCTCGAGGTGGGCGAGCGCGGGCGGGATGACCTCCCCCTCCTCGCCGAGGGTGCACGTGAGCACGTGGACGTCGTCGCCGGCCCGTGCATGGTGGGCGAGCGCGACGCCGGTCGTCAGCGTCTCGTCGTCGGGGTGGGCGTGGACGAACAGCAGCCGGGCGGGGCGTCCCGCCGGCCGCAGGCCCTCGAGCAGGGCCCTCATCGGGCGACCGCGATGTCGGCGAACTCGACGACGCCACCGAGCACCGTGTTGGCCGACAGGTTGCGGATGTCGGCCCCGGCGACGTAGAGCGCCCGGCGCTCGGCCAGGCCGATGTAGGCACCCTGCTGGAGCAGCCTGCGGTCGACGTCGGTCCACCCGCGCTCGCGGGCCTCACGGTCGGCCACCGCCGAGGTCTTGGTCATCTGCTCGTCGAGCTTGGTGTCCTCGAAGTAGCCGTAGTCGCGGCCCGGGCCGTCCTTGGTCAGGTTGATCGTGCTGTCGAACAGGGGCGGCAGCACCGTCGAGCCGGAAGCCCAGGCGGGTGCCCAGTTGGACCAGAAGACGTCGATGCCCTTGCTCGTGTCCGGGTCGGCGATCGTCGTGAAGTAGTCGTCGTCCAGGGGCTTGGTCTTCGGGTCGAACCCGGCCTCGCGCCACCCGGCGACGAGGGCCGCCATCGCCTTGTCGGCGGTGGCGTCGGACCGGTAGGCGACGGTGAAGCGCACCGGGGTGCTCACCCCCGCCGCCCGCAGCAGCGCCTTGGCCTTCGACGGGTCACCCCGCGTCCCGGCCCCCACGGGGTCGCCGTCGTGGCTCGAGGGCAGCGCCGACGGCAGCAGCGAGAGCGAGGGCTCGGCCGCGGTCTCCCCGCCGATCGCGGTGACGTAGGCGTCGCGGTTGGTGGCAGCGGCGAGGGCCAGACGGACCTTCTCGCGCGAGAACACCGAGCCGCGGGTGTTCGGCACGAGGTAGTCGACGACACCGGTCAGCGGGTTGACCGAGCGCTCCTGCAGGCTCTGGACGGCCGTGATCTGCTGCTGGATCGCCGGTGGGGCCGACCCGAGGGAGACCGACGTGCGTCCGCTGGCGTTGTCGGCGAGCACCTGCTGGGCGATGGCCTCGGTGTCCATCCCCTCCTGGTAGTGGATCTCGTCGGGGTAGGCCTTGCGCACCGGGTCGCTGTCCGCCGACCAGTGCGGGTTGCGCACGAACACCCCGCCACGACCGGGCTCCCACGTCCCCCGGAGCATGTACGGGCCGGCGCTGAAGACCGCGTAGGTGCCGTCGGCGCCCATGTCGGCGGACTTCTTCACCGGGCCGAACGCCGGCTGGGTGAGCATCTCGGCGAAGTCACCCGTCGGCGTGCTCAGCGAGAAGGTGATCGTGCGGCCGTCGCAGGAGACCGCCTTGTCGAAGGCCTTCTGGCCCGCCTCGGCCTTCTTCCCCGTCGCGTACGGACCGGGGTAGGTGCTCGTCCCATCGGTGTTGCGCGCGATGGCGAGCACGGCGAGGGCGTCGGTGGGCCCGCCGGTGACGGTGTCGGTGGCGAAGGTGCGCGAGATGCCGTACGCGACGTCCTCGCAGGTCACCGTGGAGCCGTCCTGCCACTTCACGTCCGGGCGCAGGGTGAAGGACCAGGTGCGCAGGTCCTTGCTCGCGGTCCCGGTACCGGTGGCCAGGTCACCGACGAGGCGCGCCTGGTCCTGCGCGTCGGTGCTCGGCGCGTAGGCGGTCAGCGTGCGGGCGAACACCCGGCCGGCGAAGGCGGCGTCGGCCTGCGAGGAGATGCGCTGCGGGTCCCAGGCGGCGACCGGACCGAGGGTCAGGGCGTTGAGCGTCCCCCCGCGGGTGTCGACCCGGTCCCCCACGGCCGATGCCGGCCGCGTGTCGTCGGCAGGCGCCGTCGCCGGGCCGCGCCCGAGGTAGACGACCCCGGCGGCGACCACGGTGACGACGACGACTACGGCGAGCAGCAGCCGCAGGGGCCGGCGCGGCCCCGACCGGTGCCGCGCCGAGCGGGTGGCCGCGCCCGCGGAGGTGCGCTCTCGCCTCGTCCCCATGCCCTCGCGTCAGCTCCTCCTGGCGCGGGCCGCCGCACGCGCGCGCAGGGTCTGGTCGAGCTCCACCTTCCGGATGCGGACCGCCTCGGGCGTCACCTCGACGCACTCGTCCTCCCGGCAGAACTCCAGGGACTGCTCGAGGGAGAGCACCCGCGGCGGCGCGAGGCGCTCGAGGACGTCGGCGCCCGCGGAGCGCACGTTCGTCAGCTTCTTCTCCTTGGTGATGTTGACGTCCATGTCGTCGGCGCGGGAGTTCTCCCCGACGATCATGCCCTCGTACACCTCGGTGGTCGGGGGGATGAACAGCGTGCCGCGCTCCTGGAGGTTCGCCATCGCGTAGGCGGTGGCGGGGCCGGAGCGGTCGGCGACGAGCGAGCCGCTGATCCGCGTCGAGATCTCGCCCTGCCAGGGCTCGTAGCCCTCGAAGACGTGGTTGGCGATGCCGGTGCCGCGGGTGTCGGTGAGGAACTGGGTGCGGAAGCCGATGAGCCCGCGGGAGGGCACCAGGTACTCCATCCGCACCCAGCCGGTGCCGTGGTTGGTCATCTGCTCCATCCGGCCCTTGCGGGAGGCGAGGAGCTGGGTGATGGAGCCGAGGTACTCCTCGGGGGTGTCGATCGTCAGCCGCTCGACGGGCTCGTGGACCTTGCCGTCGATCTCGCGGGTCACGACGACCGGCTTGCCGACGGTCAGCTCGTAGCCCTCGCGGCGCATCTGCTCGACGAGGATCGCGAGGGCGAGCTCGCCGCGACCCTGCACCTCCCAGGCGTCCGGCCGCTCGGTCGGGAGCACCCGCATCGAGACGTTGCCGATGAGCTCGCGGTCCAGGCGGTCCTTGACGAGCCGCGCGGTGACCTTGGCGCCCTTGACCCGGCCGGCCATCGGGCTGGTGTTGATGCCGATCGTCATCGAGATCGCGGGCTCGTCGACGGTGATGAGCGGCAGGGGCCGCGGGTCGTCGACGTCGGCGAGGGTCTCGCCGATCGTGATGTCCGGGATGCCGGCGACGGCGATGATGTCGCCGGGGCCGGCGGACTCGGCCGGCCGGCGTTCGAGGGCCTCGGTCATGAGCAGCTCGGTGATCTTCACCGGGGTGATCGAGCCGTCCCGGCGGCACCAGGCCACCTGCTGGCCCTTGCGGATCGTGCCGTTGTGGACCCGGAGCAGCGCGAGGCGGCCGAGGAAGTTCGAGGCGTCGAGGTTCGTCACGTGCGCCTGGAGCGGGGCGTCGTCGTCGTAGGACGGGGCCGGGATCGTGTCGATGATCGTGCGGAACAGCGGCTCGAGGTCCTCGCCGTCGGGCAGCGCGCCGTCGGCGGGCGGCGTCAGCGACGCGATGCCCGCCTTGGCGGAGGCGTAGACGACCGGGAAGTCCAGCTGGTCCTGGTGGTGCTCGGCGTCGACGAGGAGGTCCATGAAGAGCTCGTAGACCTCGTCGACGACCTCGGAGATCCGGGCGTCGGGCCGGTCGACCTTGTTGATGCACAGGACGACGGGCATCTGCGCGGCGAGCGCCTTGCGCAGCACGAACCGGGTCTGCGGCAGCGGTCCCTCGGAGGCGTCGACGAGCAGGACGACGCCGTCGACCATCGACAGCCCGCGCTCGACCTCGCCGCCGAAGTCGGCGTGGCCCGGGGTGTCGATGATGTTGATCGTCATCCCGTCGGCGAGCCCGGCGTCGATGGCCGCCTTCCCGGCGTACCGGACGGCGGTGTTCTTCGCGAGGATCGTGATGCCCTTCTCGCGCTCGAGGTCTCCGCTGTCCATGGCGCGCTCGGCGACGTGGTCGTGCTCGCCGAAGGCACCGGACTGCCAGAGCATCTTGTCGACCAGCGTGGTCTTCCCGTGGTCGACGTGCGCGACGATGGCGACGTTGCGGAGGTCGTCGCGGCGGGAGGCAGACATGCCCACCAGTCTCTCAGGGATCCCCCCGCCCACCGAATCGGGCCACCGGCCCGGTCCACGGCCACCGGAGGATCTGCGCCCACCGCCGGGTCTCACTTGGGTAACCACTGCGAAGCCACGGCGTCGAGCGCCGGATTTTGCCACTAGGGTCCTCCGCATCCGCGAACGGGGCGGGGCGACCGTCCGCCGCGCGGGACCTCGACCGGCCGACCCGGCCGGCCCGAGCGATCGCACACCCAAGCGAGGTTCACACTGATGACACTCAAGCGCACGGCGCCCCTCGTCCTGATGACGGCGGCCGCCCTGAGCATGACGGCGTGCGCGCAGTCCGAGCGCGACTCCGGTGACGGCGGCGGGGGCAGCAGCGACGTCAAGGACACCCTGACCTTCGGCGCCGCGGGGGCACCCGAGCTGTTCGACCCGCTGTACGCCACCGACGGCGAGACCTTCCGGGTCACCCGGCAGATCCACCAGGGCCTGCTCGGGATCAAGCCGGGCACCGCCGACGTCCAGCCCGAGCTCGCCGAGAGCTGGGAGCCCTCGGACGACGGCCTGAGCTGGACCTTCCACCTGCGCCAGGGGGTGAAGTTCTCCGACGGCACCGACTTCGACGCCGACGCGGTCTGTTACAACATGGAGCGGATGTACAACCAGAAGGGAGCCGGCCAGACGGCGGCCGAGTACTGGACGTACTTCTTCGGCACCTTCAGCGACGACCCGGAGGGCTCGCTGTACAAGTCGTGCGAGGCCAAGGACGCCGACACCGCGGTCATCGACGTCACCCGCACGACGTCGAGCTTCCCGACGATCCTGTCCCTGGACTCCTTCTCCATGCAGTCGCCCACGGCCCTCGAGGAGGGCGACGCCAACAACGTCCAGGCCCAGGGCGAGGGCTTCACCTACCCCGAGTACTCGATGAACCCGGTGGGGATCGGGCCCTACAAGCTCGACTCCTACGACGAGGCGAACAAGACGGTGACGCTCGTCGCCAACGACGACTACTACGGCGACCCGCCGAAGACCAAGACGCTCGTCTTCAAGATCATCCCGGACGAGACCACCCGCCGCCAGGAGCTCGAGGCCGGGTCGATCGACGGCTACGACCTGCCCAACCCGGTGGACTGGCAGGGCCTGGAGGACGACGGCAACAACGTCCAGGTCCGTCCTGCGTTCAACGTCCTCTACCTCGGGCTGAACCCGGAGAAGAACCCCAAGCTGAAGGACCTGCGGGTGCGCCAGGCGATCGCGTACGCCCTCAACCGTGAGCAGATGGTCACCAGCCAGCTGCCCGAGGGAGCGAGTGTGGCCTCGCAGTTCATGCCGGAGGCGGTCTCCGGCTACAACAAGGACCTCGAGCCCTACCCGTACGACCCGGACAAGGCCAAGCAGCTGCTCAAGGAGGCCGGGGCCGAGGGCATGAGCCTGACGTTCGCGTTCCCGACCGAGGTCTCCCGGCCCTACATGCCGGACCCGCAGAAGATCCACGCGGCGTTCACCAAGGACCTCGAGGCCGTCGGCATCAAGGTCAAGGAGGTCAGCAAGCCGTGGAACGGCGGCTACCTCGACGACGTCTCGGCCAACGGCGCCTACGACGCGTGGCTGCTCGGCTGGACGGGTGACTACAACGCCGCGGACAACTTCCTCGGCACCTTCTTCAGCGACCTCAAGGGCAACGACTTCCACACGAGCGTCATGCCGTGGGGCAAGACGCTCTCCGAGGACCTCAAGGCCGCCGACGCGATCGTCGACGAGGACGAGCGGGCCGCCGCCTACGAGGACATCAACAAGCGCATCGCCGAGGAGTACCTGCCGGGTATCCCGATCAGCCACTCCCCGCCGGCGCTCGTGACGAGCGAGAAGGTGGAGGGTCTGGTCGCCAGCCCGCTCACCGCGGAGACGTTCGACACCGTCACCGTCGCCAAGTGACCGAGCGCTAGCCCGCTCGGCACGAGAGCACGCACAGGGTCGGTGGCCGCCCCGGACACGACACGTTCGGGGCGGCCACCGGCGCCCGCCGCAGACCCCCAGGAGCCCCCGTGGCGAGATTCATCATCCGACGCCTCCTCCAGATGGTCGTCGTCGTCTTCGTCCTCTCCCTCATGCTCTTCTTCTGGCTGCGCTCCCTGCCCGGGGGGACGGTCTCGGCGATCCTCGGGGAGCGCGCGACCCCGCAGACCCGGGCCGCCCTGACCAAGGCCCTCGGTCTCGACCAGCCGGTGTGGGTCCAGTACTGGCGCTTCGTCGAGCGCGCGGCCCACGGCGAGTTCGGCACCTCCACCCGCGTCCTGCCCGGCGCCGACGCCCTCGACATCTTCCTCTCCCGGCTGCCGGCGACGATCGAGCTGAGCTTCTTCGCCCTCCTCCTCGCCGTCGTCCTGGCCATCCCCCTCGGGTACCTCTCCGCCCGCCGGGCCGGCTCACCGCTGGACAGCGGGCTCGTGGTCACCTCGCTCGTCGGGGTCGCGGTCCCGGTGTTCTTCCTCGCCTTCCTCCTGAAGTACCAGCTGGCCGTCGAGCACCACGTCTTCCCGGTCTCCGGTCGGCAGGACAACCTCAGCTGCACCCGGGTGACCAACTTCTTCGTCCTCGACGGCCTGCTCACCCGGGAGTACGACTGCTCGGTCAGCGCGCTCAAGCACCTCGTGCTGCCGTCGCTCGCCCTGGCGACGATCCCGTTCGCCGTGATCTACCGGATCACCCGGGCCTCGGTCCTCGAGGTGCTCGGCGAGGACTACGTGCGCACCGCGGAGTCCAAGGGCCTCACCGCACGGGTCATCCGGGGCCGGCACGTCCTGCGCAACGCCCTCCTGCCGGTCGTGACGACGATCGGGCTCCAGACCGGCGGGCTGCTCGCCGGGGCGGTGCTCACCGAGAAGGTCTTCAACTGGGGCGGCATCGGCAACGCGCTGGCCGACGCGTTCGAGGGCCGCGACTACGCGGTCCTCCAGGTGCTCATCCTCGCGGCGGCGATGATCTACGTCGTCATCAACCTGCTCGTCGACATCTCCTACGCGGTCATCGACCCGAGGGTGCGGACCCGATGAGCCTGCCGACGCCGGCGAACCGGCGCAAGGAGCGGGTCGACGCGCTCGCCGCCACGGCGGCCACCGGCCCGGGGGGCGCGCTGCTCGAGGCCGGCTCGGTCGACGAGAAGCCCGGCGTCTCGCTCATCGCCAGCGCGTGGCGACGGCTGCGGCGCGACCCGGTCTTCCTCCTCGGCGCCGCGATCACCCTCGTCTTCGTCGTCCTCGCCCTCGTCTCGCCGCTCATCGCCCCCCACGACCCGGGGGCGAACCTGCTCATCGACAAGGTGCGCCCGCAGACCAACCCCGTCCCGGGCCCGGAGCCGGGCTTCCCGCTCGGTGCCGACGACGTCGGCCGCGACCTGCTCTCCCGGTTGCTCGTCGGCAGCCAGCAGACGCTCGTCGTCGGCGTCTTCGCGACGCTCTTCGGGCTCACCGGGGGGCTGACCCTCGGCATCCTCGCCGGCGCGTTCGGCGGCTGGGTCGACTCGCTCGTCATGCGGGTGGTCGACGTCCTGCTGTCCATCCCCTCCCTGCTGCTCGCCTTCTCGATCGCCGCGATCGCCTCCCGCCCCAGCCAGCTGACCGTCATCATCGCCGTCGCCGCCGTCCAGGTGCCGGTCTTCGCCCGCCTGCTGCGCGGATCGATGCTCGCCCAGCGGCACAGCGACCACGTCCTCGCGGCGCGGGCGCTCGGGGTCACCCGGCGGGCG
The DNA here is from genome assembly GCF_011326735.1 of Phycicoccus endophyticus. Taxonomy (GTDB): domain Bacteria; phylum Actinomycetota; class Actinomycetes; order Actinomycetales; family Dermatophilaceae; genus Phycicoccus; species Phycicoccus endophyticus. Next base: position 48,741 of record NZ_JAANCN010000003.1, read on the forward strand.
GTGGTCTTCCGGCACATGGTCCCCAACTCGCTCGCGCCGGTCATCGTCCAGTCCACGCTCGTGCTCGCCGTGTCGATCATCGACGCCGCGGCCCTGTCCTTCCTCGGGCTCGGCAACCCCAACGACCGCCAGCCGGAGTGGGGCCAGATGCTCGGCCGGGCCCAGACCTACATCTACGACAGCCCGCACCTGGCGGTCTACCCCGCCCTGTGCATCATCGTCGTCGCCCTCGGCTTCACCCTCATGGGCGAGTCGCTGCGCGAGGCCCTCGACCCCAAGAGCAGGAGGTGAGCCGGGGATGACCGCCACGGCGACCACACCGCGGACCGGCCGGCCAGGTCAGGAGCCGCTGCTGTCCGTCCGGGACCTGCGGGTCACCTTCCGCCGCCAGGGCGAGGAGCCCTTCACCGCCGTCGACGGCGTGAGCTTCGACGTCCGCCCGGGGCAGACCGTGGGCCTCGTCGGTGAGTCCGGCTGCGGCAAGTCGGTGACCTCGCTCGCGATCATGGGGCTGCTGCCCGCCCGCGGGAACACCGTCGAGGGCACCGCCACCTACGACGGCACCGACCTGCTCGGCCTGCCGCCCGACCAGATGCGCGACCGGCGCGGGCGCGACATCGCGATGATCTTCCAGGACCCGCTCTCCTCCCTCAACCCGGTCATCCCCATCGGCCTGCAGGTGACCGAGGTGCTCGAACGGCACAGGGGGATGCGCCGGCGGGCGGCCCGCCCGCTGGCCCGGGACCTGCTGGACCGGGTGGGCATCCCCGACCCGGACCGGCGGCTCACCGACTACCCGCACCAGCTGAGCGGCGGGATGCGCCAGCGCGCCCTCATCGCCATGGCGCTGGCCTGCGAACCGCGGCTGCTCATCGCCGACGAGCCGACCACCGCCCTCGACGTGACGATCCAGGCCCAGATCCTCCGGCTGCTCAAGGAGCTCGTCGAGGAGACCGGCACGGCCCTGGTGATGATCACCCACGACCTCGGGGTGGTCGCCGGGCTGTGCGACGAGGTCAACGTCCTCTACGGGGGCCGGATCGTGGAGCGGGGCGAGCGGCACGAGCTGTTCGCCGCGCCCCGCCACCCGTACACGAGCGGCCTGCTCGCCTCCATCCCGCGCCTGGACGGCGCCCGCGGTGCGCCGCTGACGCCGATCCCCGGCTCGGTCGCCGACAACCTGCCGTGGGAGAGCGCGTGTGCCTTCGCGCCGCGCTGCTCCCAGCCGGTCCAGCGATGCACCGCCGAGACCCCGCGGCTCGAGGAGTCCGCGGGCCGGGCGCTGCGCTGCTTCAACCCCGTCGAGGTGACCCGATGACGACGACCGCCGAGGACACCACCGCCCCCGCCCCCGAGGAGGACCTCCTGCTCGACGTGCGGGGGGTCAAGGTCCACTTCCCGATCAAGCGCGGGGTCGTGCTCGACCGGGTGGTCGGCCACGTCTACGCGGTCGACGGGGTCGACCTGCAGATCCGCCGCGGTGAGACTTACGGCCTCGTCGGGGAGTCCGGCTGCGGCAAGTCCACCCTCGGCAAGGCCATCCTCGGCCTCGAGCCGCCGACCGAGGGCAGCGTCGTCATCGACGGCACCGACATCGCCTCGCTCGCCGGTGAGCAGCTGCGCCGCCGGCGCAAGGACTTCCAGATGGTCTTCCAGGACCCGATGAGCAGCCTCGACCCGCGCCAGTCCGTCGAGTCCCTCCTCGTCGAGGGGATGCGGGCACACGGGCTGGCCTCGGACGACGCCGCGACCTCGGCACGCCTGCGCGAGCTGCTCGCCGCGGTCGGGCTGCCGGCAGCTGCCCTGAAGAAGTACCCGCACGAGTTCTCCGGCGGCCAGCGCCAGCGCATCGGCATCGCCCGAGCGCTCGCGGTGGAGCCGAAGCTCATCGTCGCCGACGAGCCGGTCTCGGCGCTCGACGTCTCGGTGCAGGCGCAGGTCATCAACCTCCTCGAGGAGCTCCAGGAGCGCCTCGGGCTGACCTACCTCGTCGTCGCGCACGACCTGGCGGTCGTCCGGCACATCAGCGACCGGATCGGGGTCATGTACCTCGGGGGTCTCGTCGAGGAGGCGACCGCCGACGACCTGTACACGACGCCGCTGCACCCCTACACCCGCGCGCTGCTCTCGGCGGTCCCGCTCCCGGACCCGGTCGCCGAGGACCGCCGCGAGCAGGTCCTCCTCGTCGGGGACCTCCCCTCCCCCTCGCGGCCCCCGACCGGCTGCCGGTTCCACACCCGCTGCCCGTGGCGTCAGGAGACCCGCTGCGCCGACGAGCGCCCCACCCTGCGGGCCGTCGACGTCCCCGGGGTTCCCGCCGGCCATCGGGTCGCCTGCCACTGGGCCGAGGAGATCGAGCGCGGCGAGATCACCCCGCACGAGGTGACGCCGACGGCGACGACGCAGGACTGGCGGGGCACCGACGAGGGCGACGCCATCGGGCCCGCGTCCGAGACGGAGGCCCAGGTCTCGCCCACCGGCCCGTAGCCGCCGGCGGGTCAGGGTCGCCTCAGGTGCCGCCACGGTCGAGGTGGGCGATGATGGTCCGATGAGCCGACTCCTCACCGACGACGAGGTGACCCGCCAGCTCGCCGAGCTGCCCGGCTGGTCCCGCGCGGGCAGCGCGATCGTCGCCACCGTGGAGGCACCCGACTTCCCGGCCGCGGTCCGCCTCGTCGTGGCCGTCGCCGAGGACGCCGAGCAGATGAACCACCACCCGGACATCGACATCCGCTGGCGCACGACCCGCTGGCTGCTCACGACCCATGACGCCGGCGGCCTGACCCAGCTGGACATCGAGCTGGCGCACCGGATCTCGCAGGCGGCCCGCGCCGAGGGGGCGAGCCTGCGTGGCTGACCACCCATCGGGCGCCGCGGCGCTCGCCGGGCACGACGAGCCGCACGACCACTCCTACAGCCAGCGCCTGAACTGGCTGCGCGCCGGCGTCCTCGGCGCCAACGACGGCATCGTCTCGACCGCCGCCCTCGTCATCGGGGTGGCCGCCGCGACGACCGACCGCGGCACCGTCCTCACCGCGGGCCTCGCCGGGCTCGCCGCCGGGGCGATGAGCATGGCGGTCGGCGAGTACGTCTCGGTGAGCACGCAACGCGACACCGAGCGGGCCCTGATCGCCAAGGAGACCCGCGAGCTGGCCGAGGAGCCGGACGCCGAGCTCGCCGAGCTCGCCGGGTTCTACGAGGCCAAGGGCCTCTCCCCCGACCTGGCCGAGCAGGTCGCCGTCGAGCTGACCCGGCACGACGCCCTCGCCGCCCACGCCGAGGTCGAGCTGCGGATCGACCCGGAGAACCTCACCAACCCCTGGCAGGCCGCCTGGGCCTCGATGCTCTCCTTCACGCTCGGAGCCGTCGTCCCGCTGCTCGCCGTCGTCCTGCCCGCCCAGGGCTGGCGGGTCCCGGTGACGGTGCTCGCCGTCGTGGTCGCGCTCGCGGGCACCGGCCTGGTCAGCGCGCGGCTCGGCGAGGCCGACGCGCGCCGGGCGACGGTGCGCGTGGTCGCGGGCGGTCTGCTCGCGATGGCGGTCACCTACGGCATCGGCTCCCTCCTCGGCACCGAGACCGGGTGATGACCCGCCGCCTGCTCGTCGTCCAGCACGAGCCCGACGCCCCGGCGGCCTGGCTGGGGCAGTGGTGGGCCCAGGCCGGGGTCGAGCTCGACGTCGTGCGCGGCGACCTCGGGGACCCCGTCCCGTCGCGGCTGGCCGACGGGGGCCACGACGGGCTCGTCGTCCTCGGCGGGGCGATGGCGGCGACCGCGGACGCCGAGAACCCGTGGCTGGGCCCGACCAAGGCGCTGCTGCGGGAGGCCACCGAGGCCGGGGAGCCCGTGCTCGCCGTGTGCCTCGGCCACCAGCTGGCCGCGCTCGCCCTCGGCGGGCGCACCGGCCCCAACCCGTCGGGTCGCACGGTGGGCGTCGTGCCCGTCGGGCTCACTCCCGAGGGCCGCACCGACCCGCTCCTCGCGGGTCTGGACGGGGCGCCGGCGGTGCACTTCAACGACGACGTCGTGCTCGAGCCCCCTCCCGGGGCGACGGTCCTCGCCCGCCTCCCCGACGGCCGGCCGCAGGCGCTGCGCCTCGGGCAGCGCGCCTGGTCGGTGCAGTGCCACCCGGAGACCTCGCCCGAGGTCTTCACGGACTGGCTGCGCTCGGAGTCCCCGGGCGGTCTCGACGACGACGCCGCGGCGCTCGTCGGGCAGGTCGAGCACGCACGCGAGGCGCTGCGCGCCGCGTGGTGGCCCTTCGCCGACCGCTTCGCGGCCCAGCTGGCCTAGTTGTCCTGACCGGGGCCGTTGGTCAGTCGTGAGAAGGGTTGAGTGCTGAGTCAGTGCTGGTCGCTGGCTCGGCGTGCGAGGGTCTCGATGAACTCGGCAATCTCGGTGGGGTTCTCTTCGGCCATGTAGTGACCGCTGGTCGTCGGCTGGTAGGTGAAGTCGGGGGCCCAGGCGCGCCAGAGGGCAGAGGCGTCGAAGCCGAGCTGCGCGCCCCAGTCTTGGGAGATGACGGCGACGGGCATGGACAGCTGGGCGCCTTGTTCACGGTCGGCGGTGTCCATGTCGAGATCGATGCCGGCGGTTGCTCGGTAGTCGGCAACGATGGAGTCGGTGGACGCGATCGAGCTGTGGACATAGTGGGACCGTTCCTCCTGGGTGAAGGTGGCGCCTGTGGGGTCCCAGGCGTCGAGGAACGAGGCGTAGAACTCGGGGGCAACGGCTGCGATCATCTTCTCCGGCATCCCGGCGGGCTGGGCCATGAGGTACAGGTGCCAGGCCACCTTGGCGTCGACACCCTGCAGGACGGACCAGGTGTCGAGGGTGGGCAGGACATCGAGGATTCCTAGGAACGTCACCACGTCTGGGTGGTCGAGACCTGTCCTGACGGCGACGAGTGCGCCACGGTCGTGACCCACGAGGCCGAAGCGCTCGAACCCCAAGTCGCGGGCGATGGCGACGATGTCGTTACCCATCGTGCGTTTGGAGTACGTGTCGCGTCCCTCGGCTACTGGCTTGTCGCTGTCGCCGTAGCCTCGCAGGTCCGGGACGATCACCGTGAACTGGTGGGAGAGGCGGCGGGCGACGTGACGCCACATGTAGTGCGTTTGCGGGAACCCGTGGAGCAGAACCACAGCGGGGCCCTGACCGCCGCTGGCGACGTTGAGGTGGACGCCGTCGGCGCCGACGATGCGGCGGTAGGTGAAGTTGTCGATGGTGAAGCTGGTCATGAGTTCTCCCGGGATGGGTGGGCGGCTGGGCGGCCGGAGAAGATCCCGGCGGGAAGGCTGGTGTGCTGGTGCGAGGCGACCAAGGCAGGTGTGATCACGGCATCGACGAGTGACTGCAGATACTCGTCGGTCAGCGTCAGCCCGTTGGCGCGGCGCAGCAGGAGGACAGCGCCGGCCACCTCTTCGTAGGCGAAGGGGTCGGTGCCTGGCGCGAGCTCGCCCCTCGCCACGGCGGCGTCGATCACCCGCTTCGGCAGCCGTGCGCCCGTTGGGCCGGTGGCGTCCTCGATGGCCTCGCACAGGTCGGGGTCCTCGAGGCCAGCCTGCAGCAGCATGAACGCTGCACCGGTATCGGCCGAGCGCATCGTCTGCACCAGCCGCCGGACGAGCATAAGGAGGTCTTCGCGCAGACACGTACCCATCTCGAGGGGCTCTGAGGCGTTCCGCGCGGGACCGTTCTTCACTGCCGCCAGGACCATGTCTCGCTTGGACTGCCATCGCCGGTACAGCGAGGCCTTGGAGGTACCGCAACGGCGCGCGACCGCTTCGAAGGACACCCCGTCGTAACCCTGCTCGCCCAGCACCTCGAGCACGCTGGTCGTGATCCGACGGTCGAGCTGTGGGTCCCGCGGGCGTCCGCGCGCCTCACTCTCATTATTACGAAACGTCACGCGCCGTATCGTAAATGGATGGCGCTCCTCGATCAAGGTGCCCGATCAGCACGCCTCGCCGCTGACGCGCCCCCGCAGCGCGTCGAAGAGCCGCTCGGCGAGGGGCGCGGCCCGGATGGCCTCGAGGTCGACCGGCTCACCGTCCGGCCCGCTGAGCGGCAGCCTCCAGTTGGGGTACTCGTCGTTGGTGCCCGGCTGGTTGATGGCCCGCCGGTCGCCGACGACGTCCGGGAGGGAGACCGCGAGCATCCGGCTCGGGGTGTCGGCGAGCCAGCGGTGCAGCGCGACGACGGTGTCGTCGACGTCGGCGTCCGCCGCGAGCAGCCCCCGTTCGGCGAGGGCCGCCCGCACCCGCTCGATGGCGTTCTCCTCGAGCGCCCGCTCCTCGGCCACCGGCCGGGTGAGCAGCCCGAGCCGCTCGCGGACGGCGACGTGCTCGAGGGTGAGGTAGCCGGCCGTCGGCGGCAGGTCGTGGACGGTGACGGTGGACAGGCACAGGTCGCGGTAGGACTCCGGCGCGCGCACGACGTCCTCCTCCCACTCGAACCACAGCACCGAGGTGCCGAGCAGCCCGCGCTCGTCGAGCACGTCGCGCACGTTGGGGGCGACCACCCCGAGGTCCTCGCCGATGACGACCGCCCCGGCGCGCTGGGCCTCCAGGACGAGGATGCCGACGAGCGCCTCGTGGTCGTAGTAGACGTACGTGCCCTCGGCGGGCGAGCCGCCCTCGGGGATCCACCACAGCCGGAACAGCCCGAGGATGTGGTCCACCCGGATGCCCCCGGAGTCGCGCAGGACCGTGCGGACCATGTCCCGGAAGGGGGCGTACCCCACCTCGGCGAGCCGGTCGGGCCGCCACGGCGGTTGGCTCCAGTTCTGCCCCAGCTGGTTGAACTGGTCCGGTGGGGCGCCGACCGTGACGTGGTGGGCCAGCACGCCGCCGAGGCCCCACGCGTCGGCACCGACGGGGTGCACGCCGACGGCCAGGTCGTGGACCACGCCGAGGGCCATGCCCGCGGCGCGCGCCTCCCGCTGGACCCCCGCGAGCTGCTCCTCGAGCAGCCACTGCATCCACCGGTGGAAGTCGACGTCGTCGGCGTGCTGCTCGCGGAAGGCGCCGACCGCGGGGCCGTCGGGGTCCTGCAGCTGCGCCGGCCACGTCGTGAACGGCAGCCCGTGGACGTCCGCGAGGGCGCACCACGTGGCGAACCGGGCGAGCCCCTCGCCCTCGCGCGTGCAGTAGGCGGCGAACGCCTCCGCCCGGGTGCCGGTGAGGCCGGCGTCGAAGACGAGCCGGAGCGCCTCCCGCTTCAGCGCCCAGGCCGCGTCCCGGTCGATGCGCTCCCCCGCGGAGAGCGCCCGGCCACGGTCGGCGAGCCGGAGGAAGGCGCGGTGGGCGCTCGCGTCGAGCGCGGCCACCTCGGGCACGTCCTCGACGTGCAGGTACAGGGGGTTGACGAAGCGCCGGGTCGTCGGCAGGTACGGGGATGCCTCCATCGGCGGCACCGGCTCGGCAGCGTGCAGCGGGTTGACGAGCACGAAGTCGGCGTCGTGGGCCGCGGCGGCCCAGGTGGCGAGCCCGGCGAGGTCGCGTAGGTCCCCCACCCCCCACGTCGACCCGGAGCGCACCTGGTACAGCTGCGCCATCAGCCCGACCGCCCGGCGCGAGCCCAGCGGCTCGGGCAGCTGGAGACGCTCGGGCGTGACGACGAGCGTGCTCGTGAGGGTCGCCGGCTCCAGCGGTGTGGCGTCCACGTCCGCGACGAGGCGGTGCCAGCCGAGCGGCAGGTCCGCCGGCACCTCGAACGTGGCCTCGCCGACCGCCCGCCCGGCGACCTCGCGGTCGGGGACCCAGCGGTCGACCTGGGCCAGCTCGCGGCGCCCCCCGTCCTCGAGCTCGACGTGCAGCCGGATGCCCGACCCGGCCGGCACGTGGGCCGGCACGAGGAGGCTGCGCCCCGCGCGCGCGACGACGGTCGGCGCCAAGGTGTGCCGCCACGGCGCCTCGGCGTGCTCGCGCAGCGACGCCGCGACGGCCGCGTCGTCCTCGGCCGGCACGCCGAGCGCGGCCAGGACGGCACGGATCGAGGCGTCCGAGACCGTGACGTGCCGGCCCTGCCAGTCCCAGTAGTCGGTGGCGACGTGGTGGGCCTGGGCGAGCTCGACGAGAGGGGTGGGCGCGGGCTCCATGCGCCCATCCTGCCCGGCCGGCGGGCCGGGTCAGGGGTTGGGGGCCTCCTGGTGCAGCGGCTGGAGGACCGTGCGGACCCGCGGGTCGCCGGCGTCGGCGAAGTAGTCGCCACGGATCGTCTCGTCCCGGCCCTCCGGGGCCCGCATCGCGCGCAGGACCAGGGTGACGACGACCGCGACGACGAGGTTGGCCACGAAGGCGGTCATCGCGATGTAGCCGAGCTGGCCGATGACCGGGATCTCGGCGAGCGAGCCGCCGAAGTGCTCCACGCCGGAGCGGGGGTTCGCGACGTTGTACGCGGCCACCGTCCCGTACACCATGCCCACGGCCCATCCGGCGACGAGCGCCCAGCGGTGCAGCCACCGGGTGTAGAGGCCGAGGACGACCGCCGGGAAGGTCTGCAGGATCCAGATGCCGCCGAGGAGCTGGAAGTTGATGGCGTTCTGCTTGTCGAGCGCGAGCACGAAGACGAGCGCGAACGCCTTGACGACGAGCGACATCAGCTTGGAGACCTTGGCCTCCTGCTCGGGCGTGGCCGAGGGCTTGAGCCACTCCTTGTAGATGTTGCGGGTGAAGGTGTTGGCGGCCGCGATCGACATGATGGCCGCCGGGACGAGGGCGCCGATGGCGATGGCCGCGAAGGCGACGCCGGCGAACCACGAGGGGAACATGTCCTCGAACAGCTGGGGGATGACCAGCTGGGCGTTCGGCTCGCCGTCGAGACCGACCGGCTTGGTCCCGGCGGCGATCGCGACCCAGCCGAGGAGGGCGAGGAGCCCGAGCACGAAGCTGTACGCCGGCAGGATCGAGGCGTTGCGCCGGACGGTGTTGCGGGACTTGGCCGAGAGGCTGGCCGTCACCGAGTGCGGGTACATGAACAGCGCGAGGGCCGAGCCCAGCCCCAAGGTGGCGTAGGCCCACTGGGCCGACGCCCCCGGGACGAAGGAGCCCACCGGCTTGCCGTCCGGGGCGGCCGCGCTCATCTTGGCCTCCGCGGCGGAGAACACCTCGCCCCAGCCGCCGACCTTGCTCGGCAGGTAGACGATCGCCACGAGGATGACGAGGTAGATGAGGATGTCCTTGACGAAGGCGATGACCGCGGGGGCCCGCAGGCCGCCGGAGTAGGTGTAGGCCGCCAGCAGGGCGAACGCGATGAACAGCGGTGCGTCCTTGGCCACGACGTTGCCCCCACCCCCGAGGCCGACCACCTCCAGGACGGCCTGGATCCCGACGAGCTGGAGGGCGATGTACGGCATCGTCGCGAGGAAGCCGGTGACGGCGACCGCCAGCGACAGCCCCCGGGAACCGAAGCGCCCCCGGACGAAGTCGGCCGTCGTCACGTACCCGTGCCGGTGGCTCACCGACCACAGCCGCGCCATGAAGACGAAGATGATCGGGTAGAGCACGATCGTGTAGGGCACGGCGAAGAAGCCCGAGACCGCACCGAGGGCGAACATCGCCGCGGGCACCGCGACGAAGGTGTAGGCCGTGTACAGGTCGCCTCCGAGGAGGAACCAGGTGATCCACGTGCCGAAGGAGCGCCCGCCGAGCCCCCACTCGTCGAGGGACTCCATCGAGGTCGGGCGGCGCCATCGGGTCGCCCAGAACCCCATCGCGGTCACGAGGAGGAAGAGCAGGACGAGGACGAGCAGGGCCGGGGTGTCGATGCCGCTCATGGCTGCTCCCCCGGCTCGTCGACGGCGGGCGCGTCCTCGGTCATCGGCCGGTGCGGGCGGGCGACGAGGACGATCCGGTAGGCGGTGTAGGTGACCGCCGAGGTGAGGAAGACCCAGAGGAACTGGTACCAGATGAAGAACGGGAAGGCGCCGAGCTTGGGGTCCACCCGGCTGTAGCTGCCGACCCACATCAGGGCGAGCACGGGCAGCAGGAGCAGCACTCCGGCGACGACGAGCAGCCCGGTGCGGGCCGGCGGCACGGTGTCGTGGTCGACGGCCGCGCTCCGCGGCGGCCCGCCGTCCACGTGGTCGGTGGCGCTCATGGAACCTCCTTGTCCCCTGGCCCCCGGGACGCTCCGGCGGACCCCAGGACACGGTAGGCCCACCGGCCGCCGTTCGGGGGGATTCGCGCGGTTCGGCAGGATGGTCCCGTGTCGACCATCGTCTTCCTCCACGCCCACCCCGACGACGAGGCCTCGCAGACCTCGGGGACGATGGCGCGGGCCGTCGACGAGGGCCATCGCGTCGTGCTCGTCGTGGCGACCAACGGCGAGCACGGGACGGCACCGGAGGACCTCGCGCCCGGTGAGACGGTCGCCCAGCGGCGCCGGCGGGAGCTGACCGCCTCGGCCGAGGTCATCGGGCTGCACCGCGTGGAGTGGCTCGGCTACGCCGACTCGGGGATGAGCGGCTGGGAGCAGAACGCCCACGAGCGCGCGTTCGCCACCGCCGACGTCGAGCAGGCCGCGCGGCGGGTCGCGGCCGTCCTCGAGGAGGAGGGCGCCGACGTCCTCGTCGGGTACGACTGGCACGGCGGATACGGCCACCCCGACCACGTGCAGGTCCACCGGGTCGCCCTGGCCGCGGCCGGGCTCGCGTCCCGCACGCCGCGCCGGCTGGAGTCCACGATGAACCGCGACGCCATGCGCGAGCTGACCCTCCTGGCCCGGGCCGCCGGCCAGGAGGTCTTCGACCCCGACGCGCCGATGGACGACGGCAACCCCATGGGCACCCCGGCCGCCGAGCTGCACTGGCGAGTCGACGTGCGCGACCTGGTCGAGCGCAAGCGGGCGGCGCTGGCCTGCCACGCCAGCCAGACCAGCGACGTCGGGATGATGCTCGCGATGCCACCGGAGGTGTTCGCCGCGGCCTTCGGCTTCGAGCACTTCATCGAGCCGGGGTGCGCCCCGGGGATGGTGCAGGGCTGGCCGTTCGCCGCGGACCCGGGGTCCTGAGGGCGCTCCTGCGGTTGCCGGCACCGCCGGCCTGGGCCACAGTGAGGCGCACCCGGGGTGGCGTGGCCGCCCGAGACGCCGCACGAAGGAGTGCCCGTTGTCCGCTCGTCCCCGCCTACGGTCCCGCCTCGCCGCTGCCGCGGCCCTGCCCCTCCTGCTGGCCGGCGTGCTGGCACCCGCTGCGGCGGCTGCCGAGCCCGACGAGTACGTCGCCCTCGGTGACTCCTACGCCTCGGGCAACGGCACGCAGTGGCCCGACCTCAGCCTCTCCTGCTACCGCAGCAGCCTCGCCTACGCCCCGATCGTCGCGCGCGAGCGCCCGAACACGACCCTGAGGTTCCGGGCCTGCTCGGGCGCGGAGACCCAGGACGTCATCGACGGGCAGAACGCCGCCCTGTCGGCCTCGACGGACGTCGTCACGGTGAGCGTCGGCGGCAACGACGTCGGATTCGTCGACCTCATCCTCTCCTGCTTCAGCACATGGGACGAGCCGCTGTGCCGCTCGACGGTCTCCCGGGTCGACCGGCGGATCGACAGCGACCTGCCCGCCCGGCTCGACGCCACCTACGCCGACATCCGGGCGCGCGCCCCGGAGGCCAAGGTCATCGTCGTCGGCTACCCGCAGCCCTTCGGCGCCGACGTCTCCTGCGGGCAGGCCCGGGGCATCAACGAGCGCGAGGCGGCGGCGCTCGACGGTGTCGCAGCACACCTGGACCGGGTGCTCGCCGAGCGGGCGGCGGCCGCCGGGTTCACCTACCTCGACCCCGGCGACGCGTTCACCGGCCACGACGTGTGCTCCACGGACCCGTACGTGTGGGGCAAGCGGACGGGCGTGCTCGACATCTACCACCCCACCCGGGCGGGGCACCGGGACGGGTTCGCACCGCTCGTCGCGACGGCAATGGGCTGAGCCCCGGTCAGTGGACGACGGCCACCGGCACGGTGGAGCGCTGGACGACCGTCCGGCTCACGCTGCCCATGAGCAGCCCGGCGAAGCCGCCACGACCGCGGCGGCCGACGACGACGAGGTCGGCGCCCTGCTCGCGGGCGACGTCGAGCAGCGCGGTCGCGGGCTTGCCGTGGCGCACGACCACCTCGACGGGCACCTCGGGGTGTGCCTCGCGGGCGCCGGCGAGCGCCTCGCGGACCGACTCCAGCAGCCGCCCCTCGACGCGGGACCAGCGCTCGGTGCCCGGCTCGGTGACGACGACACCGTCCTCGACCTCGACGGTCCAGGCCGTGACGGCGCTGACCCGGCCGCCGACGGAGGCCGCCTCGGCGACCGCGTGGGCCACCGCCCGCGCCCCGGCGTCGCTGCCGTCGGCTCCGACGACCACCCGGTGCGGTTCCACCGGCGGCAGCGACTCGGGCACGACGACCACCGTCCCGTGCCCGTGGGCCACGACCGCGAGCGCCGTCGATCCGAGGACCAGGCGCTCCAAGCGGTCGTGGGAGGAGGCGCCGACGACGACCGTGGCGTGCTCCGAGAAGTCGACGAGCACCGCAGGTGGCGACCCGAACGGTGTCTCGACCCGGACCTCGAGGTCGGGGTACCTCTCGCGCAGCCCGGCCGCCAGGCCGTCGAGCCGCTCGCGCGTCGTTGCCTCGAGCTGCTCGCCGAACCACGGCGCCTCCGTCGCGATGACCGCGTACGGGGTGAGCGAGACGCCCACCTCGACGACGTGGACCAGGTGCAGTCGCACGCCGTGCCGTGCCGCGGTGGCCGCGGCCCACTCGATGACGGCGTCCTCGTGGGAGGACCCGTCGAGAGCGGCCACGACCGGTAGGGGACCCGAGCCCTGGGGGCCCTGGCCCGACTGCCTCGAGAGCACGTCCTCGGCCATGCACCCAGTGTCCTCCGCCGGTGTCGCGCACGCAGTCTCGTGGGTCACAACGCCGGTGGCCACCGGCGGACCCCGGGGTCACGCCAGGAGGACCGCATACACCCCGAGGTAGAGCCCGACGAGGGCCAGCCCGGTGCCCACGGTGTGTCGCCGGCGCCACGCGAGCAGGGCGACGACGAGGACGACGGCGACGGCAGAGACGAGGACACCGCGCTCGACCAGCCCGGTGCTGACGAGCGTCGGGGCCACGAGGGGACCGATGCCGATCGACAAGGTGGCGTCGACCATCGAGGCGCCGAGCGCGTCGCCGACGGCCATCTCCGCCTCGCCGCGGCGCAGGGCGGTGACGCTGAAGAGCAGCTCGGGCAGGGAGGTGCCGAGTGCGGCCCCGAAGAAGCTGACGACGAAGAGGGGCAGCCCGGCCGCGTCGGCGAGGTGGACCACTCCCCAGATCGCTGTCACCGCGCCGAGGGTGACCCCGGCCAGGCCGGCTGCCAAACGCGACAGTGAGCCGCGCAGGCCCTCGCCCCGGCCGGCCCCGTCCGAGGTGTGCTCGCCCGGGGACGGGTCGCCCGCCGGCGGCTCCCCGGGCGACGGGTCGGCCAGTGGCCGGGGTGGGGCCACCCCTCCGGCCCACCACACGAGCGCGGAGCCACCGAGCCAGGCGAGCACGAGCAGCAGCCCGTCGACCCGCGCGAGCTCCCCGTCGCGCATGAGCACCGCCCCGAGCCCGAGGGCGAGCAGGATCACCGCCCCGGCGGCGACGGTCTGGCGCACGGCCAGGACCAGTGCACCACCCACGAGGGGCAGCAGCCCGAGGACGAGCGTGACCTGGGTGACGACCGACCCGATCGAGTCACCGACGTTGACGTCGCCGAGGCCCTCGAGCGAGGCGGTGACCGAGTTGGCCATCTCCGGCAGGTCGGTGCCGACCGCGACGAGCGTCAGGCCGACGACGAACGGGGGCAGCGGGCTGCGGGCCACCAGGTCGGTCGCTCCGGCCACCGCGACCCGCGAGGCGAGGACCGCGACGACGAAGCCGCACGCCATCGCCGCGACCGCGAGGGCAACACCCACCCTGCCGTTCTACCCCTGGCTGCTCGCCGCGACCGCCGAGCGAGGCCGATCTCACCGCCCGTCGTCACCGGTCCCTCGCGCCGGCGCCCAGCCCGACGCCGGCATGACGTACGACGCCCCCCTCAACCACGAGAGGGGGGCGTCGTGTCGTGCACCAGCGACCTCCCTGCAGCGGCCGAGTGTGCCGGCGGTCTCGTCCCCTGCGACTTGACCGCCTCTATGGATTGACTTTACTAGTTCTTTACCTTTTGACCCATGACACCTGTCACGACTTCACGGTGGTGCTGGGACCATGATGTGCTCGTGAGCACGGTTGCGGTCGACGGCGGCCCGGTGGTGCGCGAGCCCTGGGCGCATGCCGTGGGGAGGTACGCCGCGGAGGTCCTGGCCCTGGTGGGGGTCGGCATCGTCCTGAACGTCGTCACGTCTGCGGTCATCGGCCCCTGGGGCTGGGGGTCGCTGGTCGCCTTCTCCCTGCTCGCCGGCGGCGTGAACGCGGGGACTGAGGCAGGTTCCCCCCGGGGACGGTACCGCCGTCGGCGCATGCTGCCGATCGTCGCGAGCGCGTTCGCGCTCTACCTCCTGGTGGGGGTGTCCGGCCGGGGAGCCGACCTCGGCCGGCTCCCGTCGGGGGCCCTGGCAGCGGGCGCCGGCACGGGCATCATCGCGGTCTCGGTGGTGGTGACGCTCCGGTTGGCGCGGGACATCGGGACACGCCCGGCACGCTCGGGCTCGTGAGCCACGCCTGGGGCTCGCGGCCCGCGGCTGCCGAGACCGGGCCGCCGTCGGCCATGAAGCCGTACCGCGTGATGCGTCGTGCGGGGGCCTTGTCGTGGGGGGTCCCGCTCAGCTCCGCCTGGTGATGAGCCGGGGAAGGACCGCCCCGACGAGCGAGGCGTAGTCGTCGTAGGCCGCGCCGAACGTGCGCCGCAGGTCACGCTCCTCGAACCGGATCCCGACCGCGATGTAGGCCGACGCACCTGCGGCATAGAGCAGGTGCGAGGCGCCCATCGACGGTGTGGCCCAGACGCAGACGATGAGCCCGGTCATCAGCGGGTGACGCACGATCGCGTGCAGGCCCCGGACCTGCAGGCCCTCAGGGGCGTCGGAGCTCGACCGGGCACCCCATCCGGCCTGCCGTAGCCCGACGAGCGCGAGATGGTCCACCGCGAAGGTGGCCCCGATGGACCAGGCCCACCCGCCGGCGTAGAGCGCCCACAGCGCCACCGCGAAGATGCCGTCGACGCGCCACACCTGACCCCCGAAGGGTTGCCAGAGAACCAGGAGCACTGCGAGGACGACATCCGTGGCAAGCACGTAGAGCGCGCGCTCCAACGGCGCGGGTACCCGCAGCCGCAGCCAGGTCTTGAACCGACGACGAGCCATCACGGAGTGCTGGACCGCGAAGACGAGCAGCAGGGCGAGGTCGGTCGCGACAGCGGCCGCGCTGCTCACTCTGGGGACCCCGGCCACGGTTCGCGGAACCACCGTGTCGGCCAGGAACGCCATCGTCCACACCGTCACGACCATGAAGCCCACCCACCCTACGGCGGACAAGCACAACACCGGGACTCGTCGCATGGGGCGAGGTTGCCCGGCCCGGTCGGGCGGACGCAGGCGTGGAACTACGGCACTTCACCCCGTGAGGACGGGTGTTGTGTGGCGTACCAGGCGGCCAGCTGCGTGCGCGAGCGGAAGCCGAGGCGCAGACGGATCCGCTCCAGGTGGGACTCCACAGACCGCTCGCTGAGGTGCAGCCGTTGGGCGGCCTCCCGGTTGGTCAGGCCCTGGGCCACCAGGGCCGCGACCTCGTTCTGGCGCGCCGTGAGCCCGACCGGCGCCGCCTCACGCAGGCGCCGCAGACCCAGGAAGCGCCGCACCTGGTCGACCACGGCCCTCGAGTCGCCCATCGCCGGCAGGTGGGAGCGGCCGGACAGCTCGACGAGCTGGGCGCCGGGGATCCGCTCGGCAAGAAGGCGACCCTGTGGCGGCGGGGCCGCCCTGTCCTGGTCACGGTGCAGCACCAGCGTCGGGGCGCCGATCCGGTTCAGGGACTCGGAAACGTCGATGCGGTACGCCAGGTCGAGCAGGCCCGCCGCGGTCTGTGCCGAGGACGCCGCGCGCTGGTACTGCGCGAGCACCCGCCGTGTGCCCGGGTCGGCCTCCGGAGCGAACAGCTCGGTCAGCACGTCCGAGCCGAGGCCCCAGTGGTCGACCAGCAACCCGAGGAGGTGGGTACGGCTCACCTCGTCGCCGATCGCTGAGCCACGGGCCCACCCGCCGTACAGCACCAGACGGGACACGCTCTGCGCGTGGTCGGCCGCCCACCGCGCGGCCACCGGGGCGCCGAGGGACCATCCGAACAGGTCGAACCGCTCGAGGTGCACAGCCTCGACCACCGCGCCCAGGGTCGCCAGCTCGTGCTCGACGCTCCGCGGTCCGGAGTACTGGTCGGACAGGCCACATCCGGGCCGGTCGTAGCGCACCACCGTCCGCCCGGACGACAGTGACCCGTAGAAGAGGCGTTGTGCCGGGATGGCCCAGTCCAGCTCGAGGTGGCTCAACCACCCGGGGGACACGACCAACGGGGGGCCACTGCCCGTGACGGCATACGCCACTCGCGTACCGTCCGCCATCGGCGCGCGTCCAAGGCGTTGTTCCTGTGGGGCCACGGCACCAGTGAACCCGCCTCGGCGAAAGTGGGGTAGTTTCCCCGACGCGCCCGACCGCACGGCATCGGCAGCATCTGCGTCATGAGTGACCACGACGTGAGCCCGTCCACCTTGCCGAGCGGTGTCGGTGCCTCGCTCGGACCGAGCGAGGACCACGCCGGCATCTGGCACAGCCCACCGGACCTGGCCCTGGCACGCACGATGACGGCGGACTGTGCCATCGGCCACCGGGGCATCGAGCTGACCGAGCTCGGCGGCGACCACCTGAGCGCCCGGATGCCGGTGGACCACCGGACCCGACAGCCGCTGGGGCTGCTCCACGGCGGCGCCTCGGTCCTGCTCGCAGAGACCCTCGTCAGCTTCGCAGCCACCTTCGTCGCCGGCGCCGGCAGGACCTGTGTCGGCATGGAGATCAACGCGAACCACCTGCGTCCGGTGACCGGCGGGTGGGTCCATGGCACCGCCCGACCCCTCTCGCTGGGGCGTCGCACGCAGGTGTGGGACACCCATATCCGTGACGACGACGGCAGGCTGGCATGCGTCTCGCGTTGCACGGTGGCCGTGCTGGGCATGTCCGCAGACCGAACGACGTGAGCCAGACCGTCCCGGTCGGGGCCGGTCGGTCCCGTGCTGGGACCACCACGAAGTCGCCGCCGGTTGACCGTAGTGGGACCGGTGGCGTGCGATGGAGCCCCACACACACCGACGAGAGAGACATCGATGAGTGAGCTCGCCGGCTCGATCCGGGTTCGTACGGCCGTGTGGGCCGACTTGCCCGACCTTCGGCGGATCTACCGGGCTGCGGCGTTGTCGAATGCCGGCGATGTCGCCGCCCTGTCATCCCGCCCGGAGTTCCTCGAGTTCGAAGGACCGTGGATCGACGCCGGGGCCACCCGTGTCGCCCAGACGCAGCCCGCAGGCGTTCCACTGATCCTGGGGTTCGCCACGGTGAGCAGGGTCGGGCGGGGCGAGCCCGAGCTGGATGACCTGTTTGTCGACCCAGCCTGGCAGCGCAGGGGCGTGGCGATGCGCCTGGTGGAGGACGCCGTTCACCGTCTTGGCCGGTCTGGCGACACACGCCTGTGGGTCACCGGCAACCCCCATGCGGCAGCGTTCTACCGGGCGGCCGGCTTCATCGGGTCCGAGCGGGTCGAGACCGAGCTGGGGCCTGGCCTTCGCCTCTATCGCAGAGTCCCGGCCTGCTGACCGCCCGGACGCTCGTGATGCCCGGCTCGAGGGCTGCCGGCGCATCGGGTCACACTCAGCGCCACGCCCGCTCTCGACCGGACGTCTTGCGGACCGTCCGCGGACCGCCGGTCAGGTCGAGATGCCTCTGGTGAGGGCGGCGTCGAACAGCGTGCGCGCGACCTGTTCGGCCTTCTCGGTAGCCGCCGCCCCCACCGGCCCGTCCCGCGGCTTCCGCGGTGCTGCTTCTCTTGCCTACGTCGGGGGGTCGACATCCAGCCGCCAGTCTGCTGGGCTGCGGGCGGGTACGAGGTGACGTGCAGTCAGGCGCCGGCGTGGGAAGCGGCAGTGGTCATCCTCGTCGCTGGTGGGTTGGTGACGTGGCGGGTCCGGCAGGGCCCCGGGAGTGCAACGGGGGACGGTGCCCGCACGGGGATCCCCTGAACTCCTGCATAGCGCCGCCAGTCGGCCACCGTTGGCTGCCTCGGCAGGTGCCGCCTATCGCCTCGCGGCGATCAGGTGCCGGGTCGAGTGCGCCACGAAGGGTCGACCGGCCCGCATGTCCGCGTCGAGCACGCGCAGTTCCTGCTCGTAGTGGTCGACGCTGAAGTCCGGGACCCACCAGATGCACTTGCGCAAGATCCACACGACGGCGCCGATGTCGTAGAACTCCATCCGGCACCTGGCCGTCCGGAGTGCCTCGACGGTCAGCCCGGCCTCCTCGGCGTCGGCCGCTTCGCCATGCGGGTCGCGTCCCAGACGCCGTTCCGGCAGGGGTCCGAGCAAGCGCTCGATCAGCTCGAACGCGGAGGCAGGGCCGACGTGCTGGGCGAAGTAGAGCCCGCTCGCTCGCAGGACACGATGGATCTCGGGCCAGTCAACCCGGACAGGGTGGCGGGCCGTCACCAGGTCGAAGGACCGGTCCTGGAACGGCAGCGGTGACCCTTGCGTGGTCTCGACGACTCGAACACCGCGCGGTCCCAACATCGCCCGCGCCCGCTCAGCATTCGGGGGCCAGGACTCCGTGACGACCATCGTTGCGGGAAGCACTGGAGCCTCGTTGACGACCTCCCCGCCCCCGGTGTCGATGTCCAGCACATGATCGAGTGTCGCGAGACGCTCGGCGAGGAGGTGCGCGAACCCCCACGGTGGGCGCTCCTCGAAGGCCCGACCATGCAGCCATCCGAAGCCCCACCCGGTAACGTCCGCCGCCTCCGCCTCGGCCACCAACTCCTCAAACGTCCGCACGAAGACTCAGCCTCCCAAACGCCTCGGCGGCAAGCGGCGAAGTGCAGCAGTTCCCGTGGGCTCTGCGCATGGCCGCTCGAGCCAGAGGGCCGGTCGCTCTACGGCACCGACAAGTGCCTCGAGGGCGATCGCGTCCAGGTTGGCCCATCCCCACCCCCTCATTCAACCGGGGTGTTTCGTCGAGTCGTGGAGCCCAAGGACGCCAGGGGGTTCATTTCCGGCCGACGTTGACACCAGCCGCTGCACTCCGCCGCCAAGGGGCTACCTCATTGTCGGGTTCGTGCGCCTGCGCCCTGCCGCGAGGGGGTCGAGATGCGCTCCAGAACGGACGAATCCAGGCCAGCCCGCTAGATCTCTTGCGGACTGGGAGTGATCACACCCCCGCTGAACTGAGGAAACGCGGTGATTCAGACGTTGAAGCGGAACTCCACGACGTCGCCGTCGGCCATGACGTAGTCCTTGCCCTCCATCCGGACCTTGCCGGCAGCACGGGCCGCCGCCATCGAGCCGAGCTCGTCGAGGTCCTCGAAGGAGACGATCTCGGCCTTGATGAAGCCGCGCTGGAAGTCGGTGTGGATGACACCGGCGGCCTGCGGGGCGGTCCAGCCTTGCCGGATGGTCCAGGCCCGGGCCTCCTTGGGCCCGGCGGTGAGGTAGGTCTGCAGCCCGAGGGTGTGGAAGCCGACACGGGCGAGCTGGTCGAGGCCGGACTCCTGGGCACCGAAACCCTCGAGCATCTCGCGGGCGTCCTCGGGCGACATCTCGACCAGGTCCATCTCGAGCTTGGCGTCGAGGAAGACCGCCTCGGCGGGCGCGACGAGCTCGCCGAGGCGCGCGTGCAGCTCCGGGTCGGCGAGCTGGTCCTCGTCGAGGTTGAACACGTAGATGAATGGCTTGGTCGTGAGCAGCCCCAGCTGGTCGGCCAGGCCCCTGTCGACCCCGGCGGCCTCGCCCGCGGCGTAGAGCGTCCGGCCCCCCTCGAGCACCCGCTGGGCGGCCAGGGCGGTCTCGAGGACGGCCTTGTCGGTCTTCTTGCCCTTGACCTCCTTGTCGAGCCGGGGCACGGCCCGCTCGAGGGTCTGCAGGTCGGCGAGGATGAGCTCGGTGTGGATGGTCTCGATGTCGGAGGACGGGGAGACCGTGCCGTCGACGTGCACGACGTCGGCGTCCTCGAAGGCCCGCACGACCTGGCAGATGGCGTCGGCCTCGCGGATGTTCGCGAGGAACTGGTTGCCGAGCCCCTCTCCCTCGGAGGCGCCGCGCACGATGCCGGCGATGTCGACGAAGGAGACGGTGGCGGGGATGACCTTCTCGGAGGAGAAGATCTCGGCCAGCCGGTCCAGGCGCGGGTCAGGCAGCGGGACGACGCCCACGTTGGGGTCGATCGTCGCGAACGGGTAGTTGGCCGCCAGGACGTCGTTCTTCGTCAGGGCGTTGAACATCGTCGACTTGCCGACGTTGGGCAGCCCGACGATTCCGATGGTGAGCGCCACGGCGCGTCCTCTCTCCGACCAGGGTGCGCGCCGCTTCCGACCCGGCGCGACCACCCATCGTGCCGCAGGCCGGCGGTGGCGGCGAAATCGCGCCGGCCCCGGTCAGCCCTCGTCGCCTGCGGCCCGGCTGTCCTCGAGGTAGAGGGTCTCCCCCGGCTCCCAGCCGGCGACCGCGTGGAGCATCCGGGCCGTGTAGGGCGCCACGTGCTCGACGACGGTGGCGGGGTCGACCCAGTGGGCGTCCGCGATCTCCCGGCGCAGGAAGCGCTGCGGGTCGAGAGTGCCGTCGAAGACGCCGAGGTCGAACAGGAACAGGTGGGCGTCGTCCCAGCCGCGCCACGGTGGCAGCCAGTTGACGGCGACGAGACCACCGACGGCCACCTCCAGCCCCAGCTCCTCGTCGATCTCGCGGGCCACCGTGGTGGCGGGCGGCTCGCCGGGGTCGACGACGCCGCCGGGCAGGTCCCACTCGCGCTTGTACGTGAGCTCGCACAGCAGGACCTCACCGGCCGGGTTGCGCAGCATCCCCTGGGCGATGTTGCGCTTCTTGGGCAGCCGCGTGTTGAGGATGGCGATCCGCTTGAGGCGTTCCTGCTCGGTCTCCTCGCGTCGCGCCATGTCCGCCACGCTACCTGTCGGCGGTGACGGCACGTCCGCCGAACCGCGACCGACCGCGCGGCCGGCGGGCCGTCCGGGCCGGGGGTGTCGGTGGTCCGTGGCACGGTCGGGCCCATGGACGGATGGATGTGGGGCCTGCTCGGTCTGGTCCTCGGCGCGCTCGCCGCCTGGGTCGCCGCGCGGCTGGTGCACCGCGCCGCGGTGGCCGGGGTCGAGGCCGAACGCCGGCTGCTGCGCGAGCGGGTGCTCGACCTGGAGACCTCGCTCGCCGAGGACATGGAGACCGCGGCGCTGCTCGCCCCCCTCAAGGACGCGCTCACGCGCGTCGAGGAGCACGTCGGCGTGCTCGAGCGCGACCGGGTGGAGCAGTTCGGCTCGCTGCGCTCGGTGCTCGCCCGGGTCGAGACCGAGACCCAGGGCCTCGGCCGGGCCACCGCCTCGCTCGCCGGCTCGCTGCGTTCCTCCTCCGTGCGTGGCGCGTGGGGCGAGGTCCAGCTGCGGCGGGTGCTCGAGGCCTCCGGCATGCTCGCCCGCTGCGACTTCGAGGAGCAGGTGTCCGCGGTCACCGCGCACGAGCAGCGGGTGCGCCCCGACGTCGTCGTGCGCCTGCCCGGCGGCCGCTCGCTCGTCGTCGACGCCAAGGCGCCGATGACCCACTTCCTCGACGCCCAGGCCGAGGAGCTCGACGACGACGCCCGGCTCCGCCTGCTCGAGCGGCACTCCGAGGGGCTGGCCTCGCACGTCGCCTCCCTCGCCGCCAAGGAGTACTGGTCGGCCTTCCCCGACACCCCCGAGCTCGTCGTGTGCTTCGTTCCCAGCGACGCGATGCTCGGCGCCGCCCTCGCCGCCCGGCCGAGCCTGCACGAGGATGCCCTCTCGCGACGCGTCGTGCTCGTCGGGCCCGGCGCTCTCATGGCCCTGCTGCGCACCGTCGCCTTCACCTGGCAGCAGGAGGCGCTCTCCCGCAGCGCCCAGGAGCTGCTCGACCTGGGCCGCGAGCTCTACCGGCGCCTCGGCACCCTCGGGGGGCACACGGCGAAGCTGGGCCGCTCCCTGCAGTCCAGCGTCGAGGCGTACAACGCGATGGTCGGCGCCCTGGAGTCACGCGTGCTCGTCACGGCCCGCCGGATGCGCGACCTCGACGTGGTCACCGACGAGCTCGCCGAGCCGGAGCCGGTGCGCACCGGGCCGCGGCCGCTCACGGCCCAGGAGCTCATCGACGCGGTGAGCGCCCCGCAGGCCCGCCCCGAGATCGACCCCGCCGGCGTCACCGGCGAGAGCCCACCCGGCGCCCGCTCGGCCGGCTGAGGTGGGCCTGCTCAGTGCAGCGAGCCGGCTCCGGCGAACGACCCGTCGTGGCGCATCTTGTCCGAGAGGCCGGCGGCCTTGAGGTCCCGCCGGATCTCGTTGGGGAGTGCGAACATCAGCGACTCCTCCGCGGCCACGACCGGGCGGACGTCCGCGAAGCCGCGGTCGCCGAGGTAGTCCAGCACCCCCCGCACGAGGATCTCGGGCACCGAGGCCCCCGAGGTGACCCCGACGGTCGAGACCCCGTCGAGCCAGGCCTCGTCGATCTCCTCGGCGTAGTCGACGAGGTGCCCCGCGCGGGTTCCGTGCTCGAGCGCCACCTCGACGAGGCGCACCGAGTTGGAGGAGTTGCGCGAGCCGACGACGAGCATGAGGTCGCACTCGGCAGCCATCTCCTTGACCGCGAGCTGGCGGTTCTGCGTCGCGTAGCAGATGTCGTCGCTCGGGGGGTCCTGGAGGCTGGGGAAGCGCTCGCGCAACCGGCGCACCGTCTCCATCGTCTCGTCCACTGAGAGCGTCGTCTGCGAGAGCCACACGACCTTCTCTGGGTCGCGGACGGTGACGTTCGCGACGTCGTCGGGTCCGTCGACGAGCTGGATGTGCTCGGGCGCCTCGCCCGAGGTGCCGACGACCTCCTCGTGGCCGTCGTGCCCGATGAGGAGGATGTCGTAGTCGCCGTCGGCGAACCGCACCGCCTCCCGGTGCACCTTGGTCACGAGCGGGCAGGTGGCGTCGATGGTACGCAGGCCGAGGGCGCGGGCCTCGTCGTGGACAACGGGGGCCACGCCGTGGGCCGAGAAGATGACGGTGGCGCCCTCGGGCACCTCGTCGGTCTCGTCGACGAACACCGCACCACGCTGCTCGAGCGTGGTGACGACGTGCTTGTTGTGGACGATCTGTTTGCGGACGTACACCGGCGGGCCGTAGAGGTCGAGGGCCTTCTCGACGGTCACCACGGCCCGGTCGACCCCGGCGCAGTAGCCGCGGGGGGCGGCGAGCAGGACGCGCTTGGTCGGGTCAGGCATGCCTCCATCGTAGGTGGGCCCGCTCGGGGACCCGAATCGTCGGGCCCGTGGAGGGTGCGGGCGCCTAGGGTTCCCCCATGAGCACACCGGCCGGGCCCGCGCTGCCGGAGAAGGCCGCGGACACCACGGCGGAGCAGCCGTGGCCGGTCCGGCTGCTCTCGATGAAGATCGGCGAGTACGTCGAGCGGATGTCGGTGCTGTGGGTCGAGGGGCAGGTCGTGCAGCTGACCCGTCGGCCCGGGGCACGCACCGCCTACCTCACCCTGCGCGACCCCGACGTCGACATGAGCCTGTCGTGCTCGGTCCACGTCAACGCCCTCGACGCCATGCCCGGCCCGCTCACCGAGGGCGCCCGCGTCGTCCTCCAGGCCAAGCCCGCCTTCTGGACCCAGCGCGGCTCGCTCGTCCTCGACACCCGGCAGATCCGCCCCGTCGGCGTGGGCGAGCTCCTGGCCCGGCTCGAGTACCTCAAGCGCCACCTGGCCCAGGAGGGGCTCTTCGACCGGGAGCGCAAGCGCCCGCTGCCCTTCCTGCCCCGCCGGATCGGTCTCGTCTGCGGGCGGGCGAGCGCCGCCGAGAAGGACGTCGTCGAGAACACCCTGCGCCGGTGGCCGAGCGCGCGCTTCGAGATCCGGCAGGTGGCCGTCCAGGGGGCCAACGCGGTCGCCGAGGTCACCGCCGCGCTCGCCGAGCTCGACGCCCTCCCCGAGGTCGACGTCGTCGTCGTCGCCCGCGGCGGCGGAGGCGTCGAGGAGCTCCTGCCGTTCTCGAACGAGGCGATGCTGCGAGCCGTCGCCGCCGCGAGCACCCCCGTCGTCAGCGCCATCGGCCACGACGTCGACACCCCCCTGCTCGACCTCGTCGCCGACCACCGCGCCTCGACCCCGACCGACGCCGCGGCGGCGATCGTTCCCGATGCCGTGGCCGAACGGCACGGCCTCGCCGGCGCGCGCGCCCGCGGCCGGCGGGCGCTGGCCGGGCAGCTGCACCACGAGCGGCGGCGGCTCACCGAGCTCTCCAGCCGGCCGGTGCTCGCGGACAAGGGCGCCTTCCTGCGCACGCAGCGCGAGGTGCTGAGCGCCCTGCGCACCCGGGCCCGCCACCGGGTCGAGGCGGCAGTGCAGCGCGAGCGCGACCGCGTCGGCCACCTCCGCACCCAGGCCCGCACCCTCTCGCCACAGTCGACCCTCGACCGCGGCTACGCCGTCGTCCAGCAGGCGCGGGGCGCACTCGTCACCGACCCCGCCGCGCTCACCGCCGACGAGCTGCTCCGCGTGCGGGTCGCCCGGGGAGACTTCGGCGTGCGCGTCCTCGGGGCCCAGACCGGCGACACAGGTGGCGCGTAGGCTCGCGCCATGTCGACCGACACTCCCCCGCCCGAGGGCGGGCCCCACGCGGACGTCGCCGGGCTCGGCTACGAGCAGGCCCGGGACGAGCTCGTCGACATCGTCGCCCGCCTCGAGAGCGGGCAGGTCGGCATCGAGGAGAGCATGGTGCTCTGGGAGCGCGGGGAGGCGCTCGCCGCGCACTGCGCCACGTGGCTCGACCAGGCCGAGCAGCGGATCGCCGGCGACGAGGCGGACTGACGCACCTCGCAGGCCACGCGGTCAAGTCGATGGCCACCGACCGGGTCGCGGTCCTGCGTTCGGAGGTCGCGGAGCTGGGTCGTGGGCTGGCCGATCAGGGCCGTCGGCGCGAACGCCCGGCCCCCGCGTCACTCCACCGGCTGGAGGTGCTCGATGTAGGTCGTCATCTCCTCGAACGTGGCCGTCCCGGTGACGAGGGTCGCGAGCTCGCCCGACCCGGTGGTGGGGAGCGAGAGCAGGCTGTTCTGCACCTTGCCGTCACGCACGTACTTGCCCCAGGTGAGCCCCCCGATCTCGAGGTCGCCCTCGCGCGGGGCCCGGTTGGTCTGTGCCCGGACCCAGGCGGCGCTGGGGTCCTGGGTCTGCTCGACCGCGACGAACGTGCCCGAGGGCGTCTCGTAGCCCACGTGCCAGGTCATGAAGCCGTCGGTGCCGCGGACGTACCGGACCGAAGTGGGCGTCCAGTCCTCCGGCAGCCCGGTGGGCTCGACGATCGGCCAGCCGGTCTGCTCGGCCACCTCGACCGCCGTGCCGTGCACGTCCTGGGGCGGCCCACCGACGCGGTCGACCCGTGGCACGAGGAGGACGAGGACGGCCACCATCCCCAGCACGGCGAGCAGCGAGTAGACGAGGTTCTTCGTCGACCCCATCGAGTAGCGGCTCGGCGGGGCGGTCGGTGTGCTCACCGGCCCATCGTCGCCGACGGGCAGGGCGATCCGCCAACCACCCCCGGCGATAGGGTCTGAAGCGGACGCCCTCGCCACGGGAGGTGGGGACGTCGAGCGTGCCGCAGCCAGAGAGGTCAGGATGCCGTGAGCGTCACCGCGCCGCCCGTCGTCGTCGTCGGAGAGCTCCTCGTCGACATCGTCCACCACCCCGACGGCAGCTCCGCCGAGCACGTCGGCGGGTCCCCCGCCAACGTCGCGATGGGCCTGGCCCGGCTCGGCCACGACACCCACCTGGCCTGTCTCGTCGGCGACGACGAGCGCGGGCGGATGTGCGCCCGGCACGTCGAGTCCACCGGCGTCCACCTCCTTCCCGGCAGCCGCAGCCCCGAGCACCCCACCTCGACCGCGATCGCCACTCTCGACGACTCCGGCGCGGCAACCTACGACTTCGACCTGCACTGGGACCTGCCCCCGGTGCAGCTGCCCTCGGGGACGGGTCACCTGCACACCGGCTCCATCGGAACCACGCTCGAGCCCGGGGAGGCCGAGGTGACCGCGGCCGTGCACCGGGCGCGGGCGGGCGGCACCGTCTCCTACGACCCCAACGCGCGGCCGACGATCATGGGCGAGGTCGAGACCGTCCGCCCCCGGGTCGAGGAGCTCGTCGGCCTCGCCGACGTCGTCAAGTGCTCCGAGGACGACCTCGCCTGGCTCTACCCCGACGAGGCCCCATCGGCGGTGATGGCGCGCTGGGCCGCCCTCGGTGCCTCGCTCGTGGTCGTCACGCTCGGCGGCGACGGAGTCGCCTGGCGCACGGCCTCCGGCGAGGACGACCGCGAGCCCGCGCGGGTCAGGGACGTCGTCGACACGGTCGGGGCGGGCGACTCCTTCATGGCCGGGCTGCTCTCCGGCCTGCTGGACGCCGGCCTGCTCGGCAGCACCGACGCCCGCGGCCGGCTGGCCGCCGCCACCCTCGCCGACGTCCGGCCCGCCGTCGAGCGTGCGCTGGCCACGAGCGGTCTCACCGTCCGGCACGCCGGTGCCTACGCCCCCACCCGCGAGGAGCTGCCATGACCGAGTTCGCCTACGAGGACCTGCTGCCCGCGGGGTCCCACGAGACGCCCTACCGCCTCCTGACCACCGAGGGAGTCGAGCTGCTCGAGGGCCCCGGAGGCCGCCGGTTCCTCCAGGTCGCACCCGAGGCCCTGCGGCTGCTCACCGAGACCGCGATGCACGACATCGCCCACTACCTGCGCCCCGGCCACCTCCAGCAGCTCGCGAACATCCTCGCCGACCCCGAGGCGAGCACGAACGACCAGTTCGTCGCCCTGGACCTGCTGAAGAACGCCAACATCGCCGCCGGTGGTGTCCTGCCGATGTGCCAGGACACCGGCACCGCGATCGTCATGGGCAAGCGGGGGCAGCACGTGCTCACCGAGGGGAACGACGAGCGGGCCGTCAGCCGCGGCGTCTACGACGCCTACACCCGGCTCAACCTGCGCTACAGCCAGATGGCGCCGGTGACGATGTGGGAGGAGCGCAACACCGGCTCCAACCTGCCGGCCCAGGTGGAGCTGTACGCCGACACCCGACCCGGGCACGAGACGTCCTACTCCTTCCTCTTCATGGCCAAGGGTGGCGGGAGCGCGAACAAGTCCTTCCTCTTCCAGGAGACCAAGGCGATCCTCAACCCGGACGCCATGCTGCGCTTCCTCGACGACAAGCTCCGCTCCCTCGGCACCGCCGCCTGCCCGCCGTACCACCTGGCCATCGTCATCGGCGGCACCAGTGCCGAGTTCGCTCTCAAGACCGCCAAGTACGCCAGCGCGCGCTACCTCGACGACCTCCCCAAGCAGGGCGACGCCGCCACCGGGCACGGCTTCCGCGACACCGAGCTCGAGGCACAGGTGCTCGAGCTGACCCGCGAGTTCGGCATCGGTGCCCAGTTCGGCGGCAAGTACTTCTGCCACGACGTGCGGGTCGTCCGCCTCCCCCGGCACGGCGCCTCGCTGCCGGTCGCCATCGCCGTCTCCTGCTCGGCCGACCGCCAGGCGCTCGGGCGGATCACCCCCGAGGGCGTCTTCCTCGAGCAGCTCGAGACCGACCCCGCGCGCTTCCTCCCCGAGCAGACCCCCGCCGTGCTCGGCGACGCCGACGGCGTCACCGGCACCGGAGCCGGCGCCGTCGTTCCCGTCGACCTCACCCGGCCGATGGCCGAGATCCTCGCCGAGCTGACCAAGCACCCCGTCAAGACCCGGCTCTCGCTCACCGGTCCGCTCGTCGTGGCCCGCGACATCGCCCACGCCAAGATCCGCGAGCGCCTCGACGCCGGCGAGGAGATGCCCGCCTACCTCAAGGACCACCCCGTCTACTACGCCGGCCCGGCGAAGACCCCCGAGGGGATGCCGAGCGGCTCCTTCGGCCCGACGACGGCCGGCCGGATGGACTCCTACGTCGACCGCTTCCAGGCCGCGGGCGGCTCGATGGTCATGCTCGCCAAGGGCAACCGCAGCCAGCAGGTCACCGACGCCTGCGCCGCGCACGGCGGCTTCTACCTCGGCTCGATCGGCGGCCCCGCCGCGCGCCTCGCCCAGGACTGCATCAAGAGCGTCGAGGTCCTCGAGTACCCCGAGCTCGGGATGGAGGCGGTGTGGAAGATCGAGGTCGAGGACTTCCCCGCGTTCATCGTCGTCGACGACAAGGGCAACGACTTCTTCGCCAGTGTCGCCACCCCCGTCGCCCGCACCATCGAGAAGAGAGCAGGACTGCAGTGACCGCACCCACCCACCCGCAGGACTTCGAGGACCTCCTCGCCGCGAACGAGCAGTTCGCCCTGAGCTTCGACCTCGCCGGCTTCGACGGGGTCGCCGCGGCCGGCGTCGCCATCGTCACGTGCATGGACAGCCGGATCGACCCCCTGGGGATGGTGGGGCTGCACCCAGGGGACGCGAAGATCTTCCGCAACCCCGGCGGCCGGGTGACCCCCCAGGCGCTCGAGGCCCTGGTCCTCGGCGTGCACCTGCTCAACGTCGACCGCATCCTCGTCATCCCGCACACCCGTTGCGCCGTGGCCACGCACACCGAGGAGGAGCTCCAGGAGCGGGTCAGCGCCTCGGCCGGCGTCGACGCCTCGTGGCACGACTTCAACGTCGTCTCCGACCAGCACGCGGCCCTCGAGCACGACGTCCACGTCCTGCGGTCGCACCCGCTCATCGGCGAGCGCGCGCTCGTCGGCGGGTTCATGTACGACGTCGACACCGGCCTGGTCCGGCGGCTCATGTGACCGTGGCGCTGGAGGGGATCGCCCTCCACCCCGTCAAGAGCACCGCGATCCGCCCCGTGCGCCGGGCCACGGTCGACCCGTGGGGCCTCGTCGGCGACCGCCGGTGGATGGTGACGCTCCCCGGCGGTGAGTGCCTCACGGCGCGGGAGGACCACGGGCTCTTCGCGGTCACGGCCGACACCCCCGACTCCGCGACCGGGCTGGGCTGCGCGCTGCGGCTGCGCGCCGCCGGCCGGCCCGACCTGCTGGTGCAGGAGCCCCACGGGGAGCCGGCCACGGTCACCGTGCACGGCCGCCCACTCACCGGCCGGGACGCCGGACAGGAGGCGGCCGAGTGGCTCGGCGTCTCTCTCGGACGGGACGACGTGCGTCTCGTCCACGTCGCCACGCCGCGCGGGCTCAACCCGCGCCACGCCCGCCCCGGCGAGGCGACGGCCTTCGCCGACGGCTACCCCGTCACCCTCGCCTCCACCGTCTCGCTGCGGCGGCTGCGCGACTGGGTCACCGAGGTCGCGCTCGAGCGCGGCGAGGAGCCCACCGACATCGGCATCGAGCGCTTCCGGCCCAACCTCGTCGTCGACGGGGACCTCGAGCCGTTCGCCGAGGACCACTGGGCCTCGGTCACGGTCGGCGCGGTGACCTTCCGGGTCGTCAAGCCGGTCGACCGCTGTGTCATGACGACGATCGACCCGCGAAGCCGGGAGGGCGGCCGCGAGCCGATCCGCACCCTGGCCCGCCACCGCGCGTGGGACGGCCGGACCTGGTTCGCCGTGCAGCTCGTCCCGGAGACCGCGGGCGAGCTGCGCATCGGTGACGAGGTGCGGCCTGCCGGGTAGGTTGCCGGTATGACCTCCTCCGCGCTCTCCCTCCCCGACGGCTTCCTCTTCGGCGCCGCCACCGCGAGCTACCAGATCGAGGGCGCGGTGACCGAGGACGGTCGAGGCCCGTCCATTTGGGACACCTTCTCCGCGGTCCCCGGCAACACCGCCAACGGCGACACCGGTGAGGTCGCCTGCGACCACTACCACCGCGTCCCCGAGGACGTCGCCCTGATGCGCGACCTCGGGCTGGACGCCTACCGCTTCTCGGTGGCCTGGCCGCGCATCCTCCCGCAGGGGGTCGGCACCCCGAACCAGCCCGGCATCGACTTCTACGACCGGCTCGTCGACGAGCTGCTCGCCGCGGGCATCCGCCCGGTCGCCACCCTCTACCACTGGGACCTCCCGCAGGCCCTCGAGGACCGCGGCGGCTGGCGCACCCGGGAGGTCGCCGGCTGGTTCGCCGACTACGCCGCCGTCGTCGTCGGGGCGCTCGGTGACCGGGTGCGCAACTGGACGACGCTCAACGAGCCCTGGTGCTCCTCGATGCTCAGCCACACCCTCGGCGCGCACGCCCCCGGGCACCGCGACCCCCTGGAGGGTCTGCTCACCGCGCACCACCTCATGCTGGCGCACGGCACCGCGGTCCCCGTCATCCGCGAGCACTGCCCCGAGGCCGAGGTCTCGGTCACGCTCAACCCCAGCCAGGTCCACGGCCCGCAGGACCCGACCGAGGCCGACCTCGACGCCGTCCGCCGCGCCGACAACGTGCTCAACGGCGTCTTCTTCGGGCCGATCTTCCACGGGGCCTACCCCGAGGGTTTCCTCGACGACGTCGCGCACCTCACCGACGGCTCGTTCGTCCACGACGGCGACCTCGACACCATCTCCGCGCCGCTGGACAACCTCGGCGTCAACAACTACTTCCCCACCCGGGTCCGGGCGACCGCCGACGGCGAGGAGCCCGAGGGCGACACCCACCTGCTCCCCGGGTGCGAGCGGGTCTCCGCGCTCGAGCCGCACCCCCCGCTGACGGCGATGGGCTGGGAGCAGTCACCCGAGAGCCACCGGATGATCCTCGAGCGCTCCGCCCGCGAGTGCGGGCTGCCGGTCTACGTCACCGAGAACGGCTCCGCATGGGACGACACCGTGGCCGAGGACGGCCAGGTCCACGACCCCGAGCGGGTCGCCTACCTGCGCGCCCACCTCGCCGCGGTCGCCGACGCCGTGGACGCCGGTGCCGACGTGCGCGGCTACTTCGCGTGGTCGCTCCTGGACAACTTCGAGTGGGCCTACGGCTACGACAAGCGGTTCGGCATCGTGCACGTCGACTACGCGACCCAGGTGCGCACGGTCAAGGACTCCGGGCGGGAGTACGCGCGCATCATCGCCGAGCACCACGGCCGGTGACCCCCCGGTGAGCCGGGCGGTCACCGTCGTCGGCGGCGGCATCGTCGGGCTCGCCGTCGCCGAGCGGCTCGTGCGCGAGGACCCCTCGACCCGGGTCACCGTCCTGGAGAAGGAGAGTGGCTGGGCCCGGCACCAGACCGGCCGCAACAGCGGCGTGGTCCACTCCGGTCTCTACTACGCCCCCGGCAGCGCCAAGGCCCGGTGGTGCCGTGCCGGCGCGGCCGAGCTGTGGCGTCTCGCCCGCGAGGAGGACCTCCCGCACGCGGTCACGGGCAAGCTCGTCGTCGCCACCGACGCCGCGGAGCTGCCACGCCTCGAGGCCCTCTGCGAGCGCGGCCTGGCCAACGGGCTCGCCGTCCGCCGGCTCGACGCGGCCGAAGCACGCGAGCACGAGCCGCACGTGGCGGCCCTGGCGGCGCTGTACGTGCCCGAGACCGGCGTCGTCGACTACCGCGCGGTCTGCGCCGCCCTCGTCGGGCGGCTCGCGGCGGCGGGTGCCGACCTGCGGCTCAGCGCCGAGGTGGTCGGCGGCCGGGAGGACGCGCGAGGCGTGCGCGTCGAGACCACGACCGGTGAGGTCGCGTCCGACGTCGTCGTCAACTGCGCCGGGCTGCACACCGACGTCGTCGCGCGCCGGCTCGGGCACGAGCCGTCGGTGCGCGTCGTCCCGTTCCGTGGGGAGTACCGGGAGCTCGCCCCCGAGGCGACGCATCTGGTCCGCGGCCTGGTGTACCCCGTACCGGACCCCGAGCTGCCCTTCCTCGGCGTCCACCTCACCCGCGGCGTCGACGGCACGGTCCACGCCGGGCCCAACGCCGTCCTCGCCCTGGCCCGGGAGGGCTACGGCTGGCGCACGGTCGACCCGGGCGACCTCGCGCAGACCCTCGCCTACCCGGGGCTGTGGCGGCTGGCGCGCCACCAGCTGCGCACCGGCGCCGCCGAGGTGGCTCGTTCGCTCTCGCGGCGGCGCTTCGGTGACAGCCTGCGCCGGCTCGTACCTGCGCTGCGTGACGAGGACCTGCGCCCCGCCCCGGCAGGCGTGCGGGCCCAGGCGGTGGCTCCCGACGGCCGCCTCGTCGACGACTTCCTCCTCGAGCGCTCCGGGCGCTGCGTCCACGTCCTCAACGCGCCCTCCCCCGCCGCGACGGCCTCCCTCGAGATCGCCCGCAACGTCGTCGGCCTCCTCCCGTGATCACGGGAGGAGGCCGAGGGACGGCGCCGGCTCAGGCGGGCTTGCCGACGACGGTGACGTCGATGTTGCCGCGGGTCGCCTTGCTGTAGGGGCAGAACTCGTGGGCGAGGTCGGCCAGCCGCTGGGCGGTCTCCTCGTCGACCCCGGGGATCGTCGTGGTCAGCGCGACCGCGAGGCCGAAGCCCGTGGCGGTCTCACCGAGGGTGACGTCGGCCGTGGTCTCGGCCGCGGAGGCGTCGACACCCTCACGCTGCGCGACGAGCGCGAGCGCTCCGTTGTAGCACGCGGCGTACCCGGCGGCGAAGAGCGTCTCGGGGTTGGCGACCGGGTTGCTCGGGTTGGGCTTGCCGAGCGGCAGGTCGACGACGCCGTCGGCGCTGCGGGTGTGGCCGGAGCGGCCTCCCGTGGCGGTCGCAGCGATGCTGTAGAGCGGCTTGTCGAGGGACTCGTAGGGCACGGGCACTCCTTGGGTGCGGCGTCGGGTGGTCCTCGGGGCCAACAGGCCCCGCCACGCCTCCATTCCCGCGGCCCCGGAAGACCTCTCCGACCCGCGCGCAGCTCGCCGGCCCGAGGCACGCTCGCCGGCCCGGGGTGTCATGACGCCATGGTTCGGCGCGATCGCCGCGGTCGAGCGCAGTCGACGTGGGTCGGAGAGGTCTTCCGGCGGCGGGGGTCAGAGGGCGAGGCGCTGCTGGAGGACCGCGCAGAGCCGGTCGCACACGTCGCGCGCGGTCTGCTCGGTGGCAGCCTCGACCATGACCCGCACGACCGGCTCCGTGCCCGACTTGCGCAGCAGCACCCGCCCCGAGCCACCGAGCGCGGCCGCCTCGGCGCGCACGGCCGCCTGGAGCACCTCGTCGCTCTCGACCCGGCTCTTGTCGACACCCTTGACGTTGACGAGCACCTGCGGCAGCCGGGTCACGACGCCGGCGAGCTCACCGAGCGGGCGACCGGTCTCGGCCACCCGTGCGGCGAGCATGAGCCCGGTGAGCACGCCGTCCCCGGTCGTCGCGTGCTCGAGGATGATGACGTGCCCGGACTGCTCCCCGCCGAGGGAGTGCTCGTGCCGGCGCATCTCCTCCAGGACGTACCGGTCGCCGACGGCGGTCTGCTTGACGCTGATGCCCTCGCGGTCCATCGCCTGGAGCAGCCCGAGGTTGCTCATGACCGTCGCGACCAGGGTGTTCTCCCGCAGCAGCCCGTGGTCGCGCAGGGCGAGCGCGAGCACGGCCATGATCTGGTCGCCGTCGACGACCCCGCCCTCGGCATCCACGGCGAGGCACCGGTCGGCGTCGCCGTCGTGGGCGATGCCGAGGTCGGCTCCCCGCTCCAGGACGGCCGCCTGCAGGCGCTCCAGGTGGGTCGACCCGTAGCCGTCGTTGATGTTCAGCCCGTCCGGGTCGGCGCCGATCTCGACGACCTCGGCGCCGGAGAGCCGGAAGACCTCCGGGGAGACGGCGCTCGCGGCACCGTGGGCGGCGTCGATGACGACGCTGAGGCCGTCGAGCCGGTTCGGCAGGGCCGAGAGCAGGTGGGCGACGTACCGGGCCTGGCCGGCACGGTTCTCGTGGATGCGGCCGACCGCCGCACCCTGCGGCCGCTCCCAGTCCTGGCCCATCCGCTCGGCGATCTCGTCCTCGACGGCGTCGGCGAGCTTGTGCCCGCCGGCGGCGAAGAACTTGATGCCGTTGTCGGGCATGGCGTTGTGCGAGGCGGAGAGCACCACCCCGAAGGTCGCGCCCATGTCGGCGGTGAGGAAGGCGACGGCGGGCGTGGGCAGGACACCGACGTTGTGGACGTCCACCCCGGCCGAGGCGAGCCCGGCACACACCGCAGCCGAGAGGAGCTCGCCGCTGGCCCGGGGGTCGCGGCCGACGACCGCGCGGGGGCGCCGGCCCGCGCGCCGGTCCTCCTCGCCGAGCACGTGGGCAGCGGCGATGCTGAGGTCGAGCGCGAGCTCGGCGGTGATCTCGCGGTTGGCCAGGCCGCGCACGCCGTCGGTGCCGAAGAGTCGGGACATGTCAGGGATGCCTTTCTGTGGACCGCCGTCGAACCTACCGCGAGCACCCGGGAGGTGCCGCGCCCACGGCGCCCCTGGCCGACGCCGCGGCCGTGACCCCCGTGGCAGACGCCGCGACGGCGGCACCCCTGGCAGGGTGCCGCCGTCGCGGGTGGACGCGCAGCGCGGTCAGCGCTTGCTGTACTGCGGCGCCTTGCGGGCCTTCTTCAGACCGGCCTTCTTGCGCTCGGGGACGCGGGCGTCGCGGGTGAGCAGCCCGGCCTTCTTCAGGGCGGGCCGGTTCAGCTCGGGGTCGACGCCGTTGAGCGAGCGGGCGACACCGAGCCGGACGGCACCGGCCTGACCGGAGGGGCCACCACCGTGGACCCGGACGAGGACGTCGTAGGCGCCGTCGAGCTCGAGGACCTTGAGGGGCTCGGCGACGATCTGCTGGTGCACCTTGTTCGGGAAGTACTCCTGCAGGGTGCGGCCGTTGACCTTCCACTCCCCGCTGCCCGGCACGATGCGCACGCGGGCGACGGCCTGCTTGCGGCGACCGGTGGCGCCACCGGGCGCCGAGGCGCTCGGGCGGCGGACGCCCTCGGCACCGGCCACTGCGGCGTCGGACTCGGAGGTGTACTCCGACACGGGCGCGTCGTTGGCGTCCGTCCCGGCGGTCTCGTCGATCTGGGCGTTCTCGGACATCACTGGGCCACCTGGGTGATCTCGAAGGGCTGGGGCTGCTGGGCAGCGTGCGGGTGCTCGGCGCCGGCGTAGACCTTGAGCTTGGTCAGCTGCTGGCGACCGAGGGAGGTCTTGGGGAGCATGCCGCGCACGGCCTTCTCGACCGCCTTCTCCGGGTGCTTGGCGAGCAGGTCGGTGTAGGACTGCGAGCTCAGGCCGCCGGGGAAGCCGGAGTGCCGGTAGGCCCGCTTCTGCTCGGCCTTGGCGCCGGTGAGGGCGACCTTGTCGGCGTTGATGACGATGACGAAGTCGCCGGTGTCGACGTGCGGGGCGAAGGTCGGCTTGTGCTTGCCGCGCAGCAGGGTCGCCACCTGGGTGGCGAGACGGCCGAGGACGACGTCCGTGGCGTCGATGACGTGCCACGCGCGGGTGATCTCGCCCGGCTTGGGGGTGTAGGTACGCATGGGAGCTTCCTGTCGATGATGACGGGGGGTCGTGTGCTGCGTGCTCTCGGGAGGGCGCGGGTCCGTCGCGACAGCGCGCGGCACACCAGCCATCGAGTATAGGGGCCCGCCGAGGGCGGTCCTAATCGATGCCCGGTCCCCGCGACACCCCCTCCCACCTGCGAGGACGCCGACCCCGACCACAGTGCACGCCAGTTGTGCAAACAGACTGTGCACAGGTAGTGTGCATCTATGAGCACTCCTTCGTCGCCCGACGGCCGGCTCACCGGCCTCCGGCTGGACGCCGCCGCCCTGAAGACCCTCGCCCACCCCCTGCGCAGCCGGCTGCTCACGGCCCTGCGCGTGGGTGGACCGGCGACCGCCACCGACCTGGCCGCGCAGCTCGGCACGAACTCGGGCGCGACCTCCTACCACCTGCGGCGGCTGGAGTCGGTCGGGCTCGTCGCCGACACCGGCGACGGTGAGGGCAGACGGCGGCTGTGGCGCGCCGCCACCGAGAGCCACCAGTGGGAGCCGAGCGACTTCGCCGACGACGAGGACGCCGAGACCGCCCTGGGGTGGCTGCAGCGCGACTACTCGCGCCACCTCGGGGAGCGGTTCGAGCGCTGGCTCGACGTCGAGCCCGGCTGGCCACCGGCGTGGCGGGACGCGATGGGGATGGACGACTCGTGGGTCCTCGCCACCCCCGAGCAGGCCCGCGCCATGCGGGCCGAGCTCGACGACGTCGTCGCGCGCTACCGCCGGGTCGGCCAGGGCAGCCCCTCGGCCCGACGGGTCGCCGTCTACGCCGTGCTCTACCCCGTCGACCTCGACCGACCGCCGCGCGGGGGCACGTCCGGATGACCCCGCCGCTCACCGCCGAGGGCGCACGACGGGTCCTGCTGCTGCTCACCTTCACCCGCTGGTTCCCCGTCGGGTTGACGATCGGCGTCACGACGCTGCTCCCCCTGGAGCGCGGGCTCGACCTGGCCCAGCTCGGGGTGATGCTGTCCGTGCAGGGCTTCGTCGTCCTCGCCCTCGAGCTGCCGACCGGCGGGGTGGCCGACGCCCTCGGGCGGCGCCCGCTCCTCGTCGCGGCCACCGTCGTCGCGCTCGCCTCGGCCGTCGTGTTCGTCCTCGCCCACAGCCTGGCGGCGTTCGTCGTCGCGATGCTCCTCCAGGGGGTCTACCGCGCGCTGGACTCCGGGCCCCTGGAGTCCTGGTACGTCGACACCGCGCAGGCCGACGACCCCGAGGTCGAGGTCGAGCAGGGGCTCGCGCGGGCCGGCACCGTCCTCGGGGTCGCGATCGCGAGCGGGGCGCTCGTCTCCGGCGGGCTCGTCGCCTGGCACCCGGTGGCCTTCCTCACCGCCTTGGAGACGCCGTACTGGGTCGCGGTCGCGTTCATCGTCGCGAACGTCGCGGCGACGGCGACGCTGCTGCGCGAGCCGGTCACCCACGTCGACGCGACCG
This sequence comes from Phycicoccus endophyticus, assembly GCF_011326735.1. Taxonomy (GTDB): domain Bacteria; phylum Actinomycetota; class Actinomycetes; order Actinomycetales; family Dermatophilaceae; genus Phycicoccus; species Phycicoccus endophyticus. The sequence continues at coordinate 85,778 of NZ_JAANCN010000003.1, forward strand.
GATGGCGCCGTGCCGTCGCGTCCGCGCGGGAGGCACCCGGCGTCGTCGCGGGTGGGCTGCGCCTCCTGCGCACCGACCGGGTCGTGCTCGCACTCGTCGGGGTCGAGGTGTTCTGGAGCGTCGGGATGATCTCCTTCGAGACCCTCATGCCCGTCCGGCTCGCCGAGCTCGTCGGAACGCAGGCGCGGGCGGGGGCCCTCATGGGCCCGGTGTCCGCCGCGGCGTGGGGGCTGTTCGCCGCCGGCTCGGCGGGCGCCGGGGTGCTCGCGCGGCGGGTCGGGGTGACCTGGACCGCCATCGCCTCGCGGGTCGCCCAGGGGGCCGCCATCGTCGGCATGGCGCTCGTGGCCGGGCCCGCCGGGCTCGTCACCGCCTTCTTCGTCGTCTACACCCTCCACGGCGCCGCGGGACCCGTGCACGCGGCACTCGTGCACCGTCAGGCGGGGCCCGGCAACCGCACGACCCTGCTGTCGATGAACTCGATGGTCGCCGGCGCGTCCTACAGCCTCGGGCTGCTCGCCCTCGGCCCGTTCGCCGAGGCGACGAGCACGGCGCTCGCGATGGGCGTGGCCGGGGCCTTCAGCATCCTCGGCGCGCTCCTCTACCGCCCGGCCCTGCACGCCGAGCGACGCGCGGCCCCGGCACCCCACCCGGCGTGAAGGGGCCCACCGGTCGAGGGGTGGGTCAGCGCGCCCGCCGGACCCGCCCCTCGTCCCAGACGGGCTCGTCGCTCTCGTAGACCGCGGCGTCCTGGCCGAAGACGAGGAAGCGGTCCATCCCCCGGGCGAACCACCGGTCGTGCGTCACTGCGACGACGGTCCCCTCGAAGGCGGCCAGTGCGCTCTCGAGCGCCTCGGCCGACAGCAGGTCGAGGTTGTCGGTGGGCTCGTCGAGGAGCAGGAGCGTCGCCCCCGACAGCTCGAGCAGGAGGATCTGCAGCCGTGCCTGCTGGCCGCCGGAGAGCAGCTCGAAGCGCTGCTCCGCGGACCGCGCGAGCCCGTAGCGGTCGAGGGCCCGTGCCGCGAGGTCCCGGGGCCGCCCGGCCCGGTGCTCGTCGCCGCGGTGAAGGATCTCCAGCAGCGTGCGCCCGTGCAGCGCCGGGTGGTCGTGCGTCTGCGCGAACCAGCCCGGGCGCACCCGGCTGCCGAGGACCAGCCGCCCGGCGTGCTCGACCGGGGCGGGCCGCAGGTCCCCGACCGGCTCGTGCTCGGCGTCGGGATCGCTGCCCCCCGCCGCGAGCAGCCGCAGGAAGTGCGACTTGCCGGACCCGTTGCTGCCGAGCACGCCGACGCGGTCACCGAACCAGATCTCGGTGTCGAAGGGGGCGACCAGCCGCTGGCCGCCGGCGCGTAGCTCGAGACCCGTCGCGACCACGGCGCGCTTGGCGGTGCGGCCTCCCTCCAGCCGCATCGTCACCGTCTGGGGCAGCGGCACGGCCTGCGGCGGCCCGGCCTCCTCGAACCGTCGCAGCCGGGTCTGCGCGGCCTGTAGGCGAGCGGCCATGTCCGAGTTGTACGCCGCCTTCTGCCGGTACATGACGACGAGCGCCTCGAGCTTGGCGTGCTCCTCGTCCCAGCGGCGCCGCTGCTCCTCGAGGCGGGCGTTGCGCTCCCGTCGGGCCTGCTCGTAGGTCGAGAACCGGCCGGGGTGGACCCACGCGCCGTTGCCGCCGCGACCCGGCTCGAGGGTCACGATGCGCGTCGCGACCCGGTCGAGCAGCTCGCGGTCGTGGCTGACGAGGAGGACGGTCTTGGCAGACTCCAGCAGCCGCTCCTCGAGCCAGCGCTTGCCCGGCACGTCGAGGTAGTTGTCCGGCTCGTCGAGGAGGAGCACCTCGTCCGGCCCCCGCAGCAGGGCCTCGAGGACGAGACGCTTCTGCTCGCCGCCGGAGAGGGTCCGCACCGCGCGCCACTGGGCGCGCTCGTAGGGGACGCCGAGGGCCGCGACGGTGCAGACGTCCCAGAGGGTCTCCCACTCGTAGCCGCCGGCGTCGCCCCAGTCGGCGAGGGCCTGGGCGTAGTCGAGCTGGTCCTGCTCGGACTCGCGCTCCATCATCGCCAGCTCGGTGCGCTCCACCTCGGCCGCCGCGCGACGCACCGGCCCGGGCGCGACCGACACGAGGAGGTCGCGCACGGTCGACTCGTCGCGCACGCTGCCGACGAACTGGCGCATCACCCCGATGCCGCCGCTGCGGGCCACGACGCCCTCGTGCGCGTCGAGGTCACCGGCGAGGATGCGCAGCAGGGTGGTCTTGCCCGCGCCGTTGGGGCCGACGAGCGCGACCGTCGCGCCGTCGCCCACCCGGAAGGCCACCTCGCGCAGCAGTGCCCGCCCGTCGGGCAGCGTGAACCCCACTCCGGCGACGTCGAGATGGCCCACGAGCGCCCATCCTCACCCAGGGACGGGCACCGGGTCACCCGAATTCCGTGGGGGCCGGCGCGGAGCGCACCGCCCGGGCCTGCTCGGCGCGCGCCGCGAGCTCGTCGTCCGGGGGGTAGAGCACCTCCTCGAGCGAGAGCCCGTGCGCCGGCATGACGGTGACCCGGGGGTCGCGCACGCCGGCGCGCAGCACCTCCGTCGGCCACGCGGTCGGCGTGCGCCCCTCCCCCACCGGGACGACCGCCCCGACGAGGGCCCTCACCATGGAGTGGCAGAAGGCGTCGGCGACGACGCTCCCCACGAGCACGCCGTCCCGGTCCCGGGACCACTCGTACACCAGCAGTGTGCGGACCGTGCTCGCGCCCTCGCGCCGCCGGCAGAACGCGGCGAAGTCGTGCAGCCCGAGGAGCCGGCGCGCCGCCGCATCCATCGCCGCGACGTCCAGCGGGCCGCGGAGGGTCACCGTGTCGTGCCGCCGCAGCGGGTCGGCGGCCGCGGGGTCGTCGAGGATGCGGTAGCGGTATCGACGGCGCAGCGCCGAGAAGCGGGCGTCGAAGCCGGGAGGCGCCACACCCACCCGGCGGACGACGACGTCGTCCGGGAGTACCCCTCGCAGCCGGGTCACGGCCGCAGCCTCGGGCGAGCGGTCCGAGCGTCCGGGCAGCGCGCGGAAGGCGGCGTCGTCGACGTCGGCGTGGGCCACCTGGCCGCGGGCGTGCACCCCCGCGTCGGTGCGTCCGGCGACGGTGAGACGCACCGGCTCGGGTGCCCGCAGGACGGTGGCCAGGGCCTCGGCCAGGGTCCCCTCGACGGTGCGCCGACCCGGCTGGGCGGCCCAGCCCGAGAAGCCGGTCCCGTCGTACGCGAGGTCGAGGCGGAGGCGCAGCGTCACCCAGCCAGCCTAGGCCGCACAGCACGAGGGCCGCCCCCCATGGGGAGGCGGCCCTCGTCGGCGCGGTCGCTCAGGCCGTGGTCGAGTCCTCGTCGGACCCGCTCGCCTCGTCGGCGGCGGCCTCGACGGGGGCCTCCTCCTCGACGACGGTCTCCGCGGCGGTCGGCTCCTCGACGACGGCCTCCTCGGCCGGGGTCTCCTGCGCGGCCGGCTCCTCGACGACGGCGGCGTCCTTCGCGGCGCGCTTGGTGGCGGACTCGGCCTCCTTGACGGTGGCCTTCTTGGCCACCGGCTCGCGGACGAGCTCGATGACCGCCATGGGGGCGTTGTCGCCCTTGCGCGGACCGATCTTCGTGATCCGGGTGTAGCCGCCGTTGCGCTCGGCCATGTCGGGCGCGATCTCGACGAAGAGGCGGTGGACGACACCCTTGTCACGGACGACGGTCATGACCTTGCGGCGCGCCGAGAGGTCACCCCGCTTGGCGAACGTCACGAGCCGCTCGGCGAGCGGACGCAGGCGCTTGGCCTTGGCCTCGGTCGTCGTGATGCGGTCGTGCTCGAAGAGCGACGTCGCGAGGTTGGCGAGGATGAGCCGCTCGTGGGCGGGACCGCCTCCGAGACGGGGACCCTTGGTGGGCGTGGGCATTGCTGTTCTCCTTTATGTGCCTGAGCGGCGCGGTCAGAGCTGCTCGTCCTCGGCGAACGCCGAGTCGTCCTCGCCCTCACCGAAGGTGAAGTCGTCGTACCGGTCCGCGATCATGCTCGGGTCGAACCCGGGCGGGCTGTCCTTGAGGGCCAGGTTCATCCCGGCGAGCTTGGCCTTGACCTCGTCGATCGACTTCGCGCCGAAGTTGCGGATGTCGAGCAGGTCGGCCTCGCTGCGGCCGACGAGCTCACCGACGGTGTGGATGCCCTCGCGCTTGAGGCAGTTGTAGGACCGCACGGTCAGGTCGAGGTCCTCGATCGGCAGCGCGAGGTCGGCCGCGAGCGCGGCGTCGGTCGGGCTCGGGCCCATGTCGATGCCCTCGGCCTCGACGTTGAGCTCGCGCGCCAGGCCGAACAGCTCCACGAGGGTCTTGCCCGCCGAGGCGAGCGCGTCCCGCGGGGCCATCGAGCGCTTGGTCTCGACGTCGACGACGAGGCGGTCGAAGTCGGTGCGCTGCTCGACACGGGTGGCCTCGACCTTGTAGGTCACCGCGAGCACCGGGCTGTAGATCGAGTCGACCGGGATGCGGCCGATCTCCTGGTCGCCCGCCTTGTTCTGCACGGCGGAGACGTAGCCACGGCCACGCTCGACCGTCAGCTCCATCTCGACGGTGCCCTTGTCGTTGAGCGTCGCGATGTGCAGGTCGGGGTTGTGGACCTCGACACCGGCCGGCGGGGCGATGTCGGCCGCGGTGACCGCGCCGGCGCCCTGCTTGCGCAGGTACATGACGACCGGCTCGTCGTGCTCGGAGGACACGACCAGGCTCTTGATGTTGAGGATGATCTCGGTGACGTCCTCCTTGACCCCGGGGATCGTGGAGAACTCGTGGAGCACGCCGTCGATGCGCAGGCTCGTGACGGCCGCACCGGGGATGCTCGAGAGCAGGGTGCGCCGGAGGGAGTTGCCGAGCGTGTAGCCGAAGCCCGGCTCGAGCGGCTCGATGACGAAACGGCTCCGGTACTCGGAGACGACGTCCTCACTGAGGACGGGACGCTGTGCGATGAGCACGGTGGATCTCTTTCTCGTGCGGCCCGCTATATGACTCGCACGCTGCCGGTCCGACCGGCCGTCCCACCACCTCGGTCCGTGGTGGGCCAGACCCCGGCGCCCCGCGGCGGGTCGCCGCGGGTCACCGGGGGTTCGGGGGCCAGGCCCCCAGGGTCAGTTCTTGGAGTAGAACTCGACGATGAGCTGCTCGGTGAGGACCGTGTCGATCTGCTCACGGGTGGGCAGCTGGTGGATGAGCACCTGGAGGGTGCCGGGCACGACCTGCATCCAGGCCGGGACCGGCCGCTCGCCGAAGGTCTCACGGGCGAGCTGGAAGGGGAAGGACTCCACCGACTGCTTGCGCACCGTGATGATGTCGAACTGCTCGACCCGGTAGCTCGGCACGTCGACGCGCACGCCGTTGACCTCGAAGTGGCCGTGGCTGACGAGCTGACGCGCGTGCCGGCGGGTGCGGGCCAGGCCGGCCCGGTAGACGACGTTGTCCAGGCGGGACTCGAGGATCGTCAGGATGTTCTCGCCGGTCTTGCCGGGGCGGTTGGCCGCCTCGCTGTAGTAGCGGCGGAACTGCTTCTCCATGACGCCGTAGGTGAAGCGGGCCTTCTGCTTCTCCTGCAGCTGGGTCAGGTACTCCTTCTCCTGGATCCGGCGACGGCCGTGCTGGCCGGGCGGGAACGGGCGCAGGTCGAAGTTCTTGTCACCACCGACGAGGTCGGTCTTGAGGCGACGCGACTTCTTCGTGATGGGTCCGGTGTAACGGGCCATTGCTCTCTCTTACCTTTCGCGAAGTCTGTCGGTCGCTCAGACGCGGCGGCGCTTGGGCGGGCGGACGCCGTTGTGCGGCTGCGGCGTGACGTCCTGGATCGAGCCGACCTCGAGGCCGGCCGCGGTCAGGGAGCGGATAGCGGTCTCACGACCGGAGCCCGGGCCCTTGACGAAGACGTCCACCTTGCGCATCCCGTGCTCCATGGCACGGCGCGCGGCCGCCTCGGCGGCGGTCTGCGCGGCGAACGGCGTGGACTTGCGCGACCCCTTGAAGCCGACCTGGCCCGCGGAGGCCCAGGAGATGACGGCACCGGTGGGGTCGGTGATCGAGATGATCGTGTTGTTGAACGTGCTCTTGATGTGGGCCTGGCCCACCGCGACGTTCTTCTTCTCCTTGCGGCGCACCTTCTTGGCGCCGGTCGTGCGGCCCTTGGGAGGCATGTGGTTTCTCCTACGAAGTCTTCGGGTGAGGTGGCGTGCCGCGCGTCAGGCGCGGGTCACTTACCGGCCTTCTTCTTGCCGGCCACGGTGCGCTTGGGGCCCTTGCGGGTGCGCGCGTTGGTCTTGGTCCGCTGGCCGCGCACGGGCAGACCCCGGCGGTGGCGCAGGCCCTCGTAGGAGCCGATCTCGACCTTGCGGCGGATGTCCGCGGCGACCTCGCGCCGCAGGTCACCCTCGACCTTGAGGTGCTCCTCGATCCAGTCGCGCAGCTTGACGAGGTCGTCGTCCGCGAGGTCCTTGACGCGGGTGTCCGGGCTGACGCCGGTGGCGGCGAGCGCCTTCTGCGCGCTCGTCCTCCCGACTCCGAAGATGTAGGTCAGTGCGACCTCGGCGCGCTTCTCGCGCGGGAGGTCGACGCCCATCAGACGTGCCATGTGGGATGGATTCCTTCTCGTGGTGTCCGGAGGTGTGGTGCAGCACCGGTCCGGCCATCCTGGTCCGGTCCCCGGCCTCCGGGCCGGGGGTGACGTCCCGCGCCCACCCTGGTGGTGGCTCGACGGGGGTCGGGTGCTGCCTGCTTCAGTTGTGTGCTGCGTGCTCGAGTCGGCGACCCGTGCGGCCCCGGGGGGCGGTGTCCTGCTGCTGGTTCTCAGCCCTGGCGCTGCTTGTGGCGCGGGTTGTCGCAGATCACCATGACCCGCCCGTTACGGCGGATCACCTTGCACTTGTCACAGATCTTCTTGACGCTCGGCTGAACCTTCATGGTGCCTTTGCTGTCTCGTCGATTCGTGTCTCAGCGGTAGCGGAAGACGATGCGGCCGCGGGTCAGGTCGTACGGGCTCAGCTCCACCACGACACGGTCCTCGGGGAGGATCCGGATGTAGTGCTGTCGCATCTTGCCTGAGATGTGTGCGAGAACCTTGTGACCGTTGGTCAGCTCCACCCGGAACATCGCGTTCGGAAGAGCCTCGACGATCGTTCCCTCGATCTCGATGACGCCGTCCTTCTTGGCCATACCCTCTCAATCCGCCGGTGGGCAGCCCATCGCTCACGGCGGACCACCCATGGAAGTCGGCCTCGTGCTGCTCGCGCAGGGTCTCACCCGTGCGAGACGCGCACACGTGGCCGACGTTCAATGGTACGGGAGGAGGGGGTGCATCACGAAATCCGCTCCGGGAACGGACGAGCCCACCGGGCGGCCGATGCAGGGGGTGGCCGGCCCGGTGGGCTAGTCGAGCGGAGCGCCCGATGCAGGGGGTGGGCCCTCTCACTCCGCGCCCGACGGACAGGGCCGGACCGAGGTCCGGAGGTCGCCGGGTGCGAGCACAGTCTGCCCGGACGGGCACCCGCGCCGCCATCCGAGCAGGCGACCGCTGGGCGTTCGGCCGCCCGGGACCGGACGAGCGGACCTCACGGGGTCAGCCGTTCGGCCGATGTCGCCGCGTCGGCCGTGTCGGTGCCAGCGCCTCGCAGATCCATGGTGTAGAGGGCCAGGACCCGGGCCGCGCCCTCCACCGCGCTGAGCTCACCGCAGCGGACGTCGTGCTCGATGCTCTCGCGCTCGGCCCGTACCGACCTCGAGGCCCGGACCCCGTCGGTCAGCTCGGCGTCGACGAGGGCCCACATCCAGTCCTGCTGCTGCTCGGCGCGCCGGGCGTCCAGGGAGTGGTGCTCCTCGAGGTAGGCCCGGTGGTCGAGCACGGCCTGCCACACCTCGTCCAGCCCGGTGCCGGTCACCGCGGAGCAGGTGAGCACCGGGGGCCGGCGCACCTCGCGGCCGGGCATCATCAGGCGCAGCGCTCCGGCGAGCTCCTTGGCCGCCGCCTGCGCGGGTACCGTCCCGTCGCCGTCGGCCTTGTTGACGGCGATGACGTCGGCGAGCTCGAGGATGCCGCGCTTGATCCCCTGCAGCTGGTCACCGGAGCGGGCGAGGGTGAGCAGGAGGAAGGTGTCGACCATCTCGGAGACGGCGACCTCGTTCTGGCCGACCCCGACGGTCTCGACGACGACGACGTCGAAGCCGGCGGCCTCGAGGACGAGCATCGACTCCCGGGTCGCGCGGGCGACCCCGCCGAGGTGACGCCCGGCCGGGCTCGGCCGGACGAAGGCGTCCTCGGACGCGGCGAGACGCCCCATCCGGGTGCGGTCGCCGAGGATGGACCCACCGGTACGCCGCGAGCTGGGGTCGACGGCCACGACGGCGACCCGGTGGCCCTGGTCGACGAGCCGCATCCCCAGGGCGTCGATGAAGGTCGACTTCCCGACGCCGGGGACACCGCTGATGCCGACCCGGACCGCGCCCCCCGTGCGGTCCTCGAGGGCCGCGAGCAGCTCGCGGGCCCCGGCCCGGTGGTCCGGGCGGCGCGACTCGAGCAGCGTGATGGCGCGCGCGACGTGCTGGCGCGACCCGGCCCGCACGCCGTCGACGAGCTCGGCGACCGGGACCGGCTTCACGCCAGCCGCTCGCGCAGCTCGTGCACGAGCGCGACGGCGGCCTTGCTGATGACCGTTCCCGGGGGGTAGATGGCGTCGGCACCGGCGGCCCGCAGGGCCTCGTGGTCCTGGTCGGGGATGACACCGCCGACGACGATCATCAGGTCCTGGCGCCCGAGGTCGTCCAGCGCCTTGCGCAGGGCCGGGACGAGGGTGAGGTGCCCGGCGGCGAGCGAGCTGACCCCGACGACGTGCACGTCGGCCTCGACCGCCTGGCGGGCGACCTCCTCCGGCGTCTGGAACAGCGGGCCGACGTCGACGTCGAAGCCGAGGTCGGCGAAGGCCGTGGCGATGACCTTCTGGCCGCGGTCGTGCCCGTCCTGGCCCATCTTGGCCACGAGGATGCGCGGGCGACGGCCCTGCTCCTCCTCGAAGTCCTCGACCGCAGCCTGGGCCTCGTGGACCGTGGTGTCCTCCCCCGCCTCCGCGCTGTACACCCCGCCGATCGTACGGATCTGCGCGGTGTACCGGCCGAAGGCCTCCTCCATGGCCGCCGACATCTCGCCGACGGTCGCCTTGGCCCGCGCGGCCTCGATGGCCAGGGCCAGCAGGTTGGTGTCCAGCGTGCCGTCGGACCCGGAGCGCGCCGCCTGGGTCATCCGGGCCAGCGCCGCCCGGCAGGCCTCCTCGTCCCGCTCGGCCCGCAGCCGCTCCAGCTTGGCGGTCTGGCTTGCCCGCACGGCGGCGTTGTCGACCTTGAGCACCTCGATCGGCTCGTCGTCCTCGACGGCGTAGGTGTTGACACCGATGACCGGCTGCTGACCGGAGTCGATGCGCGCCTGGGTGCGCGCGGCGGCCTCCTCGATGCGCATCTTGGGGATGCCCGCCTCGATGGCCTTGGCCATCCCGCCCGCGGCCTCGACCTCCTCGATGTGCTGCCAGGCGCGCTCGGCGAGGTCGTGGGTGAGGCGCTCGACGTACGCCGACCCGCCCCACGGGTCGATGGTGCGGGTGGTCCCCGACTCCTGCTGGAGGACGAGCTGGGTGTTACGGGCGATCCGGGCCGAGAAGTCGGTCGGCAGTGCGATCGCCTCGTCGAGGGCGTTCGTGTGCAGGCTCTGGGTGTGCCCCTGGGTGGCGGCCATCGCCTCGACGCAGGTGCGCACGACGTTGTTGAAGACGTCCTGCGCGGTGAGCGACCAGCCGGAGGTCTGGCTGTGGGTGCGCAGCGAGAGCGACTTGGGGTTGTCCGCGCCCTGCTCGCGCACGAGGCGGGCCCACAGCAGCCGGGCGGCGCGCAGCTTGGCGACCTCCATGTAGAAGTTCGTGCCGATCGCCCAGAAGAAGGACAGCCGCGGCGCGAACCGGTCGACGTCCAGGCCGACGGCCTTGCCGGCGCGGATGTACTCGACGCCGTCGGCGAGGGTGTACGCGAGCTCGAGGTCCTGCGTGGCCCCGGCCTCCTGCATGTGGTAGCCCGAGATGGAGATCGAGTTGAACCGCGGCATCACCTGGCTGGTGAAGGCGAAGATGTCGCTGATGATCCGCATCGACGGCTCGGGCGGGTAGATGTAGGTGTTGCGGACCATGAACTCCTTGAGGATGTCGTTCTGGATGGTCCCCGTCAGCTGCTCCGGGCGGGCACCCTGCTCCTCCGCGGCGACGACGTAGAGCGCCAGCACGGGGATGACCGCGCCGTTCATGGTCATCGACACCGACATCTGGTCCAGCGGGATGCCGTCGAAGAGGGTGCGCATGTCGTAGATCGAGTCGATGGCCACGCCGGCCATCCCGACGTCACCGGCGACCCGGGGGTGGTCGGAGTCGTAGCCGCGGTGGGTCGCGAGGTCGAAGGCGACCGAGAGGCCCTTCTGCCCCGCGGCGAGGTTGCGCCGGTAGAAGGCGTTGGACTCCTCGGCGGTCGAGAAGCCGGCGTACTGGCGGATCGTCCAGGGCCGGGTCGTGTACATCGTCGGGTAGGGGCCGCGCAGGAACGGCGGGGCGCCCGGGACGGTGTCGAGGAAGTCCAGCCCGGCGAGGTCGGCCTCGGTGTAGACCGGGCGGACCGGGATGTGCTCCGGGGTGACCCACGGCTCGCCGTCGGGGGGCGGCTGCCCGGGGTCTCCGGCCGCGGGGCCGAGGTCGAGGGTGGTGAAGTCGGGGACGGTGCTCATCGGGACTCTCCCTCCGTGGACGCACCGAGCTGGTCGAGCAGGTCCGCGAGGAAGGCCACGACGTCCATCCCGTCGTAGACCTCGCCGTCGACGACGTCCGCGTCCTCGCCGAGCTCGCGGGCGCGGCCGGCGAGCAGCACCCGGTCGGCTCCGGCGGCGCGCAGCTCCTCCGCCGCGGCCCGGCCGCCCTCGGCGTACCGGGCGCGGCTGCTCGCGAGCACGGCGACCGGTCCGACCTCCTCGGTCACGCCGATCCCTCCGGCGGCGAGGAGGTTGACGACGAAGCCCTGGCGCGCGCCGTAGTCCCGCTGGGCGCCGAGCGTGCGCACGGTGACGACCGGGGCCCCGAGCGTGCGGGCTCGGTCGCGCAGTGCCTCGAAGGCGCCGGCGTCGCGGCGGGGCACGAACGCCCCGTCGGCCACCGGCAGCTCGGCCCGCGGACGTCGCTGCGTTGCGGTGTCGGCGAGGTTGGGGAACATCGACACGCCGGTGATCGGGCGCCGGCGGGTGGCGATGAGCCGGTCCCGCGAGGCGGTCGCGGAGCCCACCCACTCGTGCAGCAGCCCGTCGGCGAGCGCGGCGAGCACACCACCGGCGCGCTCGAGCTCCTGGAAGCGCGCCCACACGGCCTCGGCGACCTCGTCGGTCAGCGCCTCGAGGTACCAGGAGCCGCCCCCGGGGTCGGTGACCCGGCCGACGTTGGACTCGCGGGCGAGGAGGACCTGGGTGTTGCGGGCCAGGCGGCGCGAGAACCGTTCGGGAAGCCCGGCGACGGTGTCGTGCGGGAGGACGGTGACCGCGTCGGCTCCACCCATCGAGGCACCGAACGCGGCGAGGGTGTTGCGCAGCACGTTGACGAACGGGTCCTCGCGGGTGGCCATCCGCAGCCCGGTGACGGCGTGCGTGCGGGCGCCGCGCTCACCCTCGGGGACCCCGAGGGCCTCCCCCACGTGTGCCCAGACCCGGCGCAGGGCCCGCAGCGCGGCCGCGGTGAGGAACTGGTCGGCGGTGGCCGTGACGCGGAACTCGACGTGCCCGAACGTGGCCGCGGGCGCCGGGCCCTCGCCCTCGAGGTGACGCAGGTAGGCCACGCCGGTCGCGACCGCCGCGGCCAGGGCGTCGACCTCGCTGGCGCCGGCGTCGTGCAGCACGCGCGCGTCGACGGTGAGCGCCCGCCAGCCGTCGCGGCCGTCGCACGCCCGCACGAGGTCCGCGAGGGGTGCCAGCTCGGGCTGGCTGCCGGTGCGCAGCGCGGCACCGACCGGGTCCAGCCCGAGGTTGCCCCCGGCGAACCCCCGGCCCTCGACGAGGTCGAGCAGCGCGCGGGCCGCGGCGGGCTGGTCGCTGAAGGAGGAGACGACCAGCGGCGTGCTGCCCGGGTCGACGTCCTCGAGGACCTCGGGCAGGTCGCCGGGCGCGACCCCCTCGGCACCGACGTGGACCCAGACCGATGTCGCCCCGTGCTCGAGGTCGTCGGCGACGAAGGCCCGCGAGCGCGCGGGGTCGGGGTCGTCGTGCAGCTGACGGACGTCCCACGGCTGCGTGCCCGCCCGCACGGCACGGCCCCGGGTGAAGGGCATCGCACCGGGGAGGCCGAGGGCACGCTCGGTGCGCAGGTAGAGACCCTGCGTGCTCAGCCCGCCGTCGAGCGAGGTGAGAAGTGCCTCCTCGGCCTGTTCCGGGGTGAGCCGGTCATCCTCCGCGCGCCGCTTGTTGAGGACGTCGGCCACGAGCTGCTGCCAGTCCTCGCGGGTCTGCGCGTCGAAACCGGCGGCCAGGGGCAGGGGGTCGTGCACGAGTGACGAGGACGTCATCGAGCCCTCCATCGGTTGGTGGTCGTTCCACTCCCAACCCTAGTCTCGGCCGGCCCGGGCCTCACCGAGAGATCGGTCACCCGTGCGGCTCAGGCGGGTTCGATCTGGAGGAAGGGCACGCCGAGCGAGGCCAGGCGCTCACGTCCGCCGTCGACCGCGGTGAGGACACACGTGCCGGCCCGGGTCACCGCGATGGAGTGCTCCCAGTGCGCTGCCCGCGCGCCGTCCCGGGTGACAACGGTCCACTCGTCCTCGAGGACCGTGTTGTCCTGGTCCCCGAGGGTGACCATCGGCTCGATGCAGATCGTCATGCCCTCGCACACGGTCGGGCTGCGGCCCTCGACCCGGTAGTTGGGCACCTGCGGGTCCATGTGCATCGAGGTGCCGATGCCGTGCCCGACGTAGTCCTCGACGATGCCGTAGTCGCGTCCCCGCCGCTCGCCGGCCGCCGTCACCGCGTCCTCGACGGCGGCGCCGACCGCGTACAGCGGCTGCCCGACGCGCAGCGCGGCGATCCCCGCCCACAGGGCGTCCTCGGTGTCGGCGCTCAGCTCGAGGTCCTCGGGGCGCGCGGCCGGGTCACCCCCGACGACGAGGGTCATCGCGGCATCGCCGTTCCAGCCCGCCACCTCGGCGCCGCAGTCGACCGAGAGCAGGTCGCCCTCGCCGAGGACGCGCCCGCCGGGGATGCCGTGGACGATCTCCTCGTTGACCGAGGTGCACAGGGTGTGCCGGTACCCGGGCACGAGCTGGAAGTTCGGCACGCCCCCGTGGTCACGGATGTGCGCCTCGGCGAGCGCGTCGAGCTCGAGGGTGGTCACGCCGGGGCGCACCGCGGCCGCGACGACCTCGAGGGTGCGCCCGACGAGCAGCCCGGCGGTGCGCATGAGCGCGAGCTGCTCGGGCGTCCGCCCCTCGACACGGTCCCGGTGGAAGAGTCCCATGCGGCCGCACCCTACCCACGCCCGTCGCGTGAACAGAACATGCCGTCACGCGCGCTTCCCGGGCGGGGTGTCCTGTCCACTCGAGGTCGGTGGAGGAGAAGGGTCGCCGCGTCCAGGGCGAGCGCTCGCCCGCAGCGCAGCAGGCACCCCGCGCGCCGGCCCCCGACGACCACGTCCTCGCCCGGATCACCAGGACGCTCCAGCCCTGCGAGGAGTCACGCCGCGCCGCGTCCTGGCTGCGGCGCCGCCGGTTCGCGAGGGGGTCAGGCGAGGGCGGCGATGATGCGCCGGGTCACCTCGTCGACCTCGCCGTCACCGTCGACCTCGACGAGCAGCCCGCGCCCGCGGTAGGTGTCCGAGAGCGGCTTGGTCTCGCGGTGGTAGATGGCCATCCGCTCCCGGATGACGTCCTCGGTGTCGTCCACCCGCCCCTCGATCTCGGCGCGCCCCAGCAGCCGCCGGACGACGACCTCGTCCTCGGCGGTGAGCTCGAGCACCCGGTCCAGCCCCGCGCCCTGCGCGGCGAGCATCGCGTCGAGCGCCTCGACCTGGGCGAGGGTGCGCGGGTAGCCGTCGAGGAGGAACCCGGCAGCGCAGTCCTCCTGGGCCAGCCGGTCCTCGACGATGGCGTTGGTGATCTCGTCCGAGACGTACCCGCCGGAGGCGAGGATCTCCTTGACCTGGAGACCGAGCTCGGTCTCGTTCTTGATGTTGGCGCGGAAGATGTCGCCGGTCGAGATCGCGGGGATCCCGAAGTGCTCGGCGATGCGGGAGGCCTGCGTGCCCTTACCGGCACCGGGAGGGCCGAGGATGATGAGGCGCATCACGACCGGGCCCCCACGACGTCGGCGCACGAGCGAGGCGGGGCAGGGACTTGGTGGGATGTCATCAGCGCAGGAACCCTTCGTAGTGACGCTGCTGGAGCTGGGCCTCGATCTGCTTGACCGTCTCGAGACCCACCCCGACCACGATGAGGATCGAGGTACCCCCGAACGGGAAGTTCTGGTTGGCGTCGACCAGCACCAGAGCGACCAGGGGCAGCAGGGAGATCAGCGCGAGGTAGATCGCGCCGGGCACGGTGATCCGGGTGAGGACGTAGTTGAGGTACTCGGCCGTGGGTCGCCCGGCGCGGATGCCCGGGATGAAGCCGCCGTACCGCTTCATGTTGTCGGCCACCTCGGTGGGGTTGAAGGTGATCGACACGTAGAAGAAGGTGAAGAAGAGGATGAGCGCCGTGTACACCGCCATGTAGATCGGGTGGGCGCCGGAGCTGAGGTAGTTCGTGATCCAGTCCACCCAGCCGGGGTTGACGCCGTTGGCCCCCTGGTTGAACTGGGCAACGAGCGTCGGCAGGGTGAGGATCGAGCTGGCGAAGATCACCGGGATCACGCCGGCCATGTTGACCTTGAGCGGGATGTAGGTCGAGGTGCCCCCGTAGACCCGCCGGCCGACCATCCGCTTGGCGTACTGGACGGGGATGCGCCGCTGGCTCTGCTCGACGAAGACGACCAGGGCGATGACGACGAGGCCGAGGGCGATGACGGCGAGGAAGACGCCCCAGCCGGAGCGCTGCTTGATGTCCCACAGCGAGGACGGGAAGCGCGCCGCGATCGAGGTGAAGATCAGCAGCGACATCCCGTTGCCGACCCCCTTGTCGGTGATGAGCTCACCGAGCCACATGATCATCCCGGTGCCCGCGGTCATCGTCAGGACCATGATGAGGATGGTCACGACCGAGCTGTCGGCGAGGATGTTCGTGCACGAGGGGTTGTTGAAGAGCGTCTGCGGGTTCTCGGCGAAGGTGATCAGCGTCGAGCTCTGGAGGATGGCCAGACCGATCGTCAGGTACCGCGTGTACTGCGTCATCTTCGTCTGCCCCGCCTGGCCCTCCTTCTTGAGGGTCTCGAAGCGGGGGATGACGACGGTGAGCAGCTGGACGATGATGCTCGCCGTGATGTAGGGCATGATCCCCAGCGCGAAGATCGACAGCTGGAGCAGCGCGCCACCGCTGAAGAGGTTGATCAGCCCGAGCAGCTGGTTGCTCGTGTCCGCGCCCTCGATGCACTGCTGGACGAGCGGGTAGCTGACCCCGGGGGTCGGCACGTGCGACCCGAGCCGGAAGAGCACGATGATGAACAGCGTGAAGAGCAGCTTCCTGCGCAGGTCGGGCGTCCGGAACGCACGGCCGAAAGCGGTGAGCACAGGTCCTCCAGGGTGCGGCCGGGGGTGTGGCCGCGTCGTCAGCGATCCGTCACAACATACCCGTCGGCTCCGGACCGGCCGGAACCGCGGGGCGGGTCGAACGCGGCGCAGGGCCGGCTCCGGGGTGGTCTCCGGGGCCGGCCCTGCGACACGCGGTCATCGGGGGCGTCAGGCGGTCGTCGCCGAGCCGCCCGCCGCCTCGATCTTCTCCTTGGCGCTCGCCGAGAACGCGTCGGCGGTCACCGAGACCGCGACGGTGATCTCGCCGGTGCCGAGCACCTTGACGGGGTACCCGTCACGGACGGCGCCCCTGGCCACGAGGTCCTCGACGCTCACCTGGCCACCCTCGGGGTAGAGAGCGGAGAGCCGGTCGAGGTTGACGACCTGGTACTCGGTCTTGAACGGGTTCTTGAAGCCACGCAGCTTCGGGAACCGCATGTGCAGCGGCGTCGTGCCGCCCTGGAAGCCGGGCGAGACCTGGTTGCGGGCCTTGGTGCCCTTGGTCCCGCGACCGGCGGTCTTGCCCTTGGAGCCCTCACCGCGACCGACGCGGGTGCGTGCGGTCTTCGCGCCCGGTGCGGGGCGCAGGTGGTGGACCTTGAGGGCGGACGCCTCACGTCCGGCCGCCTGGGCGGCCTTGGTGGTGTCGGCCATGCTCACTCAACCTCCTCGACGGCGACGAGGTGGGTCACCGTCTTGACCATCCCGCGGATCTCGGGACGGTCCTCCTTGACGACGATGTCGCCGATCCGCTTCAGCCCGAGGGAGCGCAGCGTCTCCCGCTGGTTCTGCTTGCCCCCGATACCGGACCGGGTCTGGGTCACCTTCAGCCGCACCATCAGGCACCTGCCTTGGCCTCGGCGAGGCCGGCGGCCTGCGCACGCAGCATCGCGGCCGGGGCGACCTGGTCGACCGGGAGGCCACGACGGGCCGCGACGGCCTCGGGGCGCTCCAGGCCGCGCAGGGCCTCGACGGTGGCGTGGACGATGTTGATCGCGTTGTCCGAGCCGAGGCTCTTGGACAGCACGTCGTGGATGCCGGCGCACTCCAGGACCGCACGGACCGGGCCACCGGCGATGACACCGGTACCGGGGCTGGCGGGGCGGAGCATGACGACACCGGCGGCGGCCTCACCCTGGACGGGGTGCGGGATGGTGCCCTGGATGCGCGGGACGCGGAAGAAGCTCTTCTTCGCCTCCTCGACACCCTTGGCGATCGCCGCGGGCACCTCCTTGGCCTTGCCGTAGCCGACGCCGACGGTGCCGTCACCGTCGCCGACGACGACGAGGGCGGTGAAGCTGAAGCGCCGGCCACCCTTGACGACCTTGGCGACGCGGTTGATGGTCACGACGCGCTCGAGGTACTGGTTCTTCTCGGCCTCCCGGGAGTCCCGGCCGCCGCGACGGTCGTCGCGACGGTCCCGGCGGTCGCCGCGCTCGGCGCCGGTCCCGGTGCCTCGACGCTGGGGTCCTGGCATCAGATGTTCCTCTTCTCGACGTTCGTGGTGGTCGGGGCGGCGTGGGTCACAGCGACAGCCCGCCGTCCCGCGCGCCGTCCGCGATGGCGGCGACGCGACCGTGGTAACGGTTGCCGCCGCGGTCGAAGACGACCGCCTCGACGCCGGCGGCCTTGGCCCGCTCGGCGACGAGCTCGCCGACCCGCTTGGCCTTGCTCACCTTGTCGCCCTCGAGGCTGCGCACGTCGGCCTCCATCGTGGAGGCCGAGGCGAGCGTCGCGCCCCGGGTGTCGTCGACGACCTGGACGAAGATGTGCCGCGAGCTGCGGGTCACGACGAGGCGAGGACGGGCGGCCGAGCCGCTGACCTGCTTGCGGACCCGGGTGTGACGGCGGACGCGGGCGGCGGTCTTGCCCTTGCCGCGCTTGACGATCAGTGCCATCGGTTACTTACCAGCCTTTCCGACCTTGCGGCGGATGCGCTCGTCCGCGTAGCGGACGCCCTTGCCCTTGTACGGGTCGGGCTTGCGGAGCTTGCGGATGTTCGCGGCGGTCTCGCCGACGAGCTGCTTGTCGATCCCCTGGACCGAGAACCGCGTGGGGTTCTCCACCGCGAAGGTGATGCCGGCCGGGGGCTCGACGGTGATCGAGTGCGAGTAGCCGAGGGCGAACTCGAGGTTGGAGCCCTTGGCCTGCACGCGGTAGCCGGTGCCGTGGATCTCGAGCTTCTTCTCGTAGCCCTCGGTCACGCCGAGCACCATGTTGTTGATGAGCGAGCGGGTCAGGCCGTGCAACGAGCGCGACTCGCGCTCGTCGTCCGGCCGCTTGACCTCGAGGCTGCCGTCGGCCTGCTCGACCGTGATCGGCTCGGCGACGGTGTGGCTGAGCTCGCCCTTGGGGCCCTTGACGGTGACGGTGCGACCGGCGACGGTCACGTCGACACCGGAGGGGATCGCCACGGGGAGGCGTCCGATTCGCGACATGTCAGCTACCCCTTACCAGACGTAGGCGAGGACTTCCCCACCCACACCCTTGTTGGCGGCCTGCTTGTCGGTGAGCAGGCCGGAGGACGTCGAGATGATCGCGACGCCGAGGCCACCGAGCACCCTGGGCAGGTTGGTGGACTTGGCGTAGACGCGCAGGCCGGGCTTGCTCACGCGGCGCAGGCCGGCGATCGAGCGCTCCCGGTTGGGGCCGTACTTCAGCTGCACCGTGAGGGTCTTGCCGACCTCGGCGTCCTCGACGGTCCAGCCGGCGATGTAGCCCTCGGCCTGGAGGATCTCGGCGATGTGGCTCTTGAGCTTCGAGAACGGCATGGAGACGTCGTCCTTGTGCGCCGAGTTGGCGTTCCGGACGCGGGTCAGCATGTCCGCGATCGGGTCTGTCATGGTCATTGGGCTTCTCCGCCCTCTCTCACCGTGGTTTCTGCCGGGACTCCGGCGGACCTGCGATGTAGATGGTCTGTGGGATGTCGGTGCCGCGTGGGGCGGCGGGTCGGGGACTTACCAGCTGCTCTTGGTGACACCGGGGAGCTCGCCGCGGTGGGCCATCTCCCGCAGGCAGATCCGGCAGAGGCCGAACTTGCGGTACACCGAGTGCGGACGCCCGCACCGCTGGCAGCGGGTGTAGGCACGCACCTGGAACTTCGGCTTCCGGTTCGTCTTGTTGATCAGGGCGGTCTTGGCCATCTCAGTTCTCCTTGAAGGGGAAGCCGAGCGCCTTGAGCAGCGCGCGCCCCTCGTCGTCGTTCGTCGCCGTCGTGACGACGGTGATGTCCATGCCCCGGACCCGGTCGATCCGGTCCTGGTCGATCTCGTGGAACATCGACTGCTCGGTGAGCCCGAAGGTGTAGTTCCCCCGGCCGTCGAACTGCCGCGGCGAGAGGCCGCGGAAGTCGCGGATGCGCGGGAGGGCGACCGTGACGAGACGGTCGAGGAACTCCCACATCCGGTCGCCACGCAGCGTCGTGTGGGCGCCGATCGGCATGCCCTCACGCAGCTTGAACTGGGCGATGGACTTGCGCGCCCGGGTGACCACCGGCTTCTGGCCGGTGATCGCCGTGAGGTCGCGGATCGCGCCCTCGATGAGCTTGCTGTCCTTGGCGGCGTCGCCGACACCCATGTTGACGACGACCTTGGTCACGCCCGGGACCTGCATGACGTTCGGGTACCCGAACGTGTCCTGGAGACCGGCCTTGATCTCGTCCTGGTAGCGCGCCTTGAGGCGGGGCTTGGTCGCGGTGTCTGCCATCTCTCTCACAGGTCCTTGCCCGAGCGCACGCCGACGCGGACGCGGCTGGCCTTCTGGCGCCCGTCACGCTCGACGGTCTCGACGCGGGTCTTGATCCGGGTCGGCTTCTTGTCCGAGGGGTCGACCACGGCCACGTTGCTCACGTGGATCGGGGCCTCCTGGACGATGAGCCCGCCGGTGCGGCTGCCACGGCTGGACTCGCCGGCCTTGGTGTGCCGGGTCACCCGGTTCACGCCCTCGACGGTGACGCGCGAGCGCTCACGGTCGACGGAGATCACCTTGCCGGTGCTGCCCTTGTCCTTGCCGGCGAGCACCTGGACGGTGTCGCCCTTCTTGATCTTCGCCATGGTCAGAGCACCTCCGGGGCCAGGCTGACGATCTTCATGAACTTCTTGTCGCGCAGCTCGCGGCCCACCGGGCCGAAGATGCGGGTACCGCGCGGGTCGCCGTCGCCGCGGAGGATGACGGCGGCGTTCTCGTCGAAGCGGATGTACGAGCCGTCGGGACGGCGGCGCTCCTTGGCGGTGCGCACGATGACCGCCTTGACGACGTCACCCTTCTTGACGTTCCCGCCGGGGATCGCGTCCTTGACGGTGGCGACGATGGTGTCGCCGATGCCGGCGTACCGGCGACCGGAGCCACCGAGAACACGGATGCAGAGGATCTCCTTCGCACCGGTGTTGTCGGCGACGCGCAGTCGCGACTCCTGCTGGATCACTGTTCTCTCCTAATGTCGTGCTGGTTCTCCACGCCGGGCGTGGAGCCTGGCCGAACGGGGGCCGGGGTGCGGGGTGGGGTTCCCCGCGATGTCACTTGGCCTTCTCGAGGACCTCGACGACGCGCCAGCGCTTCGTCGCGGACAGCGGCCGGGTCTCCATGATGAGCACCCGGTCGCCGACCCCGGCCGCGTTGCCCTCGTCGTGGGCCTTGACCTTGCTCGAGCGGCGCATGACCTTGCCGTAGAGGGCGTGCTTGACGCGGTCCTCGACCTCGACGACGACGGTCTTGTCCATCTTGTCGCTCACCACGTAGCCCTGGCGGGTCTTGCGGTAGCTGCGCTCGGCGGTGGTCACGGTCTCGTCCTTCGTCTCGCTCACTGGGCTGCACCCTTCACGCCGATGCCGAGCTCGCGCTCACGCATCTCGGTGTAGATCCGGGCGATGTCACGGCGCACGGCACGCAGCCGGCCGTGGTTGTCCAGCTGGCCGGTGGCCGACTGGAACCGGAGGTTGAACAGCTCCTCCTTGGCCTTGCGCAGCTCGTCGACCAGACGGTCGTCCTCGAAGCCGCGAAGCTCCTTGGGGGTCAGGTCCTGGGAACCGACTGCCATCAGAAGTCACCACCCTCTCGCTGGACGAAGCGGCACTTCATCGGCAGCTTGTGCATGGCGAGGCGCATGGCCTCGCGTGCGACGTCCTCCGGGACACCGGAGAGCTCGAACATGATCCGGCCCGGCTTGACGTTGGCCACCCACCACTCGGGCGAGCCCTTGCCGGAGCCCATCCGGGTCTCGGCCGGCTTCTTGGTCAGCGGACGGTCCGGGTAGATGTTGATCCAGACCTTTCCGCCACGCTTGATGTAGCGCGTCATCGCGATACGCGCGGACTCGATCTGGCGGTTGGTGACGTAGGCGGGCTCGAGGGCCTGGATGCCGTAGTCGCCGAACGCGATCGCGGTACCGCCCTTGGCCATACCCGAGCGACCCGGGTGGTGCTGCTTGCGGTGCTTGACTCGACGGGGAACCAACATGGCTCAGGACTCCTCGGTGCTCGGGGCGGCCGGGGCCTGCTCGGCGGGCGCCTGCGCAGCGGCCGGAGCCTGGGCGGCAGCCGGGGCCTGCGTGGCGGCCGGGGCCTCGGTGCGACGGGCGCGGGCCGGGCGGTCGGCGCCGTCACGACGCGGGCCACGACCCTGACGCGGCGCGGTGGCCTGCTGGGCCGCGAGCTCACGCGCGGTGAGGTCGCCCTTGTAGATCCACACCTTGACGCCGATGCGCCCGAAGGTGGTGCGGGCCTCGTAGAAGCCGTAGTCGATGTTCGCGCGCAGGGTGTGCAGCGGCACGCGCCCCTCGCGGTAGAACTCGGTACGGCTCATCTCCGCGCCGCCGAGACGGCCGGAGACCTGGACCCGGATGCCCTTGGCACCGGCGCGGGTGGCCGACTGCATGCCCTTGCGCATGGCACGCCGGAAGGAGACGCGCGCCGAGAGCTGCTCGGCGATGCCCTGGGCGACCAGCTGGGCCTCGATCTCGGGGTTCTTCACCTCGAGGATGTTCAGCTGGACCTGCTTGCCGGTGAGCTTCTCGAGCTCGCCGCGGATCCGGTCGGCCTCGGCGCCGCGGCGGCCGATGACGATGCCGGGGCGGGCGGTGTGGATGTCGACGCGGACCCGGTCACGGGTGCGCTCGATGTCGACACGCGCGATGCCGGCGCGGTCCATGCCCGTGGACATGAGCCGGCGGATCGCGACGTCCTCCTTGACGTAGTCGCGGTAGCGCTGACCCTCCTTGGTGGAGTCGGCGAACCAGCGGCTCTTGTGCTCCGTCGTGAGCCCGAGGCGGAAGCCGTGCGGGTTGACCTTCTGGCCCATCAGCGGGTGCCTCCGTTCGTGGTCGTGGCGGGCTTGGGGGCGACGACCACGGTGATGTGGCTCGTGCGCTTGTTGATCCGGCCGGCGCGCCCCTGGGCGCGCGGACGGAACCGCTTCATCGTCGGGCCCTCGTCGACGAAGGCCTTGGCGACGACGAGCTCACGCTCGTCGAAGCGCTCGGCGGCCTGGTCGGCGCGCACCCGGGCGTTGGCGATCGCGGACTCGAGGACCTTGCGGACCTGGTCGCTCGCACCCTGCGGGGCGAAGCGCAGGACCGACACGGCCTCGCTCGCGTCCTTGCCGCGGATGAGGTCGACGACCCGGCGGGCCTTCATCGGCGTCACCCGGACGTGGCGGGCGACCGCGCGCGACTCGAGGACGGTGTTCTCGGTGGCCATCAGCGACGACGTCCCTTCTTGTCGTCCTTCACGTGACCCCTGAAGGTGCGGGTCGGGGCGAACTCGCCGAGCTTGTGGCCGACCATCGCCTCGGTGACGAACACCGGCACGTGCTTGCGGCCGTCGTGGACGGCGAGGGTGTGGCCGAGCATGTCGGGGCTGATGACCGAACGGCGCGACCAGGTCTTGATGACGTTCTTGCTGCCCGCTTCGTTCTGGGCGTCCACCTTCTTCTGCAGGTGGTCGTCGATGAAGGGGCCCTTCTTCAGGCTACGAGGCATTCCAGGCTCCTATCAGCGCTTCTTGCCGGTACGGCGGCGACGGACGATCAGCTTGTCGCTGGGCTTGCCGGGGCGGCGGGTGCGGCCCTCGGGCTGGCCCCACGGCGAGACCGGGTGCCGGCCACCGGAGGTGCGGCCCTCGCCACCACCGTGCGGGTGGTCGACGGGGTTCATGACCACGCCGCGCACGGTCGGGCGCTTGCCCTTCCAGCGCATCCGCCCGGCCTTGCCCCAGTTGATGTTCGACTGCTCGGCGTTGCCGACCTCGCCGATCGTCGCGCGGCAGCGCACGTCGACGTTGCGGATCTCACCCGAGGGCATGCGCAGCTGCGCGTAGGGCCCGTCCTTGGCGACGAGCTGGACGCGCACGCCGGCCGAGCGGGCGATCTTGGCGCCCCCGCCGGGCTTGAGCTCGACGGCGTGGATGACCGTACCGGTGGGGATGTTGCGCAGCGGCAGGCTGTTGCCGGGCTTGATGTCCGCGCCCGGCCCGTTCTCGATGCTCATGCCCTGCTCGAGGCCACGCGGCGCGAGGATGTAGCGCTTCTCGCCGTCGGCGTAGTGCAGCAGCGCGATCCGGGCGGTGCGGTTGGGGTCGTACTCGATGTGCGCGACCTTCGCCGGCACGCCGTCCTTGTCGTGCCGACGGAAGTCGACGACGCGGTAGGCGCGCTTGTGGCCACCACCGATGTGGCGCGTGGTGATCCGGCCGTTGTTGTTACGGCCGCCGCTCTTGGTCAGCGGACGGACGAGGGACTTCTCGGGGGTCGTGCGGGTGACCTCGACGAAGTCGGCCACGCTCGACCCACGACGCCCCGGCGTCGTCGGCTTGTACTTACGGATACCCATGTCTGTTCAGTCCTTCAGCTTCCTCAGGCGCCGGCGCTGCCGAAGATGTCGATCGAGCCCTCGCGGAGGGTGACGATCGCGCGCTTGGTGTCCTTGCGCTTGCCGATGCCGAACCGCGTGCGACGGGCCTTGCCCGGGCGGTTCATCGTGTGCACGGAGTCGACCTTGACGCCGAAGACCTGCTCGACGGCGATCTTGATCTCGGTCTTGTTCGAGCGCGGGTCGACGAGGAAGGTGTACTTGCCCTCGTCGAGCAGCCCGTAGGACTTCTCGGACACGACCGGGGAGATGAGGATGTCGCGGGGGTTCTTGGCCTGGCTCACTTCTGCTCCTCTTCGGCCGGCGCGGCGGTCTTCTTGGCCGCGGCCTTGCGGGCCGGCTTGGCGGCGGCGACGGTCTCACCGGTGAACGCCTCGTAGGCGGCCTTGGTGAAGACGACGTCGTCGGCGCACAGCACGTCGTAGGTGTTGAGCTGGTCGACCGCGAGGACGTGGACGTCCGGGAGGTTGCGCACCGACTTCAGCGAGACGGTGTCGGCCCGGTCGAGCACGACGAGCAGGTTCGGGCGCTCGGTGAGCCCGGCGAACACGGCGAGCGCGTCCTTGGTCGAGGGGGTCTCGCCGGTGGCGATCGACTCCACGACGTGGATGCGGCCGTGACGGGCGCGGTCCGAGAGCGCACCGCGCAGCGCGGCGGCCTTCATCTTCTTCGGGGTCCGCTGGGCATAGTCACGCGGCTGCGGGCCGTGGACGGTGCCACCGCCGGCGAACTGCGGCGCCCGGGTCGAGCCCTGGCGGGCCCGGCCGGTGCCCTTCTGGCGGTAGGGCTTGCGCCCACCACCGCGCACCTCGCCGCGGGTCTTCGTCGCGTGCGAGCCCTGGCGGGCGGCCGCGAGCTGGGCGACGACGACCTGGTGGATCAGCGGGACGTTGGTCTGGACGTCGAAGATCTCCGCGGGGAGGGTGACGTCGAGCGTCGTGGTTGCCATGTCAGGCCCCCTTCGCAGCCGAGCGGACGAGGACGACCGCGCCGCGCGGGCCGGGGACGGCGCCCTTGACGAGCAGGAGCCCCTTCTCGGCGTCCACGGCGTGGACCGTCAGGTTCTGGGTGGTGTGCCGCACGCCGCCCATCCGGCCGGCCATCCGCATGCCCTTGAACACGCGGCCCGGGGTGGCGCAGCCACCGATCGAGCCGGGCTTGCGGTGGTTGCGGTGGGCACCGTGGGAGGCGGAGACGCCGGAGAAGCCGTGCCGCTTCATGACACCGGCGAACCCCTTGCCCTTGGTCGTCGCGCTGACGTCGACGGCCTGGCCGGCCTCGAAGGTGTCGGCGCCGACCTCCTGGCCGAGGCTGTACTCGCCGGCGTCGGCGGTGCGCAGCTCGACGAGGTGGCGGCGCGGCGTGACACCGGCCTTCTCGAAGTGGCCGGTGAGCGGCTTGGTGACCTTGCGCGGGTCGATGGCGCCGTAGCCGAGCTGGACGGCGGCGTAGCCGTCGGTGTCGTCGGCGCGGACCTGGGTCACGACGTTCGGGCCGGCCTGGATCACGGTGACGGGCACGAGACGGTTGGTCTCGTCCCACACCTGGGTCATGCCGAGCTTGGTGCCCAGCAGACCCTTCTGGGTCTTCGTGGCAGTGGTGGTCATCGCGAGCCTCAGAGCTTGATCTCGATGTTGACGTCAGCCGGGAGGTCGAGGCGCATCAGCGAGTCGACGGCCTTGGGCGTCGGGTCGATGATGTCGATGAGGCGCTTGTGGGTGCGCATCTCGAAGTGCTCGCGGCTGTCCTTGTACTTGTGCGGGGACCGGATGACGCAGAAGACGTTCTTCTCCGTCGGGAGCGGCACGGGGCCGACCACGGTCGCACCCGCGCGGGTCACGGTGTCGACGATCTTGCGCGCCGAGCTGTCGATGACCTCGTGGTCATACGACTTCAACCGGATGCGGATCTTCTGTCCCGCCATCTGATGTTCCGTCTCTCTCTCGCCGTCCGAACTGTCTGTGTGCCGGTCACCGGACCTGCGACCCCCGAGGTCGGGCGTGTCGCCCTCGCTCCGCAGCACGAGGCCTTGCGCGGTCTCCCGCGCCTCGTCCGTGGGGTTCGGCGCTCCGGTGGTACCGGGCCTGGCTCTTCGCCGACGAGCCGCCCCGCCGACCCGGCGGTTCGAGACCTCGTCGCGGTGGGCACGTCCGACCCTCGCGGGTCGCTCGTGCACGCCAAGCAACCCGTCCAGTGTGCCAGAGCGCCGGTGCACGGCCAAATCGGCCGCTACACCCGAGGGGCCCCCTCCCCCGGCACCTCGGGGACCGTGGCGCGTCGACCGTCGGCCACCACGTGCCTGACGGTGGCTGCTGCGCGTGTCGGGGTCTCACGTAGACGCCGCCATGACCTGTGGAGGTGGCTGTGCCGCGTCCTCGCTCCGCCTGCTGCGCAGCCTCGTACCCGGTCCTGCCCGGCGGGCAGCAGGACGCCCGGTCGACAGGACGCGACCGGCAGCGAGCGAGGGGGCCGGCACGGCGACGGGCCCCGCCCCACCTGTCGGTGGAACGGGGCCCGTCGACGAGCCGCCGGCGGCTGACCGGCGTCAGGTCACTTGTTGATCTTGGTGACCCGGCCGGCGCCGACGGTGCGGCCGCCCTCGCGGATGGCGAAGCGCAGGCCCTCCTCCATGGCGATCGGCTGGATGAGCTCGACGCTCATCTCGGTGTTGTCGCCGGGCATGACCATCTCGGTGCCCTCGGGCAGGTGCACGACACCGGTGACGTCCGTGGTCCGGAAGTAGAACTGCGGACGGTAGTTGTCGTAGAACGGCGTGTGCCGGCCACCCTCGTCCTTGCCGAGGATGTAGACGTTCGCCTCGAACTCGGTGTGCGGGGTGATCGAGCCCGGCTTGACGACGACCTGGCCGCGCTCGACGTCCTCGCGCTTGATGCCGCGCAGGAGCAGACCGACGTTCTCGCCCGCACGCGCCTCGTCGAGGAGCTTGCGGAACATCTCGATGCCGGTGACCGTCGTCTTGGTGGCCGGACCCTCGTGGATGCCGACAATCTCGACCTCCTCGTTGACGTTGAGGACACCGCGCTCGACACGGCCGGTGACGACGGTGCCGCGACCGGTGATCGTGAAGACGTCCTCGACGGGCATGAGGAACGGCTTGTCCGTCTCGCGCTCCGGCTCGGGGATGTAGGTGTCGACCGCGTCCATGAGCTCGAGGACGGACTGCGCCCACTCCTCGTCGCCCTCGAGGGCCTTCAGGGCCGAGACCTTGACGACCGGCAGGTCGTCACCGGGGAACTCGTAGGACGTGAGGAGCTCACGCACCTCCATCTCGACGAGCTCGAGGATCTCCTCGTCGTCGACCATGTCGGCCTTGTTGAGCGCGACGACGATGTAGGGGACGCCGACCTGGCGGGCCAGGAGGACGTGCTCCTTGGTCTGCGGCATCGGACCGTCGGTCGCCGCCACGACGAGGATCGCGCCGTCCATCTGGGCCGCACCCGTGATCATGTTCTTCACGTAGTCGGCGTGGCCCGGGCAGTCGACGTGCGCGTAGTGGCGCTGCTCGGTCTGGTACTCGATGTGCGCGATGGAGATGGTGATGCCGCGCTGCTTCTCCTCGGGCGCCTTGTCGATCGAGTCGAAGGGCGACTCCTCGTTCAGCTCCGGGTACTTGTCGTGCAGCACCTTGGAGATGGCGGCCGTCAGCGTCGTCTTGCCATGGTCGATGTGACCGATGGTGCCGATGTTGACGTGCGGCTTGGACCGCTCGAACTTTGCCTTCGCCACTTGCTTGTCCTCCTAGGACTCTTCTTACGGGTAACGCCGAAACGACCGGGCAGGACGTGGCGTCGTCGGGGGGTTGATGGATGCTTCTCTCAACGGAGACCAGCGACCACTCTAGCGGTCACTCGCCCCTGGTCTTCTTGATGATCTCCTCGGCCACGGACTTGGGCACCTCGGCGTAGGAGTCGAACTCCATCGAGTAGTTCGCCCGGCCCTGCGTCTTGGAGCGCAGGTCGCCGACGTAGCCGAACATCTCCGAGAGCGGGACGACGCCGCGGACGACCTTGGCGCCGCTGATGTCCTCCATGGCCTGGATCTGGCCACGGCGGGAGTTGATGTCGCCGATGACGTCGCCCATGTAGTCCTCGGGCGTGCGCACCTCGACGGCCATCATCGGCTCGAGGAGGACCGGCTCACACTTGCGCACGGCCTCCTTGAACGCCATCGACCCGGCGATCTTGAACGCCATCTCCGAGGAGTCGACGTCGTGCGCCTGGCCGTCCAGCAGGGTCGCCTTGACGCCAACCATCGGGTAGCCGGCGAGGATGCCGTACTGCATGGCGTCCTGGATGCCGGCGTCGACCGAGGGGATGTACTCGCGCGGCACGCGCCCACCGGTGACCTTGTTCTGGAACTCGTACAGGTCGCCCTCGGTGGTGTCCAGCGGCTCGAGCGCGATCTGCACCTTCGCGAACTGGCCCGACCCACCGGTCTGCTTCTTGTGGGTGTAGTCGTACCGGTCGATGCCGCGGCGGATCGTCTCGCGGTAGGCCACCTGCGGCTTGCCGACGTTCGCCTCGACCTTGAACTCGCGCTTCATCCGGTCCACGAGGATGTCGAGGTGGAGCTCGCCCATCCCGGCGATGATCGTCTGGCCGGTCTCCTCGTCGAGGGTGACCTGGAAGGTCGGGTCCTCCTCGGCGAGCTTCTGGATCGCGGTGGAGAGCTTCTCCTGGTCGCCCTTGGTCTTGGGCTCGATCGCGACCTGGATGACCGGCTCCGGGAAGCTCATCGACTCCAGGACGACCGGGTGGTCGATGTTGCTCAGGGTGTCGCCGGTGGTCGTCGACTTCAGCCCGATGGCGGCGTAGATGTGCCCGGCCATGGCCTCATCGACGGGGTTCTCCTTGTTGGCGTGCATCTGGAAGAGCTTCCCGATGCGCTCCTTCTTCATCTTCGTGCTGTTGAGCACCTGGGTCCCGGAGGAGATGTGCCCCGAGTAGACCCGGATGAAGGTGAGCGTGCCGAAGAACGGGTGCGCGGCGACCTTGAAGGCCAGCGCCGAGAACGGCTCGTCCTTGCTCGGCTTGCGGGTGACCTCCTCGTCCTCCGCGCCCGGGGCGTGCCCGTGCATCGGGGGGACGTCGACCGGCGAGGGCAGGTAGTCGACGACGGCGTCGAGCATCGGCTGCACACCGCGGTTCTTGAAGGCCGAGCCGCACAGGACCGGGTAGACCTCGGAGGCGATCGTCAGCCGGCGGATCCCGGCCTTGAGCTCCTCGGGGGTCAGCTCGCCACCCTCGAGGTACTTCTCCATGAGCGTGTCGTCGGACTCGGCGACCCGCTCGACGAGGTGCTGGCGGTACTCCTCGGCCCGCGCCTGCAGGTCGGCCGGGATCTGCTGGATCTCGTACTTCGCCCCGAGCGTGACGTCGCCCTTGGCGTCGCCCTCCCAGACGAGGGCGCGCATGTAGATCAGGTCGACGACGCCGACGAAGTCGGACTCGGCACCGATCGGCAGCTGGAGCACGAGCGGCTCCGCACCGAGGCGGTCCTTGATGGTGTCGACGGTGAAGTAGAAGTCTGCGCCGAGCTTGTCCATCTTGTTGACGAAGCAGATGCGCGGCACGCCGTACTTGTCGGCCTGGCGCCACACCGTCTCCGACTGGGGCTCGACGCCCTCCTTGCCGTCGAACACCGCGACGGCGCCGTCGAGGACGCGCAGGGAGCGCTCGACCTCGACGGTGAAGTCGACGTGGCCGGGGGTGTCGATGATGTTGATCTGGTGGCCCTCCCAGAAGGAGGTGACCGCCGCGGAGGTGATCGTGATCCCCCGCTCCTTCTCCTGCTCCATCCAGTCCGTGGTCGAGGCACCGTCGTGCGTCTCGCCCATCTTCCGGTTGACACCGGTGTAGAAGAGGATGCGCTCCGTCGCCGTCGTCTTGCCGGCGTCGATGTGCGCCATGATGCCGATGTTGCGGACCTGGTTGAGGTCCGTCAGGACGTCCTGTGCCACGTTCTGTGCTCTCGTCTCGTCGCTAGGTGTGTGCGGGAAGGTGCGCGTCGGTGCTGCTCACCGGTGCCCCGGGGCCGGCCGCGGGGTGGGCGGCCGGGCCCCGGGAGGTGGTCACCAGCGGTAGTGGGCGAAGGCCTTGTTGGACTCGGCCATCTTGTGCGTGTCCTCACGGCGCTTGACCGCGGCACCGAGGCCGTTGGAGGCGTCGAGGATCTCGTTCATCAGCCGCTCGGTCATCGTCTTCTCGCGACGCTGGCGCGAGTAGCCGACGAGCCAGCGCAGCGACAGGGCGGTCGCCCGGTTGGGCTTGACCTCGACCGGGACCTGGTAGGTCGCACCGCCGACGCGGCGGGACTTGACCTCGAGGGTCGGCTTGATGTTGTCCAGCGCGCGCTTGAGGGTCTGGACCGGGTCGGTGCCGGTCTTGTCGCGGCAGCCCTCGAGGGCGCCGTAGACGATCCGCTCGGCGGTCGACTTCTTGCCGTCGAGCAGGACCTTGTTGACCAGCGCGGTCACGAGCGGGGAGGCGTAGACCGGGTCGACGACCAGCGGCCGCTTCGGGGCGGGTCCCTTGCGTGGCATCAGCCCTTCACCTTCTTCGCGCCGTAGCGGCTGCGGGCCTGCTTGCGGTCGCGGACGCCCTGGGTGTCGAGCGCGCCGCGGATGATCTTGTAGCGCACGCCGGGCAGGTCCTTCACGCGGCCGCCGCGGACGAGCACCATCGAGTGCTCCTGGAGGTTGTGGCCGACACCGGGGATGTAGGCGGTGACCTCGATGCCGCTCGTCAGGCGCACACGGGCGACCTTGCGAAGGGCGGAGTTCGGCTTCTTCGGGGTGGTGGTGTACACACGGGTGCACACGCCACGGCGCTGCGGGGAGCCCTTGAGCGCAGGAGTCTTGACCTTGGTGGTCTTGTCCTGCCGGCCCTTGCGCACCAGCTGGTTGATGGTCGGCAACCTGAGTCCTTCGTCTTGTCTGGTCAAGTGTCGGCATCTCCGCCGACACTCCTTGTCATGGCCGCTGCTCGACCCCCGCACTCGGGTGTGTCGCACCGGCTGCTCCTCCCTGCACTCCCCATGCGCCACCCTCGAGGAGAGGGTCGGTGGGGCGCCCGGCAGGAGGTGGGCGAGGCCGCACCCGCCGCCTCGCGGCGTCGGGCCCGGCTCCACGGTCTGGACCTAGCCAGACACAGCACTCAAGCGTACCGGCCCGCGCGCGGCCACCCAAATCGGTTCGAGTCCGGCCTCGACACGGCCTCATGTGGGCAAACACCGCGAGGGCGGCGCGTGTTCCCCGGCATCGCGTCCTCAGAGCACGATGTACCGGCGACCGTCGAGCAGCTCGCGGGCGGCGTCGAGGTGGCCGGCGTGCGTGGCGGTCTCGACGAGGACGTGGAGCACGACCGATCGGACGTCCGGGAAGGCCAGCCCCACCTGCTCCCACCACGGCTCGGTCCGGGCCGGCGGGGCGCCGAGGTCGCTCACGGCGAGCACGTCGTCGGCCGCCGCGACGGCGGCCCGGTAGGCACCGACGACCTCTGCGGCCTGCTCGTGCTCACCGACGACCCAGTCGGACAGGCCGTCCTCCGGCAGGTCCACCTCCCGGCCGGCGACGACCACCTCGAACCAGTACCGCTCGTCGGAGAGGGTGAGGTGACGCACGAGGCCCAGGCAGCTCCAGCCGGACGGCAGGACAGCACGGCGCAGCTGCCCGTCGTCGAGACCCTCGAGCTGGTCGAGGATGTGCCGGCGGGCGCCGCTGAGCCGGCGAAGGAGGACCTCGCGGTCGGGTTCGCTCATCCCCCCACCATGCCCGACCGACGCAGCAGGTAGAGGGCGTAGTCGAGGTCGCGTCCCTCGCGGTGCACGGGGAGGGCGACCTCGGCGACCGCGTCGGTGGGCTCGGCCACCGCGCGTAGGTCGGCGAGCAGGTCGGGCGCCCGGTGCGAGGACCACACGACGAGCAGCCCGCCCGGGGCCAGGACCTCCCGGGCCGCCGCCAGGCCCGCGGCCGCGTAGAGGCCGGCGTTCCGGCTGTGGACGAGGAAGCCCGGCCCGTTGTCGACGTCGAGTAGCACCACGTCCCACGGGCCGGCCGGGCCCGCGGCGCCCCGGAGCACCTGCGCCACGTCGGCGACGTGCAGTCGGCAGCGCCCGTCCTCGAGTCCGGCGAGCTCGGGGACGAGGCCGTCGCGCGCCCAGGCGACGAGCGGGGCGGCGAGCTCGACGACGTCGAGGTGGCGCACCCGCGGGTCGTCGAGGACCGCCCGGGCCGTGAACCCGAGACCGAGCCCGCCGACGAGGACGTGGGCCGGTGCGGGGTGGCGATGCAGCGCCTCCGTCGCGAGGAGAACCTCGGTCGAGGTGTCGACCGTGTCCATCGCGAAGGTGCCGTCGACGACGAGCTCGAGGACGTCGCCGCGGCGCCGCAGGGCGACCTCGCCGTCGGGGGTCTTTTCCCGCGCGAGGGTCTCGGGCCGGGCGGGGTCCATCGGGTCAGTCTCGTCGACGGAACAGGACACGCCGTGCGGGCCAGTGCCCACACGGCGTGTCCGGTGCGCTCGACGGGCGAGCGGTGCCTCCCGTCAGAGGCGGTCGAGACCCAGCTCGGAGTCGTCGAGGCGGACCGCCTCGCCGGTGCCCGGGCCGAACGAGAACGCGTAGTCCTCGTAGTTCGGCATCGAGTACATCGCGGCCTTGGCCTCC
The DNA here is from genome assembly GCF_011326735.1 of Phycicoccus endophyticus. Classification (GTDB taxonomy): domain Bacteria; phylum Actinomycetota; class Actinomycetes; order Actinomycetales; family Dermatophilaceae; genus Phycicoccus; species Phycicoccus endophyticus. The sequence continues at coordinate 118,079 of NZ_JAANCN010000003.1, forward strand.
TCGGTCGGCTCCACCGTGATGTTCCGGTAGCGGGTCAGGCCCGTGCCGGCCGGGATGAGCTTGCCGAGGATGACGTTCTCCTTGAGGCCGAGCAGCGGGTCGGACTTGCCCTCCATCGCCGCCTCCGTGAGGACACGGGTGGTCTCCTGGAAGGACGCGGCCGACAGCCACGACTCGGTCGCCAGCGAGGCCTTGGTGATCCCCATGAGCTCGGGGCGACCCGAGGCCGGGGTCCCGCCCTCGGCGACGACCCGGCGGTTCTCCTCCTCGAAGCGGCCACGCTCGGCGAGCATGCCCGGCAGCAGGTCGGCGTTGCCCGACTCGATGATCGTGATCCGGCGCAGCATCTGCCGGACGATGACCTCGATGTGCTTGTCGTGGATCGACACACCCTGCTGGCGGTAGACGTTCTGCACCTCGTCGACGAGGTGCATCTGCACCGCGCGCGGGCCGAGGATGCGCAGCACCTGCTTGGGGTCGATCGACCCCTGCGTCAGCTGCGCGCCGACGTCGACGTGCTGGCCGTCCTGGACGAGCAGGCGGGCCCGCTTGGTCACCGGGTAGGCGTGCTCCTCGGAGCCGTCGTCCGGCGTGACGACGATCCGCCGCGCCTTGTCGGTCTCCTCGATGCTCACCCGGCCGGAGGCCTCGGTGATCGGGGCGACACCCTTGGGGGTGCGCGCCTCGAACAGCTCGACCACACGCGGCAGACCCTGGGTGATGTCGTCACCGGCCACACCACCGGTGTGGAAGGTCCGCATCGTCAGCTGCGTGCCCGGCTCGCCGATGGACTGCGCGGCGATGATGCCGACGGCCTCGCCGATGTCGACGAGCTTGCCCGTCGCCAGCGAGCGGCCGTAGCACTTGGCGCAGGTGCCGACCCGGGAGTCACAGGTGAGGACCGAGCGGACCTTGACCTGGTCGACCCCGGCCGCGAAGAGCGCGCCGATGACCACGTCGCCGAGGTCGATCCCCGCCTGGGCGAGGACCTCCCCGTCCTGGACGACGTCCTCGGCCAGCGTGCGGGCGTAGACCGCGGTCTCGACGTCGTCGTGGACCGCGCGGGTCCCGGTGCGCTCGTCGGTCGTCGCGATCGGCATGGTCAGCCCACGCTCGGTGCCGCAGTCGTCCTCGCGGATGATGACGTCCTGGGAGACGTCGACGAGGCGCCGGGTGAGGTACCCGGAGTCGGCGGTCCGCAGCGCGGTGTCGGCCAGCCCCTTGCGGGAGCCGTGCGTGGAGATGAAGAACTCCAGCACCGACAGGCCCTCGCGGAAGTTCGCCCGGATCGGACGCGGGATGATGTCGCCGCGCGGGTTGGACACCAGACCACGCATGCCGGCGATCTGCCGCAGCTGCATCCAGTTGCCTCGCGCCCCGGAGCTGACCATCCGGAAGATGGTGTTCGTCCGCGGGATGTTGGCTTCCATCTCCTTGGCGACCTCGTTCGTGGCCTGGGTCCAGATCTCGATGAGCTCCTGGCGGCGCTCGTCGTCGGTGATCAGGCCGCGCTCGTACTGCGTCTGGACCTTGGTCGCCTTCTCCTCGTAGCCCTCGAGGATCTCACCCTTGCGGGAGGGGGTGACGACGTCGGAGATGGCCACCGTCGTCCCGGAGCGGGTCGCCCAGTGGAAGCCGTACTCCTTGAGGGCGTCCAGGCTCGCCGCGACCTCGACCTTGCTGTAGCGCTCGGCGAGGTCGTTGACGATCGTCGAGAGACGCTTCTTGTCGACCTGGTCGTTGACGTACGGGTAGTTCTCCGGGAGCGTCTCGTTGAACAGCGCCCGGCCGAGGGTCGTCTCGAGGGTCATCGACTCCACGAAGCCGTCTTCGTCGACCGTGACGCCCTCGGGCACCTCGGTCATCGGGGTCGGGACGAAGTGGTTCAGCCGGATGCGCACCGGGCTGCCCAGCTCGATCTCGCCGGCGTCGAAGGCCATCCGGGCCTCGGCGGGGCCGTTGAAGACCCGCCCGGCACCGGGGCCGTCCTCCACCTCGGAGGTGAGGTGGTACAGGCCGATGATCATGTCCTGGGTGGGCATGGTCACCGGGCGCCCGTCGGCCGGCTTGAGGATGTTGTTCGAGGACAGCATGAGGATGCGGGCCTCGGCCTGGGCCTCCGCCGACAGGGGCACGTGCACGGCCATCTGGTCACCGTCGAAGTCCGCGTTGAACGCGGTGCACACGAGCGGGTGGATCTGGATGGCCTTGCCCTCGACGAGCTGCGGCTCGAAGGCCTGGATGCCGAGACGGTGCAGCGTGGGCGCCCGGTTGAGCAGGACCGGGTGCTCGGTGATGACCTCCTCGAGCACGTCCCAGACGACCGAGCGCTGGCGCTCGACCATGCGCTTGGCCGACTTGATGTTCTGGGCGTGGTCGAGGTCGACGAGCCGCTTCATGACGAACGGCTTGAACAGCTCGAGCGCCATCTGCTTGGGCAGACCGCACTGGTGCAGCTTCAGCTGGGGGCCGACGACGATGACCGAACGGCCCGAGTAGTCGACGCGCTTGCCGAGCAGGTTCTGGCGGAAGCGGCCCTGCTTGCCCTTGAGCATGTCCGAGAGCGACTTCAGCGGGCGGTTGCCCGGGCCCGTGACGGGGCGGCCGCGGCGGCCGTTGTCGAAGAGGCTGTCGACGGCCTCCTGGAGCATCCGCTTCTCGTTGTTGACGATGATCTCGGGGGCGCCGAGGTCGAGCAGCCGCTTGAGGCGGTTGTTCCGGTTGATGACCCGGCGGTAGAGGTCGTTGAGGTCGGAGGTCGCGAAGCGGCCACCGTCGAGCTGGACCATCGGACGCAGGTCCGGCGGGATGACCGGGATCGCGTCGAGCACCATGCCCGCGGGCTGGTTGGTCGTCGTCTGGAACGCGGACACGACCTTGAGGCGCTTGAGGGCGCGGGTCTTGCGCTGGCCCTTGCCGGTGGCGATGACCTCGCGCAGCGCCTCGGCCTCGGCCTCGAGGTCGAAGGACTCCAGGCGCTTCTGGATGGCCGCGGCGCCCATGCCGCCCTCGAAGTACAGGCCGAACCGGTCGCGCATCTCGCGGTAGAGGACCTCGTCGCCCTCGAGGTCTTGGACCTTGAGGTTCTTGAAGCGGTCCCAGACCTGCTCGAGCCGCTCGAGCTGCTGGTCGGCACGGCGGCGGATGGCGTTCATCTCGCGCTCGGCGGAGTCGCGCACCTTGCGCTTGGCGTCGGACTTGGCACCCTCGGCCTCGAGGGCGGCGATGTCGTTCTCGAGCTTCTTGGCCCGGGTCTCGACGTCGGCGTCGCGCCGGTTCTCGATCTCCTTCTTCTCGACCTGGATCTGGGCCTCGAGCGAGGGCAGGTCGGCGTGCCGCTGGTCCTCGTCGACGTGGGTGATCATGTACGCCGCGAAGTAGATGACCTTCTCGAGGTCCTTCGGAGCGAGGTCGAGCAGGTACCCGAGGCGGCTCGGGACACCCTTGAAGTACCAGATGTGGGTGACGGGGGCGGCCAGCTCGATGTGGCCCATCCGCTCACGCCGGACGGCGGCGCGGGTGACCTCGACGCCGCAACGCTCGCAGATGATGCCCTTGAAGCGGACCCGCTTGTACTTGCCGCAGGCGCACTCCCAGTCCCGGGTCGGGCCGAAGATCTTCTCGCAGAAGAGGCCGTCCTTCTCGGGCTTGAGGGTGCGGTAGTTGATCGTCTCGGGCTTCTTGACCTCGCCGTGGCTCCAGGCACGGATGGAGTCGGCCGTCGCGAGGCCGATCCGGAGCTCGTCGAAGAAGTTGACGTCGAGCACGTGGTTCCTTCTCTCGTTGCTGAAATCTCTGGTCTGACTGATGTGAGTCGGGCGGGCTCCCCGGCCCGGGCGCGTGCCCGGGCCGGGTCACCTGTCAGACCTCTTCGACGCTGCTCGGCTCCCGCCGGGACAGGTCGATACCGAGCTCCTCGGCGGCGCGGAAGACATCGTCCTCGGCGTCGTGCATCTCGATGGTGGAGCCGTCACTCGACAGCACCTCCACGTTGAGGCAGAGGCTCTGCATCTCCTTGATGAGCACCTTGAAGGACTCCGGGATGCCGGGCTCGGGGATGTTGTCGCCCTTGACGATGGCCTCGTAGACCTTGACCCGGCCGTTGACGTCGTCGGACTTGATCGTCAGGAGCTCCTGCAGCGCGTAGGCCGCGCCGTACGCCTCGAGGGCCCAGACCTCCATCTCACCGAAGCGCTGGCCACCGAACTGGGCCTTCCCGCCGAGCGGCTGCTGGGTGATCATCGAGTACGGACCCGTGCTGCGCGCGTGGATCTTGTCGTCCACGAGGTGGTGCAGCTTGAGGATGTACATGTAGCCGACCGACACCTCGTGCGGGAAGGGCTCGCCGGAGCGGCCGTCGAAGAGCCGGGCCTTGCCCGAGCCGTCGATCAGCCGGTCACCGTCCCGGGTGGGGTTGGTGCTGTCGAGCAGGCCGACGATCTCGTTCTCACGGACGCCGTCGAACACCGGGGAGGCCACGCGCGTGCCGGCCGGCGCCTCGCGGGCGTCGTCCGGGATGAGCTCGGCCCACTCCGGGGTGCCCTCGATGTTCCAGCCCCGGCTGGCGGCCCAGCCCAGGTGGAGCTCGAGGATCTGCCCGACGTTCATCCGGCCCGGGACACCGAGCGGGTTGAGCACGACGTCGACCGGCGTGCCGTCCTCGAGGAAGGGCATGTCCTCGACCGGGAGGATCTTGGAGATGACGCCCTTGTTGCCGTGGCGACCGGCGAGCTTGTCGCCGTCGGTGATCTTGCGCTTGTTCGCCACGTAGACGCGCACCAGCTGGTTGACCCCGGGCGGGAGCTCGTCGCCCTCGTCCTTGTCGAAGACCTTGACGCCGATGACGGTGCCGGTCTCGCCGTGGGGCACCTTGAGGGAGGTGTCGCGGACCTCGCGGGCCTTCTCGCCGAAGATCGCGCGCAGCAGGCGCTCCTCCGGGGTCAGCTCGGTCTCGCCCTTGGGCGTGACCTTGCCGACGAGCAGGTCGCCGTCGCGGACCTCGGCACCGATCCGGATGATGCCGCGCTCGTCGAGGTCGGCGAGGACGTCCTCGCTGACGTTCGGGATGTCGCGGGTGATCTCCTCCGGGCCGAGCTTGGTGTCGCGGGCGTCGACCTCGTGCTCCTCGATGTGGATCGAGGACAGGACGTCGTCCTGGACGAGGCGCTGGGAGAGGATGATCGCGTCCTCGTAGTTGTGGCCCTCCCACGGCATGAACGCGACGAGCAGGTTGCGCCCGAGCGCCATCTCGCCGCCCTCGGTCGCGGGACCGTCGGCGATGAGACCGCCGGCCTCGACCCGCTGGCCCTCGTCGACCCGGACGACCTGGTTGTAGCTGTTGCCCTGGTTGGACCGGTCGAACTTCGCGATCCGGTAGGTGCGCTGCGTGCCGTCGTCGGCGGCCACGGTGACCAGGTCGGCGGAGACCTCGGTGACGACGCCGGCCTTCTCGGCGACGACGACGTCACCGGAGTCGACGGCGGCCCGGTACTCCATGCCGGTGCCGACGAGCGGGGCCTCGGCCCGCACGAGCGGCACGGCCTGGCGCTGCATGTTCGAGCCCATGAGCGCGCGGTTGGCGTCGTCGTGCTCGAGGAACGGGATGAGCGCGGTCGCCGCCGAGACCATCTGCCGCGGCGAGACGTCGATGTAGTCGATCTCCTCGGCCGGGACGTACTCGACCTCGCCGCCCTTGACGCGCACGAGGACGCGCTCGTGGACGAACCGGCTGCCGTCCTCGGTCAGCGTGGCGTTCGCCTGGGCGATGACGTGCTCGTCCTCCTCGTCGGCCGAGAGGTAGACGACCTCGTCGGTGACCCGGCCCTTGTCGACCCTGCGGTAGGGGGTCTCGATGAACCCGAAGGAGTTGATCCGGCCGTAGGAGGCGAGCGAGCCGATGAGGCCGATGTTCGGGCCCTCAGGGGTCTCGATCGGGCACATCCGGCCGTAGTGGCTCGGGTGGACGTCACGGACCTCCATGCCGGCCCGGTCGCGCGAGAGCCCGCCCGGCCCGAGGGCCGACAGACGCCGCTTGTGCGTCAGGCCCGCGAGCGGGTTGTTCTGGTCCATGAACTGCGAGAGCTGGCTGGTGCCGAAGAACTCCTTGATGGAGGCGACGACCGGCCGGATGTTGATGAGCGTCTGCGGCGTGATCGCCTCGACGTCCTGGGTCGTCATCCGCTCGCGGACCACCCGCTCCATCCGCGACAGGCCGGTGCGGACCTGGTTCTGGATGAGCTCGCCGACGTTGCGCAGCCGGCGGTTGCCGAAGTGGTCGATGTCGTCGGTCTCGACCCGGACCTCGACGTCGGCACCGCGGCGGTGGCCGGCCAGGGTCTCCTCGCCGGCGTGCAGCGCCACGAGGTAGTGGATCGTCGCGACGATGTCCTCGAGCGAGAGGGTCGACTGGGACAGCTCGGCGTCGACCCCGAGCTTCTTGTCGATCTTGTAGCGGCCGACCTTGGCCAGGTCGTAGCGCTTGCCGTTGAAGTAGAGGTTCTCCAGCAGCGTCTGCGCGGCCTCGCGGGTCGGCGGCTCACCCGGACGCAGCTTGCGGTAGATGTCGAGGAGGGCGTCGTCCTGGTCGGTCGTGTTGTCCTTCTCCAGGGTGGCCCGCATCGACTCGTACTCGCCGAACTGCTCGAGGATCTCGGCCTCGGTCATGCCGAGCGCCTTGAGCAGCACGGTCACCGACTGCTTGCGCTTGCGGTCGACGCGCACGCCGACCATGTCGCGCTTGTCGACCTCGAACTCCAGCCAGGCGCCACGGCTCGGGATGACCTTGGCGCTGAAGACGTCCTTGTCGGAGGTCTTGTCGGGGGTGCGCTCGAAGTAGACGCCCGGGCTGCGGACGAGCTGGGAGACGACGACCCGCTCGGTGCCGTTGATGATGAAGGTGCCGCGGTCGGTCATCAGCGGGAAGTCGCCCATGAACACCGTCTGGCTCTTGATCTCGCCGGTGGTGTTGTTCATGAACTCCGCGGTGACGAACAGCGGGGCGGAGTAGGTCTGGTCGCGCTCCTTGCACTCCTCGATGGAGTACTTGACCTCCTCGAAGCGGTGGTCGCGGAAGCTGAGCGACATCGAGCCGCTGAAGTCCTCGATCGGGGAGATCTCCTCGAAGATCTCCTCGAGACCGGAGCGCTCGGGGACGTCGTCGCGCCCGGCCGCGCGGGCCTGGGCGACGCGCTCCTGCCAGCGCTCGTTGCCGAGGAGCCAGTCGAAGCTCTCGGTCTGGAGGGCGAGGAGGTCGGGGACCTCCAGGGGCTCACGGATCTTGGCGAAGGACAGACGGCCCGAAGCCGTCCGGGCGGTGTTCACATGCTTGGACGTGGTGCGCGAGGCAGCCAAGGAGGGTTCCTTCCACGGGCCTGGTCGAACGTGCGGGCTGGCCGCTCCCGACCCCACCGTCCGCCGCGGTCCGCTCCGCCCGCGGGTCTCCCGGGACAGCCGGGAGCATGGCGGTGGAACGGCTCGTCGACGAGCGAGGGAAGGTTAGGGGCAGCGCAAAGAGACAGCATACCCCATGAACACAGCACCGTCCAACCGTGTCAAGCCCCAGGCTCCCGGTGCGGCCACCCGCAGCGGGGCGACGCGCAACAGAATGGCCCCCAGGCCCCCGCCCGTCAAGCGAAACGCGCATCCCGGGCGCGTCCCGCGCCGCCCGCAGACGCCAACCGGGGCCCGACCACGACGGTCGGGCCCCGGTTGCGCGGCGGCGTCCCCCGAGGGGGACGGGCTCACTTGAGGGTGACGGTGGCGCCGGCGCCCTCGAGCTGCTCCTTGGCCTTGTCGGCCGCGGCCTTGTCGACCTTCTCCAGGACGGGCTTGGGAGCGCCGTCGACGAGGTCCTTGGCCTCCTTCAGGCCGAGGGAGGTCAGCGCGCGGACCTCCTTGATGACGGCGATCTTCTTGTCGCCGGCGGCCTCGAGGACCACGTCGAACTCCTCCTGCTCGGCGGCGGCCTCGCCGCCGCCCTCGCCACCGGCGGCCGGGGCGGCCGCACCGGCGACCGCGACGGGCGCGGCGGCGGTGACGTTGAAGGTGTCCTCGAACTGCTTGACGAACTCGGAGAGCTCGATCAGGGTCATCTCCTTGAAGGCGTCAAGGAGCTCGTCGGTGCTGAGCTTTGCCATGTCTGGCGTCCTTTCTCTGCTGCTGCCGTGAGTGGCGTTTTCGGTGGTGAGCCGCCCCGATGGGGTCAGCTCGCGTCGCCACCCGCGGCGACGTCGGTGGTGGAGCCCTCTGCCTCGACCTTGGTCCGCAGCGCGTCGACCGTGCGGACGGCCTGGGACAGCGGTGCGGCGAAGAGGCGGACGGCCTGGCTGAGCGAGGCGTTCATCGCGCCCGCCAGCTTGGCGAGAAGCACCTCGCGGGACTCGAGGTCCGCGAGCTTGGTGATCTCCTCGGCGGAGAGGGCCTTGCCCTCGAGCACGCCGCCCTTGATCACCAGGTGGGGGTTGGCCTTGGCGAAGTCGCGCAGCCCCTTGGCGGCCTCGACCGCGTCACCCTCGACGAAGGCGATCGCGGACGGGCCGACGAGCTGGCCGTCGAACGCCGTGACACCGGCGTCCTTCGCGGCGAGCTGGGTCAGCGTGTTCTTGACCACGGCGTAGGTCGCGGTGCCACGCAGAGAGCTGCGCAGCTCGGTGATCTGCGCCACCGAGAGCCCGCGGTACTCCGTGAGGACGGCAGCGGTCGAGCTCTGGAACTTCTGCGAGAGCTCGGCGATCGCCGCAGCCTTGTCGGCACGTGACATTCGGGCCTCCTTCCGTCGGGTCGGACCGACGGGAAGGCCCCGGAACGAGAAAGGGCCCCGGCACAGGGCACGGGGCTTCGGCGGGCGCGGCGAGGGGCCGCACTGCGGAACGTCGTGGCCTGCGCTGGTCGCCCGCTCTCGGCGGGACCTTCGGTCTCGTGCGGGATGCACGCGACAGCCGGCGGTCTTCGGTCCCTCCCAGGGTACGGGACAGCACCGCCGGGGCCCAAATCGCGGCGGCCCGCACGCGCGGCCGCCGCGACCCGGGCGGGGGCTCAGCTCGTGGGCATCTCGAAGCTGCCCACCTCGGCCGCCGGGGGCGCGGAGACCTCGACCGGCTCCCCCCACTTGGAGTACGTCATCGTCATCGTCTGGCCGCCGACGTCCATCGACAGTGCGGTCGGCAGGCTCTCGCCGTCGACCGTCAGCTCGTAGCTCACGCCATCCGGGAGCTGCTCGATGCTGTCCTCGCTCAGCCCGGGGATCGTCTCAGCCTTGCTCTGGAGCTGCTTCTTCAGCTGGGCCTTGGTCAGGGTCACCGTGTACGTCACGCTGTCGCCGTCGACGTCGGTCACCGTGGCCGGGGTGTCCTGCAGCGCCCCGAGCTGGTCGGCCGGGTTGCCCATGGAGGACTCCATCTGCTCGAGCGTGGAGCCCATCATCTGGGACATCATGTCCTCGCCGTCGGGGACGATCTTGAGCCACTTCTTGCCCTGGGCGACCTCGGACATCGAGTCGCTGGACAGGTAGAGGACCTTGTCGACGTAGAGCACCTGGACCGACTCCCCCGACTGCGTCGTGCTCATCGACATCGCCGGGGCGTCACCGCTGTAGTCGACGTCGGCCTCCATGGCGCCCTGGTCCGGCACCTCCACCTGGACGTGGGCGCTGCCCTTGTCCTTGACGGCGGCGGACATCGACGCGGCGAGGTCGGCGAGGGTGACGGTGTCACCGACCGATCCGCCGGCGGCCGCGGGCGCCGCGGCGCTCGTCGAGGCCTCCCCCGCGGTCTCGGTGGCGGTCGAGCCGCAGGCCCCGAGGGCCAGGGCCCCCGCGACGGCGACAGCGGAGACGATCGTGCGCTTCATCGGTGCTTCCCCCTGAGAAGGTGGCGGACGGAGCCGCCCTCGGCCGGGAGCTCCCGTGAGGACAGCGTACGGCTCGGACGCGGCGCGCGCCTCCGGCGTTCCCCTACCCGCGGCCGGCTCGGCCCGCACGACGCACGGAGCCCGCCACCCCGGGAGGGCGGCGGGCTCCGGTCGGTGCCGGGTCAGACCTCGACGGCCTCGTCCACGAGGCCCCGGGTCTTGCTCGCGTCGAGCGGGATCCCCGGACCCATCGTCGTCGAGAGGGTGGCCTTGATGATGTAGCGCCCCTTGGCGGCCGACGGCTTGAGCCGCAGGACCTCCTCGAGCGCGGCGGCGTAGTTCTCCACGAGCGCCTTCTCGTCGAAGGACGCCTTGCCGATGATGAAGTGGAGGTTGGCGTGCTTGTCGACGCGGAACTCGATCTTGCCGCCCTTGATGTCCGAGACCGCCTTGGCGGTGTCCATCGTCACGGTGCCGGTCTTCGGGTTCGGCATGAGCCCGCGGGGGCCGAGGACCTTGCCGAGCCGCCCGACCTTGCCCATGAGGTCGGGCGTCGCGACGACCGCGTCGAAGTCCAGCCAGCCGCCGGAGACCTTCTCGAGGAGGTCGTCGGACCCGACGTAGTCGGCGCCGGCCGCGGTCGCGGCCTCCGCACGCTCGCCGGTGGCGAAGACGAGGACGCGGGCGGTCTTGCCCGTGCCGTGGGGGAGGTTGACCGTGCCGCGGACCATCTGGTCGGCCTTGCGGGGGTCGACGCCGAGCCGCATGGCGACCTCGACGGTCTCGTCGTACTTGGCCGACGCCGTGCTCTTGGCGAGACGGATGGCCTCGAGCGGGCCGTAGAGAGCCTCGCCGTCGATCCGCTCGGCGGCGGCCCGGTAGGCCTTGCTGCGCTTCATGTGCTGCTCCTGGTGATCAGTGAGGTGGAGTCGTGGTCGTCGGGCCAGCGCGGGCCCTGCCACAGGGGGTGGACCGGGCTCAGAGCTCGGTCTCGATGCCCATCTGTCGGGCGGTGCCGGCGATGATCTTCATCGCGGCGTCGACGTCGTTGGCGTTGAGGTCGGGCATCTTGGTCTCCGCGATCTCGCGGAGCTGGTCCTTGCTCAGCTTGCCGGCCTTGGTCTTGTGCGGCTCGCCGGAGCCCTTCTGGACGCCCGCGGCCTTCTTGATCAGCTCGCTGGCCGGCGGGGTCTTGGTGACGAAGGTGAACGAACGGTCTTCGTAGACCGTGATGACGACCGGGATGATGTTGCCGCGCTGGTGCTCGGTCGCCGCGTTGTACGCCTTGACGAACTCCATGATGTTGACGCCGTGCTGACCGAGGGCGGGGCCGACGGGCGGCGCCGGCGTCGCGGCACCGGCCTGGATCTGCAGGTTGATGTACCCGGAGACCTTCTTCTTGGGGGGCATGTCTGTCCTTGATCGGTGGTGGTGGGCCGACGCCGTGGGCGATGACCCCTTTGCAGCCCCGGGTCCCCGGGGCAGGTTCTCCTGCGTCAGATCTTGGCGACCTGGCCGAAGGAGAGCTCGACCGGGGTCTCCCGGCCGAAGATCGACACGAGCACCTTGAGCTTCTGGGTGTCGGCGTTGATCTCGGAGATCGTCGCCGGCAGCGTCTCGAAGGGCCCGTCCATGACGGTGACCGACTCGCCGACCTCGAAGTCGACGACGGTCGCCTCGGAGGTGCCGGACCCGGCGGCGGCCGGGGCGCCGGAGGCCGCGGAGGCCGCCACCGGCTGCTCGAGGTCGGCCGGCTTGAGCATGGTGAAGACCTCCTCGAGGGTCAGCGGGACCGGCTGGTGGGCGTTGCCGACGAAACCGGTGACCCCGGGGGTGTGCCGGACGGCGCCCCACGACTCGTCGGTGAGGTCCATCCGGACCAGGACGTAGCCGGGCATCCGGACCCGCCGGACGAGCTTGCGCTGCCCGCCCTTGATCTCGGTGACCTCCTCCATGGGGACCTGCACCTCGAAGATGTAGTCCTCCATGTTCAGGGACTGGGTGCGGTTCTCGAGGTTGGCCTTGACCCGGTTCTCGTAGCCGGCGTAGCTGTGGACGACGTACCACTCGCCGAACTTGCCCGCGAGGTCGTCCTTGAACGCCTGGACCGGGTCGAGGCCCTCGAGGAGGTCGCCGTCCTCGTCGGCGGCGCCGGCCTCGACCGGTGCCTCCTCCACCGGGGTGTCCTCCACCGGGGTGTCCGCGGCGGCGACCTCGTCTGCGGGGGCCTGCGCGGCCGGGGTCTCCTCCGCGGGTGCCGGGGCGGCCTCGTCCTCGACGACGGGCTCGGGCAGCACCTCGGGGGCGTCCTCGGACACCGGCTCGGCGCTCTCGGGCGCCGCGTCGGCGTTGTCGGTCCACTGGTCGGACACGGGTGACCTCTTCCTTCGTTCGCGGAGTGCCAGGTAGCGGGCGCGTGCGGCGCGCGTCAGGAACCGAGGACCAGGGCGACGAGCTTGCTGAAGCCGAGGTCGAGCGCGGAGACGAGCGCCATCATCACCGTCACGAAGACGATGACGACGAGTGTGTAGTTCCACAGCTCGTTCCGGGTCGGCCGCACGACCTTGCGCAGCTCGTCGAGGATCTGGCTGACGAACAGGCCGACGGCACCGAAGAGGCGCGAGATGGGGTTGCCCCCGGACTCCCGGCCCTTGGCGGGGCGGGAGCCGGTCCTCGTCTGACCCAGGTCGGTCACGGTGCCTCTTCACGTCGAGCTTGCTCGGTCCGGTTGCCTTCCGCGCGAGACGCCCGCGAAGGCAGCCCGGTGACCGGGCCGCTGATCGTGGACGTACCACACGTGCGACGCAGGGCAGGAGGGACTCGAACCCCCAACCGCCGGTTTTGGAGACCGGTGCTCTACCAGTTGAGCCACTGCCCTGTGGGACCCCATGGGGTGGGGACCCGGGCGGCGCGACCGCTCCCGGGCAGGCCGAGATGGCAGTCACACCGAGGAGACAGCATACGTGAGGGCGGGCCGTGGGCGCGAACCGGCGGCCCGCCCGGGGGCCGGTCACCCCCGCCGCGGGCCCGGCGCCTCTGCCACGATGGACCCGTGAGCACCGCCGCCCCCCGCACCCCCCTAGCCGACCGCTCGCCCGCCGAGCTGGCCTCGTTCGTCGACGAGCAGCGGGCCGCCTACGCGGCCCTCACCGCCCGCGGCCTCTCCCTCGACCTGACCCGGGGGAAGCCGAGCCCGGAGCAGCTCGACCTGGCCGAGGCCCTCCTGCACCTGCCCGAGGGCCACCTGGACCGCGCGGGTACCGACGTGCGCAACTACGGGGGCCTGCAGGGGCTGCCGGAACTGCGCGAGATGTTCGCCGACCTGCTCGGCGTCGACCCCGACCAGGTCGTCGCGGGCGGCAACGCCAGCCTCACGATGATGCACGAGGTCCTCGTGGACCACCTCCTCCACGGCGGCCTGGGCTCGCCGCGCCCCTGGCGCGAGGAGGAGAAGGTGACCTTCATCTGCCCGGTCCCCGGCTACGACCGGCACTACACGATGCTCGAGTCCTACGGCATCGAGATGGTCACCGTCCCGATGCGCGAGGACGGCCCGGACGTCGAGGCCGTCGAGGCGCTCGTCAAGGACGACCCGAGCGTCAAGGGCATGTGGATCGTGCCGACCTACGCCAACCCGGTCGGCTCGGTCGTCACCCAGGAGGTGGCCGCGCGGCTCGCGGCCATGCCGGCAGCGGCACCGGACTTCCGGCTGTTCTGGGACAACGCCTACGCGCTGCACCACCTCACCGAGGACGAGGCCAAGTCGGCGGACATCCTCTCCCTCGCCTCGGCCGCCGGGAACCCGCACCGTCCGGTGGTCTTCGCCTCGACGAGCAAGATCACCTTCGCCGGGGCCGGCGTGGCCTTCCTCGCCGGTTCGCGCGAGACGGTCCAGTGGTACCTGTCCCACCTGAAGTTCGCGTCGATCGGGCCGGACAAGGTCAACCAGCTGCGCCACGTGCAGTTCTTCGGGTCGCCCGACGGGGTCCGCCAGCACATGGCGCGCCACCGCGCCATCCTCGCCCCGAAGTTCGCCGCCGTCGACGCGGCGCTGACGGCCGAGCTGGACGGGCTCGGGGTGGCCGAGTGGACGCGCCCCCGGGGTGGGTACTTCGTCAGCGTCGACGTGCCGGACGGCTGCGCGTCGCGGGTCGTCCAGCTCGCCCGGGAGGCCGGCATCGCGCTGACCCCGGCCGGCGCCTCCTTCCCGCACGGCGTGGACCCCCGCGACCGGAACATCCGGCTGGCGCCCTCCTTCCCCTCCCTCGCCGAGGTCGAGACCGCGATGGCCGGGGTCGCGACGTGCGTGGCCCTCGCCGCGGCCGAGCAGCTGCTCGCCGACGTAGGGTGAACGGATGAGCGACCAGCCCCACGACGAGACCGACGCCGGCGTCACGTACGGCGACGAGGACCAGCTCCAGCCCGAGGACACCCTCGAGCAGGACGGGGTCGACGACGTCCTCGACCGCGGGTACTCGCCGCCGGAGCGGCTGCGCGGCTCGATCGCCCACGGCGTCACCGTCGAGGAGCAGGGCAGGGAGGAGACCATCGAGGAGCGCATCCACCAGGAGGTGGCCGACCCCACGTCCGCGTACGGCGCTCCCGAGAACGAGTCCGGGCTCGACGAGCCCCGCGTGGGCGGCGACGACCCGGACGCCATCGACGCCACGCAGGACTGGCTCGGGGACGGAGAGGTCGGGGACGAGCGCTCGGGCCGGCTCGTGGCTCCGGACGAGGGCCTGGGTGAGGACGAGGAGGCCGACCTCGTCGGTGAGGACGTCGGCATCGACGGCGCCGCCGCCTCCGCCGAGGAGGCCGCGGTGCACGTCGTCGACGGGGAGACCGCGCAGGAGTGAGCGAGGCTCCCGCCGGGGCGGCCCCCGGGCCGCGTCCGGTGGGCGCGCTGCCGAAGGCCCACCTCCATCTCCACTTCACGGGCTCGATGAGCGTGCGGACCGTGCGCGAGATGGCCCTCGAGCACGGGCTGCCCCTGCCCGCGACGCTGACCGACGGGGCTGCGACGCGGTTCGACATCTCCGACTCCCGAGGCTGGTTCCGCTTCCAGCGCCTCTACGACGTGGCCCGGGCCTGCGTGCGCGGGGAGGGCGACATGCGGCGCATCGTGCGGGAGGGGGCGCTCGAGGACGGCGCCGAGGGGTCGCGGTGGCTCGAGCTGCAGGTCGACCCGACCTCGTACGCGCCGTTCGTCGGGGGCATCACCCCCGCGCTGGAGATCGTGCTCGACGAGGCCGCGGCGGTCTCGCGCGTCGCGGGGGCCGCCCAGGTCGCGGTCGTCGTCGCCGCCTCCCGGATGCGCCACCCCCTCGAGGCCCGGACGCTGGCCCGGCTGGCCGCCCGGTACGCCGGTGACGGGCCCGGTGCGGTCGTCGGGTTCGGCCTGTCGAACGACGAGCGGCGGGGCCATGCCGCCGAGTTCGAGCCGGCGTTCCGCATCGCCCGGCGGGCTGGGCTGGCGTCGGTGCCGCACGCCGGCGAGCTGCTCGGGCCGCAGGCGGTGAGCGAGACCCTCGAGGCGATGGCACCCGACCGGCTCGGGCACGGCGTGCGCTCGGTGGAGGACCCGCGGGTGCTCGAGCGGGTCGTCGCCGCCGGGGTGGCCCTGGAGGTGTGCCCGGCCTCGAACGTCTCCCTCGGGGTGTACGACGTGCCCGAGGAGGTGCCGCTGCGCCGGCTGCTCGACGCGGGCGCCGTCGTGGCGCTCGGGGCGGACGACCCGTTGATCTTCGGGTCGCGGCTGGCCGACCAGTACGAGACGGCGCGCACGGTGCACGGTCTCTCCGACGCCGAGCTCGCCGGGCTGGCGCGCGCCTCCTTCGCGGCGAGCCGCGCGCCGGCCGAGGTGCGCGCTGCGGCCGAGCGGGACATCGAGGGCTGGCTCGGTTCACCCGGCTGACGACCGGCTCCGCTCCCGTCCCCGTGCGGCCGTCGAGGCACCGTGGACAGCATCCGGCGCGCCGGATGCCCGCGCCGACCGCGCCGACCGGGCCGGCCCGCCTACAGGCTCGCGCCGACGAGCACCGGCTCGTTGACCAGCCGCACCCCGAACGCCGCCTGCACCCCGTCGCGGATCTCGCGGGCGAGTGCCACGACGTCCTCGGCCCGGGCCTCGCCGCGGTTGGTCAGCGCCAGCGCGTGCTTGCTCGAGAGCGCCACCGGGCCGGGCAGCCCGAACCCCTTGCCGAACCCCGCCCGCTCGATGAGCCAGGCCGCCGAGGTCTTCACCCTCCCGTCCGGCTCGGGGTACCGAGGCGGCGGGCCGGCATCGGCACCGAGCCGCGCGGTCGCCCGGGCCTCGAGGTCGGCGTACTCCTCGGCCGTCAGCAGCGGGTTGGTGAAGAACGACCCGCACGACCACGTGTCGTGGTCGGCCTCGTCGAGCACCATGCCGCGCCGCCGCCGCTGGGCGAGCACCGCCTCGCGGGCCTGGGGCAGTGGCACCCGGTCTCCCACCGCGACCCCGAGCTGGCGCGCGAGGTCGGCGTAGGCGACCGGCCGCGACAGGTCGGCCAGCACGAGCTGGAACATCACCTCGAGGACGACGTACCGGTCGGTGCCCTTCAAGAGCGAGTGGCGGTAGGTGAACCGGCACTGTGCCGAGGTCATCGTCCGCACCCGCTGGTCCACCCGGTCCCAGACCCGCACCCGCGCGATCGTCTGCGCGACCTCCTGGCCGTACGCCCCGACGTTCTGCACGGGGGTCGCGCCGGTCGAGCCCGGGATGCCGGAGAGCGCCTCGACCCCCGACCAGCCCTCGGCGACCGCCCGCTCGACGAACGGGTCCCACGGCTCCCCCGCGGCGACGACGACGTTGGCTCCCCCGCACGAGTCGGCCGAGTCCACCTCGACCCCCCGGGTGGCCACCTTGACGACCGTGCCGGGGAACCCGTCGTCCGGGAGCACGAGGTTGGACCCGCCGCCGAGGACGAGCAGCGGCTCCTCGGCGTCGTCGACCTCGCGGACGGCGTCGACGAGCTCGTCGGTCGTCTCCGCGACCACCATCCGGGCCGCGGGGCCCCCGACGCGCATCGTCGTGTGCCCCGCGAGCGGCTCGCCGACCAGCTCTGTCATCCGTCGACGTCGAGGCGCACGACCGCGACGCAGCGCCCCAGCACCTTGCGCCCCTCGCTCGTCGCGGTGAGGTCGACCGTGACCCGCCCGGTCTCGGCCTCGACGGCCCGGACCGTGCCCGAGACCACGACCTCGCCGCCGGAGGCCGGGACGACCACGGGCTGGGTGAACCGGGTGCCGTACTCGACCACCCGGCCCGCGTCACCGGCCCACTCGGACACGACCGTGCCGGCGGCGCCCATCGTCCACATCCCGTGGGCGATGACGTCGGGCAGCCCGACCGAGCGGGCGAACTCCTCGTCCTGGTGGATCGGGTTCTGGTCCCCCGAGGCGTTCGCGTAGGCCACGAGGGTCTCCCGGGTGACCGGCACGGTGACCGGGCCGACGGCGTCCCCGACCGCCACCGAGGCGAGGCTGCGGGCGCTCATCCCTCCTCACCGCCCCGGACCACGATGGTCGAGGTGCACGTCGCCAGCGCCTCGCCCCCGCCGGTGGCCAGCTCGGTGCGGGTCGTGACCATCGCGTGGCCACCGGCGTGGCGGATCTGGTCGACGGTGAGCACCCCGAGCACCTCGTCGCCCGCGGTGATCGGCCGGTGGTGGACGAAGCGCTGCTCGCCGTGGACGACCCGGCTGTAGTCGATGCCGGCCTCCGGGTCGGCGACGTAGGCCCGGTCGGCCGCTTGGGCGAAGCGCACCGCCATCGTCGGCGGCGCGACGACGTCGGCGTAGCCGGCCGCCCGGGCCGCGCCGGGGTCGGTGTGGACCGGGTCGCTCGAGCCGACGGCCGCGGCGAAGGCGGCGATGAGCGCGGCGTCGACGGGGTAGGGCCCGCTCGGCGGGTAGGTGCGTCCGACGAAGTCGGCGTTGACTGCCATGCGGCCCACTCTAGGGGCGCGCGGCATCCGGGCCCCAACCCCGGCGAGACCGCTCGCTGCGGGGACGCGAGAGGCCGCCGGCACCGGTGGTGCGGGCGGCCTCTCGGCGACGCGGACGCGCCCGTGCGGGCGCGTGGGGTCAGCGGGTCTCGCGGTGCGCGGTGTGCTTCTTGCAGCGCGGGCAGAACTTCGCCAGCTCGAGCCGGTCGGGGTCGTTGCGGCGGTTCTTCTTCGTGATGTAGTTGCGCTCCTTGCACTCCGTGCACGCCATGGTGATCTTCGGGCGGACGTCGGCGCTCTTGCTGGCCACGGGGCAACCTGCTCTCGGAAAACGGTGGTGGATCTGGGGGCGTCGGTGGCGCAGGGGTGGGCCCCACGCACGGACATCAGCACAACAGGGTACGCGACCCCGGGCATTCCCCGGAAATCGCGACCTCGCGTAGCGGGAGCGGGGCTCGATCCCGCGACCTCACGATTATGAGTCGTGCGCTCTAACCAGCTGAGCTATCCCGCCGTGTCCGACCGTGCCCGGCGAGGCCGGTCCGGCCGGTCCGAGCCCCCTGTCGGAATCGAACCGACGACCTTTTCCTTACCATGGAAACGCTCTGCCGACTGAGCTAAGGGGGCGGGTCCGCGGGGGTCTCGACCACCCGGCAGGCCGTCGGAAACAGTACACGCTCACGCTCGGTCGAGCGAAATCCGCGACTCCGTCAGCGCCGGTCCGTACCACGTGAGCAGCCGGCCCGAGACCAGCCGGGTGGGCACCCGGACGAAGGCCTCCGGCCCGTCCGTCGTGGTGAACTCGTACGGCTCGTCCGGGAGGAGGACCACGTCGGCCAGCCCGGGGTCGTCGAGGGCCTCGAGGGTGGCGCCCGGGTAGCGCCCGCTCCCCCGCCCGCCGACGACCTCGTAGCCGAGCCGGGCGAGCAGGTCGGCGGTGAACGTCGGCCGGCCGACGACCATCCACGGGTCCCGCCAGACCGGGACGACGGCCCGCGTCGTCGGTGCGGGGACCGGCCCGGCCCAGGCCTCGCTCGCCTCGCGCAGCCACGGCGGCCCCGGCACGTCGAGCCCCTCGGCGAACAGCCGCCGCATCGACGCCAGCGCCTGGGGCACGCTCTCGATGTCGGTGACCCAGACGGCCACCCCCCGCTCGCGCAGCCGCCGCACGTCGAGCTCGCGGTTCTCCTCCTTGTTCGCGACGACGAGGTCGGGCTCGAGGCCGGCGACCGCCGCGAGGTCCGGGTTCTTCGTCCCCCGCACGCGCGCGACGTGCAGGCCCGCCGGCCGGGTGCACCAGTCGGTGGCGCCGACGAGCCGGTCGGGGCAGGTCGCGGCGAGCGCCTCGGTGAGCGAGGGGACGAGCGAGACGACCCGGCGCGCCGGCGCCTCGAGGGGCACCGGCGCGCCGAGGTCGTCGCGCAGGCTCACCGCCGTCAGCGCGGGGCCATCCGCAGGGCGCCGTCCATCCGGATGACCTCGCCGTTGAGGTAGTCGTGGCCGACGATGGCGAGGACGAGCTGGGCGTACTCCTCGGGCCGGGCGAGGCGGTGCGGGAAGGGGACCCCGGCCGCGAGGCCGGCACGGAACTCCTCGGAGACCGTCGCGAGCATCGGGGTCTCGACGATGCCCGGCGCGATGGTCATGACCCGGATGCCGTACTGGGCCAGGTCACGAGCGGCCGGCAGGGTGAGCCCGACGATGCCTCCCTTGGAGGAGCTGTAGGCGGCCTGCCCGACCTGGCCGTCGTAGGCGGCGACGCTCGCGGTGTTGACGACGACGCCGCGCTGGCCGTCGGCGTCCGGCTCGGTCGCCGCGATGGCCTCGGCCGCGAGCGCCATGACGACGAAGGTGCCGACGAGGTTGACCTCGACGACCTTGCGGTAGAGGTCGATCGCGTGGGTGCCCTTGCGCCCGAGGATGCGCTGGGACGGACCGATGCCGGCGCAGCTGACGACGACGCGCAGCGGACGGTCGGGGTCGCCCGCGGCCCGCTGGACCGCGGCTCGGACCTCGGCCTCGGAGGTCACGTCGGTCGGGACGTGCTCGACGCCCTCGACCGCGGGGGCGGCGGCACAGGCGTCGGGCAGGTCGAGGGCGTACACGCGGGCGCCGCTGTCGGCGAGGGCGGCGGCGGTGGCCGCGCCGAGGCCGGAGGCTCCCCCGGTGACGATGGCGGAGATGTCTGCGGTCTGCATCCCCTCATCCTGCCGTGTGGCAGCCCTCACGCCGAACCCGGAGGTCCGCCCCCCTGCAGCGCTGCCCCGAGCAGGTCGTGCGGCAGGGCGTGGACGGTCGTGCCGCCCCGGCCGGTCATCGTCTCGGCCGCGAGGAGCGCGCCCACGATGGCGGCCTCGGTGGCCTCGACGACAGCGGCGAAGAGCGGGTTCATCGCGTCGTGGCCGAGCATCGTCACCGCGTGCGTCAGCCCGTGCCGGCCGCCCTTGTCGCTCGACATGCCGCGGTTCCCCGTGGCGAACGCCACGGTGAAGTCGCCGCTGGAGTGCTCGCCCAGGCCGCCGGTCCGGCCGATGCCGAGCGAGGCACGGCGCGCCAGCCGGTCGCACTGCCCCGGCAGCAGCGGCGCGTCCGTGGCGACGACGACGACGATCGAGCCTGCGCCGGGAGTGCCCCGCGGTGGCACGGGCACGACGTCCGGGCCGATCCGGGAGCCCACGTCGACGCCCTCGACGCGCAGCCGGTCGCGGCGGCCGTGGTTGGCCTGGACGAGGACCCCGACGGTGAAGCCGCCGTCCTCGTCCGGCACGACGCGGGACGCGGTCCCGGTGCCGCCCTTGAACCCGTGGCAGATCATCCCGGTGCCGCCGCCGACACAGCCCTGCGCGACCGGCCCGCTCGCGGCCGACTCGAACGCCGCCCGCAGGTGCTCGGCGGTCACGTGCTGACCGCCGATGTCGTTGAGCACGCCGTCGTACGTCTCGCCGACGACGGGCAGCGACCAGCGGTCCTCGCCCAGCGTCCCCAGCCCGCAGATGGCGTCGCGCACGACGCCGACGGAGTGCGTGTTGGTGATCGCGACGGGCGTCGTCAGCATCCCGCTCTCGCGGACCCATGCGAGCCCGGTCACCTCGCCGTTGCCGTTGAGCACGTCCGAGCCGGCGAAGTAGGGCTCGCGGCCGATGTCGCCGTCGTGCGGCCGGACGACCGTGACCCCGGTCCGGACGTCGTCACCCTCGACGAGGGTCGTGCACCCGACGAGCACCCCGGGGACGTCGGTGATGGCGTCCCAAGGCCCCGAGGGCATGGTCCCGATCCTCGGCTGGTGACCCACGGTGGCCACGCTAGCGGCCGCCGCCGAGATCGGCGCCGAGGGGCGGGTGGTCCGTGACGGCCTGGCCTGACGCGAGCGCGGGTCAGACGTTGCGACGGTACTGGCCGCCGACCTCGAAGAAGGCCTCGGTGACCTGCTGCAGAGAACACACCCGCGCGGCGTCCATGAGCACGGCGAAGACGTTCTCGCCGCTCGTCGCCGCCGCGCGCAGGCGGGCGAGCGCCCGCTCGGCCTCCTCGCGGTGGGTCGCCCGGAAGCTCTCGACCCGCCGTAGCTGGCTCTCCTTCTCCTCCTCGGTGGCGCGGGCGAGGACCACCTCGGCCGGGGAGACCTCGGCGTCCGGGCGCACGAAGGTGTTGACCCCGACGATCGGCAGCGAGCCGTCGTGCTTGCGGTGCTCGTAGAGCATCGACTCGTCCTGGATGCGGCCGCGCTGGTAGCCGGTCTCCATCGCGCCGAGCACCCCGCCCCGCTCGGAGATCCGGTCGAACTCGGCGAGGACGGCCTCCTCGACGAGGTCGGTCAGCTCGTCGACGACGAACGAGCCCTGGAGGGGGTTCTCGTTCGTCGCGAGCCCCCACTCCTTGCCGATGACGAGCTGGATGGCCAGGGCCCGGCGCACCGACTCCTCGGACGGGGTCGTCACCGCCTCGTCGTAGGCGTTGGTGTGCAGGCTGTTGGCGTTGTCGTAGACCGCGCAGAGCGCCTGGAGGGTGGTGCGGACGTCGTTGAAGGCCATCTCCTGGGCGTGCAGGGAGCGCCCCGAGGTCTGCACGTGGTACTTCAGCTTCTGGCTGCGCTCACCGGCGCCGTACTTCTCGCGCATCGCGACCGCCCAGATGCGCCGGGCGACCCGGCCGATCACGGTGTACTCGGGGTCCATCCCGTTGCTGAAGAAGAACGACAGGTTCGGGGCGAAGTCGTCGATGTCCATGCCGCGCGCCAGATAGGCCTCGACGTAGGTGAACCCGTTGGCCAGGGTGAAGGCCAGCTGGCTGATGGGGTTCGCCCCGGCCTCGGCGATGTGGTAGCCGCTGATCGAGACCGAGTAGAAGTTGCGCACCTCGTGGGCGATGAACCACTCCTGGATGTCGGCCATCATCCGCAGGCTGAACTCCGTGGAGAACAGGCAGGTGTTCTGGCCCTGGTCCTCCTTGAGGATGTCGGCCTGCACCGTGCCGCGGACGGTCGCGAGCGCCCGGGCCTGCACCTGCTCGCGCTCGGTGTCGCTCGGCTCGCGCCCCTGCTCCTGCGCCCAGCGCTCGAGCGCGCGGTCGGTCACGGTGTTGAGGAAGAAGGCGAGGATCGTCGGCGCCGGGCCGTTGATCGTCATCGACACGCTCGTCGTCGGCGCGGTGAGGTCGAAGCCGTCGTAGAGCGCCTTCATGTCCTCCAGCGTCGCGACCGACACCCCGGAGGTGCCGACCTTGCCGTAGACGTCGGGCCTCGGGTCGGGGTCGCGCCCGTAGAGGGTCACCGAGTCGAAGGCGGTCGACAGGCGGGTGGCTGGCTGGCCCTCGGACAGCAGCCTGAACCGGCGGTTGGTGCGGAACGGGTCGCCCTCGCCGGCGAACATCCGCGCCGGGTCCTCGGTGTCGCGCTTGAACCGGAAGACACCGGCCGTGAAGGGGAACCACCCGGGCAGGTGCTCGCGGCGCAGGAACGACAGGAGGTCGCCGTCGTCGGTGTAGCGCGGCAGCGAGACCCGCCGGATCTCACTGCCGGAGAGGGACTCCTTGACGAGGCTGGTGTGGATCTCGCGGTCGCGGACGGTGACGACCTGCTCCTGGCCGCTGTAGTCCTGCACGACCTGGGGCCAGCCCGCCAGCTGCTCGGCGAGTGCCGTCGGCAGGTCCTGCCGGGCCCGCTCGAGCAGGGCGTCGAGGTCACCGGTGTCCTTCCCGGCCTCGGCCAGGGCCGCGCGCGCCGACCCGAGGCGCTGCACCCGGCGGGCGACCTGCGCCCATCGCCGGGTGTCCGCGTGGTAGCCGCGGACGGTCTCGGCGATCTCGGAGAGGTAGCGCACCCGTTCCGGTGGCAGGACCTGGCGGATCGCGGTCGAGTGGCGGGTGTCCACCGGCGCGAGCGCGCCCTCCTCGACGGGCAGGCCCTGGGCGGCGAGCAGGCCGCGCAGCTCCTGGTAGAGGGCGGTCACGCCGTCGTCGTTGAACGTCGCGGCGGACGTGCCGTACACCGGCATGTCCTCCGGGCGGCTCCCGAAGGCCGACCGGTTGCGCACGAGCTGCCGCCCGACGTCCCGCAGGGCGTCCATGGCGCCCCGGCGCTCGAACTTGTTGATCGCCACGACGTCGGCGAAGTCGAGCATGTCGATCTTCTCGAGCTGGCTCGCGGCGCCAAACTCCGGGGTCATGACGTAGAGGTTGACGTCCGCGTAGGAGGTGATGGCGGCATCGCCCTGCCCGATGCCCGGTGTCTCGACGACGACGAGGTCGAAGCCGGCCGCGCGCAGGACGGTGAGCACGTCCGGGAGCGCCTCGGGCACCTCGTGCCCGCCCCGGGTCGCCAGGGAACGGTAGTAGACCCGGTCGCCGTCGAGGCTGTTCATCCGGATCCGGTCCCCGAGCAGGGCACCGCCACCCTTGCGGCGCGTCGGGTCGATGGCGACGCACGCCACCCGCAGCTTGTCCTGCTGGTCCACCCGCAGCCGGCGCACCAGCTCGTCGGTGAGGCTCGACTTGCCCGACCCCCCGGTGCCCGTGATGCCGAGGACCGGGACCTGCCGGGTGGCCGCGGCCTGCCGCAGCGCGTCCCGGAAGCGGTCCTCGAGCTGGCCCGCCTCGGCACCGGTGATTGCCCGCGCCACGGCCGCCCGGTCGCCCGAGACCACGGCCTCGGGGGTCGTCGGCCCGCTCGCCCACAGGTCGGTGTCGCACGCGGCGACGACCTCGTTGACCATGCCGGGCAGCCCGAGCCGCTGGCCGTCCTCGGGGCTGAAGATCGTCACCCCGGCCTCGCGCAGCCGGGCGACCTCCGCGGGGACGATGACCCCGCCACCGCCACCGACGACCCGCACGTGGCCCGCACCGGCCTGCGCGAGCAGCTGCACGAGGTACTCGAAGTACTCGACGTGCCCGCCCTGGTAGGAGCTGACCGCCACCCCCTGGGCGTCCTCCTCGACCGCGGCGTCGACGACCTCCTGGACCGAGCGGTTGTGCCCGAGGTGGATGACCTCGGCACCCTGGCTCTGCATGATCCGCCGCATGATGTTGATCGAGGCGTCGTGCCCGTCGAACAGGCTCGAGGCCGTGACGATCCGCACGGGGTGGGTCGGGACGTGGAGCCCCGTGGTGCTCGGCTGCGCTGCCATCGTGGTCCTTCCGGGGTCGCCGGGTGGTCCCCCCGATACTAGGACGTCCAAGTACCTACGCGGAAGCCGCCTGCCCGGCGGGGTCGGCGGCCGTGGCCACGAGCAGCCACGACACGGCCGCCCGACGGTGCGCGGGGTCGACCGCCGCCAGCGGCACGTCGTCGAGGAGCCGCCGCCACGAGACCGAACGGTGCAGGGCCGAGACCCGGTCCGCGGCGGGGAGCAGTGCGCGCAGCCCGCGCCGTGGGAGGTGGTCGGTCCACGGCTCGAGGGCGGCGTCGAGCACCCGCTCCGGCGCGGCCACGCTCCCCCGGCCGCGGGCCTCGAGCGCCCACAGCGGGGCGCGCAGGGCGGTCAGCGGATGTGCCCAGACCGCGTCGCCGAGGTCGATGAAGGCCATCGACCCACCGGGTGCCCGCAGGGCGTTGTCGAGGTGGAGGTCGTTGTGCTGCAGGGTCGCCGGCAGACCGCTCGCGACGAGCTCGTCGGCCGCGCGCCCCAGCATCGCGAGCCCGCCCTCCACGTGCCGGCGCTCTGCATCCTCCAGCCGCCGCGGGTCCTCCCGCGGCAGACCAGCCAGCTCCTCGGCGAACGCGGCGGCCCAGTCCGGCGCCTCCTCCTCGGGCATCGGCGGGACCCCGCTCGCGAGGACGGCGTCGGCGTGCGGCACGAGGGTGCGTTGCAGGTCGCCCCAGGCCGCCACGAGCTCGGCCCAGGCGCTCTCGGACAGGTCGGCGCCCGCCCCGAGCGGTGCCCCGAGGTCGGCCGTCGCCAGCCATCCCCGGGTGGTGTCGACGGCGAGCACGGGGGGCAGCCGCTGCGGGGAGAGCCGGGCGGCCCGGGAGACGAGCCCGGCCTCGAAGGCCTGCGAGGGCGCGTTCTCCTTGACCCAGACGGTCCCGCCGTCGGTGTCGACGCGCAGGACGGTGGACCAGAAGCGAATCCGCTCCTGGACGAGCGGGCCGGTCGGCGTGCGCCCGGCCGCCTCCAGGGCGGGCCGCAGCCACGCCTCGAGGCCGGCACGCCAGCCGTCGCTGCGCCAGAGCGCCGGGAGGTCACGCACCGCCGGCGCGCCCGGCGAGCCAGTCGACGGCCTCGGCGTAGCCGGCCACGCCGTGCCCGACGACGTGGTGGTCGCACACGTCGGCGAGGTAGGAGTGCCGCCGGAAGTCCTCCCGCGCGTGGATGTCGCTGATGTGCACCTCCACCCGGGGGACGCGGCAGGCAGCGAGCGCGTCGCGCAGCGCGACCGAGGTGTGCGTGTAGCCGGCGGCGTTGAGCACGATCCCGGCGATGCCGGCCCGCCCCTCCTGGACCCAGTCCACGAGGGTGCCCTCGTGGTTGCTCTGGCGGAAGTCGACACCCAGACCGTGCCGGTCGGCGGCCGTGACACACAGCCGCTCGACGTCCGCGAGGGTCTCCCGCCCGTAGAGCTCCGGCTCGCGCTCCCCGAGGAGGTTGAGGTTGGGGCCGTTGAGCACGAGCACGGTGCGGGCGTCCATGGCTCCGGAGCATGCCACGAGCCGCGCGGCCGTGGGCGGGTGCTCAGCCTCGGTAGTCGTCGGTGACGACCCCGATGCACTCGGGGGCGAGACCGGGCTGGGCGGCAGGCCCGAGCGTCGCGTCCTCGGCCCGGGAGCGCCCGACGTTCCAGGAGAGCCAGTCGTCCCGCTCGCCGGTGCGGGTGCGGGCGGCCTCGACGCACTGCGCGACCTCGGCGGGGAGGCGCTCGGCGATGACCGGCGTCGCGTCCGCGGAGAGAGTCGAGAGGTAGAGGGTGTCGACCCGGCCGGTCTCGGCGTACCGGTCGAGGTTGCGGGCGGCCACCCAGCCGTCGGGGTTCATCGCGACGAAGCCGAGGGTGAAGACGGCTCCGGAGACGAGGACCGTCCGGGCCACGCCGCGCCACGAGAGCCGCACCACGGCGGTGAGCAGCAGGAGCACGACGAGGCCGAGCCACAGCTCGACACCGTCGACGAACAGCCGCAGGACGGTGAAGCCGTAGGCGTCCTGGTAGAGGTCCATCCGGTACAGGGCGGAGGCGACGACGGCCAGGGTGAGCACGCCGAGGAGCCCGAGGAGGACCCGGGTCAGGACCCTCCCGCGCGCGCTGGTGCGGCCGGCCGCGCGCAGCGTGGTGGCGATGACGAGCACGGTGAGGGCCGTGGCGGCGGTCAGCTGGCCGAAGCCCTGGTGCACGTACTCGGCGTAGGTGAGCCCGGTGCTCTCCCGCAGGTACTCGTGACCGCCGAACATGGCGGTCGCCTGGGCGAGGAGGAAGCCGGCGAAGAGCGCGACGACGACGCCTACCGGGACCGCCCACTCCCACACCGGGCGCGCCCGGGTCGCCGGGGGCAGCGCGAGGTCGTCGACCGGCGGCGGGTTGAGCGCGAGGTAGGACCCCGCGAGAGTCACCCCGCCGACGAGGACGAGGACGAAACCGCGGGCGACGAGGCTGTCCCAGCCGAGGTCGGGCACGAGGGCCGACGCCCACGCGCCGAAGACCGCGTCCCCGCTGGCGAAGAGCGCGCCGAAGACGACGAGCAGGACGAGGGTGACCGCCGCGGTCCGCACGACCGGCCAGAGCAGGCGGGCCCGGCTCGTCGCGGTGATCGTCCGGCCGAGCAGGGGCAACCCCCGCAGCCCCGCCAGCGGCCAGGCCGCGGCGCCGGCGACCATCGCGAGGACGCCGTGGGCGTGGGTCATGCCCGTGGCCGCGACGACCACGGCGGTGAGCACCGACAGCACGACCACGCCGTCGGCGTCACGGACGGTGGCGGTCGTCGCGAGGACCGCGGCGAGCGCCGCACAGGCCACGGTCCACGGGTGGCTCCGATGACGCGCGACGCTCCACATCAGCCCCCCGGCCGCGAGCAGCACGATCGAGGTCGCCAGGCCGATGCCGCGGTCGACCCAGGTGGCGGCCGCGAACGCGCCGATGCCGAGCGAGGCCAGGAGCACTCCCGGCCGGGGACGGCCGTCGCGCTCGGGCCAGAAGCGCTCGACGACGTCGTCCGAGGGGCCGGACGGCCCGGCGGGCGCGGGGGCCGGGCCGGCGGCGGGCGCGGGCGTGGTGGGTGGAGCGGTCGTGGGCACGGGATCCTCCTGGTCCGGGGCGGTCGGTCGGGTGGGGACGAGCAGGTGGCCGGGGCGGTCGGCCCGCGGGGCCGTCGGGAGCCGGACGCGCAGGTGGGCACCGGTGCCCCCGGGAGGGGTCGGGACGACCTCGACGGAGCCGCCGTGCAGGTCGCTGACCCAGCGCACGATCGCCAGCCCCAGGCCGGTCCCGCCGGCGGCGTCGGCACCGGTGCCGAACCGCTCGAACACGCGCTCGGCGTCCTGCGCCGGGATGCCCGGCCCCTCGTCGCGCACCTCGAGCACCCAGTGGTCCTCGTCCTCGCGGCGCGCCTGCACGCCGACCTTCCCGCCCGGGGGGCTGTGCCGCACCGCGTTGTCCACGAGGTTGGCGACGAGCTGGGCGAGCCGCTGGGCGTCGGCGGAGACGGTCAGCCCCGGCGGCTCGACCCGCGGCAGGACGCGCACCCCGCGCTGGGCCACCCGGGCCTCCTCGGCCGCGCGGCGCAGCAGGTCCTCGACCTGCACGGAGGCCAGGACCAGCGGCGCCACCCCCGCGTCGACCCGGGAGAGGTCGAGCAGGTCCTCGACGAGCGCACTCAGCCGCTCGGCCTGCCCCAGCGCCGCCTCGAGAGCCGCCTGGTCGGGCGCCGCGACCCCGTCGACGAGGTTCTCGAGCAGTGCCCGCTGGGCGGCCAGCGGCGTGCGCAGCTCGTGCGAGACGGTGGCGACGAGCCGCCGGCGCTCGACGTCGGCGCCCGCGAGGTCGGCGGCCATCGCCGTGAACGCCCGGGCGAGCCGACCCACCTCGTCCGACGAGGTCGCCGTCACCCGCTGCCCGTAGTCCCCGGCGGCCATCCGGGCGGCCGCGGCGGTCATCTCGCGCAGCGGTGAGGTCATCCCCCGGGCGAGCCACTGGGTCACCCCGAGAGCGGCCGCGATCGTCACCGGCACGCTCGTCCACCACGGGACTCCGGCCCGGTCGGCCAGGCCGGCCACGAGCACCGCGGCGACGACGCTCGAGCCGACGAGCAGCCCGAGCTTGACCTTCAAGGAGGTGACCCCGTCGAGCGGGCGCTCGGGGTTCACGGCGAGACCTCGAGGGCGTAGCCCACCCCGTGAACGGTGCGGACGCGGTCCGGGCCGATCTTGGCGCGCAGGGCCTTGACGTGGCTGTCGAGGGTGCGGGTGCCGGAGGCGTCGCTCCAGCCCCACACCTCACGCATCAGCTCCTCGCGGGTGCGGACCGTGCCGGGGGCGGCGGCGAGGGCACAGAGCAGGTCGAACTCCAGGGGCGTCAGGTGCACGGCAGCGCCGTCGGCCTCGACCCGGCGGGCGGCGGGGTCGACGACCAGGCCCGCGAGGTCGAGGCGCCCGGTGCTGCGGGCGAGCTGCTCGGCCCGTTCGACGCGCCGCAGCAGCGCCCGCAGCCGGGCGACCACCTCGCGCATCGAGAAGGGCTTGGTCACGTAGTCGTCAGCGCCCACGCCGAGCCCGACGAGGACGTCGGTCTCCTCGTCGCGCGCGGTGAGCATGAGGACGGGCACCGGACGCAGTGCCTGGATCCGCCGGCAGACCTCGAGACCGTCGAAGCCAGGGAGCATGACGTCGAGGAGGACGGCGTCCGGCTCGTGCGTCTCGAACGCCGCGACCGCGGCCGGCCCGTCGGTGGCCTGGTGGACGGTGAACCCCTCGGCCCGCAGCCGGTCGGTGACGGCCTGGTTGATCGTCGGCTCGTCCTCGACGACGAGCACGACCGTCGGTTCGCTCCCCTCACTCATGCCGACGAGCGTAGGGAGGGCGGGGTGGACGCCGCTCGCAGCCGGTGTGGAGATCTCGTGAAGGTCCGCCCGGCGGCCCGAGGATCACATGTCGCGGTAGCGCCGGGCCGCGGCGAGCAGCTCGCGCACGCGGTCCGCGCCGGCGGCGACCGGGTGGTCCCAGTCGTCGCCGTCGATGTACATGCCGGCGTACGCCGCGGTGTCGCGCTGGGTGCGCCAGCCCTCGGCGAGGGGGCCGACGTCGTAGGCGTCGTAGCCGATGGCGTCGAGGAAGGTGACCACCTGGCCCTTGGCGTCCGGGTCGTCGCCCGCCATGGTGAGCGTCGCCCGGTCCGGGGCCCCTGCGGGGCGCGCGAGCTCGGCCAGGTGCCGGAAGAAGATGTTGTTGAACACCTTGACGACCCGGCTGTCCGGGAGCTGGCCCTGGACGAGCTCGCTCGTCGTCGTGCTCTCGTCCTCGAGCGCCGGCACCCGGCCGTCGCGCTCGGGGTAGTAGTTGATGGTGTCCATGACAACCTTGCCGGCGAGCGGCCCGGCGGGGAGGTCGCCGAGAGCCTTCAGCGGCACCGTGACGACGGCGAGGTCCGCGGCCGCGGCGGCCTCCTCCCGGGTCGCGGCCCGGGCGCGGGGGCCGAGGTCACCGACGAGGTCGGCCAGGGTCTGCGGGCCGCGCGAGTTGCTGAGCACGACGTCGTACCCGGCGCCGGTGGCGAGCCGGGCGAGGGTGCCGCCGATGTTCCCTGCTCCGATGAGTCCGATGGTGGTCATGCGGGGGCCAACACCGGCGCGCACCTCCCCCATTCCGGGCGGTGGCCGGGCCGGGTGGTGGCTCAGGCCGGGCTGCGGTGCTGGCTGCGGAACGCCGTCGGGGACAGCCCGGTCGAGCGGGTGAAGTGGTGGCGCAGCAGGGCGGCGCTCCCGAAGCCGGCCTCCCCCGCCACCTGTTCGACCGGCAGGTCGCTCTCCTCGAGCAGCTCACGCGCGCGCAGGACGCGCTGGTCGGTGAGCCACTGGTGCGGCGTCGTCCCGGTCTCGGCGCCGAAGCGGCGGGCGAAGGTACGCGGCGACATCGAGGCCCTCCGGGCGAGGTCGGCGACGCTGTGCTGCTCGCCGAGGTGCTCGGCCATGAAGGCGAGGACGCCCCCGAGCGACTCGGCGTCGGTGGTCGGCACCGGGCGGTCGATGAACTGCCGCTGGCCACCGTCCCGGTGCGGGGGGACGACCATCCGGCGGGCGATGCGCGACGCGGCCCCGGCCCCGAGCTCGGTGCGGACCAGGTGGAGGCAGGCGTCGATGCCGGCGGCGGTCCCGGCCGAGGTGATGACGGTGCCGTCCTGGACGTAGAGCACGTCGGGGTCCACGGTGGCCCGCGGGTACCGCTCGGCGAGGTCGGCGGCGTGCATCCAGTGGGTCGTGCAGCGCCTGCCGTCGAGGATGCCGGCGGCCGCCAGGGTGAAGGCTCCCGAGCACACCGACAGCACCCAGGCACCCCGGTCGACGGCGTCCCGCAGCAACCGGACGACAGCGGGCGAGGGGGTCGCGGACGTGCCGGGCACGGCGAGGAGGTCGGCGTCGGCGGCGGCCTCGAGCCCGTGGGTCGCGGTGAGGCTCGTGCCGTGCTCCGCCGCGAGGAGGCCGGCAGGCTCGGCGCACACCCGGTAGTCGAAGGGCTCGATGCCGTCGCCGGAGCGGTCGGTGGCGAAGACCTCGTCGAGGACGGCGTACTCGAAGAGGCCGACCGGCTCCTGGAGGACGACGGCGACCGAGCGAAGGGCCATGGCGGTCAGTATGGCAGGAAATGGTCGGAAGGCGGCAAACCTGCCACTGGTGGCAGGTGTTGCACGGGCGTCAAGATCGAGTCATGGACACGCTCACCGACCTTCTCCGCTTCCTCCTGCAGCTCGGCGCGTTCGTCGTCGTCTTCGGCCCGCTCGTCGTCCTCGTCGAGATGGCCCACCTGCGGTCCGAGGCCGAGGGCCGCTCGGTCCGCTCCTTCCCCACCGACGACCGCGACGCCGACGCCCGCCGGGTGGCCGCCGAGCTGCGTGCCCTCCACGCGGCGGCGGCCCCGGTGCCGAAGCTTCGAGGCCGCCGTCACGTGTGGGTCAGCCGCGACCGATGAGCCACCCGATGAGGATGCC
Organism: Phycicoccus endophyticus; assembly: GCF_011326735.1. GTDB lineage: Bacteria > Actinomycetota > Actinomycetes > Actinomycetales > Dermatophilaceae > Phycicoccus > Phycicoccus endophyticus. The sequence continues at coordinate 149,508 of NZ_JAANCN010000003.1, forward strand.
GACGACCCCGACGACGACGTAGGGGGCGTAGGTCCGCAGCAGCACGGGCAGCACGGTGGTGCCGAGGTCGATCGCGTCCTCGGAGCGGGGGGGCTCCGCTCGCGGCGCGCTCGGCGCGGCCGTGGCCGGCTCCGCGGCACCCGAGGGCGGCGGCTCCGGGGTGGGTGCCGGCTCGGGCTCGGCGGACGCGGCATCGGGCGCGGGGGCCCCGACGGCCGGCGACACCGGTGCGCTCTCCCCTTCCGGGGCCGGCGCCGCCACCGGCGCGGTCGAGGGCGGCGCGGCGGGGCCGGCCAGCCGACCCTCGATGCACGCGACGAACTGGCCGAGCAGCTTGTCGGAGACGTCCTGCATGACGCCCCGGCCGAACTGGGCCGGCTTGCCGGTGACCGCGAGGTCGGTGACGACGTCGACGCGGGTGCCCTCGCCCGCCGGCTCGAGCCGGACGGTGACCGTGGCACCGGCCGTGCCGTTGCCCCGCTTGTCCTTTCCCTTGGCCTCGATGACCGCGTGGTGGGCCGCGTCGTCCCGCTCGAGGAACCGGCCGGTCCCGGCGTACTGCAGGGCGATCGGGCCGAGCTTGACCTTGACGGTGCCGGAGAAGCCCTCGTCGGTCACCTCGGTCACCGTCGCCCCCGGGAAGCAGCCGCCGACCTGCTCGAGGTCGGTGAACGTGGCCCACGCGGTGTCGACGTCGGCGGGAACGGTGAAGTCGTGCCTGAGCTCCATGGGCCGCTCAGCCCGCCATCGCCGAACGGACCGCACGCCGGGTGAGCACGGTCGCCAGGTGCCGGCGGTAGTCGGCGTCCCCGTTGAGGTCGCTCGGTGGGTGGGTGCCCTCGGCGGCGGCGGCGCAGGCCGCCTCGAGGTCGTCCGCGGAGGCGCCGACGAGCGCACGCTCGACGGCGGTCGCCCGCAGCGGGGTCGAGCCCATGTTCGTCAGCCCCACCCGGGCCTCGGCGACCGAGCCGCTCTCGACGCGGACGGTTGCGGCGACCCCGACGATCGACCACTGGTGGGCGACCCGGACGAACTTCTCGTAGGCGCACCCCCAGCCGGTGTGCTTGGGGATGCGGACCTCGGTGAGCAGCTCACCGTCGCCGACCGCGGTCTCGAACAGGTCCTGGAAGAAGTCGCCGGCCGCCACCGTCCGCTCGCCCCCGGGGCCGACGACCACCATCGTCGCCTCGAGCGCGAGGACGGGCGCCCCGACGTCGCCGGCCGGGTCGGCGTGCACGAGGGCCCCACCGAGGGTGCCGCGGTGGCGGATCTGCGGGTCGGCGACGGTCTCGACGGCGACGGCGAGCAGCCGGGCGTGCTCGCGGACGAGCGCGTCCTCGACGATGTCGCTGTACGGGGTCATCGCCCCGATGGCGAGGTGGTCGCCGGCGTCGCGGACCCCGCGCAGGGCCTCGACCCGGCCGAGGTCGACGACCGTCTCGGGGGCGTTGAGCCGCATCCGCAGGATCGGCAGGAGGGACTGGCCGCCGGCGAGGACCTTGGCGTCCTCGCCCGCCTCGGCCAGGGCCGAGAGCGCCTCCTCGACGCTCGTCGGGGCCACATAGTCGAAGGCTGCGGGGATCACTGGGCTGCTCCGTCCGTCGTGCCGGCCGCGGGGTCCTGGTTGGGGGTGCCCTCGTCGAAGTGCGCCTGCTGGGTGGGGGTGGGCCCCGCGTCCTGGGTGCCACCGGCGCTGCGGATGGCCTTCCAGACCCGTTCGGGGGTGCACGGCATCTGGATGTCGTCGATGCCGAGCGGCCGCACGGCGTCGACGATCGCGTTGACCACCGCGGGGGTCGAGGCGATCGTGCCGGCCTCGCCGACCCCCTTGGTGCCGAGGCTGTTGGAGGTCGCCGGGGAGGTCGTGTGGTCGGTGACGAAGCTGATCGTGTCGGCCGCCGTCGGCAGGGTGTAGTCGACGAACGAGCCGGAGACCAGGGTTCCCTGCTCGTCGTACTCCGCGCCCTCCCACAGGGCCTGGGCGATCCCCTGGACCAGCCCGCCGTGCACCTGCCCCTCGACGATGAGCGGGTTGATGATGTTGCCGATGTCGTCGACGCAGACGTACTTGCGCATCGTGCTCTGGCCGGTCTCGGTGTCGACCTCCATGGCGCACAGGTGGGTGCCGTGCGGGAAGGAGAAGTTCACCGGGTCGAAGGTGGCGTCGGCGTCGATGCTCGGCTCGAGGCCCTCCGGGTAGTCGTGTCCCGTCCAGACCGACAGCGCGACGTCCGAGATGCCGACGCCCTTGTCGGTGCCCTTGACGGTGAACCTGCCGCCGGCGAACTCGAGGTCGTCGACGCTGGCCTCGAGCATGTGCGCCGCCAGCGGCCGCGCCTTCTCGATGACCTTGTCGGCGGCGCGCACGAGGGCCTCACCCCCGACGACGAGCGACCGGGAGCCGTAGGTGTCCATCCCCTTCGGTGCGATCTGGGTGTCGCCGTGGAGGACCTCGACGCTCTCGAAGGGCACGCCGAGCCGGTCGGCGACGATCTGGCTCCACGCCGTCTCGTGCCCCTGGCCGTGGGCGGACACCCCGGTGATGACCTCGACGGTGCCGGTGGCGAGCATCCGGATGCTCGCGGTCTCCCAGCCACCCGCGCCGTAGTTGAGCGAGCCGAGCACCCGGGAGGGGGCCAGGCCGCACATCTCGGTGAAGGTGGAGACGCCGATGCCCAGCTGGACCGGGTCCCCGGCGTCGCGGCGGCGCTGCTGCTCGGCGCGCAGCTCGTCGTACCCGAAGAGCTCGGTGGCCTTGGCCGTCGCCGCCTCGTAGTTGCCCGAGTCGTAGGTCATCCCGGCCACGGTCGTGAAGGGGAACTCCTCGTGCCTGATCCAGTTCTTCTCGCGGATCTGCAGCGGGTCGACCCCGACCTCCGCGGCGAGCTCGTCCATGAGCCGCTCGATGGCGAAGGTCGCCTCCGGGCGACCGGCGCCGCGGTAGGCGTCGACCCACGTCTTGTTCGTGTAGTAGTTCGTGCAGTTGAACTGGTAGGCGGGGAACTTGTAGATCGAGTTGAACATCCAGGCGCCCAGGACGGGCACGCCGCCGCCGACGATCGCCGCGTACGCGCCGAGGTCGCAGGTCAGCTCCACCTTGAGGCCGGTGACCGTGCCGTCCCGCTCGGCGCACAGCGTGAGCTTCTGCCACTGGTCACGGCCGTGGTGGGCCGAGACCATCGTCTCGGAGCGGGTCTCGGTGTACTTGACCGGCTTGCCGAGCTTGCGGGCGACAGCGAGGGTGACGAACTCCTCCGGCGTCGACTGCAGCTTGCCGCCGAAGCCGCCGCCGACGTCCGGGGCGATGACCCGGATCTTGGACTCGGGCAGCCCGGTGGTCGCGGCGATGCAGAAGCGCAGGATGTGCGGCACCTGGGTCGCCGACCACATGACGACCTGCTCCCCGGTCGGGTCGACGACCGTGGAGCGGGGCTCCATGAAGGCCGGGATGAGCCGCTGCTGGCGGTACTCGCGCTCGATGACGATGCCACCCTCGCGCGCCCTGGCGATGGCCTCCTCGACGTCGCCGCCGGTGCCCGCCTCTTGGGAGTCCAGCTGCCAGAACGCGCTCTTGTTCGTCCCGAGGTCGGGGTGGGCGAGCACCTCGTCGGTCGTGGCCGCCTTGAGGTCGAGCACGGCCGGGAGCTCCTCGTAGTCGACGTCGACGAGCTCGGCGGCGTCGCGGGCGACGGCCGCACTGCGAGCGGCGACGACGGCCACGATCTCGCCCGAGTGCGACACCCGCTCCAGCGGCATCGGCAGGTGGTCGGGGCTCTTCTGGTCCGGCGTGATCGGCCAGGCCGTGATGTTGACGCCCTGGATGTCGGCGATGTCGTGGCCGGTGAAGACCGCGACGACGCCCGGCAGCGCGCGCGCCTGCTCGGTCTCGACCGAGGTGATCCGCGCGTGCGCGAACGGGCTGCGCACCATCGCCAGGTGGAGCATGCCGGGCAGCTGGATGTTGTCGGTCCACCGGGTGCGCCCGGTGACGAGCCGCTCGTCCTCCTTGCGGCGGCGGGCGGCGCCGATCTCCGGGGTGCGAGGGCGGTCCTCGATGGCGGTCATCGCGCCACGCTCCCCTCGCCGGCCATCGACTCCGCGGCCGCGGCCACCGCCTTGACGATGTTGTGGTAGCCGGTGCACCGGCACAGGTTGCCCTCGAGCCCGGTGCGGATCTCCTCCTCCGAGGGGTGCGGGTTCTCGCGCAGCAGGTCGACCGCCTGCATGATCATCCCGGGGGTGCAGTAGCCGCACTGGAGGGCGTGGTTGTCGTGGAAGGCGGCCTGCATCGGGTGCAGCCCGCCTCCGGTGGCCAGGCCCTCGATCGTCGTCACCTCGTGGCCGTCGGCCTGGACGGCGAGCACGGTGCAGGACTTCACGCTGCGACCGTCGAGATGGACGGTGCAGGCTCCGCAGTTGCTCGTGTCGCACCCGACGACGGTGCCGACCTTGCCGAGCACCTCGCGCAGGTAGTGGACGAGCAGCATCCGGGGTTCGACGTCGTCGGCGTACGAGGCGCCGTCGACCGAGACGGTGATCCGAGTCATCGTTGACTCCTTCACGAGGGACCGGGGGTCGTGAGCGTGATCTTGCTTCACCGGCGCCCCGGTGACAAGCACTTCCGCCCACCGAAGGTCCCCGCACGCCGCCTCGGCCCCTTTCCCGACGGGAAAACCCTCCCCGGTGCCCGCCGGCTCAGCGGGCCGCGCCCGAGTGGTGGATCGGCCCGCTGACGTCCTGGAGGCGCCGTCCGTGGCCGCCCCACTGGCGGGCGACGATCTCGGCGGCGATGGACACCGCCGTCTCCTGCGGGGTGCGGGCGCCGAGGTCGAGGCCGATCGGGCTGGAGAGCCGGGTGAGCTCGTCAGCGGAGACCCCGGCCGCCCGCAGCCGCTCGAGGCGGTCCTCGTGGGTGCGCCGGCTGCCCATCGCGCCGACGTAGGCGACCTCGGGAAGCCGCAGCGCCAGCTCGAGCACCGGGACGTCGAACTTCGGGTCGTGGGTGAGGACGCACACGACGGTGCGCCCGTCGACCCGCCCCTGCTCCGCCTCGCGCGCCAGGTAGCGGTGCGGCCACTCGACGACGACCTCGTCGGCCGCCGGGAAGCGGCTCGTCGTGGCGAAGACCGGGCGCGCGTCGCACACCGTTACCCGGTAGCCGAGGAAGGAGCCGACGTGCGCGACGGCGGCCGCGAAGTCGATCGCCCCGAAGACGAGCATCCGGGGCCGGGGGGCGAAAGCGGAGACGAACACGCGCATCCCCTCGCCGCGCCGCTCACCGTCGGGGCCGTAGGTCAGGGTCTCGGTACGCCCGGCGGCGAGCAGGCCGCGTGCGTCGTCGAGGACCGCCGCGTCGGCACGTGCCGAGCCCAGGGCTCCGGTCACCGGCTCGTCGGCGTCCTCGGGGCGCACGACGAGGCGTCTGCCGACCCATGCCGGGTCCGGGTGCTCGATCGTCGTGGCCACGGCGACCGGCCGCCCGGCGGCGACGTCGTCGGCGACCGCACCCAGCTCGGGGAAGGTCTCCTGCGAGACCGGCTCGACGAAGACGTCGAGGATTCCGCCGCAGGTCAGCCCGACGGCGAAGGCGTCGTCGTCGGACACCCCGTAGCGCTGCAGCACCGGGGCGCCGGTCGTCAGGACCTCGCCGGAGAGCTCGTACACGGCCCCCTCGACGCACCCCCCGGAGACCGACCCGACCGCCTCACCGGCCGGGCCGAGGAGCATCGAGGCGCCGGCCGGCCGGGGAGCCGAGCGGAAGGTCGCGACGACGGTGGCGACACCGACGCGTTCCCCCGCGCGCCACCACCGCACGAGGTCGTCCAGGACGTCACGCATGCGCGACCACCTCCGTCAGCTCCTCGAAGGCCGCCATCGAGTGCCCGGCGACGAGGGCGTCGACGTGCGGCAGCACCGCCATGATGCCCCCCTGGACCGGTGCGTACCCCGCCTTGCCGCGATGGGGGTTGACCCAGACGACCCGGTGGGCGACCGCGGCGAGCCGGCGGACCTGCTCACCGAGGGCCTGCGGGTCGTCCCGCTCCCAGCCGTCGCTGAACACGACGACGACGGCTCCCCGAGCCATGCCGCGCCGGCCCCAGCGGTCGAGGAAGACCTTGACGCCCTCGGCCAGCCGGGTCCCACCCGACCAGTCCGGGATGGCCTCACCCGCGGCCACGATCGCGCGGTCGGGGTCGCGCACGTGCAGGGGCCGGGTGATGTGCGTCAGCCGGGTCCCGAGGGTGAACACCTCGGTCGGCACGCCGGCCGTGCAGTACGCGTGCGCCAGCCGGACCAGCGCGTCGGCGTAGGCGCTCATCGACCCGGAGACGTCGACGAGCAGGACCACCCGGCGGGCCCGGCTGCCGCGGCGGCGCCACGCGACCTCGCCCGGCTCGCCCATGCGGCGCAGGGTGGCGCGCAGCGTGCGGCGGGCGTCCACGCCGCCGCGCGCCGCGACCTGCCAGCGGTGCGCCCGGCGGCGCGGTGCGCGGGGACGCAGCCGCGCGAACAGCCGGGCCAGCTCCTCGCGTTCGTCGCGCGAGAGGGTGGCGACGTCGCGCCGGCGCAGCACCTCGGTCCCCGACGCCCGGGCACGGACGTCCTCGGACTCGGGCGGGCCCCCGTCCACCGACCCGCTCGAGGCGAGCGGCGCCTGGGCCGAGACCCGGGGCGGGGGGTCGCGCCGCGCCCAGCCGGCACGGGTCCCGCCGAACCACTCGGCGAAGACGAGGTCGTGCCGCTCGAGGTCCGCCGGAGAGGTGCACAGGGTCGCCCGGCCGGCGTGGTAGGCGCCGGCGGCGGACCCCAGCCCGAGCGCCGCCACCGCCTCGAGGTAGGTGCGCTCCCGGTCGGCGGTGACGTGGACGCCGGCCGCGCGCAGCGCCCGGGCGAACCCGAGGAGCACCTCCTCCGGCGGGTGGCGGTCCCCCGCGGTGACCGGCTGGGTGGTGCTCACGGCGTGAGCATGACGTCGAGCGCTCGCTTGACCCGCTCGGCGTCCTCCCGGTACTTCACGGCGACCCCGAGGGTGGCCGCGGCGGTCTCGGTGTCGAGGTTGCGGGTCCCGAGCTCGTGGAGGGCACGGGCCCAGTCCAGGGTCTCCGCGACGCCGGGCGGCTTGAGCAGCTCGCCGTCGGCGCGGATGCCGTGGACGAGGCGGACCACCTGACCCGCCAGCGCCTCGGGCACCTCGGGGGCGCGGGCCCGCAGGATCGCCAGCTCGCGCTCGATGCCGGGGTGCTCGAGCCAGTGGTAGAGGCAGCGGCGCTTGAGGGCGTCGTGCAGCTCGCGGGTGCGGTTCGAGGTGAGCAGGACGACCGGGGGCGTGGCGGCGGTGACCGTGCCGAGCTCGGGGATGGTCACCTGCCACGTCGAGAGCACCTCGAGCAGGAAGGCCTCGAACTCGTCGTCCGCCCGGTCGACCTCGTCGACGAGGAGCACGGCGGGGGCCTCCCGCAGGGCGCGCAGCACCGGGCGGGCCAGGAGGAAGCGCTCGTCGAAGAGGTCGGCCTCGACCGCGTCGACGTCCGTGACCCCGCCCGTGGTCGCCTCGAGGGCCCGCACGTGCAGGATCTGGCGGGGGAAGTCCCAGTCGTAGAGGGCCTGGGTGGCGTCGATCCCCTCGTAGCACTGGAGGCGGACCAGCGGCAGCGCCAGCGTCTCGGCCAGCGCCTCGGCGAGGGCGGTCTTGCCGGTGCCGGGCTCGCCCTCGGTGAGCAGCGGTCGCCCGAGCCGCAGTGCGAGCCAGGCGACGGTCGCGAGCGCGTCGTCGGCGAGGTACCCGGTGCCGGCCAGGCCGCTCGCGAGGTCGGCGGCGCTGGCGAAGCTCGTCCTGGGGTCCATGGCCGACAGCATCACCCAGGAGCGGCGCTCAGGGAAGGAGGACGCTCACAGCAGGGTCGCGACGGCGGCGGCCAGCTCGCCGACGGACAGGGCGCCGATCACCGCGGCCACCACGGCGACGAGCCGGCCGTCGCTGAGCACCGAGAAGCGGGGGTCCTGCGGGTGGTCCTGCCCGAGCCGCCGTTGCCGCAGCGTGCCGAGGACGACGTAGAGCGCCATGGCGGCGGTCAGGGCGGTGGGCGCGAGCACCGCCGGCCCGAGCGAGTCCAGGGTGAGCCGGCCGATGGTCAGCGACCCGACGAGCAGCGCGAGGCCGGTGCGCCGCCAGGCGAGCGTCGTGCGCTCCTGCTGCATCCCCGGGTCGCGGACCAGCTCCTCCCTCACGTGAGGGCCCGGGTGATGCTCGCGATGCCGAGGACCAGCCCGACGACGCCTGCCGCGGCGACGACGACGACCATCGCCGGGTTCCCGGGAAGGGCGGCGTCCTCACGCATCGCGCGTTCGGTGCGTGCCCAGTTCCACCACGCGGAGCCGGCGGTGAGCATCCCGGCGAGGGCGAGCAGCGCGGCGAGGAGGGACTGCACGACGTGGTGGAGGGGCAGGTCGAGCGCGTCCAGGGCGGCGGCACCGGCGAGCAGGGCCAGGCCGGTGCGGGCCCACGCGAGGAAGGTGCGCTCGTTGGCCAGCGAGAAGCGCGGGTCCGGGTCGCTCCCGTGGTCGTAGACCTGCCGGGGCCAGCGTCGTCTGCTCTCGCTCACGTGGCCATCATCCCGGAGCGCCATCGAGGTCCTGCGGGGTGTCGGCGTCCTTGCCCGTCGCCAGGTCGCCGCACTCGACCACCGTCGGCGGGTGCGTGCCCAGGTGGTCACGGGCCCCGCGGTCGCCGCGGACCGAGTGACGCAGCTCCTCCCAGTGCTCCCGCCCCAGGAGGACGGGGTGCCCCGGAACGCCGGCGAACTCGGCCCGCAGGAGCATCGAGGGACCGCGGCCCCGGCCGGCCGAGAGCACCCGTCGGTAGACGCGGGTGCCGACGTCGGGCAGGTCCACGAGGGTGACCAGGGCCGCCTCGACCTCGCCCGGTGAGGTCTGCGAGAGATGCCCGAGACCGGTGCGCAGCGAGGCTCCCATCCCCTCGCGCCAGTCCGGGGCGAGGACGAGCTCGCCGCCGGCCTGCTCGGCGAGCGGGCCGGCCTCCTCGGCGCCCGCACCGAGGACGACGACGACGCGCTCGAGACCGGCGTGCAGCAGGCGGTCGAGCGTCGTCTCGAGCAGGGTCGGCTCCCCCGGAGCCGCCCGCACGAGCGCCTTCGGGCCGCCCATCCGGCGCCCGGCCCCCGCGGCGAGAAGCAGCCCGACCGTCGTCATGACGGCCAGCCTGTCACGGCAGCCTCGGGGGCTCGACCGCCGTCCATTCATCGACTAAACTAGATCAATGGATCGAATGCCGCTCACCGACGACGAGGCGACCCTCTTCGCCTCGTGGTTCCACGCCCTGTCCGACCCGACGCGCATCCGGATCCTCAACCTCCTCTCGACCACCGGCGACGAGCTCGGGGTCGGGACGATCGTCGACACCCTGGCCCTGCGCCAGTCGACCGCCTCGCACCACCTCAAGGTGCTCCACGACGTCGGGTTCCTCCGCCGCCGTCGGCACGGCACCAGCGTGCTCTACCGCGTCAACGCCAACTGCCTCGAGCGCTTCCCCTCCGCTGCCGACCTGGTGATGGGCCGGCTGCGGGTCGACGCGGCGCCGACGGCCCCCGGGTGGGTCGCCGAACCGGCCTGACCCGTTCCGCGCCGTCCCCGGGCGCGGGAGCGACGCAAGGAGACCCATGCTCGGTGAGACCTGGTGGTTCGTCCGGTTCACCCTCGAGGCGGTCCTCGAGCTGCTGCCGTGGTTCCTCGTGGCCATCGTCCTCGGCGTCCTCGTCCAGCACCTCGACCTCGACGTCCTCGCCAAGCGGGCGCTGAGCAGGCACGGGGTGCTCGGCGTCGTCCTCTCGGCCGCGGTCGGCGCGCTCAGCCCCTTCTGCTCCTTCACCGTCATCCCGCTGGTCGCCCGCCTGCTGCGTGCGGGTGTCCCGCTGTCGGTCATCATGGCGTTCTGGGTCGCCTCGCCGGCGATGGACCCGGAGATCTTCGCGCTCTCCGCGGCCGCGCTCGGCACCGACGTCGCCACGGCGCGGCTGCTCGGGGCCGTCGCCCTGAGCGTCGGGGCCGGGTTCCTCGTGCTCGTCGCCGAACGACGAGGCCGCTTGCGCGACGTCCTCGTCCGGTCGTCCGAGGGGGCCGCCACCGGGCGGCCACCGCTCACCCCCGGCACCGGCTGCGCCGCCTCCTCTGCGGCACCGCCCGACGACGCCCGGCCCTGGCCGGTGGTCCTGCGGACCAACGCCCGCGCCATCGACGGCGGGAGGTTCGCCCGCGACGTGGTCCGCGACCTCACCGGCCTCGGTCGGTGGCTGCTCCTGGCGGTCCTCGCACAGGCCGTCATCGTCCGTCACGTCCCGCAGGAGTGGGTCACCTCGTCGCTCGGCACGACCGCCTGGTGGGCCGTGCCGCTCGCCGCCCTCGTCGGGGTGCCTCTCTACCTCAACGGAGTCGGCGCCATCCCCGTGGCGGCCGGCCTGCTCTCCCACGGGATGACCGCCGGCGCGGCGGTCACCTTCCTCCTGGCCGGCGCCGTCACGACGGTGCCGGCCATGGTCGCGGTCCGCGCCGTCGTGCGCTGGCGGGCCTTCGCCGTCTACCTCGGGGTCGGCCTCGTCGGCAGCACCCTCGTCGGCCTCGCGGTCCGGCCGCTGCTGTGAGCCTCGGCGCGCCGCGGCCGGGGACCAGCCGCCTCAGGCCACGACGGGGACCGCCACAGCTGTGCGGCGCCGAGGGCGGCGAGCACGCCGGCCCCGAGGCTCATGACCAGGCCCGGGCCGGGCATCCAGCCCTCGAACCGGACGAGCGCGTAGAGGTGGAGCACCTGCCACACCGGCAGGGCCACCGCGACGACGGCGAGGACGCCGCCCTGGACGGCGGCGACCCGGCGCGCCGGCAGCAGGGCCCCGGCGAGCCCGAGCATCGCGGCGTAGGCCACCCACAGCCCCGCGCCGCGCGCACCCGAGACCGTGCCGAGCCCGGTGAGCATCCACGGCAGGAAGGCCCCGACCAGGGCCATCCCGGACGCGAGCAGCAGCCGTCGCCGGCCCTGCTCCATCCGCTGGCGGCGGCGGGGGCGAGCGGACGGGGCGGTCATCGGCGACGTCTGGCCCATGCCCGCCGATGGTAGGGACCCCGTGCCCGGCTGTCCCCGCCGGCCGGGACCACCCCGACGAACGGCCACCCTCGGACGACGAACGGTCACCCCGCACGCTCGGGCCCGGTCGCAGGACCGCTCGTCCGCGCCGGACGGCCACTCGTCCCTCCCCCGCCCACCACTCACCGCGTGACCCACGCCACAGTCGCCCAGACGGTTGAGAAGTACCTGAGAGAGCCGGTTGGATGGCCGACCACCGCGGGCCGGCGACCGGCCCCGGAGGACTCGCAAGGAGGCGACATCCGGATGGACGACAACGCGCGCCGGGAGTACTGGCGCAAGAACCTCACCCTCATGGCCGTCCTGCTCGTGATCTGGGCCCTGGTGTCGTTCGGCGCCGGGATCCTCTTCGTCGACGCACTCAACGAGGTGACCTTCCTCGGCTTCCCGCTCGGGTTCTGGTTCGCCCAGCAGGGCTCGATCATCGTCTTCGTCATCCTCATCGCGGTCTACGTGTGGCGGATGGACCGGCTCGACGCGGAGTACGGCGTCGAGGAGTACGAGGGCGAGGTGCACCACTCGTGAGCGACATCCAGACCTGGACGCTCGTCTTCGTCGTCCTCACCTTCAGCCTGTACATCTACATCGCCTACCGCAGCCGGGTCAGCGACACCGCCGGCTTCTACGTCGCCGGCGGTGGCATCCCGGCCCCCGCCAACGGCGCGGCCATCGCCGCGGACTGGATGAGTGCCGCGTCGTTCATCTCGCTCGCCGGCATCGTGGCCTTCGCGGGCAACGGCTACGCCGGGTCGGTCTACCTCATGGGGTGGACGGGCGGCTACGTCCTCCTGGCGCTCCTGCTCGCGCCCTACCTGCGCAAGTTCGGCAAGTACACGATCCCCGACTTCGTCGGCGACCGGTACAACGAGACCGCCCGTCTCGTCGCCGTCGTCGCGGCCATCGTCGTCTCGTTCGTCTACGTCGCGGGCCAGATGGCCGGCGTCGGGGTGGTCTTCACCCGCTTCCTCAACGTCAACACGACGACCGGGGTCGTCATCGGCATGGCGATCGTGTTCTTCTACGCGGTGCTCGGCGGCATGAAGGGCATCACCTGGACCCAGGTGACCCAGTACTCCGTGCTCATCGTCGCCTATCTCATCCCCGCGGTCGCGGTCTCCCAGAAGGTCACCGGGGTCCCGCTGCCGCAGATCGGGTTCGGTCGCATCCTCGAGGAGCTCAACGCCCTGCAGACCGACCTGGGCATCGCGCAGTACACCGAGGCCTTCACCCAGACCTCACGGGCCAACATGGTGCTCATCACCGCGGCCCTGATGTTCGGCACCGCCGGGCTGCCGCACGTCATCGTGCGCTTCTACACCGCCAAGTCGGTACGGGCGGCGCGCTTCTCGGCCCTGTGGGCGCTGTTCTTCATCGCGCTGCTCTACACGACCGCGCCGTCGGTGGCCGCCTTCTCCAAGCTGCAGATCTTCAAGGACGTCAGCGGCACCTCCCTCGCGGACATGCCGAGCTGGTTCACGACGTGGGCCTCGGTCGGGCTGATCACCGGGCCGGCAGCGGCCGACGGCACGATGCCCGCCGTCGCCGACCTCAACGGCAACGGCGTCATCGACATCACCGGCGCGGCCTCGGACGTCGCCAACGAGGTGACGATCAACAACGACATCATCGTGCTGGCCAGCCCGGAGATCGGCGGGCTGCCGGCCCCCATCGTCGGCCTCGTCGCGGCCGGGGCCCTGGCCGCGGCGCTCTCGACGGCGTCCGGGCTGCTGCTCGTCATCTCCTCGTCGGTCGCCAACGACGTGTACTACAAGAAGATCAACCCGCGGGCGAGCGAGAAGCAGCAGCTGCTCGTCGGACGGGTCGCGATGGCCGCGGCGATCGTCGTCGCCGGCTACCTCGGCATCAACCCGCCCGGGTTCGTCGCCCAGGTCGTGGCCCTCGCCTTCGGGCTCGCCGCCGCCAGCTTCTTCCCGATCCTCGTCCTGGGGATCTTCTGGAAGCGATGTACGGCCAAGGGCGCCATGTGGGGCATGATCGTCGGCCTGCTGACGACGATGGCCTACATGCTCTGGACGATCGACATCTACGGCAACTCCGAGGGCATCTGGGGCATCCCGGAGACCGGGTTCGGCACCGTCGGCATGGTCATCAACTTCGTCGTGACGGTCCTCGTCTCGTTGGTCACCGAGAAGCCCTCCCCGCAGATGCAGGAGCTCGTCGAGGAGATCCGCTACCCCGGTCGCACCGCGCTCGTCGCGGCGCACGCCGAGGGCACGGACCTCGGGTGACCCGCTCCTGACCGACGGCGCGAGGCCGGCGACCGCACAGGTCGCCGGCCTCGTGCCGTCCCGCGGGTCAGCCGGTGGCGCCGGACAGCGCGGCGACGATCCGCGGGCGCAGCTCCTCGGGCGCGATGACCGCGTCCACCGAGCCCACGTCGACCGCCCGGTGGATGTCGTGCACCCGGTCGAACTCGGCCGCGACGGCCCCGAGCATCTCGGCACGAACGGACTGGCGGACACTCTCGAGCTCGGTCGCGAGGACCGGGCGGTGCGCCGGGTCGGCCTCTCGCAGTCGGTCCGCGAGCTCGGCGACGCGCGGGTCGGCGGCCGTGCGGGCGTCGACCTCCCGGGCGAAGACGACCGCCGCGGCCGGGGCGCCACCGATGACCGAGGCGTAGGAGCCCTCGACGGCGAGCACCGTCATCCGCGGGTTGAGCGCCTTGGAGAAGACGACGAACGCCCCGCCGTGGTAGCGCGAGACGACGACGAAGACGATCGGTCCCTCGAAGTTGACCACGGCCCGCCCGATCTCGGCGCCGTACTCGAGCTGGAGCCCGCGCATCGACTCCGGTGACCCGTCGAACCCCGAGAGGTTGGCGAGCACGACGAGCGGCCGGTTGCCCGAGGCGGCGTTGATCGCCCGGGCGACCTTCTTGGACGAGCGCGGGAAGAGCGTGCCCGCGGTGTAGGTGTCCGGGCCGTCGGTGGGCGGGAAGCCACGCCGTGGGATGCTGCGCGACTCGATCCCGAGCAGGGCCACGGGGATCCCGCCGACGCGCGCGTCGTAGACCACCGCGGTCTCGGCGTCGGCCATCCCGGCCCAGCGCTCGAGGGTCGCGTGGTCCTGGTCGGCCACCGCACGCATCACGGTGCGGATGTCGAAGGCCTTCTTGCGGTCGGGGTTGGTCCGCGCCGAGAAGATGTCGCCGACGGTCGTGAAGTCGCTGCCCTCGAGCGCGTGCGGGAACGTCGTGACGTCACGGTCGACCGGGTCGGACGTCGCCGCCCGGCGTGGTCCGGCCTCGCCGGGCGCGACCCACGTCGACTCGTAGTGGGCGAGCAGGATGCCGTAGGCGTCCGCGAGGTCCTTGGCCCAGTACTGGGCCTGGCCGTTGGGACCCATGACCCGGTCGTACCCGCCGATGCCGAAGTTGTCCTCGGCGCTGACCCCGCCCGAGAAGTCCAGGGACTGCTTGCCGGTGAGCACCATCGCCGAGTCGGGCGTCATGACGAGGATGCCCCGCGTGTGCATGAGCATCGTCGCCTCGGCGTTCCAGTACGGCTGGGCGCCGACGTTGATCCCCGCCACGACGACGTTGATCTCGCCGCCGGCCTGGGTGAACTCGACGATCCGCTTCAGTGCCCGGGCCACCCAGTCCATGTTCTCGGTGCCGGAGTCCATCGAGATGCGGGCGCCGGCCGACAGGGCGAACCACTCGACCGGCAGGCCCCGCTCCTCGGCGAGGTCGAGCGCGGCGATGACCCGGCGGCACTCCGGCTCGGCGACCGCGCCGAGCGCGCGCAGCGGGTCGCCGCAGAGCAGGACGCGGGTGACGCCCTCGGGGTGCAGCGGCGTCGGGGTCGTCACGACCCCGCAGATCATCCCGGCGGTGTTCTCGCCGTACGGCCGCTCGACCGGCACGAGCCGGCCGGCGTCGTCGAGGTCGTACTCGTGGGCCTCGCCCTCCGCGCCGGCGACCATGGAGACCAGCTCGTAGGGGTAGACCAGGCCGCGACGGCGCGCCCGCACGACCTTCTCGGCGTAGGAGTCCAGCGGGGCGAGCCTCTCCGTCGGCGGCTGCTCCACGGTGAAGGTCACGCCCGAGCCGGGCTGGTAGGTGAACCGCGCGCAGATCGGGACGGTGTGCCCGTGCTCGCCGGCGATCTCCCCCTCGATGCGCACCTCGTCGATGCCGGCGCCGGCGGTGATCGGGGCGACCTTGCCCTGGAGGGCGGTGAGCTGGTCCAGGTCGGCCTCGATGGCCGGCCAGATGTGCAGCCACACGTGGTTCATGTCCAGCCGGGCGTCGCCCCCGAGCGCACCACGGGCCCGGCGGACGGCCTCGAGGCAGTTCGCGAGTGCCCGCTCGACGTGCGGCAGGGCCGTGACCCGGCCCTCCTCGTCACGGACGACGACGAGCTGGCGCACCTGGGCCGTGGCGACGAGCCGCTGGTCGCGGGGGTTGTCCCGGGAGACCGCATGCAGGAGCAGCACGTCCTCGGGCGCCTCGAGCCGGGTCAACGTGAAGTCCCGCAGCCGCCACAGGTTCAGCCGCCGACCCACCATCGGGTGCACGCCCCGGACCGCGGTGTCCTCGACGACCGAACCGTCCTGGAGCGGGCGGTAGGTGAAGTAGCCGACCTCGCGCTCGTCGTCCGGCACGACGCCGACCGCGACCCGCCGGCACTCCCGCACGAAGGGCAGGGAGGCGACCCGCTCCCGGAGTGCGCTGGATGCCTCGTCGGGGTCGCTCGGCAGGTCGGGCCAGTGCAGGTAGAGGTCGACGACGGCCTGCTGCCCGGCCGCCCGGTCGGCGACGAGCCGGCCCACCAGGGCGGTCAGCGCGGAGGCCGGCGCGAGCTCGTCGACCCGCCCGATGGTGCTCACGAGGTGCGAGTCGCGCTCGTCGAGACGGTAGTCCGCGACGGCGACGGCCCGCTCGTCCTCGGTGCGCTCCTCCAGCCCGGCGAGGCCGAAGCCCCGGTAGTGCCGCTTGACGAGGACCTCGAGCATGGGCTCGCGCGAGCGGACCCCGCGCCGCAGCCGCTCCCCGAGGAAGCGGACGATCCGCTCGGGGATGGCCGCGAGCTCGTCGACCCGCGCGGTGCGCTCCTGCCCCGGGGGGAGGGCGTCGATGCGCTCGAGCTCGTCGCCGACGGCGCCGAGCACACTGCGCCGGTCGGCGTCGACGAGCGGCTGGTCGAACCAGCGGAAGCGCACGCTGCGGGCGAGGTCCCCGACGATCGGAAAGCGCAGCTGGGTCGCGACGACGAGCCGGTCCAGCAGGTCCCGCGCCGCGGACTCGGCCTGCTCGCCGGGCGCGGGCTCGGCCAGCCAGCGCTGGAGGATCGAGGTCGCCATCGTCACCTCGGGGGCCGAGCGCTGCTGGGAGAGGAAGACCCGGAAGACCGCGCCCTCGAGCTGCGGGCTGCGCTCGACGTCCTCGACGCCGTAGTGCCGCAGGACCCGCTGGAGCCGGGTGACGAAGTCGGCGGGCAGCCCGCCGCGCTCGGTGTCGAGGGTCTGCAGGAAGGTGCGGAAGTGCTCCCGGGGGCTGTGCACGCGGTTCTCGACGTGCGTCTCCTCCCCGACGGGGCGGTTGCGGGCCAGCTCGGCGAGGTCGGCGAACACCGTGAGCAGGTCGATCTCGTCGCACACGACGCCGGTCCCCGCACCGACGAGCTCCTCGCGCGCTCCGAGGTAGGCCTCGAGGGCGCGGCCCTCGTGGGAGGGGTCGACGTCGTACCCGAGGAGCATCGCGGACAGGTCCGCCCTGGCCCGTGCTGCCCGGACCCGGGCGTCGCCGTCGGTCGAGGTCTCCGGCAGGTCCAGCTCGACGGGCTCGGCGACCTCCGTGGCGGCGTCGGCCGTCTCGCCCGTCGGCTCGAGACGCACGAGCGGCGCGCCGGTCTCGACCTGGCTGCCGGTCGCGACGAGCAGCTCCTTGACGACGGCGGCGAACGGCGCCGGGAGCACCGTCTCCATCTTCATCGACTCCAGGACGAGCACGGGAGCACCGGCGGCGACCTCGCTGCCGACCGGGACGGGTGTGGCGACGACGAGTGCCGGTGCCGGAGAGCGCAGGACGCCACCCTCGTCGCGGCTCACCCGGTGGGCCACACCGTCGACCTCGACGAGCTGGACCGGCCCGTGGGCCGCCGTGACGAGCCGGTGGCTGCGCCCACCGACGCGCAGCCGGCTCGCGTACTGCCCGGTCCGCTCCAGCTCGGCCTCGACGGCGTGGACGGGGCCGGCCGGGTCGACGACGGTGACCCGGAAACGTGCGGGACCGGTCCGCAGCACCGTCACCCGGTAGGCCGTGCCGCGCAGCGTGAGGTCGACGGCGCGGCCCACGGTGTGCTGCACCTGCGGGCGGCCGCCCCGGGCGGTCTCGAGCAGCCGCGCGCGCTCGATCGTCTCGGCCTCGAGGTAGGACTCGATGCCGGCGGCGACGAGGGCGACCCCGGAGTGCTCGGTCGCGACGAGCCGGCCCTCGGCACGCACCCGGTCGATCCAGCCGGTGTCGGCGCTGCCGTCGAGCACCTCGGGCTGGTCGAGCAGCTCGAGGACGAAGGACTTGTTCGTCGCGCCGCCCTCGATGACGACCGTCGTCTCGCGCATCGCGCGGCGCAGCCGGGCGAGCGCCTCGTCGCGGTCGTGGCCGAAGGCGATGACCTTGGCGATCATCGAGTCGAAGTCGGCGGGGATCGTGTCGCCCTCGGCCACGCCGGTGTCCACCCGCACGCCGGGGCCTGCGGGCAGCTCGAGGTGGGCGATCCGTCCCGGCGCGGGAGCGAAGTCGCGGTCGGGGTCCTCGGCGTTGAGGCGGGCCTCGACGGCGTGGCCGAGCTCGTCCGGGCGCTCGCCCTCGAGCCGGCCTCCCGCGGCGACGTGGATCTGCAGGCGCACCAGGTCGGTGCGGGTGACCACCTCGGTGATCGGGTGCTCGACCTGGAGGCGGGTGTTGACCTCGAGGAAGGCGAAGAAGCGCTCCCCCGGGTGGTAGAGGAACTCCACGGTCCCGGCGCCGGCGTACCCGACGGCGACCGCGAGCCGCTCCGCGGCCGCCTTGAGCTCGCCCACCTGCTGGGCATCGAGCAGAGGCGAGGCCGACTCCTCGATGACCTTCTGGTTGCGGCGCTGCACGGAGCAGTCGCGCACCCCGATCGCCCAGGCGGTGCCCTGGCCGTCGGCGATGACCTGCACCTCGACGTGCCGCGCTCCCGTCACGAGCTTCTCGAGGAAGACCACCCCCGAGCCGAAGGCCCGCTCGGCCTCCTCCCGGGTGCGCTGGTAGGCCTGGGCCAGCTCGGCGTCCGAGCCGACCTTGCGGATGCCCCGGCCACCTCCACCCGCCGTGGCCTTGAGCATCAGCGGGTAGCCGATCCCCGCGGCGGCCGCGGTGGCCTCCTCCAGGGTGTCGACGCCGCCCTTGCTCCACGGCGCGACCGGGACGCCGACCTCCTCGGCGATGAGCTTGGAGCCGATCTTGTCGCCGAGCCGGCGCATGGCCTGCGGGCTCGGGCCGATGAAGGTCACCCCGAGGTCGCCGCAGCGCTGCGCGAACGCCGGGTCCTCGGCGACGAACCCCCAGCCCACCCAGACCGCGTCCGCCGCGGTCTCACGCAGCGCCGTCGCCAGCCGGTCGTGGTCGAGGTAGGGCCGCGCGGACGCGGGGCCGAGGTCGTAGGCGATGTCGGCCTCCCGGACGAACATCGCGGTGCGCTCCTCCTCGGTGTGCAGCGCGACGACCTCCGTGCGCGGCTCGCCGGGGCCGAGCTCGGCGTTGAGGTCGCGCACGGCGTGCACGAGCCGCATCGCCGCCTCTCCTCGGTTGACGACGGCGATCCGCGAGAACATGCGCCCGAGCCTGCCACCTGACTTCGGTGACTCGCGAGTAACGCGTCGACCGACGTGGCGCGTGCGCCTCCCCCCGGGCAGCCCGAGCGTCCCGGTGCCGCGCAGCGGACGGCGGGTGAGCGGCCGGCCCGTCCTCCCTAGGATGTCGAGGATGAGGGTCGCGGTCCTGGACGACTACCAGCACGTCGCCCTGGAGGCGGCCGACTGGTCGGACCTCGATGCGGACATCGAGGTCTTCCACGAGCCACTCGGGGACGAGGACGCCGTGGTGCGACGGCTGCGCCCCTTCGAGGTCGTCGTCGTCATGCGCGAGCGCACCCCGCTGCCGGCCACCGTCCTGCGCCGGCTGCCCACCCTCCGTCTCGTCGTGACCACGGGGGCGGTCAACCGGTCGATCGACCTCGGCGCCGCCCGCGAGCAGGGGGTGACGGTGTGCGGGACCGAGAGCAGGTCCCGGGCCGCGGAGCTGACCTGGGCGCTCATCCTCGCGGCCACGAGACGGTTGCTCACGGAGGCGGGGTCGGTGCGTGCCGGGGGCTGGCAGACGACGGTGGGCGGCGACCTCGAGGGTCACACCCTCGGCCTGCTCGGGCTCGGCCGGCTGGGTGCCCGGGTGGCCGCGGTCGGGCAGGCCTTCGGGATGACGACGCTCGCCTGGAGCGAGAACCTCACCGTGGAGCGGGCCGCCGCCGTCGGCGTGCAGGCGGTCCCCCGCGAGGAGCTGTTCGCCCGGGCCGACGTGCTGTCGGTCCACCTGGTCCTCAGCGATCGGACCCGAGGCCTGGTCGGGCCGGCCGAGCTGGCCGCGATGAAGCCCACCGCGCTGCTCGTCAACACCTCGCGTGGGCCGATCGTGGACGAGGCGGCACTCGTGCACGCGCTGCGCACCGGAGCCATCGGCGCGGCCGCGCTCGACGTGTTCGACGAGGAGCCGCTGCCGGCGGACCACCCGCTGCGCGGTCTGGACAACGCCCTGCTGACCCCGCACATCGGGTACGTCACCGCCGACACCTATGCCACCTTCTACCGGGGCGTGGTCGAGGACATCGCGGCGTGGTCCGCCGGTGCGCCGGTGCGTGTGCTCACCTGAGGGCCGCAGGTGCGTCGGCCGGGCCCGTGCTGCGGGCCCGGCCGACGCCTCCCGGGCTCGCTCAGGAGGCCGCGGCCTCGAACTCCTCGATGGCCTCGCGGGCGATCCGGAACCCGTCGATGCCCGTGGGTACGCCGGCGTAGATCGAGACCTGGAGGAGCACCTCGCGGACCTCCTCGCGGGTGACGCCGTTGCGCAGCGCACCCATGACGTGCAGCTTGAGCTCGTGCGGACGGGGCATCGCGGCGAGCATCGCCAGGTTGAGCAGGCTGCGCTCCCGACGGGTCAGGCCCTCGCGGCCCCAGACCTCGCCCCAGCAGTAGGCCGTGACGAGCTCCTGGAAGGGGCGGTTGAAGTCGTCGGCCGCGGCCATCGAGCGCTCGACGTACTCGTGCCCGACGACCTCCTTGCGGATCTGCAGGCCCTTGTCGAACGATTCTGTGGTCATCGGTGTGGCTTCCTTTACGCGTTGAGGACGGTGGGTCCCTCCGCGGCCGGCGCCGTCGCGCGCGTGCGCTCGGCGAAGTGGCTCGCCAGGAGGGACCCGGACTTCATGAGGTGGGCGTTCATCGCGGCCCGGGCCGCCTCCGGGTCGCCGGCGACGACGGCCTCGAGGATGGCCCCGTGCCCGTCGATGGTCGACTGCGGCCAGCCGGGGATGGTGCCGTAGAACATGCGGGGGACGTAGCGGGTGAGCAGGCCGAGGACCCAGAGGATCTTCGGTGAGCGCCCGAGGCGGTTGATCTCCTTGTGGAACCGGTGGTTCAGGCTCTCCAGCGCCTCGGTGTCCCCGCCGGCGGCCGCCTTGGCCAGGTCGGCGTGGATGGCCTGCAGGTCGGCGACGTCGTCCGGGGTGCAGTTGCGGGCGGCGCGGGCGACGAGCTCGCCGGCCACGAGCGCCTGCACGGTGAACAGGTCCTGGATGTCCTGGGCAGTGAGGTCCGCGACCTGGAAGCCACGCCGGGGCTGCAGGGTGAGGAAGCCCTCGACCCGCAGCGCCTTGAGCGCCTCCCGCACCGGGGTCGCCGACATGCCGAGCATCTCGGCGATCAGCTCCGCCCGCACCGACTCCCCGGGAGCCAGCTCACCGGACATGATGAGGGCCCGCAGGTAGTCCGCCGCCTCGTCACTCAGCTGAGGCCGCTTGGACCAGTGAGCGGTGTCGGGGTTCCCCACTGTCGCTGCTCCCTTCGTCGTCCTCACCTTAGAGTGTGCTCCGATGCTGGTCCGACGCGTAGCGGGACGCTGCGTGCGCCACCGGGACTCGACCTCGCTCAGCGTGTCACGGGGCTCCCCTCGGGGGACCCCGCGGTGTGCTGCCGCCGACCGGGCGCGAGGCCCCGTCGGCGGCAGGGGGCGGCGTCACGACGTTCCCGACCCGGCGCGCTGCTCGACCCACCGGTGGATGTCCGTGTGGTCCGCGTCGGGGGGGAGCTCCTCGAGCGCCCGCCGGTAGAGCTCGACCGTCAGGTCGGCGTGCGGTGCGGCCACGCCGAGGTCCTCCGCGAGGCCTGCCGCGATGCGGATGTCCTTGAGCAGGAGGGCCATCGCGAACCCCGAGTCGTAGTTGCCCGGGATGATGTAGCGGGGCCACTTGGTCAGCGTCGACCAGCTGCGCCCGCTGGACTCGTTGATGACGTCCATCATCGTCTCCGGCGTGAGCCCGAAGGCCTTGCCGATGGTCATCGCCTCCGCGCTCGCGACGAGGGTGGAGGCCGAGAGCAGGTTGTTGATCGCCTTGAGCGCGTGACCGGCGCCGATGCCCCCGACGAGCCCGACGTGCGAGCCGATGAGCTCCAGGGCCGGCCGCACCCGCTCGAAGAGCTCCTCGCTCCCCCCGACCATGACCGCGAGGGTTCCCTCGCGCGCCGCGGGCACCCCGCCGGAGACGGGGGCGTCGACGAGCGGGACGCCGCGCTCGGCGGCGGCGGCGTGCATCCGCACGGTCTCCCGCGGCTGCGAGGAGCCCATGTCGACCAGGACTGCGTCGTGGCCGGCAGAGGCCATGGCCTCGAGCAGCCCACCGGCGAGGAGGACCTGCTCGACGACGGCCGAGTTGGGCAGCATGAGGACGACCGCCGCCGCGTCCCGGGCCAGCGCCTCGAGGGACTCGGCCCGGCGGAAGCCCTCGAGGTCGGCGAGGCCGGCCCCGTGCGCGGCGTCGACGTCGTAGCCGTCGACGCGGAACCCCCCGCCGAGCAGCCGGCGGACCATGGGCTCGCCCATGTTGCCGAGCCCGACGAAGCCGACGACGTCGCCGGGGGCGAGGCGGTGGGCGTCAGCCATCGGTGCGCCCCTCCCGGACGAAGCGGGCGAACTCCTCGGCGTCGACCTCGCCGAACCACTCGGTCTGACCGAGGCTCGTCGCGACGTGCGCGAACATCGACTCCTCGGCCGAGCCGTGCCAGTGCTCCTGCCCCGGCGGGGTCCAGATCGTGTCGCCCTTCTCGACGCTCACCGCGCCGTCCTCGCGGGTGGCGACCCACCCCCGTCCGCTGACCACCTGCAGCAGCTGCCCCCGCTCGTGCCGGTGCCAGAACGTGCGGCTGCAGGGGGCGAAGTAGACGGTGTTCACCAGGACGCCGTCGGTGGCCGGCATGAGGGGGTCGCCCCACACCGTCCCGGTGAACGTCGCGGTGCGTGCCTCCGCCCTGGTGGCCTCGTCCCGCGCGTGGATGACCTTCATCGTGTGCTCTCCTCACTCGTTGCTTGCGACAGGCGGACACCGTCCGCGAGGTCCCCGAGGGCGTCGACCACCCGGTTGCTGATCTGGTCCGCACGCCCGGTCTGCAGCGCGGTGCCGAAGGCGGCGACCGGCCCCGAGAGGTGCAGCGAGGGCACCCCGACCCGGCCCACGTGCTCCGCATAGAGCAACAGGTCCTTCATCATCAGCGCCGAGGACAGCCCGCCCTCGAGGTAGTCGCCGGTGAGGAGGGCCGGGAACCGGTTGAGCGTGGCCCAGTTGGCACCGCTGGAGGCGTTGACCGCCTCGAGGAAGACGTGCAGGTCCAGGCCGCTGCGGGCGGCCGCGACGAACACCTCGGCGCTCGCCGAGAGGTTGACCGCGTTGAGGAAGTTGTTGAGGATCTTCGCGGCGTGGCCGGCGCCGGGCCGCCCGAGCGGGAAGACGGCGCGTGCGATGGCGTCGAAGACCGGCGCGAGCCGGGTGAGGACCTCGTCGTCGGCGGCCGCGCCGACCATGAGGGTCAGGGTGCCCTTGGCCGCCGCAGCGGCCCCGCCGGAGACGCCGGCGTCGAGGAAGCGGACGCCCTGGCGCCCGAGGTGCTCGTGCAGCGCCACCGTCGTCTCCGGCGCGCTCGTCGTGAGGTCCACGACGACCGCGCCCTCGGCGAGCCCGCCGGCGAGTCCCTGCGGGCCGCGGACGACGTCCTCGACAGCCCGGCTGTCCGGAAGGGAGAGCAGGACCACGTCCACCCCGGTGGCGGCGACCTGCTCGGGGCTCTCGAGCGCCGTCACGGGCAGCGACGCGAGAGCCTCCGCCGAGCGGTCGTAGGCGACCACGTCGAACCCCGCGGCGGCGAGGCAGCGGATCATCCGCGAGCCCATGTGGCCCACGCCGACGAACCCGACCGTCGTGCTCATCCGACCCGCACCCCCAGCCCGGGGTCGGTCGGGGAGATCGCCGGGAAGCGCTCGAGCACCGCCGGGTCGTGACCCGCGACGAGCGAGAGCCCCTGGCGCCGACCGAGGTCGGAGAGCACGTCGAACGCCTGGTACATGCGCTCGAGGTCGTGGACGATGACGAACGGCCGGTCGAGGGTCACCTCGTCGTAGTAGTGCGCCGCGTCGGACGCGAGCAGGACCTCGCCGTCGCCGCCGCTGACGAGCACGACGAGCTGGCCCACCGTGTGACCACCGACCTCGAGGACGGTCACGCCCGGCGCGACGTCCTTGACCCCGGCCATCCGCGCCACCCGGCCCTGCGCCTCGAGCGTCGCCAGGGCCTCGATGTCTCCCCACTGCGCCGAGCCGGCGAAGAGCGGGCGCCGAGCCACCGGCCCGGTCCAGAAGTCGAGCTCGCGACCGGAGATGACGAAGGTCGCCCGCGGGAAGAGGTGGGTGTGCCCGGTGTGGTCGTAGTGCCCGTGGGTGATGACGACCGTGTCGACCGCCTCCGGGTCCACGCCCACCTGCCGCAACCCGTCCGGCACGGAGGTGGTCGTCCTCCGGCCCCGGGCCTCACCGACCTCGGGGGTGAAGCCGGTGTCGACGACGATGCACCGCTCGCCGTGGCGGACGACCCACACGAAGTAGTCCATGACGACCGGCTCGTCGGCGGCACCCGGGTACATGTGGTGGTTGAGGTAGACCTGGGACGTGGTCGTCTCGCGGGTCGCGTAGCGCAGGGCGAGCACCTCGTACTCGGGCGTGGTCACGGTGTGGGCTCCTCGGGGTGTGTCGTGGGGTCGGTGGTGGTGGCCCGCACGGGCGCCCGTGCGACCCGGCCCCGGCGGGCGAAGCGACGGGCGCCGAGGCCGAGCAGGCCCTTGGGCAGGAAGAGGATGACGAGCATGAGGATGAGCCCGTAGACCAGCGAGGTGAGCCCGGGGACCGATCCCGCGCTGCGGCTGACCTGGCCCACGACGGGCTGGAGGACGAGCTCGCCGAGGGCACCGCCCATGAGCTGGCCCGCGCCGCCGAGGATCCCGGCGACGACCGGGTCGAGCGTGGCGTGCACCCCGAACGCGGTGTCGGAGTCCATGAGCTTGTACGTCGCGAGGTAGACCACCCCGGCGAAGCCGGCCATCGCGGCGCTGATCGCCATCGCGACGACCTTGAGCTTGTGCACCGCCACCCCGACCGCTGCCGCGGCGTCCTGGTCGTCACGGATCGCGCGCAGCTTGAGGCCGAACTGGGAGCGGGCGACGAGCCACAGCGCGCCCGTCGAGAGCACCGCGACGAGCAGACCGAGGAAGTAGTAGGCCCGCACGCTGCCGAGCTGCAGGCGCAGGATGTCGACCTCGGCGCTGAACGGGATGGTGAGGCCGTACTGGCCGCCGGTGTAGTCGGCGAAGTAGCGCACGAGCTCGTAGAGGGCCACGACGAGGAAGAAGGTGAGGACCGAGAAGTAGTGGCCCCGCAGGCGCAGGGTCACGTAGCCCACGACGACGGCGAAGAAGACGGTGACCACCATGGCGGGGACGATCCCGAGCAGCAGGGGGACGTCGAGCTCCTGCTGGAGGATGCCGGCCGAGTAGGCACCGACCCCGAAGAAGGCGAGCTGGGCGAGGGACCACTGCCCCGCGTACCCGGCCATGAGGTTCCAGCTCTGGGCCACGGCGGTGAAGAGGAAGCCGAGGGTGAGCACCCGCAGCCAGAAGTTCTCCTGGATCGCCAGGCCGGCCACGGCGAGCACGAGGAACGCCGTCACGCTGAGCACCATGCCGAGGGACGGGCCACCGGGGAGCCGGCCGACGCGCTCCTCGAGCGCCGACCATCCCGCGGCGGCCGCGCGCCCGGCAGAGCGCCGCCCGGTTGCGGTGGTGGTCTCGGTCGTGTTGGTGGAGGCCATCACACCCGCCCCCTGTTCAGGACGCCGCGGGGTCGCAGGAGCAGCACCATGAGCACGAGGAGGAAGAGGGCGGTGTTGACGAGCGCCGAGCTGAGGTAGACGGTGACCGCCGTGAGGAGCAGGGCGACGAGGAAGGAGGCGATCGCCCCGCCCCAGATGTCGCCGAGCCCGCCGATGATGACGATGGCGAAGGCGATGATCGCGAAGGCGAGCCCGCTGTCGGAGGCGAACGTCACGTAGGTGGCGATGATCCCGCCGGCCGCCCCGGCCAGGCCCGCACCGACGGTGAAGGCCAGCAGCGAGAGCCGGCGGTCGTTGATGCCGACGAGCTGCACCGACGTGCGGTCGTCGGTGACGGCCCGGACGGCCTTGCCGAGCGTGGTCCGGTAGAGCACGAGCATCGTCGCCCCGCCGAGGGCCGCGGCGAAGACGAAGGCGACGACCTGGGACACCCGGACCGGGATGGAGCCGAGGTACCACGTCCCGAGGTCGACCGGGATGGTGCGGTAGTCGGACCCGAAGGCCATGAGCAGCAGGGCGCTGACGACGCTCGAGAAGCCGATGAGCGCGAACATCCGTACCAGAGGGCTGTTGACGGTGAACCGGAGGTAGCCGAGATAGACGACCGCCCCGATGACGCCGACGACCACCATGTCCGCGAGGACAGCGAGGAACGGGTCGAGGCTGAGATGGGTGTGCAGGACGTAGGTCGAGTACGCCCCGAGGATGATCAGCGCCCCGTGGGCGAAGTTCACGATGTCGAGGACCCCGAGGATGATGTTCAGGCCCAGCGAGAGGATGAAGTACACCCCGGCGAGCAGCACCGACGAGAGCAGGACGTTGAGCAGGGTGTTCATGCGGCTCCTCCCTGGTCGGCCAGCTCGTGGCCGAGGTAGACCGACGCCAGGGCGTCGGGGTCGGTGCGGAAGCGCTCCCCGCTGCCCTCGTAGACCGAACGCCCTTCGTGGAGCACCATGACCCGGTCGACGACCTTGAGGACCCGGCCGACCTCCTGCTCGACGACGACCACCGCCACGCCGAGCTCGACGAGCGTCGGCAGCGTCCGGTAGATCTCGTCGACGATGAACGGCGCCAGCCCGAGGGAGGGCTCGTCGATGAGCAGGCATCGCGGCCGGGACATCAGCGCCCGGCCGATGGCGACCATCTGCTGCTCGCCGCCGCTGAGCACACCCGCGGTGCGGCCGCGGATGTCCCGCAGCGCCGGGAAGAGCTCCAGGACGTCGTCCTCGGCCGCCTGCCGGGTCGCGCGGTCGGCGTGGTAGGCGCCGAGGACGAGGTTGTCCCGCACGCTCAGCGACGCGAACAGCCGGCGCCCCTCCTGGACCATGGCGATGCCACGGCGGGCCCGGGCGTCCGTCGGCAGCCGGTCGATCGGCTCGCCGCACCACGTCACCGAGCCCGCCGTGAGGGGCACGACGCCGGTGATCGCCCGCAGCAGCGTGCTCTTCCCGGCGCCGTTGGGGCCGATGACGCCCACGATCTCCCGCTCCCCCACCGCCATCGACACGTCGTCGATGGCGGTGAGGTCGCCGTACCCGGCGCGGATGGACCTGACGCGCAGCAGGTGGTCGTCCACGAGCGGTTCTCCTCTTCTCGTCGTGGGCCGTCTCAGGCCGGGGTCACTTCACGAAGGCGGGCTCGGCGGTCGCGACGTCCTTGGGGAAGACCGTCCGCGGCTTGCCGTCCTGCCACTGCACGATCACCGGGGTGGCGTCGACGAGCTGGCCGTTCTCCTCGAACTTGGTCCGGCCGGTGGCGACCATGGAGCCGGTGCCGTCGCTGATGTCGACCTGTGCGAGGGCGTCCCGCACGTCGCTGGGGTCGCGAGAGCCGGCCGCCTCGAGGGCCGCGGCGATCGCGTAGACGGCGACGCAGTCCTCACCCGCCTCCTGGCCCGGGAAGTCGAACTCGGAGTTCTTCGCGACGAAGTCCTCGACGAACTGCTCGGCTCCGGGAAGGTCCCAGTTCCAGCCGGCGCTCGTGAAGACGCCGTCGGCGGGCTTGCCGACGGTCTCGGCGTACCGGGGGTTGACCAGGGCCGACCCGGACCCGAGGATCGGGCCGGTGTAGCCCTGCCGCACGAGTGCCTCCTGGAGGATCTTCATGTCCGCCAGGCCGGCCTGCGCGAAGAGGAACTGGGGCTTGCCCGAGAGCACCTTGATCGCCAGCGAGTTGGCGTCGGTGAGCCCGGGGGCGAAGTACTCCTCGTTGGTCACCGAGACCCCGTTCTCCTCGAGCTGGGCCACGGCCGCCTTCGCGGAGACCTGGGCCGAGGAGGTGTTCTCGGCGACGACCGCCGCCCGCTCGATCGGGTAGTCGCTGGCGTCGGCGAGGTTGAGGACCTCGATGACGCCCTGCTTGCCCATCTCGCTCGCGGGGGCCGGGATCTTGAAGACGTACGTGTAGCCCTGGGCGACGATGTCGTCGGCGAAGGACTCCGTGACGAGAGGCACCTGGTTCTGCTCGGTCACCGGCGCGACCGCGAGGGTGTACGAGCTGGCCCAGGCGCCGATCATCGCCGAGAGGTCGTTGGAGTCGATGAGGCTCTGCGCCTGGTTGGCGACCTGCGCCGGCTGCGCGGCACCGGTGTCCTGCTTGCGCAGCTCGAGCTTGGCCCCGTCGAGCGCCTTGATGCCGCCGTCGGCGTTGATCTGGTCCACGCACAGCGAGGCACCGCGGTCGGCTTGGGTTCCGTTGTCGGCGAAGGGCCCCGACATCGGCTCGATGAGCCCGATCTGCACCGGGTCCGAGGAGTCACCTCCGTCCCCCGAACCGCTGCCACAGGCGGCGACCGCCAGGCTCATCGTCGTGACTCCGACCGTGCACACCAGGGTGCGACGCCATGCCTTGCTCATGATCTTCTCCTCGTTGAGAAACGTGCTCGTGCTCTTGTGTCGTGGTGCGTTCCGGGGGAACGCGGTGGGTCGTCTACGCCTCGCCGCCGCCGTCGCCGAGGTAGGCCTCCTTCACCTCCGCCGAGCTGAGAACCGTCTCGACGTCTCCCTGGGCCAGGACCTGGCCCTTCTCGAAGACGATGAGCGTCTGGGCGAGCTGCCGCAGGGCCCGCAGGACGTGCTCGACGAGCACGAGGTGGATGCCGTCGGCGTGCAGCTCCCGCAGGATCCGGACCATGTCGTCGATCTCGGTGTCGCTGAGTCCCTCGAAGACCTCGTCGAGCAGCAGCAGCTTCGGGGAGGAGGCGACGGCGCGGCCCACCTCGAGCTTCTTGCGCATCGCCAGCGGCAGGGACCCGGCCGGGCTGCCCGCCATCGCCGCGAGCCCGAGCCGCTCGAGCAGCTCGTCGGCCTGCGTGACGAGCTCGGCGGTGCGGGCCCGCCGGCTCGAGGCGAGCGCGACGACGACGTTCTCCCGGATGGTCATCTCCGCGAAGGGCCGCGGGATCTGGAAGGTCCGCACGACGCCCGCCCGAGCGAGCCGGGTGGCGTTCGGCCGGCGCCCGAGCGGCCGGCCGAGGGCGGTGACCGCGCCCGAGGTCGCCGGGCGGGCGCCCGCGATGACGCTCAGGCAGGTCGACTTGCCGGCTCCGTTGGGGCCGATGATCCCGACGATCCCGTCCTCGGCGGCGATGGTGAAGGAGACGTCGTTGAGGGCGAGGACGCCGCCGAAGGCCACCGTGACGCCCTCGAGGGAGACGAGGGCACCGTCGTGCTGGGTGGCCTCGGCCCGGTGACGTGCCAGGTCGGTCATGAGCCGGCCTCCTCGACCTGCTCCAGGACCGGCAGGAGGTAGTCGCGGAACCGCACGGGGTCCTCGCTCATCGGGAAGTGGCCGCACCCGGGCATGTCCACGTAGGTGCCACCGAGGGCGTCGGCGGCCTCGCGGCTCATCGCCGACGTCGCGGAGTAGTCGTACTCGCCGTTGAAGACCCACAGCGGGCAGGTGGCGCGGCCCAGGCCGGCGGCGATGGCCGGGAAGTCCTCGGAGTAGAAGTAGGTGTCGCCCTGGTACACGCCCGGCCCGGACTGGGCGTACCCCCAGAGGGTCTGGGCTCGGGCCGCGGCCGGGCTCGAGGGGGCGACCAGCCCCCCGACCCAGCTGGTGAGGAAGTGCGAGTGGTCGACCTCGAGGTGGTTGGTCCACTCGACGAACCGGCTGGGGTTGCCGAGCCCTCCCTCGAGCGAGAGGCAGGCACGGAACTCCTCGCCGTGCACCGCGGCCATGTACAGGACGATCGCGCCGCCCATGGAGCACCCGAGGAGCACCGGCCGCTCGAGGCCGAGCGCCCCCGAGACCGCCCGGATCACCTCGGCGTAGTCGGTGGTCGTCAGCCGGTAGGTGCGCTCCTGCCAGTCGGTCGGCGGGTCGGAGCGCCCGTGCCAGGGCAGGTCGAAGGCGATGAACCGGAACCGGGCACCGAGCTCGGCGTCCTCGAGCAGGTGGCGGAACTGCCGGGAGTCGGCGCCGGCGGTGTGCAGGCACAGGACGGGGACGGGACCCTCGCCACCCTCCTCGCAGTACACCCGCTGCCCGCCCAGGTCGAGGTAGCGCCCCCGCACCGCGCTGGGGCCCGAGGGCGGCGTGGGGTCGGGGTTGCGCGGGGGGCGGGCGTTCTCGGCGCGCCGCAGCGCCTCGAGAACCCGGTCCACCAGGGGTGCGTACTGGGCCCACCGGCCGGTGTCGCCGCGGACCGCGCCCCACCCGAGGGTGGCCCGGATGGCCTGGGCCGAGGTGTAGCCCCGCGGCGGGGGCTCGGCGGCGAAGCGGGCCCAGTCCTCCTCGCCGACGGCGAAGGTGAAGACGGGGGACGGCTCGTCGGCGTCTGCCGCGCGGACCCGGACGTCGTCGCCGTCGACGGCCACCCGCAGGCGGGTGCTCTCGCCGAGGGCGAGCTCGAAGACGACCTCGCCGAGGGCGGGTAGGCCGGCGGTCAGCTGCGCGGTGCGCAGGACGTCGAGGGCGGACTCGGTGGTCGGGCTCATCGCGCGCTCACCCCACCGTGAACGGGTCGCGGACGACCCCGTCGGTCTCGACCCACACGGCCTTGGGGACGAGGAACTCCCGGATGCCCTCGAGGCCGTTCTCCCGCCCGAAGCCGCTGCTCTTGACCCCACCGAAGGGCATCGTCATGCCCATCGTCCGGTAGGTGTTGACCCAGACCGTCCCGGCCCGCAGCCGCCGGGTGGCCCGGATCGCCCGGCGGATGTCGGTGGTCCACACCCCGGCGGCCAGGCCGTAGCTCGAGTCGTTGGCCAGGGCGAACGCCTCCTCCTCGTCGGCGAAGGAGCGGCAGGCGAGCACCGGGCCGAAGATCTCGTTCGCCCACACCTCGTGGTCGTCCGGGACGTCGGCGATGATCGTCGGCTCGAAGAACCACCCGCCCAGCTCGGCCGGCCGCCCGCCGTGGCGGATGTCGAGCCCGGCGTCGAGCGCCGCGCCGACGAAGGTGCGCACCTTCTCGAACTGGGCCTCGCTCGCGAGCGGCCCCATGTCGGTGCTCCGGTCCGCGGGGTCGCCGAGCCGGATCGTGCGGGCTCGGTCGGTGACCCGCTCGAGCACCTCGTCGTAGACCGCCTCGTGGATGAGCGCTCGTGAGCCGGCGATGCACGTCTGGCCGCCCGCCGCGAAGATGCCCGCGACGAGGCCCGGCACCGCCTCCTCGATGCTCGCGTCGTCGAAGACGATGTTCGGCGACTTGCCCCCGAGCTCCAGTGCCACCGGGGTGAGGTTGGCCGACGCGGACTGGGCCACGAGCGCCCCGACCCGCTCGGAGCCGGTGAAGGTCACCTTGTCGACGAGCGGCGACCCGACGAGCCACTGGCCGACGGCCGGGGAGCTGCCGGCGACCGTGTTGAACACCCCCTCGGGGATGCCGGCCTCCTCGACGAGCCGGGCGAAGTGCAGAATCGAGGCGGGGGCGACCTCGGAGGGCTTGACGACGACCGTGCACCCGGCCGCGAGCGCGGGGGCGACCTTGAAGGCCAGGAGGAACAGCGGCGAGTTCCACGGGAGGATCGCGGCGACGACGCCCACCGGCTCCTCGAGCACGAAGCCGAGGAAGTTCGGCTTGCGGGTGTCGACGACCCGGCCGGCGAGGTTGCTCGCGACCTCCCCGTAGTAGCGGTACCAGCCGCCCACCGCGGTGATCTGGCCGTGGACCTCGCGGATGCCCTTGCCGTTGTCGCGGCTCTCCATCGTCGCGAGGAGCTCGGCGTCCCGGTCGACCAGATCGGCCAGCCGGCGCAGGTGGCGGGCCCGCTCCTCGGCTCCGAGCCGGGGCCAGGGCCCCTCGTCGAAGGCGGTGCGCGCCGCGGTCAGGGCGTCCCGGACGTCGGCCTCGGAGGCCTCCGGGACGGTCGTCCACGGCTCGCGGGTGAAGGGCTCGAGGCTGTCGAACCTGCTCTCGCCGTCTCGCCACTGCGACCCGATCCGCAGCTGCAGCTCCTGGGCCATGCGCTCGTCCCTTCAACAGTCGTCATTGAGTGCCATATGGAAAATATCCTATGTTCTATGGAGTTGGCTAGACCTGTGGGCTACTCGTCCGCGCCACGTCGCCCGAGCAGCCGGTAGCGGCCCGTCGCGGTCGTGCGGCCGGAGTCGTCGCGGACGTACGCGCTGGTGCCGCCGGCCTCCTCGCGGCCCCCGGTGACCAGGCCCTGGCCGACGGTCAGCGGGGCGACCAGCCGGTAGGACAGCTCGCAGGCGGCCCGCTGCGGGTTGGTCCGCGCGCTCGCGTGCTCGGCCATGAGCAGGGCCTGCAACGGGCCGTGGACGACGAGGCCGCGGTAGCCCTCGACCCCGGTCGCGTACGGCTGGTCGTAGTGGATGCGGTGGCCGTTGTACGTCAGCGCCGAGTACCGGAAGAGCAGGCGCTCGTCGGCCGCCCAGGACCGCTCACCCTCCTCGGGCGGGGTGACCACGCCCGCAGGCGGGCCGCCGTCGCCCGCGGTGCCGGCCGGACCCGGGGTGGGCTCGCGCAGGACGAGGTGCTGCTCCTCGTCGACGACCACGGCGCCGTCCTGGCTGATGGTGTGACCGACGGTGACGACGACGAAGTCGCCGCTGGACCCGTGCTTGGTCACCCGCCCGGTCTCCCGGCTCACCCGGGACGCGACCCGGTCGGTGCGCAGGGGGCCCCGCTGGCTGACCCGCCCACCGGCCCACATCCGTCGCAGGTGCCGTTCGGCCTCGGGGCGGGCCCGGTGGCCGTCGACGCCGAGGTCGGCGTGCCGCGGATGGTCCAGGAGGTAGACCCAGTGCCACAGCAGCGGGAGCGCCGCACCCGGGGTGACGTCGGCCTCGACGCCGAGCAGGTCCCGCAGTGCGGCCGCCCGCCACGGGTCCAGGCGCTCGGTGCTGCTCGTGGCGGTCACGACCGGGCCCCCGAGCGTGCGTGCGCGGCCCGGACGGCCTCGGTGTGCTCGCCGAGCCGGGGAACGGCACCCATCGTCACGGTCCAGTCCGCGGACTCGACCGGCGGCATGACCGCGGTCATCGGCCCCGAGGGGGTCTCCACGGGGACGAGCCGGTGCCGGGCCACGAGCTGGGGGTGCTCGACGAGCTCGGCGGCCGGGCGGGCGACGGCGTTGGCGATGCCGAGGCGCTCGAGCAGCCGCGTGGCCTCGAGGCGCGAGAGCGACGCGAAGCGCTCCTCGACGACGACGCGGATCAGGGCGTCGTGGCGGACCCGCGCGACGTTCGTCGCGAAGCGCTCGTCGCCGCCGAGCTCCGGCCGGCCCAGGACGTCCTGCGCGAACACCCGCCACTCCCGGTCGCTCTGGATCCCGAGGAAGACGACGCCGTCGGCACAGCGGTAGGGGCCGTACGGGGAGATCGACGCGTGCGAGGCGCCGGTGCGGGTGAAGGGGCGGCCCTCGGCCGCGCTGCGGTAGGCCGGCTGGCTCATCCACTCCGCCATGGCCCCGATCATCGGCACGTGGACCGCGCACCCCCTCCCCGTGCGCTCGCGGTCGTAGAGGGCGGTGAGCACGGCGGAGTAGGCGTACATCCCGGTGGCGATGTCGGCCACCGAGAACCCGACCTTGCACGGGTCCTGCGCCGTCCCCGTGACGTCGAGGACCCCGGTCTCGCACTGGATGAGCAGGTCGTAGGCCTTGCGCCCGGCGTACGGCCCGTCCGGCCCGTAGCCGCTGATCGAGACGTGGACGAGGCGGGGGTTGAGCTCGCGCAGCCGGTCGGCGCCCAGGCCGAGGCGTTCGACGGCCCCGGGCCGGAGGTTCTGCAGCAGGACGTCGCAGTCGGCCGCGACCGACTCGAGCAGCCGGAGGTCCTCGGCGGCGCGCAGGTCGAGCGCGAGGCTCTCCTTGCCGCGGTTGAGCCACACGAAGTAGCTGGACTCACCCCCGACGCTGTGGTCGTACTCGCGCGCGAAGTCACCGACGCCCGGGCGCTCGACCTTGAGCACACGCGCACCGTGGTCGGCGAGGTGACGCGTCGCCAGGGGCCCGGCCACAGCCTGCTCGAGGGCGAGCACGGTGACCCCGTCGAGGGGCAGGTGGGGGCTCACGACGTCCTCGCCGCGAGGATCCGCCGGGCGCGGGCGAGGACCGGCGCGTCGACCATCTGCCCGTCGAGCGCGACCGCGGCGCCGGAGCCGGCGGCCTCGACCACCCGGCGGGCCCAGGAGAGGTCCGCGTCGCTCGGGGCGAAGGCGGCCTCGACGAGCGGGACCTGGCGAGGGTGGATGCACAGCTTCCCCCCGCATCCCTCGGCGCGGGCCTCCAGGGCGTCCGCCGTGACCACGTCGTCGTCGGTGAAGTCGGGCGTGACGCCGTCGACCGGCGCCGACACCCCGGCGAGCCGTGCCGCCTGCACCACCTCCCACCGCGCCTGGCGGCAGGCGTGCCCGCCCGGCTCCGCCCCGATGTCGACGGCGTAGTCGAGGCTCCCGAAGGCCAGGGTGACCACGCCCACCCCGTGCGCGAGCTCCTCGCAGTCCCGGACCCCGCGGGCGGACTCGACGAGGGGGACGACGGGAGCCTCGAGGCGCCGGACGACGGCCGCGACGTCCTCCGCCCGCTCGGCCTTGGGCAGGAGCACACCGGCGAGCGCGGGACGGCCGGCGAGCGCCTCGAGGTCGGCCGCGTGCCAGGCAGTCCCCGCCCCGTTGACCCTGACCCAGGCCGCGGGCGCGTCCGGCGCGGCCACGGCCTCGGCGACGTGGCGGCGGGCCGTCTCCTTCTCGCCGGGTGCGACCGCGTCCTCGAGGTCGAGGACGACCGCGGTGGCGCCCGCCGCGTGCGCCGTGGCGAACCGGTCCGGGCGCGTGCCCGGCACGAACAGCCAGGCGCTCACCCGCCGACCCCCCGCTCGACGAGCGCCTTGGCGATGACGTTGCGCTGGATCTCGTTGGTCCCCTCGCCGACGATCATCAGCGGGGCGTCGCGGAAGTAGCGCTCGACGTCGAACTCCGTGGAGTACCCGTAGCCGCCGTGGATGCGGACCGCGTTGAGCGCGATGCGCATGGCCGCCTCCGAGGCGTAGAGCTTGGCCATCCCGGCCTCGAGGTCGGCCCGGGCCCCCTCGTCGTAGCGCCGGGCGGCGTAGCGGGTCAGCTGACGGGCGGCCTCCAGCTCGGTGGCCATGTCGGCGAGGTAGTTGCCGATGCTCTGGTGCTGCCAGATCGGCTTGCCGAAGGTCGTGCGCTCCTGGGCGTAGCGCAGCGAGTCCTCCAGGGCCGCCCGGCCCACCCCGAGCGCGCGGGAGGCCACCTGGATTCGGCCGACCTCCAGGCCACGCATCATCTGGGCGAAGCCGCGCCCCTCCTCGGACCCGAGCAGCGCGTCGCGGCGCAGACGCACGTCGTCGAAGACGACCTCGCAGCTCTCGACGCCCTTGTACCCGAGCTTCGGCAGGTCCTTGGAGACCTCGACCCCGTCCCCGTGCTCGACGAGGAGGATGCTCATCCCCCGGTGGCGCGGCCGGGCCTCGGGGTCGGTCTTGCACAGCACCGCGACGAGCCCCGAGCGTCGGGCGTTGGAGATCCAGGTCTTGGTCCCCCGCAGGAGGTACCCGTCCTCGGTCGGGCGGGCGAGCGTGCGCATGGCCTGTAGGTCCGAGCCTCCACCGGGCTCGGTGAGCGCCATCGTCGCCCGCAGCTCACCGGTGGCCAGCCGGGGCAGGTAGCGGTCCTTCTGCTCCGGCGTCCCGTACTGCGCGAGCAGCGAGACGACCACGGTGTGCCCGCCCATGGCGCCGGCGAGGGACATCCAGCCACGCGCCAGCTCCTCGGTCACCGCGGCGAAGCACGCGAGGCTCACCGAGACCTCCCCCCAGGGCTCGGGCACGGCGAGGCCGTAGATCCCCAGCTGCTTCATCTGCTCGATGAGCGCCTCGGGGTAGGTGTTGCCGTGCTCGAGCTCGCGCACCACCGGCCGGACCTCGGCGTCGACCCAGTCGCGCACGACCGCGACGATGGCCGACTCCTCGGGGGACAGGTCGCTCACGGTGGGTCTCCTCTCGACGGTGAGTGGCGAGCGGCTATATTCTGTAGACGCATTACCCCAAGGTTCAAATGCCTACTTCGCATATCCCCCATGCCCCGGAGAGGAGCCGATGGAGCTGCGCCAGCTCGTCGCCGCGGTGACCGTCGCGGACGTCGGGAGCGTGAGCAACGCCGCCCGCCGGCTGCACCTCGCCCAGCCGGCGCTCACCCGACGGATCCAGGCCCTGGAGAAGGACCTCGGCGTGAGCATCTTCGACCGCACGCCGAGCGGCATGCGGCCGACCGCCACCGGCGAGGCGTTCCTCGCCCGGGCCCGGCTCATCCTGCGGGACGCCGAGCGGGCCCGGGTCGAGGCGGGCCACGGCGCCGGGGAGGTCGCCGGCCAGGTGTCGGTCGGGCTGCTCGCGAGCATCAGCGAGCTCCTCGGGCCCGACCTCGCCGAGGCCGTCCGCTCGGCGCACCCGGCGGTCCGGCTGCGCGTGGACATCGGCTACTCCGGGCACGTCCGGCAGTGGCTCGAGGCGGGCGCGGTCGACGTGGCGGTCCTCTACGAGCTCGGGGACCGCCCGGGGATCCACAGCGACCCGCTCGTGCGTGAGCGCCTCGTGGTCGCCGGCCCGGCGGACTCGGTTCTGGCGCAACAGGACCAGGTCGACATCGCCGCACTGCCGGGCCCGTTCGTCCTGCCCGCCCAGGAGCACGCCCTGCGCATCCTCGTCGACGAGGCGTTCGCCGCCGCCGGCGCGACGGCGCGGGTCGCGCTGGAGACGAACACCGTCGACATGCAGAAGACGCTGGCGCACCGGGCGCTCGGGTGGACGGTGCTGCCGGCGAGCTGCATCGCCCAGGACGTGGCGAGCGGCCGGCTCGCGTCCGCCGAGATCCACCCTCCGGTCGAGCGCACCCTGGTCATCGCCCACACCGCGCTGCACCCCTCGCGTGCGGTCACGACGGTCGCGGACGCCCTGCGCGAGGTCGTCGAGAGGGTCATCGGCCGGGGCGCCTGGCCGTCGGCGCAGCTGATCGACGGCCGCACGCGACGGTGACCCCGAGGCGCCCGGTCGTCGGCGCACCAGGTGCGGCTCAGCCGGCACCGTCGTCCGCCGGGACCGGTGACGGCAGCAGCACGGCCACCGCACCGACGCCGGCGAACACGGCGAAGGCCCCCCGCAGCCCGAGGTGGCCGACGAGCAGCCCGGCGACCGGTGCCGCGAGCGCCTGCCCCGCGGCGATCGCGAAGAACCCGGCCCCGACGCCGGCCTCGACCGCCTCCGGCCAGACTCTCGTGGCGGCCACGAGCACGGCGCCCGTGAGCCCGATGTACCCCGCACCGAAGAGCGCCCCCGCACCGTAGGCGAGCAGGCCCTGGGGCGTGCTCGCCAGGGTCGCGGTCGACGCGGCCACGGCGAGCAGGAGCAGGCGCCAGAGGGCGGTGACACCGAGCCGTCGACCGAGGTCGCCGGCCGCGCCCCCGGCGAGCCCGGCGACGCCGATGACGACCCAGAGCACCCCGGAGGACTGCGGCCCCATGCCGCCCTCGCGCTCCACGAGGTCCCTCCCGAAGGTCCAGACCGTCACACTCGCCGCACCGGCGGCGAGGGCGAGCACGAGCAGGCGCGCTCCCCCGGGCGCCGGGCCCGGCAGCAGCCGCGGGCGGGGCGCCGGCGCCCGCGGCGGCGCCCCGGGGACGACGCGCCACAGCCAGAGGGTGACCGCGGCCGCCGCGACCGCGAAGACCAGCCAGGCCAGGCGCCACTGCCCGGCGACGAGCATCGCCACCGGACCGGAGACGAGGATCCCCCAGCCCGTCCCGGCGTTGACGAGCGTCTGGGCACGGTCGCGGCGCTCGGCCCGGACCCATCGGGCGACGGCGTCCGCGAGCGGCGGCGAGGCCAGGCCGGTGCTCGCCCCGGCGAGCAGGACCCCGAGGGCGAGGACCGCGGGCCCGGGCGCGAGCGCGACGGTCAGGGTCCCGATGCTCGCGCACAGCCCGGCGACGACGCCCGCCCGACGCGCTCCCCAGCGGGCCGTGGCCAGCACGGCCCCGGCGATGGCGATGCAGTAGCCGAGGTAGGACCCCGCGGCGATGACCCCCTGGAGACCCGCCGGGATGCCCAGGTCCGCGGCCATCCGGGGCGCGAGGAGGCCGTAGGCGAAGCGGGCGAAGCCGTAGCAGACGCCGACGAGCGCGACGCCCGCGGCCACGAGCTGGGCCTCCCCCGGGCGCGAGAGGGGACGCGGGGTGCTGTGGGACACGGAGGAGACTATAGAGCGATCGTTCTATTATGATCTATCGTGGCGGCATGGGCGCCGACACCAGCCGCCGGGGCCGCAACCGCACACCCCCGCGGGAGCGGCTGCTCGTCGCGGCCAACCGGCTCTTCTACGACCGGGGGATCGACGGCACGGGGGTCGACCGGCTCCTCGCCGAGGCCGACGTCGCCATCGGCTCGCTGTACACCCACTACCGGGGCAAGGAGGGGCTCGTCGTCGCCTACCTCCAGGACCGCGCCGACCGATGGGAGGCCTGCTGGGCGCAGTCGCTCGCCGCCACGACCGACCCCGAGGGCCGGGTCCTCGCAGTGTTCGACGCGCTGGAGCGGTGGAGCACCCAGGAGCTCGGCGCCCGGCACGGCTGCGCCCTGCTGGCCGCCGTGGCCCAGCTGCCCGCCGAGCATCCGGGCCGCGCGGTCGCGCTCACCCACAAGCACGCCGTGCACGAGCGGCTCCGGCGGCTCGTCGACGAGCTGCCCGGACGGGGCGCAGCCGAGCGCGAGAAGGTCGCGGCCGAGGTGGTCCTCGCCTACGAGGGGGCGCTCGCCACCCTCGCCCTGACCGCCGATGCCGGGGCGGTCGCGAAGGACGCCCGGCGGCTGGCCAGGCGGGCCCTGCGCGGCGACTGAGCGGACACGACGAGGCCCCCCGACCGTCGTCTCCGCTGGTCGGGGGGCCTCATGGCACTGGTGGCGGGTGAAGGATTCGAACCTTCGTAGCTTTCGCGACGGATTTACAGTCCGCTCCCATTGGCCGCTCGGGCAACCCGCCTGGTGCGCATGGAAGGATAGCAAGCCGCATCCGAGCCGCCGAATCGACGCCAGGAGGGACCGATGGCCGACAGCAGCTTCGACATCGTCAGCACCTACGACCGGCAGGAGGTCGCCAACGCGGTGAACAACGCCGCCAAGGAGATCGCCACCCGCTACGACTTCAAGAACGTCGGCGCGCGGGTGGAGCTGACCGGTGAGGTCATCCGGATGGAGGCCGAGACCGAGGAGCGCTGCTCGGCCGTCCTCGACGTGCTCCAGACCTGGCTCGTGCGCCGCAAGGTCTCCCTCAAGCACCTCGACGTGCCCGAGGCCGGGCCGCGGCTGTCCGGGAAGGAGTACAAGCTCGAGGTCCCGCTCAGGGAAGGCATCTCGAGCGAGAACGCCAAGAAGATCACCAAGCTCGTCCGCGACGAGGGCCCGCGCAGCGTCAAGACCCAGATCCAGGGCGACGAGGTGCGCGTCACGAGCAAGTCGCGCGACGACCTCCAGGCCGTCCAGCGGCTGCTCGCCGACCAGGACCTCGACATCGCGCTGACCTACACCAACTACCGCTGACCCGCCCCGCCCACCGGAAGACCTCTCCCGACCACGCCGATGTCGCGCAGCACCGGCCAGCTCGTCGAACCATGGCGCCATGACACCTCGAACGAGCGAGATCGCCAGGGGCCAGCGGGGTCGACGTGACCCGGAGAGGTCTTCCGGTGGGAAAGGGGGCTCGGGGGTCCCGTGGGGGCGGAAGCTGACGTAGCGTGAGGCGATGAGCGACCTCACGGTCCCCACGGCCACCGCGCCGCGCACCGCACCTCCCACCGCCAGCACGCTCGGCGAGCTGCGCGCCTCGGGCCACCGGGCCCGCTCGGTGCACGCCGAGATCCGGGCCAACCTGCTCGCCGCCCTGCGCGAGGGCCGCGACCCCTGGCCGGGGATGCACGGGTTCGGCCAGACCGTCATCCCCCAGCTCGAGCGGGCCCTGATCGCCGGGCACGACATCGTCCTGCTCGGCGAGCGCGGCCAGGGCAAGACCCGCCTGCTGCGCAGCCTCGTCGGCCTCCTCGACGAGTGGACCCCCGTCATCGCGGGCTCCGAGCTCGGCGAGCACCCGCAGGAGCCGGTCACCGCAGAGTCCCGCCGCCGGGCCGCCGAGCTCGGCGACGAGCTGCCCGTGGCCTGGCGCCACCGCGACGAGCGCTACGCGGAGAAGCTCGCGACGCCCGACACGAGCGTGGCCGACCTCATCGGCGACGTCGACCCGATGCGCGTCGCCGAGGGCCGCCGGCTCGGCGACCCCGAGACCATCCACTTCGGCCTGATCCCCCGCAGCCACCGCGGCATCGTCGCCGTCAACGAGCTGCCCGACCTCGCCGAGCGGATCCAGGTCGCGATGCTCAACGTCATGGAGGAGCGCGACATCCAGATCCGCGGGTACGTCCTGCGGCTGCCGCTCGACGTCCTCGTCGTCGCCTCGGCCAACCCCGAGGACTACACGAACCGCGGGCGGATCATCACCCCCCTCAAGGACCGCTTCGGCGCCGAGATCCGCACCCACTACCCGCGCGAGCTCGACGACGAGGTCGCCGTCATCCGCCAGGAGGCCGACCTCGTCGCCACCGTCCCCGACCACCTCGTCGAGGTCGTCGCCCGCTTCACCCGGGCCCTGCGCGAGTCCAGCTC
Organism: Phycicoccus endophyticus; assembly: GCF_011326735.1. Taxonomy (GTDB): domain Bacteria; phylum Actinomycetota; class Actinomycetes; order Actinomycetales; family Dermatophilaceae; genus Phycicoccus; species Phycicoccus endophyticus. Next base: position 190,269 of record NZ_JAANCN010000003.1, read on the forward strand.
GGTCGACCAGCGCTCCGGGGTCTCGGCCCGCTTCGCCATCGCCGCCGCCGAGACCGTCGCCGCCGCCGCGCTGCACCGGGCGACCACCCAGGACGAGCCGGAGGCGGTCGCCCGGGTCGTCGACCTCGAGGCCGCCCTCGAGGTGCTGCGCGGCAAGGTCGAGCTCGAGACGGGCGAGGAGGGACGCGAGCGCGAGGTGCTCGGCCACCTCCTGCGCACGGCCACCGCCGAGACCGCACGCCGCCGCCTGGGCGGTGTCGACCTGGCCCTGCTCGTCGAGGCCATCGAGGACGGGGCGATGGTGACCACGGGGGAGCAGGTCGGCGCTCGAGCCTTCCTCGACTCCCTCCCGGTGCTCGGCGAGTCCGACCTCTACGACGAGGTGGCCGGCCGGCTCGAGGCGGGCAGCGAGGGTGAGCGCGCCAGCGCCCTCGAGCTCGCCCTCGAGGGCCTCTACCTCGCCCGGCGGATCGGGAAGGACAGCGACGGCACGGAGACCGTGTATGGCTGAGCGGGCGCGCGGCCACCGGCGCTCCCGGTTCACCCGGTACGGCGGCGGTGACCCGCTCGCGCCGCCGGTCGACCTGCGCGAGGCCCTCGACGCCATCGGCGAGGACGTCATGGCGGGGTACTCCCCCGAGCGCGCGATGCGCGAGCTGCTCCGTCAGGGCACCCGCGAGCGCACCGGCCTCGACGAGCTGGCCCGACGGGTCGCCGAGAAGCGCCGCGAGACCCTCCAGCGGCACCATCTCGACGGGACGATGGAGGAGGTCCGGCGGCTGCTCGACGAGGCCGTGCTCGCCGAGCGCAAACAGCTGGCGCGCGACCTCGACGACGACGCCCGTTTCGCGGAGATGCGCATCGAGAACCTGCCCCCGACCCCGGCCGCCGCCGTCACCGAGCTCTCCGACTACGGGTGGCGCTCGTCGGAGGGACGGGAGAGGTACGAGCAGATCAAGGACCTCCTCGGGCGCGAGCTGCTCGACCAGCGCTTCGCCGGGATGAAACAGGCCCTGGAGAACGCGACCGACGAGGACCGCGCCGCCGTGCAGGAGATGCTGAGCGACCTCGGCGACCTCCTCGACGCCCACGCGCGCGGCGAGGACACCGACGAGCAGTTCCGCGAGTTCATGGACCAGCACGGTGACTTCTTCCCCGAACGCCCCGAGACCGTCGAGGAGCTCGTCGACGCCCTCGCCCAGCGGGCCGCCGCCGCCCAGCGGATGATGAGCTCGATGACCCCCGAGCAGCGTCAGGAGCTCATGGAGCTCTCGCAGCAGGCCTTCGGGTCACCGCAGCTGATGGAGCAGCTCTCCCGGATCGACGGCCTGCTCCAGGGCCTGCGCCCCGGGGAGGACTGGGGCGGCTCGGAGCGGTTCGAGGGTGAGCAGGGGCTCGGCCTCGGTGACGGCACGGGGGTGCTCCAGGACCTCGCCGAGCTGGACTCGCTCGCCGAGCAGCTCGCCCAGTCCCACCCCGGGGCGCGGATGGACGACGTCGACCTGGACGCCCTGACCCGCCAGCTCGGTGACGACTCCGCCGTCGAGGCCCGCGCGCTCGCGGAGCTCGAGAAGGCGCTGCGCGAGAGCGGGATGCTCACCCGCTCCGCCGACGGGTCGCTGCGGCTGTCGCCCAAGGCCATGCGCGAGCTCGGCAGGTCACTGCTGCGGGACGTCGCCGCGCGGCTGTCGAACCGCGGTGGCCAGCGCGACACCCGCCTGGCCGGCGCCGCGGGCGAGCCGAGCGGCGCGACCCGCGCGTGGGAGTTCGGCGACACCGAGCCGTGGGACACGACCCGCACGATGACCAACGCGATCACCCGGGTGGCCGCCGAGGGCGGTGACCCGCGCGGCGGGATGCGCCTCGACATCCGCGACGTCGAGGTCACCGAGACCGAGGCGCGCACCCAGGCGGCGGTCGCGCTGCTCGTCGACACCTCGTTCTCGATGGCCATGGACGGGCGCTGGGTACCGATGAAGCGCACCGCCCTCGCACTCCACCAGCTGGTCTCGACGCGCTTCCGCGGCGACCACCTCCAGCTGGTGTCCTTCGCCCGCTACGCCCAGACCATGGACATCGAGACGCTGACGGCGCTCGACGCCGAGTGGGACAAGGGCACCAACCTCCACCACGCCCTGCTCCTGGCGAACCGGCACTTCCGCAGGCACCCGAACGCCCAGCCCGTGCTGCTCGTCGTCACCGACGGCGAGCCGACGTCACACCTCGAGCCGGGCGGGTCGGTGTTCTTCGACTACCCACCCCACCCGCGCACGCTGGCGCTCGCGGTGCACGAGCTCGACGCCTCGGCCCGGCTCGGGGCCCAGGTCACCTTCTTCCGGCTCGGCGAGGACCCCGGCCTGGCCCGGTTCGTCGACTCGATGGCCCGCCGCGCCGGCGGGCGGGTCGTCGCCCCCGAGCTGGGCGACCTCGGCGCCGCGGTCGTCGGGTCCTACCTCGACGGCCGCGCACCGGGTCAGGCCGCCTTCGGCTCCTACCGCGACCTCTTCGGCGACCGGGGTTTCTGGGCCGGCTGAGCGCTCACCCGAAGCGGCGCCGGCTCTCGAGGACCTCGCGCAGTACGTGGTCCTCGTCGAGGAGCGCGCGGTGCACCCCCGGTGAGAGGTCCTCGCGGGCGAGCAGCTCGCTCGAGGCCGCGAGGGTCGCCGGCTCCACGAGCCACTTCGGGTGCAGGGCGGTCGCGACCCGGGAGAGGGCGTCCTCGCCCATCCGCGGCTCCAGACGGGCGAGGAGGTCCCCCACCCGCCCGACGTAGGGGCGCACGACGGCCGGGTCCTCGGCCACCCAGAAGCCACGGGCGACCTCGAGCGCACCGTAGTTGGACAGCTCCGGGTCCTTCGCCAGGGTCGACCACGCCCACTCCTTGGCCTGCGGCGTCGGGCGCGCGGCGCGCACGCCGAGCGCGGCGAGCCGCCCGGCGAGCGAGCGGTCCGCCTCCTGCGCGGCCTCGAGCTCGGCCTCCTCGAGGGCGTCCAGCGCCGCGAGCCGGCGCAGGACGAGCCAGCGGAAGTCGTCGTCGCCGGCGAGCTCCGGCGGCAGGTCCGCGCCGGCTGCCCACCGGTGCAGCCGCGCCTCGTCGCGCAGCGCGCGGGCACCCACCCGCGCGGCGAGGAGGCCCCACGCCCGCGCCGCGGGCCCGGAGGCGCCACGGGCACGCTGCCCGAGCGCGTCGGCAGCGTGCGCGACCCGCTCCATCGCCTCCGCCTGCTCGGCCGGGGGCAGGAAGAGCGGGACGACCGTGCCCGTCACGACGAGGGCGACCCGGGAGAGGACGGCCGCGTCGTCCTCCCGCGGCCAGGCCGACTCGAGGACGTCGACGACGACCCGCGGGTCGACCTCGCCCCGGTGCATGCCCCCGAGCAGCGAGGTCCACACCACCGTGCGGGCGACCGGGTCGGGCACGTCGGCGAGGCCGTCGACGAGGGCGGCGACCGTCCCGGGGTCGAGAGCGACCTCGGCCCACGTGAGGTCGCCGGCGTTGGGCACCACCAGCGCGCCCTCGGGGAGCCCGGCGACCCCGGGGACCTCGGCCCGCTCACCGGTGAGGACCACGTCCTCGCGCAGGGCCTCGCGCCCGTGGTCGAAGGCGGCGACGTCGAGGGTGTGCGGGCGGTCGGCCGGGTGCTCCTCGGGGGTGCGCCGGGTGAGCGTCCCGGTGCGGGTCAGCTCGAGGCGGTCCGCACCGGCGGTCCGCAGCCAGGCACCGGCCCACGGCCCGAGGTCCTCGCCGGCGGCCGCGGCCATCGCGGCGAGGAACTCGGCGAGCTCACCGTTGCCGTAGGCGTGCCCGCGCAGGTAGTCGCGCACGCCGGCGAGGAACGCCTCGTCGCCGATGTGGGCGATCAGCTGGCGCAGGACGGAGGCGCCCTTGGCGTAGGAGATGCCGTCGAAGTTCTGCAGGGCCGAGAGGGCGTCCGGGGCGGGCGAGCCCGCCACCGGGTGGGTGCTCGGCGCGCGTTCGGCGGCGTAGCCCCACAGCTTGCGGACGATGCCGAAGGACACCCACGACTGCGGCGCGCCGAGCGCCTCGGCCGAGGTCCGGTAGGCCATGTACTCGGCGAAGGACTCGTTGAGCCAGAGGTCGTCCCACCACCGCATCGTCACGAGGTCGCCGAACCACATGTGGGCCATCTCGTGGGCGATGGTGTTGTCGCGTTCGAGCACCTGGTCCGGCGAGGCCGCGCCCCGGAAGACGTAGGCGTCGCGGAAGGTGACGCACCCGGGGTTCTCCATCGCGCCGGCGTTGAACTCGGGCACGAACACCTGGTGGTACTCGCCGAAGGGGTAGCGGATGCCGAAGAGGCGGTGGTAGTGGTCCAGGCAGGTCCGGGTGGTCGCGAGCATGTGCTCGGCCTGCTCGCGCAGGGGGCGTTCCAGCGAGCGGCGGGCGTGGATGCCGAGCGGGACGCCGTCGTGCTCGGCGGTGACCGACGCCCACGGGCCGGCGCACACGGTGACGAAGTACGTCGCGAGCGGGGCGGTGCGCGCCAGCTCCCAGCGGCCCGGCGCGACCTGCGTCGCGCCACCGTTGCCGAGGACGCTCCAGTGCTCGGGGGCGCGGACCCCCACCGTGTACGGGGCCTTGAGGTCGGGCTGGTCGAAGCAGGCGAACACCCGGGGGGCGGCGTCGAGGAAGAGATGCCCGTAGACGTAGTCCTCCCCGTCCGCCGGGTCGCTCGAGCGGTGCAGCCCCTGGCCGTCGTGGCCGTAGGACATCGTGGCCTCGACCTCGAGCACGTTGTCGGCGGCGAGGTCGGCCAGCCGGAGACGCCCGTCGACGAGCACGTCCTGAAGCTCGCGGCCGTTGAGCCGCACCGAGTGCAGCGCCTGCGGGCGCAGGTCGACCACGGTGCTCTCCCCGGGGCGCCGGCAGGTGAAGGTGATGGTGGTGCGCGAGCCGAACACCTCGGGGCCGCGGTCGAGGTCGAGGTCGACCTCCATGGCCTCGACGGCAACGAGCGCAGCGCGGGAGAGGGCCTCGTCGTGGGTGAGGGAGGGCATGGGGCCAGCCAACCAGACCCCGGCCCGCCGGCCCCGACCCGGGCGGAGGTCACGATCCGGTCACGGCTCTTGCCGCGCTTTAGTTAGTACACTTTACTAACTTGTCATGAGCCCTCGTCCTCGCCGTGCCGGCAGCCCCACGGCGGTCCTGCCGGCCGACGGGCGCAGGGCCAACCTCAGCCTCGTCCTGCAGACGCTGCGGCGGCTCGGGCCGACCTCGCGCGCCCAGCTGGCCCGCGAGGTCGGCGTGACCAAGGTGACGATGTCCGACCTCGTCGCCGAGCTCATCGCCGACGGCAGGGTGCGCGATGCCGGGACCGCCGAGCAGGTCGGACCGGGCAAGCCCGCCACCCTCGTCGACCTCGACCGCAGCGGGCTGCTCACCCTCGCCGTGGACCTGTCGGTCCCCGCCCGCCCGCAGGCCGCGGTCGTTGACGTCACCGGCGAGGTCCTCGCCCGGGAGGAGCGCGACACCGCCGCCGAGGGCGTCGCCGGCCGCGGGCTCGACCCGCAGGTGGTCGTCGACCTCGTCCGCTCGGTCCTGGCGTCCGCGCCGCACCCGGTGCTCGGCATCGGCATCGGCACCCCCGGGCTCGTCGACCCGGACGGCCGGGTGCGCACCGCGCCGAACCTCGGGTGGCGCGACGTCGCCCTGCGCGACCTCGTGGCCGACGCGACGGGGGTGCCCGTCGTCGTCCTCAACGACTCCGACGCCGCGACCCAGGCCGAGCTGAGCGCCTCGCCCGAGAGCCTCGACATGGTGCTCGTCCAGGTCGGTCGTGGCGTCGGCTGCGGCGTCGTCAGCGACGGCCGGCTCGTCCGGGGCGCCCACCACGCCGCCGGTGAGATCGGGCACGTCACCGTCGGGACCGACGGTGGCCAGACCTGCTCGTGTGGCCGGCAGGGATGCCTCGAGACCTGGCTGTCGGCCCCGCGCCTGCGGGCCGCCGTCGAGGCCGGGAGCGACCCGGCCGACCCCGAGGGCGTCGTCGCGGTGGGCGGCCACCGGCTCGCCGTCGCGCTCGCGCCCCTCGTCGCCGCGCTCGACCTGTCCGAGGTCGTCCTCGCCGGACCGGCCGCGCTCCTGGAGCCGGTCGCCCCCGTCGTCGCCCGCAGCCTCGCCGAGCGGCTGCTGCCGAGCCTCGACACCCCCCTGTCCGTCCGCCTCGCCACGTCCCCGGAGGACATCGTCCTGCGTGGCGCAGCGGCCTCGGTCCTCTGGGACCGCCTCGGGGTCGTCTGACCCCCATACCTCCCACGAAAGGAACCCGAGATGAACCGGCGCCTTCCCCTCGTCGTCCTGACGAGTGCCGCCCTCGCCCTGTCGGCCTGCTCGAGCGGAGGGGGGAGCGACGAGCCGGCCGCGACGAGCACCGCGGACAACGCCGGGGAGACGGTCACCCTCTGGCTGGCCGGCGGCGACACCCCCGACGAGCTGCGCACCTACCTGCAGGACACCTTCGCCAGCGAGACCGGCGCGACCCTGAAGATCGAGGAGCAGGCCTGGGGGGACCTCGTGACCAAGCTGACGACGGCCCTGCCGGACGCGGCGAACACGCCCGACGTCGTCGAGCTCGGCAACACCCAGAGCCCGACCTTCACCAACGTCGGCGCCTTCATGGACATCTCCGACATGTACGACGAGCTCGGCGGCGACAAGCTGCTCCAGAGCTTCGTCGAGGCGGGGTCGGTCGACGACACGAAGTACGCGCTGCCGTACTACTTCGGGTCGCGCTACATGTTCTACCGCAAGGACATCTGGAAGAAGGCGGGCGTCGAGGTACCGACGACGCTCGAGGAGTTCAACAGCGCGGTCGCGACGATCGCCGAGGACAACCCCGAGGACATCAAGAACTTCTCCGGGTTCTTCATCGGCGGCCAGGACTGGCGCAACGGCATCTCCTGGATCTTCGCCAACGGCGGTGACCTGGCCACCAAGGAGGACGGGCAGTGGGTCTCCACCCTCTCCGACCCCGCCTCGCTCGAGGGCCTGACGCAGCTGCAGACGATCCAGCGCGAGGCGAGCAAGGCGCCGGCCGACGCCAAGGACCAGTCGCCGTGGCTGTACATCAACGACAGCGACACCATCCTCGACGAGGAGGGCAAGCAGACCAGCAAGACCTCGCTCGCGGCCGCGACGATCATGGCCCCCGGGTGGGCGCACTGGTCGATCGGCGACCTGGTCAAGAAGGACGGCAAGCAGGTGCGCGAGTGGAACGACGACACCTTCGGGGTGTTCGCGCTGCCGGGCACCGACGGTGAGCCGGCCCCGGTCTTCGCCGGCGGCTCGAACATCGCCATCTCGGCCAAGACGCAGAACCCCGAGCTGTCCGAGGAGCTCCTGCGGATCGTCTTCTCGCCGGAGTACCAGAAGATGCTCGGTGGCGCCGGCCTCGGCCCGGCCAACTCCGACTACGTCGACTCCCTCGGCGACGACGAGTTCGCCCAGGCCCTCATCGACTCCGCGTCGAACTCGAAGCTGACGCCCGCCGCTCCGGGCTGGGCGGCCGTGGAGTCCTCGCAGGTGCTCGAGGAGTTCTTCGGGAAGATCCGGGACACCGACGACCTCGCCGGGCTCGCCCAGCAGTACGACGAGAAGATCACCCCGATGCTCAACGGCTGACCCGCTCCCCCGGCGCCGGCGCGAGACGCGCCGGCGCCGGGGACCGCCCGACCCCGATCCGCCTGCCCCGAGGACCACGCCATGCCGTCGCGGACTCTCGACCACGACCCCCCGGGCTCCGCCAGCGGCCCGGTGCCCGCTCCGACCCGCTCCGCTGCACCGCGCCGACCCGGGTCCGGGGCGTCCCGCCGGCTGCCCTACCTGCTCGTCCTGCCCACCGTCCTCCTCCTGCTCGCCGCGCTCGGCTACCCCGTCGGCTGGCAGCTCGTGACGAGCCTGCGGCGCTTCGGCCTGGCCCAGCAGTTCGGCGCACCACCGCAGTGGGTCGGCCTGGACAACTACGCCGCCCTCGTGAGCGACCCCACGCTGTGGGGCGTCGTCGTGCGCTCGGTGCTCTTCTGCGTCGTCACCGCGCTCGTCACCGTCGCGGTCGGAGGGGCCGTTGCGGTGCTGATGAACGCCCTCGACCGGTGGACCCGGCTCGCCCTGCAGGTGGCGCTGCTCCTCGCCTGGGCGATGCCGATCGTCGCGGCGATGACGGTGTGGATCTGGATCGTCGACTGGCGCCGCGGGCTGCTCAACTGGGCCCTGGTTCACCTCGGGGTCGACTCCGCCGCCGGTCACAACTGGCTCGCGGAGCCGCTCTCCTTCTTCGTCGTGGCCTCCGTGGTCGTGGTCTGGATGAGCGTGCCGTTCGTCGCCCTGAGCATCTACGCCGGGCTGACCCAGGTCGGCCAGGAGGTCATCGAGGCGGCGATGCTCGACGGCGCGAGCGGGGTGCAGCGCCTGCGCTACATCTACGCCCCGCTCGTCGCGCCCGTCCTCTCGATCGTCATGCTGCTCCAGCTCATCTGGGACCTGCGGGTCTTCACCCAGATCAAGCTGCTCCAGGACGCGGGGTCGGTCGCGAACGAGACCAACCTGCTCGGCACGTACGTCTACCAGCTCGGCACCGGCAAGGGCGACTTCGGCACCGCGAGTGCCGTGAGCGTGCTCATCCTCCTGATCACGGTCGCCCTCAGCTGGTACTACGTCCGCTCCCTCATGGCCCAGGAGTCCTGATGCGCCGCTCCCCCCTCTCGCGCGCCCTGCTCGCCCTGCTCGGCCTGGCCGTCGCCGCGGTGTGGGCCTTCCCCGTCTACTGGATGCTCGACTCGGCGCTCCTGCCCAACGTCGTGCTCCAGTCCACGACACCGACGTTCCTGCCCTTCGGTGGTTCCCTGGACAACTTCGCCGCCGTCGTGTCCGACCCGGCCTTCGTCCGCGCGCTGTCGGTCTCGCTCGTCGTCACGCTGACGACGGTGGGCGCGGCACTCGTCGTCGCCTTCCTCGGTGCCCTGGCCGTGAGCCGCTTCCGGTTCCGCGGCCGCTCCGCGTTCGTCCTCGCACTCCTGCTCATCCAGATGCTGCCCGCCGAGGGGCTGTTCATCGCCCAGTACAAGATGATGTCCTCGCTCGGGCTGCTCAACCGCTCGCTCGCCCTCGCCGTGCTCTACACCGCAGCGGTCGTGCCGTTCACGATCTGGATGCTGCGCGGCTTCGTCGCCGGCGTGCCCGCCGAGCTCGAGGAGGCCGCGATGGTCGACGGGCTCTCACGCACCCAGGCGTTCCTGCGGATCACCTTCCCGCTGCTGGCCCCCGGCCTGGTCGCCTCCGGGGTCTACGCCTTCCTCCAGGCGTGGAACGAGTTCACCGTCGCGCTCGTCGTCATGACCGACGAGCAGTCGCGCACCCTCCCGCTGTGGCTGCGCGGCTTCGTCCAGGCCAGCGCGAGCCGCGAGACCGACTGGGGCCAGGTCATGGCCGCCTCGACCCTCGTCGCGGTCCCGGTCATCGTCTTCTTCCTCGTGGTCCAGGGACGGATGAGCAGCGGCCTCGTCGGCGGAGCGGTCAAGGGATGACCCTCGACACGGACCTGACCGCGGTCCTCCAACCGGGCTTCTCCGGGACGCACGTCCCGCCGTGGCTGCTCCAGGCCCGGGAGCAGGGCCTGCTCTCGGTGTGCCTCTACGGGGACAACGCCGGCCCCGACGGCGGGGTGGCGGAGGTCTGTGCGGCGCTGGTGGAGGCGACGCCCGGCGTCCTCGTCGCGGCCGACGAGGAGGGCGGTGACGTGACCCGGCTGCACTACCCGGACGGGGCGCCCTCGGTCGGCAACGCCGTGCTCGGCCGGCTCGACGACCCGGCGGTGACCCGGGCCGCCGCTCGGGGCATCGGGAGCGAGCTCGCGGCCCTGGGCGTCGGCCTGGACCTCGCACCGGTCGTCGACGTCAACTCCTCGCCGGAGAACCCCGTCATCGGCGTGCGCTCGTTCGGAGCCGACCCCGAGGCCGTGGCACGGCACACCGCCGCGTGGGTGACCGGCCTCCAGGGCACCGGGGTCGCCGCGTGCGCCAAGCACTTCCCGGGCCACGGCGACACGGTCGCCGACTCCCACCACGACCTGCCGCGGGTGGACGCCCCGGCCGAGCTGCTGCAGGCCCGCGAGCTGCGTCCCTTCCGCGCCGCGGTGGACGCCGGCGTCGCCGCCGTGATGACCTCGCACATCCTCCTGCCGGCGCTGGACCCGACGCACCCGGCGACGTTCTCGCCCGCCGTCCTCGCGCTGCTGCGCGACGGGCTCGGGTTCGAGGGCACCATCGTCAGCGACGCCCTGGACATGGCAGGGGCGAGCGCGCGGACCGGCATCCCCGAGGCCGCTGTCCGCGCCCTGGCGGCGGGCGTGGACCTGCTCTGCCTCGGACCCGCCACCGGAGCGCAGCGCCTCGCCGACGTGCGCCGGGCGCTGCGGGAGGCCGTCGAGACCGGGCGCCTGCCCCGCACCCGGGTGGCCGAGGCCGCGGCCCGCGTGCGGGTCCTCGCCGACCGCACCCTGCGCCCCGCGCCGGGGCCGGTGGAGCCGCCGGTCCCCCTCGCCGAGGCCGCCCGCGCCTTCACGCTCACCGAGCGTGCCCGCCGGTTCGCCTGCGGCCCCGCGCCGCTCGCGCTCGTCCAGGTCCCGAGTGCGAGCAACCTGGCCGTCGGTGGCGTCGCCTGGGGCCCGCAGGCCCTCGGCGAGACCGTTGCCGAGGAGGCCGTGCCGCCGGGCGCGCGCGTCGCCGTCGTCGGGCGGTCCATCGGGCCGGGGCACCCCGCCCACGAGGTCCGGCGCCGGCTGGCCGCGCGCGGCCACGACGTGGTCCTCGTCGAGTGCGGGTGGCCCCGGGGCGGGGCCGATGTCGAGACCTGGGGGTCCTCCCCCGCGGTCGCCGCCGCCCTGCTGCACGTGCTCGGTGGGGGGCGCCGGTGACGTCCGCGGTGGTGCCGGTGCGGCCGGCTCGACCGACGTTCCGGCACCGGCGGACCGCTCGACCCGCCCGCGGCCTGAGCACCTAGGCTGACCGCGATGGAGATCCTCGTCAGCCCCGACCCGGACCGCACCGCCGAGCGTGCCGCCGAGGCGGTGCTCTCCGGCCTCGCCCGCACGCACTCCGGCGACCCCGTCCTCGGGCTCGCGACCGGCTCCTCGCCGCTGGGGCTCTACCGCGCCCTCGGCCGCGCCGTCGACGCCGGGCGGGCCGACTTCGGCACGACCCACGGCGTCGCCCTCGACGAGTACGTCGGGCTGCCGCCCGGCCACCCCGAGGGGTACCGGCAGGTACTGCTGCGCGAGGTGTGCGGCGTCATCGGGCTCGCCCCCGAGCGGCTGGAGGTGCCCGACGGCTCGGCCGCTGGCTCCGCCGCGCTCGAGGCGGCCGCGGCTGCCTACGAGGCGCGCATCGCCGAGCTCGGCGGGGTCGACGTCCAGGTCCTCGGCATCGGCGCCAACGGCCATCTCGGCTTCAACGAGCCCGGGTCCGCCCTGACCTCGCGCACCCGGGTCAAGCGGCTCTCGGCACGCACCCGGCGGGACAACGCGCGCTTCTTCACCGGCCTCGACGACGTGCCGACGCACTGCCTGACCCAGGGCCTCGGCACCATCCTCGAGGCCCGCCGGCTGGTCCTCGTCGCCACCGGCGACGGCAAGGCCGACGCCGTCGCGGCCGCGATCGAGGGGCCGCTCACCGCGTCGGTGCCGGCCTCGGTGCTGCAGTGGCACGCCGACACCGTCGTCTGCCTCGACGAGGCCGCCGCGGCCGGGCTGCGCAACCGGCAGTACTACGACGACTCCGCCGCGGGGCTCCCCGAGGGCTGAGCCGGCGGCCGGCGCCGTGGCTCAGGGCTCGATGCGGTGCCCGTAGGCCATCTGCTCGAGCCGGGCGATCCGCTCGGCCATCGGCGGGTGGGTCGACATCAGCCGCGAGACGTCCTGGGCCCGGAACGGGTTGGCGATCATCATGTGGCTCGCGTTGACCAGCTGCCGGCTCGGGGCCAGTGGGGCCCGGGCCACCCCGAGCTCGAGCTTGCGCAGCGCGCCCGCGAGCGCCAGCGGGTCGCCGGTGAGGCGGGCGCCGTCCTCGTCGGCGTCGTACTCGCGCGTCCGCGAGATCGCCATCTGGACGACGACGGCGGCGATCGGCGCGAGGAGGGCCAGGGCCAGCCCGGCGAGCGGGTTGCGGTCCTCGTCGTCGCCACCGAAGAGTGCGGTGAAGGTGAGGAACTGGCCGATCGAGGAGATCACGCCGGCGATCGCCGCGGCGACCGACCCGGTGAGGATGTCGCGGTTGTACACGTGCATGAGCTCGTGCCCGAGGACGCCACGCAGCTCGCGCTCGTCGAGCAGCCCGAGGATGCCCTCGGTGCAGCACACGGCGGCGTGCTCGGGGTTGCGCCCGGTCGCGAAGGCGTTGGGCGCCTGGGTCGGGGAGACGTACAGCCGGGGCATCGGCTGGCTCGCGCGGGTGGAGAGCTCGCGGACGATCCGGTACATCTGCGGCGCCTGCGCCTCGGTGACCGGGTAGGCGTGCATCGCCCGGATGGCGAGCTTGTCGGAGTTCCAGTACCCGTAGGCGGTCGTCGCGAGGCCGATGAGCGCGAACAGCAGGATGAAGCCACTGCTGCCGGTGCCCTGGGCGAGGAACCACCCGATGACGAGCAGGATGGCCCACAGGCCGCCGAGGAGCCCGGCGGTCTTCAGGCCGTTGAAGTGGTTGTGCATGTCCGGTCAACGCTTCCGGGCGCCGATACAGTTCCGCGGGGCCGGGGCCCGCGCGGCCTCAGCCGACGGCCGTGAGCAGCAGGTGGGGCAGGACGCTCGCCACGGCGAGCAGCGCGGTCCCGACCACGAGGACGGTCGCGCTCGCCCACCCTCGTGGCGGTTCCCCGCCGGCGCGGGCGTCGCCCTCCCGCCGGGGACCGGGAAGGACCACGAGCCAGCGCAGGTAGACGGCGATCCCGAGGACGACCGCGACGACGGCGACGGCGACCATCGGCCAGACGCCCGCCGCAACCGGCGCGGAGACGGCGAGGATCTTCACGACGAGACCCACCACGCCCGGTGGCAGGCCGGCGAGGACGAGCAGGGCCAGGGCCAGCGCGCCACCGGCGAGCGGGTCGCGGCGCAGCAGCCCCCGGGTCTGCTCCAGGGAGCGGGCGCCGGCCCGGGAGACGGCCGCGAAGGCGACGAGGGTCGCGGTGGCGTAGGTGAGCACGTACGCGGCGGCGGCGCGCAGGCCGTCCTCGCTCAGGGCGGTCAGGGGCAGCAGCACCCACCCGGCCTGGGCCACCGTGGACCAGGCGAGCAGCCGAGCCGGGTCCTCCTGACGCAGGGCGAGGACGGTGCCGAGCAGGAGGGAGAGAGCGGCCGGTAGCCCGAGGACGAGGGCCGGGCCCGGGCCGTCGACGACGCCGGCGAGCGCCGAGACGAGCACGAGGAGCGCGGCGGTGGCCGAGAGCTTGGAGGCGCCGGCGAGGAACGCCGTCGTGCCGAGGTCGGCCCGGGGGTAGACCTGCGGGGTCCACGCGTGGAAGGGGACGAGGGAGAGCTTGAACCCGAGCCCCGCGACGAGCAGCGCCACCGCCAGGGCGAGGACCGCCCGGCGCTGCGGGTCCTCCCAGGCGCCCGCGGCCGCGGCGGAGGAGAAGGTCGGCTCCCCGGTCGCGGTGAGCCAGAGGCCCGCCCCCAGGACGAGCAGGGCGAAGGACGCGAGCGAGGTGACGAGCAGGCCGAGGGCGCCGTGGGTGGCCGGGCGCGTGCCACGCAGCGCGACGAGGGCGACCACGGGCACCGTGGCCAGCTCGAGCGCCACGAGCCAGCCGCCGAGGTCGCGGGCCGCCGCCACGGCGACGCCGCCGGTGGTCGCGGCGAGCAGCAGGGTCGCGGTGACGGCGGTGTCCCGCCGCAGCGCCGCTGCCTCGTGGACGAGGGCGAGCGCCGCGGCCGCCGCGAGGAGGACTCCCGCCTGCAGTGCCGAGGCACGTGGCCCGGCGCTCCACAGGCAGGCGTCACCCGGCGCCGGCAGGCACAGCGTCCGCGCCGGGTCCTCCGCCGCGACGAGGGCGGCACGGACCGCCGCCACGGCCCCACCGACGAGCACGCAGGCGGCGACCGGCAGCGCCCAGCGCCCACCGGCCCGCCCGGGGGCCAGGGCGTCGCCCACGAGGAGGAGCACCACCCCGAGCACCGGCGCCAGCGCCGGGGCGAGGACGAGCAGGTCCACCGACACGACCGTGCTCACCGCAGGCCTCCGAGACCGGCCACGGCGTCGGCAGTGGACGAGAGCACGAGCATCGGGGCGACGCCGAGGACGACGACGGCGCCCGCGAGCGTCACGAGGACCCACCGCTCGACGCCGACCGCGTCGGTCCCCGTGCCGGCGTCCGCGGCCGGGCGGTCTCCCGCCCAGACCAGGCCGGCGACCCGCAGGGCGTACGCGGCCGCGAGCGCCGCGCCGACGGCGGCGAGGACCGCGGCGGCGACGAACACTCCGCGCGGGCGGTCACCCGCGGGCGCCCACGCCGAGTAGAGCGCGAGCAGCTCTCCCCAGAACGTCGCCAGGCCGGGCAGCCCGAGGCTCGCCGCGAGGCCGACGACGAGAGCCAGCCCGAGCCGCGGCGAGGTCTCCCGCAGGGCGGGCCGGCGGACCGCGAGGTCGACGCTTCCCCACCGCTGCTTGAGCCCACCGACGAGGACGAACAACAGCGCGGCGACCAGACCGTGGGCGACGTTGGCGAGCAGCGCCGCCTGCACCCCGGTCTCGGACCCGCTCGCGAGCGCGAGGACGACGAACCCCATGTGCGCGACCGACGAGTACGCCACGAGCCGCTTCAGGTCGCGCTCGACGAGGCACACGAGCCCGCCCCAGACGACACCGACCGCCCCGGCGACGGCGAGCACCGGCGCCAGGCGGCCGAACCCGTCCGGCACGGTGGCGAGCGGCAGCCGGACCAGGCCGTAGGTCCCCATCTTCAGCAGCACGGCCGCGAGGAGCACCGACCCCGCGGTCGGCGCCGTCGTGTGGGCCGGCGGCAGCCACGTGTGCAGGGGCAGGACCGGCACCTTGACGGCGAGCCCGAGGACGAGCAGGAGTGCGACGGCGAGCTGCCGGCCGGGGCCGAGGGCCGCGCCGGCACCGTCGGCGAGCTCGCGCAGGTCCGCGGTGCCGGTGGAGACCACGAGCAGGAGGATGCCGACGAGCAGCGTGCTCGAGCCCGCCGCCGTGTACAGGACGAACCGCCCGGCGGCGTCGGCGCGGGCGCGCGGGTCGCGTCGGTCGCCGTAGCGGCCGACGAGCACCCACATGGGGACGAGCACGACCTCGAAGGCGACGAGGAAGAGCACCGCGTCCCGGGCGGTGAACGTCGCGAGCGCCCCCGTCTCGACGAGCAGGAGGCAGCCGAGGTAGCCCGCGGGGCTGCCCCCCGGCGGCAGCTCGACCCACGCGTGCGCCGTGACGACAAGCCCGATGCCGGCGGTGAGCAGCAGCAGCGGGGCCGAGATGCCGTCGGCGGCGAAGGACCAGCGCAGCCCGAGCTCGGGCAGCCAGGCACGGTCGACCTGCGAGCCGGTGACGAGCACAAGGACCGCGAGCACCGCGGTGCCGAGGGCGCTCGCCGCGGCCAGCGGGCGCGCCAGCCGGGGCGGCGTGGCGCGCCCGGCGGTGACGAGCCACAGCCCGGCCGCCGCGGGGAGGGCGAGCAGCAGGCTCACGACCATCCCAGCACCCCCACGGCGCCGAGGAGCAGTGCACCACCGACGACGAGCCCCACCGCGGTGCTCGACCGCTCCCCCCGGTGCAACCGGGAGCCCAGCCAGCCGGCCGCGCGGGTGGCGAGCGCCGTCCCGCGCACGTAGCCGTCGACGACCTCGGTGTCGACGTAGGCGACGACCCGGGCCAGGCGGAGGACCGGTCGGGCGACGACGCGCCGGTAGAGACCGTCGACGCCGAGGCCGCGGTCGGCGTACGGGACGAGGCGGCGCGCGAGGACCTCGGCGGGGTCGCGGTCCAGGCCGCCGACGAGCGCGAGCGCGACCCCGACCCCGACGACGAGGACGGTGAGGACGAGCCACAGCAGGGACACCTGGTGCAGGGCGAAGGACCCGGTGAGCACGACGAGCCCGCCGAGGACGGACGCCCCGGTGAGCGCCCACAGCACGGCGGGCGCGGCCGGGGTGACCGTGCCGGCCCGCGGCCGGTCGCGCCGGTGGGCCGTGAGGAGGAGGTAGCCGCGGGTGGCGTACGCGGCGGTGGCCGCCGAGGTGAGCACGAGGGCGACGAGCACGAGCACCCCCGGCCCGTCGCCGGCGACCGCACCGTCGTAGGCCGCTGCGAGCACGTGCTCCTTGGAGACCCCGCCGACGACGAGCGGCACCCCGGCGAGCGAGAGGAACCCCACGAGGAGCGCCGCCCGCAGGACCGGCGTGGCGCTCGCGCTCCCGCGCATCCGGACCGCGGCGGTGCCCCCCGCCGCGACCGCCGCCCAGCCCAGCGCGAGGAAGAGCAGCGACTTGAACAGGGCGTGCGACCACAGGTGCAGCAGGCCGGCGTCGGGGCCGTCAGCGGGTGGCGCGGCGGCGACCGCCGAGAGCATGACGCCCACCTGGCTGACCGTCGACCAGGCGAGCATCCGCTTCAGGTCGCTCTGGGCGAAGGCGAGCACGGCCGCGAGCAGCATCGAGACCGACACCGCGACGCCGAGCACCCAGCGGGCCGTCGGGCTGTCGGCGAGCAGCGGGTGCAGGCCCGCGAGCACGACGGTGCCGGCCGCGACCATCGTCGCCGCGTGGATGAGCGCGCTCGCGGGCGTCGGGCCCTCCATGGCGTCCGGCAGCCAGTCCTGGAACGGGACCTGCGCCGACTTGCCGAGGACCCCGACGACGAGGAGGACGAGCAGGACGGTCCGCGCGCGGCCGTCGGGGGCGTCGCACGCCCCGAGCGCCTCCGGCAGGGGGGCACCGGCGGCGAGCTGCTCCTGCAGGCAGCCGGTCGGCTCCCGCCAGGCCCCGACCACCCCGGACAGCCCGCTCGTCCCCGCGCCGGCGACGAAGCCGACGACCCCGAGGACGAAGCCGATGTCGGCCACCCGGGTCACGAGGAAGGCCTTGAGGGCGGCGCGGCGGGCCTCCGGGCGCCGGGACCAGTGCCCGATGAGCAGGTAGGAGCACCAGCCCATGACCTCCCAGCCGACGAGCGTCAGGACGAGGTCGGCGGACACGACGACGAGCAGCATCGCGGCGGTGAAGAGCGAGACGGTCGCCGCGAACTGTCCGTAGCGGTCGTCGGCCCCGAGGTACCACGTCGAGTAGGCCTGCACGGCCAGGGCGACGAGCGCGACGACGGTGGCGACCGCGAGCCGGGCGGGGTCGGTGGCCGTGGCGAGGGGCAGATCGAGCCCGCCGACCGGCAGGTCGAGCACGTGCCCGGCGGTGCTGCCCGGCTCGAGCACCCAGGCGATGCCGGCGAGCAGCAGGGTCAGACCGCCGGCGAGCACGGCCACCGCACCGGCCCACCGGTCCTCGCGCCGGACCACCACCCCGACGAGCGAGGCGAGGGCGGGCACCGCGACGAGCAGCCAGGGGCTCACGGCGCGTCCTGCGCGGTGGCCGGGGCGTCGAGGTCGATGCTGCCCCGTGCCCGGAATGCGGCGAGGACGACGGCGAGCGCGACGACGACCTCGGCGGCGGCGACCGTGACGACGAACAGGGGCAGGACGCTGCCGGCCGCCCACCGGTCGGCGCCGGCGGCCTGGGTCGTCACGAGGAGGACGAGCCCGCCGCTGAGCACGAGCTCGACCCCGACGAGCAGCAGGACCGCGTTCCGGCGCACGGCGACCCCGGCGACGCCGAGACCGACGAGCACGGCGGCGAGCAGGTACGGCCCGAGCAGGTGGATCACGGCACGGCCTTCGGGTCTCGGGACCGGTGGCCGCGGGCCACCGCGAGGGCGCCGACGAGCGCCGCGAGGAGGAGCAGGGAGAGCAGCTCGAAGGGCCACACCCACGTCCCGAAGAGCTCGCCGGCGACCTGCGTCGTCGTGACCTGCGCCCGGTCGACGGACCCGTCCGCGAGCGGCACGAGCACGCTGGCGAGCAGACCCGCGCTCGCGAGCCCGAGCAGACCGGCGCCGACCGCCCGCCACGGTCCCACGGCGTGCGCGAGGTCCGGGCCGGCCGGTGCGCGGGTGAGCATGAGCGCGAACAGGACGAGCACGACGACCGCGCCGACGTAGACGAGGACGAGGACGAGGGCGACGAGCTCGGCGCCGAGGACGAGGAGGGCCCCGGCGACCCCGAGCAGCGCCACGACGAGCCACAGCGCGGCGTGGACCACGTGCCGGGTGACGACCGCGAGCAGGCCGCCGAGGACCGCGAGCACCGCGCTCGCCGCGAAGGCGGTGTCCAGGGCGGTCACGACGGCTCCTGCGGTGGCGGGTCGCGCACGACCCTCGGTCGTACGGTCCGTGGCGGCCGGGTGCCTCCGCCCCCGACGAGCCCGGTGCCGCGGGCCGGGCGGTTGGCCGCCGCCACCTCGCCGGGCTCGGCCGCGCGCTCGTCGAGCGCGGGCGGCGGCGGCACGGTGGCCATCCATCCCCCGAGCCGGTCCTTCTCGTGCAGCAGGTCGCGGATGTCGGTCTCGGCGTACTCGAACTGGGGGCTCCAGAAGAGGGCGTCGAAGGGGCAGACCTCGACGCAGATGCCGCAGTACATGCACAGCGAGAAGTCGATGGCGAAGCGGTCGAGGACGTTGCGCTGGCGTTCCCGTCCGCCCGGGGTGGCCGCGGGGAGGGTCTCCTTGTGCGAGTCGATGTAGATGCACCAGTCGGGGCACTCCCGGGCGCAGAGCATGCACGAGGTGCAGTTCTCCTCGAGCAGGGCGATCACCCCGCGGCTGCGCGGGGGCAGCGTCGGTGCGACGTCGGGGTACTCCGCGGTGTGGCTCGGGCGCACCGCGGTGCGCGCGGTGGCGGCCAGCCCCTTGAGCACGCCCGGCAGGCCACCGCGGCCGCGTCGGTCCCTGGCGCTCACCACCCGGCCACCACCCCGGCCGCGGTGAGCACGACCTGGGCCAGCGCGAGCGGCAGCAGCCACAGCCAGGCCAGCCGTTGCAGCTGGTCCTCGCGCAGCCGGGGCCACGACACCCGCACCCAGATCACCGCGAGCGCGACGAGCAGACCCTTGCCGAGCGTCCACAACCAGCCGAGCGCGTCGGGGAGCGGGCCGTGCCAGCCCCCGAGCCAGAGGACGGCGAAGAGCAGGGACACGACGACGATCCCGGCGTACTCGGCGAGCAGGAAGAACGCGAAGCGCAGCCCCGTGTACTCGGTCCAGGCGCCCATGACGAGCTCGGCGTCGGCCACGGGCATGTCGAAGGGTGGGCGCTGCAGCTCGGCGACCCCCGCGAGGAGGAAGACGAGCGCCCCGGGCAGCTGCCACAGCAGCCACCAGGGGCTCCACCGCTCGGCGAGGGTGGCCAGCGAGAGCGAGCCCCCGGCGAGCGCCACCGAGGCCACCGCGAGCACGAGCGGCAGCTCGTAGGAGACCAGCTGGGCGGCGGCCCGCAGCCCGCCGATGAGCGAGTACTTGTTCCCGCTGGACCACCCCGCCATGAGGGTGCCGAGCGCGCCGACGGACGTCGCGGCGAGGACGAGCAGGACCGACCCGGGGACCTCCAGCGCTGCGACGCCCGGGTGGACGGGGAGGGCCGCGAGCGCGACGAGGTAGGGCACGAGGGCGACGGCCGGCGCCAGCCGGAAGACCCAACGGTCGGCCGCCGCCGGCACGAGGTCCTCCTTCTGGACGAACTTCACCCCGTCGGCGACCAGCTGCGCCCAGCCGTGGAAGCCACCGGCGTACATGGGCCCGAGCCGGCCCTGCATGTGCGCCATGACCTTGTGCTCGGCCTGGCCGACGACCAGCGGCAGCACGAGGAAGGCCGCGAGTGCCGCGACGGCCCGGGCGACCACCTCGAGCAGGGTCATCGCGGGCCCCACTCCGGCGGCGGCACCCCGGCGGCCTGGACGCGGCGGCGGCTCGGGGAGCGCGCGGACTCGTGCCCCTCCCCCGGCTCCTTCCCACCGGGCCACGGCTTGCTCGCCCGGGCGGCCAGCTGGAAGGACTTGCGCAGCGGGGTGCCCTCGAAGCCGTCGGGCAGCAGGAGGGGTCGCAGGCCGAGCCCGGTGCCGTCCTCGAAGCCGGCGAACTCGATGCCGAACATCTCGTGGGTCTCCCGTTCGTGCCACGCGGCGCCGGCGAAGACCTCGGTGACCGACTCCAGGGCCTCCCCGTCGGCGACCCGGGTGACGAGCAGCAGCCCGCGCAGCGCCCCCGGGCTCGTCACGTCGTAGAGGTGGCACACGACGTCGAAGCCCGGGCCCGGATCCTCGTAGGTGCGGTCGACGGCACTGAGCCAGTCGAGGAAGGCATAGCCCTCGTCGCGGGCGGTGGCCACCGCGGCGCGCCAGGCACCCGGCTCGACCGTCCTCGTCTCGTCCGCCACGCCCGGCAGCCTAGCGAGCAGGACGCCTCCCGGGCCGCCCGGACCACGGCGGTGTGGACCGTCCCGAAGCCCCGCGGGGGCTGCCCCGGCCGGCCTACGATGACGGGGTGACCACGTCGGAGGAGCTCGAGGCGCGCACCGTGCCGCGCTCGCGGCTGCGTGCCGGCTGGACCCCGCCGCAGCCGGCCGAGCGCCTCGCGGGTGCCGGGCCGGTGCTGCCTCGGGCGGTCCGCCCGGTCCGGGACGCCCCGGAGCGGCCTCGTGCCGCCCTGCGCCGCACCGAGCCGGCTCTCGAGGAGCGCATCGCCCCCTGGGCGGTGCCCTCGGACCGGCCGGCCCCGGCCACCCCGGCCCCGCCCGCCGACCCCGGCCGGGCCGGGCGTCACCGGGCCGAGCGCCGTCCGGCGCAGACCCGGCGCAGGGAGGAGCGGCACGCCGTGTACGCGCCCGCCGAGGGTGCGGTCGACCTCGCCCCGCAGCGGGCCACGCCGATCACCGACCCGCCGCGCCGGCGATGGTTCCGGTGGCGGTCAGCGCGCTGAGGCCACCGGCACCATCCGCCCGGCGTGGATGCCCGACGGCGTCCGTACCGGGACCAGGACGGGCTCGGGGGTGAGCGAACGCAGGCTGACGGCGCGCCGCCACCGCTCCCGCCAGCCGCGACCCTCGAGGAGCTCGCGGCGTACCCGGGCGGCCAGCTCCCACGCGCGCTCGGCCGCCGGGTCGCTCGCCCCCGCCGGCCCGTAGAGGGCGACGTCGACCGCACGGGCGGTGTCGAGCAGGGCCGCGCCGCCCACGGCCCGGGCGACCTCGCGCCGCGTGTCGTGCGTCGAGACGGGGTACCCCGCGTCGTGGAGGGTGCCCACGACGTCCCGCCACGCCGCCGCCGCCCGAGCCGCGGGTGAGCCACGCCGGGCACGCACGCTCCGGCGCAGGGCCTTGAGCAGCACGACGACGGCGGTCCACAGGGGCAGCCCGAGAGCGGGGACGGCGGCGACGCCGAGGGACACCGAGACCCACAGCGGCCAGGACCGGGGCACCTCGGGGGCGACGCTGCGAGCCCGCCCGCTGGCGGTCTCGTCGAGGGTGAAGCCGTCCTCGCTGCTCGGCGGGCGCTGGGCGCTCGGTGGCGGGACGGCGGCCGCCCGGGTGCGGTCCTGCTCGAGCACGCTGCGCGGCGAGGGCTCCCGGTCGCGCGGCGGGACGAACTCCTCCGGGGCGAGGAGCTGCCAGCGGCTGCCGTCGTGGACCTCGACCCAGGCGCGCACGTCCGACCCGCGGACCACCCCGTCGGCGCCGGGGACCGCGCCGAGCACGACCCGCGCCGGCAGGCCGAGGTAGACGGCCGAGAGCGCGAGCGTGGCGGCGTACTGCTCGTCGTCGCCCGCCGGCTGGCGGTCACCCACGAAGGCGACGAGCCGACCCAGGGAGTGTCCCGGCAGGATCGCCTCCTCGCCGGCGCCTCCGTCGCTGTAGGCCCCGGTCGTGCGCAGCCGGGTGGCGACCGCGCGCACCCTGGCCATCGGGTCGCCACCCCCGCCGGCACTCGCCGCGACGAGGCGCGCGACCGGCTGCAGGAGGTCCGGGTCGACCTGCGGCGTGGCCGGGGCGCGGGTGTCGCTCGCCCCGAGCTGCTCGGTGAGGAGGTAGCTCTCCCCGGCCTCCAGGCCACCGGGCAGCACGGCGGCGCCCGTGTCGAGGTTGTACCGGAGGGCGTCGTCGCGGTCCTGGGCGCCCGCTCCCGCGAAGGCCACCCGGGTCTCGTCACCGAGGGTCGGCACCCAGATGCCCAGCTCGGGGCGGTCGGCCCACCCGGCGGCCACCGTGACCCGCACCTGCGTCGTCGGGCCGCTGCCGGCGCGCGGGATCCGGGCACCGACCCGCAGGAAGCCGCCGGGGACCCCGTCCGACGTCGCGGACGAGCCACCGGCAGCCCACACCGTCCCGGAGTAGGTGTCGAGCGTCGAGAGCCGCACGAGCGTCCCCTCCGGCAGGCCCGCGACGGTGAACAGCTCGCGGTCGGCGAGGTCGCCGACCGCCGGGCGGAAGGCGCGGAACGCGGCGAGGGGGCTCGGCCGGTCGGTCACCGAGAACGGCACCTGCACGTGCTCGCGCAGCACCTCCCGCTCCCCCGCACCGACCCAGGGGAAGGCACCGAGGACGACCATGCCCGTCAGGGCGAGCAGGAGCGTGGCGGTGGCCAGCCGCTCCCTCGACGGACCGGTGTGCAGGACGACGCGCCGGCGGGCGCGCAGCGTCCCCCAGACGACGCCGCCACCGAGGAGCAGCGCACCCCGCGCGGCGATGCCGCCCGGGTCGCTCACCCCGAGGGCGGCGGCGAGCACCGCCACGACGGCCGGCCCGAGCAGCGGCCGGTAGGCACCCGCTCCGCGCAGGGCGAGGAGCATCCCGGTGCTCGCTCCCGCGAGCGCGAGGAGGAAGGGCAGCAGGCTGAGCGGGCCGCTGCCGTCGACCGGGGGCAGCGTCGTGAGGAGCCGGCGCCACCCGTCGGTCGCGGTGTCGGCCAGGGCGGCCCAGGCCGCGGGGGTGGGCCAGGGGCCGGCATCGGTGCCGCGCTGGGTGAGCGCCGGCGCCAGGAGTGCAGTGACCGTGACGAGGGCGGGCGGGAGCGCCCACCACGGCAGCCGCAGACGGTCCAGGGCCAGCGCCAGGAGCACGCCGGCCACGAGGGCCACGCCGGCGCCCAGCACCCAGGCGAGGCCCTCGAAGGTCCCCCAGAACGCGCCGAGCGCCGTCGCGGTGAGGACGAGGACCGCGAGGGCGTCGACGAGGGCGCCAGGCCCCGGGGTCGGGGTCGGCACGCGGGGTGCGCGGGGCGGGGTCACAGGTCCCCCACGACGCGCACGAGCCGCGGGAGGTCCTCGAGCGCCCCCATCGTGAGGAAGGACATCCCGAGGACCGCCGAGGTCGTGCTCCGCTGCCCCGGCGCGACCCGCAGGACGTGGAGGCGCACGTGCCCCCCGAGGTGGCTCGCCACCCGCTGGATCTCGAGGACCGGAGTCTCCGCCCCGGTGACCACCACGGCGATGCTCGTCCCGGGGGCCAGCCCGGCGACCCGGGCCGCGAGCCCCGGCAGGTCGGCCTCGTAGGGCTCGACCCGGGCGAACCCGTCGAGGGTGCGGGCGACGCCGGCCCGGTCGACGGCGTGCTCGCCGGCGACGACGGTGACGTCCATCTCGTCCCGGAGCGCACGCACCGCGACCGAGGCGGCGGCGGTCACGGCGGTCTCGAACGCGTCCTCGTCGGGGTAGGAGCCCGGGCGTGCGTCGAGCAGCACCGCCAGGTGGCTGCGCCGGGTGTCGGTGTAGGTCTTCATCATCAGCGCCGTCGACCCGGCCGCGGCCGAGACCCGGGCCGAGGAACGCCAGTGGACGTGCCGCCGGTCGTCGCCCGGCAGGTAGCCGCGCAGGGTGTGGAAGTCGAGGTCGGAGACGGACGGGTCCGGCGTGGGGCGGCCCTCGAGGTCCCGGACGAGCCCGGCGTCCAGGGAGGGCAGCGCGAGGACGCGGGGGTGCACGAACAGCTCGAGCGTCCGCGAGGCGTTCAGGGTCCGGCGGGCGAGCCCGAAGGGGTCGCCGAGAACGGTGGTCACCGGTCCGACGACGATGACCCCCCGGCGCGTCGTCGGGATCGTGAAGGCGTGGTCGACCCGACCACCCGGGCCGAGCGAGGGCAGCCGGAAGGCCTCGACCCGTTCCCCGACGGGGACCTCGAGCTCCGCGGGGGCGACCCGCCGGCTGCGGGCGTTGGTCGCCCGCAGCGAGCCGTCGGCACTCGTCCCGGGCCGGACGCGTACCGGGTGCACCCCGAGCTCGAGGTCGACCCGCGAGCCCCCGAGGGCCTGGAGGACGGCGAGCCCGAGGAGGACGAGCAGGCCGAGCCCGACGATGCGCGCCTCGTCCCACGCGAGCACCCAGCCGACCGTCGCCGCCAGCGCGCCCACGAGCGCGGCGCCCCAGCCGGTGCCGGTGACGACGGAGCGCTCCCGCAGGGAGCGGGTGAGCGCGCGCAGCGGGGACACGGCGGCGGGCTCCTCAGTGGTCGGCGGCGGGCAGCGGGACGGCGTCGAAGAGCTCGTCGACGACGTCGGGGACGGTGACGCCGTCGAACTGGGCGTCGGCGTCGAGGAGCATCCGGTGCTGCATGACGGGGACGGCGAGCTCCTTGAGGTCGTCCGGGACGACGTAGTTGCGCCCGTGCCCGGCGGCCCAGGCCTTCGCGGCGTGGACGTAGCCGAGCAGGCCGCGCACCGAGAGCCCGAGGCGGAGGTGGCGGTGCTCGCGGGAGCGCTCGGCCAGGGTCTGGGCGAACTCCAGCAGGGGCCGGGAGACGTGGACGGACCGGGCCACCTCGCGCAGGCGCAGGACCTGGTCGGTGCCGATGACCGGGCGCACCGCCGCGGCGCGGTCGCGCTCGGCCAGCCCGGAGAGCACCCCGATGGTCGCCGCGGCGTCGGGGTAGCCGATCGCCGTCTTCATGAGGAACCGGTCCAGCTGGGCCTCGGGAAGGCGGTAGGTCCCGGCCTGCTCGATGGGGTTCTGGGTGGCGATGACCATGAACGGCTCCGGGACGCCGTGGGTCACCCCGTCGACGGTGACCCGGCCCTCCTCCATGACCTCCAGGAGCGCGGACTGGGTCTTGGGCGAGGCCCGGTTGATCTCGTCGGCGAGGACGATGTTGGCGAACACCGGCCCCGGCCGGAACTCGAAGCGCTGCTGGTGCGGGTCGTAGATCGAGGCGCCGGTGACGTCCGAGGGGAGCAGGTCCGGGGTGAACTGGATGCGCTGGTGGCTCCCGCGCACCGCGCCGGCGAGCGAGCGGGCCAGGCTCGTCTTGCCCGTGCCCGGGACGTCCTCGACGAGGAGGTGCCCACCGGCCGCGAGGGCGGTCACCGCGAGCCGGACGACGCGGTCCTTGCCGACGAGCGCCTCCCCGACGGCGTCGACGATCGTCGTGAACGTCTCACCGAACCAGGCGATCTCGTCGGCGTGCGCGAGGGTGTGCGTCGTCATCGTGTCCTCGTCGGGGTCGTCGGGTCGTGTCCGGTCGGTCGCGCGCGGGTCACGGGGCGGTCCACGATCGTTGCACAGGTGTCGCAGGGGCCTGGCCGTCGTCACACTCGAGGTCGTACGTCACGCCCGCGACCGGGAGCAGGACCGTCGTCGGGACGGTCACCGAGCCCCCGTCGCCGATCGTGCCGTCGGACCCGGTGCCGAAGGTCACCGTCGTCGGCTCGCCGCCACCGGTGGGGGTGACGACGCAGCGCATCGTGGCGCTCGGCGGGAGGTTGGAGCCGGTCAGCCGCAGCTGGAGACCGTCTCTCGCCGGGTCGTCGTCGGGGGTGAGCACCGCCTCCCCGGTCGTCGCTGCTACCGGACCCGTCTCGACGTGCCGGCTGCTGTCGTCCACGGTTGCCGAGATCTCCAGGGTGCGGGCGTAGCCGACCTTGACCGGGTAGGTGTGGCTCCATACGCCCGGACCCGTCGAGGCGCTCTCCGTCTCCGGTCCGCCGATGCCTCCGCTGACCACCAGCTCGACGTCGGCGCTGCGTCCGTTGGGCCGGGCCGTCACCGTCACCGTGACGTACGGCCCCACGACCGCGTCGACGTGGACCTGGACCGGACCGAGCGGGCCGTAGACGACGTCGGTGCTCACCTGCGTCGAGGACGAGAGGCCGGCGGAGTTGGTCGCGGTGAGGGTGAGCGTGTACGCCGCGCCGTTGGCGGGGACGAGGACCTCCGCCTCGACGTCGTCCAGGTCCGCTCCGCTCCACGTGCCGCAGGTGGTGTCGGCGACCCGGCAGGTGACGGTGAGCGTGTCGTCGTGCGCGGGCGGCGCGGTGAACCTCAGGTCGACCTCGCGGTCCGTGCCGGAGGCGGTCGCCGAGACCCCGGTGAACGCTCCCGGCGTGCCCACGGCGCGGCGGGACACGGGCTCGCTCGGCGCCGAGGAGTAGTACTCGTTCGCGGCGGTCACCCGGTACTGGTAGGTCGAGCCGTCGTTCTCCACCGACGCCGCCTCGCAGCGGGTGCCGGTCGTCCGGCACACCGTGACGCTCCCGTCCGGGCCGGTGCGGGTCACCCGGTAGGTCGGGTCACCGGGACCGTTGGCGCCCACGGCCACCCAACGCACGAGGACCGCCTGGCGGGCGCCCCCCGCGACCTCTGCCGTCTCGAGGGTCGGTGCCGCGGGAGTGGCCGGTGTCCCGGCGGACTGGCCCTCGACAGTGACCGGCGGCCCCCACCCGGCCTCGTTGTGCGCCGTGACCGTGAACGGGGTGGTCACCGTGTTGTCCAGCCCGGCAGCGCGCACCGACGTCGACCCCGTCTCCGCCCGGCCACCCGGCCAGGTCACGAGGTAGCGGTCGACGGGCGAGCCGCCGGAGGGCGCGGCGTTCCAGGCCACGGTCACGGTGCCGTCGGCCGGCTCGACCACCCGCGGGGCGAGCGGGCTGCCCGGGACCTCGTCGGGGACGACGGGAGCGGAGGGTGCGCTCGCCGGGCCGAAGCCGACGACGTTGCGCGCGCGGACGGTGAACCGGTACTCGACGGCGTTGCGCAGCCCCGTCACGAGACACGGCGAGGCGTCACAGCGCTGGGTGCCGCCCTCCCAGGCAACCTCGTAGCCCTCGACGGGCAGGCCGGTGCCCGGCGGCGGACGCCAGGAGAGCAGCGCCGACCCGCTGAGCGTGGGTCCGGTCTGTGCCGGGGTCCCGGGCGCCCCCGGCACCCCGAGGACGTCGACGGTCAGCGTGCCCGTGGCCTGGCGGTCGCGTCGCGTCGTCGACTCGACGTCGGTGATCGTCACCTCGAAGACGATGCGCCCGGTGGCCTGCACCGACGGCGTCACCGACAGGGTCGTCGGTCCCTCCCGTCGGACCTCGGCGGCCGAGCCGGACACGCGCTCGACCCCGACGACCGAGTACTCCGGCGTGCCGAGCTGGGAGCGCAGGTAGCCCTCGAGGCTCACCGTCGTCGTCGTCCCGGCCCGCACCCCCTCGACCGACACCGGCGCCATCGACGGCGGCTCGGCGGCCGCGACCCGGACGGTGAGGACGGCGGGCACCGCCTCGGTGCCCTCTACGGTCACGACGAGGCGGGCGGTCGAGCCGGGCACGGCCGCCGACGAGGCGGTGACGACGAGCGTCGCGTCGTCCTCGGTGCGCACCGACAGCCCGGCCACCGGCGACTCCAGGCTGCCGGCGAAGCGCAGGTCGGCGACGGTGTCGGGGTCGGCGGTCCAGACGTGGCACAGCTCGGGTACGCTCAGCGGGCGCGACTGGCCACCGACGACGACGTCGACCGCGGTCGGCGGGCAGCGCAGCACCGGGGTCTCCGGCCCCACCTGGACCGGCACCGACAGGAAGGCCCGTCGTCCGGCGGCCTCCCGGGTCGCGGCCGTCGTCACCTCGAAGGACACCGCGGCCGGCCCGACGTACCCGGCGAGCGCGGTGACCCGCAGCTGCGAGGGCCCCTCGGCCTCGACCCGCAGCTGGCCCGGCGGGGAGGCCGCGAGCCGGTCGCTCGTCGTCAGCGTGACGTCCCGCCCGGCGGGGTCCAGGACGATGTCGTCGAGGTCGACCACCGTCGAGCCGTCCCGCTCGACCCGCACGAGGGCGTCGGGCCGGACGCTCGGCGCCCCCGAGCCGCCCGCCGGCACGTAGGCCACCCCGAGCGCCGCCGCCCCACCGGCGTCGACGACCTCGAAGGTGAGCACCTGCGGGTCGCTCGTCACCGGCAGGGTCGCGACGCCGCCGGCGAGCCGTGCCGAGGATGCGTTGAACACCCTGGTCACGCGCAGCGCACCGCCCGGGTCGTCGGGGTCGACGGCGCCGGCGAGCAGGTCCACCTCGACCGACGTCGCCCCGACGGCGGGCTGGGCGAGGGCGTTGCGGGGGCTCGGGGGGAGGTTGACCCCCTCGCGGGCGCGGACCCGTACCGTCCCGACCGACTCCTCCCCGCTGGCCCCGACGATGGCGTAGCGCACGGCGAGCGTCTCGCCAGCGGAGGGCGCGGTGACGACGAGCGCGCCGCTGTCGGCGTCGAGCACCGCCCGCCCGTCCAGCTCCGGGTTGAGCGCGGCGAGCGGCCGGATGCTCGCCCGCTCACCGATCGGCTGGATGTCGTTGGCGAGGACGTCGACCGCCACCGTGCTGCCCGGCTCCACGGTCACCTCGTCGTCGACCGCGACCACCGGCTGGGGGTCGCCGGGTGGGGTGACGGCGATGCGGGCCGTGCCCTCCCCGACCTTGCCGTACCGGTCGCCGAGGAGGTAGGTGAAGTCGTCGGTGCCCCCGCTCGTCGGGTAGGCCTGGTAGGTGATCGACGAGGGCGTCGTCGCGAGGACCCGCCCGAAGCGGGGCGCCGAGGCCAGCCCGACGAGGGTCGTCGAGTCACCGTCCGGGTCCGCCCCGGACCCGGCGACGGTGACGGTGATGGTGTCGCCCGCGACGACGCGGCCCTCGAGGGCCGGCGGGGTGGGTGCCCGGTCGGGTCGCTCCTGCGTCGGCGGTGGGGTGACGGTGACCCGCGCGGTTCCCGTGGCCCGGCGACCCGCGGCGTTCTCGACGACGTACGTGACCGTCACCGTCTGCTGGGAGCTCACCCGGGGCGCCTGGTAGCGCACGAGCGACCCGGCGACGTAGGCGGCCCCGACCTCGTCGGTGCCGGTCGCCCCGTCGGGGCCCGACACCGGCAGCGTCCCGCCGCGGGGCGCGCCCTCGACCCGGGGGGAGAGCCGCAGCGTGGACCCGCTGGGGTCGAGGTCGTTGTCGAGCACCGGCACGGAGACGTGGTCGCCGGAGCGGACCGTCGCGGTGTCGTCGCTCGTCACCGGCGTGTCGTCGGCCGGCTCCGGCAGCTGGAGCACCGAGATGTCCCCGGTCGCGCTCTGCCCGGAGCCGTTGGTGACGGTGTACCGCACGAGGACGGGGTTGGGCCGCAGCTCGGGCCGGGTCGCGACGATCCGCACCCAGCGTCCCCGGAGCACCGCCACGTCGACGCTGTCGGAGGACTCGGTCTCGGTGCCCTGGACGACGAGCAGGCCACCGGCGGGGTCGACGTCGTTGGCGAGCACGTCGACGACGGTCGCCGTCTGGCCGTGGACCACCGCCTGGTCGAGCATCGCGGTGATGCTGCCGGACCGCTCGGCGGCCGCCCGCACGTCCACCCGGATCGTCCCTCGGGCGAACGGTGCGTTCCCGTAGCGCACGGCGTACGCGAGCAGGTAGGTGCCCGGAGCACCGGCGGTCACCGACACCGTCCCTGCGTCGATGCTCGTCTCGACGGTCGCGCCGTCCGGGGCGGTGACGTCGCCGGCGAGCTGGAGACGGGCGGCCGGCGAGGTCGGGTCGGTGCCGGGGACGTCGTTCTCGAGCGGCCGCAGGACCACGGGCTTGCCGACCTCGCCCCGGCCGATGTCCGGCAGGGGGGTCGCCGCGCTCGTGGACACCGAGTCCGCCGCGAGCACGTCGACCGAGAGCCGACCCGTGGTCTCGGCGGTGCCGTCGGAGACCGTGTACTCGACCGTCCGCGGGCCGGCCGCCCCGGGTGCGGTGTAGCGCAGCCGACCGTCGGAGGTCACCGCGACCGACGTGCGCCCGTCGTGGGCCGCCGTGACCGCCACCGGGTCGGAGTCCGGGTCGCGCCAGTCGCCGGCGACGGGGACGTTCAGGGTCCCCCGGTTGGCGACCGAGGTCACCTCCGCCCGGTAGCCCGGGCGCAGCACCGGCGGGCCGTTCTCGGTGGGCCCCCGGACGGTGACGGTGACGTGCGCCGAGGAGCTGTTGCCGCGCCCGTCGTCGACGACGTAGTCGAAGCCGGCGCTCGCCGCCGTCGCCTCGAGGGTCACCTGGACGGTCTGCCCGTCCGGGGAGATGTCCACGGTGCCGGTCGCCGCGGGCAGGTCGGAGACCTCGGTGACCGAGAGCACGCTGCCGGAGGGGTTGCTGTCGTTGTCGAGCACGTGGAGGACGCTCGTGCGGCCCGGGCGGGCGCCGACCCGGTCGTCGCGGGCCCGGGGCGGCTTGGAGCTGCGGTCCAGCGTCGTCGACGCGTCGGTGTCCGTCGGGCGGCTGCGGGTGCTCGGCGGCGCGACGGCGGTCCAGTCGTCGAGCCGCCGGCCCGACTCCAGCGACCACACCGCCCCGGTCGCCGCGTCGTTGAGCACGACGGACCGGTGGTTCAGCCGCAGGTGGGGTGAGAGCAGCGCCGCCGCGTTCTCCAGGGGGACCTGCTCGGCCCCACCGCCTCCGCAGACCCGCACCGCCCGGCCCGGGCTGCCCGACCACACCGCGTAGGTGCACGAGTCGAGGACGACCGGCTCGGCCGCCGGGCCGGTGCCGCCGTCCGCGAGCGTGCGGGCCACCCCGCCGGCCAGGTCGACCGACACCAGGGCGCGCGGGGTGGCGACGAGGACGCTGTCACCCGCGACCCCGCCCTGCGGCACGCCGTCGAGGATGCTCGCGCCGGTGACCGCCGTGCGCTCCCCTCCCGGCCACGCGAGGACGCCGGTGACGGTGTCGAGCACCACCGGCCCTGCCGCGGTGAGCAGGACGTGCACGTCCTGGAGGGCGCCGCCGAGGTCGGCGGTGCTCGCCGTGAACCCGCCGTCGGCGGCCGGGGTGAGCGTGACCAGCCCGCCTCCGGAGCCCGCAGCGTAGACCGTGCCGTCCTCGGCGACGGCGACGTCCGCGGCACGCGCCTCGCCGGTGACGTCGGGAGCGACGGGCACGCTCGCGAGCGCGTCGTCGCGCGAGGAGAGCCCGTCGACCCCCGCCTCGCCGGCCGTCGAGGAGCGGGCGGCGCGCACCTCGCCCGTCTCGGGGTCGACGACGGCCGAGGTGGCACCGCCCACCGCGAGGGGGGCCGTCGCGGGCACCGTGACACTCCGGTCCGGGGCGAGCGTGCCCTCGCGGACGTCGACCGCCGTCACCCGGCCCGTGACCCGGTCGCGGGCGAGCACCGCGGAGCCGGACTGGACGACGTCGAGCTGGTAGGTCTGGGCCGCGTCCTCACCGGGGGCGAGCGCGGCGTCCAGCCGGGCCGCCGGGGCGTTGAGCCGCCCGAAGAGGCCGACCCGGTCGTTGGTCACCCAGACGGTGCCGTCGTTCGGCTCGAGCTGGTTGCTCGGAAACCCGGGGCTGCGGGTCGCGGCCCACCCGTAGCCGCCGAGGGCCAGCGCGACCACGACGCCGGCGACGACCCCCGTGCGCGGGCGGGCCCGCAGACGGCGTGACGCACCGTCACGCCGTGCCGTCCCGCGCGGCTCGCTCATCTCGTCCTCGTCCGACCTCGGCGAGCGCGGCCCGGCCGCCGCACCCGGACTCATTGTGAGCCATACCCGTGGGTCGGGTGTGCCGGTTGTGACAAGCCGAGGGGGCCGACCAGGACCTCCGGCCGGCCCCCTCGGACGCGCTCAGCGCCGGTAGACCTGCACCACGCTCGGCCGCGGCCCGCCCCAGCGCCCCCGCGAGAGGGTGCCCGGCGCGGCGTAGTCGGGGAAGAAGGAGTGCTGGTCCGCCCAGGACCCGTCCTCGCCGGGATGCTGCACCGCGACGAAGACCGACCCGGACCCGTCCCGGTCGTGGACCACGGGCCCACACGTCTCGGCCTCCCGCGGCACCGCGAGGAACTGCTCGACCTTGCCCCGCTCCCGACCGGTCAGCGTCACCCGGTGCAGGGCGTCGTCGAGTCCGAGGGTGCCGGGCTGGCCGTCCGTGGCGATCCACAGCGCGCCGGTGGAGTCGAACGCGACGTTGTCCGGGCACGAGATCGGCGAGACCGGCCCCTCGTAGCCCCCGAAGTACGTCCCCGCGCTCGACGGGTCGCCACAGACGAGCAGCAGGGTCCACGCGAAACGGGTGGCGCCCGCGTCGTTGTGGTACTCCGTCAGCTCGAGGACGTGGCCCTCGCGGTTGGTCACCCGCGGGTTGGCCTCGTCGACACCCGGGTAGCCGGCGACGCCGCGGTTGGTGTTGTTCGTCAGGGCCGCGTAGACCCTGCCGGTGACGGGGTTGGGCTGGACGTCCTCGGGCCGGTCCATCTTCGTCGCCCCGACCCGGTCGGCCGCGAGCCGGGTGAAGACGAGCACCTCCGCGACGCTCATACCCGGCACCCGCGAGCAGCCGTCCTCGACGAGGGGGACCCACTCGCCGGTGCCGTCGAACCGCCCGTCCGAGGGCAGCGCGCCGGTGCCGTCGATCTCCGCCGGAGGGCTGTCGCCGCTGAACCGGGCGACGTAGAGGTCCCCGGAGGAGAGCAGCCGCTTGTTCTGGGCCTTCGCCCAGCGGCTGCTCCCACGCACCATCCGCCGGGTGGAGACGAACTTGTACAGGTAGTCGAAGCGCTCGTCGTCGCCGGAGTAGGCGACCGCCCGCCCGTCCCGGGCGAGCCGGATGTTCGCGCTCTCGTGCTTGAAGCGGCCCATCGCGGTGTGCTTGACGGGGGTCGAGTCCGGGTCCTCGGGGTCGACCTCGACCACCCACCCGAAGCGGTTGACCTCGTTCTCGTAGCCTGGCCGGCGGGCGTCGAAGCGGGGCTCGACGGTCCACCACGCCCGGCCCCCCTCGGTGCTCGGGATGCCGTAGCGCCGGTTCTCCGGGGTGTCGTCGGCGACGAAGTACTGGTTGAAGTTCTCCTCCCCGGACAGGACGGTGCCCCACGGGGTCGTCCCCCCGGAGCAGTTGTTCTGGGTCCCGAGGATGGTCCGCCCGAGGTGGTCCTCCCGGGTGCGCAGCAGCGGGTGCCCCGCGGCCGGACCGTCGACGGCGAAGCGCGTCTTGAGGTGGATCCGCCGGTTGTAGCGGCTGCCGCGCACGTACGACCACGGCCGGCCGGGGCCGGAGCGGCGCAGCTCGACGACGCTCAGCCCGTGCGCCGCCATGGCGATCCGCTTGTACTCCTCGAGAGTGTCCGCGTCCTCGCTCGGCGGGAACATGATGTTCTCGTTCGTGTACTCGTGGTTGACGACCGCCAGGGCCCGCCGGCCGTGCGTGCCGGGCGTCTCGATGATGTCGAGGTAGTCGCAGTTGTAGCCGAACTGCTGCATCTGCGCGCGCTCGCTCTGGTGCTCCGGGTCGAACTCCGGGGCCCGGGTGCTGAGCGGGTCGCCCCAGCGGATGACGGGTCTCCAGGTCCATCCGCGCGGCACGGTGAGGGCGTCGACGTCCGCGGCCACGGGCGCGATCGGCTGGAAGGAGAGACCCCGGGCCGGGCCGTGCCCGTGGCCCGGCCGTCGGTGGGCCGCCGCGGGCGAGGCGGGGCTCAGGGCGACCGCGAGCGCTCCGCCGCCCACCCCGCCGAGCATCCTCCGACGGGTGAACGCCCGGCTGGCGAGGTCGCGGAAGTACTCGTTCTCGCTGGTGTTCGGCGCGTCGTCGGCGCAGGCGTTCCCGCACTTGAGCTCGCAGGTCACCGCGCTGCGTTTCCCGCGGGCATGGGAGAGGAGCGGGAGGGCCGCTCGGCGCTCGGGCATGGTCGTCATGGTGGCTCCAGAGGGTGGCGAAGGGTCGGCGCAGACCCCGGCCTGGAGCCCGCGGGACGACGCTAGGCGCGGGCCGGGACGGCCCGGGGGTCCACTGCGAGAACCCTGGGTGACCGTTGGGGAACCGGGTGGTCAGCGCGGGGTCAGGACGGCCGCGGTCCCCCGGCCGCGGGCCGCGCGAGGAGCGAGCGCGTCACGTCGCCGGCGCTCGCCGTGCGGTGGCCCGCGAACCGGCCCGCCCGGCGGGCGGCGATGGCCGAGCCGCCGACGCGTTCACCGGCGATCTGCTCCTGCAGCCGGATGATGCCCTGGAGCAGCGCCTCGGGCCGCGGGGGGCAGCCGGGGACGTAGACGTCGACGGGCACGACCTGGTCGACGCCCTTGGTCACCGAGTAGCTGTCCCAGTAGGGGCCACCGGAGTTGCTGCACGCCCCGAAGGAGATGACGTACTTCGGCTCGGGCATCTGGTCGTAGAGGCGCCGGATCGAGGGCGCCATCTTGTCGGTCACCGTCCCGGAGACGACCATGAGGTCGGCCTGCCGGGGCCCGGGCGCGAACGGGATGACGCCGAGACGGATGAAGTCGTGCCGACCCATCGAGGCGGCGATGAACTCGATGGCACAGCACGCCAGCCCGAAGTTGAACACCCACAGCGAGTAGCGACGGCCCCAGTTGAGGACGACCCGGACGGGCTTGGGGGCGTGCTCGGCGACCGGCCCGACCCGCGGCGTCGGCAGGTCCACGCTCATCCGGTCTCCCAGCGCAGGAGGCCGCGCCGACCCGCGTGCACGAGGCCGAGGAGCAGGACGCCGACGAAGATCCCGACCTCGACGAGCGAGGCCGCCCCCAGGTGGGCGTCCCGCAGCACGAGCGCCCACGGGAAGAGGTAGACGGCGTCGACGGCGAAGACGACGTAGAGGAAGGCGAAGGAGAGGTAGCGCACCTGCGACTGCGCCCAGCCGGCACCGACCGGGTCGACACCGGACTCGTAGGTCCGCAGGCCGGCCTCGGTGGCCGCGCGCGGGGCGAGCAGCCGGCGGACGGCCATCGCCGCGGTCACGAGGAGCACGCCGGCGAGCACGACCGCCGCGACGACGAGGTAGCCCTCCATGCCGAGCGAGCCTAGCCCCGTACCGAGGAGCGGAGGACCTCCCGATCCCGGCCGGCCGGCCCACCGGGGCCCGGACGTGGACGGCGGTGAGGGCAGCCTCACCCGGGACGTACGATGGACGACGGTGCGCCTTCCGGCCCGCCGGGGCGCCCGACCACACTCCCGACACCCCAGGGACCACCGTGACCAGCAAGACCGTCCAGACCCTCGACCGCGTCGTCATCCGGTTCGCCGGCGACTCCGGCGACGGGATGCAGCTGACGGGCGACCGGTTCACCTCCGAGACGGCAGCGCTCGGCAACGACCTGTCCACGCTGCCGAACTTCCCGGCCGAGATCCGCGCCCCCCAGGGCACGCTGCCCGGCGTCTCCAGCTTCCAGCTGCACTTCGCCGACCACGACGTCCTCACCCCCGGCGACGCCCCCGACGTCCTCGTCGCGATGAACCCGGCGGCGCTCAAGGCCAACCTCGCCGACCTGCCCCGCGGCGCGACGATCGTCGCGAACACCGACGAGTTCACCACGCGCAACCTCGCCAAGGTGGGGTACGAGACCAGCCCGCTCGAGGACGGCAGCCTCGAGTCGTGGCACGTGCACGCCGTCGCCCTGACCTCGATCACGGTCGAGGCGCTCGCGCCGTTCGAGGGCCTGACGCGCAAGGAGAAGGAGCGGGCGAAGAACATGTTCGCCCTCGGCCTTCTCTCGTGGATGTACACCCGCCCGACGACCGGCACCGAGGACTTCCTCGCCAAGAAGTTCGGCGGCCGGCCGGAGATCCTCGAGGCCAACCTCGCGGCGCTGCGCGCCGGCTGGAACTACGGCGAGACCACCGAGGACTTCGCCTCCTCGTTCGTCGTCCAGGCCGCCCCGATGGCTCCCGGGCGCTACCGGAACGTCACCGGGAACACCGCCCTCGCCCTCGGCCTGGCCGCGGCCGCGCACCGTGCCGGCCGCCCGCTCGTCCTCGGCTCCTACCCGATCACGCCGGCCTCCGACGTGCTGCACGCCCTCTCCGGGATGAAGCGGCACGGTGTGACGACCATCCAGGCCGAGGACGAGATCGCCGGCGTCGGCATCGCCCTCGGCGCCTCGTACGGCGGCGCGATCGGCGTC
Organism: Phycicoccus endophyticus; assembly: GCF_011326735.1. Classification (GTDB taxonomy): domain Bacteria; phylum Actinomycetota; class Actinomycetes; order Actinomycetales; family Dermatophilaceae; genus Phycicoccus; species Phycicoccus endophyticus. Next base: position 226,490 of record NZ_JAANCN010000003.1, read on the forward strand.
ACCTCGACCTCGGGCCCGGGGATCGCCCTGAAGTCGGAGACGATCGGGCTCGCCGTGTCGCTCGAGCTGCCGCTCGTCGTCGTCGACATCCAGCGCGGCGGGCCCTCGACGGGGCTGCCGACCAAGACCGAGCAGGCCGACCTGCTCCAGGTCATGTACGGCCGCAACGGGGAGTCACCCGTGCCGGTCCTCGCCGCGCAGACCCCGGCCGACTGCTTCGACGCCGCCCTCGACGCGGTCCGCATCGCGACGACCTACCGCACCCCGGTGGTCCTGCTCTCCGACGGCTACCTCGCCAACGGCTCCGAGCCGTGGGCCGTCCCCGAGGTCGACGAGCTGCCCGACCTGGCCGTCGAGCTCGCGAGCGCTCCCAACGCCGTCGACGACGCCGGCGAGCCGGTCTTCCGGCCCTACCTGCGCGACCCCGAGACGCTCGCGCGCCCGTGGGCCGTTCCGGGCACGCCCGGGCTCGAGCACCGGATCGGGGGGATCGAGAAGGCCGACGTCACCGGTGACATCAGCTACGACCCGGACAACCACGACACGATGGTCCGGCTGCGCCAGGCCAAGGTCGACGGCATCGCCGTCCCCGACCTCGAGGTCGACGACCCGAGCGGTGACGCGAAGGTCCTCGTCCTCGGGTGGGGGTCGACCTACGGTCCGGTCGCCGCCGCCACCCGGGTGCTGCGCAACGCCGGGCACGCCGTCGCCCGGGCGCACCTGCGCCACCTCAACCCCTTCCCCGCCAACCTCGACGACGTCCTGCGCCGCTACGAGCGGGTGCTCGTGCCGGAGATGAACACCGGCCAGCTCGCCCTGCTGCTGCGCGGCACCTACCTCGTCGACGTCCGCTCGCACACGGCGGTCCGGGGGCTGCCGTTCACGACGGTCGAGCTCGCCGACGTCGTCTCCACCATCCTCGAGGAGGTCTCGTGACCCTCACCGACCTGGGCATGCCCGTCACCGGTCTGCAGCACGTCCCCCACCTGCCCGACGACGCACCCGGACAGAGCAAGCGGGACTTCACCTCCGACCAGGAGGTGCGCTGGTGCCCCGGCTGCGGCGACTACGTCATCCTCGCCGCCGTGCAGTCCTTCCTGCCCGAGCTCGGGCTGCGCCGCGAGAACATCGTCTTCGTCTCCGGCATCGGCTGCTCCTCGCGCTTCCCGTACTACCTGGACACCTACGGGATGCACTCCATCCACGGCCGTGCCCCGGCGATCGCCACCGGCCTGGCCACCTCCCGCCCCGACCTGTCCGTCTGGGTCGTCACCGGCGACGGCGACGCCCTCTCCATCGGCGGCAACCACCTCATCCACGCCCTGCGCCGCAACGTCAACCTGACCATCCTGCTGTTCAACAACCAGATCTACGGGCTGACCAAGGGCCAGTACTCGCCCACCTCCCGCACCGGCTCGGTCACCAAGTCCAGCCCGCTCGGCTCGGTCGACGCGCCCTTCAACCCGGTCTCGCTCGCCCTCGGCGCCGAGGCGACCTTCGTCGCGCGGGCCATGGAGTCCGACCGCGCCGAGCTCAAGGAGGTGCTGCGGGCGGCGGCCGAGCACCGCGGGGCCGCGCTCGTCGAGATCTACCAGAACTGCCCGATCTTCAACGACGGCGCCTTCGAGGTCCTCAAGGACCGCACGCAGCAGGCGGCGCGGATCGTCCGGCTGCGCTCCGGCGAGCCGGTCACCGTGGGCCCGGAGGACGACCGCCGGGTCCTCGTGCGGGTCGCCGGCGGGCACGGCGAGTTCGTGCCGGAGGCCGAGGTCGGCGCGCGTGAGGTCGTCGTCCACGACGCCGCCGCGCCGGACCCGTCCGCCGCGTTCGCCCTCTCCCGGCTGGACTCCCCGGAGATGACCCACGTGCCGATGGGGGTCTTCCGCCAGGTCTCCCGGCCGACCTACGACGACCTCGTGCGGGCCCAGGTCGAGGGCGCGGTCGACGCGGCAGGGGGGCCGGCCACCGACGCCGACCTCGGCGAGCTGCTGCGCGGGCGCGACACCTGGACCGTGGGGTGAGCGACGGGCCGGGCGAGGAGGCCCGGCGCGTCGGGACCGGCTACGGGTTCCTCGCCTACGGCATCTGGGGCCTGTTCCCCCTGTACTTCGCCGCGCTCGCCCCGGCCGGCGCGTTCGAGATCCTCGGGCACCGCATCCTGTGGACGCTGGCCCTGTGCCTGCTCATCCTGCTCGCGCGCCGGGACCTGGCCTGGATGCGGGAGGTCGTGGCCCGGCCTCGGCTGGCCGCCGGCATCGGTGTGGCCGGGCTCCTCATCGCCGGCAACTGGACGACGTACGTGCTGGCCGTCCTCACCGGGCGGACCTACGAGGCCGCCCTCGGGTACTTCCTCAACCCGATCGTCACGGTGGCCCTCGGGGTCCTCGTGCTGCGGGAGCGGCTGCGCCCGCTGCAGTGGGCGGCCGTGGCCGTCGGCGCGGTGGCCTCGGTGTGGCTCGCGGTGGCCGGCGGCGTGGTGCCGTGGATCCCGCTGGTGCTCGCCTTCTCGTTCGGGCTCTACGGGCTGACGAAGAAGCGGCTGGGGGCCTCCCTGACGGCGTTGCGCTCGCTCACCGCGGAGACCACCGCGCTCGCGCCGGTCGCCGTGGGGGTCCTGCTCGTCCTCGGAGCCCACGGCGCGACGACGTTCACCGCCGAGGGGCCCGTGCACACGGTGCTGCTCGTGCTCTCCGGCGTCGTCACCGCGGGCCCCCTGCTCCTCTTCGCCGCCGCCGCTCGACGGGTCCCGCTCGTGACGATCGGGCTCATCCAGTTCGTCACGCCGGTCCTCCAGCTGCTCGTCGGGGTCCTCCTCCTCGGCGAGCACGTCTCGGGCCGGCTGTGGGTGGGCTTCGGCATCGTGTGGGTCGCCCTGGTCCTGCTCTCGGTCGACTCGCTCACCGCCGCCCGGGCTGCCCGGGCCGCCCGCCGGGCCTCCCCCGCCCTACCCTGACCCGCCAGGACGCGCGCCCCGGGTCAGTCGCCGAGGAGGTGGCGCACGTGGTCGTTGGTGAAGCGCCGGTCGGGGTCGACCCGGTCGCGCACGGCGAGGACGTCGGCGAAGCGGGGGTAGAGCTCGCCCAGCCGCTCGGCGCCGAGCGTGTGCACCTTGCCCCAGTGCGGCCGGCCGGCGTGCTCGGCGACGATCGCCTCGAAGGCGGCGAACAGACGGCTGGGGTCCATCCGGTGGTACTGGTGGACGGCGACGTAGGCGTTGTCCCGCTCGTAGGCGGTCGAGAGCCAGACGTCGTCGGCCCCGACGAACCGGACCTCGACGGGGAACGGCACCGGCTCGCGGCTGCGCTCGAACCACGCGCGCAGCTCGGTGAGGACCGGCACGACGGCCCGGCGGGGCACGGCGTACTCCGACTCGACGAAGCGCACCTCGCGTGAGGAGCAGAACACCCGCCAGGAGTCGTCGGCGAACTCGCGGGCCCCGAGCGCGCGGGCGCTCAGCTGGTTGGCCCGCGCGGTGGCGGCCGGGACCCGGGAGAGCAGCCGGTTGACCCCTTCGTAGACCCGGTTGGCGAGCAGGTCGTCGTCGAGCCGGCGCCGCCACGCCGGCAGGGGCCCCGGCCCTTCGCCCGGGCCCACCCGGTCGTTGCGCTTGACGAGGACCCGGTCGGTGTGTGGGAACCAGTGCATGTCGACGTGGTCGTGGGAGTCGGCGAGGTCGTGGATGCTCGCGAGCACGCCGGCGAAGGACTCCCCCGACTCGCGGGCGTGCAGCCGGAAGGCGGGCACGCACTGCAGCTCGAGCTCGACGACCACCCCGAGGGCCCCGAGCCCGACGCGGGCCGCCTGGAAGACCTCCGGCTCCTCCTCGGCCGAGCAGCGCAACAGGGAGCCGTCGGCGAGGACGAGGGTCAGCCCGCAGACCGCCGCGGCGATGCCCTGCAGCCGCACCCCGGTTCCGTGCGTCCCGGTGGCGACGGCACCGCTGAGCGTCTGGCGGTCGATGTCTCCGAGGTTGGGCAGGGCGAGCCCGAGGGCCTGCAGCGCCGGGTTCAGCTCGTGCAGCGGGGTGCCCGCCGCGACGCGCACCCGGGCGCGTTCGCGGTCGACGTCGAGCACGCCACGCAGGCCGTCCACCCGCAGGAGCACGCCGTCGGTGGCGACGAGCGGGGTGAAGGAGTGCCCGCTGCCGGCGACCCGCAGCGGGACACCGCGCTCGCGCGCCGTCCGGACGGCGCCGCGCACGCCCTCGATGCTCGAGACCTCGGTGACCAGTCCGGGGCGGGCGCTGACGTTGCCGCCCCAGTTGCGCCAGGTCGCGCTCATCCGAAGTTCCGTCCCTCTCCGCGGTAGGTGGGCACCGAGGCGACCAGCTCCTCGCCCCGGACGAGATGGAGCCGGTCGAAACGCTCGAGCAGCTCGCCGGCCTTGGCGCCGCGCAGCCAGACGCGGTCGCCGAGGGCCAGCCCGTCGACGTCCCCGCTGACCGGCGTCTGCACCTCGCCCGCGGCCTCGCTGCGCACCAGGGACCAGCCGGGCCGGACGGGGCGCGGTACCCGGGACCACCCGGGCTGGCCGCTCGCGACGTACCCCCCTGCGAACGTCGTGACGATGCCGCGGGCCGGGCGCCGGACGACGGGGACGGCGTAGGCCATCGCCGGACGCGGCGTGAAGTCGTCGTAGCCGTCGAAGAGCGTCGGGGCGTACAGGCCCGAGCCGGCGGCGAGCTCGGTGACCGCCGCGTCGTCGACGAACCGGTGCAGGCTCCCCGTCCCCCCGCCGTTGACGAACCGCAGGTCGGCCTCCGCGCTGACGGCGGCGACGACGGCGGCGCGCCGCTCGAGCAGCTCGGCGACCGAGCGGCGCTTGAGCACCCGCACGGCCGGCGAGTCCGGGAGGCCTGCGACCTGGGCGTCGTAGAACATCAGCCCGCGCACCTCGAGCCCGACCCCGAGGGCGGCACGCGCCACCGCGAGCGCCTGCGCCGGCGTCCGGGTGGGCGAGCGCCGCACCCCGAGGTGCAGGCGCCCCACCCGGACCGAGCAGTCGACGTCGACCGCCACCCCCACCCCGTGCAGGCCCGCACCGAGCGTGTCCCGCAGCCAGCGCACGTGCTCGACGGAGTCGACCGTCACGGTCACCTCGCGGCGCAGGTCGTCGTCGGCGGCCACCGCGCGCAGCGCGTCGAGGTCGACCGAGGGGTAGGCGAGGAACACGTCGCGGACGCCCTCGCGCGCCAGCCACACCGCCTCCGCCGCCGCGTAGGCCATGACCCCGGCGAAGCCCGGGCGGGCCAGGACGTCCTCGAGCACCCAGCGGCAGCGCAGCGACTTCGAGGCCACCCGCACGGGGCGACCGCCCGCGCGACGCACGAGGTCGGCGGCGTTGGCCTCGTAGGCGTCCAGGTCGAGGACGACGAGCGGCACGGGCAGCCCCGCGGTCGCGGCGTCCCACCGCGCGGTCACGTCCTCCGGCCTCGAGCTCACGACGCCGACCCTAGTGCGCCACCCGGGCGCGGCCCGGGAGCTGGGTGCAGCGTCCCGGAGAACCCTCGGGCCGCATCGGGCGCTCCGCCCTCGAATTCGGGGTCTGCGGCACCCGGCGGGAGGGCGCCGGTCAGCCGACGCGGGTGACGACGCCGCTGGCGAGGGCGTGCAGCGCCTCGCGGGCCTCACCGGCCGGCAGGGTGGAGAGCACCTCCTGGGCGCGGGCGGCCACCTCGAGCGCCTGCTCCCGGGCCCGCTCCATCGCGGGGTGGGCCCGCAGCAGGGTGAGGGTCTCCTCGAGACGGTCGTCGTCGGAGAGGTCCCCGAGCAGCAGCGAGCGCAGCCGGCCGTCCGCGGGGTCGCTCGAGGCGAGCACGTGGAGCACCGGGAGGGTGCGCTTGCCCTCGCGCAGGTCGGTCCCGGGGGTCTTGCCGGTCTCGTCGGCCTGCGAGGCGATGTCGATGAGGTCGTCCGCGAGCTGGAAGGCCATGCCGAGCCGCTCGCCGTACTCGCGCATCGTCTCCACGACGGGCGCCGGGCAGCCGGCGAACATCGCCCCGTAGCGGGCGGCGGTCGCGATGAGCACGCCGGTCTTGTCCTCGAGGACCCGCAGGTAGTACTCGACGGGGTCCTCCCCCTCCGGGCAGGGCCGCTCGTCGCGGATCTGCCCGGCGCACAGCCGCACGAAGGTCTGCGCCTGGATCTTGACCGCCTCCGGGCCGAGGTCGGCGACGATGTCCGACGCCGTCCCGAAGAGCAGGTCCCCGACGAGGATGGCGGTCGAGTTGTCGTAGCGCGCGTTCGCCGACGGGGCACCGCGGCGCACGTCGGCCTCGTCCATGACGTCGTCGTGGTAGAGCGAGGCCAGGTGCGTCAGCTCGACCCCCGCGGCCGCCGCGACGACCTCCTCGCTCGCGCCGGCACCCAGCTCGGCCGCGAGGAGGGTGAGCAGGGGCCGGAAGCGCTTGCCACCGGCGAGCGTCAGGTGCGAGCTCGCGCCGGCGATGAACGGGTCCTCGTGGTCGACCCGCTCGGCGATGAGGTCCTCGACCCGGCGCAGCCCCTCGACGAGCCGCTCACGCAGCCCGTCGCTCGCCCCCGGGAGGGCGAGGACCGACGGCGTCCCCTGCTGTGCCGGCACGTTCGCTGCCCGGCTCACAGGAGGAAGGTCGAGGCGTCACCCGCGAGCTGGAGGATCCAGGCCGGCGCGACGCCGGCGACGAGCGTCACGAGGACACCGAGGGTGATCGCGATGGTCGAGGGCACCGACGGCTGGAGGGCCACGACCCCCTCCACCGGGTCGGTGAAGTACATGAGGACGATGAGCCGGACGTAGACGAACGCGGTGACCGCGGAGGCCAGCACACCGACGACCACCATGACGACCCCCGTCGTCCCCGACTGCACGGCCGGGGCGAAGGCGGCGAACTTCGCCGTGAACCCCGAGGTGAGCGGGATGCCGGCGAAGGCGAGCAGGAGGAAGGCGAAGACGCCGGCGACCACCGGGTGGCGCCGGCCCAGGCCCGCCCACTGCGAGAGGTGGGAGGCCTCCGAGCCGTCCTGGCGGACCATCGTGACGATGGCGAACGCGGCGATCGTCGCGGCCCCGTAGGCGAGCAGGTAGAACATCACCCCGCCGATGGCGGCCTGCGAGAAGGCGAGGACACCGACGAGGATGAACCCGGCGTGGGCGACCGAGGAGTAGGCGAGCAGGCGCTTGACGTCGGTCTGGGTCACCGAGAGCACGGCGCCGACGACCATCGTGAGGATCGCGATCGCCACGACCCCGAACTGCCAGTCCCAGCGATCCGGGCCGATGCCGACGTAGGTCAGCCGGAGGATGGCACCGAAGGCGGCCAGCTTCGTGCACGCCGCCATGAACCCGGTGACCGGGGTCGGGGCGCCCTGGTAGGCGTCGGGGGTCCAGGAGTGGAAGGGCACGGCGCCGACCTTGAAGAGCAGGCCGACGAGGGTGAGCACGACGCCCGGCAGGAGCAGCCCGTCGAGGTCGCCGGAGTTGGTCGTGATCGCCCGGGAGATCTCCTTCAGGTCCGAGGACCCGGCGTACCCGAACAGCAGCGCCGCGCCGAAGAGGAAGAACGCGCTGGAGAAGGCCCCGAGGAGGAAGTACTTCAGCGCACCCTCCTGCGAGAGCAGCCGCCGCCGGCGGGCGAGGCCGGTCATGACGTACAGCGGCAGGGAGAGCACCTCGAGGCCGACGAAGAGGGTGATCAGGTCGTTCGCCGCGACGAAGACCATCATCCCGAGCACCGCGAAAAGGCTCAGCGGGAAGACCTCGGAGGTCGCGTACCCGGCACGGGTCGCCGCGTCCTCCTGGCTCGACCCGGGGGTCGAGGCGCCCATCGGGGTGAAGGCGTCCGAGCCGACCCCGCCGAAGCGCTCGGCCATGACGAGCACCCCGATGACCGCGAGGCCGAGCAGGGTGCCCTGGAGGAAGAGCGCGACCGGGTCGATGGCCACCGAGCCGCCGAGGGTGACCGCCTGGTGCTCGCGGCTCCACAGCACGAGGCTGACCAGGGCCGCGAGGAGGGTGAGCGGCGTCAGCCACACCTGGATCGTGTGCCGGTGGGCCCGGGGCGCGAACGCCTCGACGAGGACGCCGACCAGGGCGCCGCCGACCACGATGAGCATCGGCAGCACGGCGACGTAGTCGACCGTGACCGCCTCGAACGCGGCGGGCACTGCGGCGGGCATCAGGGCGGGCATCACTGGGCACTCCCGGAGGCTTCGGTCGGGGCCGGGTCGGTGACGCCGACGATCTGCAGCGTCTTGTCGACGGCCGGGTTGACGAGGTCGAGGACCGGCTTGGGGAAGACCCCGAGGACGAGGAAGGAGACGATGATCGGCGCCACGACCCAGCGCTCGCGCGCGGAGAGGTCATGCGGCGACTCGCCGTCGACGAACGCGGGCTTGGGCCCGGTCATGACCCGCTGGTACATGAGCAGGACGTAGAGGGCCGCCAGGACGATGCCGAGCGCGGCGATGACGGCGGCCACCTTGTAGCGCATGAACGTGCCCTGCAGGACGAGGAACTCCGAGACGAACGAGGAGAGCCCGGGCAGGGCGAGCGAGGACAGGCCGGCGACGAGGAAGGTGCCGGCGAGCACCGGGGTGACCCGCTGCCAGCCGCCGTAGTCCGGGATGCGCTTGCTGCCGTGGCGGGCCACGAGGAAGCCCGCGACGAGGAAGAGGCCCGCTGTGGAGAACCCGTGGTTGACCATGTACAGGGTCGAGCCCGCACCGCCGACGCTCGTCATCGCGAAGATGCCGAGGACGATGAACCCGAAGTGGCTCACCGAGGTGAACGCGATGAGCCGCATCATGTCGGTCTGGCCGATGGCGAGCAGCGCGCCGTAGACGACGGAGACCACGGCGAGGGTGATGACGACCGGCGTCGCCCAGTGCGAGGCCTCGGGGAAGAGCTGGAGGCAGAACCGGATCATCCCGTAGGTCCCGACCTTGTCCAGCACCCCGACGAGCAGCACCGCGGTCGCCGGGCGGGACTCGGTCGCGGCGTCCGGCAGCCAGGTGTGGACCGGCCACATCGGGGCCTTGACGGCGAAGGCGACGAAGAAGCCGACGAACATCCAGCGCAGCGCGCCCGTCGAGCCGTCGAGGTTGCCCATGAGGTTCTGCACGAGGAAGCCGTCCGAGCCACCGGGGCCGGCGAAGTACACCGCGATGACCGACACGAGCATGACGAGCCCGCCGGCCAGGCTGAACAGGAGGAACTTCATCGCCGCGTACTGCCGCTGCGGGCCACCGTAGAGCCCGATGAGGAAGTAGACCGGGATGAGCATCGCCTCGAAGAAGACGTAGAAGAGGAAGACGTCCGTGGCGGCGAAGACCCCGACCATGAACGCCTCGAGGACGAGCATGAGGGCGAAGTAGCGCTTGAGCGAGCCGGTCTCCTGCGCCGGCACGTCGTTCCACGCCGCGAGGAGGCACACCGGCGTGAGCACGGCGGCCATGACGATGAGCGCCAGGGCGATCCCGTCGACGCCGAGCCCGTAGGACACCCCGAACTGCGGGATCCACGAGTGGGTCTCGGTGAGCTGGAACACCGCGTCGCTGCCGGTGTCGAAGGCGACCCAGGCCGCGACCGCGAGCGCGAGGGTGAGCAGCGAGGCCCCGAGCGCCACCGGGCGGGCCAGCCGGGCCGACCCCGCGGGCAGCACCGCGACGACGAGCGCGCCGAGGACCGGCACGACCATCATGAGCGTGAGCAGGGGCAGGGAGTTCACTGGATCACCCACAGAGCACCGAGGACGGCGACGACGCCGGTGAGCATCGTCAGGGCATAGGAGCGTGCGTAGCCGTTCTGGAGGCGACGCAGCCTCGAGGACACCCCGCCGACGAGAGCGGCCAGGCCGCCCGCGGCGCCGTCGACCCCCTTGGCGTCGGCGAAGACGAGCGAGCGGGTCAGGTGGACGCCCGGGCGCATGAACAGGCCCTCGTTGACGGCGTCCTGGTAGAGGTCCACCCGCGCGGCCCGGGTGAGCGCCGAGGCGCGGGGCGCGACCTCCGGCACCTCCTCCCGCCAGTACCGCTGCCAGGCGAGGAAGGCGCCGGCCGCGACGAGGACGAGGGTGGTGACCGTGATGACCCACACCGGCAGCACCGGGTGCTCCTCGGCGTGCTCGCCGACGACCGGCGCGAGCCAGGAGACGATCGGCTTCTCGTCCGAGAACGGCCAGGCGAGCAGGAGACCGAGCAGCCCGGAGCCCAGCGCGAGCACCATCATCGGCACGGTCATCACGAGCGGCGACTCGTGCGGGTGGACCTCCTCGGTCCAGCGCCGCTCGCCGTGGAAGGTCATGAAGAACAGCCGCGACATGTAGAACGCGGTGACCCCGGCACCGAGCATCGCCGCCCCGCCGAGGACCCACGGGCGCCAGCCGTCGCCGACGAAGGCGGCCTCGATGATGGCGTCCTTGGACCAGTAGCCGGACAGGAACGGGAAGCCGATGATCGCGAGGTAGCCCAGGCCGAAGGTGGCCCAGGTGACCCGCATCGCCGTGGACAGCCCGCCGAAGCGGCGCATGTTGACCTGGTCGTCCATGCCGTGCATGACCGAGCCGGCGCCGAGGAACATCCCGGCCTTGAAGAAGCCGTGGGTGAGCAGGTGGAAGATCGCGAAGGCGTACCCGACCGGACCGAGCCCGGCGGCGAGCATCATGTACCCGATCTGGCTCATCGTCGAGGCCGCGAGCGCCTTCTTGATGTCGTCCTTGGCGCAGCCGACGATCGCCCCGAACAGCAGGGTGATCGCCCCGACGATGGCGACGGCGAGCGCGGCGTCCGGCGCGGCGTCGTAGACCACGTGCGAGCGCACGACGAGGTAGACGCCCGCGGTGACCATCGTCGCCGCGTGGATGAGCGCCGAGACGGGGGTCGGGCCGGCCATCGCGTCGCCGAGCCAGGACTGCAGGGGGAACTGCGCGGACTTGCCGGTGGCTCCGACGAGCAGGAGCAGGCCGATGGCCACGAGCGTGCCCTGGCCGGCGGTGCCGACGCCCTCGTTGACCGTCGCGTAGTCGACGCCGCCGAAGGACACGAACATCGTCATGATCGCGATGGACAGCCCGAGGTCGCCGACCCGGTTGACGAAGAAGGCCTTGTTCGCGGCGGCCGCGAAGGCGGGGTTCCAGTTCCAGAACCCGATGAGCAGGTAGGAGGCCAGGCCCACGCCCTCCCAGCCGACGAAGAGCAGCAGGTAGCTGTCGGCGAGCACGAGCAGGAGCATCGAGGCGACGAACAGGTTGAGGTAGGCGAAGAAGCGCCGCTTGTCGGGGTCGTGCTCCATGTACCCCAGCGAGTACACGTGGATGAGCGAGCCGACGAACGTCACGAGCAGGACGAACGCCAGCGACAGCGGGTCGACGAGCAGCCCGAGGTCGAGGTCGAAGGACCCTGCCGGCACCCAGCTCCACAGCGCGATGTGGTGCGCGCGCTCCCCGGCGTCCTGGCCGAGCATCTGGACGAGGACGGCGGCGCCCACGACGAAGCTCCCCCAGGACAGCCCGGTCGCGAGGACCGGGCCGAACCGGTCGGTCCGCCGCCCGCCGAGCAGGAGGATGGCGGCACCGAGCAGGGGCAGCGCGACGAGCAGCCACGCGACCGACGCGGCGCCGGTCGCGGCGCCCGCGGTCATCGCGTCGCCCTCGGTGATCAGTGAGTGCACGTTCGCTCCTTACAGCTTCAGCAGGTTCGCGTCGTCGACCGAGGCCGAGCGGCGGGACCGGAAGATCGCCATGATGATCGCGAGGCCGACCACGACCTCGGCGGCGGCGACGACCATGACGAAGAGGGCGAGGACCTGGCCGTCGAGCGTGCCGTGCATCCGCGCGAACGTCACGAAGACGAGGTTCGCCGCGTTGAGCATCAGCTCCACGCCCATGAAGACGATGATCGCGTTGCGGCGGGTGAGCACCGTCGCGCCGCCGATCGCGAAGAGGATCGTCGCCAGGTAGACGTAGTTGACGAGGCTCATCGCTCGCTCCCCTCGGTGACGTCGTGCTCGATCTCGCGCTCGCCCTCGACCCACAGCTCGGGGGAGACGTTCTGCTCGCGGGCGGTGAGGACCCGGGAGACCGACAGCTGCGAGGGCGTGCCGTCGGGCAGGAGGGCCGGGGTGTCGACGGCGTTGTGCCGCGCGTAGACGCCGGGGGCGGGCAGGCCCGCGAGGTAGCGCCCCTCCTTGAACCGCCGCGTGCTCCACTCCTTCTGGTCCGGGCCCTTCCCGAGACGCTCCCGGTGGGCGAGGACCATCGCGCCGAGGGCCGCGGTGATGAGCAGGGCGCTGGTGATCTCGAAGACCCACACGTAGCGCCCGAAGATCAGCTGGGCCACGCCGGAGACGTTCCCGGTGTCGGCGTTGACCGAGGCCACCCCGACCGGGTCGCCCCAGGCGACGTGCCCGACCGAGAAGCCGAGGAGGCCGCCGAGGCCGAGGACGAGCACGAGGGTCGCCCAGCGCTGACCGGGCAGGGTCTCGACGAGGCTGTCGCTGGAGTCCACCCCGACGAGCATGAGCACGAAGAGGAAGAGCATGATCACGGCGCCGGTGTAGACGAAGATCTGGATGACCCCGAGGAACTCGGCGTCCTGGGCGATGTAGAACACGCCGAGGATGATCATCGTCATCGCCATCCCGAGCGCGGCGTGGACCGCCTTGCGGGCGAAGACGAGCCCGAGCGCGCCGACCACGGCCAGCGGGCCGAGGATCCAGAACATCACCTCCTCACCGGTGCCGGTCACGAGGTCACCTCCGCGTCGTCCTCGGTGCGGGTGCGCGCGGCGACGTACTCGCGCTGGCTGTCGGTCGCCTCGGTCACCTTCCCGAGGTAGTAGTCGCGCTCCTCCATGCCGTCGGCCATGGGGAAGGGGGGTCGCAGCATCCCGGGCTGCAGCGGCGCGAGCAGCTGCTCCTTGGTGTAGATCAGGTCGGCGCGGTTGTCGTCGGCGAGCTCGTAGATGTTGGTCATCGTCAGCGCGCGCGTCGGGCAGGCCTCGATGCACAGGCCGCAGAAGATGCACCGCAGGTAGTTGATCTGGTAGACGCGCCCGAACCGCTCTCCCGGGCTGAACCGGCCGGTCCCGCCCTCGGAGTCGTCGTTGTCCGCGCCCTCGACCATGATCGCGTCGGCCGGGCACGCCCAGGCGCACAGCTCGCAGCCGACGCACTTCTCCAGGCCGTCGGGGTGACGGTTGAGCTGGTGGCGGCCGTGGAAGCGCGGCTGGGTCGGGCGCTTCTCCTCCGGGTACTCCTCGGTGATGACCTTGCGGAACATCGTCGAGAAGGTGACCCCGAAGCCGGCGACCGGGGCGAACAGGTCGGAGAGGAAGCCGGAGCTCCTCTGCTCGTCAGCCACGGGAGGCCTCCTTGGTCTCGGCGGTCGAGGACAGGGCGGGGGCGGCGAGCGAGGGCTCGCGCAGCCGCTGGCCGGGCAGCGGGGGCACCGGGTGGCCACCGGCGTACGGGTCGACCTCGTCCGGGGCGCCGGCGCGAGCGGCCGCCTCGCGACGCTCGGCCCGGGTGTCCCACATCCACCCGGCCACGAGGGCGCCGACGGCGATGATCCCGACGAGGGCGAGCGAGATGGCCGGGAAGCTGCGACCGGCGACGTCGACGGTCCCCCCGAGCCAGCCGTTGCGCGCGGCGCGGAAGAAGGCGACGAGCACGACCCAGGCCAAGGTCGAGGGGATGAGGAACTTCCAGCCGAAGCGCATGAACTGGTCGTAGCGCACCCGGGGCAGCGAGCCGCGCAGCCACACGAAGACGAACATGAACATCCACAGCTTGACGGTGAACCAGAGGATGCCCCACCAGCCCTCGTTGAACATGCCGTCGCCGATCGCGGCGATGCCGGGAGGAGCCTGGTACCCGCCGAGGAACATCGTCGTGGCGAGGGCGGCGACGCTGAACATGTTGATGTACTCCCCGAGGAAGAACATCGCGAAGCGCATGGCGCCGTACTCGGTGTGGAAGCCACCGGTGAGCTCGCCCTCGCCCTCGGCGAGGTCGAACGGGAGGCGGTTGGTCTCGCCGACCATCGTGATGACGTAGACGAAGAAGCTGAAGAAGGCGGGGATGACGAACCAGAGGTCCTGCTGGGCGCCCACGATCTGCGAGGTCGACATCGAGCCGGCGTAGAGGAAGACCGCGACGAGCGAGAGCCCCATCGCGATCTCGTAGGAGATCATCTGGGCCGAGGAGCGCAGCCCACCCATGAGCGGGTAGGTCGAGCCCGAGGACCACCCGGCGAGGACGACGCCGTAGATGCCGACGCCGGCGACGGCGAGCACGAGGAGCACCGCGACGGGGGTGTCGGTCAGCTGGAACGGGGTGCGGTGGCCGAACATCGACACCTCGCCGGCGAGCGGCATGATCGAGAACGAGACGAAGCACATCGTCGCGGTGATCAGCGGCGCGAGGGTGAAGACGAACGCGTCGGCGGCCTTGGGCCGCACGTCCTCCTTGAGCATCGACTTCATGCCGTCGGCGAGGGTCTGCAGCAGGCCGAACGGCCCGTTGCGGTTCGGGCCCGGGCGCTGCTGCATCCGGCCGATGACCCGGCGCTCGAACCAGATGACGATGAGCGTCGAGATGAGCAGGTAGACGAAGATGATGGCGGCCTTGACGAGGCTGAGCCAGACCGGGGTGTCGCTGAAGTCGGCCCGCGGGTTGTCGGTTCCCGCGGCGAGGAGTGCCGCGAGGTCGGGCAGCGCGCTGACGGTGCTCATGCCGCACCCTCCTTGGTGACGGTGACGAGCGCACCGGGTGCGCCCGCGAGGGTGGCCCGCAGGTCACAGCCCTGCGAGTTCGTCGGCAGCCAGACGACGTGGTCGGCCATCTCGCTGACCAGGACGGGCGCGGTGACGGTGGTCTGCGCGGCCCGGACCGTGAGCAGGTCGCCGTCGGCCACCCCGAGGGCGGAGGCGGTCGGCCCGGAGAGCCGGGCCACCGGCGCCGGGGCGGTCCCGGCGAGGAACGGTTCGCCGTCCTGGAGGCTGCCCCGGTCGAGCAGGTGCCGCCAGGTCGCCAGGACCAGGGTCCCCTCGGTGAGCTCGGGCACGTCGCCCGGCTCGGCGCTCGGAGCCGCGGCGCGCGCGCCCGACCACGGGCCGAGCTGCTGCATCTCCGCGCGGACCTCGCGCAGCGTGCGGGTGCCGAGGAAGACGCCCATCTCGTCGGCGAGCATCTCGACGGCGCGGTAGTCGCTGACGTAGGAGGTCTCGAGCGCCGCCTCGAAGGGACGCACGCGCCCCTCCCAGTCGAGGAACGAGCCGCCCTTCTCGGCGTGCGCGGCGACCGGCAGGACGACGTCGGCGACCTCGGTGACGGCCGAGCGCCGGATCTCGAACGAGACGACGAACGGCGCGGCGAGTGCCGCCATGGCGTCCTCGATGCCGAGGTCGGCCGGGTCGACGCCGGCGACGACGAGCGCGCCGAGCTCGCCGGAGGCGGCCGCGGCGAGCATCCCGGCGGTGTCGCGGCCGGGGGTCGTCGGCAGCGAGTCGACCTGCCACGCGGCGGCGACCTCCGCGCGGGCCTGCGGGTCGGCGGCCGGGCGGCCACCGGGCAGCAGGGTCGGCAGGGCGCCGGCCTCGAGGGCGCCGCGCTCACCGGCCCGTCGCGGCACCCACGCCAGGCGGGCACCGGTGGACTCGGCGAGGGCCAGGGCGGCGCTCAGCGCGCCCGGGACCATGGCCAGGCGCTCACCGACGAGGATGACGCCGCCGTCGCGCAGGGCCTGCGCCGCCTCGGTGACGACCTCGGAGCCGGAGCCGGAGCCGAGGGCGGCCAGGATCTCGGGCTCGGTGCCCGGGGCGGTCGGGATGAGCGTGCCGCCCATCTTGGCCAGGCCGCGGGTGGCGACCGGCGACACGGCGAAGACGCGCGTCTTGGACCGTCGGTAGGCCTTGCGCAGCCGCAGGAAGACGATCGGGCTCTCGTCCTCGGGCTCGAGGCCGACGAGCAGGACGCTCGAGGCGCCCTGGAGGTCGGCGTAGGTCACGCCGCCGCCCTGGGGGCCGGTCCCGACGACGCTCGAGGCGAGGAAGTCGGCCTCCTCGGCCGAGTGCGGCCGGGCGCGGAAGTCGACGTCGTTGGTACCGAGGACGGTGCGGGCGAACTTGCCGTACGCGTAGGCGTCCTCGGCGCTGACCCGTCCGCCGACGAGCACGCCGGCCGCGCTCGAGCGCAGCCCGGCGGCCGCACGGGAGAGGGCCTCGGGCCACGAGGCGACCCGCAGCTCGCCGTCGTCGTCGCGCACCATCGGCAGCTCGAGACGGTCACCGACCTGGGTGTAGGCGAACGCCCACCGCCCCTTGTCGCAGTTCCACTCCTCGTTGACCGCGGGGTCGGCCTGGGCCATCCGGCGCAGCACGGTGCCGCGCCGGTGGTCGGTGCGCTGGGAGCAGCCGCTGGCGCAGTGCTCGCAGACGCTCGGGGTGGAGACCAGGTCGAACGGGCGCGAGCGGAAGCGGTAGGCGGCGCCGGTGAGCGCCCCGACCGGGCAGATCTGGACGGTGTTGCCGGAGAAGTAGGACTCGAACGGCTTCTCCTCGTAGATGCCGACCTGCTGCAGCGCCCCGCGCTCGACGAGGGCGATGAACGGGTCGCCGGCGACCTGCTCGGAGAAGCGGGTGCACCGGGCGCACAGGACGCAGCGCTCGCGGTCGAGGAGGACCTGGCTGCTGATCTTGACCGGCTTGGGGTAGGTGCGCTTGACGTCCTCGAAGCGCGAGCCGCCGCGCCCGTTGCTCAGCGCCTGGTTCTGCAGCGGGCACTCGCCGCCCTTGTCGCAGACCGGGCAGTCGAGCGGGTGGTTGATGAGCAGCAGCTCCATGACGCCCTTCTGCGCCTTGGCGGCGCCCTCGGACGTGTACTGCGTCTTGACGACCATCCCCGGGGCGACGGTCATCGTGCACGAGGCCTGCGGCTTCATCCGGCCGGGCGGGCCCTGCATCTGGGTCGGCTCGCCGGGGGTGCCGTCGGGGCCGGGGCGCCCGGGCATCCACACCTCGACGAGGCACTGGCGGCAGGCACCCACCGGGTCCAGGCCCGGGTGGTCGCAGAACCGCGGGATGTCGATCCCGGCCTGCTCGGCGGCGCGGATGATCAGGGTGCCCTTGGGCACCGACACCTCGACGTCGTCGATGGTCAGCGTGACGAGCTCGACCGGGGCCTGGATCTCGGGCGTGGCAGTCATGCGGAGACGGTCTCCTTCGTGCCGCCGTCCTTGGCCCACAGCGTCGACGCGGCCGGGTCGAAGGGGCAGCCGCCGTGGGTCAGGTGGGCGACGTACTCGTCGCGGAAGTACTGGATCGAGCTCGTGATCGGGCTCGTCGCGCCGTCACCGAGCGCGCAGAAGCTGCGCCCGAGGATGTTGTCGCTGATGTCGAGCAGCTTGTCGAGGTCCTCCTCGGACCCCTCGCCCCGCTCGAGCCGGCCGAGGATCTGCTTGAGCCACCAGGTGCCCTCGCGGCACGGCGTGCACTTGCCGCAGGACTCGTGCTTGTAGAACTCGGTCCACCGGTCGACCGCCCGCACGACGCACACCGTCTCGTCGAAGACCTGCAGGGCACGGGTGCCGAGCATCGACCCCGCTGCCGCGACCGACTCGAAGTCGAGCGGCACGTCGAGGTGCTCGGCGGTGAAGATCGGCGTCGAGGACCCGCCCGGTGTCCAGAACTTCAGCTCCTTGTCCGGGTCGCGCATCCCGCCGGCCATGTCGACCAGCTCGCGCATCGTGATGCCGAGCGGGGCCTCGTACTGGCCGGGGGTGCGGACGTGGCCGGAGAGGCTGAAGATGCCGAAGCCGGCGGACTTCTCGGTGCCCATCCCGGTGAACCAGTCGACGCCCTCGAGGACGATGCCGGGGACCGAGGCGATGGACTCGACGTTGTTCACCGAGGTGGGGCGGGCGTAGAGGCCGGCCGCACCGGGGAACGGCGGCTTGCTGCGCGGCTGGCCACGTCGCCCCTCGAGGCTGTCCAGCAGCGCGGTCTCCTCGCCGCAGATGTAGGCGCCGGCCCCGGCGTGCACGGTGATGTCGACCGTGACCCCCGAGCCGCCGATGTCGTCGCCGAGCAGCCCGGCCGCGCGGGCCTCCTCGACCGCCTGCAGCAGCCGGCGGTAGACGTGGACGACCTCGCCGCGCAGGTAGATGAACGCGTGCTCGCAGCCGATGGCGTACGAGGAGATGACGACACCCTCGATGAGAGCGTGCGGGTTGGCCATCATCAGCGGGATGTCCTTGCACGTGCCCGGCTCGGACTCGTCGGCGTTGACGACGAGGTAGCGGGGCCCGCCGTCCGGCGGGGCCATGAAGGACCACTTCAGCCCGGTCGGGAAGCCCGCGCCCCCACGGCCACGCAGCGAGGCGTCCTTGACCATGGTGAGGATCTCGCCGGCCTCCATGCCGAGGGCCTTGTCCAGCGCCCGGTAGCCGCCGGCCTCCCGGTAGGCCTGGAGGGTCCAGGAGCGTGGGTGGTCCCAGGTCCGGGTGAGGATGGGGGTGAGCGTCGTCATCGCTGGCCCTTCCCGTCACGGGGGTCGTCGGGGTCGTCGGCGGCGTCGCCGTCCGCGGGGTCGTCGGCGTCGAAGAGGGTGGCCTCGGGGGAGGCGTCGTGGCCGACCGGCACGTTGGCGCTCTGCGCCGAGACGTTGCTCGCCCGCCCCTGCGCGCTCGCGGGGTCGGCCTCCTGGGTCGGGGCGACGTCGACGGTGTCGGCGCGGCCCTCGGCCTGGCGCGCGACACCGGAGACGCCGTCGCCGGTGGAGACCACCGGGGGCCCGGCGGCCGGCTCGCTCTTGGGCGTCCCGCCCGTCGGGGACTTGCTGCCGGCGTCGGACTCGTGCTTCTCCCCCGGCGCGTCGTCGGACTCGTCCCGCTCGGCGGCCGGCTCGGCCTTGTCGGCCTGGGCCTCGTCGTGGCCCGGGGTGACCTCGGTGCTGCCCGGGGCGTCGGCGCTCGGCGCCGAGCCCGAGCGCGCGCCCTCACCCTCCGGGGCGGTCCAGCCGTTGCG
Source organism: Phycicoccus endophyticus (assembly GCF_011326735.1). Classification (GTDB taxonomy): domain Bacteria; phylum Actinomycetota; class Actinomycetes; order Actinomycetales; family Dermatophilaceae; genus Phycicoccus; species Phycicoccus endophyticus. The sequence continues at coordinate 245,488 of NZ_JAANCN010000003.1, forward strand.
CCGCGCCAGCTCGAGCCCGGCGAGCGACGCCGGCCCGGCACCGACGCCCTCGTCGGCCAGGCCGTCACCGAAGCCGGCGAGGGTGCGGCTGACCTGCTTGAAGGTGCAGACGCGGTTCGGGCCGCGGGTCGGGCGGACCTCACGGCCCTCGCGCAGGTCGTCGACGAGCTGCCTGGTCGACTCCGGGGTCTGGTTGTCGAAGAACTCCCAGTTGGCCATGACGACCGGGGCGTAGTCGCACGCCGCGTTGCACTCGACCCGCTCGAGGGTGATCTTGCCGTCGTCGGTCGTCTCGTCGTGGCCGACGCCCAGGTGCTCGGAGACCGACTCCCAGATCTCGTCGCCGCCCATGATCGCGCACAGCGTGTTCGTGCAGACCCCGACCGTGTACTCGCCGTTGGGGTGGCGCTTGTACTGGGTGTAGAAGGTCGCGACGCCGGAGACCTCGGCGGTGGTCAGGTCGAGCAGCTCGGCGCACAGGTCGATGCCGCGGCCGGTGACGTAGCCGTCGACGGACTGCACGAGGTGGAGCAGCGGGAGCAGCGCCGAGCGCTTGTGCGGGTAGCGCGCGATCACCTGCGCGGCGTCGGCGCGGAAGGTCGCCTCGACGTCGGCGGGGTAGGGCTGCTTGGACTCCTCGGGCACCGTGAGGTGACCGGAAGCGGACTGCAGACCGAAGTCGTCGGTCATCAGCGGTCGACACCTCCCATGACGGGGTCGATGGAGGCCACGGCGACGATGACGTCGGCGACCTGGCCGCCCTCGCACATCGCGGCCACGGCCTGGAGGTTGTTGAAGCTCGGGTCGCGGAAGTGTGCCCGGTAGGGGCGGGTGCCCCCGTCGGAGACGGCGTGGCAGCCGAGCTCGCCCTTGGCCGACTCCACGGCGACGTACGCCTGCCCCGGGGGCACCCGGAAGCCCTCGGTGACGAGCTTGAAGTGGTGGATGAGGGCCTCCATCGAGGTGCCCATGATCTCGCGGATGTGGTCGAGGCTGTTGCCCTGGCCGTCGCCGCCGATGGCCAGCTGGGCCGGCCAGGCGATCTTCTTGTCCTCGACCATGACCGGCTGCCCCTCGGTGCGCTGCAGCCGGTCGAGGCACTGCTCGACGATCTTCAGCGACTCGTACATCTCGTCGATCCGGATCCGCAGCCGGTCGTAGGCGTCGCAGCTGGTGCGGGTGACGACCTCGAAGTCGTAGGTCTCGTAGCCGCAGTACGGCGCCGACTTGCGCAGGTCGTGCGGCAGGCCGGTGGAGCGCAGGATCGGGCCGGTGACACCGAGGGCGACGCACCCGGTGAGGTCGAGGTACCCGACGCCGACGGTGCGGCCCTTGAGGAGGGGGTTCTCCACGAGCAGCTTCTCGAGCTCGCCGATGCCCGTGCGCAGCTCACCGACGACGCCGCGGATCATGTCGACCGCGCCGTGCGGGACGTCCTGCGCGACACCGCCGGGGCGGATGTAGGCGTTGTTCATCCGCAGGCCGGTGATCGCCTCGAACACCCGCAGGATGCGCTCGCGCTCACGGAAGCCGACGGTCATCACCGTGGTCGCGCCCATCTCCATGCCACCGGTGCCGAGGGCGATGAGGTGGGAGCTGACCCGGGTGAGCTCCATCATCATCACCCGGATGATCGAGGCCCGCTCGGGGATGCGGTCGGTGACCCCGAGGAGCCGCTCGACCGCCAGGCAGTACGCGGCCTCCTGGAACATCGGGGTGAGGTAGTCCATCCGGGTGCAGAACGTCACGCCCTGCGTCCACGTCCGGAACTCCATCGTCTTCTCGATCCCGGTGTGCAGGTAGCCGACCCCGGCCCGCGCCTCGGTGACGGTCTCGCCGTCGAGCTCGAGGATGAGCCGGAGCACGCCGTGCGTGGACGGGTGCTGCGGACCCATGTTGACGACGATCCGCTCCTCGTGGAGGGCGGTGGCCTCGTCGACGAGGTCGTTCCAGTCACCGCCGGACGCGGTGAAGACACGCGCGCCCTCGGTGTCGTCGTCGACCGACGCGCCGTAGGGGTCGGCGCCGGGCAGGCTCGGGTCGAGGCCGGGGCTCGGCGCGGAGTCGTCGTAGGTCGTCTCGTCCTGGGTCGTCATCAGGTGTACGCCCTCCGCTCGTCCGGCGGCGGGACGGTGCCGCCCTTGTACTCGACGGGGATGCCGCCGAGCGGGTAGTCCTTGCGCTGCGGGTGGCCGGGCCAGTCGTCGGGCATGAGGACGCGGGTCAGCGCCGGGTGACCGTCGAACTCGATGCCGAACATGTCCCAGGTCTCGCGCTCGTGCCAGTCGTTGCCGGGCCAGACCTCGACGACCGAGGGGATGTGCGGGTCGCTGTCGGGGCAGGTGACCTCGACCCGGATCCGCCGGCTGCCGTGGGTGATCGACAGCAGCGGGTAGGCGGCGTGCAGCTCACGACCGGCCTCCCCGGGGTAGTGCACCCCGCTGACGCCCAGGCACATCTCGAAGCGCAGGCCGGGGTGGTCGCGCAGCGCGTGGGCGACCTCGAGCAGGTGCTCCCGGCGCACGAAGAGGGTCATCTCACCGCGGTCGACGACCACCCGCTCGACGGCGCTCTCGTAGCCGGTGCCGTCGGCGAGCGCCACCGCCAGGGTGTCGGCGACCTCGTCGAAGAAGGAGCCGTAGGGGCGCGGGCTCGCGCCCGGCATCAGGGTCGGGGTGACGAGCCCCCCGTAGCCGGTGGTGTCCTGGCCGCGGGTGGCACCGAACATGCCACGCCGCTCGCCGATCTGCACCGGCTCGGCGTCGGCGGCGGACAGCTCGGGTACCCGGCCACCGCCGGTGTGCTGGGCCAGGTCGGCCGAGCGAGGGTCGTCGTCGGTGCGGGTGGCCGGGGTGTCGGCGGCCTTGTCGGGCACCGGCGCCCCCTCGCCGCTCTCGAGGTGCTTGGGGTCGGTGGTCTCGTCGTCGCTCATCCGAGGAGGTTCTTCCCGGCCGGCGCAGCGAGGTGCGCGAGGTGGTCGTGCGTGGCGGGCATCTGCGAGGTCGGGACGGCCCGGAGCGCGGCCTGCTCGGCGGCGCGTGCCGCGGCGACCCGGTTGACGCCGAGCTTGCTGTGCTGGATCTGCTCGTGCAGCTCGATGATCGCGTTGAGGAGCATCTCCGGCCGCGGCGGACAGCCGGGCAGGTAGACGTCGACGGGGATCACGTGGTCGACCCCCTGGACGATCGCGTAGTTGTTGAACATGCCGCCCGAGGAGGCGCACACGCCCATCGAGATGACCCACTTGGGGTTGGGCATCTGGTCGTAGACCTGGCGCACGACCGGGGCCATCTTCTGGCTGACCCGGCCGGCGACGATCATCAGGTCCGCCTGCCGGGGCGTCGCGGAGAACCGCTCCATCCCGAACCGGGCGATGTCGTAGTCCGGGGTGCCGACGGCCATCATCTCGATGGCGCAGCAGGCGAGCCCGAAAGTCGCCGGCCAGATCGAGGCCTTGCGCATGTAGCCGACGACGCTCTCGAGCGTCGTGAGCGCGAAGCCGGCGGGCAGCTTCTCCTCGAGTCCCATCACGCCTCCTCGGCGGGGTTGGCGGGTGTGCGTGCGGTGCTCAGTCCCACTCCAGGCCGCCCCGCTTCCAGACGTAGGCGTACGCGACGAAGACCGTGAGGACGAACAGGAACATCTCGACGAGCGCGAACAGGCCGAGCTGGTCGAAGGCGACGGCGAACGGGTAGAGGAAGACCGACTCGACGTCGAAGATGATGAAGAGCATCGCCGTGAGGAAGTACTTGATCGGCACCCGGCCGCCGCCCTCCGCCCGGGGGGTCGGCTGGATGCCGCACTCGTAGGCCTCGAGCTTGGCGCGGTTGTAGCGCCGGGGCCCGACGACGAGGCTCGTCCCCACCGAGAGCACCGCGAAGCCGAAGCCGAACGCGAGGAGGATCAGGAGGGGGACGTAGGGGTTGCTCATCGCGGGAGAACTCCCCTTTCGCTGCTCGGGTGCGTCGGGTGGTCGACGGGTGCCGGGGCCGCGTGCGGCGTCCGGGCCATCCTAGGCCGCGTGAGGTACGTCGCACTCGGGGGCGTCGCGCCCCCGGTCTCGGCGCGGGTCACCGCGCGCGGCGTGCTGGTCACGGGTCCTCTGCTGCTTGTGAACGCCTTCACGAACGTCGGCAGTCTAGGCCGCGCCCCGGGGGCCGTGCACTAAGGCTGGCCTAACCCTCGACCGGGGCCTTCGTCGCGCGGTGGAGGGCCACGATGCCGCCGGTGAGGTTGCGCCACTGCACCTCGCTCCAGCCGGCCGCCGCGACCTGCTCGGCGAGGCCGCGCTGGTCGGGCCAGGCCTGGATGGACTCGGCGAGGTAGACGTAGGACTCCGGGTTGGAGCTGACCCGGCGCGCGATGCGCGGGAGCTGGCCCATGAGGTAGGTCGAGTACACGCGCCGCAGGACCGGGTTGGTCGGCGTGCTGAACTCGCACACGACGAGCCGGCCGCCGGGGCGGGTCACCCGGTGGAACTCGCGCAGCGCCGCCGGGGGGTCGGCGACGTTGCGCAGGCCGAAGCTCATCGTCACGACGTCGAAGGAGTCGTCGGCGAACGGCAGGTGCATCGCGTCGGCGGCGGTGAACCCCAGGTCCGAGCGGCGCCGGTGCCCGACCCGGAGCATGCCGAGCGAGAAGTCCGCGGGGACGACGTCGACGCCGGAGTCGGCGAACGGCTCGCTGCTCGTCCCCGTGCCCGCGGCGATGTCGAGGACGCGCTGGCCCGGTCGGGCGTCGCACGCCGCGACGACGGCCCGTCGCCACAGCCGGTCCTGGCCGAGGGAGAGCACGTCGTTCGTGACGTCGTAGCGGGAGGCGACGTCGTCGAACATCGTGGCGACGTCGCGGGGGTCCTTCTCGAGGGAGGCGCGGGACATGCGCGCCATCCTCCCACCGCGGCACGGCGCTGCGCCGCCACGGGCCCGGTGGCCGGACGGGCCGGGTCGCCGCCGTATCGTGGCGACCTGATGACCTCCCTCCCCGCGGGCCGGCCGGACGCGTCGGCGTCGGCCGCCCCCCTCGTCGCCCGGACGGTGCCCGTCGACCCGTCGCTGGCGGAGGACCTGCTGCGCGTCCTGCCCCCCGGCCCGGCGACCGACCCGTGCTCGTGGGTGCGCCGCGGCGAAGGGCTCGTGGGGTGGGGGCGGGCCGCCTCGCACGTCGCGTCCGGGCCGCAGCGCTTCGCCGAGCTCGAGCGGTGGTGGCGCGAGCTCGTCGCCTCGGCCGTCGTCCGCGACGAGGTCCGCCAGCCCGGGAGCGGCCCGGTGGCCTTCGGGTCGGTGGCCTACGCCGACGGGTCCGCCGCCGGCGGCACGCTCGTGGTCCCCGAGGTGCTCGTCGGGCGGCGCGGTGAGCACGCGTGGCTGACGACGGTGAGCGCCGGGCCGGCGGTGGCCGCCGTGCCCGGGCCCGCCGAGGTGGAGGCGCACCCGCAGCCCGAGCGGCCCGACGGGGTCGCCTTCTCCGACGGCGCGCTCACGCCGTCGGGCTGGTCGGCCGCCGTCGCGACGGCCCTGGGGCGGATCACCGGCGGGGAGCTCGACAAGGTCGTGCTCGCCCGCGACCTCGAGGTGACCACGCGCGCCCCGCTCGACGTCCGGTGGCTGCTGCACCGTCTCGCCGAGCGCTACGACACGACGTGGGTCTTCGCCGTCGACGGTCTCGTCGGCGCCACCCCGGAGCTGCTCGTGCGCCGTGAGAAGGGCCTGGTCACCTCGCGCGTCCTCGCCGGCACCATCCGCCCGACCGGCGACGACGCCCACGACCTCGCGCTCGCCGCGTCGCTGGCACGCTCGAGCAAGGACCTCGAGGAGCACGAGTACGCCGTGCGCTCGGTGGCCGAGTCGCTCGCTCCGCACTGCTCGTCGATGAACGTGCCCGAGGCCCCGTTCGTCCTGCACCTCTCCAACGTCATGCACCTCGCGACCGACGTCGCCGGGGTGCTCGTCGACGACGCCTCCTCGCTGGCCCTGGCGGCCTCGCTCCATCCGTCGGCGGCGGTCTGCGGCACGCCCCGGGCGGCGGCCGACGCGGTCATCGCCGAGCTGGAGCACATGGACCGTGGGCGCTACGCCGGGCCGGTCGGCTGGATCGACGCCGACGGCGACGGCGAGTGGGGCATCGCGCTGCGGTGCGGGGCGGTGGACCCTCGGGACCCGACGCGGATGCGGCTGTTCGCCGGGTGCGGCATCGTCGCCGGCTCCGACCCGGACGACGAGCTCGCCGAGTCCTCCGCCAAGCTCGTCCCGATGCGCGACGCCCTGACCGCCACCCCCTGACCGTCCCCGAATCGACCAATAGGTCACGCCAGCGACACCCGCCGGCGCCCCACCCAGCCCACCTGTCGCCAGATCGACCAATAGGTCACGTCAGCGACACCCGCCGGCGCCCACCCAGCCCACCTGTCGCCAGATCGACCAATAGGTCACGTCAGCGACACCCGCCGGCGCCCCACCCAGCCCACCTGTCGCCAGATCGACCAATAGGTCACGTCAGCGACACCCACCGGCGCCCCACCCAGCCCACCTGTCGCCAGATCGACCAATAGGTCACGTCAGCGACAACCATCCACGTACTTCTCGTGACCTATTGGTCGATTCAGGCACACGGGTCGGTGTGCCTGACGTGACCTATTGGTCGATTCGGGGACGGGGGTGGGTCAGGTGATGACGGGGGTGGGTCGGGTGAAGGGGGGTGGGTCAGGTGAAGGGGGGGCGGGCATCGAGGGCCACCGAACGCCGGCCGGCCCAGCGCCAGACGCGGGCGGCCCGGTCGCGGTCCTCGTCGGTGACGAGGTTGCCCATCCAGCGCAGCGCGAGCGTCATCAGCCAGTCGCTGCGCATCCCGGCCGGGCCGAGCGCGGCGAGCGTGCGCGGCACGGTGAAGACGCCGGCGAGCCTGCGGGCGATGGAGAACGCCTCGCCGTAGTGCTCGCGCAGCAGCGCGGGCCATGCGGACGCGAGATCCTCCTCGAGATGACCGGCGATGAGCCGACCGGTCTCCAGCCCGTAGTCGATGCCCTCGCCGTTGAGCGGGTTGACGCACGCCGCGGCATCGCCGACGAGCGCCCAGTTCGGGCCGGCGACGTTACTCACCGCGCCGCCCATCGGCAGCAGCGCGCTGGTCGGCCGGCGCGCCTCTCCGACGAGCGCGAACTCGGCTCGACGCTCCTGCGTGTAGTGCCGCATCAGCGGCTTGATCGCCACCTCGGCGGGCCGCCTCGTCGTCGCGAGGGTGCCGACGCCGACGTTCACCTGGCCGCCGCCCAGCGGGAAGATCCACCCGTACCCCGGCAGGGCCTCGCCGTGCTCGCCGCGCAGCTCGAGGTGGCTGCTGATCCACGGGTCCTCGGAGCGCTCGGAGTCGACGTAGCACCGGCCGGCGACGGCGTAGACGGTGTCCTGATGCCACTCCCGCCCGAGGACCTTGCCGAGCCCGGAGCGGACGCCGTCGGCGACGACGAGCCGCTCGCAGGCCACCTCGAAGGTCGTGTCGTCGGCGCCGCGGAAGGTGACCGCCCGAACCCGTCCGCCCTCGACCCTCGCGTCGACCGCCTTGGCACCCTCGAGCCCGGTGGCCCCCGCCTCGAGCGCGCAGGCGCGGATGCCGGCGTCGAGCTCGGTCCGCGGGACGGCCGAGCCGTGGTCGGGCAGCGTCCCACCCGGCCACGGCAGGTGCAGGGTCTGGCCGAAGCCGTGGGCACGCAGGCCGTGGTTGACCGTGTGCCCACGCACCCAGTCGCCGAGCCCCAGGCGGTCCAGCTCCGCGACCGCGCGGGGCGTCAGCCCGTCGCCGCAGGTCTTGTCCCGAGGGAAGGTCGCGGCGTCGGCGAGGACGACCTCGCGGCCGGCGCGCGCGGCCCAGGCAGCGGCGGCGGACCCCGCGGGACCGGCGCCCACGACGAGGACGTCGGTACGGGTGGGGGTGGTCGGCACACGAGGATTCTCCCAACGCCACCCGGACGGTGGGGCGCCGGGGTGCGGCGGAGCGGCCGCAGGCTCCGGGGCCGCCCTCGAGCCCCCGGCCCGGGACGCGCCGGAGGACCGCGACCCTCAGCCGGTGGAGACGGCCCGCACGGCGAGGTCCCGCAGGTCGGCGTGCGCCTGCCGGTGGCTCGATCGCTCGACGGGCACCTCGAGGACCCGCACCCCGCGCGGCGTGGCGCCGACGAGCCGGGCCAGGTCCTGCGCGGAGCGCACCACCTCGTGGTCAGCCCCGTGGGCCCGGCAGAGCGCGGCCAGGTCGGTGCCGGTCGGGGTGGCGAAGACCCGCTCGAAGGCGTCGGACCGCTGCGGCGCGCCCGGCTCGAGCGTGGTGAAGATGCCTCCCCCGTCGTCGTTGACCACGACGAGGGTGAGGTCGGGGCGCGGCTCGTCCGGACCGACCAGCAGGCCCCCCGCGTCGTGGAGGAAGGTGAGGTCGCCGAGCAGCGCGTGCGTCGGTCGCCCGGCCCCCAGGGCCACCCCCGTGGCGGTCGAGACGATGCCGTCGATGCCGGCGAGGCCGCGGTTGGCGAGGACCCGCGTCGTGCTCCCGGGCCGGCCCGCGCTCGCGAGGTCGAGGTCGCGCACGGGGTTGGACGAGCCGACGACGAGGACGCCGTCGTCGGGCAGGGCCGCGTCGACGGTGGCGGCCACGGCCAGCCCGCTCGGCCAGGGGAACCCTCGCGCCGCGACCGCCTCGGCCACCCGCCGGCCGGCCTCGTCCCAGGCCCGCGCCCACGGCCCTCGCGGCGCCGGCCGGGCCGCGGGCTCGTCGTGGGCCGCGAGCGCGCTCCAGGGGTGGACCTGTGCCGCCAGGTGCGAGGGGTCCGGCCAGGTGCTACCGCGGGTGACCACCTCCACCCGCACCCCGGGACGACGCAGCAGCGCGGCGACCGGGCGCGCCAGGGTGACCCGACCGACGACGACGACCCGCTCGGGGGCGTGGTCGACCAGCCAGTCGGTGGCGCTGAGCAGCAGCGGCCCGTGGGGCAGGCTGGCCGCGCGCGCCGCCGGGCCGGCGAACGGCTCGGCGACGACGGGGTAGCCGCGGGCCGTCGCCCAGGCCAGGGCCGCGTCGCCGTCCACGCCGTCGCCGACGACGACGAGTGTGCGCTCGAGGTCCTCCAGTGCCGGCGCGGCCGGGCTCGTCACCGGCGCCACCGCGACCCACGGCTGCCCGCCGGGCCGGCCGGCGAGGTGCTCCGGCAGTGCTCGGTCCTCCTCGGGCACGAGCGGCTCGCGGAAGGCGACGTCGAGGTGCACCGGGCCGGGGGCCGCCCCGAGGTCACCGCGCGCGGCCACGAGCGCCCGGCAGACGCTCGAGCGCCACCACGCGCCGACGGGCTCACCGGAGGCCGGCACCGCGGCGACGGCCGGCAGGTCGGCCTCGAAGCGCACCGCCGGCCCGAAGATCCCCGGCTGCGAGGTCGTCTGGTTGGCACCGCTGCCACGCAGCTCGTGCGGTCGGTCGGCGGAGAGCACGACGAGGGGGACGCCCCCGTGGTGGGCCTCGAGCACGGCCGGGTGCAGGTTGGCCACCGCCGTCCCGGACGTCGTGACGAGGACCGCCGGGCGCCCGCTGCCCCGGGCGAGGCCGAGGGCGAGGAACCCCGCGGAGCGCTCGTCGACCCGGACGTGCAGGCGCAGCCGGCCCGTGCGCTCGACCGCGAGGACGGCGTACGCGAGGGGGGCCGAGCGCGAGCCCGGGGAGAGGACGACGTCGGTGACCCCGCCGCGGACGAGCTCGTCGACGAGCACGCTCGCGAGCGCCGAGGAGGGGGTCACGGCCGTGGATTCTGCCACCCCCTCTCGATCGCGACCTCGTTGACCGAGCGCACCGGGCGGCGCAGGAAGGCCGCCGCCGACACCTCCCAGCCCGCGAGACCGGGCACCGTCCCCCGCGGCGCGTCCTGCGCCGCCCGCACCGTGGACTCGTACTCGCCCAGGGCGTGCCGGCCGGGGTCGGTGGCCGGCCCGTCGCCGACCCGCAGGGTCAGCCACGAGGCGCGGGCGGGGTTGGGCGTGAGGTCGAGCGTCGGCACCGGGTCGTCCGCGTGCTCGACCGAGAGCACCCGGACGCGCTCCGGGACGGCGAAGACCCCGACGGGCGCTCCCGTCGTCAGGACGTGGGTCACCCGGTGTGTCGAGCCGAAGTCGGGGTCGGCGGCGATGGCGGCCGCGTGGATGCCGCCCTGGCTGTGCCCGACGAGCAGCACCGGCTCGCCGGCGACACGCGCGGCACCGACTCCCCGGCGCCGGGCCGATGCCCGCATCGCCGCGTCGAGCGCCGCCGTGACCCCTGCGGCGGCCAGCGTCGCGTCCCCGGTGACCGACCGGACGTCGGCCGTCAGGTCGAAGGGGTTGGCCCCCGCCCGCGGGGACCACGTCTGGGTGCCGGGGACGGCGACCACCCAGGCCGACCCACCCCCCGGGTCGGCGACCTCGACGACCCGCACCCGGCCGCCGTCCAGCCCCTCACCGAGGGCCACGAGGTCGGCCGGCCGCTGCACCGGGGCGGGTGACCACGTCGGAGCAACCCGGCGCAGCACCGGGTGCGCCCCGGACTCCTCGAACAGCCCGGCGCGACCGGCGGCGTCGGCCCCCGAGTGCACGCCGGCGAGGACCGACGCGGCCGCCTCCTCGACCTCGGCGTAGGCCCGCGCCGCCACCCGCAGCCGCACCGCGAGGGCGTCGAGCGCCAGGGCCTCACCCCACAGCCCGGCCGGCCCGACGAGGCGCAGCCCGTCGCCTTCGAGCCGCACCCAGGCCGCGAGCAGGCCGAGGTCCCCGACGGTGGCCACGCCCGGTGAGCGGCACCGGGTGAGCGCCCCGCCGACGCTCTCCCCCTGCGCGCGCAGCTCCTCCGCCCCGAGAGACAGCCGCTGGGCCGCCGCGAGCAGCGCCGCCGAGCGGACCGCCACCCGGGTCACGACGCCCGCCCGACCTCGTCGCCGGAGGCCTCCGCCACCGCCCGAGCCAGCGCGCGCACCGACGCACCGAGCCAGCCGAGCTCGTCCTGCAGGGCGGCCAGCCGGGCCGAGCGGTCCTCGACGGCGGCGCGGTACCGGTCCGCCGCGGGCCCCTCCCACCAGGCGGTCGCGGCCCGCCCGAGGGAGGCCCGGCGCAGCGCGACGACCTCCGCCGCGGCCTCGACCCGCGCGGCGAGGCGCTCCAGCTCCACGGCCTCCACGGGCCCTCCCTCCGACGTCGACGGCGCTCCCGCCGAGGGCTCCATGCCACCCCCGGCCGCGCCCGGCCACCAGGGCGGGCAACGCGGATGTGGACGGACGGCACCGGAGCCGGCGCCTGTGGACGCACCCCCGGCGACCTACCCTGAGCCCCATGCCCCACCACGACCTCGTCATCATCGGCAGCGGCTCGGGCAACTCCCTGCTCACGCCGCAGCTCGAGGGCTTGGACGTCGCCATCGTCGAGAAGGGCACCTTCGGGGGCACCTGCCTCAACGTCGGGTGCATCCCGACGAAGATGTTCGTCGTGCCGGCCGACCGGGTGGTCGACGCCCAGGACGCCCACCGCCTCGGGGTCACCTTCGACCCGCCGTCCGTCGACTGGCCGGCCATCCGCGACCGGATCTTCGCTCGGATCGACCCGATCTCCCGCGGCGGTGAGGAGTACCGGCAGGGCCAGGACGGCGTCACCCTCTACCGCACCCGGGCCCGGTTCACCGGCCCGCGGAGGCTCGTGCTGGACACCGGCGAGGAGCTGACCGCCGAGCGCATGGTCGTCGCCGCGGGCAGCCGCGCGGTGGGTCTGGCCGTCGAGGGGCTGACCGGCCCCGACCCGGACCGCGGCGTGCACACCTCGGACACCGTGATGCGCATGGCGTCCCTGCCGACGCGGATGGCGGTGGTCGGCGGCGGCTTCGTCGCGTGCGAGATGGCCCACGTCCTCGCCGGCCTCGGCGTCCACGTCACCCAGGTGCAGCGCTCCCCCCGGCTGCTCATGGCCGAGGAGTACGAGGTCTCCGAGCGGTACACCGAGGCCGCCCGCCACCGCTACGACCTGCGCCTGTCGAGCACGGTGACCCGGGCCGAGCACGTGGCCGGGGTGTGGCGCCTGGAGACCGAGGAACCCGAGGGGCACGCGCACGTCGAGGCCGAGGCGGTGCTCCTGGCCGTCGGGCGACGCCCGAACAGCGACCTCGTCGACGCCGCCGCGGGCGGCCTGGACACCCACCCCGACGGTCGGCTCGTCGTCGACGCCCAGCAGCGCACGAGCGTGCCGAAGGTGTGGGCGCTCGGGGACGTCAGCTCGGCGCACCAGCTCAAGCACGTCGCCAACCACGAGGCGCGCAGGGTCGCGCACAACCTGGCCGTCGACCTCGGCCGGGTCGAAGGGGCCCCGTGGGAGGAGGACGGGCGCCCCGTGCCGCACGCCGTCTTCGGGCACCCCCAGGTGGCCTCCTTCGGCCCGACTGCCGCCCAGCTGCATTCGGCGGGAACCGAGTTCGTCACCTACACCCAGAAGGTCGGCGACGTCGCGTACGGGTGGGCCCTCGAGGACACCACCGGCGTCCTCACGGTGCACGCCAGCCCGGACGGCCGCATCCTCGCGGCGCACATGGCCGGCCCGCACGCGTCCACCGTCATCCAGCCCCTCATCCAGGCGGTGAGCCTCGGCCAGCACGCCCACGAGGTCGCCCGGGGCCAGTACTGGATCCACCCGGCGCTCGCCGAGGTCGTCGAGAACGCCCTGCTCGGGCTGCCCCTCGGCTCCTGAGGACGCCGCCGCGAGCGCGGGCCGGGCCGGAGCCCGCACGGGGTCTTGGTCAGCGACCGCGGTCGGGCAGGTGCTCGTAGGCGGCGGCGACCCGCTCGCGCCACCACGCGTCGCGCTCGGGTGCGGCGGCCCATCGCTGCAGCAGGCCCTCGTCGGCGCCGACCCGGCGGACCGGCAGCGAGCCGGAGGCGGGCACCATCGGGTCGGTTGCGACGTCCCCGCCGAGCAGGGCCACCGTCCCCAGCCCACAGGCGAACTCGAGGTCGGGAAGGGCCGCGGCGAGGGCCACGCCGCCGGCGATGCCCACGCTCGTGTCGAGCGCCGAGGAGACGACCGCGGGCAGCCCGCACTGCTCGACGATGCCGAGGGCCGCACGGACGCCGCCTAGGGGGGAGACCTTGACGACGACGACGTCGGCGGCGCCGAGCTCGCGCACCCGCAGCGGGTCGGCGGCCTTGCGGATGGACTCGTCGGCCGCCACCCGGACCTCCAGGCCCCGCCGGGCCAGCAGCCTCCGCAGGTCGCGCAGCTCGACGGCCGTGTTGCACGGCTGCTCGGCGTACTCCAGGTCGTAGCGCGCCAGCCTGCCGAGCGCATCGGCAGCGTCCTCGACCGACCAGGCCCCGTTGGCGTCGACCCGGACCCGGCCACCGCGGCCCAGGCCCGCCCGGACGGCCGCGACCCGGGCGAGGTCGTCCGCGAGCCCCTGCCCGCGCTCGGCCACCTTGACCTTGGCCGTCGTGCAGCCGGGGAAGCGCCCGAGGACCGCCGGGACCTCATCGGCGGGCACCGCGGGCACGGTGGCGTTGACCGGCACCACGTCGCGCACCGGCGTCGGGAGGCCGTCGTACGCGGCCTCGAGCGCCGCGGCCAGCCACCGGGATGCCTCGGGAGCGCCGTACTCGAGGAAAGGGGCGAACTCCCCCCACCCGGCCGGCCCCTGCACGAGCGCGGCCTCGCGCACCCGCACGCCGCGGAAGGGCACCCGCATCGGGATGGCGACGACACGCAGCCCGGCGAGGATCTCCTCCAGCGGCGGTGCGGTCACGCGTCCACCGTAGGCGGGCCCGTCCGGCACGTCGCTCGCCGGTGACCGTCTTCACCCCGCTCCGGGGCCGAGCGCCCGGCCGTTAGCCTTGCGGCGTGACGGCGATCGACGGCGTGAGCGAGACCTTCGACCCCTCGGCGTGGCAGGAGGTCCCCGGCTTCGAGGACCTCACCGACGTCACCTACCACCGCGCGGTCGGCCTCGGCTGCGTCCGGGTGGCCTTCGACCGGCCCGAGGTGCTCAACGCCTTCCGCCCGCACACCGTCGACGAGCTCTACCGCGTCCTCGACCACGCCCGCCGCACCCCGGACGTCGGCGTCGTGCTGCTCACCGGCAACGGCCCCGGGCCCGCAGGGACCGGCGCCGAGGGGGCGTGGGCCTTCTGCTCCGGCGGCGACCAGCGCATCCGCGGGCGCTCGGGCTACCAGTACGCCGAGGACGAGACGGCCGACACCGTCGACGCCCTGCGCACCAAGGCCGAGGGCGGGCGGCTGCACATCCTCGAGGTCCAGCGCCTCATCCGCACGATGCCCAAGGTCGTCGTCGCCGTGGTCGGCGGCTGGGCGGCCGGTGGCGGGCACAGCCTCCACGTCGTGTGCGACCTGACCATCGCCTCCCGCGAGCAGGCCCGGTTCAAGCAGACCGACGCCGACGTCGGGTCCTTCGACGGCGGTTACGGGTCGGCCTACCTCGCCCGGATGGTCGGCCAGAAGCGGGCCCGCGAGATCTTCTTCCTCGGGCGGACGTACTCCGCCGAGGACATGGCGCGGATGGGCGCGGTCAACCTCGTCGCCGACCACGCCACCCTCGAGGCGGAGGCGCTCACCGTGGCGCGTGAGGTCATGGGCAAGTCGCCGCAGGCGCAGCGGATGCTCAAGTTCGCCTTCAACCTCGTCGACGACGGGCTCATGGGTCAGCAGGTCTTCGCCGGCGAGGCCACCCGGCTGGCGTACATGACCGACGAGGCCGTCGAGGGGCGCGACCAGTTCCTCGAGAAGCGCGACCCCGACTGGTCACCGTTCCCCTGGTACTTCTGAGCGCGCACCCCCGTCGGAGCCCGCGCCCGGCCCGCCGAGCCGTCGGCGCGTGAGCCGGCCTCGGGGACCCGGCCGGCGGCTCAGCCCGAGCCGCCGATGTCGACGTCGTACGCGGCGTGGATGAGGTCGGACCCGCGCTGCCGGTGCCGCACCAGCCGCCCGATGAGCCGGGTCGCCGCCTCCCGGTGCTCCTGGACCGCCGTCGCCCCCGGCACCCCCTCGTCCCGCTCGCCGAGCAGCCGGTCGACCTCGGCGAGCAGCTCGGCGTGGTCGGTGAGCTGCGCCTGCACCCCCGCCGACAGCCGTGGTTCCCGCTCCCGCAGGTCGGCGTAGAGGCCGTCGGGAGCCTCGGTGAGGTCGACGTGGTCGCGCAGGTCGTGGGCGAGCTCGGTGAGGGCGGCCCTGACCCGTCGGCGCCAGACCGACCCGAGCCCGACCGGCAGGGCGAGGGCCGCGTCGAGCGCCGCCATCGACTCCCCGAGCTCGGCCCGGTGGGCGCGCACGCGCTCCAGGTGGCGGGCGAAGGACTCGTCCATGGCGCCTCCTCGCGACCCCGCCATCCTCGCGCCGATCGACGGTGGTGGCCAGCCCGCGGGTGCCGGTGTCCGGCTCCTACAGTGGCGGCATGGACCTCGAGCCGCTGCCCGTCCCCGCCGGGCGGGCCGCCGTCGGCGTCCTGGAGCGGCTCCGGCGCGCCCTGGCCGGTGAGGGCGCCGTGCTCCCCCACCCGCCCGACTCGCCTCCCCCGGCCGTGCCCGAGCCCGTCGGCGCCCTGCCCGAGGACCTCGCCGTCGTCGTCGGGACCTCCGGATCGACCGGGTCGCCCAAGCTCGCCCTGCTCGGCTCGCAGGCGCTCGCGTCGAGCGCCCGTGCCACCCACGAGCGGCTCGGGGGCCCCGGGCAGTGGCTGCTCACCCTTCCGGCCCACCACGTCGCCGGCATCCAGGTCCTCCTGCGCAGCCTCGACGCCGGCAGCGAGCCGGTCACCACCGACCTCAGCGACGGCTTCACCCCGGCGGCGTTCACCGCCGCGGTCGGCCGGCTCGACCCCGGCCTGCGGGGCTACACCTCGCTCGTCCCCACCCAGCTGGTCCGCCTGCTCGCCGACGCCGCGGCGACCCGGGCGCTCAGGGCGCTGCAGGGGGTGCTCGTCGGCGGTGCGGCCACGCCGCCGGCCCTGCGGCGACGGGCCGAACAGGCCGGGGTGACCCTGCACCTGACCTACGGGATGAGCGAGACCGCCGGCGGCTGCGTCTACGACGGCCTCCCCCTGACCGGGGCTCGCGTGCGGACCGACGACGAGGGGCGCGTGCACCTCGGCGGTGCGACGCTCGCGCACGGCTACCTCGGCCGTCCCGAGCTCACGGCACGCTCCTTCACGACCGACCCCGACGGCTCACGCTGGTTCCGCACCGACGACGCGGGCCACGTCGACGACGCCGGTCGGCTGCACGTCGAGGGCCGGCTGGACGACCTGGTCAACACCGGCGGGATGAAGGTCGCGCCCCGCGGCGTCGAGGAGGCCGCGCTCGAGCACCTGCCCGGGGTGCTCGAGGCGGTGGCTGTCGCCACCCCCGACGCCGAGTGGGGCCAGGCGGTCAGCCTGCTCCTCGTCCCGGCGCCCGGGGCCCGGCCGCTCCCCCTGCCCGAGGTGCGCGAGCGCCTGCGGGGCCACCTGCCCGACCACGCCCTGCCCCGGCGGGTGGTCAGCGCCCCCGCGGTACCCCTGCGGGGCCCCGGCAAGCCGGACCGCGCCGCCGTCGCCGCGCTCTTCGCCGTGGGAGGATGACGCCGTGCTGCGGTACCTGCCCTACCTCCTCAGCCTCGCGCTGACGGTCTACTGCCTCGTCGACGCCCTCCAGAGCGACGAGCTCGTCATCCGCAACCTGCCGAAGATCGCCTGGGTGCTGCTCGTCCTGCTCTTCCCGGTCGTCGGCCCGGTCGCCTGGCTCGTCGCCGGCCGGCCGGAGCGCTCGGCCTCGGCCCCCGCCGCCGGCCAGCAGCAGCGTTGGGAGGACCACCGCCGCTCCCGCGACCGGCAGCAGCCGCCGCAGCGGCCACCGCGGGGCCCCGACGACGACCCCGACTTCCTCAAGGGACTCTGAGCGAGCGATGGCCACCCCCTCCCAGTGGGTGGCGGGCGCCCGCCCGCGCACCCTGCCCGCCGCCGTCGCCCCTGTGGTCCTCGGGACCGCCGCAGCCGTGCGCGTCGGGGCCGCGCACGTCGGCCTCGCCGTGCTCGCGCTGCTCGTCGCGCTCGCCCTCCAGGTGGCGGTCAACTACGCCAACGACTACTCCGACGGCGTCCGCGGCACCGACGAGGTGCGGGCCGGGCCGGTCCGGCTCGTCGGCCAGCGGCTCGCCGAGCCGCGGGTCGTCAAGCGCGCGGCCTTCGCGGCCTTCGGGGTCGCCGGCGTGGCGGGGCTCGCCCTCGTCGTGCTCTCGTCGGCCTGGGTGATGCTGCCTCTCGGCGCGCTCGCCGTCCTCGCCGCCTGGCGCTACACGGGGGGCACGAACCCCTACGGCTACCGCGGCCTCGGCGAGGTGTACGTCTTCGTCTTCTTCGGGCTCATGGCCACGCTCGGGACCGAGTACACCCAGGCGGGCGCGGTGTCGTGGTTCGGGCTCGCCGGCGCGGTCGGTGTCGGTGCGGTCGCCTCGGCGATCCTCGTCGGGAACAACCTGCGCGACATCCCGACCGACACCGAGCACGGCAAGCGCACGCTCGCGGTGCGCCTCGGGGACGAGCGCACCCGCTCGCTCTACGTCGAGCTGCTCGGCGCCTCGGTGCTCGCGCTCGCCGTGATGGCCGCCTGGCAGCCGTGGGCGCTGCTCGGCCTGGTGGCAGCGCCCCTGGCCGCCCGCGGCGTGCGCGTCGTGCGCTCCGGGACGACGGGGCCCGCCCTCGTCCCGGTGATCGCCTCGACGAGCCTGTACGAGGTGGCCTACGCGGTGCTCGTGCTCGCCGGCGTGGCAGTGGGCACCGCCCTGGGCTGAGCGCCGCCCCGGGGGCGCAGCCTCACCCGGTGGAGCCTCAGCGGAAGTCGTCCTCGTCCGGCGTTCCGGCCTCGGTCTCGGCGTCCTCGACGTCCTCGTCGCTCGGGTGGCTCGCCTGGTGCTCCCGGCGCGCGACCGAGCGGCGCTCGAGCGACTCCGCCAGCTGCGCGGAGTAGTCCTGGCGGAAGCGGCGCAGGGCGACGTAGGAGATGGCCATGGACAGCAGCGCCGCGAGGACGACGAGGAGGAGGTAGTCCTCGGGGTCGCGCAGCCCGAGCAGCCAGAGGAGCAGGAGGCACCCGAGGAAGACGAGCAGGCGCAGGACGGAGTAGCGCAGCACGGCGTTCATCGTGGCGGGCGCCCTCACAGCCCGGAGTAGGAGTGCTGGCCGACGACGAAGACGTTGACCACGGCGAAGTTGAGGATGAGGCAGACGAAGCCGGCCAGCGCGATCCACGTCGCGTTCTGGCGCTTCCAGCCGCTCGTCGCGCGGGCGTGGAGGTAGGCCGCGTAGACGACCCAGATGACGAAGCTCCACACCTCCTTGGGGTCCCAGTTCCAGTACGAGCCCCAGGCCTGGCGGGCCCAGATCGCCCCGGCGATGACGGTGAAGGTCCACAGCGGGAAGGCCACGACGTGCGCCGAGTACGCCATCCGCTCCAGGCCCCGGCCGGGGGGCAGCCGGGTCATGAACGAGCCGCCCGCCCCGGCCCGGGACTCGATGCGGTCCTGGAGGAGGTAGAGCACCCCGGCGACCGCGCCGAGGGTGAAGACCGCGACCGAGAGCGTCGCGATCGTCACGTGCACGGCCAGCCAGTACGAGCGCAAGGAGGGCATGAGGGCGGAGGCGTCGGTGTACCAGACGCTCACCGCCGAGCCGAGCACGGCGAGGACCGGAGCCATGACGAAGGCGCCCATCCACCGTAGGTCGCGCCGCGTGGACCAGGCGACGTAGCCGAGGAGGGTGAACATCGCGCCGGCGAGGGCGAACTCGTACATGTTCCCCAGCGGCCAGCGGTGCACCTCGGCCGCCCGCAGGACCACCCCGGCGACGAGGAGCAGCGTCCCGAGGACGGTCAACGAGCGGGCGATGCCGGCGGCCTTGCGCGCGCCGAGCGACTCCTCCCCCGCCTCGTCCGCGCCGGACGCCGCGGGGCCGGCGGCCCGGCCTGCCGCCGCCCCGGCGCCGTCAGCGGTTCCGGACGCAGGCGCGCCGTCAGTGCTCGAGAGGGCGCCACCGGCGGCGACCAGCTCGCGTGCGGGCGCCCTGGACGCATCGCCGCGGGCGCGTGCCGGTGCCACCTTCGCGAGGTAGACGACGTACCCGACGAGGGCGAGGAAGAGGACGAGGATCGCCGAGTACACGGCGTCGTTCGACAGCTGGGCGTACGTGGTGTCGGTCATCGGGTTCCTTCGGGTGCGGTGAGGACGGCGGCGACCTCGTCGGCCATCCCCTCGTCGTCGTCCTTGGCCAGGCCGCCGACGGAGACCACCGTACGGCCTGGGGCCTCGGCCGGCCCAACCCGCACGAAGACCCGCCGCCGCCGGACGACGAGGCTGAGGACGAGCCCGGCGAGCGCGAGCAGCGCCGAGACGAGGGTGAGGGTCTTGCCCGGGTCGGTACGGATCGACAGGCCCGCGAAACGCTCGACGCCGTCGAAGGTGACCGTGCCCCGGTTGCCGGGCAGCTCGTAGGACTCGCCGGGACGCAGGAGGATGCGCAGCTGGTCCGCGCCGTCCTTGCCCTTCAGCGGCGTCATCGCGGTCGTGTCGAGGGTGTAGACCGACTGGGGTGTGCCGTCCGGGAACAGCTCGCCGCTGAAGGCGGTGAGCACGAGCTGCGGGTCGAGGGTGTCGGGAAAGACCGAGTGCGGGCCGCTCTCGTCGTCGATGACCCCCGTCGGCAGGAAGAACCCCGCGAACCCGAGGTCGTCGGGCTCGGCGCCGGGCACCTTGACCGCGCCCACCGAGGTGTAGTTGTTGTCCTGCGCGAGAAAGGGGGTGGCGTCGGAGTACACGACCGTGCCGTCGGCGTCCTTGACCGTGATGTGCGGGGCGTACCCGTTGCCGAGGAGGAAGACCGACCCCGCGCCCGTCTCCAGCGGGTGGTTGACGGAGATCTCGCGCCTCGAGGAGCTCCCGTCCGCGTCGGTGAAGGTCGTGCTCGCCCGGAAGTCGCGGGGCATCCCGAACTGGCCCCGCCCGGTGTCCTCGGTCTCGAAGGTCACGTCCATCGCGTCGAGCCGGATCGTGTAGGGCGCCAGGTCGTTCGGGTCGACCCAGGGCCCCGGGCTGAACGTGTCGTAGCGCGAGAGCGTGTTCGCGAAGGTCTGCCCGACGGGGACGATGACGTCGCCCTTCCAGCCGAGCAGGTGCCCCCAGGCGACGCCGACGAGGACCCCGACGAGCGCGAGGTGGAAGACGAGGTTGCCGGTCTCCCGGGCGTAGCCCTTCTCCGCCGAGAGCGTCGTGTCGTCGTGGGCGTGCACCCGGTAGCGACGGCGGCGCAGGCTCTCGCGGAGACGCTCGCGCACCTCCTCCGGCGTCCCGTCGAGGGTCTCCTCGGCGTGCGCCGGCAGCCGCTCGAGGCGTCGCGGGGCACGCGGCGGGCGCGACCGCAGCTGGTGCCAGTGGATCCGGGTGCGCGGCACGACACAGCCGATGAGCGAGACGAACAGCAGGAGGTAGACCGCGGCGAACCACGGCGAGGCGTAGACCTCGAAGAAGCCGAGCCGGTCGAGCAGGGGCCCGGCGCTCGGGTGCTCGGTGATCCACTGGGCGGTGCGCGTCGCGTCGATGGAGCGCTGCGGGAAGGTCGAGCCGGGGATCGCGGCGACGGCGAGCAGGAGGAGGAGGAAGAGCGCCGTGCGCATGCTCGTCAGCTGGCGCCACAGGAAGCGCAGCCAGCCGCGCGGCCCGAGACGGGGCTGGGCGAGCGGCGCCCCCGGCCCCCGGCCTCCGTCGTCCGGCAGCGGCTGGGTGCTCAGGGGCGTGTCACGCGTCGTGCTCACAGCGACACCTCGAACCCGGAGACCAGCTCGGTCTGCACCCAGCGGTTGAGGTCCTCCCAGACGCCGGTGAGCAGGAGCAGCCCGACGGCCATGAGGAGTGCCCCGCCGAGCACCTGGATGGTGCGGGTGTGCCGCCGCAGCCACCCCGAGGCCCGGCCGGCCCGGTCCAGGCCGGCGGCGACGAGGAGGAAGGGCACCCCGAGACCCAGGCCGTAGGCGACCGCGAGGGTGACGCCGCGCGCCAGCTGCGGGTCGGTGGTCGCCGTGGCCATGACGAGGACGGCGGCGAGGGTCGGCCCGGTGCACGGGGCCCAGCCGAGCGCGAAGACCGCGCCGAGGAGGGGTGCACCGAGCAGCCCGGCCCGCGGGCGCCAGTGGAGGCGGACCTCCCGCTGGGTGCCGAGGCCGACGAAGACCAGGCCCATGAGCACGACGAGCGCCCCACCGACGCGCATGAGCACCCCCCGCTGCTCGACGAGGACCCGCCCGGCGCCGGTGACGAACAGCGACCCGAGGACGAAGACGGCGGTGAACCCGGCGACGAACAGCAACGCGCCGGCGAGGGTGCGGCCGCGCGCACGCTCGTCCGCTGCCTCCCCGGTGAGGCCCGTGACGTAGCCGAGGAACCCGGGGACGAGCGGCAGCACGCAGGGGCTCGCGAACGACACGAGCCCGGCGAGGGCGGCGACCCCCACCGCGAGCGGCAGGGCACCGCTGGTCACCGCGTCCCCGGCGGCGCTCGCGAGGGCGGCCGTCACGACTGCGCGACCACGTCGTCGACGAGCCCGGTGAGGGTGCTCGTGTCGACCGGGCCGTTGACGCGGGCGGCGATGCGCCCCTTCGGGTCGAGGACGAGGGTCGTCGGCACCGTCGGCGCCTTGCCCTGGAGCCTGAGGACGAGCACGCCCGACTCGTCGGTGAGGCTGGGGTAGGTGACACCGGCCTTCTGGGCGAACGCCGCGCCCCGCTCGGCCTCCTCGCGGAAGTCGATGCCGACGAACTGCGCGGGCACCTTCTCCTGCTGGACCTGCTCCCACGCCTTCTGCAGGTCGGGGGCCTCGGCGACGCACGGCGCGCACCACGAGCCCCACACGTTGAGCACGAGCACCTCACCGCGCGTGGAGGCGATGTCCCAGGAGGTGCCGTCGAGCAGGCTGCCCGACATCGTCACCGGCTCGTCGCGCTGTGCCTCGGGGATGGTCTCGACGGTGCCGTCACCGGAGACGTAGCCCTTCTGGTCGCCCGCCTTGGCCTGGGCCGCGACGGAGTTCGGGTCCTCCGTGCAGCCGGCGAGCGCGAGCGCGGCGAGGCCGGCGAGGCCGACGAGCACCCGGCGGGAGGGGGTCACGCGCCGGCTCCCTTGTGCGCCAGCGGCAGGAGCGCCGCAGCGGGCTCGCAGTAGGCGAGCGAGAGCAGCTCCTCGCCGAGGAAGGTCAGCGAGGTCAGGCTGGCCAGCGAGCACTCCCGCCGCCCGGGGTTGTGCACGAGGGAGCGGCCTTCGGTGGCCAGCCGGATCATCCAGATCGGCGCCTGGTGGCTCACGAGGACCGCCTCGTGGCCGTAGGCCGCCGCCCGCGCGTCGAGGACCGCGTCGCGCATCCGCTCGACGACGGCCGGGTAGGGCTCCCCCCACGACGGGCGCAGCGGGTTGAGCATCCGCGGCCAGAGCCTGGGATGGCGCAACAGCCCCCGCCCGCCGGCCACGGGCAGGCCCTCGAAGGCGTTCTCGGCCTCGATCAGCCGTTCGTCGAGGGTCGTCTCGAGGCCGTGGGCGGCCGCGACCGGGGCTGCGGTCTCCTGGGCGCGCTCGAGCGGGCTCGAGACGACGTGGACGACGTCGTGGTCCGCGAGGTGCTCGGCGGCCAGGTCTGCCATCCGGCGCCCGAGCTCGGAGAGGTGGTAGCCGGGCAGCCGGCCGTAGAGGACGTGCCCGGGGTTGTGCACCTCCCCGTGCCGCAGCAGGTGCACCGTCGTGCGCCGCGGCTCGGTCGGCGCGGCGCCGCCCGGGGAGGAGGTCATGGCCGGGATTGTCGCAAACCCGCCTGAGTGCCGCGGACCGGGTGGCGCTTCCCGGCGCCCTCAGCCGGCCGCGGCGGCCGCCGCGGCGGGCAGGGCCGCCAGGATCCGCTCGACCGCTGCGTCGTCGTGGGCGGCGGAGACGAACCAGCACTCGTAGGCGCTCGGTGGCAGGTAGACCCCGGCGTCGAGCATGGCGTGGAAGAACCGGGCGAAGGCCGCGGTGTCCTGGTCCCGGGCGTCGTCGTAGTCGCGCACCTCGCCCTCGCGGAAGAAGACCGAGAACATCGAGGACGCGGACTGCACCCGGTGCGCGACCCCGGCGCTCGAGAGGGCCTCGGAGACCGCCCCGCCGAGGGTGCCGGCCACCTCGGCGAGCCGGGCGTACACCGCCTCGTCGCAGTGCTGCAGGGTGGCCAGCCCGGCGGCCGTGGCCACCGGGTTCCCCGAGAGCGTGCCCGCCTGGTAGACCGGCCCGTCGGGTGCGAGCAGGGCCATGACGTCGGCGCGCCCGCCGAACGCCGCGGCGGGGAAGCCTCCGCCCATCACCTTGCCGAAGGTGAGCAGGTCCGGCCGCACGTCGACGTCCTCGTACCCCCACCAGCCGGCGCGGCTGCACCGGAAGCCGGTCATCACCTCGTCGGACACGAGCAGCGCGCCGTGCTCGGCGGTCACCCGGCGCAGCGCCTCGGTGAACCCGGGCGCCGGGGGGACCGCCCCCATGTTGCCCGCGGCGGCCTCGGTGATGACGCACGCGACCTGCTCGCCCCGCTCGGCGAAGGCCTGCTCGAGGGCGGCGACGTCGTTGTAGGGCAGGACGAGGGTCTCGGCCGCCATCTCGGAGGGCACGCCGGCGGAGTCGGGCAGGGCCAGGGTCGCGACCCCCGACCCCGCCGCGACGAGGAGGGAGTCGACGTGCCCGTGGTAGTGACCGGCGAACTTCACGACGAGGGAGCGTCCGGTGAACCCCCGGGCCAGCCGGATCGCGCTCATCGTGGCCTCCGTCCCGCTCGAGACGAGCCGCACCTGGTCCACCGGGGGGACCCGACGCACGATCTCCTCGGCGAGGGCGACCTCGTTCTCGCTCGGGGTGCCGAAGGAGGTCCCCCGGGACGCCGCGTCGTGGACGGCCTCGAGGACCGCCGGGTGGGCGTGCCCGAGGATCATCGGCCCCCAGCTGCCGACGAGGTCGACGTACTCGCGCCCGTCGGCGTCGGTGAGCAGGGGTCCGGACCCTCGGGCCATGAACCGGGGCGTGCCGCCGACCGACCGGAAGGCGCGGACCGGGCTGTTCACCCCTCCCGGGGTCACCGCCCGGGCACGGGCGAGGAGTGCGGCGGAGGCGGGGGCGTCGTCACCGGCGGACGGGGCGGCAGGGTGGTCGGTCACCCCTCCATTGTCGGTGCGGCGGGGTCCCGGGGGCTCAGCAGGGTCCCGCCGGCTCGGCCGGGGTGGTGGGGTCCTGCGCGTACGCGTCCCGGACGGCCTGCATCGCCTCGCCGAGGCCACGCAGCTGCTGCGGGGTGAGCACGTCGACGAGATGCCGGCGCACGCTCGCCACGTGGGCCACGGCGAAGCCCTCGAGCGCGTCGCGGCCCTGCTCGGTCAGCTCCAGCAGCACGCCTCGGCCGTCGTCGGGTGCCGGCGAGCGGCGTACCCAGCCCCGGCGCTCGAGCCGAGCCGCGGTGTGCGTGACCCGGCTGCGGGACTGGACGATGAGCGCGGCGAGCGCCGACATCCGTAGCCGCGCGCCCTCCGCCTCGGAGAGCATGGAGAGCAGCTCGTACTCCGAGAGGCTGAGCCCGAGGCACTGCAGGTCGCGGTCGAGGGCGAGGTCGAGCTCGCGGGTGGCTCGCAGGTAGGCGCGCCACCACTGCTGCTCCTGCGCGCTGAGCCAGCGCACGCCCTCGTCCATCCGGCCATCGTCCCACGCGCCTGGCCCGCCCTCGTGGCCCCGGGGTGCGGAACAGATCCGCGTCGTGCATAGTTGAAGCGTCAACTAGACCCCCTCATCGAAGGAGCAGCACATGAGCACCGACACCCTGACCGGCCTGAGCGCCGGCACCTGGACCATCGACCCGACGCACACCGAGGTCGGCTTCGTCGCGCGTCACCTCATGGTGAGCAAGGTGCGTGGCTCGTTCACCGACGTCAGCGGCACCGTCGTCGTCGGGGAGAACCTCGCCGACTCCACCGCCGAGGTCACCATCGGGACCGGCTCGGTCTCCACCGGCACGCCCGACCGTGACGCCCACCTGCGCGGCGGCGACTTCTTCGACGTCGACAACCACCCCCACATGACCTTCCGCTCGACGTCCTTCGACGGCACGACCCTCACCGGTGACCTGACGATCAAGGGCGTGACCAAGCCGGTCACCCTCGAGGTCGACTTCGGCGGCGTCGCCACCGACCCGTGGGGCAACGAGAAGGCCGCCTTCGAGGCCGAGGGCGAGATCGACCGCACCGACTGGGGCCTGACCTGGAACGCCCCGCTGGAGAAGGGCGGCGTCCTCGTCTCCGAGAAGGTCAAGGTCGTCATCGACCTCCAGCTCGCCAAGCAGGCCTGAGCAACCCCCCGGACCCGTCGAGGCCGGCGTCGCCCCGTAGGGGGGTGCGACGCCGGCCTCGACGTCTCTCCCCCCCTCTATTTCCCGCCTCGAGTGCGCAGGTGGTCGCTCTGGCGACCACCTGCGCACTCGAGGCGGGATGGGGGGGTGGGTTGGGGGGGTGGGTAGGGGGTAAGGGGGCGCGCGCTCAGAGGCGGGCGGCGACCTCGAGGGCGAAGTACGTGAGGACGATGCTCGCCCCGGCCCGGCGGATGCCGAGCACCGACTCGTCGACGACCCGGTCGCGCTCGACCCAGCCGCGCTCGGCCGCCGCGACGATCTGCGAGTACTCCCCCGAGATCTGGTAGGCCGCGACGGGCACGGGCGAGAGCGCAGCAGCGGCGGCGACCACGTCGAGGTGCGGGCCGGCGGGCTTGACCATGACGATGTCGGCGCCCTCGGCGACGTCGGCCTCGAGCTCGCGCAGGGCCTCACGGCCGTTGGCCGGGTCCTGCTGGTAGCTGGCCCGGTCGCCGACGAGCGAGGAGCGCACCGCCTCCCGGAAGGGCCCGTAGAGCCCCGAGGTGTACTTCGCCGCGTAGGCGAGGATCGCCGTGTCCCGGAACCCGGCGTCGTCCAGGGCCGTCCGGACGTGTCCCACCTGGCCGTCCATCATCCCGGACAGGCCGAGCACCGCGGCGCCGGTCGCGGCCTGGGCCAGCGCCATCGAGGCGTACCGCTCCAGGGTCGCGTCGTTGTCGACCGTGCCGTCGGCGGCGAGCACCCCGCAGTGCCCGTGGTCGGTGAACTCGTCGAGGCACAGGTCGGCCATGACGACGAGGTCCTCGCCCACGGCCTCGACGACCCGCCGCAGGGCGAGGTTGAGGATGCCGTCCTCGGCGTCGGCCCCCGACCCGCAGGCGTCCTTGGCCTCGGGCACCCCGAAGAGCATGATGCCGCCGAGCCCGGCCGCGACGCACCGCCGGGCCTCCTTGACGACGGAGTCCAGGGTGTGCTGGACCACCCCCGGCATCGCCTCGACGGGCACGGGCTGCTCGACGCCCTCGCGGACGAAGACGGGCAGGACGAGCTCGGCGGGGTGCAGCCGGGTCTCGGTGACGAGCCGGCGCAGCGCAGGCGTCCGCCGCAGCCGGCGCGGCCGGCCGGCCGGGAAGGGGGCGCCCGGCAGCGGGAGCGCCCCGGTCACGTCGCGCGCTTCCGGCCGCCGCTGCGGCGCTGGCTCGGCCGGACCACCTGCTCGCCCGCCTCGGCGGCGTCGAGCGCGAGCGATCGCCCGTGGTCGGCGAGCGCGTCGACGAGGGCGACCGCGCTCGGCTCCGGCGCGAGGACGTCGACCCGCAGGCCGTGCTCCTCGGCGGTCTTGGCGGTCGCCGGGCCGATGCAGGCGATGACGGTGCTCGGGTGCGGCTTGCCGGCGATCCCGACGAGGTTGCGCACCGTCGAGCTCGAGGTGAACAGGACGGCGTCGAAGGCACCGGCCTTGATGGCGTCCCGCACCGGCGCGGCGGGCGGGGCGGCCCGCACCGTCCGGTACGCGGTGACGTCGTCGACCTCCCAGCCGGTCTCCTGCAGCCCCGCGACGAGGGTGTCGGTCGCGATGTCGGCCCGGGGCAGGAAGACCCGGTTGATCGGGTCGAGGTCGGCGTCGAACGGCGGCCAGACCTCGAGCAGCCCGCGGGCGGACTGCTCCTCGACCGGGACGAGGTCGGGGTTGATGCCCCACTCGCGCAGCGCCTCGGCCGTGACGCCGCCGACGGCGGCGACCTTGAGCCCGGCGAAGGAGCGGGCGTCCAGACCGAACTCGTCGAACTTCTCGCGGATGGCCCGCACGGCGTTGACCGACGTGAAGCCGACCCACTCGTACCGGCCGGTGACCATGCCCTTGACCGCCCGCTCGAGCTGCTGCGGGGTCCTCGGCGGCTCGACCGAGATCGTCGGGACGATCTCGGCGTGCGCGCCGTGGTGCTCCAGGCGCGCGGTCATCGACCCGGACTGCTCCTTGGTCCGCGGGACGAGGACCGACCAGCCGTACAGCGGCTTGGTCTCGAACCACGAGAGGGTCTCGCGCAGCGGCACGGTGTCGCCGACGACGGCGAGCACGGGGAACCGCCCGGACGCCATCACCTCCGGCGCCTCGCCGAGGGTCGTGACGACCGTCCGCTGCTCGGTGCTCGTCCCGCGCTCGGTCACGGCCACCGGGGTGGAGGCCTCCCGCCCGGCTTCGAGCAGGGCGGCGAGGGTGCGGGCGGCCCGGTCGGGAGCCCCGAGGACGACGACGGTGGCCGCGGGGTCGAGGCCACCGGAGACGTCCGGGGACGCCGCACCGGCGGCGAGGACGTGGACGGCCGAGGTGGACTTGGTCGTCAGCGGCACGCCCGCGTAGGCCGGTACCGCGGTGAGGCTGCTGACGCCGGGGACCATCTCGAGCGCGATCCCCGCCTTGGTGAGCGCCTGGGCCTCCTCGGCGAGCCCGTTGAACACCGCCGGGTCACCGTCCATGAGCCGGACGACGAGCCCGCCGGGGTGGGCCTTGGCGGCCCGCACGACGAGCTTGGCCCGGGAGGCCTGGGTCAGCCGCTCCCCGTGGTCACCGTGGCCGGCGTCGATGACCTCGACGTCCGGGCGGGCGTGCCGCAGGGCGAGCTCCTCGCGGGCGACCTGGTCGATGACGACGGCGTCGGCCGCCGCGAGCAGCTCGGCCGCACGGACCGTGAGCAGCCCGGGGTCGCCGGGGCCGCCGCCGACGAAGGCGACGCGCGCGGGGACGCGGGAGGTGGACGGGGTGGTCGAGCGCGTGGTGCTCACTGGGCACGCTCCGTGAGAAGTCGGTCGGTGGACGTGGGCATGAGTTCTGCGGCGCCGTCCTCGAGGAGGAGGCGGGCCAGCCGGCGGCCGAGCTCGGCCGCGGCGGCCGGGTCGCCGGTCAGGGACCGGCGCAGGTCGGCCGAGCCGTCGGGGGCGGCGACGACCGCTCGCAGCGACAGCTCGGGGCCGTCCACCCCCTCGACGACCTCGGCGAGGGCGCCGACGGGTGCCGAGCAGCCGGCCTCGAGCTCGCCGAGCAGGGCACGCTCGGCGGTGACGCAGGCGCGGGCCTCGGCGTCCTCGAGGGTCGCCACGGCGGCGCGGACGTCCTCGGTGCCGCGGCGGACCTCGACGGCCAGGGCGCCCTGCCCGGGGGCCGGCAGCACCTGGAGGGGGTCGAGCAGCTCGGTCACCTCGGCGGCGCGGCCGAGGCGGCGCAGCCCGGCCGCCGCGAGGACGACGGCGTCGAGCCGGCCCTCGCTCACGGCACGGAGCCGGGTGTCGACGTTGCCGCGCAGCTCGGTGAGCTGCAGCCCCAGGCCGAGCGCCGCGAGCTGGGCGCGCCGGCGCGGCGACCCGGTGCCGACGGTGGCCCCGGCGGGCAGCTGGCCGAGGGTGAGCCCGTCCCGGGCGACGAGGGCGTCGCGCACGTCCTCGCGCACGGGGACGGCGGCGACCTCGACCCGCGGGTCGGCGGCGGTGGGCAGGTCCTTGAGCGAGTGCACCGCGAGGTCGACCTCCCCGGCGGCCAGCGCCTCGCGCAGCGCCGAGACGAAGACGCCGGTGCCGCCGAGGCTGGCGAGGGGGGTGGTGCGGTCACGGTCCCCGTCGGTGGTGACCTCGACGAGCTCCACGTCGTGCCCGAGCGCGCGCAGCCGCTCGGCCACCCACGTCGACTGGGTGCGGGCCAGGGCCGAGCGCCGGGTGCCGAGCCGCAGGGCGCTCATCGCTCCTCCCCCGGGAGGGTGGGCGGGGCGCTGACGAGCGAGACGTCGCGCGGGTCGAGGTCGAACAGCTCCGAGAGCGCCCGGGCGTAGCTGCCGCCCTGGCCCTCCTGGGCGAGCTCTTTGACCCGCACCGTCGGGGTGTGCAGCAGCTTGTCGACGACCCGCTCGACCGCCCGGCGCACCTCGGCGCGCTCCGCCGCGTCCAGCCCCGGGGTCCGCCGCTCGAGGCGCGCCAGCTCGGCGGCGACGAGCTCGCCGGCCCGGGCGCGCAGCGCGGTGACCGTCGGGGCGACCGCCTGTGCGGAGCGCTCGACGAGGTAGGCCGCGACCTCGGCGGTCACGAGCTCGTTGGCGACCGCGACCTGAGGCGCCGAACCGGCCTCGGCGAGGTCCTCCCCGAGCTCGGCGAGGCCGACGCGGGTGGCGCCCGCCAGCGCGGCGACGTCGACGTCGACGTCGTGCGGCAGAGCGAGGTCGACGTACACCTGCGGGCGCCCGTCGCGGGCCGCCAGCGCCGCGCCGGCGTCGGCGGCGGTGACGACCCGCCCCCGGGCACCGGTCGAGGCGAGGACGACGTCGGCCTCGGCGAGGGCCGCGCGCAGCTCGGTGAGCGGGCGGGCCCGTCCCCCGACCCGCTCGGCCACCGTGCGGGCGCGGTCCGGGTCGCGGTTGGCGACGACGAGCCCTCCGACGCCGTGCCGTGCGGCGGTCGCCGCGGCGAGGGCGCCCATCCCGCCGGCCCCCACGACGAGGACCGACCGCGCGCCGAGCCCCCCGAGGACGGCCTCGGCCCGGGTCAGCCCGGCGAGGACGAGCGAGCCGCTCACGAGGTCGATCTCGGTCTCGGAGTGCACCCGCTTGGCGACCCGCAGGGCCTGCTGGAGCAGCGCGTTGAGCGCCGGACCGACGTGGCCGTGCTTCTGGGCCCGCGAGAGGCTGCGGCGCACCTGCCCGAGGATCTGGGCCTCGCCGACGGCCATCGAGTCCAGCCCGGAGGCGACGGTGAACGCGTGGCAGATGCCGCGGTCCTCGTAGTGCACGTACAGGTGCGGCTGCAGCTCGGCCCGTTCGACCCCGCAGGCCTCGGCCAGGGCGTTGGTCACGTCGACCAGCGCACCGTGGAAGGTCAGGGACTCGGCGTAGACCTCGGTGCGGTTGCACGTGGAGAGCACGACCGCCTCGGTGACGTGCTCCGAGCGCAGGATGTCGGCCTCGAGCGCCGTCGCGGCCGAGCCGTCGAGGGCGACCGACTCCAGGAGCGAGAGCGGGGCCTGGTGGTGGGAGAGGCCGAGGACGACGAGGCTCACGGCGCCACCGCCTCGGCGACGGCGAGCCGCTGCCCGTGGAAGGCGAGGATCTGCAGCTCGGTCGAGAGGTCGACCTTCCGGACGACGACGGCGTCGGGCACGGTGAGGACGACGGGGGCGAAGTTCAGCACGGAGCGGACCCCGGCGGCGACGAGCGCGTCGCAGGCCTCCTGGGCGCTCTCCGGCGGGGTCGCGATGACGCCGATGGCCAGGCCCTCGCCCTCGACGAGCGCGGCGAGGTCGGCCATCGGGCGTACCCGGGAGCCGGAGACCCGCTCACCGACGACGCGCGGGTCGCGGTCGAGGAGGGCGATGACCCGAAAGCCCCGTTCGGCGAAGCCGCGGTAGGCGGCGAGCGCCCGCCCGAGGTTGCCCATCCCGACGATGGCGACCGGCCAGTCCTGGGTGAGCCCGAGCGCGGTCGCGATCTCGGAGGCGAGCCGCTCCACGTCGTAGCCGACGCCCCGGACGCCGTAGCTACCGAGGTGGGAGAGGTCCTTGCGCAGCTTGGCCGAGCTGACGCCGGCCGCGGCGGCGAGCTCCTCGGAGCTGACCGACTCGGTGCCCTCGTCGGCGAGGGCGGCCAGGGCCCGCAGGTAGACCGGCAGACGGGCCACCGATGCCTCCGGGACCCCCCGGCGGGTGGCTGCTGCGGTGGACACGAGCGGTCACCGGCTCCTTTCCCAGGTTGCGGTCGCGGGGCGGCGGGCAGGGCGGTGCCGGCCACAGGACCGCGGAACCCCGACAGCGTACGACTTTGTGAAGGGAGGCACAAAGTTGCGCACGACCCTGCGAGATGCTCCACCGGCACGGTGTGCTAGAAGCCCCCGCCGGTACCGGCCTCAGCGGGGCGGTGGGGTGGCGAGCGCGGCCCGCAGCCGAGCCTCGTCGACCCGCCAGAAGTCGTGCTGCCGGCCGTCGACGAGGGTGACGGGGACCTCCTCGGACCAGCGGGCGAGGAGCTGCGGGTCGGTGTCGACGTCGACCTCCTCCCACCCCGTACCGACGTCGGCGCAGACGCGGGCCACGACCTCGCGGGCGACGTCGCACAGGTGGCAGCCGGCGCGGCCGACGAGGGTGACCCGGACGGGAGGTTCGCTCATCGCCGGCCTCAGAAGAAGACCGACCGGCGCTGGGTGAGCAGCGCGTACAGGGTCTGCTGGATGGTCTCGCGGACCTGGTCGGTCAGGTCGAAGACGACCATCGGGTCCTCGGCGGCGCCCGGCTCGTGCCCCGCCGTCTCGACCGGCGTCCCGAACTCGATGATCCACTTGCTCGGCAGCGGCACGAGCCCGAGCGGGCCGAGCCACGGGAAGGTCGGCGTCACCGGGGCGTAGGGCAGCCCGAACAGCCGCGCGAGCGAGCCCATGTTGCCGAGGATGGGGGCGATCTCCTCGGCCCCGACGACCGAGCAGGGCACGATCGGCACCCCGGCGCCCAGGGCGACCGAGACGAACCCGCCCCGGCCGAACCGCTGCAGCTTGTAGCGCTCGCTGAACGGCTTGCCGATGCCCTTGAACCCCTCGGGGAAGACCCCGACGAGCTCACCCCCGCGGAAGAGCCGCTCGGCGTCCTCGTGGGCGGCCAGGGTCGACCCCGAACGGCGCGCGACGGCACTGACGACCGGGGTCTGGAAGAGCAGGTCGGCCCCGAGCGCCCGCATGGTCCGGTGCGCCGGGTGCTCGTCGTGGATGGCCAGCTGCACCATGAGCGAGTCCAGGGCCACCGTGCCGGAGTGGTTGGAGACCACGAGGGCGGGGCCCTCGGCGGGGATGTTCTCGATGCCGCGCACCTCGACGCGGAACCAGTGCCGGTACAGGGGCCGGAGCAGCGGGTAGAAGACGTGCTCGGTGAAGTCCTCGTCGAAGCCGAAGTCGTCGACGGTGTAGTCACCCTCGACCCGCCGGCGCAGGTAGGCCAGGACCTGCGCGACCCGGCGCTCCACGTCCTCGGGCTCGACCCCGGCCGCCTCGGCGGCGAGCCGCAGCGCCCCGACGAGGGCCTCCACGAGGTCGGCGAGGTCGGGCACGGGCAGCCCGGAGCGGCCCGGTGCGCCGGTCACCGTCGGGTCCAACGGGGGCGCGGCCTCGGCCCCGGACGGCCCGGACTCCCCCGGGGCCGGCGCGGCGGGCTCGGCCAGGCGCAGGCGGGGCCGGGCCGCCGCCTC